>NZ_QKRB01000049.1 GCF_003233845.1 Paenibacillus sambharensis
TGAACTGCACCCCGTCAAGTAGACAGTACAAAAAATAAAAGTTAGTTAAACGGCCTTCGTCCTGAATTCTATGGGGCTGAGGCCGTTTAGTTTTGCCTGTAACCGTTCATTATTGTAAAAGTGAATGTAGTCATCGATATCCTTCTTTAGTTCCTCATATGTGCGGTAGGTATGCAAATAATACTTCTCACATTTTAGGGTTCCCCAGAAAGACTCCATCGGACCGTTATCAATGCAACGGCCCACTCGGGACATACTCTGCGTCATATTAGCCTTGTCCAGCATTTCTTTGAACCTCAGTGACGTGTACTGGTAGCCACGGTCGCTATGAATTAAAGGCTTGCTATTAGGGGCTGCCTGTAAAGCCAAATCCAACGTTTGAAAGACGAGAGGATTATTATTCGAGTGACCAAGTACATAAGAAACAATCGATTTATCATGAAGATCGAGGATGGCACTTAAATAAGCCTTCTGGCTATTGCCATACTTAAACTCCGTGACATCTGTAACCCACTTTTCATTCGGCGCTTCCGCTTGGAACTTGCGGTTAAGCACGTTCTCAGCTACCTGCTGCGGCGTAGAACGCTCATACTTCTTTTTCTTTCTGCGGATGACGGACTGGATTCTCTTAATCCTCATCAGTCTTTGCACTCGCTTATGATTAATCGGATGTTGCCATTCTCGGCGCATATGTAACGTTAATTGCCGGTAACCAAAGGTGCCCTCAACTTTCTCGTACATGGACATCATCATCTCTGTCAGCTTTCTATTCTCCAGCTCACGTGAGCTAGGTGTTCGATTAAGCCACTTGTAATAGCTCGACCTCGGAATCCCAGCAACGCCGCATAAAAGCTGTATGGTCATTGACTCTGTGCGCTGGACAGCTTGAATGGCAAGGTAGATGTTCTCTTGCCGATGTTGGCTTAGGGACACCTCCTTTCGAACTCCTGTAACTTTTTTAAGAAAGCATTCTCCGCCCGGAGTCGCTCGATTTCGTACTCCAGTTTCTTCATCGCGTACTTTTGTTCATCGACTTCCGTTAACTCTTCAGGCGCCTTGGCACGCCCTCTACCATCCTGTAAAGCATCCTGTCCGCCTTCTGCATACTTTCTCACCCATCCGTATACTTGCTGGTAAGAAACCTGGAATTGCATTGCTGTCTTCGTGTAGTCTTGTCCATTCGCAAGGCAATATAGGACGATGTCGATCCTCTCTTGCCATGTTGTCTTACGTCCCTTGGTCATAGCTGTTGTTCCCCCTGTACAGGCTTTTAAGCTGCTATGACCAGTATACTTCTTAATCCAATTGAAGAGCAGCGCTCGACAAGCGATCCCGTACTTATCGATGACTTGGTTCTGTGACAATTTCCCCTCCAAGTAATCCTTAACCGCTTGATGCTTCAGCTCTTCGGAATAACTACGGTTGTGTTTACGGACCTCTAGTCCCTCAGTACCATACAACCGATAACGACGTTGCCAATTCGCAAGCGTAGACATGGCAATGCCATACTTCTTAACAGTTGCCCTCACTCCAATATGACCAGCTTCGATCTCTTGAAGGATTGCCAATTTTTCTAAAGCGTTCAGTTTATTTCTAGGCATGAAAAATGCTCCCTATACAGTAAACAGGTTTTTATTTTTCACCTGTCTACCGTATGGGGAGCATATCAGGATTGTCCCTGTGGCGCCATTATTGTAGCTGGTGCTTAATAGCCCAGTGTCAGTAGCCTGCAAGCTCGCCATCCCCGCGGATAGCGGCAGCCTGAACATTAATGTTCGGGTGAAGATAGCCGGCTCCCTCGAATCGGCGGCCGCCGGCCGTGACGGCAGACAGTTCCACCCGGATGTTATCGCTGGTATGGAATTGCTGCAGCAGGTCAGTCTGCACTACCCCGTTAACATCAATGTACCAGAGCCTTGACCCCAGATCGGAGACAACGGCCAGGTAGGCGGAAGTGAACGAGAGACGGCAGTTCAAGCCTTCCTGCCGAACCGTAAGCTCCGCGAGCTCGAACGATTCCATAACCTCAACTCCCTCTGCAATAGTACAAGTACCCTGATTGTAAACATGCCTGTCGGGGATTGCAACTTCAATGTCTTGGAAGCCGCCACATCCGGCATTAGGATATGCGGGCCGTCTCCTGCAGCCGGGAACGAATGAAATAGGCATCCTCCAGTGTTGGAAGCTGCTTCTCGAATGCGAAGAGAGGGGCTTCCGCTGCCATAACGCGAACCCGGAACGAATGGCCGTCTGCCCGAATATAGATGATCTGTTCTTCAGGCAGTGCCTTCAGCTGTGCCGGTGTTACGCTTCCCTCATAGACCGATGCGGGCAGATTGCTTGTCCAGGCGGTCAGCGTCCCGTGAAACCGGATCATGCCATTATCGAGCCAGATCAGGCGGTTAGCCCATGCCTCCCATTCATTCAGTTCATGTGTAGAAACCATAATGGTCCGGCTGCGTCCTTCAATGGACAGCTGGCGGATAAAGGACAGCCGTTCGAGACTGTCCAGCGCATTCAGCGGTTCATCCAGGAACAGATATTCAGGGCTGCCAAGCCAGGCCTGCGCAAGCACGATCCGCTGGCGAATGCCCTGTGGAAGCGTCTTGATCTTGCGTTTTCTGTAGACCGTCAGCCGGAAACGCTCCAGATGCCCTTCAAGCTGGGAAGGGGAGAGTCCCCCCTTCAATTCAGAAAGGTAATGAAGCAGCTTCTGCACCGTCATTTCCTCATACAGGGAGACGCTCGTCGGCACGAAGCCGATGGAAGCCCGGACGGATGCCAGATCCCTGTCGGTCGTCCGTCCTCCGTAGCTGATTTTGCCCTGGTCCGGCATGACGGCGGTCCCCAGCAGGTGCATCAGCGAAGACTTGCCTGCCCCGTTCCGTCCAGCCAGCAGGGTAATGCCTTTGCCGACAGCCAGCCGGGGGATATGAAGGCGGAAGGAAGACCCGCTTCGCGACCAGGTCAACTTATCAATTTCCAGCATCGCTGTGCACCTCTTTGACTTATTTCAATATCCGAATGCCGAGACTTCTGCGGTAAGCCAGCAGGAGCAGTATTAATCCGGCAGCTAGGGCCACTCCCTGCACCAGCTGCTCCAACATTATCGAAATGCCTGAACGGGTGTGGCCGCTGAAATCGGCCATATTCCAGATGAACCAGACGAGAATAGCAGCTCCGATACCCGTTTTGATTCCCCGCCGCATCATCAGATAAGCGGTCAGCCCGCCGGTCAGGACAAGCAGGGAAAACCACTGCAGAAGAAAAGGCATGAAGGGAAACTGCTCCATCCTTGCAGCCAGATAGGCCGAGGCCAGCAAACCGAGTGCCAGGTTCAGTACGATCACGATCAAGAAGCGGCACAGCAGCAGCAGAGCCGGCGGATAGGGTGTTATGCTCTCGATCAGCCTCATTCCCTTGTCCCATGTCCGGAAGCTGTATAACATCCCGGCGATCAGAACAGCCGGCGTCAGCATAGTAAACAGTTCGGCAATGCCGTTATACGGGGGGGCAGCCATCGTAAGCATAAGCGTCATCATGGTAAAGACGGCAAGGCTGGCGAGCCAGTAAGCTTTAGGATAGGAGGAAAGCTGTGAGAGCATCAGGCGGATTAGAGAGGGCCTGTGAGTCTCCGTCCCGGCCAGCTCTTGAATAGCCGTCTGATTCACTTCCTCTTGAAGGGCGTCAAATTCGGGCTGCAGGGCGCCAAGCAGCTTTGCTGTTTCCGTTGATGTTACGGGCTTAACCATCCAGCCGGCCAGCGGTTTTCGCATTTCATCCTCCAGCTTGGTGCGTTCTTCATCGGTTGGTATGCTCATGACGCGTTCCTCCTTTCGCGGATTTGCCTTCTGTCTTCGCTGAGCTTTCACCTAACAGTTTCTTCTTTAGTCTGCTTAAGCCTTTATACAGATGCGTCTTAACGGAACCGAGCGGAATATCAAGCACGTTTGCAATGTCCTGCAGCTTCATATCCTGGTAGAACCGCAGAGTTATAATATCCTTCTGCACCTCAGGCAGCTCGCTCATGGATGCCAGAATCTCTTTGCGGGTCTCCTGCCGTTCGGCAAGCTCGACGACGGAAGGACGAATATCCACCTGCTCCGGCGGATCGGCAATCTGCTTTTGGCGGGATTGATAGTAGCCGCTCTTCCAGTAGTCCCGGCATAGATTCAGGGCGACACGGTATAGCCACGCTTGTGCATTTTCTGGTATCTTCCCCAGCTTCAGCTGCTTCAGCAGTCTGACAAATGTCTCCTGGACAAAATCCTCCGCCTTGCCGGGGTCCCGCAGCTGCCGCTGCAGGTACCCGGACAGCGGGGCGTGATACCGGTGCACGAATGCTTCGAACGACGCCTGGTCGCCCCGCATCATTCCGTGCAGCAGTTCTTCATCTGTCATATCAGGCTTCTCCTTTCCTTGCTGCAGAGCCTGCTGCTACCGTTTATAGGAATCCCATACCCGGTGCCAGTCCTCCAGCGTTATTTTCATGTACTGCCTGCCGTTATATTCTTCCTCTATATAGCTGCCGCCGTATTCGTTCAGTTTAATGTGAAGACCTCCTTCGTAAAAATGCTTTAACGTATCCTTGAGCCGGTCAATTTGACCTTCAGCTGCTGCCGCAGACAGAAAGTGAGACAGATATTCTCCCGCGGAAACGCCGCGGTTACTTCCCGGCCCGGACAACGGAGTGAAGGTCATTCCCTGTCTGTGCCAGAAGCGGGATTTGCCGGGATGCTCGACATTGTAAATATCGAGAATCGTCTCCCGTATCTCATAGACGATTGACTGAGTAGAATCGTTCTTGTCGGCGAAAGAAACTTCCGATCGGTCTCCGAACAGCATATAACGCAGCATCGTATGGAGACGGTAGGCGTCCAGATTATTATGAAGCATCTCACTGAGGAAGATGGTATTGCCCGTCCTTTCGTTAGTCCACTGCTGATAGCGGCTGTCGATGGCATCCATCGGGAAGTAGGCGATATACCGGATTCTGTCCAGTGATGTTCCGAGCCATTCCTCGTAATAGAGCCTTCTCTCGTAAAGCTCTTCCAGGAAGCGCTCGCTCTCGCGCCGGTTGGCCCGGGTTGTAATGATTGTGATCGGCTCGCCCTGGATGCGCACTTCTTCGAAACGGCCGCCGTAGAGTGTAAAAGCAGCCGTATCTGAGCCGGTGTAATGCTGCGATCCATCTGAAGCTGCCGGTGCAGTCTCAAGAGTAGCATAGAGCGGCAGGCTGCCGAAGCCGCTGACCGTTACGTCAAAGTCGGCATTGAAATAGCGTGCGGTGTCCAGGCGTTCGAACAGATGTTCACCACTTTTATAGAACAGGCTGTCACCACCCGGAAGCGGGTACCATCCCATGCCGCCTGGAAGCATGACGGCATCCCGGCTGGCAAAAGCGTACATGAATTCTCTCGTGCCATAATAACCCCAGTCCGTGATCCTGCCCTCATAGGCAACGCTCACGGACTGTATCTCCTGATTGGAGTCCAGCAGTGTTTCATCTATGCTGAAACGGTCGCCTGTCCTTATATAGTCCGCAGGCTTGCCATTAATGAAAGCCTGCTTGATCCGCATGCCCGGGTGCAGCAGGAAGGTTATGCGGCCTGGCTCCCGGTATTCGGGCGGTCTGGCGGCATCAAGTACGGACACCGGCCGGCCGTCGCGGACAGGGAAGTCGATCCGGGCCTCAACTGCCAGCGATTCGTCCTGCTGCAGCCGCACATCCAGCTTGACGCGGCTTACTTCAAAGGCAAAGACTTCATTTGCGCGCGCGAGATGCTGCTGTGGTGAGATTTCCATCAGCAACTGGCGGTCGGTGTACCGCTCCATCCACATCTGTGCATAGGGGATATACCCGGCTGCTGCAATCATCAGAGCTAATAAGCAGATCATCCAGCCTGTACGGCGCGAGCGTTCAGGCCGTTCGTGACCGAGCACCGCCCAGCTGAGGGCAAGCAGGAAGACGCCAAACAGCAGGACGAACGGGAGCAGCCTTGCAAGCTCCCTGCCGGCAAGCGCACCGAGCCACCCTTCGTTGAGGATGAGCGGGTTGTCCAGCAGATGATTCAGATAGAAGGCCTTTAGAGGATAAAGGCTGTAGCTGCTGACGATGAACAGCTGGATAAAGACCGAGCCGAATACCCAGGCACAGAAGCCGACAGGCAGGGCAAACCTGGAGGGCAGCAGGACGCCGAGCGTAATGCCGAGCACCAGGGATATTGCATAAGCTACCAGCATGTGGATGGTGACGAGTGATATCTGGGACAAGCTGTACGGCAGCGAGAGTCCTTGCTTCCAGCATTCCAGAAGATAAACCAGGTCAATAAACAGCGGGATAAGCGACAGATACAGAATGCCGGCGGCAACCTTAGACAGCAGGAAGGTATGGTTGGATATAGAAGCTGCCCGCAGCCACTCATAGGCATGATGCAGAATATCCCTCCGCACGAGCAGAATACCGAGCAGCACGGGAAGACCGATTGCGAAGGTATGAAGCCGTCCAAGGGCAGTCAGCATATGAAGATACAAGTCCTGGGAGCCGGTGGGCGAAAGATTCAGCAGCTGCAGCCATATATAGGCGCCTGCTGCCGGTGGCAGCAGAAGCGGCCAGCGCATACGTGCAATCAGCTTCAGCTCCAGGGCAGTTTGCCTCATCAACGTTCTCACAGGAAAGCTCCTCCTTCGGACGGAAGGCCGATCAAAGCCATATACCCGTCTTCCAGAGTCGGTTCGGACAGCCGTGCATAGCGGTTTGGGGGTTCTTCTGCGAGCGTCCGGCAGATGAAGCCTTCCTCTGTCCGGCGAGCGGACATGAGCCGGCTCGGTCCATATCTCCGCCACTCATCCTGCGCTGCCTCCCAGGTCCACACCTTTCCTTCGCCAAAGCTTGCGAGCCCTGCCAGGCTTCCCTGATAAGCCGCTGTTCCCTCCTTCAGAACGAGCACACTGCCGCAGCTGGCCTCTATGTCGCTCAGAATATGAGTGGAGAGCAGGACGATGCGGGTAAGGGAGGCCTCGGCCAGCACGTTGCGCAGCCGCAGCCGCTCTTCAGGGTCCAGTCCGGCGGTCGGCTCGTCCACTATGATCACATCTGGATTAATAATCATCGCCTGGGCGATACCAAGCCGCTTCATCATGCCGGTGGAATAGGTGCGCGCCGGCCGGTCTGCCTGGCTGGTCAGATTGACATCCAGCAGAATCTTCTCGACCTGTTCCAAGGCCTGTCTTCTGCTTGGGAACAGCTTGCCTGGCGAGCTCTGAACCCGGTGCATCAGCCATTCCCGGCCGGTTAATGAAGGATACATCTGGAAGGTCTGCGGCACATAACCGATTCTCTGGCGCTGCCGCGGATGGATCACATCCAGACCATCCAGCTCCGCTCTGCCCGTTGTGGGGCGGAGCAGTCCGGCAAGCAGGCGCATTAATGTTGTCTTGCCGGCGCCGTTCGGGCCGAGCAGACCGTGCATCCCGGGGCCAAAATGCAGCTCCGCGGGACGCAGTCCCCATTCGCCTCCGTAATATCGTTTGCCAAGCTTACTGGCGGATAAGTTCATTTGCGTACCTCCTGCACTCAATACGAGCGAACGGAACGGAAAGTTTGCGTCAATTTTACACATTCCGATAAGCTATTATAATGGGAATAAGAGGATTAGGCGAGTATGTTCGCACCAGGAAGGAGGGAGCGTTGTAATGAGCATTCCGATTCCGCAAATAACACCGCTGGGAGACTCTGGACTGCTGCTGCTGTTTGACAACTCTGGTGAGGCAGCGGCGGCAGCCCGCTGTCTGAATGGGGCCAAGCCGGACTGGCTGCTCGATGCGGTTCCCGCTTATGCGGCGCTGTCGGTGGTCTATGAACCGTATCGGCTGAACAGGCTGCTGCGCAGCGGCAGGCTGCGGCTGCCGGATAACCACGGACAGGAGGGTCTGCTGCATGCTGCCGCTGAATCGGCTGTCCTGCAGATGCTCGGCAGCAATGAATGGAAGGGGCTTTCAGAGCAGGGGCGCGTGGTCCAAGTGCCGGTCGTATACGGTGGTTCCGGCGGACCGGACCTGGGCAGCTGTGCAGCGCGGGCGGAGATGCGTCCGGAGCAATTCATAGAAGCCCATGCAGCAGCGGTCTATACGGTAGCGATGATCGGTTTCATGCCGGGTTTTCCTTACATGACAGGCCTGCCCGAACGGCTGGCCCAGCCGCGCAGGGAGGCTCCCAGGCAGCGGGTGCCCGCGGGCTCGATTGCGGTTGCCGGGAATCAGACAGGTATTTATCCGTTCGATTCACCCGGCGGCTGGCAGATTATCGGCCGGACGGCCCTGCAGCTGTTTAATCTGGGGACCGGCTCGCCAACCCTGCTGCAGGCAGGAGACAATGTCAGATTCATACCTGTTCAATCCTCTCAAGCAGGCTGGGAGGAGGTGAGCGGGCGGTGAGTATGGCGGTTATGAAGCCTGGACTGTTTACGACAGTCCAGGATCGCGGACGTCCGGGCTGGCGAAGCCTTGGTGTAACGGCTGGCGGTGCTATGGACAGCTATGCGCTGCGGGCAGCGAACCTGCTGACCGGCAATCTACCTGAGGCTGCAGGTCTGGAGATGACGCTCAGCGGGGCTGAGCTTGAAGTTCGGGAAGATCTATTGATTGCAATAACGGGTGCCAACATGACGCCAAGCGCGGACGGCGAAGAGCTGCCGATGTGGCGCCCTGTCTGGGTTCGGAGGGGCACCTGCCTGAAGTTCGGAACAGCTGTTGAGGGCTGCCGGACCTACCTGTCAGCAGCCGGCGGTATTGAGGTGCCCGAGGTGCTGTCTAGCAGAGGGACGGATGTACGGGCCGGGTTTGGCGGGCTGGAAGGCCGGCCGCTTATGGCGGGCGATCTGCTGACAACGGGTTTAACGGAGCCCTGGCGCAGCCAGTGGGCGGTCCGATGGGCGGAGAAGCTGCGCAGACAGGCTGCGGCTGAAGGAAGGCGGTGGGCTGTCCCTTCCTGGTATGCCCTCCCGGAGGCGTATGCAGGCGGCGGCAGGATCGCAGGGCACCACGTATTGAGAGTGACAGCGGGCGCAGAATATTCAAGCTTTACGAAAGCTTCGCTGGAGGTATTCTTCTCTACTTCGTACCTCGTGTCCAGCTCCTCCGACCGGATGGGCTGCAGGCTGACAGAAGGCGCGAAGCTGGAGCGGACTGCATCAGGCGAAGTGCTGTCCAGGGGAATTGTGCCCGGCACCGTGCAGGTGCCTCCGGGAGGACAGCCGATTGTGCTGGGAGCGGACTGCCAGACGACCGGCGGCTATCCGGTGATGGCCCATGTCATCTCGGCGGATCTGCCGCTGCTCGCACAGCTGAAGCCTGGTGACAAGGTTTGTTTTACAGAAACAGGTTTGGAAGAGGCGCACGCTGCTCTAGTGAGGCAGGAGGCTGCTCTGCGGATGCTGGAAGCCGGTTTGTGCGCAAGGCTGCCATGAGGGGGGATAGCTGCATGCAGGTTGATGGGAATAATACGGATCATATGGATCATACAGAGGGACAAGAGCGGCTGCAGATTGATTTGAACTGTGATATGGGCGAGGGCTTCGGCGCCTATGCCTTTGGTCATGACGAGGAGCTGCTGCCCTTGATTACATCGGCTAATTTGGCCTGCGGCTTCCATGCGGGGGACCCGTCTGTCATGCGGCTGACTGTCGGGAAGTGCCTGGAGGCGGGAGTGGCTGTCGGAGCACATCCGGGCCTGCCGGACCGTCAGGGCTTCGGCCGGAGAGTGATGGCGATGAAGCCGGAGGAAATCTACGACTGCATGCTCTACCAGATCGCCGCGCTTGAAGGCTTCGTACGGGCTGCGGGAGGCAGGCTGCAGCATGTTAAGCCGCATGGAGCGCTCTATCATATGGCAAACAGCAGCCGGGATGCCGCTGAAGCGGTCATTCGTGCGGTTGCCAGTCTGGATGAGGAGCTTTACCTGTATGCACAGTCTGGAAGCCTTGTGCTTGAGCTTGCGGAGCAGCTCGGATTAAGGACGGTGGCGGAGGCGTTTGCCGACCGGCGTTATCAAGCGGACGGAACGCTGATGCCGAGGCACCTCCCCGGTGCGGCGGCTCTTACCGAAGCAGAAGCTGCTGAACAGGCTCTGCGAGTGGTTCAGGAAGGGGCCGTACATGCGGCAGGCGGCCAGGCCATCCCGGTGCGGGCGGGTACGATCTGCATCCATGGGGACAGCAGCACGGCCGTGCAGACGGCTCTTGCTGTCAGACAGGCGCTCGAAGCAAACAACGTCAGGGTTTGCCGGCCGTCATCAGATGGCTGATTGGCATCAGGTCTTTGTATATGGCTCGCTGCTTCCGGGTCTTGCCAACCATCCCGTTGCAGCTCCCTATATCCGGGGCAGCCGGCAGGGCAGCGTGCGTGGACAGCTGGTCGACGCAGGCAATTACCCGGCCCTGATCCGAGTACAACCAGCCGCGGGGCGGATTGTGCAGGGACAGTGGATTACAGTTTGCCGGAATGGCCTTGCGGCCCTGGACAGGCTGGAGGAGTTCTACGGCCTTGAGGAATGGAATGACTATGAGAGGGTCTGGGTATCTGATGCGATGCTCCCGCGGCAGCAGGGCTGGGTGTATGTCTGGCCCAGTCTGAGAGGCTGTCCGCTGATAGAGGGGGACAGCTGGCTCTTGTACTACAGGTCTAAGCATACCGATTGGCAATGACACAAGAACAGGGGCTTTCGACCGATACAGCTGACGGTCGAAAGCCCCTGTTCTGCTGGCGGGCCAAAGTGGCGAGCCTGCGTTTGCGAAGAAAATTAACCCGTAGATGATATCCCGGCAGAAGCCGTCGAATAAGCAGCTTCCTGCGGATGGACAGGCGCTTGATATTGGTGCAGGCCGAGCGGAAGCTGCGGTCTGCCGAAGACCGCTCCGCTAATTTGCACCCAGCCATTCTCTATTACCGGCACACTGTTCTTCCTTATGTTCTGCTGGCTGCTCCGTTCCCCCTGGGTCATCTGGCAGGGCGAGCTTGCTGCCAGGCTTAATCCGGCTGCCGCAAGCGCATGAACGGCGACGTCATTCTCGGCAAGCTCAAGCTTGATGGCCTGCCGTCCTTCGCGAAGGGCGGTACTGAGCAGTCTGAGCTCATTCAGCTTCTCATCGGCGAAGGACAGGCTGATGCCGTATAAACCCTGCAGCCGCTTCTCCCGCTTGACCGTAACAGGCAGGTGAAGAAGACTGCAGCTTGGCTGCAGAATGAGCCGTTCTCCGGAAACATTGCTGAGCAGCAGTTCAAGCTTCTCCAATGCTGCTGTCAAGTCAGTACGCCATATACGGAGTCCATCCACAATTCCAGCGCCCAGCACCTTGTCTGCAGGGAATCCGTAACGGAGCAGGTGAGCAGTGTTAGTGCCGCCGTCATGGACCAAATCCAGCCCGATTCCCGCACACGGGAGGTCTGCCAAGGCCTCATAGTTATCAACGGCGCCAAAATAGGTCTGCAGCATAAGCTTCACGCCTGGAGCGGCCAGCTGCAGAACGGTATATACTTCATTCACCAGCTTCCAGTCACCGGCCTGTATGCCGTTAACAAGTGCGGGTTCATCGAGCTGTACCCACTCGGCACCTGCTGCCTCAAGTGCGGCGAGTATTTGCCCGTAGAGCGGAAGCAGGGAGCGGACGGCATCATCCCGCCTGCTGCTGTCTATCCCTTTTGACAGGCTGACGAATGTGTAAGGCCCGATCAGCACGGGCTTCGTGATTAGACCCAGCTCATTCTTCGCTTCTTCGAAGGCTTCTAGCCACGGATTGGCTGTAAGCTCGGGCAGCTGGCCTGGCGTCCACTCCGGAACTATGTACCGGTAAGCAGTGCCGAACCAGGCTTGCGTATCACACGGTAAAATCCCGCTGCTGCCGCGGGCCATAGCAAAATACAAATCAAGTGACGAGCCCGAAGCCAAGGCCGCGTAACGCCCCGGAATGAGTCCAAAGGCAGCGGTATGGTCCAGCACATGATCGTACCAGGTGAACTCACCTGCGGGAATCCAGTTAACCCCTGCATCCCGCTGCTTCTGCAGATGGCGGAGCCTCAGCTGACTCATCTCCTGGCGGAGCTGAGTCTCACTGTACTCTCCCTGCCAATACTGCTCGAGCGCATGCTTCCATTCGCACGCTTCGCCGATTTGTGGGTAGCCGAGATTGGAGATCGTTCCGATATTGCTCTGCATCATCTGTTTGCTTCCCCCCAGCACATTATATTTAGAAAGGTTATGGTTAGAATTCAGAATAATTATAAATATACACTCAATTGAATAAAGATACAAGTTTTCTTCTCGTAAAGACGTTTTCTGTCAGGCGGTTGCATGGAGTTTGCATTCGCGGGCCTTCTCTTGAGAGGCGATGTGATTTGGAATACACTTAGACTACTGATAGAAGGGAAGTGAAATGGTGTTCTCCTTGCTGGCAATATCTGCACAACGGCTCAGCCGCAGACATGCTTTTACCACTTGTGCTCTGCTTCTGCTGGCTGCCGTAACCTTAACAGGCGGGCTGCTGTTCCCGCAGCATGCTTCCGCTCATGCCTCGCTTACCAGCGCGGCTCCCGAGCCGGATTCGCGACTCGACGCAGGACCGGAGCTGATCAAGCTCACGTTTAACGAACGGATTGAGGCGGGACTCGGCTCGCTTGAATTATTCGACTCTAACTCTAGGCCGGTAACAGACCGCAAGCCGGAGACCAGTCAGGATGGCCGTTCGCTGACACTGGCGCTTCCCAAGCTGGAGGAAGACGTCTATACCGTGGCCTACAGGGTTATCTCGGCAGACGGCCATCCGGTTGAGGGATCATATGTGTTTGTCGTCGGCACCCCCCCCGCGGGCAGGGATGCTTCCTCCTTCGATCCGCTCAAGGAGCTTGGGCATTCCGGTCATCATGATCGGGTATCTACACAGCTGACAGGCGCGGAACTTATAAACTATACCGTCAGAGTGCTCTATTATGCGGCGCTGCTGCTGGCCACGGGTTACTTCCTATGGATGGTTCTGCGGCGAGGCAGGGTTGATAACCCGTCTGCGCTGCAGTGGTATTCCAGGTGGGGGCTCTGGACGACTCGGGGACTGCTCGTGGCTGTGCTGCTGTATGTGTTCTTTCAGTCGACCGCTTTAATGGAAGGACAGCCTGGATCACAGTGGATCCAGCTGTTCACGGGGACTGCTGTCGGACTAGCCTGGTCGGGAGCGCTTATTCTATCCTTTGCCGGTCCGCTAGTCCGTTCTGCCGGGCCCTCGGTTGGCGTAATATGGGCGGTTTCGCTGCTTGTCCTTGAGAGCTGGAGCGGTCACGCGGCGGCTTATGATCCAAAGTGGCTTACTATAGCGCTTGACTTCATCCATCTTGCCGCATCTGCGGTCTGGGCCGGCGGTCTGGCTCTGCTGCTGGGTCTCTGGATCAAGGACCGGAAGGAAGCGGGACGGTTCGCGGCTGTCTTTACCGGCCCGGCCTGGATTTCGATGGTGCTGCTGGTGCTGACAGGAGTGGCAGTCAGTCTGCTCTTCTTGCCCCGGCTGGATTATCTGTTATACACCGCCTGGGGGACACTGCTGATTGTGAAGACGGTTCTTGTGGTGCTGGTGATCATTACAGGCGGGGTGCTGAGATGGCGCGTCCGCAGGGGTGAGCTGCCAAGAGCCCTGCTGCTCAAAGCGGACGGGGTCTTGATGACGCTGATAATCGTCATCGTCGGCCTGTTCACCTACATCAGCCCGCTTCCGGCCAATGAGCCGGTCAACTACCACAAAATGGGGACGGACATGCATTATACACTCCGGATTACGCCTAATGTGCCGGGGACGAACGCGATTACGTTAAAGGTATGGCTGCCTGAAGAAGCGGGTTCACCCAAATCAGTCGTGCTGAGGCTGTTCTCGGAAGACCGGAAGGAGCTTGGACCAATCGATGTGCCGCTCGAGCCTTCTTCCGAGGATGAGCTCACCCCTTTCGAGGGCTATGAGATGGCAGCATACCGGGCAGAAGGGCCGTATATTCCTTTTGCGGGCAGCTGGAAAGCGCAGATCAGGGTGATGACACCGAATGATGACGAGCTTGTTAACGAGTATGTGTTCCGCAATTATTAACCGTACAACCGGCCTTGGCCTTCCGGCTGGCCGCCTGTCCCTGCGGGCCCTCAGGCCAGGCGCTTCTGTGCGGGCGGAAGAGAGCAGGAGGGGAACGGGGATATGACCTATAAACAAATCAAATATCTGATTCTATGGATTCCCACCGTAACAATCGGGCTGTGGGAATACCTGCGGCATACGGTTCTGCTGCCCTATATATCCATGGAGCTCGGCAACGTGCTTGCTCCGGTCCTCGTCCTGCTGGTGACCGTGACACTGCTGCGGAAGCTGTTTACGATTTTGGAAGAAACGCAGGAGGCTCTTCACCGGGAACGGTTGACCAAGGCAGGACTGGAGGAACGTGAGCAGCTTGCAAGGGAGCTGCATGACGGAATATCGCAGTCGCTCTTCCTCATGTCCGTCAAGCTGGACAAGCTGGACCGGGCAGAGTCGGATGAGGATTTGAAGCGGGTCTCGGAGCAGATTCGCTCCACCGTTCGGCGTGTCTATGAGGATGTCCGGCAGTCGATAGCAAACCTGCAGCATCCACCGGCAGCTGTGAACAGCTCGTGGCAGCAAACCATTGAAGCAGTCATAGCTGAGGCCTTGAGCGGCAGCGGCCTGAAGGCTGACCTGGACTGGCGAATACCTGATCATCTGCTGACCATCAGGGAGAAGGTTGAACTGGTTGCCATCATCCGTGAGGCACTCCTCAATGCGCGCAAACACGCGGAAGCGGACAATGTGCGTATCTTCTGCGAACCGGCAGGGTCCATGGGAGGGTTCCGCTGCATGGTCGGTGATAATGGAAAAGGAACGGAAGCCCACCGGCTGCATTCTGCGGGATGCTTCGGCATTCGCATGATGGAGAGCCGGGCGGCGGAGATGGGCTGGTCTTTAACGATTGATTCGGGCTTGGATCAGCTTACAGGCGGTACAGTGGTGACCATAACGAAGAGAGGAGCTGATGCGGCGGATGGCTGAAGGTGAACAAGGAAGATTCAGGGTTCTGATTGCCGATGACCATCCGGACGGCCGGGAAGGCATGCGGGATATCCTGTCCCTGGACGCGGATTTCCTGCTTGTCGGGGAGGCGCAGACAGGGGAGGAAGCGGTTGAGGCGGCAGCTAGGCTGCGGCCTGATCTCGTCCTGATGGACGTGAGAATGCCGGGAATTGGCGGGCTGGAGGCCACGCAGCGGATCAAGCAGGCTAATCCTGCTGTCAAGGTCGTCATGGTAACCGTATCTGGGGATATAACCCATCTGTTTGAGGCGTTGAAGAGAGGTGCGCAGGGCTACCTGCTCAAGAACCTTACGCCTTCCGCCTGGCACGAATACCTGCGGTCGGTCGCATTTGACGAAGCGCCGATGACCAGGGAGCTGGCCTATCAGCTGCTCCGGGAATTCGATACAGCCCCGGAGCAGCGCTCCGGCCGGAGTGACGGCGCAGGTCCTGGCGGAAATTCCGCCGCCTTGGATGCAGCAGGCATGCTGGAAGCACCGGAGCTTGGGAGCGCGGAAGGAGACCGGCATGTTACACCGCTTACCGGAAGGGAGCGCGAAATATTGGAACGGGTGGCGATGGGAGAATCGAACCGGGTGGTGGCAGAGACGCTCGGCATCTCGGAGCACACGGTCAAGAACCATCTGAAGAACATTTTGCAGAAGCTCCATCTGGACAACCGGGTCCAGCTGACGCGATATGCACTGCAGCAGGGACTTGTTGAACGCAGGGATTAGCCGCCTTATTTACTAAATGTTGCAGTTCACATTTTCGCCATGTTCTTCTAGCCCTTTTGAGTCATGCCTTGAACCAGCCAGAGAAGTATACTTCTAGCATGTTATTTCAAAGCATGGAACAAGAGAGGGAGATATAAGCAATGAAGAAAGTCACATTCGGTGTAATTACGTTGCTGTCGGCAGTGCTGATGCTTGCGGGAGCAGCTAGTGCGCATGTTACGGTTTGGCCCAAGGAAGTCAAGCAGGGCTCTTACGAAGTGTTTACGGTCAGGGTCCCAAGTGAGGAGGAAGGAACAACAACAGTCGGCGTCCGGGTAACGATACCGGAATCGGTGAACATTACGCGCGTTGAGCCGAAGGCTGGCTGGACGCATGAATTCGAACGCCGTGCTGATGAAACGATCAGCAGTGTGTCATGGACGGCTGAGGGAGACGGATTGGAGAAAACCGAGTTCACGGAGTTCAGACTGTCCGGCCGTGTTAATGATAATGCGGAGACAATCGTCTGGAAAGCCTATCAGACCTATTCGGACGGCAAAGTGGTGGAATGGATCGGCGCACCGGACGCGGATAAGCCGGCATCCGTTGTGACGGCTGTACCGGGAACAGGGGAAAGCGACGGCCATGGACATGGTCAAGGCTCTACAGTTGAAGAAGCGGCTGGCAGTGCGGACGGGAATGCGCCAGCTGGACAGACGGAGAGTGCAGAAGGTGAGACCGCTGGAGGTGCCGCTGACGACACTGCTGCGGCAGCAGAGGGAACGGAGAGCCTGGCTGGTTCGGAGTCGTCAGACAGCAGCCTGCCGCTTGTGCTGTCTATCGCAGCATTAGTCCTGGCAGCAGCTGCCCTTGTTACAGCGCTGGTGAACGGCAGACGGAGAGCCTGATACCGTCCGCTGCCGGCTGCAGGTGAAGCAGGGGAGCCGGATACTTGCGCATGCCAGGTGAATTGGATATAATAGACAATAATTAATGTGAGCATATGCACAAATGCCAGGACGGAGACAAGTAAGCAGTGCTTTCCGACAGGGAGCGGGCACCAGTGATTGAGAGTGGCCGCGGGGAATCAGGCTGTTGAAATTCACTCCGTAGCAGGTCTTCAGAACCGGTGATCTTCGCGGTCATCCCAGTAGGAAGTGCCCGGTAAGCGGTCCGTTAACCGCAAGAGGAACGCCTATAGGCCGGAATTGAACCGGCTGGCCGATCAGCTATGGCTGATTGAAAGCTAACGGGTGTTCGAATTAGGGTGGTACCACGGTCCTTTCGTCCCTTGCGGGGAGGAAGGGCCTTTTTTTGTATCTATTGACAGCAGTATACCGTTTGGAGGCGAAGAGAATGAAGGAGCGTTTGGAAGAGCTGCGGGATGAAGTCCTGCAGGTATTGGAGCAGGTTAATGACCCGCAGCAGCTTAATGATGTGCGTGTAAAATACCTGGGCAAGAAGGGGGCGCTGACCGAGGTGCTTCGCGGTATGGGTTCATTGTCGGCAGAGGAGCGTCCTGTCATCGGGCAGGTTGCCAACGATGTCCGAAGTGCCATTGAGGCGGTCATTGAAGCGAAGCAGCAGCAGTTTCAGCAGCAGGAGACCGAGCGCAGACTGCAGCAGGAGACGATTGATGTCACGCTCCCTGGCCGCAGGCTGCCGGCAGGCGCTGTCCACCCGCTCAGCAAGGTTCAGCAGGAGATCGAGGATGTCTTCATCGGCATGGGCTACTCGATTGCTGAAGGACCGGAGGTTGAGACGGATTACTACAATTTCGAAGCGCTTAATCTGCCGAAGGACCATCCTGCGCGTGATATGCAGGATTCCTTCTATATAACAGAAGATATTCTGATGCGCACGCATACCTCGCCTGTACAGGTGAGAACGATGAAGGCGATGAACGGCAAGACACCGGTCAAGATCATCTGCCCTGGACGGGTATACCGGCGCGACGATGACGATGCAACCCATTCGTTCCAGTTCAATCAGATTGAAGGCCTGGTCATCGGCAAGAACATCCGGATGAGCGATCTGAAGGGTACCCTGCTGCAGTTTGTCCAAGAGCTGTTCGGCAAGCAGACGCAGATTCGTCTTCGTCCGAGCTTCTTCCCGTTCACCGAGCCAAGCGCTGAAGTGGATGTAACGTGCGTGCAATGCGGAGGGCATGGCTGCCGGATGTGCAAGCAGTCGGGCTGGCTGGAGATTCTAGGCTGCGGCATGGTGCACCCAAGGGTGCTGGAGATGGGCGGCTACGATCCGAACGAGGTAAGCGGCTTTGCCTTCGGGCTCGGGGTGGAACGGATCGCCCTGCTGAAGTACGGCATTGATGATATCCGGGCTTTCTATACGAACGATCTGCGCTTCCTGAGCCAGTTCGCGAGAATGTAACGGGGAAGGAAGGGGAATTGGCATGAAGGTATCCTATCGTTGGTTGAGTGACTATATTGATTTGGCTGGAATAGAAGCAGGTGACCTCGCCGAGCAGATTACGCGCGGCGGTATCGAGGTGGACGGTGTCGAGTCGCTCGACAAGGGCGTCACGAAGGTTGTTGTGGGCTATGTCACGTCGAAGGAGAAGCACCCGGATGCGGACAAGCTGAACGTGTGCAAGGTGGACGCCGGGCTTGGCGAGGAGCTGCAGATTGTCTGCGGCGCGAAGAATGTGGATGCAGGCCAAAAGGTGCCGGTGGCGCTGGTCGGCGCCGAGCTTCCGGGGGGCCTGAAGATCAAGCGGGCTAAGCTGCGGGGTGTGGAGTCCCAGGGTATGATCTGCTCCGCCAAGGAGCTTGGCTTGAATGACAAGCTGCTGCCGAAGGAGCAGCAGGAGGGCATTCTCGTCCTGCCGGAATCCGTGGAGGCGGGCGTGCCGATTGAAGAGGTGCTGGGTATCCGGGACGAAGTGCTGGAGCTTGACCTGACGCCTAACCGGTCGGACTGTCTCAGCATGCTGGGCGTAGCCTATGAAGTAGGGGCGCTGACGGGCAGACCGGTCAAGCTTCCGGATACGACGGTTGCATCCGCTGCGCTGAAGGCGGCTGACCATATTTCGGTGACGATCGGCTCTCCGGAACACTGCAGCATGTACACTGCGAGGTATATTAAGGGCGTCAAGGTCGGACCGTCTCCGCAGTGGATGCAGAACCGCCTGATGGCTGCAGGCATTCGCCCGATCAACAACATTGTGGATATTACGAATTATGTCATGCTGGAGTACGGACAGCCGCTTCATGCATTCGACGCCGATAAAATTGATGGCGGACGCATCGATGTCCGCCTGGCCAGGGAAGGCGAGACGCTGGTCACCCTGGATGACCAGGAACGCAAGCTGGAGCCGCACATGCTGCTGATCACAGACGGCGGCAAGCCGATCGGCCTGGCAGGTGTAATGGGCGGAGCCAATTCCGAGGTTACGGAGCAGACGGTTAACATTCTGCTGGAATCCGCCAAATTTGACGGGGCAACCATCCGCCGCACCTCTCGTCAGCTGGGCCTTCGCTCAGAGGCGAGCATCCGGTTTGAGAAGGGTGTTGATGCGGCGAGAGTCGTTCCGGCGCTTGACCGGGCTTCGGCTCTGATTGCCCGCTATACAGACGGACTTGTGGCGGACGGAATCGTTGAGGTTTCGGGAGAAATTCAGACTTATACTGATGTTGAGGTCAGCTACGGCAAGCTGAACCGTTATCTCGGTACTGAGCTTTCTACACTGGAGCTGCGTACGATTTTCGACCGTCTCGGCTTTGAGAATGAATTTGACGGGAAGGACAGCTTCAAGGTTCGAGTGCCGAGCCGCAGAGGCGATATTACCCGTGATGTGGATCTGATTGAGGAAGCGGCGCGTCTGTATGGCTATGATGCCATTCCGACTACACCCATTGAGGGGCCGACAACCCCGGGCGCATTGACAAGGCCGCAGCAGATCCGCAGGGAGCTTCGCAAGCGGCTTGCGGATGCAGGGCTTAATGAAGTGATCACGTACTCCTTCACGCATCCGGAGCGGACGGACTTGTTCGTGCACCTGAGCGGAGAAACGAAGCCTGTCCGGCTGGCCATGCCGATGAGCGAGGACCGCAGCGTGCTGCGCACCGGCCTGGTTCCGAATCTGCTGGAGATTGCAGCATATAACCGCAACCGCAAGAATGAGGATGCGGCGATTTTCGAAATCGGCAGCGTCTTTCTGACCGATGAGGAAACGCTGACCCGTCTGCCGCAGGAGAAGCAGCGTCTTGCGGGTCTGTTGACAGGCAGCCGGACGACAGCGCTCTGGAACCGCAAGGCGGAGCCGGTCGATTTCTTCGATGCCAAGGGCGTGCTCGAGATGCTGTTCGCGGTGCTGGGGCTCGAAAACCGGATCAGCTATGAGGCGGCGGCGCTTGAGCAGCTTCATCCCGGACGCACGGCCGCTGTCATGCTTCAGACCGAACGCGGAGGCGAAAGGATCGGCTATGTCGGGCAGCTGCATCCCGAGCTGCAGCGCGCAGAAGATCTCGCGGATACCTACGTCTTCGAGCTGGATCTTGAGCAGGTGTATGAGCATGCTGATTCTTCCATTGCCTATCAGGCGCTGCCGCGGTACCCGGCTATTCAGCGGGACATCGCAGTCGTTCTGGATCGCGGCATAGAGGCGGGCAGCCTGCTTGCGCTTATCCGCGAGACAGCCGGCGAGCTGCTGGAATCGGTTCGTGTGTTCGATGTTTATACAGGTGAGCGGCTTGGAGCTGACAAGAAGAGCGTCGCGGTATCCCTTGTATACCGTCATGCAGAGCGTACGCTGACGGATGAGGAAGTAACGGAGCTGCACGCGAAAGTGGTCAGTCAGCTGGAACAATCTTTTCAGGCTGAATTGAGAAAATAGGCAGGAAACGCGGGGAGCCGCATCGAATTAGTTCCGGGTGGAACACTCGATGCGGCCTTTGTGTGTCTGGGGTGATGATTGGATTGCTTATGCATCCGATGAGCCGCACCGACATGAAGACAATACGCTGGAGGGGGAAGTCCCGCCAGAGGTGCCAGCAGGATTTTATAAGCATCATGTGCGAAGCGCAAGTGGGGAGGACAATGCCTGATATGGATGCTGAAAGAGCCCGGGTAACGGTTGATATATACGGACATCAATACCGTCTTACAGGTCACAATAGTATAGATTATATGAAGCGTGTAGCAGCGTTGGTAGATGAGAATATGCATAAGCTTGCCAAAGGCTACCCGCATTTGGATATGCCCCGTCTGGCTGTGCTTTCGGCCGTTCACATGGCGGATGAAACGATTCGGCTGCGCCGTGAGAATGAGCGTCTGCTGGAAGAGGAAGCCAGACGCAAGAAGCTGGCCGAAGAGCTGGAGGAAGCTGTCAGACGGACTGCCTCTCTGAAGGAGGAGCTGGCAGCTGTCCGCCAGGGAGCCCAGGAGGAGGCGGCAAGGCTTCAGACGGAAGCCAAGGAACGTCTGGCGGCTGCTGAGGCAGTGTGGCGGAAGGAAACGGCTGACCGGGAGGCAGAGTGGCTGGCTGAACGTGAGTCGCTGGATGCAGCTGTGCAGGCCGAGCTTGCCCGCGTGCAAGCCGAGCGAGATGAGAAGCTTCGTGAAGCACAGGATGAGCTCCGTCAGGAGCGTGAGAGACGGGAAGCGGAAATTGCCGGGCTTGAAGCACGCAAGAATGCTGAGCTGGAAGAGCAGCGCAGCAGCCGTGCTGAGGCAGAGGAGCAGTTGAACCAGCTCCGTCTCGACCGGGAGCAGGAGCTGGCTGAGCTTGACGGCCAGCGGCAGTCTGAGCTTAACGCTGAGCGGGAGCGTCTGGAGGCGGCTTTTGCTGCTGAGCGTGAGCGTTATGAGGCAGAGCGGACCCGGCTGCTGGAAGCCGCTAAGGCCGAGCAGGCGAAGCGGGAAGCAGCGTTTAAGGAAGAGCGTGAGCAGCTTGAAGCCAAGCATAATGAACAGCTGGAAGAGCTGCAGCTGGAGCTGCTTATGGAGCGCGAAAGCAAGGAGAGGTCAGCTGCTGAGCGGGAGGAGGACTTCCGTAAGGATAAAGAACGCGCCGAAGCGGAATTTCATCAGGAACGTGAGCAGCTTCGTGAAGCTTATGTACAGGACAAGGCCAAGCTGGAAGAGAGCTGGCAGGACAAGCTGGATGACTTGGCTCAGGGACATGAGCAGGAGAAGCAGCGGATTGCTCAACAGGCGGCGGATGCGGAAGAGCAGGCGATGCGCGCGTATGAACAGGAAGAAGCCCTCCGCTCAATGCTGGAGAGCGTTGAGGGGCAGCTGCGCGACCGCGATGACCGGTTAGCTCAGATGGCGCGAGAGCTGGCGGCTGTGGAAGAGCAGGCGAAGAACCGGGCAGAGCAGGCCGATGAGCTGCACAAGCAGGCCGATACCCTGCAGGCGCAGCTTGCCGAGGCTCAGCAGGCGGTAAGCCGCCTGGAAGCGGACAAGCATTCGTTAGCAGGCAGACTGTCCGGGCTGGTGAAGGAGGCCGAACAGCGCGCTGCGGATGAAGAGAAGCTCAAGGAGCAATTGACTGTACTCAGCAAGAAGGCCGAAGAGGCCGACCAGTGGGTTGCTTTTGCAGAGCGGGCGGAGGAGGAGCGTAAGGCCTCCGAGCGCAAGCTTGGCGAGGAAATTGCCAAATGGCGGGACGCCGCGGAAAGCTATCGCAGCGAACTGGATGAGCAGCTGAGCCGTGTCGAAGCAGGACAGGCGGAAGCTGCAGAGCTTCGGGAACAGCTGGAGCGCCTGGGGCGTGAGCGTGAAGAAGAGCGTGCGGCGCTGGAGCGGAAGGCGGCAGAGCTGCGCGAGGAAGCTGAGCTTGCGGAGCTGCAGGCAGCGGAAGAACGCGAAGCAAAAGAGGCGAGGGAGCGT
>NZ_QKRB01000050.1 GCF_003233845.1 Paenibacillus sambharensis
TGAACTGCACCCCGTCAAGTAGACAGTACAAAAAATAAAAGTTAGTTAAACGGCCTTCGTCCTGAATTCTATGGGGCTGAGGCCGTTTAGTTTTGCCTGTAACCGTTCATTATTGTAAAAGTGAATGTAGTCATCGATATCCTTCTTTAGTTCCTCATATGTGCGGTAGGTATGCA
The DNA here is from genome assembly GCF_003233845.1 of Paenibacillus sambharensis. Taxonomy (GTDB): domain Bacteria; phylum Bacillota; class Bacilli; order Paenibacillales; family Paenibacillaceae; genus Paenibacillus_I; species Paenibacillus_I sambharensis. Next base: position 177 of record NZ_QKRB01000050.1, read on the forward strand.
AATAATACTTCTCACATTTTAGGGTTCCCCAGAAAGACTCCATCGGACCGTTATCAATGCAACGGCCCACTCGGGACATACTCTGCGTCATATTAGCCTTGTCCAGCATTTCTTTGAACCTCAGTGACGTGTACTGGTAGCCACGGTCGCTATGAATTAAAGGCTTGCTATTAGGGGCTGCCTGTAAAGCCAAATCCAACGTTTGAAAGACGAGAGGATTATTATTCGAGTGACCAAGTACATAAGAAACAATCGATTTATCATGAAGATCGAGGATGGCACTTAAATAAGCCTTCTGGCTATTGCCATACTTAAACTCCGTGACATCTGTAACCCACTTTTCATTCGGCGCTTCCGCTTGGAACTTGCGGTTAAGCACGTTCTCAGCTACCTGCTGCGGCGTAGAACGCTCATACTTCTTTTTCTTTCTGCGGATGACGGACTGGATTCTCTTAATCCTCATCAGTCTTTGCACTCGCTTATGATTAATCGGATGTTGCCATTCTCGGCGCATATGTAACGTTAATTGCCGGTAACCAAAGGTGCCCTCAACTTTCTCGTACATGGACATCATCATCTCTGTCAGCTTTCTATTCTCCAGCTCACGTGAGCTAGGTGTTCGATTAAGCCACTTGTAATAGCTCGACCTCGGAATCCCAGCAACGCCGCATAAAAGCTGTATGGTCATTGACTCTGTGCGCTGGACAGCTTGAATGGCAAGGTAGATGTTCTCTTGCCGATGTTGGCTTAGGGACACCTCCTTTCGAACTCCTGTAACTTTTTTAAGAAAGCATTCTCCGCCCGGAGTCGCTCGATTTCGTACTCCAGTTTCTTCATCGCGTACTTTTGTTCATCGACTTCCGTTAACTCTTCAGGCGCCTTGGCACGCCCTCTACCATCCTGTAAAGCATCCTGTCCGCCTTCTGCATACTTTCTCACCCATCCGTATACTTGCTGGTAAGAAACCTGGAATTGCATTGCTGTCTTCGTGTAGTCTTGTCCATTCGCAAGGCAATATAGGACGATGTCGATCCTCTCTTGCCATGTTGTCTTACGTCCCTTGGTCATAGCTGTTGTTCCCCCTGTACAGGCTTTTAAGCTGCTATGACCAGTATACTTCTTAATCCAATTGAAGAGCAGCGCTCGACAAGCGATCCCGTACTTATCGATGACTTGGTTCTGTGACAATTTCCCCTCCAAGTAATCCTTAACCGCTTGATGCTTCAGCTCTTCGGAATAACTACGGTTGTGTTTACGGACCTCTAGTCCCTCAGTACCATACAACCGATAACGACGTTGCCAATTCGCAAGCGTAGACATGGCAATGCCATACTTCTTAACAGTTGCCCTCACTCCAATATGACCAGCTTCGATCTCTTGAAGGATTGCCAATTTTTCTAAAGCGTTCAGTTTATTTCTAGGCATGAAAAATGCTCCCTATACAGTAAACAGGTTTTTATTTTTCACCTGTCTACCGTATGGGGAGCATATCAATCCCAGTGGCGCCATTCTTTATTTTCGTTCAGCTGCAATTTTCTTCAGCAAAATGTGGGCAAGAGAAAGCCACACGTACAGCCGTGCAGCACCTCAGCATACGGACCTACCCGCCTGAACGCAGAACCTGCAAATGTACATCCTTTTTCCTTCAACTGTAACTGGGTGTGCAAAATTCCTGCTAAAACGGCTAGGCCCCCTAATTAAACTGGAGCATTTACCAAGTCGAGGTATCAGGTAGGTTCTATGCAGATAGCTAATTAGACTGAAAGGAAGACATAAATATCCCCTTTTCTTATAATATATAATAAAACTATATAAAGCAGGTGTTCGTTTATCAATTAGTATGAAAGCTAGCCTTGCCTGCTTTATAAACTTAATGAAACTAATAATAACAATGAACCTATACATTACATTGAGGTGTACCCATGAATGTTGAATGGCAAAAGCTCTTCAAGAACAAGATGACTTATCTAAGCCTGATCGCTCTACAGGTCATTGCGCTTCTGGCTATATGGAAGGGAGCAGCCTATTTCAGTGAAGAATACGATCTGGCTGCGAGATTGTATCATGACTACCCGGATGCACTGGCACTGTTTTCATCCCATCAATACTGGGTTGGTCTATCAGACACATTCTTTTCTTCTTTCTATTACTTTGTGTTCCCCCTTCTCGTCTCTCTGCCTGTTGTAGATAGCTTTTACAAGGAGAAAGCAACCGGCTATCTTAATTTCGAGCTGCTTCGGGTAAGCCGGCGAGCCTATTTCGCAAAGAAGTTTCTTTTTGTGTTTGTTTCTTCTTTCTTTATATTTACTATTCCACTCGTCCTATCGATGTTGTTCGCAAATGCAATGAGCGGAAACTGGAATTTTGAAAGCTACTCGACGGCTTATAGTAAGCTGATTAACGGAACAGCAGCCCTTCCGGATACGAATATCTTTTTTTCACAGGAGAAGCTTTTATTTTCAGAACTATTACAAAGCTCTGTTTACCTGTATATTCTCGTCTACTATTTTATTGGCGGACTCTTTGCCGGGGTCTATGCATGCTTTGGGCTTGCCGTTTCTCTATTCCTTAACAATCGCTATCTAATTCTATTTATTCCAATGTCTATCTACTTGGGAATGTGGACTATCTTTACTCTTCTTGGATTGTTGGCATGGGATCCATTCAACTTTTTGGATCCGAGACAGCCTGTCTCAAAATTGTCTTATGCATCAATGATCGTTATGTTTGGTCTGCTTCTAGCCGTTACCATTACTACCTATTTCATAGGAGTGAAGAGGCAACGAGATGTATTTGCGTAAGGCAATGAACTATGCGATTCGGGATGTCGTCGACAAAAGAGTATATATCGCTTCGTTAATGATAGTGCTGCCTATAGTTAATCTACTGAGTGTCCTTCCCATTTCTACATTTACCGCGGCGTCTTGGTCATCCGTCCAAGATCTGATTCGATTACTAAGGTTTGAGTTCTTTTTTTGCCCTCTCCTCATTATCCTGCTTGGTTCACTATTAGAGCTTAGGGTATGGGAAGTTATAAGGAAATATGGGCGCCGAGTAGAAATTGGCATTCACCAAACCATTCTAATCTTTATCGTATGCGCTATATTTACATTTTGCGTGTTTACCTTTGCGGCTCTCACAGCTCTACTAGCGGAATACTTGCCGCTTAACGGTTCCAGATCGCCGTTTCTTCTTTATGCCCCAGAAGGAAGGAACGATGCTTCTATGCTGTTGTTTATGTTCTCTTTTTATTCCATCTCATCTTTAGTAGGTCTACTCTACTTTCTCGCCAGATCATGGTTAGACAATGGATTCTTGTCGGCCGTTGCGGTTATTTCTATGGTTGTGCTGGATCGGTTTACAATAGCTGTCATTCCGAGAGTGTTCAACTTAGGCCTTGCACCTCTTCCCTTAAAGGTGTTCGTTATTGCTCTTATAACGGCAAGTGCAATGGTCATGGTATGGATAACCCGGTGGCGCTTTAAATCAATAGATTTCAGTGGTTAGGGTGAGATCGTTTGAATCATATATTATCTGAGTACAGATTGTTAAAGAAAGAACTCTTCAAGGCTGGCTTCATCACGTTATTGATATCTGCTTTAATAAGTCTGCTATATGCGGCTGACGGAACTCTATACTCCATCCATTCGTCAAGCGAAGTAGTGCGACTGATATTTGGTTCAGTCACTCACACACCGTTGAATTGGGTTTACTGGATTATCTTGTGCGTCGCATACCTTATCATGCTGCAATTCATATGGAAATCCAATTTACATCTGTTTGAGATCCTTCAAATTTTGCGGTTCAGAAATATCTCACGGTACTGGATTTCAAAATTCCTTTACGGGCTTCTATTTACTATTTTTTATGTCCTGACTTTTATTCTCGCCACCTATATCATGTGTTATTTGTTTGGAGTAAGCATCGATATGGACAGTTATGTGACTTGGATTTTTCTATGTTTAAGTCTGAATTTGTACATTCATGCTTTACTGTGGTTGGCCATAAAGCTGTTTTTCTCCGTAGAAGCCGCCCATATTATGACTGTAGCCTTGTTCTATGCGGGTGTGCGGATTGTTCAGCCCTATGCGCCCCTTTACTACAGCATGTATGAACACATCAGCCCACAAGTCATGGTTGTATTCTTACTAGAAGCAGCCGCTATTGCGATTCTAGTTATGCTCATTTTATGGAGAGCTAAAAAAATTGATTATTTCTAAGGAGAATGAGTCCAATGTCTATTGCTGTAAGATTGAGTGGAGTAAGCAAAAAAATAAAAGGCAGAACGGTACTTGATAACGTAACGATTACTCTGGAAAAAGGGAAGGTGATTGGGTTTGTGGGCCATAACGGCTCGGGCAAGTCTATGCTATTTCGTATCATCACAGGTCTTGTAAAGCCATCCTCCGGGGAAGTGACCGTTCTTGGCGAAACGCTTAACAAAGAAGCTTCATTTGCAAAAAACACCAGCGTTATTCTAGAAAAACCTGGATTTCTGGATCATTATTCCGGGTATGACAATTTGAAGTTTCTGGCTGATATTCAAAAGAAAATCGGCTCACAACAAATTCATGCAGCGATTCAACGAGTAGGATTGGATCCGGCAGATAAACGTCCTGTAAAATCATACTCATTAGGCATGAAGCAAAAGCTTGCCATAGCCCAAGCTATCATGGAAGAGCCAGACCTTATTCTATTGGATGAACCTATGAACGGGTTAGATGAAGAGGCTGTAAGCAGAGTCTATTCTATTATTAGAGAAGAAATCGGTCGGGGAGCGACAATTTTATTGGCATCCCATCATAAAGTGGATATTGAAACGCTGTGTAACGAGGTCTACAAAGTGAATTCCGGAGTTGTTACTGGGGCAGAAAAATAATCTGCCCCAAAACTCTTTTATACGCTCATACGAACGACTCAGGGGCGGTTTCGAAAACTACTAAACCACCGTAACAATAATCGGCTTATCCTGCGTTATGATAAGCGTGTGCTCGTGCTGCGCGACGAAGCTTTCATCCGGGACACTGAGCGTCCAGCCATCAGGCTGCTCCAGCACATAATTTGTTCCTGTCGACAGGAACGGCTCGATGGTGATGACCATGCCTTCCTTCAGGCGGCGCTTGTCATGCTTGTTGTAGGTCGGCAGAATTTCCGAAGGCGATTCGTGGATAGACCGGCCGACGCCGTGGCTGCACAGATTTTGAATAACCTGATAGCCGCCCTTGGCCGCCTCCTCCTCAATAATCCGGCCAATCTCGTTCAGCCGTGTTCCATGCTTGAGCGACATGATCACCTTCATCATCGTCGCATGCGTATGATCGCACAGCCGGGTCAGATCCGGGTTAACCGGCTCCAGCTGGAACGAGTGGCCCGCATCGGCAAAATAGCCGCCCTTCTCCGCGCACACATCAACATTGACCAAATCGCCCGGCTCCATGACCCGGTCTCCGGGAATACCATGCGCCACCTCGCGGTTGATGCTGATACACGTATAGCCCGGAAAATCATATACCTTCTTCGGCGCCGATACCGCGCCTTCGCCTTCCATCACGCGGCGGCCGATCTCATCGAGCTCTCGTGTCGTTATGCCCGGCTTTGCGTGCTTCTTCATCTCTTGAATCGTCAAGGCCACAATCCTGCCGATCTCCTGTAAGCCTTTAATATCCTCTTCCGTCTGCACGATCATGCTGCAAACTCCTCTCTGCCCGCTGTATATCCCAGTATTTTACCATATTCATTCGATTATCAAAAAGACACCCTGCTCAGCCCGCAATTCATGCGGTCAGCCGGTTAGTTCGTACCGAGCTTGTAGATGGCCTTATTCTCCAGTCCCCGGATCATCGGCGTCCACGGCTCCGTCTCCGGCGTTGTGTCGAGGGCATCCTCCACCATCTGCAGCTTCGCATCAAGCGCGTCGATATGGTGGAGCGCAACCGCTTCAGCCGTCTGCGGCTGGACGGGACTTCCCCATTCGCCAAGATTATGATGGGACAGCACCAGATGCTGCAGCCCAAGGACGCACTCGGCATCCAGCGGTATGCCGCTGTGAATCGCCGCTTCTGTAATCCAGTTCGAGGCCATCGCAATGTGGCCGATCAGCTTGCCCTGCAGGCTGTATTCGCTGACGATGCCGAGCTGTGCGACCATCTCCTCCGGTTTGGCGATATCATGCAGGATAATGCCTGCCTTAATATAATCCGGCTTCAGGAACGGACGCTGCTTGCAGATGAAATCTCCCAGCTCAAGCATCCGCGCCATGTGATAGGCAAGCCCGGCAAAATACGCATGATGATGCGTCTTCGCCGCCGGATAATGCATCAGCTTTTCCTCTACCTTGCCTACACAGTAAGCCACAATCTGCCTGATCTGCTCATCCTGTATACTATTCATCGACTGCTTGATCGCATGCACAAGATCCACCGGGCGGATTGGCGCCGAGCGGATGAAATCCGTAATGCTCACATTGTCCTCGTCTGTCACCTTGCGAATTCGCGTTACCTTCACCTGAAGCCGTTCCCGGTACAGCTGCACAATGCCCCGTACCTTGACCAGCATCATCGGGAAGAAGGTTTCCTTGTCGGCCGTGCTCACATCCCAGTATTTCGCCGAAATCTGGCCGCTCGAATCACTCAGCACGATGTCAAAGTAATCCTTCGGAGGCGTCGCATTCGTTTGTCTAACGTCCAGTTCCTTCAATAAGTAAAAGCCCGTGAATTCATCCTGCGGGCTGAGCTGCTTAATCTCTGTCATGCCGGTTCCTCCCCACTATGGTAGAAACCATTATACTATGAAGTTCGGCCGGGGGCACGCGCTGCCGGGATTTGCCCATAGAAAAACGACCCGCCGCTTGGACAGGTCGCCTGGTGAAGCCATTCATTAAGGTAATAACGAAGCTTGCTGTATCTTATGGCTACTTGCCGGGTCCTTTACCACTATGCTAAAGCTTGCTGAACTGAAACTGAACCCTTCGTCTTCCGCGGCAGAACACCAGTCCTACAGCAGACCCGCCTTAATCAGTCCGTTGCGGATGCCGCCTTCATCAACATGCGTGGTCACATAGTCGGCGAATGGTATCAGCTCCGGATGCGAGTTGCCCATGGCGATGCCAAGACCAACGTACTCCAGCATCTCCTTGTCGTTCAGACCGTCTCCGAATGCCACCGCTTCCTCCTTGGAGATGCCAAGCACCTCCAGCATGGCTGCGATACCCTGCGCCTTGGAGCCGCCTGCCGGCAGCACGTCCATCGCCTGCGGATGCCAGCGGATCAGCTTCAGCTCGGACAGCAGCTCTTCGTACAGATGCTCCTCGCCTGCTTCACAGTGCAGGAACATCTGGAAGATGTCGTTGCTCTTCCAGAAATGCGGGTCATAGCCCGGCATATCCACCTTCAATGACATAACCGAATCCTTCATGAACGGATGCAGCTCCGCATCGGTGTAGTATTCATTTTCCCCCTGGAACACCAAGGAGTGGCCGTGCTTAGCCGCAACATTTACCAGTGCCTCAATGCTGCTTCGCGACAGCAGCCTTCTATAGATCGGGTCGCCCTTGTAAACCGCGTAACCGCCATTGAGGGTCACGTAGGAGTTAATTCCGAGACTCTCCGCCAGCGGCTTGATGAAATACGGTGCGCGTCCGGTCGCGATAACCGGCTCTATGCCTTTGGCCTTCAGTTCATGTACCGCATCCATCGTGTCCTGCGGAATCTGCTTTTCCTCGTTAACCAGCGTGCCGTCGATGTCGAAAAACACAATTTTGTATGCCATCTGCATTCTCCTATCCGTCTGCCGGCCTGATCTGCCTGCCAGCTTTGTCTGTGTGCTGCTTGTACATGCTTCCTATAAGTAAACACCGAAACGGAGCAGAAGGCAACTCACAGCGAAGATATCATGGTTAAACTGATATACGAGCGGCCGCCTCTGTACCCTTTTTAGACGATATATCGTTTAAATCACAAGTTATATACTACAGCCAAATAAACAGTAGGCCCCCACCTTGTTAAGGCAGAGGCTCATTATGATAACAATGACCATTTACGTATTACCAAGACGGACTGCCGTAGGCAGACCGTCCAACTCCGCAGCGCTCGTTCTACTCCGCAGTATCCTTCACCAAGCGCTGCTCACCCGGCAAAATAAACGGCACGGCATGAAGCACGCCGTCGCGGATTACGCATAGATTGTAGCCGATCCGGTCGACGTACCGGATCGATTCCTTGCCGCATGGCTCGAAGCCCACTGAAGCGCCCGGAGCCGTAAACGTCCCAACCCCGTGGAAGCTCCCGAAGAACGGATAATGAATGTGACCGGACAGCAGCCCTAACACATTTTTTCCCGCGATCGCCTCCGCCAGCTCTTCATGGTTAATCAGCCGATGCTCATCCAGCAGACCGCCTGCCGTCAGGCCCGCCGGATGGTGAAGCGCGATGAGCGTGCCGCCGGAAGCCGGCTCTTCCAGCACCCTGCGCAGCCAGCCCATCTGCGCCTCGTCTATCCGACCCGGCACCTCGCCCGGCAGCAGGGAATCCAGTACGATCAAGCGAACATCATCAATATCGACCGTGTAGTAGTATGGTTCTTCCCCCGCTTCACTGAGGAAGCCTTCGCGGAATGGCCCGCGCAGATCATGGTTGCCCAGCCCCGGATACAGCGGAACGCCTCCGAGCGCAGCCATCTCCTCATCCAGCAGCTGCCGCAGATACCGGTAGTCTTCCGCATCCCCGTCATGGGTCAAGTCCCCGCTCACCACGACGAAAGCCGGCTTGACCGGCAGCGTCCGGATATGCTCGAATACCCGCCTCATATTGGCCGCTGCCTCCACACCGTACATCGGCGTAAGCCCCGGCTTATTCACATGCGTGTCTGTCAGATGGATAAAATACAACTCCTTGCCGCTAACCGCTACCATGACAGCAGCCTCCTCTCCATTACTCCCTTAGATCTCCACTGCAGACTGCACAGGCCCTGTCTTCAGACAAAATCTCCGGATCGCCTCCACAACACCGTCTCCGTACCCCGCTTCACACACATAGTCCGCCTGCGCCTTCAGTTCATCCGGACTATTCGCGACAGCAACACCAATTCCTGCTGCCAGCAGCATATCGAGATCGTTCATCTGATTCCCGATTGCCATAATCTCATCCGGACGAATGTCCAGCCGCTCTGCCAGCCGCCGCAGCGCGGCCCCCTTGCTTTGGCCGGGCGGGATGATCTCCCAGTAGTTCACCTCTGACTGAAAGGTGGAATACTGCAGCTTCAGCCCCGGCTGATGCCGCTCCCAGAGCGGCCGGATGACGTTCATATTCCCCATCAGGATAACCTTCTGTACCCTTCCCACTCTCCACGATGCATCTGCCGTACGGTCAACAAGCGAGCAGGCAACCTTCTCCTTGGCCTCGTATGCGGCAACCGGCTCCGAAGCCCGGAACACCGAGACGCCGCCCTCCCCGAACATCAGCACATCCACCAGCTGCTCATCTGCTTCCTCAAGCAGTCCGGCCAAATCGTCCAGCATGAAATCCTGGCTCTCCACAATTTGTCCTGTACAGGCCAGAACCGACCCATTGCACAAAATATATGGCAGCTGCAGCTGCAGCTGCGTCTCGAAGGCCGCTGCCGTCAGGAACGGCCGTCCGGTTGCGAAGGTAAACAAGCCTCCCCGTGACGTAAATTCCTCCACAGCATCAATTACCGACTTCGAAAGACTGTGATCAGGCGACAGCAGCGTTCCATCCAAATCACTGACAATAAGGCGTATTGCACTCATGAATTCCCTCTCCCTGCTGCACATATATGTAATAAGTCAGACAACAGACAAAAAAACCCGGGCATCATCAGCGTACGGGTCTGCATACAGCATGCAGCATGCCGTTTTCACGACAAGGACAAGTACGAGGCAGCATCCAGATGCCTTCTCCATACAGCCTAAAGCCTGTCCCGCAGCGCTGATTGGTAGCTCCAAGGTTTTCTCATCGTCTCCACCTTAGGATTGTCAATCTCACGTCTTACCAGAATTGATGATGGCCGACGGACACGAAGTCCGCGTTATTATCCAGTGCTTCCTGAATCTCTTCTTCATAGCGGATCAGACCGCCAACGATCAAGGGCTGGCTGACCTTGCCTTTGACCTCTCTTATAATCCGCGGCATCAGGCCGGGCATAAGCTCCACTTCATCGGGCTTGCTCGTATGAATCATCCGGATTGCCGTCTCCACGGCTGCTGTATCAATTGCGAACACACGCTGAATGCTGCGGATACCCGCATTGCGTGCTGCTGCGACTGCGTTGCTCTTCGTTGTCACAATACCGTCCACCTTGAACGTCTGCGCCATGTACTGAATGGCGGATGTATCGCGGCCGAGGCCGTTAACCATTTCCATATGCACATAAACCTGCTTGTCCGCTTCATGCAGCTGCTTCACAATGGACGCCAGCGTTGTAATGTCCCCGGTCATCAGGTTGACCCGCCGGACGCTGCTTGCCAGCACCTTCTCAATCTGCTCCACTCTTGTAATCGAAGCGATGATCCTCTCTTTCATCCTGCACCTGCCTTCCTTGTACCGCCTGACTGTCTACTTAATGCCCGAATGGATGAAGCTGTTCATGAACTGCCGCTGGAATAGCATGTACGCAATAATCAGCGGTATGATGACGATGATCGTCGCCGCGGTCACTTCACTCCACTGCGCTCCCGTCTCGAACGACTGCGCGAAGATCGCCAGTCCAACCGTCAGCAGACGATTTTCCACCGAGTTCGTCACGATAAGCGGCCAGAGGAAGTTGTTCCAATGGTAGCTGACTGATACAACACCGAAGGATATGTACGCCGGACGCGACAGCGGGACATAGATTTTCCACAAAATCTGCCACAGATTGCACCCTTCCATCCGTGCCGCCTCATCCAGCTCGTAAGGCAGTGTCTTAAACATCTGGCGGAGCAGGAATACGCCGAAGGCGGAGGCCAGGTACGGCATCATGATGCCAAGCTTCGTATCAAGCAGCGACAGATCGCGGAGGGTCGTATAGTTCGGAAAAATTAGAATGTCCGCCGGAATCATGATCTGGGCCAGGAACAGAACAAAGACAAGCTGCTTGCCCCAGAAGTCAATTCGCGCGAAGGCGAACGCCGCCATAGTGGCCGTCAGGAACTGCACAGTGAAAATCCCTACTACAACGAGCAGCGTGTTCAGATAATAGGTCGAGAATGGTGCGCCCTGCCAGACATGGCTGAAGTTCGCGAAGGTAAAATCAAACGTAATCGAAGGCGACAGCGCCAGCTTCTTCGGTCGGAATGCCGTCCAGAATGTCCATACGAGGGGGATAAGCCAGATGATGGCCATCACATACATCAGGGTGTAGCTGATTTTCTTCGTCATGTATGGGCTCCTCCTAGCGGTAATGGATCTTCCGGTCCAGTCCGAAGAACTGAACGGCGGCAATAAGCAGCAGCAGCGCAATCATGACGGTTGTCAGTGCGGATGCCATGCCTTGATCCCAGAATTTAAACGCCATCTCGTACACATAGTACAGCAGCAGGTTGCTGGCATTGTCAGGCCCGCCCTTGGTCATAATCCAGAGATGGTCGACCAGCTTGAATGAATTGGTCAGTGCGATGATCGAGACGAACAGCGTCGTCGGCATCAAGAGCGGGAATGTAATCCGCCAGAACACCTTCCACTTGGGTACGCCGTCCACTTCAGCAGACTCATACATTTCCTGAGAAATATTTTGCAGTCCGGCCAGATAAAACAGCATGAAGTAGCCGGCTTCCTTCCACACCACCATGATGATCATGGCGATCATGACAAGGCTCTGCGAGCCCAGCCAGTTGATGTCCCCTACGCCAAAGTTCGCGAGAAAACGGCTCAGCATGCCGTAGCCCGGCGTGTAAATAAACAGCCAGATGTTGCCGATGGCAATCATCGGAATCAGCGTCGGGTAAAAGAACGCTGTCCGCACCAGCCCCTTGGCCCTGACAATCTTGTTGGCGAACACTGCCATCAAGAGCGCCAGCAGAATACTCGTCGGCACGGTGCCGACCGCAAACCAGATGTTATTCGTAAATACTTTCCAGAACACGTCATCTTCCATCATTCCCTTGTAATTGTCCAAGCCTATGTAGATGGGCTGGGGCGTGCTCAAGTCAGCCATGTAGAAGCTGGTCTTGAGCGCCCCGGCCACGGGGTAGAAGGTGAACAGAATGAGGAAGATGAGGGAGGGAAAGAGCAGCATCCAGGCGAATGCGTTCATCTTCAATTTGTTGCGTCTTGCTGTCTTCACAAGCAGCCCCCCTCAAATTCGTCCTTACTTATTAAATGGCGCGAGCACCTTGTCCGCTTCTTCCTGTGCCTTCTGCAGGGCTGCAGCCGGATCAGCGCCGCCGGTCAGTACCGATTGCAGGCTGTCGTTGAACGCCTTCACAACCTTGCCGTTGTTATGGGTGGACAGCTCGGCCGATGCGTACTGCAGCTGGTCGCGGGCAACAAGCGCCTGCGGGAACTCTGCGGTGTAAGCCTTCATTTTCTCCGTCTCATATGCGGATTCACGCGGGGCTACATAGCCTGTATCAATACTCCACTGCGCCATGCGCTCCGGCTCGGTCATGAACTTGATGAACTTCCAAGCCGCCTGCTGCTTCGCTTCGCTCGTACCCTTGAAGATGTAGAAGTTGCCGCCGCCGGTTGGTGTACCGTGCTGCTTGCTCGCCGGCAGGATGCTCACGCCGAAGTCGAACTGCGCGTTGTTCTTCACGTTCGTCAGGTTGCCTGTCGTGTGGTACATCATAGCCGTCTTGCCTTCGATGAAGTCGGATGGAACAGTAGCCCATTCAATCGAGCCCTCTGGCATCGCTTTATGCACAGCGGACAGATCACGCCAGAATGCAAGTGCTTCGACGTTCTCCGGCGTATTGAAGAATACCTGCTTGCCGTCGTCAGACATCAGATTCTTGCCGTTCTGCAGGGCGAAGGTCTGGAACATCCAGTACTGGAAGCCGGTTGTCGGAATCTCAAGACCCCACTGGCCGTCCTTCGTAAGCTTCTTCGCATAGTCAGCCAGCTCATCCCAGGTCTTAGGCGCCTTCTCCGGATCAAGTCCAGCCGCCTTGAAGGCTTCCTTGTTGTAGTAGAGAACGATCGTGCTGCGCTGGAACGGAATACCCCATGTCTGGCCGCCCGTCTGGGAATTGGCCATGAAGCCAGGGTAGAAGTCATTAATATATTCGTCGCCGCCGTCTGCAGCGATCATGTCGTCAAGCGGAACGATTGCGTCCATATCAAGCAGCGTGTACAGCTCTGTGCTTAGCAGAACCGCTACATCCGGCGGCGTCTTGCCTTGTACGGAAGCCTGCGTCTTGATCATCGTGTCGTCATAGCTGCCCGTGTAGACAGGCTTGACTGTGATGTTCGGATTTTCCTTCGTAAAATCAGCCGCCATCTGCTCAATGATCTGCGTCAGCGGGCCGCCTACAGCCACGGGGTAGTAGAATGTCAGCTCCACCTTCTCATCCGTGCTTGCCGCTCCTCCGTTCTCGGCAGCCGCCGGCTCGTTCGAGGCTGGTGCCGCACTGCCCCCGTTATTCGCCGTGTTCGAGGAACAGCCCGCCATGATCATGATGCTTGCGAGTACTAACAGAATCGCCTTCATTTTTGAACGCATGTTTTCTCTACTCTCCTTTGGTTTTGATCGTGCAAATGTATATAACACGGGTCAGTCCGTTCCGGCTTAATGCCGATGCCCGGATACCCGGTGTTAACGATTGATGAACGCCGCCTGCGGAACCCCGGCCAAGCCGAACACCGTGCCGGAAGCTTCAAGCAGTTCGTCCGGTACGCACAGGTGCTTGTCCTGTGTGCTGGTCATGCCGCTCCCGCTAGTCGCTACGAGTTCTTACTATAAAGACTGTTTATCAGAACAGATGCGAGGAAATGTTTACGTATTGTAAAAGTTCCAGGCCCCTGCTGGCTGCAGGAGCGCACGCCAAAAACCCTGTTCGAAGAAGCCTCCAGCTTGTCCAGGGACAAAGCCAGGCTGTCATCAAACAGGGTTTTCTCATCATCTCAACCCGTACATTTGTATGCATCTGTTAAAGCCATTATAGGGTTGCAGCGTCAATTCAGTATCAAGCAGATGTTATGATTTTGTAAATTCTTGTCGGTTCGTGGCGAGTGATAAATATGTGATTATACTGCCACTAATCCAATTAGCCGGCTGAAAACCAAGCTAGGTCGGATCGGACCAGGCCAGACGCAGCGCGAAACTCCATGGGATTCCTGCAAAAGTGCATCCTTTTTCTTAGCCAACATTTGGAGCAGCGGAATTCCTGCAAATGTGCATCCTTTAACTGGCGGAAAGCTCTGACAGGCTCGCTAATGAGGTAATTCCTGCATTTTTGCAGGCATTTATACGAAACCAGCCTTCCTGTCGCAAAATACCTGCACTTTTGCAGTTATTTCCCCAGTCTCTTCTGCGCCCACGGACAATACTAACTACCACCAGCCCACTAGCCCCTTCTCCTGCTCCCGCAGCAACAACTAATTACCGCCGGCCTAATAGCCTCTCCTGTCTCCCCGACAACAATAGCAGCCACTAGCCTAACAGGTTAGCCTCTCCCGCCCCCGCAGCAACACTCGCTGCCACCGGCCCACTAGCCACTTCTCCTGCTCCCGCTGCCCGCTAACAGCCCACCCACTAGCCCTTTCTCCTGCCCACACCGACAACACTAGCAGCCTCTTGCTTACCGGCCTCTCCCGCTACCACTAACAGCCGCTAGCCCACCAGTCTTTTCTCCCGCTCCCCGCTAACAGCTAGCCCATTAGCCTCTCCCGCCCCCGCAGCAACCACTAGCAGCCACTAGTTCAGCCCGTAAGCCGCCCAGCGGTCGAGGTCGATTTTGACCATGCGGTCCATGATGTAGGCTGTTGTATAGCGGTACTTGTTGGCACCCGATTCCAGCAGTACGTACAGCTCGCCATTCACCTCGGCAATACCTTCTGACATCGGTACGATAACGGCTTGGCTGTTCGTAGCCTTCGCTGACTGTCCGTCCAGAAACCATACCGGCACCTGGCTTCCATTCAGCGTAACCGACGTATGCGGCGTCTCCTTCAGCGGATTGTCATAGCGGTACAGAATGCTGTCATTCGCCCGGCCGTAGGATGTGCTGAGAATGATGCCGTCAGTCCCGACCGAAGCTCCCTGCACCTTCCCGATGGTAGACAGGATATAATCCGGATTAGCACCCGCGGACGGCTCGTCCGTTAGCGCGTCCAGCTTGTACCCCAGCATCCAGGCATGGTTAATGTTTCCGTCGCGGTTGCGCAGATGGTGTGACGAATCAGTCGGGTAGCTCTTGGCTTCATAAAACTCTCCCACCCACAGCACGCCATCAGAATAGGTGTTGTACGCCGCCTCCACCGGAACCGGGAAGCGTCCTGCAAACCGGATATCGCTGCCGTCAGCCGCCTGAACAATATCCTCCAGCTCCATCTTATACAGGAACTGCTCCGAGCCAATCCACACATGCTCGCGGCTGATTGCGACACCCCCTGCATGACCGGTGTAAGGCGAACCGTCTTCGTTGTACAGATGAACAGACTTTATATGAGTACCTTTAGCAGCACAAATGATCGAGAGCGTGCCCGGCCTTCCGTCGTCCAGGTAGCTGACCATCAGCAGCCACTCACGCTCCGCATCATAGGCAAGGCCCTGCGGTACAATGTCTTGGGCAAGTCCAGGTATGACGGGCCCTTCCTCGCTGATGTCCCACAGCATCTGGTATCCCGCTGCATAAGGATTAACCGCCCGCTCCTGCTGTGTGATCACCTGATGGGCCGGAGTGGCAAGGACTGCCCCAGATTTCCCTGACACATTTCCCGACGTATCAACCGCAGCTACCTCAAAGCTGTAGCTTACGCCACCGGTTAGTCCATACACCGTAAACTGCCGTTTCGAAGCCGGCACCGTATATTCCAGCTGCCCGTCACGGTAGATGTGATAAGCCCAGATATCGGCTTCACTGCCGGATGTCCACTCGAGATTCACCTGGCCAGCCCCTGCCTGAGCCGAAAGCACAGGTACCTGCGGAGCCTGCTCGTCAAGCTGCCGCTTCGGCGGCGTCTGTTCCTCCAGCGCCCAGCCCGGTGTAGGCTTCTCTCCAGCTCTCAGCAGTCTCATCTCACGGGTGCCGTCTGTCGGATAGCCGTAAACAATGGATTTTCCATCCGTCACTTCTGCTCCTGTATAACGGGCCTTAGCCGCTTCTGCACCGCTTGGGTCAAATACCGTCACCGACTGCGTGCTGCTGTTCACCAGCCCCCCGATATCGTCCAGCTTCAGCATCCGGTCTTCCGTTACATGCTTGCTCGAGTAGGAAGCGTAATAATAGCTGTTAAAGCCCTCCAGCGTAAGCGATGCAATCTCCGCTCTTCTGGTCCAGAACACAACCGTGCTGTATGGTGCCACCTTGAACGTCTCGGTTATGGTTTTATTCCAGCTGCCTGAGGTGATACGGTATCCTTTCAGATCCACTTCATGCGGACTCGCGTTATACAGCTCAATGAATTCGAAAGCATCCAGGCCGGCATAGTTGGCTGTGTTCGGAATGAGTTCCGTAATGAGCAGATTGGCAGGTGCTGACGGATCATTCAGCTGCTCAGACACCAGAGCTCCCGGGGTCGGCGCTTCGTTGTTCCGCAGCTTGACAGCCTCATTAGAACCGCCTGCGGCACTGTAAATAACACTCCGTCCGGTTATACCGTCAGCTTCACCGTCATTAATCAGCGCCGAGCTGATCAGCGCTCCGCTTGATCCGGCAATGCCGACCTTACGAAGCAGGCTGTCGTGCAGCCCCTGCGCAGACGTCGTAAGCTGGATCTCATACACCTGTTCCGGCCGCAGGCTGGTGTCATAGGCTGCATTGAAATCCGTCAGGGGCACATTCGGATAGTCGTATTTTTTCAGCCATAGAACGAGCGCACCCTTCGCCGGGACAATCGCATTCCCAATCGTCCACCGGTTCGCGGGGCTTTCCATATTACTTGTAAAATACTGCAGCTGATAGCCGCTCAAGCTGATGGCCTGGCCGGTTGTATTGTAAATCTCTACAAACTCGTAAGGCTGGCCCTGCCCTTCTGACTTCGGCACAATCTCTGTGATGACCAGCGTTGGTGCGGCAGCCGCTTCAGCTGCGGCGGCACGGTCTGCTTCTCCCTGCGGAATCAGCTGGGTCACAAGCAGCGTCAGCATGACTGCCCACACGGGCATTTTTCTCCACAACTTACCTGCGGTCCTTGTCATTAAATCCCTTCCCATCCTGTACAAAATCAACTAAGGGAACAAGCTCCATGTCTTGGGCACAAAAAAAGAGAAAACCGCTGTCTGTCCGAAGAGCTCGCCGCTCAATCGGTTCAAACAGGGTTTTCTCATCGTCTCAACCCGGGTTCCTTCAGTTGTTACAGCAAGTATAGGGAGGAAAGGTCAACGCATCATTAATGAGAAATTTAGATTGTGTTAATTAAAACAAATATTCATTAGCAGCGAGCAGAGCACTGCCGCGGCCTGGTTAATTGCGCCATAAACGAGCGGCGACATCCCCTTCGTCCATCCACTCAACGTAAGCTGGAATAATCCAAGCCGGGGCACACCTGGCCGGAACGCTAATATTACGCGGCATCTGTCTATGCTTTCACCCCGGTCACCGTACTGTTCACTGTTCTTATATGCACACCTGGGGATTCTTTCAGCTTCCTTAAGATGCACAAAGAAACAGACTGCAGTGAATGGCTGCAGTCTGTTTCCTTCTAGTGTGGCTATTCTATTGTTCATCCTTGCAGCGCGAGCACAGTCATGCCCACAAATAGCAGCAGCGTGTAGAAGGACAAGAGCAGCGATACGGCGGGCAGCTTAACCGGAATACGCTTCTGCGGCTCCAGAAGCTGCTGCAGCCGGTAGTTAATCGCACCATCTGTACTGGCAAAACAGACGGTGACCGGCGCAGTCCCGGCCGCTCTCGGCCTTTCATGAATCCGCACCAGCTTAAGAAGCGCGCTGCCTATTGCCCACTCGGAGCCCGTCCGGCGGATCGCATAGCTGTCTGCCTGCAGCTCGCTTAGAATTTTCACATTCTCGTAAGCCCACTTCGTGAGCGGGATGAACCACAGCGTCTGTGCAATCAGCTGAAGCAGGAAGATCCGCAGCGGATCATTTTTCAACCGGTGATAAGACTCATGCTCCACTACCGCCTGCAGCTCATCCCGGTCCAGCATATCGAGCAGGCCGCTGGAGAGCACAATAACAGGCTTCCAGAATCTCATCGTGAAGGCCAGCGGCTCCGCATGGCTGATGACGATAAGCTGTCCTTCATTCAACCCGCATGCGCTGCTGACACTGCTGCTGCGGCCGGCATCATACAGTGCGCTAATATGCCTTCTGAACCCGCGGGCACTTCTGTACTGAACCGAAATCCTGAACAGCGTATGTATGACGAGGTAAACAATAAAGAATTGCACAGCGAACAGAGCGAGCGAATAATAGAACGTATGCTGCCTAAAGAAGCTCGTGCAGAATTCGAATACGTTGAACATACGGAGGTTCACGCCGAAGAACAGATGCGCCGCATACATCCCAATCTGAAACCAGACGACAATCGCAACAGCCAGGCTGAGCCCGAAGGTCAGCATGGCCTGCTTCCGAAAACACTGCTCTCTCATGGGCTGTCCTTCTTCAGCTTCTGAATTTTGTCCTCCAGCTGCGCCAGCAGCTTCTGGTCGGCATGGTCAAGTGCGTCAATCATATGCGTGATCACGACTCCTCCGAATTCGTCCAGCAGATTCCGGGTCAGCTTCCTTGACTGCTCCCCGATGAATTCCTCTCTCGTCTGAACAGGACGGAACAGCGACAGCCGGCCCTCCGCTCTTTTCCGCAGAATACCTTTGTCCACCAGACGGTTCATAACCGTCATCACCGTGTTGAAGCTCAGTGCCTTCTCTCGGTCCAGCCGCTCCTGCACCTGCTTGATGCTGAGCTCGCCCGCATCCCACAGGTAATCCATAATCTTCGCTTCAAGGGGCCCGAAGAAGCGGTTCAGGCCTGTCTCGCCATACTTATATGATTTAATGTCCATTATAGTCAACCTCCACTACACAGTATAGTGCAGCGGGCCTGTATCTTCAAGCCTTGGACACTGTATATACGGCTGCATGCCGCCGCTGCCCTTAGGCTTGCGCCTTATTAAGAATCAGCTGAAGCTGGACCTTCACATCGTTTTCCGTCTCTACCAGAACCTGGTGCGGATTCTCCATCCCGAAGTCTGCGAAGGTCACCACCGTACTGCCTTCCATCTTGACCTGCCCCTGCTCATAAACAGCCTTGCTGTCGAACACAACATCCTTCGTGATGCCTCTCACCGTCATTGTGCCCTTCATCTGAAATGGTACCGGCACGCCCTCCTGCCACTGCTCCGGAAGCCCCTCGAATGCCGCTGCCTCGAAGGCCGCCTCCGGGTATTTGCCCGTATCGAGGAAACGGTCGCCCTTAATGTGATCGTCCCGCGTAGGATTGCCGGAATCCACACCGCTGAGGTCAATTTTCCCCTCGCCCTTCATCTGGCTGGCATCTCCCATATCGATTGTCCAGCTTCCTTCGACATTTCCGAGCGTCATATTGACCGGTTCCTTGGACGTCTTCAGCGACAGGTAGACTTCCGACTCCTCGGCCAGCTGCCAGACACCATTCAGCTGCTCCGCCTCCACTGCTTCGCCGGATGCAGCAGCTGCTGAGTCCGCTTTACCGATAACCTCCCTTACTTCCACATGATTGCCTGTAAAATAATCAAAGGTCATATAAGCCCCACCCGCCAATACTACTGCTGCTCCAAGCGCAATCCATGCCGTCTTCTTCATTCTGATTCCTCCCCAAAATAGTAGCCGCCCTCGACACTACAATATGTAGTTTTATAGTCAAAAAAAATCTGTATCCTGCGTGCGTCCTCTCTTTCTGTTGTGTCGGTTGCAAATCAGGATTCCGGGATTCCATAACTACAAGTTGTAGTGCAAGTAAGCGGACTGAATAGCCATCAGTGTACCTGCCCATGCTGAAAGCAAGCTTAAGCGAACCTTAAAGGGATATTAATTTACTCGAATGTGGGTTTGGAACGAGGCCCGCCGGTCTTAAATAGGCCTGCGGGCCTGCCCTGCATCAGCTTCAGCTTTTGTCAGGAGATTGTTATTAAGCGCCAGTACACTAGTCAGTAAGCCGGCTGTCCCTATTCCTCAACCCCTCTTCTCGGGAAGAACCAGACCACCATGACTCCGCCAAACAGCAGAAGGAACAAGGCTCCCCAGAATGCTCCTTCAACTAAGGCCGCTGTTCCGAACAGAAGGCTTACAAGGCCTACCCACGTGCCGAACGACAGCCGAGCGTAGAACCAGACAGCTACCACAAACTCCGCGATGCCGCGCAGCTTTCCCCTGCCGCGCGACTGGTAGGCTGCCAGTATAACACTCCACAGCAGCAGAGCCGGGATTCCATAAATGAAGACAAAATAAAATAGTGATTCCAGCATGCAGCTTCACCTCTCTCACATTCAAGCAAGCCGGTTAAGGCCGCCTACGATTCCCGGATCGTGACCGTACTCCAATTCGTCCGGTAGAAGCGGATTGTTACCGCCAGCCCGAACAGAACGAGGTAGGAATACAGCGCAACCCAAGCACCGATGCTTCCCCATTTGAAGATAAAGATCGCAAGATACGCTGTCGGCACAAACACAAACAGGCCAAGCACGAACGAGATGATTAGCAGGAAGCGTGTATCACCGGTTCCTCGCAGGCCCCCGGCATAGATGTTCAGCAGGCCGTCGAACAGCTGCAGGAATGCCGAAATCATGATCAGCTGGCCGGCCAGCTGGTACACTTCTGGATCAGGCGTATAGATTCGGGCTATCGGCTCGGCGAAGAAAAACTCGACCACTCCGATAATAATCAGCAGCAGTGTGCCAACCACAGCCGTGTCCGTTGCAAGCCTTCGCCCTTCAAACGGCTTGCGCTGTCCGATCCGCTGGCCAACGAGAATGGTCGCTGTCGAACCGAAGGCAAATGCCGGCATAAAGCCGAGCCCCATTACACTGAGCGCGACTTCGTTAGCCGCAAGAGCCACCTCACCCAGCACAGCAACGAACATCGTAAACAGCAGCATCGAGAAGCTGAGGGAAAACTCCTGAACCCCCAGCTTGCCGCTTTCCTGCAAAATCAGCCTGGCCTCGCTGCGGTTCCAGGCGATTTTGGAACGTGTACCGTACACTGGGTGCAGACGGATAAAATAAACATACAAGCATCCCAGCAGCCCAACCGCTTCACCCAGGAAGAAAGCCCAGCCCGCCCCGGTCAGCCCGTAAGCCTGAAAGCCGAAGTGGCCGTAAGTCCAGGCGTAGGTGAAGAATACCATCAGAATATTGGATATGAGGGAAAGCACCATAGGCGTCCGGGTATCTCCAATCCCGCGGAAGAAGCCGTGGAACACGAAGTTCAGAATACCGCATGCCATTGCATAAAAGCGAATCTGCAGATATTCCTCGCCAGCCAGCAAGCCTTGAGAGTTCTCCCCGCCGATCAGACGCAGTATTTCCCCAGACAGGAAAGCACCAGCCAGGAATATGAGCACCGCCACAATGGAGGTCACATACAACGCGACATAGGTCCTCTCGATGCCCCGCTTCATATCCCCCGCACCGAAGTTCTGGGCAACGAGATAGTTAACACTGTGCCCGATGCCCGAGAAGATTGCCCAGGCATTATAGATAACAATGTTGGCGACACCGACGATTGCAATTGCCTCGGCACCCAGCTTGCCAATAATAATCAGATTAAGTGTACCCGAGAGCGTTATCATGGCAAACGATATGACGGAAGGCAGCGCGAGCGACAGAATCAGTCCCCAGTTTGCCGTAATTTTTTTCACCTTTATCATGCCTTTCATCGAATATGTAAGCATTCCGTAAGATAGTTGGACGCACCTCTCCCATTTTACGATGACAGGCACTTAAAAAGCTACACGGCCTGCCTATAGATATTATAGATAATAAAAAAGCCTGCGCCTATGATCAGCGCAGGTGGTTGCAGGGTAAGGCACCGGCGGCAAAAAGTAAGCGCCGGATCGAACAATATAATTCGGTCACTTCCCTATAAACATTTGTGTCCAGTGGTTGCCTTGTTCGCAGTAACCGACACCAATATGAGTGAACTCGGCTTTTAAAATATTCGCCCGGTGACCGCTGCTATTCATCCAAGAATTCATTACCTCTCGTGGGGACCGCTGCCCTTTGGCAATATTCTCACCGGCGGTTCGGTAGGAAATACCGAAGGCTCTTATCATATCAAATGGTGATCCGTAAGTAGGTGATTGGTGACTGAAAAATCCTTTTTGCGCCATATCGCAAGACTTCACTCTGGCGGTTCTTTGAAGTTCCCAATCCATCTGCAAAGGCCGGAGTCCGGCTTTGGACCGCTCTTGGTTCACGATCGTCACAACTTGTTGTTCGATATTTTTGGTTTGGTCAATATTCGGTACGTTGACTTTGTCGCCCGGATAGATCAGGTTCGGATTTTTAAATTGAGGATTGGCGCTGATAATTTCGCTTACACCGATCTGATATTTTACAGCGATTTTCCAAAGAGAGTCACCCGGTTGAACTATGTAAGTGTCGGTCTCCGCATTTGAAACGCTCGGCAGCAGCATAAAAACAGCCATTGCCAAAATTAAAATCCGTTTCACAGGTTCCATCTCCTTTTCCCTTCTTAAGATATTAAGATATCCGGCAAGCGGAGTTATTATCGGTGCCAAATTCATGAAACAGAAAAAAGCCGCCCAGCGCATGTAGGCGACTTTCTTCGCTTTATGATAGCTATGACGCTTCCGGCATTCGGATAAGTGAACGCTTCCCGGCGCCTGTAAGAGCAATAATTGTTGCCGTCTATGTATCTGCTCGGAGCTATGCAGTTTGCAGTCTGCTGCTAATTGGTACACCTATCGGTATCTTACCTGTGATAAACTTGATAGAGTCTACAGCACTACACACTGCTGGAACTGCCATCATAAGGAGATCACATACGATATGAAGCTTATATCCTGGAATGTTAACGGTTTGCGCGCTTGTGTGAACAAGGGCTTTTATGATTATTTCAAGGAAATGGATGCCGACATCTTCTGCATTCAGGAATCCAAGCTGCAGGAAGGCCAGATTTGCATGACCTTCGACAGCGAATACCACCAGTTCTGGAATTATGCTGAGCGGAAGGGATATTCGGGAACCGCTGTGTTTACCCGGATCAAGCCGTTGTCTGTCCGTTATGGCATGGAGGAGGACCGTGAGCCGGAGGGCAGAATCATTACGCTTGAATTTGAAACCTTCTACCTGGTTACGGTCTATACACCTAACTCCAAGCGGGACTTGGCAAGGCTTGACTACCGTCTGGAGTGGGAGGACCGCTTCCGCGCTTATCTGCTCGGACTCGATAAGGTTAAACCTGTCATCCTATGCGGCGATTTGAACGTGGCCCATCAGGAGATTGACCTTAAGAATCCGAAGTCCAATGTTAACAATTCCGGCTTTACGCCCGAGGAACGGGGGAAAATGACGGAGCTGCTGAACGCCGGGTTTACCGACACATTCCGCCATCTGTACCCGGATCGTGAGGGTGCTTACACCTGGTGGTCGTATATGCCGAAGATCCGGGAGAGGAACATCGGCTGGCGGATCGACTATTTTCTCGTGTCGGACCGCTTAAAGCCGATTATCCGCGATGCCCGGATTGACCCTCATGTTATGGGGAGCGACCACTGTCCCGTCCTACTGGAAATAGACGAAATCGATCAAAATTAGCGCCTGCTGCTTAATTTCTGCCTTCCGCGTGTATTAGTAAGCTAGAGACTACTGATACTGGAGGTATGGTGATGAAGCTGTCGTACAATACGGAAACCCTGTTCCAGGGAATGAGCATCTACGAGGCAATGGAGACCCTCGCTGCGAACGGGCTGAAGACCATTGAGTTCTGGTCCTGGGAGGACAAGGATCTGAACCGGATCAGACAGTTGATGGCTGACTATGATATGAACGTCGCCTCCATTGTCGTGAAGCTTGAAAGCCTGGTAGACCCGGCCCGCCGGGAAGCGACCGTCGATGCGGTCAAGCGGTCCGCAGAGGCTGCCAACCAGCTTGGCTGCTCAACCATGGTACATACCGTAGGCTTCGAGGCCGGGCATCTGTCCCGCGAAGAGATGCGCAAGAGCCTGGTTGAAGGCCTGTATGCCTGCATCCCGGCCCTTGAAGAGGCAGGCATCACAACAGCGATTGAGCCGCTGAATACGAAGGTCGATCTGGAGCTTTCCGGCTATTATCTCACCACCTCGGAGGAAGCCCTTGATATTGTCAAGGAGATCAATCATCCGCTGGTGAAGGTCTGCTATGACATCTACCATGTGCAGGTGATGGAGGGGCATGTCATTTCGCGTATGCAGAACAACATCCATCACATCGCCCATATCCAGGCCGCAGGCCATCCGGGACGGCATGAGCTGTACCTCGGAGAGCTCAATTATGACAATATCTTCGATGCCATCAAGCAGATGGATTACAACGGTTATGTCGGCATCGAATATTTCCCGATTCATGACCCGATCGACGACCTCAAGCGAATTCATGCCAAGCATCATACCGGCTGACAAAAATATAAAGGAGTTCCCGCGGCGGGAACTCCTTCTCTCATTTTACCCCATTGTGGTGATGTAACGGCCCGTCAGCTTACCTTCCCGTATACGTCAATCTCCCCGCTTTGCTCACCGCCAGCCAAGCTTCATGCAGCGATTTCACATAGCCTTCCGCCCGGCCCCTCGCTTCCTGCACACGGGTCCGAACCGTTAGATCCATCATATCGATCTTCTTCTTGTAGACAGACACCAGGAGCTGGTCAACCTTGTTGGCTGCTTCAAGCTCGCTAACCGTCCTGCGCACCTCAACCAGGAACGCCGCCGTTTCCTGCTCCATCTTCTTCCCTGCATCGTAGCAGGCTTCCGCCGATTCAAGAGCCTGCGTGTACATCGCCTGGTAGCCATCCATATAGGCATTAAAGGCCGTCACGAACTCGCGGTCCTGAGCCAGCAGCGGGGCCATCACGCCGAAGGCAAAATTGCCGCTGTGCGGAAGCTTCAGATTAAGCACCTGGTTCAGCGACTGAAACAGGCGGTCCGAAGCCGATACATATTCCTCCACATTGGCCTCCGCTTCCCGTACCGCTTCATCAATCGATTCCGTCTTGACGACGGCAGCGACCACCTTGTAAAGGTACTGGGCATGGACGGAGTGCAGCTTGAAGAAAATCATTCCCGGCTGCCCGTCGAGCAGCCCCTTGGTCTCATTCAGAATATTGCGCAGCGACCGGAGATCCATTAATAAGGAGGCCAGGTAACCGGCTTCTGGCGGCATGGTGAGCGCGGACTTATTCAGCACGCGGTCGCTGTTCTTAAGCGGATCGGACATCCTGCCATCCTCCTCTCATCAGCTCGCGGTTCCAGCGGCAGACCCGGATGCACCGGACGGGTCCGACGGCTCGGAAGGTTTATCTCCATCTTCCTTCTCAGCCGGCTCAGGCTGATTAAGCATCTGATACAGACGGGCAGCAAGCTCATCGCGCTTCTGCAGAATTGTAAGGGCGTAGGAACGCATGCGGTTCTCGTTATAGAGCTCCTGATTCTTAAGCTCAAGCCCGCGAATCGTCTCATCCTGCAGACTCTTCGAGTAGCTGTCCAGCGCCTCACCCTGACCAAGCAAGGCTTCCACAACTATGCCTTCCGTTCGCATGACGTACTTATTAGCGGCCAGAATAATACCCGGCACGTTAAACGTCGTGCCTGTCGCATCGTCATAATACTCCGAGACATAATCCTTCTTGACCCGCAAATAGCTGGACAGCTCAATAATCTTGCCCTCTTCATCCAGGAAAGGCGTCTCCTCGACGAAGCGGTGATGGCGGTCCTTGTAATCGAATATGTTCGTCAGCTGATGCAGAATAGAGTTGCGCACCTCTACGCGCGCCTCGGGTGCAATCACATCGTTCAGCAGGTTGTTAAGCTGCGGCAGCGGCACCTCCCGGTAGTAGTCGGCATCCTTGCCATCCACTGTTGCCGCTTCATAATAGCCGACACGCACATCCACCAGATGCAGCACGGAAATATACTCTTGGTTCATCTGACGGAAGACGTAATTCAGCGTCCGGCTTACATTAATATTTTCCACTTCCCGGCTGATCGTGGATTCCTCGGAGGTCAGAGAACGCTCCTCGGTACTCGTATTAACCTGTACCTCCCGCTGCGATGAGGCCTTGGCCGCGTGCTTCTGGATGCTGTTGGAGACGTTCTTGGCAAATTCCTCGCGTGCTCCGTTGGTATCCGAGCTGACGGATGCCGAGATGCGCGCGCTGCCCCAGCCCCAGCTGGCCTTCGCTTCGCCGTCAACCGTGTACTTGAAACTTTCCTTATACTGCTTCTGGTCGGATTGTTCATCCATCAGTGACTTCTCAAAATCCTGCGCGCTCTCCGCATTGAACGAGTCCAGAATGCTCGATGCCTTCTGCGCCTTCGTCTCGTTGGACTGATAGGACTTGATGCTGATCTTCGTCTTCTCGCCCGGCAGAAGAGAGAACGTCTTGAGAACCCGTCCGGCCCCATAGCTGCCGAGATAGGTAGACAGCATATACTTCTCCACCAGAAACAGCCGCCGCGAATGCGAAACGACGTCTGGCAGAATGGATACTCTGACTGGTATGGTAACTTCGGTCGTGTTGTTGGCCTTGTCTCTGCATCTGGCTGTGATGAAGTTCAGGCCGGGGTCCGTCAGCGTCAGCTTCCCGGACCACGAGCTCCAGTCATCCAGAGCCTTGGGCTGCACGGGTACCCATACCGGATTGTGTCCGACAGTCAGTTCTACTGCCTGAACCCCGTTAGCATCGGAGGACGTACCGGTTACCTCTACTAATACACCATTCGGTTCAACACCGGTAAGCTCAGCCTGCTCCTTAGGTGATGTGATCGTAATGGAAGGCGGCTCCACATCGACGGTCACCACCATACTCGTTCTGCCCTCAAGTCCCGCTGCATCCACACATCGTGCGTGGATCGTATTAGTACCGCCGCTTAGCTTGACGGTTCTCGACCAGTTTAGCCAGTTGTCGCCGCTCTCCGCCGGCTGGAAAGCGCCATCATTAACCGCCACTTCGACCGTCGTAATAGCTCGGTTGTCAGAAGCGGTGCCCCGAACGAGTATTGGGGTCTCCTCGCTGCCGCCAGGCACATACCCCCCAGCAGGGGATGTTATACTAACTGTTGGCGGGACGGTATCCGGCTCTGCACTGAGTGCAATATGCACGGTGATTTCCCGCGCTGCCGTTGTATAGCCGTCGACATGGGTCGCTACAGCCCGAATCACAACTGGTCCCGGGGAGTCGGCAAATGCATTCGTCAAGGTCCAGCTGCCGCCTGTTCCAAGACCCGCAGTCTGCCAGGATTGGCTGCCGATCCGTACCTGTACGGATGCCACTGTCCCTCCAACTGCGGATGCCTTACCGGTTACCGTGAAGGTTGCGCCGGTATGGGGGCCGTTAACTGTTCCGCCTGGAGCTGGTGACGTAATTGAAACACTGATATCATGATCCGGCTCCTCAGGAATCGGGTCACGATCGATATCATCCCGGGGCCGCATCATAACAACCGGGCCGCCCTCCTCATGAATCGGAAGCGGCGCCCTGGCGAATGCGGCTGCTGGGCTTATGCCCGGTACCGTAGTGCTTACAAGCTCGCCTGACATGGAGCGGTAGACGAGCGGCTGCTCCTCCGCCGCTATGACCTTTTCCGCTGTACCGCTACTGCTTGTTAACGTCCTGCTCCCCAGCTTTGCCGCGCTTCCCCTGCCGCCTCTGTAAATGTTCTCACCGAGCTGCAGCTCGATGAAATTCCGTCCCGTGTAGGCAATCGTTTCGGGAACGCTGTAGCTGATGACTGGTGCCGAGCCCCCTGCCTGCATTTTAATAACCGGCCCTTGATTGTCTCCCATTATTGACCCTCTCCCCGTGATTAGTACCTGTCAGTCTTGTTGTGTAATCCAATCTTAATGACGGCGGGTCACTGCCGCAAGTGCTCATTAACCATATTTATCCTTTCTTTAGAACTTATGACAAAATTCATCATCCCCCTGCTCGAACTTGTGAAAACAAGAAAAAGCCAGCTCCCTTAGACTTATCTAAGAATGCTGACTTTGGTATCAGGATAATGCCTTCAAGCCTAATTTACTACGACTGTCTTCAGCAGCCAATCTGTTCGAACCTTCCGAGCAGCTCCTCCATAGTCCAAACCTGAACACGCTCAGGCAAATCCTGCCCCAGGGAGCAAACTGCCAGCTTGTAGCCCGGATCCACATTATACTGGCCGAAACGCCAATTCTCCCGGGCAGCCGGGCCCGTTTCTGCATGCAGCTCAATCTCTCCATTCCTGTGCAGGGTGAAGCTGAACGAATCCAGCGGAATCGACATGCCCGCCCCTACCGCCTTGATATAGCTTTCCTTCAGGGTCCACAGCTCGAAGAAGCAATCCAGCTGTTGACTGTGCGGCTGTGCTCTAAGGAACTCCGCCTCCGATCTTGAGAAGAAGCGGTCCGCAATAGCCAAATCTACGGTATGTATCTGCTCCACATCAATTCCAACTGGAGCAAAATCGAACACCGCAGCCACCCACTGGCCGGAGTGCGACACATTATACTGGCAGTCCGGCCGGCCGGACAGGCCCGGTTTCCCGTAGCTGTTCGAGCTCCGCAGCTGCTCCAGATCCAGCAGCGCCCACCTCTCAGCCGCATACACGCGGACCAGCAGCTCGCCCACCATCGACCGCACGCGGTCATCCGTCTGCCGGTAGGCCTCCACCTTGCTTCGTCTGGCCGGACTGAAGTTCGGCAGCGCACGTTCACGCAGCAGCAGTTCCTCCCGATAAAGCGCCTCCTGCTCCGCCGCAGAACCGCCGCGGCATCCGCCAATCCTTACAGCGATAATATCCATTCGTGCCCCCCATTCTATAGCTGTAACAGCGTGGTTTAGCGGCGAGATGAAGATAGCTGACGGCTGCCACAATCATCTCTTGCACATACGCCCGTATCTGTACCCAAAATCTTAGATTTATTATAGAGTTATATGCCGCTGGGCGGCAACAGTCTCTCGCAAGATAGACAAAAGAACCGCTCAGGCTGTTAAGCCTTAAGAGCGGTCCTTATGAGAAAAAGATGGCTGCCAATTACAAACTCAGCATCAGCATTTGATTTCGGCGCCTTTTCTCGAATACCAGAACCAGCAAACGAACAAACTGATAGCATAGTATCCTACGAACAGGTACAGGGCAAAATCAGCGCTGCCTGTCGAATCAATCGACCAGCCGAAGATTTTGGGAATGAAGAAGGCACCATATGCGCCAAGCGCCGCAATGATTCCAAGTACGGAACCGGACTGCTTAGCATCGAATATAAAGGGAACCATCCGGAAAGTCGAACCGTTGGCAAGGCCCGTTCCAGCGAACAGGATCAGGAACATGGTCAGGAAGCCGGCAAAATGGTTCAAGTGCAGGAAGTAGATAACTCCGCTTGTTGCCAGCACCATGGACAGGGTTACCCAGAACGTTACCTTCGCTCCACTGTTCACCTTATCGGAAATCCAGCCGCCGATCGGGCGGAACGATGCGCCGATGAACGGTCCAAGGAAAGCGAGCTGAGCCGCATTGATGTCAGGAAACTCTGCTTTGATCAGCAGCGGGAACGCCGCCGAGTAGCCGATGAACGAACCGAAGCACATGACATAGAGCCAGGTCATAATCCAGGTATGCTTCTTGCCAAGAACAGCCAGCTGTGAGCTGACGCTCTGCTTCGTGTTCGGCAGATTGTCCATACCGAATGCTGCAAGCAGGACAGCCGCAATGATAGGAATTACCCATACGAAAGCTGCGTTCTGAATAAATACTTCCGATCCATCCGGCAGCACCTGTGCGCCTCCGGTCATCGAGCCGATAAAGCTGAGTCCAATAACAAGCGGTGTTGCGAACTGGACGACACTCACGCCAAGGTTGCCGACTCCGACATTGATGCCGTTAGCCGTGCCCTTCTCCTTCTTCGGATAGAAGGGTCCGAGCGTTGCAGTTGACGATGACAAGCATCCGCCGCCAAGCCCACACATAGCCGCCAGAATGACCAATACGTAATACGGTGTTTCGGGATTTTGGACCGCTACGCCAATACCGATTGTCGGGAACAGCAGAAGCAGCGTGCTAATGATTGTCCAATTCTTCCCGCCCATGATCCCGGGCATGAAGGTGTATACAAGCCGCAGTGTTGCACCCGATAATCCGGGAAGCGCTGCCAGAGTGAACAGCTCGCTGCTGCTCAGGTTAAAGCCTACATCATTAAGACGCACTGCCGTTACTGACCAGATCTGCCAGACAATGAACGCGAGTATAAGTGCAAATACGGAGATCAGCAAGTTTTTCCTCGCTGTCTTTCTGCCGGAATCTTCCCAAAACTTAGCGTCTTCAGGCTGCCATGTTTTTATTGTTGCCATCTTCTTCTCCCCCATAACTCTTGTTGATGTCTCAATATTAAGCGTTACAGGGAAAGTGCGATGTTAATTTTATCACACCCAAAATGGTGTTTTTTGAAGGTAACATACTGATAACCCATCTCAGGATTCACTTATTTGACAAAAGGAAGGGATGATTCTAAAGACTGAGACACCCTTGTGCCAGCGGGAAGAAGCTATCCCTTCACTCCCGACAAAGGCTTCTCTCTCAATGCCTTGAAACAGAAATCGACCGTACTCCGCACGGCTGTCCATCGCTCCCAGAAGCTGCCGGGCAGCTGACTCCCGCCAGATAGCGAAACGAGAGCAAGCCTCCTCCAAACCTGACCCTGCATAGAATCAAATTCATCCGCTGATGTTTCTCCAGAAATAGAGGCAAGCGCCCAGGAAGTCTGGCCCCGCCAGTTGGCTTGTACAGGCGGCTCTTCCCCTTCGGACCAGAACATACCGCCGAACATCCGCTCGCCTGTATCATAATCCGCATGGAATTTGATCATCGCATTGCTGTAGTCAGTCCATTGTGTGCCTGCCGGAGAATCATTCCAGGCTATCCCGTTAAATCTGGAATTGAAGACAACATTCGTGATCGTTCTCGTATTGCTCCCATCCGCCAAAACAACCTGCAGTCCATCACCGTTATTCACAAGCGTGAAGGTGACCGTTGACGGGACAAATGTGCCATCCTTCCGTCTGCAGACCGTGCCATAATTGCCGCACCAGGCATCCGGTGTTGACGGTGCATCCGTAGAAGACCAGCCTTCCGCTGTCCCGTTCTGAACCAATCTGCCAACAAAGCAGCGCTGCTCCTGCTCTGTAAGCTGAAAGGCTGCTTCAAGGCCTACCCCACCCTTGACTGACGCCTTAAGAATCCCGCTGCGGTACGTGACTTCTTCAAGCCGGGTTTCCCCCAGCCATACTGCTCCCGCTTCAGAACCTGAAGCAGCCGATATGATCAAGTCAGGCCCTTTCTCCTGTCCCGCCGCAGTTTCATAACGACCGTTCCAAATATCCAATGGCCGGGCAACCCAGCGGCCTCGAAGATTCGCTGCAGCCGGCTTTTGGGCCCCTTCCGTCCATATGTAACCGGATATCGAAGGCTGACCTGTCAGCGGATCCACAAAGAGGCGCAGGCATCCGCTGCCGAATGCTCCGCCGGCACGCTGCCAGCTTATTTGATCAGCGCAGCGGTTGACCGGCGATATCTCTTCGCTTCCGATGTACAGCGCACTTCCGCCATCATAGAGCTGATAGAATCCACTCCACTGCCCTTCTTGATACAGCTGGACAGCAAATTGGCCTAACCCACTTTGCACATACTCATGTTCTCCAGTCACTTGCTGTTCCGGCAAAATTATTTCAGAGGCAATGACATTGCTTTCGACCGGCGGATTGTCGCCCCGCCATATCTTCCCTTCTATGATCCGGGCCGCATGGTCCGCTGCAGCTTCTGCCATCCGGAACACGAGCGCGCCATGACTCGGATTCCCGTCGTCTTCATTCCAGATCAGCGTGGAATTAGCGAACGAAAACCTCCGAATGCGTGTGTTGTTCAGATAGACGGCACATGCTGTATGGTCCTGCGAATCACTCATAACGGTCAACACCAGATCGTTGCCCGGGCAATAATAGGCGCCGGTCCACGGCAGGAGCATAGTTGCCTCTACATTCGGCAAAGCCGCTCTGACATCGTTCATAGTGGCGGCATATCCACGGCTCTTGTGCCAAGCATGCATGAAGTCTTGGCGGTCATCAGCGGCTTCTGCCAGCTTCAATGCCAGACTGTACGCAGCGGTAAACTCCGGTGCTGCCAGCATATCGATGATCAACTGCTCGCCCGGAGATCTTGGCGTATCCGATCCCTTGACAGCGCAATTCAGATTGCCCGGCTGCCGGCTCATCAGAAGACGCCGTTCCCAGGCATCAAGGTCCGGGAAGCGGTCGTTAGACAGCGCAGACGCCGGATCACATTCATACAAATCCTGCAGCTCCAGATCACGCGTCAGCTCCAGCATAAATTCAGCCGCATGCGTCCGCTCCGGATGCTGATAGTCAGCAGGGATGCAGTAGTCCGCGAGCTCCCGGATCGCCTGAATTTCTCTATCGCCATACAGATCGATCACTTTGCGGGCCGGGTATGTCCATGGCCTGCTTCCCGGCTTAGCCATCCCGATGCGAACCGCCATCTCCACATGGCTCTCGGTAGAATCCTTGGGCGGTATGTAAAAGGTGGACAAGCCCTGAATGCTCGCTTGAACATCGGGCATCAGCAGGTCGCTCAGCCTCCACTGGTCGACAACCGGCGGCAGGGTCGGATAGTGAGCCGCTATATAATGGGTAACTTCATAATCCGGCCCGTACACACCCTGCAGAAACTCAACGAGCACATTGAAGTTCTTGTTCAGGTACCCGCGCCGGCGAAACCCGGTAACGCCGACCAGCCCGGCCTGCCACAGGACCACGTGCTGTGTGGTGTCCGGCGCTTTTCCCCGGAGCAGCATATCAGTCGCCTCCATCGTCTGCATGCCCGGATAGCTTGGGTCGACCCCAAGATCCGCACACAAGCAATCCAGCGCCGATATCCCCGGCTTCATGACAGCCTGATGCCCTTCGCGGCGGGCAATCGCCACTGCTCTGTGGGTAGATAAGGCAAACACACCAGGATGCCCGTAATATATGCCTGCTACGGTTTTCCCCTGCCGCACGTAATAGAGCATGGCTTCTGTCATCTGCATATAGGTGCTGTAGCGCGGCTTATTATCGCTGTACAATGCGGAGAGATCATAAGCATCCGGCCGGCGCTCCCTTATCCAGATCTTGGTTACAGCATCTGTCACCACAAAGAAAACGTAATCCGCCGCCTTCAAGTACATCTCGGTGTCCAAGGTAAAGCCTGCTGAGGCAATACCCGAACCCATAATGATCAGCCTGCCTTTAGGGGCATCAGCCGCCCTTCCCTGCTGTTGTTCCACACTGCCGTCAAGCGATTCAGCCGTCTTCGCAATTTCCCGCATCAACTGCTCCATCTGTTCCTCAGCATTTGTATAAGCATGCGGCACTTCCAACATTCTCAACCCCTTCCTATAGGGGGATTAGTTCCCCCGCAGCATATGTAAAGGCTTAGCTCCAAGCGATTGAAGAGACGCTGCCAGTGTGACTGCAGCTGTCGTAAGCATGGACAGGAGAATCCCGATGATGCACCAGGTTAAGTTAAGGTCGACATTGCCCTTGACGAACAGGCTTAAGGCGAGCAGTGCAAAGACGAGTCCGGCGAACGACCCGATGATTCCCGACAGAAACGCCAGTACCAGGTTCTCCGACAAAATGGATCTGAGCAGGCGGCCTGTAGACAGGCCGATTGTCTTGAAGATCGCTACATCCCTGTTCTTCTGCACGAGCGACAGCACAACCTGATTGCCGATCATCAGAATCGCCGTCAGGAAAGCGAATAGTGCCATAGCCGAGAAGAAGGTGCTCTGGGTGCTCAGCGTCTTTTGAAGACTGTCGATGATGGAGCTGTTAAGCGAATATGCGACTGCTGAAGCCGGCAGACTGCGGTTAAGATTGGTCAGATGCTCCTGGAAGCCCCTCGCCGATAACTCCACGTAATAATTCAGCCTTGTAGGCGATCCGTAGGCCTTCAATGTGTTTTCCGTAACCCGGATCCCTTCACTCTTGATAACGCCCGATTCATAGAAGCCGACAATCTTAAGCGGTACGACATCGCTGTTAATCCGGACCTCTACGCGGTCGCCGAGCCGGAGTCCCAGATCTCTCCCATAATCCTCCCGCAGGATCGCTGACAGCTTGCCGTTGTCCTCCTCAGTCAGACCCCTGCCCTCTTGAACCGTATAAGCAAGGGCGCTGGAGACAGGGTCAATCCCCTGAATCGTAACGTTCGTTGTGTTCAGGTAGCTGATTTTCCGGTCCGCCGTCGCATCCAGGAACTTCTGCGCAGCATCCGTCCCGCCCAGGCGGACGAACGAGCCCTTCAGTTCATAGCCTCTCGCGTAATGCTTCACACCGGAGGAGCCTTCGAGGACACGGTTCATCTCCTCCTCTTCGTCTGCAGCCGCCGATATGATAACATTGCCGTTGACCTGCTTCTCCATCTGCGCCTGTACCGCGTTTACCAAGTTGTCAGTAAACAGCTGGCTGGCGACGACGAAGAGCACGCCTACCGATAAGGTGATCGTCAAGAGCGCATTGCGTTTATAATCTGAGCCCAAATTGTGCAGCAGCAGGAACCATCTCATAGGCAGTACCGTCTTCAGCCTGCCCAACATCCGGTACAAGAGGCCGTAGCCGAATACGAAGAGCTTCAAGAATACAAGCAGGAAGATCAGAATCAGCATCGAGAGCACGAATGAAGCGATCCACTTGAAGACCACCCCGTCCTGATTGGCCGCTAGCAGCGTTTCATGCAGATAGAAGCCCATCTCCGCGCAGATAACCAAGAACAGCTTTACAGAGGTCTTCCAAGGCAGCCTCTTCTGCTTGTGCACCAGACCCGAATCACGCAGCAGCTCCAGCGGCGACACCTGAATGGCTGAATGAACCGGAGACCAGGCAGCGATAAGCGCGACTGTAATGCCGACAACGAAGGAGAACACAACGGACGGAATGTACAGCTTCCACTCCATTGGCAGCACAAGCATCTTGGCGATGTAGGCGGACATCCCGTAGCCGATCAGATTTCCGATCACAATCCCTGTTAATGTCCCGATGAAGCCCAGGAAGGCCGCCTCAAACAGGAAGTACCGGGCAATACTCGGCTTGTTCATGCCGACAGATTTCATAATGGCAATGTCCCGGAGACGGCCAGCCATCACGATCGTCATTGTATTGAATATCGTAACCGCAGCAATCGCCACAGCCAGCAGGGAAAACAGCTGCATGACGAGCAAAGTCCCTTTGGTTCCCGCCAGCACCTCGGCCTTCTTATCCTCAAGGTCTGCCGCCTGGCTGCCGACGATCTGTTTGCGTATGTTTTCTTTGATTGCCCCGGTATCAGCCGTATCATTCAACTGCAGGTATACTTCGTTGACCGTACCCGACGGAACTCGCGTCAGTTCAATGCTCTTCGAGTAAGACAGATATGCCGTGCCCCAAAATGCGCTGTCCGTATAGGATTCCTGCACACCGTCTACCAGCCCCTTCACCCTGAAGGCATTTAGGGAGCCGTCCTGCTGATTAATCAGCGATACCGTATCGCCTGCTTTGATCTGCAGACGGCCGGCAGCCTGAGCGGATAACAATATTTCATCAGACTGCAGATTCTGAATATCCGGGAATTTCTCTCTCCCGTAATAAGGGTAGGTGTCCGGATCTACACCTTTCAGGATGATATTGGAGGTCTTAAGCTCGGAACGAACCGTAGCGAGTGTAACCCACGCGCCCGTGACCGCTTGACGCTCAGTTTCGGGAACAATGCGACGAATGTCGCCCATCGTCGTGGGCTCCAGATAAGCCTGCACCGACAGATCAGCGCCAAGCAGCTGCCTGCTGGACTGATTGACGGATTCGGGAACCAGCTGGGTCATGGCAGACATGCAGAACAAGCTCGCTGTGCCTACTGCTATCGTTAACAACGTAAACAGTGAGCGGAGAGGTGTCCGCATTAAGCTTCGAAACGCAGATATCAGCATGATGACCGCTTCACTCTCCCTTTGGCTGATTCACATGCTCTTCCACAATTTTCCCGTCAGACAAATGAATAACGCGGTCCGACAAACCTGCTACATTCGGATCATGTGTAGCCAGGATGAAGCTCATGTTCAGCTTGTTGCGAAGGCTGAAGATCAGGTCCAGAATCATCGCTCCGGTCTTCTGATCCAGATTGCCGGTAGGCTCGTCAGCAATAACGACCATCGGATCATTGGCAATTGCCCGGGCAATAGCAACACGCTGCTGCTGACCGCCGGACAGCTGACTGGACAGATGATTTATTCGGTCACGCATTCCGACCAGGCTGAGCAGCTCCTTCGCCCGCTGCTGCATCTGCCTCCTGCTCCTGCCTTTGACAGATATCATCGGAAGCATCACGTTCTCAAGTGCGCTCATGGTAGAAATCAGGTTATACGATTGAAAGACAAACCCGATTTTATGGGCGCGGTAACCGGCCAGCTCGGTCTCGGACAGACTGGTCACGTCCTTTTTCTCAAACAAGATCCGGCCGTCTGTCGGCTGGTCCAGCGTTCCCAGAATACCGAGCAATGTCGACTTGCCACTGCCGCTAGGACCCATTATGCTGACGACCTCGCCAGGCTGTATTTGCATCGTAATGCCTTTCAGAATATGGATCTTGCCCGCTTCCGTCTCATAGCTCTTGAAGAGCTGACGGACTTGAATGATGGACGCAGCTGCAGTCATGATTCTTCATTTCCTCCTGTTCGCTTGTTAAATTTGATCCTGCTGCACGCAAGAATGAGCATACGCAGCAGCATGACGCCGAAGATGAGCAGTATGCTTGAATAATGACCGGGCTGCCCCTGGCTCCAGGAAGCCGCAGACCGGAACAGCCCAATAGCGATGATAGTCAATACAGCTGTAACCGTGATGGCGTACATCACTGCATAAACAGCAAAAATGCGGCGTACCCGCTGGCTGAGTGCGGCTAACACATTCTTGTATTGAAGTCTGTACGATTCTCTCTTTAATATAAACGACAGAAAGAAGTATTTGGTTAATTTTTTAATTCTTGGATGTAAATTCACAATACCCAGATAATCCGTCAGCACCCAGAATCCATCATAACGGAGCAGCGGGTTGAGATTATGCAGCACATTAAAAAGTATCATGACATTCGCGTACAGGAAGGCGGAGCTTCCGGTCAACCATCCCAGGAGTCCTGCCGCACCCATAAATATAAGCTGGAAGTATACCCCTGCAAGGTTAACGACTATCCTCGGTGTTCGGGGAATCTGCC
Source organism: Paenibacillus sambharensis (assembly GCF_003233845.1). Lineage (GTDB taxonomy): Bacteria > Bacillota > Bacilli > Paenibacillales > Paenibacillaceae > Paenibacillus_I > Paenibacillus_I sambharensis. Next base: position 37,749 of record NZ_QKRB01000050.1, read on the forward strand.
AAAGCTCGCTCAAATCCACAAAAAAAGCCGGCATCAGCATATACAGCCCTACGCCGACGTCACGGGGTTTAATCCCATAACGGAAGGCCGCGGCAATATGGCCAAGCTCGTGAATGAACAGCGACAGCAGAAACAGCGTAAAGGCCAGTACCAGCTGATATACCGATTCATACAGCGAGCCTATCCGAATGCTCTGAAGCTGAATAAGCGTCAGGCCGAGCGCTGCTGCGATCCAGATGAGACAGCCCGCTGCGGCCTTCTTACGAAACAGTGCCTGCAGCGGCCTAGCGGCCCGCTCAAAGGATGCGCCCTTCATAACCGCTGTACGGAACATGATCGCCGATTCATGACGAGGCTTTCCGGCGCATCCCTCCAGAACCCCCTTGGGCTTCAGCTGTTTATCAATGAGCTGCAGTAATTCATCCGCTGCAATCGACATATTCATTTCCAGCTCCACCCGCTCACAGATCCGTTCAACCGTATGACTGCCGTCGAGATAGCGGAACAGCTGCTCCATGCGGGAGGTAACTTTAAGCTGGAATTCATTCTCAAAGGCGAGAAGGAACATATCCCCTTCCTCGGATACATCCATCGGTATGGCCTGATAAGGAATCAGCTTGGGGAGTATCATACCCGCCCCTCCTCCTGGTTTTCCCCTAATACAACCTAAACTCCGCAATGGATGCGGAGTTTAGGCCAATCAGCAGGATAAGACCTTAAATTTGGAAGCAGCAGTCAATGCACCAAGTGATTTCAGGGCTAACAGCGTTAGTTGTTGTCATCTCGTCGCGGTTTTCCAGCTCTTCTACCTCGGATACCAGATTCGTCCACAGCTTTTCATTTTCGTTGATGGCCCGGACTTTGTACGTCATGATTGCACACCTCCTTCCCGTTCCAGATTATTTATATGAAAGGCGTTGTGGACGCCTCCCATAACGGGGGAATGAAGCCGCCTTAAGTAACAGCGGCGGATAGAAACCGGTCCTCGTTCAGCTTAATATAGGTTGAGATGGACTGGTGGGAAAAATTGCAGTACGGCTTGTTAATGGCGCCGTTGCGCATCAGATTGGAGTATGCGCAGCCGCCGCCGCAGAACATGGATATACTGCATGCGCTGCACTGCCCGGAGGCCGTAAAGTCCTGGTTCCACATGCTGTGCTTGTCCGCATCGATGTAATAGTCGGGATAGAAGGCTCCGACAGCCAGTTCTTCCCGGCCTACCGTCTCCGGACAGGCGTAGATCAAGCCCTCAGAACCAAAGGTATAGTATCTGTGGTCACGGGCACTGCACTGCTTGAAGATCGGTACAGCCGCAGGTGCCGCAGCGCTGCATGTATCGCATGGATTAGTGGACCAGCCCCTGGAGTAGATTGCCTGGCGGATTCGGGAGGTGCGCATGCGCAGGTCAGTACCGAGCGTGACATTAAATTTATCCATAAACCGGTGCATGTCCCCGAACTGCTCCTGCAGGGCGATCAGCAGATGATGCTCAGGCATGTGGCTCGGCAGGTTTTCGGCATAATGGTCGTAGACCGGCGAGATCTGCCAAGCGAACAGCTCATGTTCATGCCAGCCCCGCGACTCAATGAACTCGGCCAATTCTTCCAGATAAGCGACATTGTCCTTGTTCACATTGGTACGGAGCGCGATCTTGAAGCCGCGGCCAAGCGCAAGATCAATGTTGTTCACGATCCGGTCGAACGTGCCCTGGCCGCCTGCCGTAATGCGGCGCTTGTCATGTATATGCTTGGGGCCGTCGATGGAAATCTGGAAGAAATCCCACATCCCCTTGTATGGCTCGAAGAAATCCAGATACTCGTGCAGGAACGTCCCGTTCGTGATGGAATACGAGCGGAAGCCGTAATCTTCAATACCGCGGCGGACCACTTCATGCACCGTCTTCTTGGCAGTAGGCAGCAGCGGCTCTCCGCCATACAGCAGCATCGTATGCTGGGCATTGTGAAATCTGCCGCGGGCATTTTCCATCTCGAGAATCCGGTCAATTGCATAGAACATCCTATTGATCTCATCCCCGGTCAGCGAATGGTTGACCTTATGAATGTCATGCCCCTGGAAGCAGTAAGGACAGCGAAGGTTGCACATGTAGGTCGTGCAGACATTAAACACCACGCCGAGAGAGGAGGCCTGCAGCTTCTCACTCATCTGATCGCGCAGGGTCGTAAGCGTCTCCCACTCCTGCTCCCTGCTGGCGAATACATAGCCGCGATTGATAAAGTGAACCAGCAGCTCATCCAGTCCGGGATTCGAGTCCGGCTGCCTGCCCGCTGTCAGATCATCCAACACCGCCTTAACATCGGGCTCTATCGTATCAACTGCTCCGCTCAGCGAGTTGACGACAACATAGTTTCCGTCAGATAGTCTGTAGAACGAATTATAGGTACTTGCAATCACAATTTAGCCCTCCCCGCTCAAATCTTAATCAGTTCATCACGAATGGAGTCCAGGTAAGACATAACCTTGTCGCCCGCGTGCGTACAGTGAGGCTGATCAAGATGACCGTGCACGACCAGTGCTTCCGCTGCACATCCGCCGCCACAGATGGGGGCCGAAGAACAGCCGCGGCATTGCGGGATCGTCAGTGAGTTAAAGGCCTTCCACTTCTCCCACTTCCACTCCTTCAGTTCAAAGTCCGGGTAGTAATCGCCAATTTTAAATTCCGGTCTGCCGATTAAATCGGCACATGCATAGACATGATTGTCCGGTCCGAATGTAATCTTCCTGCCCTGGACCGACTCACAGAATACGATGTTTGGCAGGAAGGGAATCGTCTTCTGCTGAAGGTCCGGATCAAGCTTGGAGACTGCATAAATATAGCGGTACATATCCGATCCAACCAGGACTTGTTCCTGCCTTTCCAGCTCATCTAAGTTCGGGATGCTTGTGCGCAGATGCCTGAGGATTTCAATTCCCTGCATGATCGTATTGCCGGTGCTTTGGCAGGTATGGTCGGTGACAGGAGCGAAGTGGAGTTTAAAGCCGGGGCGACCGAGCATGCCAGTTTCCATGTAATGCTCAACCAGTAAAGAGACACTCTCGATGTTGGTTCGATCAATATTAATTCTGACAAGAACAGGAAGGCCACAATCCAGGGCAGCCGATATATTCTGCTCGATTCGCTGGAAGGTTCCGCTGCCGCTGGACAGAATCCGGCGCTGATCGTGAATATCCTCGGGACCGTCAACGGTTACGGTCAGCTTCATTCGGTCGCGGTATCTGGAGAGGAGGTCAAGAAAGGCGGGAAGGTGGTAGCCGTTCGTGTTGCAGCCGATCTTAAAGTCCAGCTCGACAGCTTTCTCGCAGATCTGTTCAACAATGGACCGCGTAAACGGCAGCAGCGGTTCTCCGCCGAAGAGATTGAACATGCCCTGCTTAAGCCCGCTGTCACGGTGGAAGTAATCGACAGCCCTCCAAATGGCATTCAGCTGCTCATCTGTCAGCAAGGAAAGCTTGTTGTGGATTTCGTGATTCTCGAAGCAGTAGGGGCAGCGGAAGTTGCAGGTGTAGGTCGGACAGATAACATACTGCATGACCTGCGATTTTCTGGCGAAGACCGTGGCTCGCTCCAGCAGACGCTCTTCTTCGGCATCGGAATGGTAGACATAGTTGCGGGAGTGGAGATAGGAGATTGCATCTGACTGTTCCCTCGTCATATCTTCCGGCTTCAACTCGGGCAGCTTGTGCAGGTATTGAATAAGCTCATTCGGAATTACATCAATGGCACCATTCAGCGTATTGATCACCAGCGTTTCTTCGCCAAGGGGGTATTCCAGACGATAACGGTTGCTGTGCATGATCATTACCTCTCCCTTAAGTGGAATTGAAGGGTAGTTGGGAAGATCTTCAGAAGTCAGTTCGGCCATATTACGGGTTCAAGCCGAAAGGCTTAGCTTGTTTTACCAAATATGTGGGTATAAGTGGTTTATTGTGGAATATCAATGAGGTTATTTCCATTTACTGCTGGGGCTTATATTACGCCTAATTTATCTATAAATATGTGTGATTTATCACTGATTTTTATTTTTTCTGTATATTTTCGGTTGATTACACCTTGCTGATTCTGGAATATATTCAGCTCCAATTATCAAGACAATAGAGCCAGGATGCCGGCATCCTGGCCCTGCTATTTTCTTCGTATTCCTCGCGTTATGAAGATCTGGCTCTACGCCCGGTACTCTTCGATCAGGCGCATCTTCTGCTCCCAGCACTTCGTGCTTAAGTCAACCGGATATGACTCCGGATTCAGCTTCCGCAGATACTCGGGCCAGAACATGTCCAGTTGTTCCCGGTGATAGGCACGGACCGCCTCCAAGTCAGGCAGACTCCCAACCAGCTCGCCCTTCCTGTATACTGGCTGCAGCAGCGGCTTCGCCTCGTAATTGTCCACATATTTGTGAATATACGGATGGACGGGATCAAACAGCTTGATACGCCTGCCCTCCCGCACATCCTCTTCGTCCTTCAATGCGATATAATCGGCCTCCGCCTTGCCTGTCTCACGATTAATAATCCGGTACACATCCTTGAGGCCGGGAGTCGTTACCTTCTCGGGATTGCCTGAAATCTTGATAACCGGCACCATGCCTTCTCCTGTCTCGCGCGCTACCAGCTTGTAGACACCGCCGAGTGCCGGGTTGTCCGCCGCTGTAATCAGCTGTGTTCCCACGCCCCAGACATCGATTCGCGCACCTTGAGCCTTCAGGTTGAAAATGATGTTCTCGTCGAGATCATTCGACGCGACAATCTTGACCTCCGGGAACCCGGCTTCATCAAGCATCCTCCTCGCCTTCTGCGACAGATAGGACAAGTCGCCGCTGTCGAGCCGTATCGCATTCAGCCGCTTGCCCCGCTGCTCCAGCTCCTTCGCCGTCTTAATGGCGTTCGGCAGACCGCTTCTCAGTGTGTCATACGTATCCACAAGCAGCGTAGACTGATCGGGCAGCACCTCGGCATAGCGGCTGAACGCCTCATGCTCGCTGCTGTGTGCCTGTACCCAGGCATGCGCGTGCGTCCCCTTGGCAGGAATGCCGAACAGCATGCCTGCCCGCATGTTCGAGGTGGCATCAAAGCCTGCAATATAAGCTGCACGCGCACCCCAGATGGCTGCGTCTGCCTCCTGTGCGCGCCGCGTGCCGAATTCGAGCAGAACATCATCACCGGCGACCAGCTTGACGCGCGCCGCCTTCGTCGCAACCAGCGTCTGGTAGTTCATGAAATTGAGCAGCGCCGTCTCGATCAGATGGGCCTCGAATATTGTCGCCTCCACCCGGATCAGCGGCTCATTCGGGAACACCAGCGTGCCTTCCGGCACGGCATAGAGGTCACCAGTGAAGCGGAAGCGGCGCAGGGTCTCCAGAAATTCCGGGCGGTACTGCTCCTCCTGCTGCGCCAGATAAGCGATCTCTTCATCTCCGAAGCTCAGGCCCTCGATATACTTCACAATCCTCTCCAGTCCGGCGAATACAGCAAATCCGTTGCCGAACGGCAGCTTGCGGAAGTAAACGTCGAACACCGCACGCCTGTTTCCCGTTCCCTGCACCCAGTGGGCGTACATCATATTAATCTGGTATTTGTCCGTGTGAAGCGTCAAATTGTCGTAAGCCATTCCGATTACGTCCTTTCCGCTGGTGCCATTCTTTTATGTAAAAGCCGGCCTGATGCCGGCTTCACGAGCTTCCCTGCAGGACTGACCCCATCAGCCATGAGCCCTGCTCCTGCTCCGTGCTTCGTTCTTAAACCTTGTATTCTTCTCCGCCGCACATCAGTCTCGCGCCGAGCGTATTCTGGAAGTGTCCCAGCGCCCAGTCATGGCCAAGCGGATTGAAGCTCGCTACCGCATCGGCATGCACGGTAATACTGAAGCCCTTGTTGTAGGCATCTACGGCTGTATGCAGTACGCAGATATCCGTACAAACTCCAATCAGATGCAGCTCTGTAATCCCGCGGGCGCGCAGCTGCAGCTCAAGATCAGTTCCGCAGAAGGCGCTGTAGCGGGTTTTGTCCATCCAGTAAATACGCTCTTCATGCTGGGTATATACCTCATCGAGCTTGCCGTACAGCGCACGGCCTTCCGTTCCCCGGATGTTATGGGGCGGGAACAGCTTTTGCTCCGGATGATAGATATCGCCCTCGTCATGCATGTCAACGGCCATCACTACGTAATCTCCAGCTCTGACAAAGTCCGTGGTCAGCTCTGCGATGCGCGGCTCGATCTCGATTCCCGGGTCCCCGCAGGGCAGCTTGCCCACCACAAAATCCACCGTATAGTCGATAACAATCAATGCTTTCATGCTCATCAGCCTCCTAATAAGAGTATGGGCTCACACCCTGCCCGCTTAACGATAAATGGACAGCTGCGGTTTGTAGCCGGTGAACCGGTACAGCTGGGCAGCCCGCTGGGAATAGCGGTTCGACAGCAGCGGCCGTCCTTCTGTGTCCCTCACTTCTTCAATGATCCCTTCCCGGCTCTGAGTCGATGTAATTTTACGGATGAAATTACGCTCTTCAAAGTCCGGCACAACCGTGCGGATCACCTGGTAGAGTTCGCTGATTGTGAATGCCTCCGGCAGAAACTCGCTGGCAATCGTCGTTGTTACCATCCGCTCCCGAATCCGGTTCAGCGCATCGGTCAGCACCTCCCTATGGTCGAAGGCAAGGTCCATCTCCAGCGCCTCCCCTACCGGGAACAGCCGGACATCAGCCGCATCATCGTCGGCCCGCCGGTCCGCCAGAAGGTCTTCACGAACGAGAGCGCAGAAGGCATGGGAGATAATCCAGCCGCGCGGGTCGCGGCCTGGGCTGCTGTACACATTCAGGTACTCCATATGCACATCAGCAACGCCTGTCTCTTCCCGCAGCTCGCGTCTGGCACATTCATACATGCTTTCCGACTCTGCGCAGAACCCGCCGGGCAATGCCCACTGTCCCTCGAACGGCCACTTCTTGCGCTGAATCAGCATGACCTCCAGCTCTCTGTCCGGCAGTGCCTTCTTCACCCGCTGCCGATTGTTTGATGTAATCGTGAAAATCACGATGTCAGCCGGCGCCCCATCGGGCGTCCGATACCTGGACGAACTGTAATTTGATTCGTTCTCTTCCTGCATCTCATGCACATCCATCACCTAGTCCGATTTGATACTTTCAAATTGATAATGTCATTATGACAAATTCTATACTGAAGGTCAAGTGCTTTATACCCTCTTTAGCGCATTACGATTTCATTAAGGATATAAATAACATTTTTAGGTAGTTTAGACCTATTCTTCTAACACTCTACATTCCGCTATAATCGAAACCGCACAGGTTTGGTTCTAATTTTGTAAAGCCAGGATTCTGGAGGTGGGTATTACTCAGACACCCTTATGCTGCTCGCTGCTCAGGCACCCGGTTATCATCTGAGTTGGAACAGAAGGAGAATTGTGCTGTGAAAAATGATACACCATTTATGGTTGTGGTCTTGCTGATCCTCATCTTTTTAACGGTTGATAATTTCTTTATCAGGAACGAAGCAGTCCGAGATTTCATCAATATCGCTGCGTTTGCTGTTGTCCTTCTGCTCTTCATGTTCAGACTTTCCCGCAGGAAATAGCCGAACACAATTCATTGAATATCGAGGGTATCAAGCAAGGACATTCTTTTATGAAAAGGGGTCCGTTGTCCATGAAGAAATGGGTAATCTATGCGTTATCAGCTGTTGCCTTATTCCATTTATCTCTCCCCCCATCCTTGTCAGCGATGCAGCATCCCGTCATGGAGTACATGGTTGTGTTCGAACAGGAGGAAGGTCTGCCGGCAGACTACCGGGCAGCCGTGCACAACGCAGGCGGCGTTATCGAGAAGGAGTATCCGAGGCTGGGAGCGGTCAAAGCTTCCTCAATGAGTCCCGGATTCCTGCCCGCCATACAAGCCCATCCGTCAGTTGCAAGCGCGGGTATACCGGGAATTATCAGGCCTGAGCAGCTGGAATACATAGAAATGGACAGCCCCCCGGCTGCAGAGGCTGCTGGCGGGCATGATTTGTATGAGACCTACCAGTGGGATATCAAGCAGGTGACCGGAGACGGTGCATCTTGGAAGATGCAGGGCGGTACCGGGCATTCGGTCGACGGGCGCCCTGTCGTGATTGCCGTTGTGGATACTGGCATTGACTACACGCACCCTGACCTCAGCGGCAGTTACCTGTACGGCAAATCCTTCGTTGACAATGAGCCAAGCCCCCGTGACTTTAGCGGCCACGGAACCATGGTTGCGGGGATGATTGCGGCCAATGGAAGAGTAATGGGGGTCGGTCCTGACCTGAAGCTCGCCTCCTACCGGGTCTTCGGACAGCTGAACAGCGCGACTACTTTCGAAATCGCGGAAGCCGTTATGACAGCCGCAGACGACCAGGCTGATGTGATCAATCTGTCGCTCGGCGGCTACATCTGGGTCAAGAACCCGGAGCAGAACGAGAAGGAGAACAGAGCCGAGCTTAAGATGTTCCGCCGGGCAATCAAATACGCGATCAAGAAAGGCGTAGTAGTCGTCAACTCGGCCGGCAATCTTGGTGCGGATGTATCCGATCCCCATCAGTTAACCCGCCTGCTCTACGGAGAAGATGCCAGCGGTAAAACCTACCGCAACCCTGACCACAAGGATATGATTGTTGTTTCTTCCGGAACGTATGATCAGCAGCTGGCTTCCTATTCCAACTTCGGGCGTAATGTCATTGATGTCATGGCCCCGGGCGGCGAGAAGAATCCAGGTGTGCTCTGTGTATCCACCTCTCTTAACGGCCGTTATGGACAAGCCTTCGGCACATCTCTTGCTGCCCCTAAGGTATCGGCCCTTGCCGGTGTCATTATTGCGAGCCAGGGCAAGAAGGCGCTCAAGCCCGGAGAAGTGGCGAAGATCATCGCGAAGTCGTCCAAGGATCTATTTGACAAGGGTAAGGACGAATTTTCCGGTTATGGTCTTATCGATGCCGTTAAGGCACTTTCATACAGTGATGCGAAAGCGGCTTGATTCGAGCCGAAAGAACCGGCCCTTCATAAGGACCGGTTTTTTGGGCTTTGGGATTATCCCTTTGAACCTTTTATATTTTGTAACGTCTAACTACTAAGGGTAATTAGCCTCCCGGGGGTGAATCTGCCGGTATGGGATCAAGCTGATCACGGCTTGTTGGCGTACCTTCGGAATATGATCTCGGTGGGACTACGGGGAGGGAAATTTCATGAGTAAGAAAGTCAGGCTGCTGCTTCCGAATATCATTGCGGGACTAATCTGTTCGGTTGTGTGGACGGCGGTCGGAATCGTCCTTTATCTAAGTGCGATTGCCCGTCTTTCTGGCTATAGTTCTGTAATCCTGTTTCTGTCTATACTGTGGGGTATTCCCGCACTTGCAGCGGCTTACGGCATATTCTTCGCCAAGCAACCGGAGGTTAAAATTCTGCTGCCATCACTGCTGGTCGGCACAATAGTGTTTACATTGATCATCGACCATTATTGACTAAAGACTTGCAGGCTCGAGTCAGGCTGATCGACACCCGGAAATTCTGCCCTGAAAGGTCACAATATGACCTGAGACCATGGCTGTGGCTAACGTGCGGCGTTCGGAGGCCATGAGTACACTTATTGGGCATAATGGGCTGATCGTGGGGAGGGAGGGGAACATGATAACCCGAACCCATGACTTAGGTAACGTCCAGCGGCCATGACTATGCTTAGTGAACATGGCCTGGTCGGGGTAACTTGTGCTGGGCTAACAAGTGTGCAGCACTGAGGTTTGAGGTTCAGCGGAAATACCTGCAAAATTACATCCTTTCACCGGTTTAAAGTCCCCATATGGCAAAATACCTGCGAAATTACATCCTTTTTCACTCTGCTTATCCGTTTCAGCCTGCCCCTTCAATAATACCTGCACTTTTGCAGGAATTTACGTACAGGGCCAAGGGCGACACACAATACCTGCACTTTTGCAGGAATTCCCACACACAGCCAATTGCCGCGCACAAAGCCTGCACACTAGCAGGAATTTACGCACACAGCCAATAGCCGCACACAAAGCCTGCACATTAGCAGGAATTTACGCACACAGCCAATAGCCGCACACAAAGCCTGCACATTTGCAGGTTTTCTGGCTATGCAGATCATGCAGGCAGCTCGTATGAATTAGAAGGCAGTCGTTTCAAGCGCCATAACCGAATGGATTGACCCTCCCCATCATCTATCCACTTCGCCCCCTCTACGCCAAAAAAAGCCCCGCATACCATTCAAGGTATGCAGGACTTTTCCGGACAAGGCAGCTGCTGTCCACCCCGCCTTCACCACGGCCTTCACCATAGCCTTCAACACAGTCTTCATCACGGCCTTCACCACGGCCTTCACCACGGCCTTCAACACAGCCTTCATCTCACGTTACTTCATTATCCCCAGGTCATCACGGTCTGCTTAGCCGTGAGGTACGCGCCGAGCTTGCCGGTGATTTGGCCGTAGACCTCATCCATGTGCTCCAGAATATAAAAATGATTGCCGGGATAGGTGATAAACTCGCAATCCTGCAACGTTTTCTTCATCCACGGCTCAACCTCCTCCCGGCTTACCGTATCCTGCGAGCTGTACAGAACCGTAAACGGACAGTCGAGAGGAGCATAGTCCGCTGCCTTATGATTCTCGAGCAGCCGGAAGTCCGAGCGCAGGATCGGCAGCACGTAAGCCCTCAACGCTTCATCTGCGAAGACCTCGGCAGGCGTGCCGCCATAAGCCATGATCTTGGCCATGAACGCCTCGTCAGACAGATGGGCGACAGGCTCTCGTGTACTGAACGACTGTGGACAGCGCGTTGAGGACAGAAACAGATGCTCCGGCTGCCGGTACCCGGCAGCTGTCAGCCTGCAGGCCGTCTCATAAGCGAGCAGCCCGCCCATGCTGTGACCGAACAGGGCATAGACGCCACTCCGGTTATGCAGCTCCACATAATTACATGCCTCGTCCACCGCTTCAGACAGTGTGTCGTAATGCGGGTCCCCTACCCGGCTGCCCCGGCCTGCAAGCTCCACCGGGTGAAGGGCCAGCCCACTGCGAAGCGCCGGCCATTTCTTATAAAACATCGCCGAGCCGCCGGCATACGGGAAACAGAAAACATCAATACCAGCCATTCTATCTCTCCTTTATCCCACCGTTATGAACTTGGAGCCCATCTCCTCTACCATCGCCTTACTGATCAGCTGCAGGCCTTCCATTAACAGCTCGGATTCGATGGTGAGCGGCGGCATGATTTTGAGCACCGTATCATTTCGTCCGCTTCTCTCCATTATAAGGCCATTCTGGAAGCATTGCTCGGCTATCCGCTTGGCTGCTTCGGCGCCGCCGGCATTTTTCACATCAATGCCCCAGAACAGTCCCAGGCCGCGGATTTCCACCTCGCCGTCCAGCTCTTCCGCCATGCTGTGCAGATAATCCCGCACGATCTCGCCCTTGCGGATGACTTCCTGTTCAAGCCCTGCCTGCTCCCGGAACTGCAGCGCAGCCGTGGCCGCCGTGAAGGCCAGCTGATTGCCGCGGAATGTGCCGTTATGCTCACCCGGCTTCCAGATGTCGAGCTCCGGCTTCAGCAGAACAAGCGCCAGCGGCAGTCCGTACCCGCCGATCGACTTGGACAGCAGCACGATGTCCGGCGTAATGCCCGCCCGCTCGAAGGAGAAGAACGGTCCGATCCGGCCGCAGCCGACCTGAATGTCGTCGCAGATCAGCAGGATATCATGGTCGTCGCACAGCTTGCGCAGGCGGATCATCCACTCAGCCGGAGCCGGATACACACCGCCCTCTGCCTGCACCGATTCGAACAGAATGGCGGCTGGCTTCTCTATACCGCTGTTCTCATCGCTCAGCACATGCTCCATATAGGCAATGCTGTCAAGGCCCTCCATGCCGCCGGCCGGGTACGGCACCAGCGTCACACCCTGCAGCGGGATGCCTGCCGCCTGGCGGCAGTACAGGTTGCCTGTCGCGGCCAGGCTGCCGAGGGACATGCCGTGGAACCCGCCCATAAAGGCGAAGATATTCGTCCGCCCCTTCACCCTCCGAGCCAGCTTCATTGCCGCCTCTACTGCGTTGGTGCCTGTCGGGCTGCAGAACTGCAGCTTGTAGTCAAGCTTGCGCGGCTTCAGCACGAGGTCGGCGAAGGTTTGAATAAACTCTCTCTTGACCGTCGTGTACATGTCCAGCCCGTGCGTCACATAGTCCCCCTGGAGGTGGGCGAGCAGGCGGCTTTTGATAAAATCGTTGTTATGGCCGTAATTGAGCGCTCCGGCTCCCGCGAAAAAATCGATATAGCTGCGGCCGGCTTCATCTTGAAGGACGGCATTTTTAGCTGTGCGGAATACCACCGGGAAGGATCTGCAGTAGGACCTGACATTCGATTCGTGCTTCTCGAACATATCCATCATTATCACTCGTTTCCTTATAATTTTGGTATTAAGCCATTACATTGAGCAGCTCAATCTGTTGATCCCTGCATGCATTCACGATGTCCTGCGGCCACACCGACATCTGCACCTGCCCGATATGCGATTTGCGCAGCAGCAGCATGGCTACCCTCGACTGCCCGATACCCCCGCCCATTGTATAGGGAAGCTCGCCGCCGAGCAGCATCTGGTGAAAAGGAAGCTCCATCCGCTCCGCACAGCCGCTGTCCTTAAGCTGCCGCACAAGCGACTCCTCATCGACACGGATGCCCATGGAGGAAATTTCGAAGGCCATTTCCAGCACGGGGTTCCAGACGATGATGTCGCCGTTCAGCTGCCAGTCATCGTAATCCGGGGCCCGGCCGTCATGCGGCTGGCCGGAAGCCAGCCTGCCGCCAACCTGCATCAGGAAGACCGCCCCCTTCTCCCTGGCGATCAGCTGCTCCCGCTCCTTCGGCGTCGTACCAGCTCCGAAGCGGTCCTCAAGCTCCTGCGAGGTCACGAAGCTGATGGCCTCAGGCAGGAACGGCGGAAGCAGCGGGTCAAGCGCAGCAAGCTCTGCCTCCGTCTCCTTCAGCGCTTCGTAGATCAGCTGAACCTTGGACTTCAAGGTATCCTCGCTGCGCTGCTGCTTCGAAATAACCAGCTCCCAGTCCCACTGGTCAACCAGCAGCGAATGAAGCGGGCTGAGCTCTTCATCACGGCGGATCGCGCGCATATCGGCATAGAGCCCCTCGCCCGGCTGGAGCCCGTAGTAACGGGCGGCAAGCCGCTTCCATTTGGCCAGGGACTGGACGACCTCAAGGCTCATGTCCTTACAGCCAGCCGCGTCGAACGATACGGACCGTTCCCAGCCGTTCAGGTTGTCGTTAATACCTGTGCTGCCCGCCACAAACAGCGGCGCCGAGACCTTCATCAGGTTAAGCTTGCTGCCAAGCTTGTGCTCGAACAAGCTTTTGGCTGTGAAGATCGCTCTTTCCGTCGCTTTTGCCGAATCTGTCCGCGTGAGAACTGCCTGCGCTTGATTTGCCATTATGGACGCACCCCAAACCTTCAATAATTTTTTGTGCAACTAGTCCGCTACCGTCTCCTGCTCCTGCTTCTTCTTCCAGGGCTTGTACAGGAGCAGCATCGTAACTACGGTCAGAACAATCGCAATCAACGGGAAAATAATCAGAATCCAGCTCTTTACTTCATCAAAGTGCTCCAGCGATATCCGGCCCCCATATCTGGTGTTGGCCAGGTAGGCAAGGCCGATTACACTGCAGATAATATAGTAGAGAATTGCAAACCCGATAAAAGCGGCCGTTTTCTGCGCGGTGCGCATGCGCACTGACACCTCCTGCAGGGCCCGCCGGTCCAGCCCCTTATACGGGCTGGCCGGCTGCCTCTTTGTGTTGGATAAGTTCCTGCATCGTTGCGGCAAGCCCGGCGACATAAGGTGCGGTAAATATGGAGTAGTGGTCACCTTCTGCGGTGTACGTCCTCACCTGCCCGCTGCCTCCCGCACTCCACCGCGCAGCATCAAGGTCAGCAGATGCCGCAGCAATGATAAGATCAGGCGTGCAGTGCTGCAAAGGCTGCAGGCTGTAGCGTGCGAACGCGGCGGTCAAGCTGCGGATCATGTGGACATAAGGCAGCAGCTTGCCGAGACTGAGCTGGTCAAAATGCGGGATCGTCTGGCGGATATCTTCATCTGCCAGCAGCTTGATGCCTGCCAGCAGCTCATCCCTGTGCTCATGCTGCTCGACCGTCTGGATCACATGGGTCCATACCTCCTCCATCGTGCGGCAGGAGCCCATCAGGCCCGTCTCCTTGAAGATGTTCATGCCATCCATCCGGCTCAGCAGATCACCTGCCAGCTCCAGCTCGGTTTCCAGGCTGAACTCCACCTCGACCGGCGCAGCCGGATCTGCGGCAGCAGGTGCATGCGAATCGATTAGAACCAGCCGTTCCACCTGCTGTCCCCTGGCTTCCAGCAGCCTCGCCACCTCGTATCCGATCGTGCCTCCAAGGCTCATGCCCACAATGGTATAGGAGCCATGCGGCTGGATTTCCGCCATATATCCCGCATAGGCCGCTGCAAGCTCTTCAATGGAGAGCTGCTTCGGACTTGGCTGCTCCCACGGCGGAAGCTGGATTCCCCAGTAATTCGCGTCGTCCGGCAGCAGGTTGACAAGCGGGATGTAGACAGTGACATCTCCGCTGCCTCCGTGAATCATGAACACATGGCGGTTCTGATCCTTCCCCTTCTTCAGCAGGACCAGATGCTGATGCTGTCTATGCCGGTCCTCTCGTACCTTGTGCATCTCAATATAGGCAGCCAGCTCCCGGATGGTCGGCCGCAGGAAGACCTCCTGCAGCGGAAGGCTGATGCCCAGCACCCGGGATATCTCATCGCTCAGCGCCATGGCCTTCAGGGAATGGCCTCCGGATTCGAAGAAGTGGTCGTCAATTCCCGCCCTGCTGATGCCAAGCACATCCTGCCATATTCCCGACAGCACCACTTCAGCCTCGCTCTGCGGCGCTGCATAGGGAGCACCTGTCTGCACATGGTCCTGCGGGGCCGGCAGAGCCTTGCGGTCCACCTTGCCGTTGCCCGTCATCGGGATGGATGCAAGAAGAACGAAGTAAGACGGAATCATGTAGTCCGGTACCGCCGCCTTCAGATAGCTCCTCAGCTCAGATGCTCCTGCGGCCTGCTGGGATGAAACTGCTGCGGATTTGCCGGCTGCCGCTGTGTAATAAGCGCACAGGTATGCCTGCCCGTCTCCGTCATCACGGGCGAGCACGACCGTCTCCTGTACGGCTTCATGCCGCAACAGTGCCGCCTCCACCTCCGCCAGCTCGATGCGGTGGCCGCGGATTTTGACCTGATGATCAATCCGCCCCATGTACGCCAGCTCGCCATCCGGCAGACGCTTCGCCAGGTCGCCTGACTTGTACAGCCGCTCACCCGGCACGAACGGGCTCTCGATGAACCGCTCCGCGGTCAGCTCAGGCCGGTTCAGGTAACCGCGGCAGACGCCTTCGCCACCGACGTACAGCTCGCCTGTCACGCCGATTGGCACCGGCTTCAGCTGCCCGTCGAGCACATAGGCCGTCAGCGTCGGGATCGGCATCCCGATGCTGTCCGAGTTCGCTTCGATCTCCGCTTCTGTGACCGCCTTGTACGTCACATGCACCGTGGTTTCCGTTATGCCGTACATGTTGACCAGCTGCGTATCCGGGTAGCGGGCATGGAACGGCTTCAGCAGCAGCGGCTTCAATGCTTCGCCTCCGAAGATGATGTACCGCAGCTTCAGCTGCCGCTCATGACGCGCTTCCTCCTGCAGCAGCTGGTAGAACGCCGTCGGCGTCTGGTTCAGCACGGTCACCTGCTCTTCGGCGAGCAGCTGCCGGAACGCCTGCGGATTGACCGCCGTCTCACGCGGCACCACCACCAGCGTGCCGCCGTACAGCAGCGCGCCGTACATTTCCCATACCGAGAAGTCGAAGCAGTACGAGTGGAACATCGTCCACACATCCCGCTCGCTGAAATCAAACAGGTTGCGCTCATTGTGCAGCAGCCTCACCACATTCCGGTGCTCCAGCATCGCGCCCTTCGGCCTGCCCGTCGTGCCCGAGGTGTAGATGATGTACGCCAGATCGGACGGCTCATTGACTGGCTCAGGATTAGCGGCAGCTCTCGCCGCAGCGGCTTCAAGCCCTGATGCCCCCGTCCATTCAAGCTCCAGCTCGTCCAGCCTGAGCACCTGCCCCGCGAACGATTCCGGCACTTGACCAGAGCCATCGGTCAGCAGCCATGCCGCACTGCTGTCCTCCAGCATATACTGCACCCTCTCCTGCGGGTACGAAGGATCGACCGGCAGGTAAGTCCCTCCTGCCTTCAGCACGGCCAGCAGCGCCGTCACCATCGACGCCGAGCGGTCCGACATAACAGCCGCGATGGTTCCCCGGCCCGCACCGCCGGCACGCATACGATGCGCCAGCGCGTTCGCCCGGCTGTTCAGTTCCCGGTAGGTCAGGCGCCGGCCTTCATGCACCAGCGCCGTCCGGTCCGCCCAGAGCGCCGCCTGCTCCTCGAAGATCTGATGGATCGTCTTGCTGCGGGGATATTCCGCCGCCGTCCTGTTCCAGCCATACAGCAGGTTATGTTCTTCTGCCTCTGACAGCACAGCAATATCCTGCAGCGGCATGTCCGGATTGCCCGCAATCTGCTCCAATACCCGCGTGTAGTACCCTGCCAGCCGCTCAGCCGTCTCCTGCCGAAACAGCCGGGTGCTGTATTCCAGACTGAACCCGATCGAACCGTCCTGCCCGTTCTCCACTGCACTTAGCGTCAGATCGAACTTGGCCATCCGGTACTCAAGCGGGTAAGGCTGGAAGGAGAGGCCGTAGTCGCGGCCCTCCGCCTCCCCGGCATTTTGCATGACAAACATCGTCTCAAAGACCGGGTTGCGGCTCATGTCGCGCTCCACCCGCAGCCGGGTTGCCAATTCCTCGAACGGATAATCCTGATTCTCGAAGGCGGCAAGCACATGATCCTTCATCTTCCCGGCGAATGAGCGGAAGCTCTGACCAGCTGCTGGTCTGCTGCGCAGAGCCAGCGTGTTGACGAACATGCCGAACACCTGCTCAAGCTCCGCTTGCGGCCGTCCCGCCGTCGGCACGCCGGTGATGATATCAGCCTGGCCCGAGCATTTGCTGAGCATGACATGATAAGCGGACAGCAGCATAATGAAGAGCGTAGCGTGCTGGTCAGCCGCCAGATTACTGATACGGGCAGCCAGCTCAGGCTCCAGCCTGAAGGATAGCGTAGCCCCTTCGAAGCTTTTCACAGCCGGGCGCGGGTAATCCGCCGGAAGCTGCAGCTGCGGCAGCTCGCCATCCAGCACGGACAGCCAGTACCGCTCCTGCTCAGCAAGCCGTTCACGCTGCTTCGGCTGCTGCTGCCATACCGCATAGTCCTTGTACTGGACAGCCAGCGGCGCAAGGGCTTCCCCGTTGTAGAGACGGTTGAACTCCTCCACCAGCACATTCATGGATACGCCGTCCGAAATGATATGGTGAAAATCCGCCAACAGAATATAGCGTTCCTCCGCACATTGAATCCAGCCGGCCCGCATAAGCGGAGCTTCACTGAGATCAAATGGCTGAATGAAGCTCTCCACAAGCTCTCTCACCTTGGCCTGCTCCTCACTGCAGCTGAGGCCCGCAGGCAGTGCAGCCAGCTTCATCTCCAGCTCGGCAGACTCGTGAATTCGCTGGACGGGCTCCTTATTCACCATATGGAACGATGTCCGGAGCGCTTCATGCCGCTCTATGAGCTGCCGGAATACACGCTTCACCCGCTGCGTGTCGAGCATGCCCGTCACTTCCACAACGGCGGGCATGTTATAACCGGTCTGTCCCGGATTCATCTGCTGGAGCAGATACATCCTGCGCTGGGCGTAAGACAGCGGATAATGCGGCTGCTTCGGCGCCTGCGGGATACGGGTGTACGCTTCACCGTGCCCTGCAGCCTGGTCGATGTATGCCGCCTGCATGTGCAGCAGCGGACGGGCGAACACCTCCCGCAGCGGCAGCTCTGCGCCCAGCTCCTTGTGGATGCGCGACACCAGCGTCATCGCCTTCAGCGAGTGGCCGCCCGCTTCGAAGAACGACTGCTCCCGGCCTGCTTCCACTACGCCGAGCACTTCCTGCCAAATCGCCGCCAGCTTCCGCTCCGTCTCCGTGCGCGGCGGGCCTCCCGCCATGCCGCCGCCCAAGGCCAGCTCCGGCTTCGGCAGCGCCTTGCGGTCGATCTTGCCGTTTGGCGACAGCGGCAGCTCCGCCAGCACCTGCACCGATGCCGGCACCATATACTCCGGCAGATGCCGCGCCAGGTATGCCTTCAGCTCCGCCGTCTCCGGCGCCGCCTCGCCCGCGGCTGTCACATACGCCGCCAGCTGCTTCACGCCCTGCCCATCCTCCACATCCAGCACGACCGCTTCCTTCACCCCTACATGCTCGACCAGTCGGGCTTCGATCTCGCCCAGCTCGATCCGGAAGCCCCGGATCTTCACCTGATAATCCTTCCGGCCGTAGAATTCGATATTGCCGTCCGGCAGCCACCGTCCGAGGTCTCCCGTCCGGTACATCCGCACGCCCTCCTCTTCCCTGAACGGGTCTTCCAGGAATACCGCCGCTGTCCGCTCGGGGTCGCGCAGGTAGCCGCGTCCCACCCCAATGCCCGAGACGCAGATTTCGCCGATTGTTCCGACCGGACACAGCCGCAGCTGGTCGTCCACGATGTAGATCCGCATATTGCGGATCGGTCTGCCAATCGGCACCGGCTCGCTCTCCGGCGGCTTGTCCATCACATACTGGCTGATGTCATCTGCCGCTTCGGCCGGGCCGTAGGCATTCACCATCCGGATGTCCGGGCACAGCCCGAACCACCGCCGCACCATCGCCGGCTTCACTGTCTCCCCGGTGATCATCAGGTACTTCAGGTCCGGCAGCCGGACGCCGGTGTCTTCCATG
>NZ_QKRB01000051.1 GCF_003233845.1 Paenibacillus sambharensis
TGATATGCTCCCCATACGGTAGACAGGTGAAAAATAAAAACCTGTTTACTGTATAGGGAGCATTTTTCATGCCTAGAAATAAACTGAACGCTTTAGAAAAATTGGCAATCCTTCAAGAGATCGAAGCTGGTCATATTGGAGTGAGGGCAACTGTTAAGAAGTATGGCATTGCCATGTCTACGCTTGCGAATTGGCAACGTCGTTATCGGTTGTATGGTACTGAGGGACTAGAGGTCCGTAAACACAACCGTAGTTATTCCGAAGAGCTGAAGCATCAAGCGGTTAAGGATTACTTGGAGGGGAAATTGTCACAGAACCAAGTCATCGATAAGTACGGGATCGCTTGTCGAGCGCTGCTCTTCAATTGGATTAAGAAGTATACTGGTCATAGCAGCTTAAAAGCCTGTACAGGGGGAACAACAGCTATGACCAAGGGACGTAAGACAACATGGCAAGAGAGGATCGACATCGTCCTATATTGCCTTGCGAATGGACAAGACTACACGAAGACAGCAATGCAATTCCAGGTTTCTTACCAGCAAGTATACGGATGGGTGAGAAAGTATGCAGAAGGCGGACAGGATGCTTTACAGGATGGTAGAGGGCGTGCCAAGGCGCCTGAAGAGTTAACGGAAGTCGATGAACAAAAGTACGCGATGAAGAAACTGGAGTACGAAATCGAGCGACTCCGGGCGGAGAATGCTTTCTTAAAAAAGTTACAGGAGTTCGAAAGGAGGTGTCCCTAAGCCAACATCGGCAAGAGAACATCTACCTTGCCATTCAAGCTGTCCAGCGCACAGAGTCAATGACCATACAGCTTTTATGCGGCGTTGCTGGGATTCCGAGGTCGAGCTATTACAAGTGGCTTAATCGAACACCTAGCTCACGTGAGCTGGAGAATAGAAAGCTGACAGAGATGATGATGTCCATGTACGAGAAAGTTGAGGGCACCTTTGGTTACCGGCAATTAACGTTACATATGCGCCGAGAATGGCAACATCCGATTAATCATAAGCGAGTGCAAAGACTGATGAGGATTAAGAGAATCCAGTCCGTCATCCGCAGAAAGAAAAAGAAGTATGAGCGTTCTACGCCGCAGCAGGTAGCTGAGAACGTGCTTAACCGCAAGTTCCAAGCGGAAGCGCCGAATGAAAAGTGGGTTACAGATGTCACGGAGTTTAAGTATGGCAATAGCCAGAAGGCTTATTTAAGTGCCATCCTCGATCTTCATGATAAATCGATTGTTTCTTATGTACTTGGTCACTCGAATAATAATCCTCTCGTCTTTCAAACGTTGGATTTGGCTTTACAGGCAGCCCCTAATAGCAAGCCTTTAATTCATAGCGACCGTGGCTACCAGTACACGTCACTGAGGTTCAAAGAAATGCTGGACAAGGCTAATATGACGCAGAGTATGTCCCGAGTGGGCCGTTGCATTGATAACGGTCCGATGGAGTCTTTCTGGGGAACCCTAAAATGTGAGAAGTATTATTTGCATACCTACCGCACATATGAGGAACTAAAGAAGGATATCGATGACTACATTCACTTTTACAATAATGAACGGTTACAGGCAAAACTAAACGGCCTCAGCCCCATAGAATTCAGGACGAAGGCCGTTTAACTAACTTTTATTTTTTGTACTGTCTACTTGACGGGGTGCAGTTCATCCCTGTGGCGCCATTATTGTTAGCCTCATTATTCCTTGCTCTTGCCCTGTGAAACTTCCGGGGTGGTTAATGTATCATAGAAGTCGACCGACTTATCCTTGTTATCGGAGGCACGCAGCGCCATCGCGGAACGCGGATGCTCATCAAGCATGCCGGTAATCATATAAGGGATAATATAACCCCACTCTTCCTTCTCGCGAAGCGGAATCATGTACTTCTCGATCATATCAAGCACAGGGCGCAGATCATACTTAGGATTCTTCAGATTGGCCACAAGCAGCTCGGTCGGACAGTTGCCTGCCGCACGTCCCATACCGTAGACGGAAGCATCCAGCAGCTCCACACCCTTCTCAGCTGCAATCAGCGTGTTCGCAAACGCAAGCTGCATATTGTTATGGGTATGCACACCAAGCCTCTTGCTTGGCACATGCTGCTTGAACTTGTCCACTAGGTAGCTGAAGTCGTTCGGAGTCAGGCTGCCGTAGGAATCCACGATATAGACCACATCCACGACACTCTTCTCAATCAGCTCGAATGCTTCGACCAGCTGGTTCTCCATCACATTGGACAGCGCCATGATATTGATCGTAGTCTCGTAGCCGCGCTCATGGAACAGCCTCACCAGCTCTAGTGCCTTATCGACATCCTGAATATAGCAGGCTACCCGGATCAGATCCAGCAGACTCTGCTCACGAGGCAGGATATCATTCTCATCCACCCGGCCGATATCAACCAGAGCAGACAGCTTGGTGTTCTTCTTCTCCGGAATAACCGTACGCAGGAACTCGTCATCCAGGAACCGCCATGGCCCTGCCGAGTCGGCACCCTTCAGAAGCTTCGGCGAGTTCTTGTACCCGATTTCCATATAGTCAACGCCGGCTTCGTTCAGCGTCTTATAGAGATGCTGAACGAACTCCACGCTAAAATCCCAATTATTCACGAGTCCGCCGTCGCGGATCGTGCAATCGACTATCTTGCAATGGCTTGTCTTTGCGTGCATACGGAATAACTCCTTTAGGATCAATTATTTGTTATCCATCATACTTGAAACAAGCCTTGAACGCAAAGCAATTTTGCCAGTCTGCCCAAATCTTCCCGAGGGGGGCGCCTCCCCTTCTTACCCGCATATGTTACGACGGAAGATGGTCCCATATCATCTGCTTCAAGCGTTCCTGATAAGCCTTCACCTCAGGTACCAGCTGCTGATCAACCCCGCTGCCGGTCATAACCTGGTAGTCAGCCGCCTTCAGCACGTCCAGATACCCCTTCACAATGGTGCCTACCGTTGTTTCAGGCTTCTCGGTCGCGGCTTTGGTATAGCTGGCCCTCACATCTTCTTCAAGACCAAGCGTCTGATAATCATAGATTGGCGTATTATCAAGGCCCTGCAGGTAGACCGCCATATAGCGCTCCAACAGGGTAAGCACTTCTTCGTATTCCGGAGAATCGGGATACTTCCTTACGAATTCCTCTGCCGCAAGGGCACGGCCGGCCAGCTCATCCCATGAGATGACAATAGCCGCATCGCTTGCGGTCCGCTGGTCTGATTCGAGCGCCTTTACCTCAATATAGCCGCTTAATTCTTCCGTTATGTAAGGCTTGTACTCCTGCAGCGAGCCATAATCCACCACCGGGTAGATATAGCCTTCCTGGGTTTCCAGCTTATAACCGCCGTCCTGCAGGGCTTGAACAAGCTTTCTGTGAGGGGGTTCAAGCTGCTCCAGACTGTCCCCCTCAACTGGCCAATCCGCCTGAAGCAGGGCCATCTGCAGCGATGATTCACTTACAGACGCTTCAGCCGCGGACAGATTTTTCTCATAGTAATCCAACAGCCCCCGCACCATGATATCCGCATCCTCCACAGCTGCCTGTGCGATATGCTCATCAATAAACTGTCTGACCTGCAGGGCTGTCTCCGCTTCGCTGACAACCTTGTCGAATTCACGGAGAAGCTCCTCTGAGGACATCTCGGCTTCTACCGCATCATTGATGGTTTCCGCCGGCTCCGTTACCTCCTTGTTCACCTGCTTATCTGCCGTATTATTGCTGCAGCCGCCCAGCAGGACTGCTGCTGCAAGTATACTCAGGATAACTGCCTGGCGCATTTTGACCTTCACCATAGATCCTTCTCCTTCCTTCGAGCCCTTCATTCAACAGCCTCTGGTTATATACGTATCCCTGGCGGAAAATGTTCCGCTTGCCTACGGACACTGCTGCCCGGGCGGCAAGCGGAAATTCCCTTAACTGCTAAAGTCCTTTCGCGGCTGCACATGCCAGCTGGTATTCCAGATTCTCCTTACACAGCTGCAGGAGGTCATATTTCAGCCCCCTCTTCGGCAGCGTGATCACAGGAGGCCTTATGCCAGCTCTGCGCAGCGCGCTCCTTACATTCTTAACATCATCCAGACTGTTCACGATAATCTCATCGCAGGGATTCTCCAGCGCATGCTTAAGCACGAACCGGTCATACTCCCCCGGACGCTCCGGAACAGCTGCGGTCTGTCCAAACCCGACCAGCATCCCCTTCCGGACTTGTCCGACAAGTGCGTTTCCATGGCCGAAATGGATGATATCCTGGTTATTGCCGGATTCACGGTCCACGATCTGCTTGTCCGGGTTCTTCTGCAATATCCGAATATGCCGCAGCATGTCCGCCGCCCGCTCAAACTCCATCCGCTCCGCATACTCATGCATCTGCTTCTCCATCGCTCTGATCAGGCCTGCACCGCCGCCAGACAGGAGAGAAGCTGCCGAGCGCACCGCTTCCTGGTAAGCTTCTTTACTGATCATGCCCTCACATATGCCGCTGCATCGCCCGATATGATAGAGCAGACAAACACGCTTCGGCATCGTGGTACAGGTCCGAAGGCGATAATGGTCATTAATAAAAGCGAGAACCTCATTCCGGAACCTGGCGCTTGCAAAAGGACCAAAACGCATCTCCCCCGCCTCTTCCTCACCTTGTTCCAGCTCCGGCGCCTCCTTCACAGCACGGCGGTCCCTGTAATAAACATCCAGCCTGGAATAAGGACCGCCTGTCATCCGGAGATAGGCGTATCCGCTGTTATCCCGCTTCAGCGCCCGGTTGTAGGGCGGCTTATGGAGCTTGATCAGATTGTTCTCCAGCATAAGGCTCTCCGCTTCATTATGGACAAGTATAATATCAATTGACGCAATCTCGCCGACAAGTTGCCGGATGCGCTTCCTGTCATGCTTCTGGTAAAAATAAGAACGAAGACGGCTCCGGAGCTTCTTCGATTTGCCTACATATAATATCCGCCCATCCCCATCACGCATGATATAGCAGCCGGGCTGCTCAGGATACCGGGACGGCTCAAAATGAAACGGCTGCATAAAGCTGATTCCCTCCCAATCATGCTGCACGTGCAAGTTCGTTCTGTTAACGGTCGGTCATACAAGAACTTCACAAACAAGGAATATACGTTCGTATACCATTGTACCAAATGAACCATGCTGCGGCTATCGGACCTATAGCATATATTGCGGGACTTGATAATTAGGGAATTCATTAATTGGTGTGGGTATATGTCAATACCTTTGTTCATAAAAAAACAGGTTTAATTTTCCCTCCTTCTATTCAAAGATCCCTTCCTGCTGCCGATAACAAGGATATAGTATTTTTTTAGACGTACAGCTCACGGGGGGGAACCGGCTTGAAAAACAAACAGAATCCTTTCACCAAATTAACAAAAACATTAACAAACAAGACAAGCAGCCTTATGAAAAAGTTGAAGAAACTGGAGACAAAACAGCAAGGCCCGAAAAACAACCCTAAAGATGTAAGCGGTTTTACAATTAAGCGTGTACCGTTCCGCAATTGGTCGCTGCGCACGAAACTCAGCGTTACCTTCGCGGTCATTCTGCTGGTCCCGGTATTAACCATCAGTACGTTATCCTACCAGACAGCCAAGAGTGGGATTGGCGAGCAGATGGCTAATGGCGCCTATGAGAATGTACGGCTGCTGAATGCCACCATCACACAGTTCACAAGCGCCGAAATGGCCAACGTCGACTACATCGCCTCTCTTATTACACAAGAGACGTACACCGGGGCAGGCGCAACTCTCCAGCGTAATATTCTCGAACCGTTCTGGAGAACGCATCCGATGATCTCCAGTCTTGAATTTGTCGGAACGAACAGCTACTACCGGAATGTTCAGGGCAAGGAATGGGCTGGCGAGGGAGACCCTCGTGAGCAGGCCTGGTTCAAGGCATCCATGGAAAACAACACACCGCTGGTGTCGCAGCCGTATGTTTCGTTGATTACCGGTGATTTTGTAATCGGTATCACGAAGGCTGTAGCCGATGGAAGAGGTGTCATCCGCAGCGAGGTCAAGATTGAAGAGCTGACAGGGCTTACCCATTCCATAAGCATCGGCAACGAGGGTTATGCCATGATCTTCGACAGCGAGCGCAAGACGGTATACCATCCTTCTCTTACCGAGGGAGAGGTTGTCGATGAGTCCTATATTGAAACGCTGTTCAGCGGAGATGAAGGTGAGTTCAATTACGAAAGCGAAGGTGCTCCGAAGGCACTGGCTTATGTGACCAACCCGCTTACCGGCTGGAAAATAAGCGGCACCATGTTAACTGACGAGTATGCCGAGCAGGCGAGCCCGATTCTTAACCAGACGGTTATTATTGTAACGGCAGCCATCATCGTCGCTGTGCTCCTGATCGTATTTATTCTGTACGGCCTGTTCAAGACACTGCGCATCATGATCCACACGGCAGAGACGATCAGCCAGGGAGACCTGTCTGCACGTATACCGGTAAACAGCAATGATGAGCTTGGCAAGCTTGGCCGAAGCTTCAACAGCATGGCTGACAGCATTCACGGCAGCATGGGACGGATTAATGAGACAGCAATCCAGCTCGCCGCCTCCTCCCAGCAGCTTAGTGCAAGCGCTGAACAGGCAACCAAGGCGACCGAGCATATCGCGGATTCTGCTCAAGGCATCCATGAAGGCGCCACCACGCAGGAAGAAATGCTCAGCTATAACCATGAGCAGATTGCCGTTATAACCGGGCGGATGAGCGAGATAGAAGGCTGTGTGAAACAGCTTGCCAGCTTGACCGAGCAGGCCAGAAGCAGATCGACTGAAGGTACAGGCAGCGTTCAGGAGGTCGTCCGGCAGATGGATGTTATCAACAGCTTTGCCGAGCAGCAGTCCTCCACAATCAGCCGCCTCTTCGAGCAGTCCCGGCAGATTGAAGCCATCGTTAAGGTTATTCAGGAAATCGCGGGCCAGACTAACCTGCTGGCACTTAATGCCAGCATTGAAGCCGCCCGCGCGGGTGCGCACGGACGGGGATTTGCGGTTGTAGCTGCCGAGATCCGCAAGCTCGCTGAGCAGACTTCCAATTCGACCGGCTCTATTAAACAGCTGATAACGGAAATCCAGAGCGGAACGGCTGAAGCCGTATCATCTATGGAACAAACTGTTGGAGAGGTTGGCAAAGGAATCCGGATCGTCGAGGAAACCGACCGTCACTTCAAAGGCATTGAACAGGCTGTTGCTCCTCTGAACGACATGAGCGGCACGCTAAGCAGCATCACAGCGGAAATTTCTGCCCTTGCCGGTGTTATGGCCCAGTCGATTAACAATGTGATCCAGATCGCCGGAACTAACGCAGGCGGTACAGAAGCCGTCTCCGCGTCGGTAGAGGAGCAGATCGCCTCCATGCAGGAGATATCCGCTTCTGCCGCTTATCTCTCCGAAACAGCAGAAGAGCTGGCCGGTATTGTAGAGAAGTTCAAACTATAATTTCATCCAAGCTTATCTTACAGCTGGCCCGATTAATCCGCATCCTGCGGACTGATCCGGGCCAGCATTCTTGTTATCAGGTTGCGAAGCGCCACGATATCGGCTTCGTCTACCACTGTCTCATTGAACAGACGCCCAGGTACGGCAGCCGCGCTCTTCTTCATGCCGTGCCCCTTCTCTGTCAGGTCAATCACGACATTCCGCTCATCAGCCTTGTCCCTTGTTCGCGTCACCAAGCCCGCCGCTTCCAGCTTCTTCAGCAGCGGTGTTAGCGTGCCGGAATCCAGATGCAGCCTTCTTCCGAGCTCCTTAACGGTAATACCATCGCGCTCCCATAAGACCAGCATCGTGACGTACTGCGTGTATGTCAGGCCATATTCCTCCAGAATAGGCCTGTAAAGCTTCGTGATCTCTCTGGAACAAGCGTATACGGCAAAACAAACCTGGTTCTCAAGCTTCAGTATTTCATCTATGTTCATAAGAACCTCCATTATGTGGTCAAGCATGGCTGATTGAATTAATTGTATCAAATTATGTTGAGCTGTGCACCCTGATAGGATTTGACAGCCGTATTTTAATTGTATACAATTTTATTTGAAGAAATGAACGAGACGAGGGAGGATTAGCTATGTCATTCTATGATATCGAGGTAACACGCATTAATGGTGAACAGCAGTCTATGGCCGACTACAAAGGAAAGGTGCTGCTGATCGTCAACACCGCAAGCAAATGCGGGTATACGCCGCAGTATGAAGGACTTCAGGAGCTGTATGAAGCCTATCATGAACAAGGCTTGGAGATCCTCGGTTTTCCCTGCAATCAATTCATGAACCAGGAACCTGGCAGCGAAGAAGAAATCGCAGAGTACTGCAAGGTTAACCATGGTGTCACGTTCCCTATGTTTGCCAAGGTGGATGTCAACGGCTCCGATCAGCATCCTCTATACAAGCACCTGACCGCAGAAGCTCCTGGAATCCTTGGCTCCAAGGCTGTCAAATGGAACTTTACCAAGTTCCTCGTAAACCGTGAAGGCAAGGCTGTTAAACGTTTCGCTCCCGGAGACGCTCCTGAATCGCTTAAGGACGATATCAAGGCCCTTCTGTAGCAGCAAGTTTCCATTGAATCTGCCGCAGGCATTGTTCCTTCAGGAAAAAAGCCTGCGGCTTGTTGCTGGTTCATCTGCCTGAAGCAAAGGCTGCCTCACCAGGGATAACCCGGGAGACAGCCCCTTCTTGTGTCTATTCACATCAGCCTGTCTTTAGTAACCGTCGGTGCGTGTGCCCTTGCCATCCGCCGCATGCCCGCCTTGTCCGGCTTCAGCCAGCGCCTTCGCAAGCGCATCTGATACCCGCCTTCCATAGTCGGCGTCCGCGTTCGTGAAGTATTCAATCATCTTGTCGCGGATAGCCGGACGGCATACGCTTAACACACCGCCCAGGTTCGATACCAGCTCCTCGCGTTCCCACTCTTCAAACCGGCGGTACGTCTCCCCTGCCTGGGCAAAATCATTCGTGCGGTCGATCTTCTGTCTCACCATCTTGGCATCATAATGCGGCTCATGCTCTGCCCCGCTGCGGTCTGCTTCCTTCAGTCCGTTGATCGTGGAAGGCTCGTAGTTGACATGAGGGTCCTGCCCCGGTGCCTTATCCACAAAATAGGTCATCTGACCGTCACGCTGATTGGTTGCCACCCGCTTCTTCGGCGCATTGACCGGCAGCTGCAGATAATTCGTTCCCACACGATACCGCTGGGTATCCGAATAAGAGAAGGTCCGTCCCTGCAGCAGCTTGTCGTCCGAGAAGTCCAATCCGTCTACAAGAACCCCTGTACCAAACGCCGCCTGCTCAACCTCGGCAAAATAGTTTTCCGGATTTTTGTTAAGCACCATCTTCCCGACCTTCAGAAACGGAAACTTCTCGTGATCCCACAGCTTGGTCGGATCAAGCGGGTCAAAATCCAGTTCTTCATTCGGCCCGTCAGGCAGAATCTGCACACACAGCTCCCATTCCGGGTAATCCCCATTCTCGATAGCGTCATAGAGATCCTGGCTGGCATGATTGAAATCGGTGCTCTGAATGGCATCCGCTTCCTTCTGGGTCAGGTTCTTGATACCCTGCTTGAGGGGCTCCCAGTGATATTTCACGAGAACGGCCTCGCCTTGCTGGTTCACCCACTTGTATGTATTAACCCCCGAGCCCTGCATCTGCCTGTAATTCGCAGGGATGCCCCAAGGAGAGAACAAAAAGGTCACCATGTGGGTGGCTTCCGGCGTATTGGACAAGAAGTCGAACATCCGCTCAGGAGTTTGCAGCTGGTTCACCGGGTCAGGCCGGAACGAGTGGACCATGTCCGGGAACTTCAGCGGGTCGCGGATGAAAAATATCTTCAAATTGTTCCCCACAAGATCCCAATTGCCATCTTCGGTATAAAATTTAACAGCGAATCCTCTTGGATCGCGGAGTGTCTCAGGCGAATGACCGCCGTGGACAACTGTTGAGAACCGGACGAACACAGGCGTTCTTTTGCCCGGCTCCTGGAACAGCTTGGCACGTGTATATTTCGACACCGGCTCATCGCCAACCTTGCCGTAGGACTCGAAGTAACCATGCGCGCCTGCACCTCGTGCGTGTACCACCCGCTCGGGTATCCGCTCCCGGTCGAAGTGTGAAATTTTCTCAAGCAGATGGTAATTCTCCAGTGTGGTCGGACCACGGCTGCCTACCGTTCTGACATTCTGGTTGTCCTTGATTGGATGACCCTGGCGGTTCGTAAGTGTCAATTCCCCTTCTCCCGTGCCCATGCGCCCGTCACCAGGTCCGCCGGTGCCCGCCACTGGATTGC
Source organism: Paenibacillus sambharensis (assembly GCF_003233845.1). GTDB lineage: Bacteria > Bacillota > Bacilli > Paenibacillales > Paenibacillaceae > Paenibacillus_I > Paenibacillus_I sambharensis. Next base: position 10,301 of record NZ_QKRB01000051.1, read on the forward strand.
CTTTTACCTTATCGTAATCCATGCTATGACCTCCATCTAAACGGTTTGACTTGTCAGCCAGTACCATTTTTTCCCTGAGGAACGTTTTTATGCAGAGGGCTCCCAAAAAGCTTGTCAGTTCCCAACAAAAAAATGCCTGTCTGCGAGCCATGCAGCATGCAGCTGCCTAGCTCTTCAGACAGGCGGTTTCCCAGCCGTCAGCTTTATGGATTACGATTGGTTCGCCAAATCTTGTAAGTGCCTGATGTAAGTTGCAGCCAGTACCTCGATAGACCGGGCCTTCTCCTCCAGCGTTCCATCCTCTGACAGCTTGTCCCTGATCAGCTGAACAATCTGTCCGCACTGCTCCTTCCTGCCCGGATGCATCTTGGCATAATCCTGCAGGTAAGCCGGTATAAAGAAGCAGTCAAGCGTATGCATACGAAACGAATAAGACCCCTGCCCGCTTTCGGACTGCCAAGCCGCCAGACTATCATGAAGCTCAGTAAGCCTAATCAAGCCCAGCCGGTAGGAGCGCTTGGCATATTCATAGTGCTGCTCGCCGATCATCCCGTTCTCGTAGCGCTTGCGATTCGTCTCATCCATGAGATAGAGCGCTCCGCCCCATTCTGAGCTGAAGCTGATCCAGAATCCGGCTGCCTCCGGCTCAATGTGCAGCGTAAGACGCGGTTCAAATACATAATCCGGGTTCGCCTCAAACAATGCGCGGGCTTCCGTTTCCGAATCTGGCCAGCTCTGCATTCCATTCTCCACGCAGTGCACCTCCGTTACTTGTGCGATTTCCAATCCAGCTTGCTGTTATTCAGCAGATACTCAAAATCGTTTTCAAGCCGCTTCTGCTCGGCTTTCTTAGCTTCCTCTGCGGCTTTCAGAGCTTCCTGCTTCTGCTGATCGGCCTGCGCCTGCAGCCTGTCAGCCTGTGCTTTTAACTGATTTATCGTATCCGCACTCAGCAGATCCTTAAGTGTTGCCGGCTTGTCTCCGCTCGGGCGCTGAGAGTCGGCGCCGTGCTTTTTCTTAGCCATATGCTCATCCTCCCCGTTCCGTTCATTATACCAGTAAGGCAGCTGGATTTTAAACGGTGAGATTAACCCAGCATTACTCGCCAGCCTTAAGCGGCTTATGAGCTACACGCTAATCTTAGCGAGGCTCGCCTTCAGCTCGCCAGACATGGCAGTCAGCTCTTCGGAGCCTGCTGCGAGATTCTCCACTTCACCGGATATAACCTCCGTCACGTTCATCACTTCCCGGGAACGCTCGAGAGTCAACTCCAATGTTGTCGCTACATCGTTGATCAATTTAATGATCTTCTCGGAGCTAGCCACTTCCTCATTCGTCACATTCATAATGTCGGAAATGTTGGCAACCGTTCCTTCAACCGCACGAAGGATGCTCTCGAGCGCTTCACCGGCAGCCGCGGCCGAACCGCTGCCCTGCTCGACTTCCTTACGGCTTTCCATAATGGACTGAACCGCTGCCTGAATGGATGCCGTTATTTTGCCGGTCAGGGCATTCACTTCAGCCGCTTCCTTATTGGACTGCTCCGCCAGCTTGCGTACCTCACCCGCCACAACGGCAAATCCTCTGCCGGCTTCTCCCGCTCTTGCAGCTTCAATAGAAGCATTCAGCGCAAGCAGATTGGTCGAGCCTGCGATATCCGTAATGGTGGAAGCAATCGCGGCGATCTGGTTTGAATAGTCGGCCAGCGTACGTACATGCTCCTCGGTGTCAGATGTCTGGCTTTGAATAGCGTTCATGCGCTGAATCGTGGACTTGACTGTAACAGCTCCGTGACGGGCTGACTCCAGCGTACGTTCAGAGTCCGCATGCGCCGCTAACGCTTTATTATTCGCGATCTGGATAAGCGAGGACAGCTCCAGCAGCACCTGCGACGATTCCTGAACGGCCTGATTGCCCGATTCGGCCTGGCCAGCCACCAGCCTGGTGCTGCCCGCCACCTCGTTATAGGACTGGGTCAGCTCTTCAAGCGACAACGACATTCCCTCAGCCGAGGCGGCCACCTGGTCAGCAGAAGAAGCCACTTGTCCATTGATGTCCTGCATCAATTGGCGCAGATTCATGGTCATGGTCCCTATCGCTGAAGACAGCCGGCCAATTTCATCGGAAGATTTGAATTCCTGCAGCTCAACCCGCAAATTCCCCTTCGATACTTGCTCTGCTATATACGTGCTCTTCACCAGCGGTTTAACGCGGCGGGCTACAGCAACCCATACGATCACAACAGCAGCTGCAAGCTGGATGAGTATGAAAATGATAATCCGGTTTCTAAACGCATCAATGGACTGATCGTAAGGCTTGTTCGGAACACCAACGTAGAATATCCCCAGAATCTCCCCCTGCTCGCTGAGGATCGGCTCATATGCCGCCTGATTGATCTGACCGACCACATTCGCTTCTCCGATATACCGTTCTCCCTTGGCCAGGGTGACGTCAGCAACTGTCTCAGACACCTGAGTCCCGACGGCCCGGGAACCGTCTTCCTTCTTCACGTTTGTCGCGATCCGGGTATCGTGAAGGAAGATCGTCACGGTGTCACCCGTCTCTTCTCCGAACCTGTCAACAAAATCAAAATTATCATTCAGCTGCACATCGCCCTTGTACAGCATCCCATCCCGTACACTCCAGCTTCCCGGGTATAGCGTGTCCAGCATCAGCTTGCCTGTATTAAGATCGGACTGCAGCTTCTGATGAGCCGCACCAAGCAGCTCTTCCTTGGCATGGGTAACGGCGTAATAGCCGATTGCACTGCTGCCCAGCAGCACAATCAGCATAATGAAACCAATCAATTTCCATTTGATGCTTAAACTAAGATGCTTCAACAAGTCCACTCACCTTCATGTCTCTACCAAGACTTCTATTATTCGTTACGCTTTGTTACGCCGAACGGCCAGCAGCACTTCACAGCCATCCCGGCTGAACTTGACCCGGTCCGTCAGGGAACGCATTAGATAAATGCCTCTGCCCCTCTCTTCTTCACGACCCGGCAAACCACTGCCCGCGGCAGGAATGCCGGCTCTTGCTGAGACTGCCTGTACTCCGCAGCGCTCACTGCGAATCCGGCATACGACCAGTGCCTCGGAAGAGGTGACCGTTACCGAGATATTGCCATCCGGTTGACCGTGGTCCACAGCATTGTTTAGTGCCTCATTCACTGCTACTTCCATGGCGATCCCTTCAACCGATGCATCAAGCAGCGCTGCCTGTATCGACATACGCAGGCCGGGGAGCTCCGAGTCAAGCGCTTCCCGGTTCAGAACCTGCTGCAGATGCACTTTTCTCTTTTTCCGCCCCTTGGCTGATCGGACAGTATCCTGTCCTATCTCCCCTTCAACGAGAGGCAGTTCGATATAGACAGCCGTACGGTCATCACGAAACCTGCTGCCGTTCTCCAGGTCTTCATACAGCCGCTCAACATCAGTCTCTCCCGACTCCAGCATAAACTCCCAGAGGCCATCGGTGCCCAGCATGTACCGGTCCCCGGCAGCAAGCCGGCGTGTCACGGTCTCGAACGGCACGTCTTCAAACAAGCCCAGCATCATGCCCGGTGAACGGAGCTGCTTCCATCCGGAATCCGGCGTATCGTGCCAGAAAATATGATTTCCTGCATGGACCATAGACAGCTCTCCGGCCGGCAGATCCAGCTCAAACACGAGAGCGGTGAAGTAATAATCTTCGGGCATATAATCCTTCGCAGCCTTGTTAACCCATCCGACCTTCTCGTCCAATCCGCCCGTCATGCCGGAAGCTTGGCCCATTAGCACCTTCACAGCGGAAGCCTGAAGGGCCGTCGCCACGCCGTGTCCCATTACATCAGCCACATAACCGAAGATACGCTCTTCATTTACCCAGAAGAAGTCAAACAAGTCCCCGCTCACAACTGCTGCCGCTACTGATTTCCCCTTAATCGTGACTCGTCCGTCCAGGAAGGGCTTCGGACACAGCTGCCTTTGCAGCCTGCCAGCGAGCGCCAGCTCCTCCTCCAGCTCCTGCTTCATTCGCCGCTGCACAGCAAGTGCTTCCCGCAGCTGGATCTCTGAAACGACCCAGGTTGCCAGCTGCTCAAGCAGCTTCTGTTCTTCGATAGAAAACGCGCGGGGCTGCTCGTCTATAATACAAATCGTACCCAGAATATGCCCTTCACCCGTTATCAGAGGCGCCCCGGCGTAGAAGCGGATGCCTCCCTGGACTGTCACCAGCCGGTTATGGGCGAAGCGTCCATCATCACGTGCATCTTCGACCACAACCGTCTGCCTGGAAGCAACCGCATATTGGCAGAAGGCAGCCTCCCGCTCAGTCTCCCGAAACGGCAGGCCTACACAGGATTTAAACCACTGGCGGTCCTTGTCAATTAGCGATACGAGGCAGATAGGGACCCGAAACGTTTGCGCTACACTGGATGTAATTCTGTCAAACGACTCTTCATCCTCAGAATCCAGAAGATGCAGTTTATGCAGCGCATGCAGCCGGTTGCTCTCTTCCTCTTTGCTGGCAAAAACAAGCTTGCCAAGCGGTGTAATTTTCTCCTCCATGCGCCCCCCACAGGTAAATCAGACCTATTATAAATAACGAATAGTGTATCAATAGTAATGGATTTGTCGTTTTATGTCTATCAATATTTAGCCAAAAAAGCTGCCTCGCCCTTGGTCTCGGGCTAAGCAGCCATGCCGTCAAATATAAGGCCTTCCTTCTTTGTCCAGCCACAAGCGGTAGCTCATATACCCCATCAGCATAGCCGTAATCGCTGCTGCCGAAGCCAGCACAAATACGATCAGGATCTGATAACGGACCGCTTCAATCGGTTCAGCTCCAGCCACAATCATGCCCGTCATCATGCCCGGCAGCTGCACAAGCCCGATCGTCTTCATGCTGTCGAAGGTTGGAATCATGCTGCTGCGGACCGCCCGCTTCACCGAAGGGGCCAGAGCCTGCCGGACCGTCGCTCCAAGAGCGAGATAGGCTTCCATCTCTCCCCTCGAAGATTCGGTCTCGCGTTTCATCTGATTGAGAAACAGCCCTGACACAACCATGGAGCTGCCAATGGTCATGCCGCTGACGGGGATAATAAACCTGGGGGTCGCTTCAATAATCCCAAGTCCCAGCAGGACAGCCATTGTCACACTTTCCGTACAAAGCAGTGCCAGCGCCACAGCAAGACGTATCCGGGGAACACGCTTGGCCCTGCCGCCGGCGTTCCAGGCCGCCACCGCGATCATAACCGTGATGATCAGCATAATGAGCAGCGGATGCCTGCTTCCAAACACGATATGAAGTATGTAGCCAACCAGAAGCAGCTGCAGCGCAGACCGGACAGTTCCCACCACAATTTCCTTCTCCAGTCCAAGCTTCTGCCGGATGGAGAGCAGCATCGTAATGCCGACGAACACAAGAGTCAGAGCCAGTGCGTAATCAGACATTCTTCGTCTCTCCTTCCCCTGCGTGCCGCTTCAGGAACTGCCTGGCGGCTTCCGTCTCCGGTGCCGCAAAGAAGCGGCCGGCATCCGCGGCTTCAAGCAGCTCGCCGCCTGCCATGAACCATACCACGCTGCACATCCGCTCGGCCTGTTCCATGTCATGGCTGATGAGCACCACAGCCGCCTTGCTCGTGTCCGCCCACTGGCGGACGCACAGTTCCGCTCCCTCTCTGCTGCCAGGATCAAGCGAAGCAGTGAATTCGTCCAGCAGCAAGACATCCGGCTGCAGCAGGAGTGAACGCACCAGCGCTACCCGCTGCTTCTCGCCTCCCGACAGACTGGAAGCTTCCTTCTTCCAATCCAGATCCCCAAGGCCAAGCTGGCCCATATATCCCTTGGCTGCCGGTGCATCGAACGGGAGGCTGTGAAGCCTGCTGACCGTCTGCAAGTTATCCTCCACTGTTCCCGGAAGCATGACAGGATGCTGGGCCGTGTAGCAGACCTTCTTCCGCCATTGCGCCGGCTTCCAATCCTTATCACTCACACCATCCAGAGACATATACCCTTCGTCCGGGCGCTCCAGTCTGGCCAGAATGCGCAGCAGCGTGCTCTTCCCCTGTCCCGAGGCTCCAATAACCGCGATTCTGTCTCCTTGCGCTACCTTGGAGGTTATAGGGCGGAACAGATATTCTTCCCTGTTGTCAAACTGCAGCTTGGCAAGCTGGTGCAGTTCAAGTAGCGGAGTCATCTGATCAAATCCTTTCCTGCAGCGTAAACCATCATCTCTTATTAAACAGGAACGGCCGCAGCTGGTGCAAGTTTACGGCTGTCCCGCAGATACCCGCTTCGGGATTGTAATCTCCACAGTTGTTCCTGCACCGAGCCGGCTGGTGATGTGCACGCCGTACTGCTGGCCGTAATGCAGCTTGATCCGCTGATCGACATTGCCAATCCCGTAGCCGATCGATACGTTCCCCGGCGGGCCCAGCAGCTGCCGCAGCGTATCCGGATGCATGCCAAGCCCGTCGTCGATCACCTGGAAGACGATCCGTTCCTCCATGGCGGCACCTGTTATCCGGATATTGATCCGGTCACCATACCATGCGTGCTCCAGAACATTTTCCACAAACGGCTGCAGGATAAGCTTGATGGTCTCATAGCCCATAATGTCCGGATCAATCTCATACCAGACGGTCATGCCGTCGCCAAACTTGGTCTTCTGTATGCTCATATACGCTTCAATCTGTTCGAGTTCATGCTTGATGGGAATCACCGTCCTGCCCTCGTTCAGAGACAGCCGGTAAAATTTCGCCAGATCGAGCACCATCCGGTGCAGTCTGTCCACCTCCCCAAACTTGGCAAGACGGCTGATGGAGGACAGCGTATTGTACAGAAAATGCGGATTAATCTGCGCCTGCAGCGACTCAAGCTCCGCTTCCTTCTTCCGGATATTCGACAAATAGACTTCCTCAATCAGCTCTTGTATGTTATGGCCCATATCATTCAAGGCCAGTGAGATGCGCGTAAATTCATCCCGGCCCTTAAACTGAATCCGCTTGTGAAAATCCCCCTCCCGGAATGCATCCAGCACAGCGACAATCTTAGACACCTTGCGGGCGAAGGAGCGGGATATGTAGAGTCCGGCCATCGCGAATATAAGATAACAGAGCAGGCCGATCAGAATCGTCCAGCCTGTAACCTGCCTAGTAGCTGCCTCCGTAATGTCGCCTGGCAAGAGTCCTATCAGCTTCCAGTTCAGCCGGTTCAGATTTTCTTCTACAACCATGTAATCGTCCAGGCTCCGCTGGTCCAGCGGCTGACCCGGCTGAAGAACCGTTCCGCCCGAAGAGGTCACAATGACTCCCTGCTCGTCCACAATCATCATGCTCGACCCCTCCGCAAGCCGGCCGGCCTCCAGACTTTCGAACAAGTCGCTGATCCGGGTCGTAATACGGAGAAAACCAATTTCCTTGAGCTCAAACGGATCATTCGGCTCAATGAGCCGGCGGAGCAGGGAAATTTGACCGAGCGCGGCATCTCGTTCCACCTGTCTCCATTCCATTGTGGCCCCATACTGCTCAGCCGGAAAAGTCTCGTACCAGGGTTTCCCATGGAGTCTATCGATATGGTAAAAGTCATAAACCGAGCCCATTCCGCTAAGCGCATTGCCGCCCGGGTAGGCGTGGTAGATCTCCGGAAGTGTCTCATTGTGCATGAAGACAGTCAAATGCATCTTGTTATGGGCCGCATCCAGTGTGCTCTGGATTCTCGGCAGCACATACTCTGTCATGGAAGCGTAGCTCTCATAACCGCCTTTGCTCTGCCGCAGATGCAGGGCCAGCCTCGTGTCAAAGTAAAGCATGCTTGAGACATTCGCTACATCGTCCATCCGGTAATTAATATTGTCCTTCACCTGGCTCAGCATGCTCCGGTAGTTCTCCCGGGCGTTCTCCTGTGCGGACTCCACGAAAATCATGTTCGCCATATAAGCTGCCAGCAGCACGGGAATAATAATAAACACACAATAGGTAATCATGAGCTTATGGCCAAAAGGGACATAATCACGTTTGCTCTTCGGTTTCATAGCTGTCCCCCTCATATCGTTCAGAACGTTAGGAGCGGCGGTATTCCATCGGTGTCATGCCATAGGTTTCCTTGAACTGCCTGCTGAAGTAGGGCAAATAACGATACCCGACCTGCTCAGCAATTTCATAGATTTTGAGATTCGTCTGGCGAAGGAGCTCACCTGCCCTCTCCATTCGGAGAGCAATCAGATATTCGCTGAAATTCTGTCCCGTCTCCTCCTTGAACAGCTGTCCCAGATAGTTGGGAGAGAACGAGAAATGCTCCGCCGCATCCTTCAGCGTGATGTTATCCGCAAGCCGTTCCCCTACATACCGCTGCACATCCTGTACCAGCTTCCAGTTCTTCTTCTGCTTCTTCTTATGGAGCAGCTCCGACAGCTCGTAAACCTGACGTCTCAGCCAGGACTGGATATCCTGGATGGTTTCGAATTGCATAATAATGTCCAGCTTGTTGAACTCAATACCGAGAAGCTGAAACAGATCTTCATTCATCGTATGCAGATACTGATCCAGCTTCATCAGGATGTTCAGAGTGAAGCTGCGGATCGTAAATCCCGTCTTCAGGCTGCGGGCAGCCTGAAACAAGGCTTCAATCTCATCATGAACCGCTACCAGCTCATATCTCGTCATAGCGGAGAAGAGCGCTTCCAGACGTTCATCCAGATGCCTGATATCTTCCTTCTCGGTCCGCCGCACATCTCCGATTTGGATCAGCTTCCCTTTGCCATGAAACATCTTATAATCGAGCGCTTCCACCGCCTGCCTGTATGAGCCCTGAACCTCTACCAGCCTGACACAGGGAGCGCCAAGGCCCGCTGTCATGGTGAAGGGGAAGGTCGCCCTGATAGAAGCGAGCAGTTCTTCGATGACCGGCACAGCGGTCTGCTCCTGCAGCAGCAGTGCAGCACGCTTGCGGCTCAGCCTGCAGACATAGTCGATTCCATGCTTCCTGCAAAGGGATGTGACCTGCTGCATCCAGTCGGTAACTGCCCTGTCCCCGCTATCGCTTGCCGGGATAAGCTTCCAGGCCAGGTCATCCATCTCCAGTACCGCTGCGCAAGCCGGCCATGCGAATGAGCCCAGCCCGTAATCCTGTTCAAGCTTAATACGCACGGTATCACTATAAATGCCTTCCAACAACTGCTCCAGGTATTCGTTCCTCATAAGCGGCTCCATCTGTGAATATGCGGCTTCCCTGCTGCGTTCTTCATCCAGATGTTTCCGAATCTGGCTAAGCGAATCGATCAGCTCCTGGTCATCCATCGGCTTTAGGACATAGTTCCACGCATTCAGCTTCAGTGCCTGCTTCGCATACTGGAAATCCTGATACCCGCTGACGAAAACCACTTTAATATCCTTGCGAATTTCCGCTGCCCGCTTCGCCAGCTCCAGACCGCTCATATTCGGCATCCGGATATCGGTGACAAGAATATCTACGGCCTGCTCCTCCAGTACCTTACAGGCAGCAAATCCATTGGTAACCCCCTCCACAACCTCCATACCCAGTTCCCCCCAGGGAATAAAGGTTTTCATTCCCTCCAGATCCAGCCGTTCGTCATCTGCAAGAAGCACCTTGTACATCGGCCGCACTCCCTTCCTATCCGATGAGTCCATATCAGTTTAGCAATTCGCAGTGTAAGCATACTGCGCAAAGAGGGTATACTTTGAAAGTATACCCTCTCATTCCTGCTGCATGTAGATGAATTGCTGCTCGATGCCGCTCAGGACGATCTATGAATTGCCTGCCATCTTGCTCAAATTCCCCTGCCACTTCTCGGTCTTGAACTTCAGAAGCTTGTCATAGCCTGCAGACTCGGCATCCTTCTGAGCCTGGTCAAGAATCGACAGAACCTCTTCGTCGCTCTTCGCGAACAATGCTTTCGCACGGGCTTCCAGGAAGATATCTTCGATGCGCTGGCGAATTATGCCTTCCTCGCTCTCAGGCATCGGGTCCAGGTTGATAAATTCGGTAGCATCGGACTGGGTCTTCCAAGTAATTTCATTCTGCCAGCGAGTAGACCAGTTGCGCTGTTCCTCAGGCAGCGTGCTTTCATATTTTGCTTTCGTGCCATCTACGAATACAGTATTGCCCAGCCAGTTCATGTTAATCGTTGTACCCTGCAGCTTCGCCAGCTCATCCGCTTCCGTTACATACTTCTCGGTGAACTTCGGCGTAAAGCCGTCTTCTTCAACACCATCCCAGTACAGTCCCGGTGGTCCCCACATCAGGACGCTCTGGCCTTCCGGACTGGTGTACCAATCCATAAAGGCGAAGATCGCTTCCGGATCTTTGGCTTTCTTCGTAATGACCATCACGTTCCAGCCAAGCTGCGTATAGGTGCCAGGGAAGATCTTGTTCTTATCCAGACCTTCCTTGTGGACCGGCCATATCATAAAGTACCCGGCGTCCTTATCCTTCGCTGTCAGCTCCGCGTGGGCCTGCATCGCCATATCAGTCGGGCTTGCCGCTGCGAACACGGCTACGTTGCCCGTCATTACCTTCTCCGTTACCTGGTCAAGGGTCTGGGTCATGGCATCCTGTGTAATCAGACGCTCGCGGAACAGCTTGGCCGTATACTGCATCGATTCGCGGAAAGCCGAATCCGTGAAGATGGAGGTCAGCTCACTGCCGTTAGGCACCGCACGCATTGGCGGGAACTTCTGGTTGTCTTCCTTGAAGGCAGAGTACAGAACATCCAGTCCCTGTCCATCCTTGGCCAGATGCGGCTCAAACGGCGTGACATTAGGATACTTGGCCTTTACCTGCTTCAGGTATTCGTACAGATCATCTGTAGTTTCGAGCTTCGGAGAGCCCAGCTCTTCATAGATCTTCTTGTTGACGACATAGCCGGCGTTTCCGTTCGGCTGGCTCGTATACCAGTTAGGGAACTGGTACAGCTTGCCGTCCTCTGAGCGCAGCATGTTAATACCTGCATCTCCTAGCCACTTTTTCAAATTCGGGTATTTATCCAGGTATTCATCATAGGACACCAGCATGCCTGCCTGGCGCAGTTTCTCTACATCCGAGCCGCGCTCCATCCAGATGACATCCGGAAGGTCGTTCGTTGCGATCATCGTGTTCAGCTTCTGTGCAGCGCTGCCGCCCGAATGAATCGCTTTGATATTAACCTGCTTGTTCTCCTTGATCCACTTCGATGATGCATCTTCGCCCCAAGGAGGCATCGTGTACCAGTCATAGTGGCCATAGAAGCTAAAATCAAGCGGCTGTGCTCCAAGCTCAAACTTCTGGCTGACAGTCTCACTGCCGCTGTTCGTGCTTCCGGTATTCTGAGGTGCATTGTTATTGCCGCCGGAACAGCCGGCGAGCAGCGATACCGCCATAACTGCGGACACGATGGGCGTGATAAACTTCTTTCTCATCTTCATACCGTAATACCCCTCTCTTATCGTTGAATCGAAAATGTTGGGATGAAGCAGACCTGCATCTATGGTCAAAGCTTGCGCTTAGAACCCGGTACTATTCCTTCAAGGAGCCGACAAGCACACCTTTTACGAAGTATTTCTGAACGAACGGATACACCATAATGATAGGCAGTGTAGCGACGACCATGGTCGCCATGGACAAAGACTTCGTCGTGACGCTGCGCATCTTGGCCATCTGGCCCTGAGCGGCTGAATCAAGCTGGGACATCTGCTCCGACATAATGTTCGAGTTCAATATCTGCTTAAGCATCGTCTGAATCGGCAGCAGCTGCTCATTGGTGATGTAGATGCTCGGCAGGAACCAGTCATTCCAGTGGTACACGGCGGTGAACAGCGCCAAGGTTGCCACGACCGGCCCCGACAGGGGCAGGACGATCCGGAAGAAAATCCCCCAGCTGCCGCAGCCGTCCATCTTCGCGGATTCCTCCAGACCTGCAGGCAGGCCGAGGAAGAAGGTGCGGAAGATAATCATATTCCATACGCTTACGAGCGACGGAATGACGAACACCCAGAAGGAGTTCATGAGACCCAGCTCACGAATCAGCAGGTAGGATGGAATCAGTCCGCCGCTGAAGTACATCGTGATGATGCAGAGCACCATGTAGAACTTGCGTCCCATCAGCTCCTTCTTCGAAATCCCGTATGCGAAGATCGCCGTAACCATGATGGACGCGAACGTTCCAACGACCGTTCTCAATACCGAGATGAAGAAGCTGTTCACAAGGCGCGAATCGTTAAGGACGACAGCGTAATTCTCGAAGGTGAATGATCTGGGCCAGAACGTGATGCCGCCCTGGGCGGTGTCCATGCCGCTGTTAAGTGAAATGACAACGGCATTCCAGAACGGGTAGAACGTTGTGAACGCCAGGAGAGCAAGCAGAATATAAATCGTTACGTGCATCACACGATCGCCGAAGCTTAATTTTAGCACGACCCGATCGCCTCCCTTAAGTGAAGTATAATGAACTCTACCACAGACTGTTGCCGGACCGGCGTGCGATATAGTTCGCCATTGTAAGCAGGCCTACACTGATCACGGCTTTAAACAAGCCGACTGCGGTGGCGTAGGAGTACCGGGAGTTCTGAATACCGACCCTGTAAACATACGTGTCTATGACATCCGAGACATCCCGCAGCACTGGATTGACACCAAGCAGGAGGATATCCTCGAACCCTGCGCTGAGCAGATTGCCGATCGCCAGAATCATGAAGATGATAACAACCGGCATAATCGACGGCAGCGTAATCAGGAACATTTGCTTGAATTTGCTGGCGCCATCCATCGAGGCAGCCTCATACAGATGAGGATCAATATTGGCGATCGCCGCCAGGTACACAATCGAACCGAAGCCGATTTCCTTCCAGACGCCGGTCGTCACCAGAATGCCCCAGAAGTATTCCGGTATCGAGAGAAAATTAATGGGTTCTTCAATTAAATTCAGCTTCTGTATCATGATGTTAACGCTTCCATTATCGGTCGAAAGCATGGACATGACGAAGCCCGCTACGATTACCCACGAGAGAAAGTGAGGCAGATAGCTGATCGTCTGGACAAACCGCTTGAACACCATGTTCCGGACTTCATTCAGCATCAGCGCCAGCAGGATCGGCGCCGGGAAGCCGATGAACAGCTTCAGTAAGCTGATTACAATCGTATTGCGCATTACGCGGACGAACTCCGGTGAATCGAAGAACATCTCGAAATGCTTGAGTCCTACCCATGGGCTCTCAAAGAAGCCGCGGAAGCCTCCAAGGAAGATATTGTAGTCCTGAAAACCCATGATCAAACCGTACATCGGAATGTAGCTGAACACCAGAATAAGCAGCATCGCCGGCAGAACCATGAGTTGAATGTCGAGCTGCTTCACAAACCGGACCAGACCGTTCCTGCCCGACCTATCCGGGTGCTTGCCGGGCTTTACCGGCTGCTGCTTGTTGCTTCCCTTCCCAAGCGGTAGTTGTGCCATAGGCGTTTCTCCTTTGCAGCTTGCTTCGTTCTTATGTTCTAATTGTACGGGAGGGACGACAGCGCGGATATCTGCCTGAGCAACGAAAAATGATACTAATCAACGAAGTTTGAAAGCGCATTCACAAATCAGCATGCGTTAAGCAGCTTGAATGCTATTCTTACGCATTCGTACATATGATTTACCTCAAAAAAACACGGCCGGTCAGGAACAGGTTCCCGGCCGGCCGTTGTCTTATTCAAGTTTAAGCATACTCAGCTTAATGCATCGCGGGACTTGGAGCCGTTACTTCCCCTTGCTCCTCCTGCGGTGCTGCCGCACGTCTGACGAAAAAGGAAAGGACAAGTGCACCGATTGCAAAGTAGAAGCCGACCTGGAACGAGCCTGTGACCCCCTCATTCAGCGCAGCTGCCATTTCCGGAGGGGTCGGTGCCAGTGGATTAACGCTCTCGGTCGCCAGATAATCATTCATTCCCGACTGCATCAGGCTGATGAAGAAGGCAACCCCGATTGCACCAGCTACCTGCTGCAGCGTGTTCATGATCGCCGTGCCGTGCGGATAATACCTGCGCGGGAGCTGATTCAGACCGTTGGTCTGCGTCGGCATCATGATCATCGAGAGCGCCACCATCATGACGCAGTGAAGCGCAATGAACGTTCCCTTCGACGTCGTCATGGATACCTGTGTGAACATCCACATCACGCCCGCCAGAATAGCCGCACCAGGCACAACGAGCGCCCGCGGGCCAAACTTGTCAAACAGCTTGCCTGTTACAGGAGACAGGAATCCGTTCAGAATACCGCCTGGAAGCATCAGCAGGCCGGAAGTAAAGGCCGTGAGCATCAGCCCTTGCTGGAACAGCATAGGCAGCAGAAGCATCGTGGAGAACAAGGTCATCATGACGATCATGATCAGCACCGTTGCCAGCGAGAACATCGGCGACTTAAACGCCCGCAGATCCAGCATCGGATTCTTGGAAGCAAGCTGCCGGATAACGAACAGTACCAGCGAGATTCCGCCGACAATCAGCGAGATATAGACCTCAGGACTGCTCCAGCCTCCGTGCCCTTCTCCCGCGCTGCTGAACCCGAACACAATTCCGCCAAAGCCGAGTGTCGATAAAATAATAGAGAGAATATCAACCTTTGGACGAGTCAGCACACTGACATTTTTCAAATAGATATAGGCAAAGATAAAGGCAAAGATGGCAAACGGCAGTACCAGATAGAACAGCCAGCGCCAATTCAACGTGTCCAGGATAAGTCCGGATAATGTAGGTCCAATCGCTGGAGCGAACATGATGACAAGCCCCATCGTTCCCATCGCGGCCCCCCGCTTCTCAGGCGGGTACAGTACCAGTATGGTATTCATCATCACAGGCAGCATAAGACCAGTTGCGCACGCCTGCAGCAGCCGCCCGACAAGCAGTACTTCGAAACCCGGTGCAATTGCGCATACCAGAGTGCCGAGTGAGAACAGGAACATGGCACCGAGAAACATCTGCCGGGTCGAGAACCATTGAACAAGCAGTGCCGTTACCGGGATCAGTACCCCGACCACCAGCATGTAACCGGTTGACAGCCACTGAATCGTCGTATAAGGAACATTAAGTTCCCTGGCCAGATCTGGAAAAGCAATATTCAACAGCGTCTCGTTCAGAATGGAGAAGAATGCGCCAATGATCAATGAGATCATAATGGGCAGCCTCTTAACATTAGCCAAATCCAGCTTCTGCGGGTTAAGGCCAGTACTTGCAGTATTCAAGTGTGGTTCCTCCTTAATATGTATCTTTCTAGACTCCGTGAATTACAGCGCCCGCACTCTCCTTGCGTTCGCCTATATGATTATAATTTAATAACTATTATGAATCAATACACAATTTGCTTATTGTTTATGCTACACTGGAGTTACGTGAATGCATAAGGATGGTGTAACCATTGCGAGATGAGCTCATTGAAGAACTGTCCCAACAATTTATGGTGCTGATGCCCCTTCTACAGAAGAAGATATTCGACCGGATACCTGAAGAAGACCTCCCTGCCCTCCATCTCACGCCGGCCAACGGCCGCCTGCTTATTATTCTTAGCGAGATGCGCAGAGCTACTGTATCTGATCTGTCCCAGCGAATCTCCATTTCCCGGCCGAACATGACCCCGCTGATAGACAAGCTGGTGCAGGAAGACCTCGCCTGCCGCAAGCCGTGCACCCAGGACCGCCGGGTAACCTATATTGAAATCACCCCCAAGGGAGACCAGATTTGCAGCATCTTCCACCGCGTAATTGCCGGAAGAGTTAAGGACATGCTTAACGGTCTTGAAGAGGAAGACCTTAATGATATGATTGTACACATGAACCGGATGAAGGAAATCCTTCTCAAGACTGGAACTTGAGTCATTCTTACGATGTATCATAGCCGCGATTGGCTGACAACTATACAAAATCGCCCCACAGGCGGGATGGTTACTTCCATCGTACGCCGTGGGGCGATTTTTTGCATTCATATAAACTTAACTTAATTCAACCTGTTCAGCGTATGAATACATATTTATCCTAAAGCCGGCTTCCCTGCCGGGTCATGCTCTTCCTTATCCTTTGGAGCTCCGGCTGTCGTCTCCGGCATCTTGTTGGAGGTCCGCAGAGGTATCTCCTCGAGGAAGACAACCAGTATGACCGCGACGACCAGCAGCGCTGTTCCAGCCAGAAATACAGTAGTCAGTGAAGCGCTGAGCGCGCTGCGCAGCGTCTCAAGAATTCCCGTAAAGATTGGCTGAATCTGCTCAGGAAGCGACTGGTGCAGCAGCTCAAGCTTCGGCTGATCCAGCAGCACAGTGGGATCCTGAAGCAACGACAGCTGCTTCGCCACCTCAGGGTCAAGCTTTGATAAGTCAGCAGATGCTTCGGCACCCGCCATCTTTTCCTTCATGTTGCTTGCCAGGCTCGTTGACATAATGGTACCCATAACCGAGATGCCAATTGTACCGCCAAGGTTACGGAACAGCTGGGACGAAGCCGTAGCCACACCAAGCTCTGTCGGCTTGACTGCGTTTTGTACGGTGAGACTGAATACCGGCATGCCAAGACCGAGGCCGAGACCAAAGACTACCATGGCAATGACCGCAACCCAAATGGTCGTCATATAGGCCATAATCAGCATGCCGGCAATCATCAGAAGGGTTCCCAGCAGCGCAAAGCGCTTGTACTTGCCGGTCTTCGTAATCAGGCGGCCTGTGACGGCACTGATAACAACCATACTAATGGACATCGGCATGGTGACATAACCGGAATAAGTAGGCGCAATGCCTTTCACCCCTTGAATGAAGAAAGGCAGATAAATCAGCGCCCCCATCATACCGGCGTTCATCAGGAAGCCGATCAGATTGGAGAGCGTCACAATCCGGTTGCGCAGAATCGGCAGCGGCAAGATCGGACTCTTAACCTTCGTCTCAACAACCAGGAAGATTACGGCACTGATAACCGATGCTGCGAACAGCAGCAGAATTTCCGGTGAGCCCCACTCGTAATCCTTGCCTGCCCAGGAGAAGGCGAGCAGCAGCGGGACAATCGCCAGCGTAATAAACAGCGATCCCAGGTAGTCAATCGACTCCGACTGCTTGCGCGGCACTTTCGGGAACAATGCCAAGATCATAATGAAGGCCACAACACCAAGCGGCAGGAAGATCCAGAATACCCATTCCCAGTCCATGTGGTCGACGATCCAGCCGCCGAGTGTAGGGCCGATGATGCTGGAGAAGCCGAATACCGCCATCATAATACCGGTCCATTTGCCTCGCTCACGAGGCGAATACAGATCGCCCACCGCGGTAAACGCCGAGGACATAATGATACCAGCGCCGACACCCTGTACGCCGCGGTACGTAATCAGCTCGAAAATATCCTCCGAGAAGCCGGTCATGAGCGCCCCGATCACGAACAGCACGATACCGCCCAGTATGAAAGGCTTACGCCCATATATGTCAGACAGCTTGCCAACCAGTACAGTTGCAATTGTAGAGGTCAGCATATAAATCGTGATAACCCAAGTGTAATAATCCATTCCGTTCAATGCCGAAATAATCCGCGGCATAGCGGTACTGACAATCGTCTGGTTAATCGCCGAGAAGAACATCGCGGCTATAATGGCCATCATGATGGTCAGCTTGCGTTTCTCTGATAAATGCTCCATAGCCGTTCTCTACTCCTTCTCTCCCAAGTTTCTTAATAAATTGTTATAAATCCGTTTCAAATGCTCAATATCCTCATCGGGAAAATCCCGGAACAGACTCCCCACCGTCTGAATCTGCTTATCCAGCAGCTCTTCGGCCCGCTCCTTGCCTTTCTCCGTAATTGCCAGATACGCTACACGCCGGTCCAGCTCACTCTTCTTCCTGACAACAAGACCGCTTGCAATCAGCTTATCAGCCATGCCGGTAACAGCACCCGGTGTTACCATTAATGCCTCAGCGATATCCATCGTCTTCTTCTGTCCCTCGGTCTTCAGCATCTGGAGCAGCCGGAATTGGGTAACCGTCATGTCATCCTCAATACCCTTTGCCCATTCTGACCGGAAACGCTTGATTACGGTCTTGAATAGAGCGGTAAGCTCCAGCAGCTGGTCTCTGTCGGCCACTATAAATCCCTTCTTTCTCATGCTGCATGTCTATTTACTTTAGCAGTAAACATTTTATCAATGAAATATAATATACGCCGATCATTTATTATTGTCAATACCTCATCAACTGTAACATCCCCTGCCAGTCTCCCTGTGTATACACGACAAAGAAGCCCGCAGCCGATACGGCTGTGGACTCGAAAAAATAATGAGCTGACATATCTTTGACTACTCTAATACTTCCTTCTTCTCATAATTACGGCCGCCCAGCACACAGCTGCCAGCACGACAGCAGCTGCCAGCATAGCGAATAGGCTGTACCCGCTGTTCTCATTACTCAAGTTCTGCGTACTCTTCTTCGTTACAGCGGGGTCTGCCTCTGCAAGAGAAGGGGCATATCCGTCTCCCAGATAGGCAAGCTCTTGACCGACGGATCCCATTGGTTTATTGCCGAAGCAGAGCCCGGTATGTAATCCGTTCGGTGTCTCCTCTGCAACAACCAGATAAGCTCCGCCTTCCTTAAAGCCATCATAACCACAGCTTGCCGAGCTTTGAGCCGTCTCGATGACCGCCTCAGCCGGCACGATTCCCTTCCATACCCTGGTAACATTCATCCTGATCGTCAGCGGGTCCGCGCTTGACTGAAACTTCCCTCTTGGCTTCGTAATTTCCACTACCGTACCTGCGAATACTTCGTCTTCACTCTGCATAATCTCGTCCATGGACCTTGGAGCAGGGCATGAACAAGCCTGTGCCTTCCGGTTGTCGGCAATAAGTGTGATACTAAGCAGCAGCAGTGCACATCCCAAGCACAGCATGAATTTATTCTTCACGGCCCGGTTCACCGCCTTTCATTATCAAGACGAGATGCAACTTCCAATTGTTGCATATTGGAATGCATAAACGGGAACAGCAAACAGCCTCCAAGCTAATCGCTTGCAGGCATTGCGGTCACTAACCATATCTTGTCGCTGATCCGTATCCGTTCTACCAGGACAATTCCAGGAACGTCAGGTCATCACTGTCCGGGCTGGCATAAGCTTCTCTTACAAGCTGCATCAATTCCTCGTCGCCCGGCGGACGCGTCCACTCATCGTAAGCATGCAGGCCGTCCGTATAGATTTGTATACGATTAATGGACGCCGCTCCCCGAGGCCTCAGGGTTGTCTTATAGACGAAGGGACCTTCACCCATGCTGCCTTTCAGGGTGGACCACCGGTTCCATTTGGAGAAATCGCCACTCAGCCGGTCAGATCTCTCCACCGCATCCTGCCACAGACGGATCTTCGTATCTCCCATCCAGGCTAGAACAAGCTCCAGGCCGCCATCCTCCTGATTGGAGGCTGTCCGTACCCTGCCGCAGACGAAGGTCGTTTCACTGCCAATCCGCCGCTTCTCCTCCAGCACTTCACGGAACAGGCCGCCGATGCTCGCAGGAAGCTCGTATCGGTTGATCATCTCGGTTGCAGGTGCAGTAATTTCCTTCATGACCTGCTGCAGCTCGCGCTGCATACCAGCGCCTTCCGTGCCGCTGCAGTCTGCCTTCTCCATGAAGGAAACAAGCTCCTCGCCCAGATATTTAGACGCGAGCTGCCCGCAGAACGACATGCTTACCCCGTCGCATATGGAGAAGGACAATTGGCCATCCTTGAAAAGGTAGGACAAGTAATCCTGGCCGGCCTCCCCATCAAGCTGGGTTTCCCTCGAACGCGCATAAGCATACCGCAGGCGCAGAGGGCCGAGTTCCCGGCTGGTTACCGGTATTTCAGTATGCTGGCTGGTATGAAACTTTTCCATGAAACGCATCCTCCCGCTTATCGGATCGGCGTGGCCGCCGACATCTGGAGACCAAGACCAACCAGCTCCGTACTTGTTCCCGGCAGCAGCATAACAGTGCCTCTCTCCAAGGAATAGGATGATTCCAGCACCATATCTCGATAGCTCTCCGGCAGAATCGATGACATATTGCGAAGCTTGCGCAGGAACTCATCCTGAAGGGGCGTATTCGGCATATAGCCTTTCCATCTCTTCGCATCCTTCAAGGTTTCGTCAGCTACCGTATCCGTAATGAATATATTCTCGATCAGGACATTGCCATCCGGAACGGCCATCTCCATGATCCGCCTTGCAATCGGTTCGGGATCTTCGCCGGTATGGGCGCCATCGGTCATATGACAGATCAGCGGTGCCGGACATTTATCCATTCCAGGAAGCTCCTCAAGCAATATCTGTTCAGCCCTTGCGAACGCCTTGGCTGTATCCGTGAACTTGAGGGGAACCAGCTCGGGCAGTGCGCCAGTCCTCGCCACTTCATCGATCGACTTCACTCCGCCCAGCATATCATACACTTCGTCACTGTAAGCCAGTATAGCGAGTCGGTACCGGCCGGCAATACGGCTCCCCTTCGTGGAGCGGAATACCATCTGCTTAATTGCAGTCAGCAAAGCTGTCCGGACGACATCAATACGCCGCTCGCCTTCCATCTCCATGCCCATGGACCCGCTGATATCAATCAGATATATAATCAGTGCGGGTGTTGACTGTGTCGCGAGCACAGTATACTGCCGCTCCCGCCGGGCTATATATGGATTCAGCGCTACAGTCGGATCTGCCTGCTGAATCGTTCTTGGCACTGGTGACTCATCGGGCTTCGCCAGTACAAAGCTATCCGGAACTGTTATTGCCTGAAGCGCCGCCTTGACATCCCTTGCCGACTTGTAACGGTCCTCGGGCTGATGCGCCAGAAGCTTGGCCAGAAGCTCCTTCAGCTCGCCTGGCAAGCCTTCCGGCAGCAGGGAGAACGATGCTTCCGATTGATAGTAGTGCCTGCCTCCAGTAAGAACATAGTAGAAGGTGGCACCAAGAGAATACAGATCGCTGCGTCCGTCAGTCTGCTTGTTCTCAAGCTGCTCCGGCGACGCAAATGCGACCGTGCCAAGTGCTACTGTATCTGTCATCTGGCCCTTCTTGAAGCTTCGGGCAATGCCAAAGTCAATCAGTTTAATATGCCCGTGCTCATCCACCATCACATTGGATGGCTTCAAATCACGGAAGATGACCGGCCTCTTCCGTTCATGCAGATAAGCCAGCACGTCACAAAGCTCAACCATATAATGAACCGCTTTGGCAAGCGTGAGCAGCGTGTCGCTGCTGCCTAGCATTTCGTGCAGGTTACGCCCCTGCACATGCTCCATGATCAGGTAGCAGTTTCCCCGCGCATCCGGCTCGAAGTAATCCACTACCTTCGGAATATAAGGATGAGACAGCTCGGTTAAAATGCGTGCTTCTTCAATGAAATTCTGCTCATCAGCCTCATAATGCGCCACTTCCTTGGCTGCCCAGGCCTTGTCCCCCAGCCTGCGGTCGCGCACAAGGTACACGGCCCCCATACCGCCCCTCGCAATTGTTGCTTCAACGACATAGCGTCCGCCCAACAGATGTCCGTTCTTCAGCATGTTGTCATCACCCTGCCTGCCCGCTGCCTTCTGCAACGCCAATCTTAATCATCAGATAAGGTAGCGACCGGTCACCCGAGAATACATGAAAGAATGGCGTCACTTGATGGAGCTGTCTATGTTCAGCTTCATCCAGCAGTATTTTATAAGCCGCTTCTGTGCTGGTTTCAAAATTAGTATGTACGCAGTAAGTCATCATGTCCTCAACTGCAAAATAACTATGAAACTGCATTCCCTCCGGCACCGCTACATCACTCTGTTCTACAGGCATGAAGAACTCCACACTCAACACTTCATCCATCGGAACATTAAGCAGGGAGTAGAAGAAAGGCCCCCTAATCGTTGCCTGCGTCCACATCACATCGCGCAAAAACCGGCGGATATAAGCGTCCATTTCCGAATAATGGAACCTGTGCACCTGCGATAAAACATTGGTATGCCGAATGGAGTCTCCCGTTAATACGGACATAGCGGTCACGCCTCCCCGGCAATTGGTGCATAGATATCAATCAGCCCGCTGCCATATACATCAAGATAAATATGGTAGTATGGCTCCTGCAGCGTTAATCCGTTCATTCCCGCACTCTGCCGCAGCAGCTCATAAGAAGGATCCAGCTCCTCTTCCAGATCGGCATGCCGGTATACTAGGCCATCCGGAATATGCAGCAGCTCGGTGAATCTGTACTTGTTATTCGGCGGCATACTCACCGGTGAATTCACCGGGATATGAAAGCTGTACTCCGCCTCCCCGCTGAGCGGATTTATATTGCCTATTTGATACAAGACCGGCCCGGTCCCATACAGCCCGTTCTGCAGTACGGCATTACGAAGCTCCTGAGCGACCTGGTGCCATTCATTCTCCCTGCAAGCGGCCGCCGTACTGATCACATTATGGAACACAAGCGGTTTGCGTTTAATTTTCATCTCTAAGCCCCTACCCTCAGTCATCATCTCGCTGAACGAATCTGCTATATTAGACGCACTGCCCGTCCTGCAAGTTGCGGGCACCTGTTGAAGATGCCCTATCGGAGCGTTCTCCTTGCCGGCTGCTCCTTCTTCATCATGAACGACGGAAATCTGCTTTTGCAATATGCAAACAGGACAAACTCCGGCCACGCAACCGCAATACTGTACTGCAGAACAGCTGCCAGCAGCAGCAGCATATAGGCATCAACAGGCTGGCCCGTAAGCAGGCTCAGGTCAGAGGAAGACCTTGCAATCAGCGCCCCGAATACGGAGACAGCAAATATTACCGGTATACTGACATAAACGAGCGATTGCCTGAAATTATACAGGCCTTGCCCGCCCTCGCGAAACGACCCGCTCCCCGCTCTCCTAATCCCCCGGAGCAATGAGAGAACGAAATACAGTATGCCGCCGGCGAGCAAGACTGCTCCCATATCAGACACATAGCCCGGCACATCGCGAACGCCACACAAGGCAAAAAATACGATATACATGTCCATAGATGCCTTGAAGGCCATAACATTCAACAGGACCGCCTGCAGCTTCTGATGCTTATACACCGTATCCCCAATACTGAAAAACAGCGATACAATGAACTGGATGACCAGTAAGCCCACAGCAGCTTGCACGGTCAGCATCAGTCCGCCGCCAACAGGCACGGGGCTGTTGTATACAGCCAATGCCGCAACACCTGTTGCCACCGCCCCCAGTATGAAGACCCCCCAGAAGAAGAAAGCGATTCGCTCGGGATGCAGACGGTCCCAGGCCGCCACCTTCAGCTTGACAACATCCTCTTCCTTCAGATGGTTCAGCATAGCGCCTCCTACCAAAAGATTTTGTCCAGCTTCTTCGTGATGCTGCCGGCAGCGTCGCCAATCTTGTCGACAGCCGCGTTAGCCGCATTCTTGGTGACGTCGACTACGCTTTGCGGCGGGTCACCAATCATCTTGGTATTAAGAACAAAGTTGATACCTGCGCCGGCCGCTGCTCCTACCACTGTACCTGCCGGCGGCAGAAAGAACGAGCCGATCACGGCACCGGCCGCCGCAGATCCGGCCGCTGTGCCGACATCCACTGCCGTATCCACAACAAACTCTTTCACCTTGCCCGGCTCAGCCCGCCACTCGCCGGTTTGCTGGACATAGAAATTATCCACCACATTATCGAAGACGGTCAACCCTATTCCGGCAACGCCCACTCCCTTGCCCACTCTGGTCATGGCCGATGCGTCCTTCCAGCCGGTGAAGCTTTCCCACACCTTCAAATTATCAATGAATGCCGCCTTGGTGGCGCTTCTCATCGCCTGACCCCGGGAATTTTTAACAGCCTCCACGTAGCGGCCGAGATCGCCTAGGCGTGTATTGGACAGCTTATTCGCATTGCTCCGGTAGTAGCCTCTCTTCGGATCATAGATCGGCACACCCTCTTTCGCAAGCCGCGTTAGGAACTCCCGGTTCCACTTGGCAGTTCCGCCCAGCGCCTCGCTCATCATTTTCCGGTACTTGAAGTAATCCTGGTTACTCGTAATCTTGGCCTTGGTCATGCGGACCGAAATGCTTCCGTCCGCGTTGCGGACAAACTTCAAGCCGAGGTCCTTGGCAAGCCTGAGCCGCTTGCCCGAATTAAGCGCATTCGAAGCATACAGAAGAAGGGCATTGCGGGCTGCGATAAACGGCCTTCTGTCACCGAGGAGCAGGGAGTATGCATGAATGCTCACATCCCACACGCTGCTCCCGCTGAGCAATCCGACATACTGTGCCTTGCGGCTGATGGATTGGTCGGCCTTTACATACCGGCTCACGGACTGATTCACAAAATCAGACAGCTCACTCAGCATCTTATTCAGATCGGAGGCCGTTCTGCTGGCCTGCACCAGCCGCCCGCCGATCCCTCTGCGCGCCTGTATTTGCCCGTCTACCCCCGATTTAACAGCGGAAATAACACCAGCGGCATTCGACATTATTGATGAAACACGGTTTAGCGCTGCCGTGCTGTCAAGCACAGTACCCGGTTGAATTGAAATCCGTGACATATCTCAGGCACCTCCTGATTTGCAAAATTCCGGCCCGGTACGATGACCTATTTCGCGGCACGGGCTTTTGCGGCGGATTTGGCCGCAGCTTCGGCAGCCGCCCGCGCCTCCGCCTCCCGCCGCAGTTCTTCTTCCCGGATCTCTTGTGCAGTCTGAACAATATCGCCCCCCAGACTGTTTAAGGCAGCAGCCAGCTGCGTAATTTCCCTGTGAATGGAGTCGATGGCCTGATTGATATAGGCCACCTCTTCCGCCTTCCATCCTTGGCCCAGCTGGGCTTTAAACTGGGCAAGGTTATTCAAGCTGGCGCTCAGCTCCGATGCCTGCTGTCTGAGCTGACCGGCCTGCGAGCTGGCAAGACCCACATTAATCCCCATCTAACGCACCCTCTTATGACGTGTTATGAACCCTATTGCTCCGCCTCTAAATACGGCTTAATTGACCTGCAACCTGGCGGTACTTGTCCGCATTGCTCTTAAGGCTCGACGCACACATCGGCGAACCGATGCCTTTAAACTCTGAGCCGACACTCTCGGCCAGCTGGTCAAGCTCACGGCTGACCGCGTGCAGCTGCCTGATGATATCGTTGATTTCCGCGCGTGTTCGGGACCTCTCCCGCCGCTCCGCTTCTTCTCTTTCCTTCTGCTTATCTACCTCGTTCATAGCTCATCCTCCCTCAAAAGGTTTGGGCTTTCCCGTTAATCTGCAATTCCGTTCGGTTAACGAGCTGGGCGCTGTTGTTCAGATAATCGATATTCTGCTGCAGCGAACGGCTGCTGGTTGTCAGGAGGTCTGCCCTCAACAGATGACCCCAGCTAAAAATACTGACTCTCCGGTATAGGCCGTCGATCCTGTCATTAATATCAGCGATTTGGTTGCGAATCGAGGACAGCCGTCCCGCATAATAGGTCAGCCTGGCGGGATTAACGGACAAGCAGGGTTCTATGGCCGGAGAGCCTCCGGCTCCGGAGAGCAGGTCACTGATCGTCTTCAACACGCCTTTGACTACAGCCGTCGCATCATCGAACCAGTTCTTCAGCTTCTCATGTATCCCCCTGGCCAGCTTCTCTACCCGGGCAATGAACGCCACCGTCTGGTCTTTGACGAAATTGGCCGCCGCGTACAGCTGTTCGGCTGCATAGCTGACAATGACCTTGACCGTGTCAACAAGCAGATAGAAGGCTTCTCTGGAGATTTGGGCCGCGATTTCAAGTCCCAGCGGATCGCTGAACAGCGTGCGGATCCGCTCGACCGTAAGGAGCTCTCCCCAATGGACAACGGTCATCCCGTTATTAATAGCCTGACGGCCGAGCCGGTTATGAGGCTTCTCACTGGCAAAATCACCGTTCTTATCAAAGGCTACGCTTCCCGGCGAATGCGGGTGGAAGGGATCAGCCTTAAAGTTCTTCGGATCAACAAATTTGGACGGGTCCTTTAATTCAATGACCTTATCCACATAATCGACATAGCCGAGCGCGTTGACGAAGTCGTATTCGTGAATAATGAACGTGTACCGGTCACCCCGTAGCGCGGCCTTCTGCTCATTCGTCAAATCATACCAATAGATCGGCTGGCCATTAATGCCGTAAGCATACACATCCTTATCCAGGTTGTTTAAGTAGACGCTGGTCATCAGGTTATTGCCCTTGGAATGCCCGATCATTGAGATCGACCCGCTCCTGCCGGCCGAGTGCTCCTCGAAGAATGCGTTCGCCTGCTTGAGCTGGGTTGAGTTTCCTGTAAACGATGAAGCGGCATTATCCGTCCAGTCTACCAGATGGTTCGGTTCACTCCCCCTGAACAGATAGCCCTGATTACCATCTGCATCCTGAAGCGCATAGCCGACGAAGCCGGTCTTGGAGGATTCGGTCGCATTTCCGATCGGATTGGTATTCTGGTAGCCTACAATACGAACATCCTCCAGCCTGCCGTCAAACTTTTCTGTCAGCTTCGTATACTGCACCTGCAGCGATTGAATACGTTCAGTCTGAGCCGGGTCATTATTTGACATCAGTGCCCTGTCCAGCGCCTCCCGGATGCTGTGCGAATTCCCCTGGGAATATGGTACGGAATGCTGCAGATCCACGTAGGAGAACTCGGCAAGAAAATATTTTTCCTCATCCGTCAGATCTTGAAGTTGAATGGACATTATCCCTGTTCACCACCCAAACGTTGTAAGAAGAAGGAAGCATCCTGGACGTCATCCCCGCGCTCAAACCAGGCCACAGAAACTTCAGGATCATCCAGCATGGACCAGCTGAAGTTGACCGTGTGGGCAATCCGGAGAAGCCGGTCAGCCTTCTCGTAATCCTCCTCGTCGATATAGGCCACTACGACTGTGAAGTCGCGGTCCGTCAGCTCCATCATATACCGGTAAAGACGATGCAGAAATTCGGACTCCGTACGGTTATCCCCTTTGCTGCCCTTAACACCTGTATAAAGATAGAGCATGGTAGGATGAGAGATGGCGGAGAGCGCTGTATCCGGGTCTGCATCAAGCAAGCTCTTGTCATCCAGAGTACCGGCAAAGCCAAGGCGGAATTTGACGGCTATATCGCGCTCATCCAGCTGCATCACTTCTGCTATGTGCTTATCCGTATAATGGACACTTAAGGAAGCTTCGAGATAGTTGTCCGTGTAGCTGTCTGTCTTGCCTTTTTTGTACACATAGAAAGGCAGCTCAGGCTGCCCTGCAGGGTGCACCATCATTTTGTCACTGCCGTACAGCTCGGGCATCAGCCCGCTCTCTTCAAAAGCCTCAGCTGTAAAAGAACCGCCGTACTTCGTCTGCACATAGTCCAGCATCTCAGCTGCCGTTTTCTTATCATTCTTCATACAACCGGTCACTCCCAGCAAGGTTATCAATAGGCATATAAGGAACATCCATCCCGGCCTTGCTCTTCCCATGCGCACATCCACTCCCTCCCGCGCAAGCTTTAAGATATTAAACCGGCGTCTGTTCAATACTGCTTCTATGTAAAAAGGAAAATTATATTCAAGGTTATGTTAGGTAATCCTGTTCTTGATTCATGCTGTCCATCTATTAACTTACAGCTGGCCTTCGTAACGATAAAGGAAGGGCATCGGGTTAACTCCCTCTGCCCATTCCGGTCTATGGCTATTACTTGAAAGCGCTAGCGTTGCTGTTGATCGCCGTCTCTGCAGCGTTGTAGTTGGTTACGGTGTTATCCAGAAAAACCGAATAGGAATTAACGACGTTCTTGTATTCCTCGAAGCGCGGCGCCAGGGCGTTGAAACGGCCGCGGATTGTCTCAGACGCATCACTCTGCCAAGTGGAGGCCAGATTGTTCATTTCCTTCTTGATATCATCCAGCTTGGCTGCAAGGCCCTCGTTCAGCGTTTTGATCGTGGAAGCCGTCTTCGTTACTTCCGCTAGCGAAATATTAATTCCATCTGCCATGGTTAGTTCCTCCCATATTTACGGATTTAAGTATGACGAATTAGTTCGTTAAGCGTTTTGCGGCATTAACCGTCTCGGTTTGCGTGTCACGGTAAGTCTTCGCACTGTGGCGAAGAAATTCAACATAATCCTTCATCAGCTTCACCATGTTATCGAAGTCCTCGGTAAAGCCTTTGATCTGGCTTACATATGCTTGGTTATCGGCACCCTTCCAGGCAGCGCCCATACCATCAACTTCCGTATACATCTGCTTGTACTGGCGCTCATAGTCAGCAGCCTGTGCTTCCATCTTGGCTGCTGCTGCTTCCAGCTTGGACGGTTCAACAACAATTTTTCTGGACATCCTTCAAACTCCTCTCCATGTTTAGAACAAAATTGGATTTATATTAACATCAGCGCGGAGCCGTTCCGAAGACCAAGCTCCTGCACTGACAAGTTAATATCAAGCACATCACCGGTTGCCCTGTCGCAGAGCACGGTGTCATTAGCTGCGGTAAAATAACCGCCTGTCAGATCCGTAACGGCGCCAACAAGCAGCGCCTCCACCTCGAACAGCTTCAGATGGACAGGTATGAACACGTCATAGACCTGGCCGGAGGCCGGAATGTATAGCTCAATTAAGATCTTATCCATCCTCCGTCACCTCCGCGTTATAGTGGATGGATGTCAGCAGCTTGACCAGCGTCGGCCTGCCCTTATGTATGACATAGCCGAAGTCATCGCCAATATCCTGATATAGATCACCCGACATCTTCGCCAGCTTGAACTGGTACTGATCGGTAATACCGTTGCCAAGCCATATGCCCTGGTCAAGCGATACCTTGTTCTTGTACCAGGCTTCATAAGCAACGGCTGAAATTTGGGGAGCGCTGTCGCATATAATGAACTGTACATTATAAGCCCTCTCGCCCCGCTCCAGCAGCACCTTCAGCTTATCCTGGGCATCGGCGGAGATCCGCATCAGCAGTCCGGACAAGGAGACGATCAGGCAGGTCTGCTTATCGAATACCGGTGCCGGCTCGCCGGCCTCCTGCGCATCCTTATACGTGTTGTTCCGGGTGACAAGCATCTGGAACAGCCCGACAACCGCCTCTTCCAGACCTGCTGTGCCCGAGACCAGACTGTACCCGGCTGCCGCATCTTCGATGAACTGCTCCTCGGGATCGAGCACCAGTAAGGTTCCGCTGCCGCGATGAGCGTACAGCTCTGCCAGACCCTGGGCAAAATCAGCCCTGTCATTATTCTGGGACAAGACCAGGCTGATATAGGCGGAATCGAAATCGGCTGACGCCACCTTCAGACTGCTCTTCTCAATTCCGACCGGAAGCCTGAAACCGCTCTGTCGGCCGAGCTCATCAGCCAGATAGGCTGAATCGACGCGGTCCGGCAGAATCGGAATCCGTACGGCTCCCGGCTTGCCCCACTCCGCCGCGAGCTTGGCGCTGATACGCCGGATGGCGTCAAACGGCTGATCGGAGCCCCGCTCCAGATGCGCGAGCTGGAACTCGTACACCCGGTCGGTTTTATATATGCCACGGCCTTTAAGCTTGGACGGGTAAACCCCGTCCACATTGCCGAGAACACCTGAATAATCGGATTGGTCGTTCAGCTGCAGAACGAACAATTGTTTAAAGTTCTGTAAGATGCGGTAACGCACGGCCCCTGTATTAAGCGCTGTGACCACGAAGAAAATGCCGTACTTCAGGCCCTCGCGTGTAAGCAGCGCGATGGTCTCCTCCATGTCCTCATAGAGCTCGGTGAAGGCCGAGAAGTTATGGATGATCAGGACGATGGCCGGAACCGCTTCTCCCGAGGATTTACGGTATGAGGCGAAATCTCCGCCATAGTCGGCAAACCGTTTCTTCCGCTGGTCCATCTCACGCAGCAGCATCTTGAATAGATTCTGGATCTTCTCCGTTTCATGAGAGACAAGCACATCCCCGACATGAGGCGCCTTCTCGAAGGCCCGCAGCGTCTCCGAAGCGAAATCCAGCATATAGAAGTTGACCTCATCCGGCGTATGCTCCTCCAGCATGGCGGTTACAAGCGTTGTGAGGAAGGTCGTCTTCCCGCTTCCAGCCGAACCGTAGATAACCGCATTTCCTTCCTGCGAGAGGGGGAACGTCATAGGCAGCTGCCGCTGGTTCACCGGATCGTCTACCTCCCCTATGAGAGGGTTCAGCACGAACGGCTCTGCCTGCCATGCAGCATATTTCTGCTTCAGTTCATCCCTGTATATCAATGCCGGAATCGGATCAAGCCACAACGAACGGACGGTAATTCCCTCTTCGTCTGCAATAGAGGCCAGATACTTGTTCACTTCGTCAAGCTGCTTCGGCGGATTACGGAACATTGCCTTGCGCTTATCAAGCTTGACCTGCTTAACGATACGTCCGAGATTGTCGACCACCGCTACACTGTCATCCTCGTTCTTCTCCAGCCTGTCCGTAGGATAATACGGCGCACCGCCCCATCCCGACTGGCCAAGCTCGAAGAGTTCATTGAAGCCCACCTGGACATAGAAGCGGCCGGTTACCGACAGACTAGCAGCGTCGGGCCGCTTGATCACATCCATGCTGTCCGCCTTCTCCTGAACCTTCAAGCAGATCCGGAAGCGGCTGTTGCTCCAAATCTGGTCATCCACAACGCCGGATGGCTTTTGTGTCGCCAGAATCAGATGGACCCCCAGGCTTCGCCCGATCCGCGCCGCGCTGACCAGCTGCTCCATGAATTCAGGCTGCTGCGTCTTCAGCTCCGCAAACTCATCCGAGATAATAAACAGATGCTGGAGCGGCTCGCTGACCTTACCCTCGCGGAACAGCTTCTGATATTGATAAATATCCATATTGCTCATGCCGAGCGACTTGCTGGTGTCACTAAAGATGGACTGTCTGCGCTTCAGCTCACTCTGGATGGAAATGAGCGACCGCTTGACAGCAGCGCCATCCAGGTTCGTAATCGTACCGGCCAGATGCGGCAGCGTGGAGAACGCATTCGCCATGCCGCCGCCCTTATAGTCAATCAGAATGAACGCCACCTCATGCGGATGGTAATTCACTGCGAGCGACAAGATGAACGTCATAATGAATTCACTCTTGCCTGAACCGGTCATACCAGCAATCAGGCCATGCGGGCCATGAAATCTCTCATGCAGGTCAAGCTTGAAAATATCACCGTTAGTATCAATGCCGATCGGCGTTTCCAGCGACAGCGTCGGGTCATTGTCGCGCCATCTGGTGAGCGCATTTAAATGCTCAA
Organism: Paenibacillus sambharensis; assembly: GCF_003233845.1. GTDB lineage: Bacteria > Bacillota > Bacilli > Paenibacillales > Paenibacillaceae > Paenibacillus_I > Paenibacillus_I sambharensis. Next base: position 41,471 of record NZ_QKRB01000051.1, read on the forward strand.
TCTTGCCGACCCCGAACATCTCAAGGAATGTCATCATCGTGGGAAGCTTGTACAGGCTTGCCGAAGAATTCAACTGGATGTTGGCCAGGCGGATCGCCAGATCAAGCTCATCACGGCGGTCATATTCATCCGGCTGAAAGGCAATATAACTGCCCGATATGTCATCCTTATCGTAAATCTTGGAGATGCCTTCGTCGTATTCCACCACTAGAGAGCATTCCTTCGGAAGATTCATCAGCTCGTCGTAAAGGTGGACAAGACTGAAACCAAAATTCTGCTTCAGCTTCAAGATCTGGCTGACCATCTCCGCCTTGTCCGCCAGCTGCTTGCTCGCACAGAAAATCACATAGTGGGGACTGATATCCTTAAGGTCTTCATCGGCTGTCAGCTCCTCGCGGACAGCAATCTCCTTCTCAAAGAAGGCTGACAGCTGCTTGACTTCAGCAGGCGAGTTAGCAACAAACCGCAGCTCCCGCTCATTGTTCCACACATGAGGAAGCCATTTGACAAACCCCCACTGCTCCTGCTCCTTGGGATCATACAGGAATACCATCTTCAGCTCATCATAGCTGTGGAGCGCCGCAAGCTGCAGGATTAGCCCCTTGGCCGCCTCCGTAACGAGCTCCCTGCTGCCGATCAAGCCGCTGACCCAATCCTCGGTCATCGCGAGCGAGATTGGAACCTGCTCCAACACCTTAGGCTCATCGGCCAGCTGCTGCAGCTCCTCCTGCAGAACATCGTCATCCAGTGAGAAGCGCTTCTCCGGAAACCGGAAATCGGCACTCAGCGGCAGACGTCCAATGCCAAGCCTGACCTTCAAGAAGTCATTCTGCCGGTGGGTTCGCTCCCACAGGTTGCGCTCCCGGTTGCGAATACGGTTTACGCAGTGGGCAACGGGCAGGTGGTTCTCGTGCAGAATTTCCCGCTGATGCTCCACCTCATTGGTGAACTCCCGGCGAAGCTGCTCCAGGTATTTGCGGTATTTGTCCTGCCGCTCCTTCTCCTTCTCGCGCCGCTTCTTTCCCTCGTAGCGCCTGGTCATGATCGGCCACAGAATCGTACCGATCAGCATACTGAAGGACATGACCAGCATCGGCATGGAATTCATCATATTGCCGCCGTTGTACATCACATTGTACAGGGTGAACAGGCCGGTAAACATCGCTGCCATCCCCATGGTCAGCGACGGTCCAAGCATCAGCATGAGAGGCATCTGCTCCATATTGCCCATTGAGGGCGGAGGGTCAATCTTGAATTCCTTCTTCTCAATATCGCGCTTAAACCTTGGCGAGCGGTAGAATAGCTGCTTCGATGCATCCTCGTCTCCGAAATCATCATCATCCTCATCCGAGGACACCGCCTCCTGCTTGAGGAAGGGCTTAAAGACACCATCCTTGTATGTAAGCTGACCATCCGGGTTATTGACGGCAATATAGCCGCGTCCAATAACAATCTTCAGGCCAACCATATAAATCGTATCGCCGGGACTCACCAGCTTATCCGTTACATTGACGCCATCCACGAAGGTACCATTCGCACTCTCGCAATCCCGTACGGAGAGCGTGCCATCCTTCAGAATCAGCTCCGCATGCCGGGAAGACATGTAAGGATTGTTATACCGCAGATCGCAGCCCTCGCCACGGCCAATAGACAGTCGGCCTTCAGCTGGCAGCATAAGCTTGCGGAACACCTTGCGATCATCGGATAACGGCTCGGCAAACAGGACGACATGCTCCTCCGTCCTGGTCAGCTTGATGTTGTAGATGTTCATCGGCTCGACAGCCACTTCCCGCACTTTGCGGTTCTGGCTGTCGAGGATGACGGCGTGGCGGTTGGACTTTAGAATCCAGCTGCCTTCCAACCCCTCCACGCTGATAACTCGTTCTTCTTCACCCTTGCTGTTCGTATGGGTTACCCAATACTGCCCCTTCTGCTTAGCGGGCAGAACGGATGAATATATCCTTGTCTCTGTAAGCAATGACAGCTGCATTCTACTACCCCTAGCGCCGGTAAGGTATCCGGCAAAATCTCATTGTAATGCCGATTACTTTACAAACACCGGATCAAGCAGAGCAAACTCTGCTTCTGAGCTGCCGGAGCCTGTTACCGAGAACATGATACTCTCTACGTACCGCAGAGGCACTGTAACGGTTGCCGCTTCCTTCCCCTGGTTCAAGATGTGAGAAGCATACAGACTTTGCTGTCCCGATTCATCCGTCACATAGATGCGCAGCGTTACCGGATCGGACGGGAGGAAGCTCGTTTTATGCGTGATCAGTGCTGCCGTTGCTTTGAACTGGCGGTATTTTTCACCTAATTGGAAAGATACCTCCGATTTCGGGACACCACCGTCCTCCACCTTGTTGAGCGAGGTCATGATGTAGCTCATCGTTCTGCCGCCAAGCGGTGACCGGATCGCTTCCCCGTTCTCATGCGAGATGGAGACCGAAGAGGAATGATTAATAATCTCCTTGGCCGGAATACGTTCGTTCTTTGCTATGCCACCAATGTCGGTGAAGATCGGATAATAATTTTTGCCGGTCGTTTCTAGGAATACGGTTCTGCCGTCTGATGAACGGGATGGCTTATAGCCCAGCTCGTTCAGCATATAGCTCGGGAAGTAACCATAATTTTGGAAGGTAAAAGGCTTGTTCTTACTCTGAATCATCGCCTTCTGGCCATCCACCACGACACTGTCGATATTGAAGATAACGTTCTTGAGCTCGGCCGCAAACACGGATACTCCGCCAAACAGCATGCCGCCTACCACTACACCTGCAATAAACTTTTTCATTTGATAATGACCTCCTGATCGTGTTGTTGTCTATTCGCCTGTCAGATCGCTTAGCATCTGCCGGGCGACTGCATTATTGGGATCGATTGCCTTCAGCTGCTTGGATAAGCGGATGACCTTCTCGGTATCATCCTCAACATTGAAGGCGTACTGGATGCTCTCCTCCAGCTGCTTGATCTTCTTCGCCTGGCTGTTCTCCGTACTCTGCTTCGCCGCAGGCTTGGCCGGTGCAGGCTGTTTTGTTGGCTTCGGCTGCGCTGCAGGGGCCGGCTGCTGCGTCACTTTAACCGGTTCCTTCACTGGCTGAGGCTTGCTCTCCGGCTCGGCAGCTTGTGCCGGCTGAGGCTCGGCAGCCTGCTTCTTGGGCTCTTCCTTTACTACCGGCTTGGGGTCGGGCTTTACTTCCGGCTTGGGCTCCGGTTCAGGAACCGGCTCTGGCTCGGGTTCCGGCTCTGCCTTCACTGGTTCCTCCGTGTCATGGACAGCTTCAACAGGATCGGCTGCCGCTACCAGCTTGCTGTCGTCCTCTTTGCCGAGCATCGCATAGGCTGCTATTCCGCCGCCAAGAATGACAACAGCTGCTGCTGCAATGATATATCTCAGCTTGCTCCTCGGTGGTGCCGTCCGGGCAGCTTCTTCCGCTAACCGGATCGCTTCCAGCCGCTGGAGCTCCTCAGCCACACCGCGTGCCGCCATCTGAATCTCATAGCGAATAGGTGATGCTTCCGGCATTTTGTCCAGCAGGCTGTTGTAGGCTGCAAGAGCGGGGGCCAGCTCCCCCCTCCGTTCGAGCTCTCTGGCCTCTTCCAGAACCCTTGAATTATCGTCACCCAGAAATCCGGTACGGGGACCGGCATTCTCCGTTTCCGGCCAGCTTCCGGCTGTACTCGGGGGACTGACCGCTTCTTCTTGCGGCTGTGCTTCAGCCTCAGCCGACTCGCCATTTGCTGGCGCTTGAGGCGCAGCATCCGCCTCGACAGCCGGCATAACTCCGGTAAGCTGCTGCATTCCGGGGCGTTTAATCAGGGACAGGGTAATATACCACTCCCCAAAGGTCGGACACCTTAGCAAATCATCACTATCCCAAACCTGGCGGAACAGCGCGGCAACCTCGCTCCCATATGTACGCTTTAGCACCTCTGTCAGCAGCTCAGCCCGCTGCTCATCCTCCTGCATCCGTTCCGGGTCAAAATAGCTCTCTCCCCACGAATGCGAGCGTATCTCCGGATCAAACCATGCCAGCATCTCTGCGATAAGTACGCCACCCGCAAAGCGGTCCGCATATTTATTCCACATCGGCTGATGGCCCGGCCGGATAGATGCGTAACCCGGCGAGCCCTTGGACAGATGCTCGGGTTTATCCAGCTGGCTGGCATAGATCTGCTCGATATCAATGAGCTGCACCCAAGACTTCACCGCAGGCGTAATGTCATGAAGCAGACCGGGTATCATCACGTTGGGTCCTGACAAATCACAATGCGCCAGTCCGCGCTGCTCCATATAAGAGAGCACCTCGGCAAGCGAACGGGCTGTATGAAGCGATGTATCCGCTCCGAAGTCCCCCTGCTCCAGCAATATATCCGTCCATGTCGGCCCCTTGATCCAAGGCATCAGTACAGCGTATAAGAGATCCGGATAAGTACCCAGCAGCTCCATATTGTTCTGCGGGGTAAGCACCGTCCGCTCGCATACTTGAAGCCCTTCCACTCTGGCTATCGACGCCAGCTGATCTGCTACATACACGTTGGCCGGGTGGCGGAACGCAGCTCTGAACACCTTAAGAGCTTTGGATTGTCCATCCTGAACCGAGATCAGCTTATATACGGTGCCCTGTCTGCCTTCCTGCCCATAAGGCATGTCATAGAAGGCAGGATGCGGAGCAATTCGATAAATTTTGCCGTCAATAATAATTTCATCGCCGGCTTTAGGATTAAAGGTCATGTGCTTGAACTCCTTTGTTCAAGTTGGTGGCACTCAAAAAACGATAATACTCTGTTGGTTTAAGATTATACCTCGCTTTTATATAAAATGTTTTTTTTCGCCACTGTTTTTAATAAATCTTTAAGTAACGCTCGGTTATTATGAATAATGCAAAAAATATTCGTTTGTACAACATTTTTTTATCATTAATGCTACTTTATATATCGTATTATGGCAATAAACCTAGATAAATAGTTAGTTAGACTCATTAATTACTGTTTATTCGACAATTATCACCATTACTGCGGCACAAAATCCTCTCAACTGAGACGAAAGGTCCAGGACCATAATCTTCCACCAGGATATCGCTCACAAAAAAACAGAGCCCTCCCGCGGCAGCTGATTTCTGCTCTTAGGATGACTCTGTTACAATCTTTCAATTATTCCTCAGGTTAAGCAGTCCGCTCAGGCTGCCTATCCAATCTTTCGACATTCACTTGCCCGGAAAAGAAGGTGGCACCGCCCCCCATATCCGCTTCGCGGTCAGGGGTAAGGCTGTTCACCAGCGCTTTGCCGCCATTCGCATCATCGGCCCACAATCCCTGACTCACCACAACACCCGGCAGCACATCTGCACCCACCGATGCAGCGAGCTCACACGCGCCCCGGCTGTTCCAAACCCGTACATAATCACCATCTGTGATGCCAAGCCGGGCTGCATCCTCCTTGTTCATAATCAGCTTCGGCTGCTTCTCCATCCGGACATGCTTATCATTATTGGAGAAGGTTGAGTTCAGGAAGTTATGATTAGGTGCCGGTATGAACCGGAACATGGCTCCCTCATCAGGCAGAGGAATATAGGTTGGCAGTGGTGGTAAACCTCGCGTCTTTAACGAAGACGAGTACAGTTCTATGCGGCCGCTCGGTGTGGCGAGCCGTCCAGGGAAGAGCGGCTTGACGGAAGCTTTCCGAAATTTCTCATCGGCCAGCACTTCATACGTAATACCCTCCAGATTCGGGTTAGACTCATTGTCAAGCGTCTGCCGGATCATGTCAGCCTCCGTATCGCGGAAGGCCTCCTCAGCAAAACCCATGCTGCGAGCCAACAGCCGGAACAGTTCCACGTTGGATTTGCTCTCGCCGTAGGGTGCTATAACCGGCTCCTGGATCTGAACAACATGGTGCCAGTAAGAAAGATATAAATCCGTATTCTCAAAAGAAGACGTCGCAGGCAGCACAATATCTGCATACATTGCGGTCTCCGTAAGGAATAAATCATGAACGACCGTGAAGAGATCCTCGCGCAGCAGCCCTTCTCTAACCTTGTTCGCATTGGGTGCAACCAGAGCCGGGTTGCAGTTATAAACAAACAGCGAATGAATCGGCTGCTCTAGCTCCAGCAGCGCACTGCCAAGCAGATTCATATTGATCTGCCTGGTCGGCCGCTCACGCAGATCAGGCCGCTGCAGTGCACGCGTATTATGCTGGACATGTCCGCTGTTGCTCTTAATAGCTCCGCCGCCTTTATGCTGCCACGCACCCGTTAGTGCCGGAAGGCAGGAGACCGTCCGGATCGCCATGCCTCCATTGTCGTGATGCTGCAATCCGTTGCCGATTCGGATGAAGGATGCTGGTGTGCTCCCATATATCCGTGCGAGCTTGCAGATATCATCAGCCGGAACACCAGTAATACCCGCGACGGTTACCGGATCGTAGGCTTTCACATGCTCACGAAGCTCTTCGGAGCCGATGGTGTACGCCTCCAGGAAAGCCTCATCCACCATGGCTTCTGCGAACAGCACATGCATCATACCCAGCGCCAGCGCCGCGTCTGTGCCCGGCCTCAGCGGGATAAACCAATCGGCCCATTTGCCCGTCCGGTTATGGTGCACATCAATCGCAATAATCTTGGCCCCGTTCTTGCGTGCTTTCTCAGCAAGCATGATTTGGTGCATATTCGTGCTGACCGCATTGATTCCCCACATGATAATGAGCTGCGAGTGTACGGTATCTTCCGGATCAATGCCTACACTCCCGCCCATCGTCGCCTTATATCCTTCCGTACCGGCTATCTGGCAGATCGTGTACAGAAGCCTGCTCGACCCAAGCTTGTTGAAGAACCGCCGGTCCATCCCTTCTGTGCCAAGGCGTCCCATGTTGCCGTAGAAGCTGTAGGGAAGGATAGCCTCTGCCCCTTTATCTGCTATCAGCTCCTTCCAGTGAGCCGTGATCGTGCCAATCGCTTCATCCCACCCAATCGGCTCAAACAATCCAGCGCCTTTCGGTCCTACCCGCTTCAGAGGTGTGCGCAGACGCTTAGCGTCGTAAATCCGTTCCGTCATATTGCGGACCTTGTTGCAGATAGCTCCTCTGGTAACCGGGTGCTCCGGGTCCCCGTCCACACGGACGATGCGGCCGTCCTCCTTGTGCAGCAGCAGGCCGCACTGATCGGGACAATCAAGCGGGCACACGGATTTGAAGACACCCGTCTCTTCCTTTATATAATTATTCAATCTTCTATCACCTCGGATTATATCAAGCATGTAACCTCCATTGTATGGCTGGTTATTTTCCGGTGTCAACACGAACCCGTGCTTTCTCAAGCCTCTCCATCACAAAAACAGCCCTGTCTATTCAAGACATGGGCTGCTTCATTCTGCGTGCTATAGCTATACCTTAAACCTGCTTGTCTGCTCCTGCAGCTGCTCAGCAAGCTTGCTGAGCGCTTCAGCCGATGAAGATATTTCCTGCATGGAGGCCAGCTGTTCTTCGGCCGCCGCGGATACATTCTGAGTGCCGTCTGCTGTTGTTCCGGCGATCTCCTCAACCAGCTTTACCGCTTCATTCAGCTGCTCGGCACTTCCGGCGATTTCCCCAAGCGCCTCGTTCGTATGCTCAAACTGCTGGGCGAGATTCTTGATGGACCGGTTGATCGCCTTGAACTTGCGTCCCGTATCTTCCACAGAGATAATTCCGCTGCTAACCTGCTCAACTACAGTGGTCATTGCACGGTCCGCTTCAGCGGTCTCATTCTGAATCCAGCCGATAATGTCAGCAATCTGCTGTGCCGAGCTGGAGGTCTGCTCTGCCAGCTTGCGAATTTCCGAAGCGACAACAGCGAAGCCCTTGCCCTGCTCGCCCACCCGCGCGGCTTCTATCGCAGCATTAAGTGCCAGCAGGTTCGTCTGGCTTGATATAGCCGTAATCATGGACAGAATTTTACCGATTTCCTGTGACCGCTCGCTCAAACCTTGAATCGTGTGCGCCAGTCCGTGAACATTCTCGTGGATGCCGCCCATCTGCGTCATGTTCTCATTAACTGAAGCCGTTCCTTCCGCCGCATCCGCCAGTGTCTTCTGTGCGGCTTGCGCACCGGCCTGCGTGTCTGCGGAAGCCTGTTGAAGCAGGCTCGTCATCTCACGAATCGATACCGAGCTCTCGGCCACACTCTTCACCTGAGCTGAGCTGCCCTCAGCCACTTCCTGCATAATGCCGGCAATCTGCTCCGTCGCCCTGGAGGTCTGCTCACTTCCAGCTGTCAGCTCCTCCGCGGAAGCCGCCAGCTGCATGGAGCTCATGCTGACGTTCCCGATCAGCTGTCTCAGGTTGTCCGTCATCTGATTGAATATATCGGCCAAATCCCCGATCTCATCCTTGGACCGGATATCGATGCGCTCAGTCAGGTTGCCTTCACTGATCGTAAGCGCTGTTCTGCTGATGACTTTAAGCGGGCGCGTAATCGAGATAATCACCAGCGTGGTAACTACCGTTCCGGCAAGAAGTGCAGCAATGATTACAATAGCTGTCGTCACATATATTGGCCTGGCTGCTTGGCTGAACTCATCCTGATACATCGTACCGGCGATTTTCCAGCCTGTCAGCTCGTTGGTGGCAAACACCATCTGCTTCGCATCACCCTCGAAAGAGTACGCGAAGCCACCTTGCTGGCTTTCATAGATTTGCCCAATGAACTCTTCCTCCGCCACTGTACCGATCTCGCGGGTTGGATGCGCAATATAGCTGCGGTCCTTATCCATAATAAAAGCATAACCGTTCTCACCGATCTCCGCCAAGGATGCACGGCTGATCATACTATCCATTTTCAGATTAATACCCAGAACTCCCGAGCCGTCTTCCAGCGTCTTCGCGATGGTGACTACGATCTCTCCTGTTGATGCAGTCTTATACGGATTGGTCAATACTGCCCGGCCGGGATTGGCCGCAGCCTCTTCAAACCATGGCCGTTTGCGCGGATCATAATCTGCGGCCAGCTCCATGCGTGGCTCCTGAATCATTAATCCGTCTGAAGTACCTACGTAGATACTCACCGTCTCTGGATGCAGCCCCACATATTGTGCCAGCTTCTGCCTGAGCAGCGGGCTGTCAGCGCCATCTACCAGCGACTGATCCAGCACCGACGAGAAGAAATCCGCGTCATGCAGCTTCGGTTTCACTAGGTCACTGATCATGGCATCCAGCAGCTTCACATTCTGCTCGGCTGTATGAACGATATTGTACTCAATTTCACTCTTTGCGCTTCCATATGCCATGACGCCAATTACAATTGCAGGTATAAGCAGAAGCGCTCCCATTGAGGTAATCAGCTTATTGCGTAAATTCCACCTGAAGAGACGTTTCTTTTTCTTGTCCACCCTTTTCCCACCTTGTCTAAGTTGTATTTTTTATGTGTATTGCCCAGCTGGTCAGTATCCTTCGGCTTGTATTTCGATGAGATACTGATTAACACCTATACCATTATTTCGGCAGATCGCGGGCGTTTGGTTAGGCTTGCCACAGCTTTTGAAGAATTTGGGTACTCTGCCTATAGAAGCCCAATGTGAGTTCGCAACAGACACGGTTACTTTAGTTGTACCAATTGAAAAAGGGATATCCCAAAGCCGTTAGACTTGGGACATCCCTTCGCAGCTGTATTCTTATTCATTTGGACTTATACACTTATTTGAGCAGGGAACACGGGCGGCGGAAGTTGGGCGATAACCTGCTCCAGCACGTCATGATCCGCATCGTGCTGGATAGTGACATGACCCAGTCCATAACGGTCCGAAGCAAACTGATAACGGGGATCGTAGTAATGGACCAGCATCAGTTCCACCGCCTCCTCGAAGCGGCCTTCCTGCAGGGCCGTGCGAATAGCCGCAGCGACTGGCGTATGAATCCGTTTCTCAATCCGTTCAAACGAATCCAAGCAAGCCTGCTTGTGCTCCTCCGGCTTGTATTCACGGACAATATTACGAGCCCGCTCTTGTACCGGCATCTCGATGAACAAAGAGGTTCCCTTCTCCTTGGCTGCGATCACCGGCTCGGGAACGACAACCTTGCCAATTCTGCGGCTCTCCGCCTCCAGGATCAGATAAGGAGATTCCGAGCAGCGGATCAGTTCCTGAACGAGCAGGGAATCAAAGGTTTTCTGGTTATTCGGCTCAAGTCCGATCTGTCCGAAGATGGAGCCCCGGTGCTGGGCCATACGCTCCAGATTGATAACGGGGTATCCCCGCTCTGCAAGCTTGTCCAGCAGGTCGGTCTTCCCGCTTCCCGTATAGCCATTAATGACGTAGCAGTGCGGAAGCTCCGTAAGCCGCTCAATGGTTTCGACGACCCACTTGCGGTAAGCACGGTAGCCGCCGTTCAAGCGGTACATTCTCAATCCCATTAACGAAGCCAGTGTTGCTGACGTTCTGCTTCTCATCCCGCCCCGCCAGCAGAACACAGCCTTGCGGCCGGGACCTGCCGCTTCAATAGCTTTCACGAAGGACGGCAGCTTGGCCGACACGATCTCCAATCCTTTATCCTTCGCTGCCTCTACGCTTACCTGCTTGTATAGGGTGCCAATCTCGGCCCGTTCCTCGTCATTAAAAATCGGAATATTCAGGCTGCCCGGAATCGTTGAATCGCCGAACTCCGAAGGCGACCGGACGTCGATAAGCGCGATGTTTCCCTTGCGATGCAGCTCCAGCAGCTCATCAACCGTTATATCCTGAAACATGCCTTCTGTTCCCCTCTCCTCATGTAGCGTTTAATCCGTAACGGTAATATGACCAGGATGTTCCTCTACTACCTCGCCAATGATATGGGCATCGACTCCCGCTTGCCGCAGCCGTCCGTGAAGATCTTCCGCCTCCGCTCCAGAGACCGCAATCAGCAGGCCGCCGGAAGTAACCGCATCGCAGAGAATGTACTGGCCAACCTGGTCCATCGTATCTGGAAACGTTACTGCTCCTTGCAAATGGGCAAAATTATTTTTCGTCCCGCCAGGTATTACGCCCTCTTCAGCCAGCTCGCGAACGCGCGGGAGAACGGGAACTGCTCCCGCGCGTATGCGAAGACCCGCATTACTTCCCTTCGCCATTTCAGAAGCATGACCCAGCAGTCCGAAGCCCGTAACATCCGTACAAGAATGAACTTCGAATGGCTCCATAACCTCAGCTGCCGTCTTGTTTAGCGTCGTCATCACCTTGGTAACCTGTGCAATTTCCTCTGCGTTAAGCTTGTCACGCTTAATGGAAGACGACAGAATTCCGACACCGATCGGCTTAGTCAGGATCAGCTTATCACCTGGTTTGGCACCGCTATTCGTCCGGACTTTACCGGGATGAACCAGCCCGGTGACAGCAAGGCCGAACTTGGGCTCATTGTCATCGATGGAATGCCCGCCTACAAGCGCAGCACCCGCTTCCTTCACCTTGTCGGAGGCGCCACGCAGAATATCAGCCAGAATCCGCTTGTCCAGCTTGGTGATCGGGAAGGCGACAATATTCAGCACCGTCAAAGGCTTGCCGCCCATTGCATATATATCGCTTATAGCATTAGCTGCGGCCACTTGGCCGAAATCATACGGGTCATCCACGATCGGCGTGAAGAAATCAAGCGTCTGGACAAGGGCCATCTCGTCGTTCAGGCGATAGACGCCCGCATCATCACTGGTGTCCAGCCCCACAAGCAGATTGGGATCAGGAACAGCCGCCGGAAGACTGCGGAGCACCTGAGAGAGCTCACCTGGGCCGATTTTGCATCCGCAGCCTCCTTTGCTCGAAAGACTGGTCAACTTGACCGGTTCATAAGATTCCATCTTCGTATCATCCTTTCCCGGGAAATAATTGTCTAAATTTCTGTTCTAATCTGGAGGGTAGATTCGGATAAGCTCCTGGTCGCCAAGCTGCTGAGGCAGCCCGTCAAACACAATACGCCCGCCGCTTAATCCGATAATCCGGGTAGCGAACGCCTTGGCGCTGATCACGTCATGAAGGTTCAGGAGAACCGTCATCCCCCGCTCCCGATGCAGTCCGCCGATATACCGCATAATCCGTTCAGATGTCACAGGATCAAGGCTCGATATCGGTTCGTCCCCCAGCAGCAGGGATGGCTGCTGCATCAGTACGCGGGCGATCGCTACACGCTGCCGCTGCCCGCCGCTTAGCGCTTCCACCCGCTTGGCAGCAAGGCTTGCAAGCCCTACCTCCTCCAGTGACGCAAGAGCAAGCTTGCGATCCCCCTCCGTGAACAGCCCTGTTAAACTTCGCCAGCGGGGCATCATGCCGAACCGCCCGGCGATCACATTGGTCAGGACGGGGAGTCTCGGCAGCAGGTTAAAGTGCTGAAACACAAAACCGATTTCGCGGCGCAGGCTGCGAAGCTCACTGGCGTTCATGCCCGTTATACGCCGGCCTTTCCACACGATGCTGCCGCTGTCCGGCTCAACCAGCCTGTTGATACAGCGGATCAGGGTGGATTTACCGGCGCCGCTCCTGCCGAGCACGGCCACGAACTCTCCTTCCTTGACCTTCAAGTTAATGTCCTGCAAAGCGGGCTGTTTCTCTCCTGGGTACCGTTTCGTTAAACCTGTAATTTCCAGCATCTATTTCACCCTCTTCCGGATGAATGCGCCGGTATAATCGACTGCCGTCACCAGCACCATGATCAGCAGCACCTCAAAGGTAACCTTCTGGTACATGAACTGTTTGAAATCATTATAGAGCATTTGGCCGAGCCCTCCTGCTCCGACAATACCAAGCACCAGACAGGTGCGGATCGCCACTTCCAGCCTGTAGAAATACTGGGAGAAGATTAGCGGCAGCATTTGCGGCATTATTCCATAGATGGCAACATGCAGCCTTGAGCCCCCTACTGCCTTAACAGCCTCCAAGGGACCGTCATCCATAGCTTCAATCATCTCGGAGATCATCTTGCCGAATACACCAATATTATGGATGATAAGTGCCATGACAGCTGGCAGCGGTCCAAGTCCAAGCGTCGGAATGAAGATCAGAGCCAGGACAATCTCCGGAATGGAACGGATAAAATTGAATACGGTACGGCTTCCGTTGTACAGCCACAGGCCCGGGCTCCAGTTACGGGCAGCCAGGAAGCTAAGCGGGAAGGCAATGATTAGCGCCGCAAGCGTGCTGAACATTGCCATCTGGAGGGTATCGATCATTGCTTTCCATGCAGCTCCGCTGTTAGAGAAGTCGGGCGGAAACCAATGCTCGCTGACAAATCGAACGGAATTGCCAAGGTCATGAAAGAGAGACCAGTCTATACCGATTCCATATCCGGACCACACCAGCAGAATGATCACAATAAATAGTGCCGGCAGGTTCCGCATCGTATTACTGCTTCGGCTTCAGGCGGTTATCCTTGATAGCCGCCTGACGGATAGCTGCGTAGTCTTCATTGCTTGCTTCTGTGAAGCCGCTCGCTCCTCCGAAGGCACTTAAGATATCCGGATCCTCCGTACCCAGCATTGCTTCCCGGATAAGCTTGATCTCTTCATCCGTCACATCCTTGGTGACAGCCCATGGATACTGAAACAGCTCCTCTGACTGCCATATGGTCTTGATCTTGTCCCCATCCACCGTGCCCTGCTTCACAAGGTTATTATAGAAGGCACTGTCAATGGCCCCAACATCCTGCAACCCATTCTGGATAGCCAGCGCTGTCGCCGTATGGTCTCCTGTATAAACGACACTCTTGAATTGATGATCCTGCTGGGATTGAAAGAGCCCCTTCTCCTTCAGGGCGATTCCCGGGATCAGGCTGCCTGAGGTCGAGCTGATGTCTCCGAATGCAAACCGGATATCCACCGCATGCTCTTCTACATCCTCGAACGAATGATAAGGTGAGTCCGCAGGCGCAATTAAATAAGAATAATAGAAAGGCTTGCCATCGATTAGTTGGGTGACAATCGCCTCTACATCATAACGCTCATGCGCTTCCACATAGGTCAAAGGCCCAAGATAAGCCATATGAGCCTTGCCGGCGCCCATGGCCTCCACTACGCCATTGTAATCAGGATATATTTCCGCCCGTACTGGTCTTTGCAGCTTCTTCTCCAGCAGCTCAGCCAGCTTGTCTGCTCCTTCTTTCATCTGGCTGCTTCCCTGCGCCGGTATGATACCGATCAGGAATTCTTCCTTCGGCTGTTCGCCAGCGGCCTCCCCTTGAGCGCCTTGTTGTCCGCTTTCACTGCCGCAGGCTGCAGCAATAAGACTAACAAGGAGCAAGCATGTTAATACCAGAAATGTCTTCTGTTTCCGGAACATCTTGTCCCCTCCTGTAAGCTATAAATTTCTTCTGCAAATATTGACATTAGCACATCTTGCGAATAAACGAAAGGAGCAATCCTACAGCCGCATTTAAACATGAAGAAAGACCGCCGCAGAGCCAAATCTGCAGCAGTCTTTTCCTTGGGTACAGTACCCTTATCATCCGTTTCCCGGCTTAATTATCTCAGCCCGTATAAACCCGGCTTGTTCGGACCGGCAGCGTTCTCCTGGCCCAGTGCCTGGCCCCGCTGTGAATTTCTGGATCGTATTACATTCAGTCTTGCCGTTAATTGATCAAACCATTCCTTATCACGGGTAGCCAGCGCCAAATCGATTAAGCTTGCCAGCGAGTCCTGTCCCTCAATCTCTGATTCCGGCAGCCCCTTCACACGGCGAAGCTTCAGCTCTACTCCCGTTCCTACCGCTTCCTCATTATCGGACGCAACAACGTGAATCTGGATTGTTCCATTCTCTATATCAATGGCTTCCACAAATCCATGGACCAGTTCGCCATTACGTGTATACCCCTGTACCCAATCGGCTGTTTGAACGTTGTTCATGGTTATCCACCACCTCATAAAATTTGCCGAAGACCGGCATTCTTACGAAAACCGCAACAGTTATCGAATAAAAGCGTCACAGCAGCCTGCCACATCTATGCTGTATTGTTAACTGTAACCAATGACATTACATTTATACTGTAATATTAAAGGATACAGTTTGTAATGTCAAGTATCATGCAGCCCGGTTTACTCGACCGGAAGCTTGCCCTCCATCGGGATAAGCCCAAAGATGCCGCGGATACCGGCGAGCACATTCGGTGCCTGCGCACCATATACCGCTACAGCTGACTTTACGTGCTTCAGGTATTGCAGCTCATAAGGATTGCCGAGCGACAGAAGCACATAAGTCTTGGACTGCTGATTGGCCTCATCGATAAGCCGCTGATAGTCTCTCCAATTATTATCGGCAATGGGACTGCGGAATTGATAGGACGCAAGTATAAAATAGTCGGATCTGGCGATCAGCTCTTCAGCTTCACGTCCCTCCAGCTCCCCGGCGGCGGCGGTTTCGACCGCAAAACGTTGTTTCAATCCCGCAAGCTCCAGTTGCTCCTTGACCATGGCCGCATGCTCCCTCGAGCCGGCGATGACGGCAATCCGGTCTCCATGCTTAAGGTTAAAAGGCAGCTTGGCCGCTGTATCAGCCAGCTTGGTCACCGCTGCTTCGGCAATCCGCTTCTCCACCTTCCGGTGGGCCAGGGATCCTACCACGGCCGAAGTTCTCTGCTGCTTGAGCTCGAGGGCAGGCCCCTCAGCGAACAATCCATAGGTGTCCTTCAGCCGCATGATCCGGCTTACAGATTCATCAATCCGCTCAAGCCCGATCTCCCCGCTGCGGACCGCTTCCATGATTGCTTCATGAGCCGCTTTGCTGCTGCTTGGCATCAGAATAATATCAACTCCAGCAGCCACAGCCATGCTCACTGCCTCTTTCTCGCCGAAATGTCCGGAGATGGCGTTCATTGTAAAAGCGTCCGAGATAATAACGCCTTCATAGCCAAGCTCTGTGCGCAGCAGGTCCGTTAATACCTTGCGGGAAAGCGTGGCCGGCAGTGGCACCATGGTGCCATCCTTCTTGGACCGGACCGAGGATGGTTCAACCGCAGGAAACGCGACATGGGCCGTCATAATCATATCCGCGCCAGCGGCTATGGCTTCCTTGAATGGCTTAAGTTCCACAGCATCAAGCCGATCTCTGTCATGGTCCAGAACAGGCAGGCCAAGATGGGAATCCACCGACGTATCCCCATGTCCGGGAAAATGCTTGACCGCAGCTATGATCCCCGACTGCTTCAAGCCATTCATGAATGCAATCCCGTGCGTCGAGACCAGCTCGGGCTCCGAGCCGAACGAGCGTATTCCGATGATCGGATTACCGGCATTCACATTAATGTCAAGTACAGGCGCAAAGTTCACATTCACGCCGAGCGCCTGAAGCTCTTCCCCGGTAAGCTTGCCCGCTTCCCGTGACAGCCCCGGATCTCCTGTGGCTCCAAGCGCCATATTTCCCGGCAGGTTGGTGCCTCCCGGAATCCGCTTCACGACGCCGCCCTCCTGGTCAATGCCCAGTAGCAGCGGTATATCTCCCCGTACCCGCTGTAGCTCATCGGTCAGGGTTGTCAGCTGCGCGGCACTGTCGATGTTCTTGTCGAACAGGATCAAACCGCCGGCATGCTGCTGTTCAATCAGTCTTACCACGCCTTCATTAACTGCTGTTGTACGCTTGCCCTCCCACATCCGGATGTCGGGCATCAGCATCTGTCCTGCCTTTTCGGGGAGCGTCATCAGCGACAGCAGCCTGTCCCAGTCCCGGGCTGCGATCGCCTTTTCACGTTCCGAGCGGATGACGCGCGTCAGCATGACGGCAAATTCCGCCCGGTTAACCGGCCGGTCCGGACGGAAGGTCTGATCCGGATAACCGCCAATCAAGCCGAGGGAAGCCATCGCATGAACCGATTCGCCCGCCCAGTGCCTGCTGATATCCGTGAAAGCCGGACTGCCGGCGGCACCCGGCTTGAGCCCGTAGGCACGAAGCAGCATAACCGCTGTCTCCGCCCGGCTGACCGGCGCATCCGGCCGGAAGGTTCCATCCGGTAATCCGCCGGTAAAGCCGTGAGTCGATGCTGCTGCAATTTCATTATAGAAAGGATGACTCTCCGGAACGTCCAGATAGTTAAGCTTGCCAGCAGCTCCTTGCGTTTCCCCCGGTACCAGCTCGCGTACTAGGTAAGCCGCTGCCTGCGCGCGGGTGATTGGATTCAACGGTCCGAACCTCCCGCCTCCGTATCCCGCTACTGTCCCCCTGTCGGCCAGGTACTGAATACCATCCTTCGCCCACCCGGCTTTCTGCAGGTCCCGGAATCTCTCCTCCGCACGGGCTTCCGTCCCCCAGGCCAATCCGCACAGGAGCCCCGTGCACCCTAGCGTGATAACTGCCTTTTGCCATCTCTTCACTGCTGCCGCACCTCTTCCGTTGTATTCGTCATGTATCTTTCATAAACGCCGCCGAGATGCTGAAATGTTGCAGTCTTACTCGGGCACATTAAATCCGGCTGAAATAATTCACGCATTCCCTGATGGTGTGAGCCCGTCCCAACGGTCCCCAAGGATCCCACTCGCGGCTGTCCGGGGCGTAAACTTGGCCTTCTGCCACCGCCCGAAGACTTTGCCACAGCGGGTTTGCCTTCAGTCTGCCGAGCGAACCCGCATCGCTCCATAATATTAAGATCCGTTCGGGATCCAGCTCCGCCAGTTTGGCGAGCCCGTGCGAAATATACGGTTCAGCATCGTCCACGGCATGCATCTCAAGCCCCAGATCCTGAAACAGCAGATCGGTCATGGCATGGCTGCGGCCTGTGTACAGCCGGACCTCATCAGCCAACGCACGAATGACCGTCCACTTTCCGGCGGGTATGAGCCCCTTTAAGGCATCTCTTGCAGCCTGCTGCTGCGCATCTATATTCCGTATAATCTGCTCAGCCTCAGCCTCCTTGCCTAGCAGCGTGGCGAAGGCTTCGAGATAGCCTGTCCATTTCGTTACCCCATCCAGCACAACAGTGTTGCTCTGTTCCCTCCAGTCCTGATCGAACGGATCATGACGGAAGCTCGTCTTGATCACAATATCCGGCGACAAGGCGGACAGCTCACTGTAACGGATTCTCCGCTCCACATTAAGCGGAATGGTCTGATTGAGCATCGGCCTGAGATAACCGGGCACACCCTGTCCAGGAAACAAGCTCGGAAAAGACGGTGCGGCTATGGGCTGAACACCCAGTGCCAGCATATGATCCTGGAGGAACAGCTGGCTGACAATCGCGATCCGCCTGCTGCCCTTCCTGCGGTATTCTGACGGGGATATACCCTCCCGCTTCTTGAAGGTTCGGCTGAAGTAAAGCTCATCCTGGAACCCGACGCTTCTTGCGACCTCTTTTAAAGTGCGGCCCCGGTCGGTAAGAAGCCGCTTCGCTTCTGTCAGCCTTACCTTTGTCAGATACGCTCCGGGCGTCATACCGGTTACCCGCTTGAATGCCCTGCAGTATGAGCTGGGGGTAAGTCCCGCAAGCGCGGGCAGCATATTCAGTGAAACCGGGTTGTTATAGCTTCTATCCATCCATTTCATCGTACGCAGTACTGCATCATCGGCCGGCAGCTTGCCCGCTTCCGCATACAGGGCCAGCATATGAAGCAATTCATGAAACAGGCTTTGGCTACGGTGTCTGTCCGTATGCTCATTGCTTATCACGAGCGGTATTAACTGTTTCAGCAACGCTGCCGCTTCTGCCGCCGCCTTGGCCGGGAGCATGACACTGCCGCATTCCATCAGCGGCAGCCCTGAGGCTGCAACCGCCGCTTCCGGATCCCCCAGATCCAGCATGACCGCTGCACCATGAATATAAAACAGCTTGGCCTGTTTACCAGCTGGCATCAGGCTGACAGTCTCACCCGGCCGTACCCTCAGGCACATGCCAGGCTTCAATACAAATTCATTCGACCCGATTCGAGCCGTCCCCCTGCCCTCCGTTATCAGGCACAGTGCATCTCTGGCAGGCCTAAAGCTCCTCAAGGATACCCCTTCGCGAAGCTGGTGCTCCTTAACCGAACGCAAGGTATAAACAATAGGGTAATAAGTGCTCATCTGTCACCCCCAAGGACAATGGCGTCCATGCAAAAGAGATAATGGCATCCATAGTCAGCGCTTCTCTTATTCTTTATATTGTAAATGAGAATCATTATTAGTGGAAGGGCTGATTTGGGCCAGGAAGAAATTTCTCAAGAAATTCTGCCTGTATACAGCAATAAGCTCATGTCGGAAACCGTCACAATTAGACGAACAGGTGGTCTGCAGCACAAGATGAATAGCTTGTTGAACACTCCCAAACAGAAAGCTGCAGGGCTTGCTGGCGGGATTCTGCTTCTTCTGCTCAGCATGCTTGCAGCCCTGCTGTTCGGTTATCACCGCTTCACGCTGGTCCAGCTTGCCGAGGCTGTGTTCTGGTTCGACGGGTCGACGGAGCATCTGCTCATCCGTTCTGTCCGAACACCGACCGTGCTGATCGGCGCGCTCGTCGGAGCCGGGCTTGCCACTGCCGGAGCTGTGATGCAGGTGCTTACCCGCAATCCGCTCGCCTCTCCCTCTGTGCTGGGCGTGAATGCGGGAGCCGTTCTGGCGATTGTGCTGGCCTTGTCTCTCGCAAGGCTCGACCTGGGTACCGGACAGCTGATCTGGGTCGCCTTTGCAGGAGCGGCCCTGACAACGCTCTTCGTGTATGCCAGCGGTTCGGCCGGTCCCGGCGGACTGCAGCCGCTTAAGCTTACGCTTGCTGGTGCAGCTGTAGCAGCCTTCGCAACGTCCATTACGTCAGGGGTCATGCTGCTGAGAGAGGAATCGCTGAGCGAGACGCTGTTCTGGCTCGTCGGTTCTGTCTCAGGACGCAAGCTGGAGCACTTTACAGCTGTGCTTCCTTACATAGGGGCGGGGCTGCTGCTGGCATTCAGCATGGGGAAATCGCTGAACATGCTGGCTATGGATGAGGAAGTGGCGAAAGGGCTTGGACACTGGACTGCCCTAGCAAAAGCGGGAGCTGTAGCGGCAGTCGTACTGCTCGCCGGGGGAGCCGTGGCAATCGCCGGACCGATTGCCTTCGTGGGGCTGATCGTGCCCCATATATGCCGGTATATGGCCGGCGGCAATCACAGATGGCTGATTCCCTACTGCACCGTTTACGGAGCGCTGCTGCTTGTAACGGCAGATCTTGTATCCCGCCTCGTGCTGATGCCGAAGGAAATACCGGTCGGCGTCACAACAGCGATGCTCGGCGTTCCTTTCCTGATCTATCTTGCCAGGAGGGGTGTCCGTGAGCAATAAGCGACTTGTAACTCTCTGCACGGTGCTCACTGCCATCCTTTTTGGTACAACGGCATGGAGCGTTTCCGTCGGCTCGATGAACCTACCGGTGCTGGAGGTAGCTGCCACGCTGCTGGGCGGAGGGGATGAAACGGACCGGCGGCTGATCTTCAGTCTCCGGCTCCCCCGGATTTTGGTCGCAGCCATGGTGGGTGCAGGACTGGCCGTAGCAGGCGCCATTATGCAGGGCATCTTCCGCAACCCCCTCGCCGCTCCCGACATCATTGGCATCAATGGCGGCGCTTCAGCAGCCGCTGCTGCTTTTCTGCTCTTCATGAGCGGCCAATACAGCATTCACCTGCTGCCTGTCGCAGCATTTGCCGGGGCGGCAGGTGCCGCCGCACTGATCTATGCATTAGCATGGAAGAACGGAGCATCGCCATTCCGGCTGATTCTGATCGGTATCGGCATTTCATCTGCCGCTTCCGCTCTGACCACATTCCTGCTGATCAGCGGGGATTCCTACCGTGCGGTACAGATTGTCAGCTGGCTGACCGGTACGGTCTACGGCAAATCCCTGGAGCATGTGTATGCACTTATTCCCTGGGTGGCTGTGTTGATCCCGCTTGCCTGGGGAATGTCGAGACACCTTGATGTCCTGGCGCTTGGCGATGCGACGGCAACCGGCGTAGGAAGCGATGTACAGCGTACCCGGCTGGTGCTGCTTATGATAGGTGTAGCGCTCGCCGGCGCATGTGTCGGCATAGCTGGCGGCATAGCCTTTATCGGATTGATGGCACCGCATATGGCGCGCCGCCTCGCCGGCATTCGTCACCGGGCTATTATCCCTGTGTCCGCGCTGCTAGGAGCTATCCTGCTGGTCCTAGCCGATCTGGCTGGGCGCACCCTGTTTGCTCCGCAATCCCTGCCAGCGGGAATATTCACAGCCGGCTTCGGAGCTCCGTTTTTCTTTTATCTGCTGCTAAAGCGCAGTCACAAGACTTCAGGATGACCGCAGCACCTATTTACCGAACTTATTACTTACTTGAGAACCAAGGAGAGATTGCTAATCATGTTCCGTACACATTCCAACAAGACCGTTCTTTCTATTCTAATGCTGATCCTGTCCCTCTCGCTCGTCCTGTCCGCCTGCGGCGGCAATAACAGCGGCAGCAGCACTAATACGCCGCCAGCCAGCCAAACAACCGCCAACAGCAATGCCGGCAATGCTGGCAGTGAGCCTGCGCCTGGCGAAGCCCAAACGGCGGAGACTACTCGCACTGTCAAGCACAGTATGGGTGAAGAAACGCTCACAGGTACGCCTGAGCGTGTAGTTGTCCTGACACAGGAAGGAACTGAAGCTGTTCTGGAGCTTGGGATCAAGCCAGTAGGGGCTGTCAATTCCGGCCTCGGTGATGACTGGTTCCCGCACATTCGCAGCGAGATGGAAGGCGTAACAGAGCTTGGTGATGAAACAGAGCCTAATCTTGAGCTGATACTCAGCCTCAAGCCGGATCTTATCCTAGGCAACAAGGTTCGTCATGAAGAAATCTACTCCCAGCTTAAGGAAATCGCACCAACTGTCCTCTCCGAGGATCTTGCGGGCAATTGGAAGGAAAACTTCGTGCTTTATGCAGAGGCGCTTAACAAGAAGGCGGAAGGCGAAGCGGCCATGGCGGCTTATGATGCACATGTCGAGCAGGCCAAGGCTGAGCTTGGCGACAAGCTTTCCAAGCAAGTATCGCTTGTCCGCTTCCTGCCGCAGGCTGTCCGCCTCTATATGAAAGACACGTTTGCCGGCGTTATTCTGGCGGACATCGGCTTTGCACGTCCGGCCTCCCAGGACAAGGACGAATTCATGGAGGTCATTGGCAAGGAACGCATGGCAGACATGGACGGCGACATTATGTTCTACTTCAATGCTGATTATGATGAAGAAAAGGGCGGCACCAAGATGCAGGAGGAATGGTTCAGCGATCCGCTCTTCGCTGGTCTGAATGTGGCCAAAACGAATATGACCTTCAAGGTGGACGAAGTCATCTGGAACCTCTCAGGGGGCATCAAATCCGCTAACCTGCTGGTAGATGAAGTTATCGAGCACGGCAAAAAGCTTTAATCCGAACAAACGTACAGAGGCTGGACACAAGCTGACTGCAGCTTGTATCCAGCCTCTTCTTATTTGCTGCATTGTCATGTCAGCAGCGTATCCAGCGCCCGGCTGTATTTGTCCAGCCTCTTATGAGTCTTCTCCGAAGGCTTCTTCTTCTTGGTCTGCTCGATATTATCCAGCAGGTCCAGTATCTTTACCCGGCTTGCCAGCGGATTTTGCTTGATCCGCAGAATGAATGCATCATAATCCTCTTCTTCACGCCGGGACAAGCTGTCAACAGCCTCCACCACACTGTCGCTGAACCCTTCCTTCCTGAGATCCTCCAATGTTAGCGAGGTATCCTCTATCGTGTCATGGAGGACTGCAATAATCTGCTCTTCGCCTGTCACCGCACGAAGCATAAGACGAATGGGATGAAAGACATACGGGCTTCCCCCCCTATCCGTCTGACCCTCATGGGCGCTCGCCGCCAACGCAATTGCTTTTGCTAATGTCGCCATATCTTCATTCCTCCCTTGTCTACTTATTACCCTCCAGCCAGCCTATCTATGCTACTATACGGATAAGAGAAAGAACGGATGCAAGAAGTCCTTCATCATGTTGAGTCAGGTGGTCTCATAATGAACATTCGAAACGTAGAAGAGCTTATTAAGCGGATCGAGGAAGATGAATGGATGATGGAGGCGCTGAGAGCAGCGGCCTCCCTTCGCCTGCCGGACTGGTGGATATGTGCAGGATTTGTCCGCTCGAAAATTTGGGATGTCCAGCTCGGCTGTCCGAGCAGAACACCTCTTCCAGATGTGGATGTTATCTACTACGACCCATCCGATACAGACGAGGCTGTTGAGAAGCAGCTTGAAGCGAAGCTGCGGGCTAATAATCCGGATATGCCGTGGTCGGTCAAAAACCAAGCCAGGATGCATCTGCTGAATGCCATGCCTCCATACCAGTCCTCTGAGGATGCGATGTCCAAATTCCCGGAAACCGCAACCGCTTTGGGTGTATCTCTCACCGGGCAAGGCCGGATCATTCTGGCGGCCCCTTATGGCCTTGATGACGCTCTCTCCATGACAATCAGACCCACACCTCTTTTCCGGGAAGTCCCAAAGCTCGCTACCCTCTATGAACGGCGTATTGCCGAGAAGAGATGGCACAACACCTGGGAGGGGCTGACGATCATTCACACATAGGAAGCAGCGGAACCGCAGGGATCGCTGCGTGGCCGTATTGGATTGCACGTCTAAATCTGCTGTGATAAGATAACAATAAGAAAAGGCCGCAGATGTTGGTAGCATCCACGGCCTTGGGTACACAGCCGCTTTTAAGGGCGGTGGCTTCGGAATAGCAGTCCGAAATAGACCGGTTCCTGGCGAGGGCGGTCTATTTCTTCTTGTCGAAGGAAAGTATCAGCACAACCAGCGTCGCGAATGATATCATCAGCGTCAGTGCTTGGTATACCTCCACAGCATCACCTCCCTTCCGGGAGATTAGCCGACCGCCCTTGCAAGCCATTCTATGTACTTAGCTATATTATACCATCTTGCTCCCACACTGAGGGGGCTTATTTCGTATGAGCCCTTACCGTCACCAGTCCATACGCAGCAATTATTCACCGCCCCCAGAAACAACAGGAGTCTTGTGTTCCGCGGCCCTGGTTAACCGAGGGGTCTGACGCTTAATCAAAATCGTAACGCTGTTCCTCCCATGGATCGCCGTACATATGGTAGCCATTGCGCTCCCAGAAGCCCGGCTTGTCGGATGCCAGAAACTCGATGCCCCGCAGCCATTTCGCACTCTTCCAGAAATACAGGTGGGGAACGACCATCCGGACCGGGTACCCGTGCTCGGGTGTCAACAGCTCTCCGTTGTGCTTGACCGCCAGCAGCGATGTCTCCCTCAAGAAGTCCTCCAGGGGCAGGTTCGTGGTCCATCCTTCCTCCGCATGCAGCATAACATAAGACGCTTCAGGCTTCAGCTTCACCTTGTCCATGATGGTGCGGACAGCAACACCTTCCCATACATTATCCAGCTTCGACCAAGTTGTCACACAGTGGATGTCATTGCGGAATTCCTGCTGCGGCAGCTTCATGAAATCATGATAGCCGATGCTGATCTCCTCTTCCACCAGCCCAAACAGCCGCAAATCCCATTTGTCCATATCCCGGTAAATCGGCACACTGCCGTAATGCAGCACCGGAAACCCCTCCGTAACAGTCTGTCCTGGCGGCACACGGTCCGTAAACGTTTCAGACATGGATGACACGCTCCTTCAAGCTTGAAATCTTCCTATGGTCCTATCATTCCCTTTACCCGTTAGCAGCAAACTTCTCACCTTTGCCAAAGCGGCATCTCTGCGAAGAGCAGTTAGCGGCGGCGCTTATTCCGGCCTAGAATGAAAGGCCCGATACCCACCGCTACAATCAGCATGGCGGCACCCGTAAAGAATGAAATCCCATAGCTCTGAATCCACATGCTGCCGCCCTCGCTCCACTCATACAGCGCCCCGCCAATCATTGGTCCGATGAAACCCGTCAGGCCGGTAAATGCCGAGAACATGGCGATATACATCGGACGGTCTGCCTTCGGCGTTTCCCCGATCATAAAGTTGAAGGCCAGCAGGTTATAGCCGCCCTGTCCGACGCCAAGCAGGATATGCACCAGTACAAGTACCACAATGACGGGGATAATTTCCATCCCAATCCAGATCACGCATGACAGCGCAATAATCGGCAGACTCCAGAGCAGCAGAGTAATGGTAGGAATGCGCGAATTAAGTGTACCCCAGTAATAGTAGCTGATCATCATGACAATCATCTGAACGACCGTTACAACGGTAAGCTGCGTGTAGCTGATCTCCAGTACATCAAGCATAACGAAGGAGAACAGCGGAACCGCGGTGTTCTGCAGCAGTATAAAGCCGGCAATAAACAGCGTCGCAAGCATAAAAGACCGGTCCTTAAGCGGCTTAAGCAGCCTCTCTGCCCCGGTTGCCGCCTGAGATTTCTCAAACGGCGGATTCGGATACCGTGCCAGCTCGAAGGCATTCCATACCGTTGACAGGCCCGCGATGGAAAACAGAATAATAAAAGCAGTCTGTTCCGATGCTGCCCTCTCCAAAATTTGGCCGCCGATCAGCAGGGTCACACTGGCGAATGCCCAGTGTATCGTGTTTCGGATGCCAAAATACCTTCCCCTGACCTGTGCCGGAACCAGATCCGAGATAAGTGACGACCAGATGACCCCGCTGATTGAGGTCGATATGAAGGAAACCAGAAACATACCGATAAATACCGCAACCTGCATATGATCCGCCACAAAAAATGGAATCAGGCCCGTCATCGTCCATAAGGACCGGTGGATAATACTGGTTACCAAAATCCACAGCTTGCGGTTCTCCATCTTCTGCATAAAGAAGGCAGCGGCGATCTGAATCATGTTGGCAAGCGGAGGAATGGCCAGCACGAACCCCACCTGCTGTGAATTAGCATGCAGGAACAGCAAGTAGGCGGTCAGAATCGGACCGCCCAGTATATTTGCAATGATCGTCGCCGGAATACCTTCAATGACGGCAATTTGCATCGATTTACGCTGCGCGGAGGAGTTCTTCCGCAGAATGAATGGCTTGAAATACTGCCTCTTAGGCATTTCTGTCGTATCCCCTTATGATGTAAAAATTCAAGCAGGTGTCTATCAGCTCCGGTTAGCCCTGCTGGAGGACATATTCCGCTAGTGTACGGGTCATCACACCTGTAGCGCCCTTCGGCTCCCATCCACGGTCTTTGTACAACCAGGCTGTGCCTCCTATATCCAGATGTACCCAGGGAAGCTCCTCGGCAAACACCCCGATGAAGAGCCCGCCAGTCGATGCGCCGCCGTAGCGACCGGCGCTGTTCTTGAGGTCTGCCGCATCACTGTCCAGCATCTTGCGGAATTCCGGATAGGAAGGCAGCGGCCAGATCCGCTCGCCTGTCTGATTGCTGATTTGCACCAGCTGCTGGAGGAAGGTTTCATCATTGGTCACCGCCCCTGTCGCCACATCCGCAAGGGAGACCATGACGGCCCCAGTCAAGGTAGCCACATCGATGATGCGCGTTGCGCCTCGCTGAATCGCCGTCGTCAGTCCGTCGGCAAGCACAACGCGGCCCTCTGCATCCGTATTGACAATCTCGATCGTGCGGCCGCTCATGGTCGTGATAACATCCCCCGGCTTGAGCGCACGGTCAGAAGGCATATTCTCCGCTGCCGGCACGACGGCAACGACATTTACTGCCGGTTTAAGCGAGGCAATAATACGCATTGCGCCAAGTACCGCTGCTGCTCCGCCCATGTCCGAAATCATCTCTTCCATACCGTCGGCACGCTTCAGTGAAATTCCGCCTGTATCGAAGGTAATGCCTTTTCCGACCAGCGCCAGCTTCTCCTTGCTCTCCGGTGCTCCTTCATAATGGATCACGATCATCCGCGGCGGGTTTGCGCTTCCCTGGCCAACGGCCAGCAGTCCGCCCATGCCCTGCTCAGCCGCTGACCACTCATCTATAACCTCAATGTCAAGTGACAACTCACCAGCGAGCGCCTCAGCTTCCATAGCCAGCATCTCCGGTGTAAGCATATTGCCAGGCAGATTTGTAAGCCCCCTTGCGTAAGCAACGGCATCGCCGAAGATACGGCCCCGGTTCATGCCAGACTCCCATTCGTCCGCCCTCTCATCTGCCAGGCTGCCTCCTTCGAGCTGTACCGGCGTAAAGGCTATATCAACCATCTGCTCAGCAGCCGTTTCCTTAAGACGCGGCTGGCGTGTGCGATGTCCAAGAATGATGCCCTCGGTCAAGGCCTGCGCTGCACGCTCTGTACTGCAGTTCTCCGAGCCTCCGTACAAGCCCACTTCCACCAGGACTGACGCGCTCGCTGCCTTCAGCTTTTTCAGTGTTCTGGCTGCCGCTGCACCTGCCTTGCGAAGTCCCTCCATGCCAAGCGGGTCCCCGCCATAGCCGATATATACAACATGAGCCGCCTTCACCAATCCAAGGGTGGGTATCACCTGAACGTCTCCCGGCTCAGCTTTAAAAAGTCCGTTATTCACATAAGAGCCCACAGCCTGGTCCAAGACAGCCGGCAGGCCCGAAATCGCTGCTGCTGTGCCGGTCTTTAACGTACTGGCATCAACCAGCCGAATAACGACATCTGCCTCTAATGCTTTGACAGTTGACGGTTCCACGCGAAATTGAATCATAAATGTAAGTCCTCCTTCAAATACACGCCAAGCATGCAGGGCTAATTGTTCCGCTCTTCCTCTGTCATGGCCGCCGGCCACAAAAAAAAGAATCGGACTCTATCCCGATTCTAATCATTTATAGCACCAATGGCAAATAGATATTAAATTCCGTACCTTCGCCGAGGTTGCTGTCCACTCGGATTGTGCCGCCATGATTGCGGATGATCCGGTAGCTGACCGACAGTCCCAGCCCGGTACCCGCCTCCTTCGTTGTAAAGAAAGGGTCGAACAGTTTATTCATGGTCAACCGGTCCATGCCTCTGCCGTTGTCTCGAATCGAGATTTCCACGAACTGCTCGTTCCGCTGCGTCTTGATCGCGATAAGCCCCGGACGCTCACCATTCAATTCACCGATCGCATCCATGGCGTTCTTCACCAGATTCAGGATGACCTGCTTAATCTGCTTGACGTCGATGGACACACAGAGAGATTCATCGCAGGTTTCAAATTGCAGCTGGCAACCGCGCATCAGCGCTTCACTCTCCGACAGAAGAATGACTTCCTTCAGCAGAGCTGCAATTCTTACCTCTTGTGCCATTGGAGCAGAAGGCTTGGAGGAATTAAGAAACTCATAGATAATATCATTGGCCCGGTCAATCTCAGCTAAGATGATGCGGGCGTATTCTTCCTTGCCGAGCTGCATCAGATGGGGCCGCAGCAGCTGAATAAACCCGCGTATGGAAGTCAGCGGATTGCGGATTTCATGGGCGATTGCGGCGGCAATTTTGCCCAGCATCGCGAGTTTATCATTCTGGTATGCGGTTTGCTCAATCTGCTTATATTCTGAAACATCCTTGACACTAATCAGATAGTCGCCGTCAAGCTGGTCGCCGTAGGTGATGGTGATCAGCAGATGCCGGCCTGCCGAGTCTTGGATTTCATAGTACCGGCTGCGCTGCAGCATCATCTCCTTGCATACCCTGACGATCATCCGCTTTACACTCTTGCGCAGCTGCGGATGATACAAAATTTCCTTCAGGCTGCAGCCCAGCAGCATTTTCCTTGGTATATCGAGAATTTTGGCCATTTGCAGATTAATGAAGGACAGCAGCCCCTCACTGTCAAACAGTGCGATTCCGCTATCCATATGCTGGAGCACATTCTCATACTTGCTCTTGACACTCTGGAATGAGAGATGAGAACGGAACAGCATTTCACGCATATCCGAGTAACGCTTGTCCTCCGGTTCATCCGGTTGTACCCGAAAGCGGTAGGCTACCATCAATTCTATCAAGAAAATAAATGAGCGGTTATACAGCTCCAGCGCTTCCTCTGACTCTACATTCGAGACCAGCGTCTGCATCGTTTCCTCATGCAGGGCGACGATCTCCTCCGGGTGGATGCCGTGAAGCATCTTGCCGAGCTCCGTAGCCTCATAGAGGGAAGCCTCATTGCCGTTGCGTATGTATTCCGCGAGTGCCGGAAAATACCGCTTGCGGATTGCCTGCATTTTATTGTTCCTCCCCTGCTGCAAAAACAGGAGAAGACATGATAGATTCATGTGCGAGTGTAGGAGTCCGCCATTTGCGAAACGTGATAAATGTCTCATCCGAACAATTACGGTTCACGTCCAAGTCGTCTACCAGCTGAGCAGCCCAATCGGAATCCACAATCTCACGGGATTGGTACTGTTCATACAATCTCACTTCAATACCTGTCTTTCCTTCTTCTTTGCCTGCATAATCAAGATTCATGCGACACTGATCAGCCCTAGATATCAGCTTTAAGGCAAATTCCGAGACCGTGAAAGCGATCTTCGTCTGGTCTACAAGCCCGAATCCGAGCGTCCTGGCCATCTCCCGTACACGCTGCCGCGCACGAATGGCATCAGAAGGCTTGGTGATAAGGAATGTTTCCAACTGCTTTCGCCTCCGCTTCTGCAAGCGTTTTCTCAACGGTTTCAATTAGACATAATATAATCATAGTTAGGGATGAGATATAGTGTCAATGGGAGACTTTGTCGAACAAGCGGGGAAGTAGATGAAATTAGACAAGCTTTGTGCTAAAAGTCTCATACCCCTGTCGATTGGGGTAAAAAGGGAGGTTCGGCGAAAATGGCATCCTATATACAGCGCTTGTCTTGCTGGCATATGAAGACAAGCGCTGCCAGCTCCTTCAATAGATCATTTATTCTTGGCCTTGCTGTCATTCTTGGCTTTGCCGGCTGGCTCCTGGGCGCTGCCCGGGCTTCCGCCCGTGGCTTCGGCAGCCGGCCCTTGTGTTGAGGAAGAGCTCCCGGCCTTGTCAGCTGATGGGGCCCCGGACGCTGCAGCAGGAACCGGGGCAGCTCCATCACCGCCACTCGGACTGGTGCTCTCTGGCTTGCTCTTGGCAGGCGCTCCACCTTCACGACCCGCGGCCTGTGCGGACTTGGCCCTGTCCTGCCCTGCCGCAGCAGCAGGCACCTCTTGTTTTTGACTCGGTTTTTGTTTTTCTTTCCCAGCTTGCTTCTCGGCTTCTTTCTGCTCCTTTGCTTCTCTCTGGCCGGGCTTTTGTTCTGCCTGGTGCGGCTTTGGCTGAGCAGAAGAAGAAGGGCTGCCGGCGTCAGCCTGCTTCCCTCCCTTTGCTTCCTTGCCCGAGGAGCCGGAGGATGCCGCTTTACTCCCCTCTCCCTCTTTCTCACCTGCTGGAGTGCCAGAATCCGCCTTGTCTGTCTGTTCCGTCTGCACCTTTGCCCCGGCTTCCTCAGCCTGCTTGCTCTGGCCAGGGCTTGACACTTTAGAATTGCTTCCCTTGCTGCCTGAATTCCCCGGCTGACTGGATGTTCCAGCCTGGTCCTTCTTTGTATTGCCGGCCTTGCTGCTTGTGCCGTCTTCCTTCTCAGCTTTGGCTGCCTTGCCGGTCTCATCTGGCTTTGCTTTATCCGCAGTCTTACTTCCCGGGGCCGTCTCTGCGGCTTGATCTTCCTTCTTGTCACTCCCCGTCTCTTTTTCTTTATCTTTTTCCTTATTTTTTTCTTTCCTCATGTCTTTCTTCGTGTCTTTCTCTTCCTTCTTGTCCTGTTCATCTTCTTTATCCTGCCTATCTAGCTTATCCCCGTTGGAGGGAGCGCTTGTTTGCTGTGTCTCTGTTCGGCCGCTGCTTTCGTCTGATAACTTCCCGTCAGCTTCTGGCTCTTCCGGAGCAACTGAATCCGTGACTCCGCGAACAGGAAGCGACAGCAGCTTTTTCAAGTCGTTAAGATGATAGCTGCCGTCCGCATCACCGCCCATAACCTTCTCCAAGCCGCCTAGCTGAGCCGCTATCTGGGAGATTGATCTTTCCTTCAGCTCAGACAAGTCAATAGAATACCCGTTAGCCTCTGCAAGCAGGAATACCGCCATCTTACCTGGGCTCAGCCCGCTTTCGATCGAAGCCTCCCGCAGTTCTTCAGGCGCCATCAGCCGGGTAACCTGCACATTAATTATCCGGGCGTCGGACCTTTCCTGTGAATCATTAACAGCAGCCGTCTTCACCGCCTCGTCAACCAGGCTTGTCAGCTTCTCCTCAACCTGACCGCTGTCCCTGCCGCCAACAGCCATCCCTGTAATCAGCACGGTATTGTCAGTGCCCGACAGATACTCCAAATCGCATACACGCTTCATAATCGAAGCGGTCACCTGCTGCACCGGCTGCCCTTCGTACGCCATACCGTCTACAATCCGCTGTCCGTCTTCATTAAGTCCGCTCAGCGACACAACCTTCCCCTGCACACTTAATCCCATCTCGATGCTTGGATTAATATCCATCGTCACGTAGACGGCCGGCTCAGCCGAAGCGGCAGGCCACAGATTGGGTATGAGGAGCACCAGAATAACCATCACAGCTGCCGTACAAGACCAGAGCATCCCTCTGCTTCTCCGCCTTCGTACATCCTGCAGGCTGATTTCCTCACCTATCCGATAATCCCCTGCCGCAACCCTCTTGTATTCCCCATCAGGAGTAAGCACGATGCTGTATCGTGGATTTATTTCAACTACTATGCCGCGCTTCATGATCCTACTCCTTCCGCAACTTCCTCTTCCTTGGCCCCTTGCAGCGGCAGGTATTCCGGCAGCTTCAAATAAGCCTGCAAGTGCGGAAAATTACCGTTCACAATAAGCGCCGCCGCGATTATAAACTTCCGGTTGCGTTCGATCGTTTTCCGGGAAACACCACAGATGTCAAGCAGCTCCTTCACCGGCAGCTTGCGTTTTGCTTCCAGCATCGCAAATAATTCCTCATCCGAAGCCACTAATCGCCCAATCCGGTACAGCGTGCTTCTCGAATCGGTGTGCTTCGGGGATTTATCGGCCAGATCGGCAAACGTAATATCATACGTCTTCAAGTGCTTGCTGAATGCCTCAATTTCAAATTGCAGCTGTTCACGCTGTCGCTCCTGTTCATACTGCTCAATTGCCATCGAGACCTCAACAGGGTTAACCGCACTTTCTTCCTCTTCCGGTTTCTCGAATGCGCTAATGGGCACCGACATCCGGTGACGCTGTTCCTTGCGCAGGTGATCAATAAGCCTCCGCCGGACCACTGTCTCAGCGAAGCCCAAAAAGGAGCGTCCTGACGCCGGTGAAAATTGTTCGATCGCCTCATTGAAAGCGATCATGGCAATGCTGAATTCATCGTCCTTCTCGGGATCGATGTACCGTTTGCAAAACTTGCTGGTGACCTTAGCTATGTAAGGCCGGTAATCCGCAATGAAGGTGTCTCGCAAGCCTGCCTCTCCCGACCTGATTCGCTCCACAATGGATTCAGGGGAAGGATGCGGCCGCTCCGCGGCTTTCGTGCTGCCACTTTTTGCAAAAAAGCGTTTAATCAATAGGAGTAACAACCGCTCCACCTCTTATATATCATTCGTCAGCTGCAACGTTGATTCGGGGGTAGCCGAAGCAAATTTACCGCACTGCAGACTGCAAAAACGTCATACAACAAGAAAAGCCTCCCGCAGGAGGCATCAAATACCCATGTCAGCATGGTTGTCCCGGTTGTTTCAGTACTTTTCAGAAGGACGACGCTGCCTTAACCGGTTCCGCCGGCGGCTGAGAACCCCAAGTCTCTGCTTGAGCTGATCCTCCCACTCGGCATCACTCAGCTGCTTCGCTACGCTCATCAAATCAAGCGCCATGTCGATCTGATTCTTCACGACCTCCATGGGATCCTCGTTCTCATGATTAACGCAGTTCTCAAGCAGTTCCAAACCGTCCTGATCCACATAATCGTGGAAGTCCACTTCCGGGGCGCCGTCTCCATGTGCATATTCCGCCAGTATCTCATATTCACTTTCAACGAGATAATGAATATCTACGCGATGACATACCGGGCACAACAGAATCGGAACGTTATGAATATGAGTCCGGTAATGCTTTAAGGTGCCTTTCGTACCGATCATGCTTGCTCCACAGCAGAAGCTCATACACGTCACCTCCATACTATTAACCAGTCCGGATTGAAACGAAACATACGTTACTTTATTCGAGTACAGATGCAGAAATTCCTGCTTGCGCATTCCCCAATTAATTGAAGCTGCAGCAGGCACGGTTGATAAATATGATTTACCCGTTACCGCAAAAATGCAAAAGGCCATCCAACAGGAACAGCTTCCTGCGGACAGCCTTTGCGTAACAGACTTTACTCTATTTCATTGCTGCAACAATCAGGTCGCCCATTGCAGTCGTTCCAATTGCCTGGCTCTTATCCACTGCGATATCGCCCGTACGATGTCCGGCATCAAGAACGGCTTTGACAGCTTCTTCAATGGAAGCCGCCGCTTCCTCATAACCGAAGGTCAAGCGATACATAAGCGCTACGGAAAGGATCGTAGCGATCGGATTTGCGATTCCTTGGCCTGCGATATCAGGGGCAGAACCGTGTACCGGCTCATACAAGCCGAATGCGCCCTCGCCGAGCGAAGCGGATGACAGCATACCGATCGAACCGGTCAGCATCGCTGCTTCATCAGACAGAATATCACCAAACATATTCTCCGTAACGATAACATCGAAGCTGGACGGACGGCGCAGCAGCTGCATCGCACAGTTATCAACCAGCACGTGCTCAAGCTCAACATCCGGGTATTCTGGCGCAATCCGGTTTACGACCTCGCGCCAGAGACGGGAGGTTTCCAGTACGTTCGCTTTATCAACAGAAGCCAGCTTCTTGCGGCGCTTCTGCGCGATCTCGAATGCTTGGCGAACAATACGCTCAACCTCAACCGCGTTGTAGACGCAGGTGTCAACTGCCTCCTCGCCATGCTCTCCCTCACGGCGGAACTTCTCGCCGAAGTAGATACCACCGGTCAGCTCACGTACTACAATAAGATCCGTGCCTTCCAGCACTTCAGGCTTCAGCGTGGAAGCTTCCTTCAGGCAGTCGAAGATCGTGGCCGGGCGGATGTTTGAGAACAGTCCCAGCGCCTTACGGATACCGAGAAGGCCTGTCTCCGGCCGAAGCTCCTTCGGATTGCTGTCCCACTTCGGGCCGCCGACGGCACCAAGCAGAACGGCGTCCGAACGCTTACAGATTTCCAGCGTCTCATCCGGCAGCGGTGTTCCCTTCTCATCAATAGCGATTCCGCCAAAGAGTCCATGCTCGAACTCGAAGCTCAAGCCGTACAGCTCTTCCGTCTTCTTCATTACCTTGATCGCTTCTTCAACCACCTCAGGACCGATTCCGTCCCCGGCGATAACTGCGATTTTTTTTACATCTGCCATCGTGTGCTTACACTCCCTCATAATAAGTCTAGATCAGGCTCATATTATCCCGTCGTCCCGGTGAATTCCGCTTATCGATCAACCGGTTAAGTGCGTCCACGTAAGCCCGCGCGCTCGCTTCCAAAATATCCGTCCGCACGCCGCGCCCGGAAGCCGTTACGCCATTTTGCTTCAATACTACATGCACCTCGCCTAGCGCATCCTTGCCGTGGGTAACCGATTTGATGGAATAGTCCTCAAGCTCAACCGCTTCGCCTGTTACCTTGTCGATTGCATTATAGATCGCATCAACAGAGCCATTGCCCTCGGCAGTGTCTTCCTTCATGCCTGCTCCTGCTACAGCTATGGACACCGTGGCGTGAGGCACGGACTGGTTCCCGTAATGCACCTGGATCTTCTCTAAGGTATACACCTCCGGCGTATCGACCAGCTTCTCCTCCAGCATGGCACGGATGTCCTCGTCACCGACGGTCTTCTTCTTATCCGCCAGGTCCTTGAATTTGGCAAATGCCGCATTCAGCTCTTCCTCGCCCAGATCGTAGCCAAGGTCGATCAGCTTCTCCCTGAAAGCATGCCGGCCGGAGTGCTTGCCGAGCACGAGTTTCGATTCCACAAGGCCGATCGTCTCCGGAGAAATAATCTCGTAGGTCGTCTTCTCCTTGAGCATTCCGTCCTGGTGAATACCCGATTCATGGGCAAAAGCATTGGCCCCGACGATAGCCTTATTGCCGGGCACCACCATCCCCGTCAGCTTGCTCACAAGGCGGCTGGTCTTGGCAATCTCCTTGAGGTTCAGCGTCGTTTGGGCCTGGTAATATTCAGAGCGGGTTGCAAGGGCAAGGGCCACCTCTTCGATCGCCGTGTTGCCTGCACGCTCTCCAATACCGTTGATCGTCCCTTCAATCTGGTCCGCCCCGTTCTGAATGGCCGCCAGTGCATTCGCTGTTGCCAGCCCCAGATCGTCATGACAGTGTGCACTCAGCTGAATCGATTCAATATTAGGCACATTTGTCTTCAGCGTCTTGAAGATGTTGCCGAACTCAGCCGGTGTCATATAACCAACCGTATCCGGAATATTAACAACGGTGGCTCCCGCCCGAATAGCCATATCTGTTACTTCGCACAGAAAATCAAGCTCTGTACGGCCGGCGTCCTCAGGCGAGAATTCGATCTTGTCAAAATACTGCTTCGCATAACGGATTGCCGCTTCGGCAGTTTCCAGCACCTGCTGCTTCTCCATCCGCAGCTTATGCTTCCGGTGGATTGGTGAAGTAGCGAGGAACAGATGGATACACGGGTCCTGTGCATCCTTCAGCGCCTCTCTCACCGCATCGATATCCGGAATTCGTGATCTCGAAAGACCGATAATCGTTGCATTCTTGACCGCGCGCGCTACCGCGCTCACTCCCTCCAAATCTCCGGGGGAGGCAGCCGGAAAACCGGCTTCAATCCGGTCAATGCCCAGCTTCTCCAGCTGAAGTGCGATTTCAACCTTCTCTTTTCGGTTCAGGTTCACACCTGGTGACTGCTCCCCGTCACGCAGCGTGGTATCGAAGATATAAATTTTACGCATGGATAGCACCTCCCCTGTGGCTGTGGGTGAAACGTTGGATAACCCCTTGTAAAGCGGAACATCCCGGACCAGCAGGCGCAGCGGTACCAGGCTCTGTAACAAGCTTGATGCGCTGTCATCCGCCGCTCCGGGATTGATCGCGTTCCTATGTGTTCAGCTGACAGTCAGCTGTTCCAGGTTTATTACTTCTTGATCCAGTGCATCAGTTCGCGAAGCTGGCTGCCGACCTGCTCGATCGGGTGCTCGGCTTCACGGCGGCGGGTAGCTGTCATCATCGCCTTATTGGACTGATTCTCCAGGATGAAGTCACGTGCGAAACGGCCGGACTGGATGTCGTCCAGAACACGCTTCATCTCTTTCTTCGTCTCTTCCGTCACCACGCGAGGACCCGTTACATAGTCACCGTACTCCGCTGTGTTGGAGATCGAATCGCGCATGGAAGCAAGACCGCCCTCATACATCATGTCAACGATCAGCTTCAGTTCATGCAGACACTCGAAGTAAGCCATCTCAGGAGCATATCCGGCTTCAACAAGCGTTTCAAAACCTGCTTTAACCAGTGCGCTTGCACCGCCGCAGAGAACGGCCTGCTCACCGAACAGATCTGTCTCGGTTTCTTCACGGAAGGATGTTTCGATAACGCCTGCACGCGTACAGCCGATACCTTTTGCATAAGCAAGGCCGATTGCCTGTGCATTGCCTGTTGCATCCTGCTCGATTGCGATCAGGCCAGGAACGCCGAAGCCCTCAACATAAGTACGGCGAACCATGTGGCCTGGCGATTTTGGCGCTACCAGCAGAACGTCTGTGTCCTTGCTTGGTACGATTTGGCCATAGTGAACGTTAAAGCCGTGAGAGAACATCAGAGCTGCACCCTTCTTCAGGTTAGGCTCAATTTCTTCCTTGTAAACCTTTGCTTGTGTCTCATCCGGCATTAGGATTTGGATCACATCCGCACCTTTTACCGCTTCTGCTACCGGAAGGACCTCAAAGCCGTCATTCTTCGCCTTGTCGGCGGATTTGCCTGCACGAAGACCGATAACGACTTTCAGTCCGCTGTCACGCAGGTTCTGCGCCTGGGCATGACCTTGGCTTCCGTATCCAATTACTGCGATTGTTTTGTTTTGCAGAACGCCGAGGTCCGCATCTTTTTCGTAGAATAATTTAACTGCCATGAGAATAAAAGCCTCCTTTAGTTTAAACCCTTTTGAACGGGTGATCGAGAGGGGGAGCAGCGCGCCGCAAGCAGCCCGTTATCCCCCGCTGGAGCACCCGCTCAAAACGGGATTCATCCAGTTGTTATGTACGGCTTGCCGTCCGCTTCTACGGGACAAGCTGCAATCCGTTTGTTCTATCTTACACTATTTCCAAGCCCGCGGCTAAACATTTATAGTTTACAGCGTTGAAGCGAGCAAGTCTACGGGTCCAAGAAAATATCGCTGGAGCTGTGGCTGCGTAAGCCACAACCCCAACTCATACTGCTGTCAACGTTAACGGATTGTCGCGTTCCCGCGCATCATCGCAGTTACCCCTGTACGGGACAATTCCTTGATACCGTAAGGCTTAAGGAGCTCGATCATGGCGTCAATCTTATCGGTGTCGCCAACGACCTGAACCATCATCGTGCTGGTGCCGATGTCTACAACAGCCGCCCGGAATGTCTCGACAACCCCGAGAATCTCAGGGCGCGCCGCTGGCTCAGCTGTCACCTTAATCAGGGCAAGCTCACGGGCTACCATCGGGTTGGCGCTTAAGTCCACTACCTTGATGACATCAATCAGCTTATAGAGCTGCTTGCTGACCTGCTCCAGGGTCTTGTCATCCCCATGGGTCACAATAACCATGCGGGAGAGTCCCTCTTCCTCACTGGTTCCTACCGTAATGCTCTCAATATTGAAGCCGCGGCGCCCGAACAAGCCGGATACGCGCTGCAGAACACCGGGCTGGTCATTCACAAGAACTGCGATTGTATGCTTCTTCATATTTATGCATCCCCCAGTATCATCTCATCGATTGTGTTTCCTTGGGTTACCATCGGATACACATTCTCGCCCTTGCGGACGACAAACTCGACGACAGCCGGGCCGTCATGCTGAAGAGCCGCTTCCCACGCTGTGCGTGCCTCTTCCTTATTGGAAGCACGGAATGCTTTTACACCATAAGCTTCCGCAAGCTTGACGAAGTCCGGGCTGCCCGCAAGATCGATGTGACTGTAGCGGTTGTCGTAGATGATCTCCTGCCACTGGCGGACCATGCCAAGCACCTGATTATTAATAATGGCTACCTTAACCGGAATGTTGTTGATGGAGCAGATTGCCAGCTCCTGGGCACACATCTGCATACCGCCGTCTCCGTTAATGGATACGACTGTCCGGTCCGGCTGGGCCATCTGTGCGCCGATCGCCGACGGGAAACCAAAGCCCATTGTACCCAGGCCGCCTGAGGTGATCCAGGAACGCGGCTGGTTAAACCGGTAATACTGTGCGGCCCACATTTGGTGCTGCCCAACATCCGTCGTGACAATGGCTTCCCCTTTGGTCGTTTCATGAATCATCTCGATAACCCACTGCGGCTTAAGCTCGGTATCGGAATCCACATAGCTGAGCGGCACATCATTCTTCCACTGCTGAACCTGCTCTCGCCAAGCGTCCGCCTTATCCGCGCGTTTGGCTGATTTGTTGACCAGCTCAAGAACGGTCTTGATATCACCTACGATCGGAATATCAGTTGGCACGTTCTTGCCGATCTCCGCCGGGTCAATATCAATATGAACGATCTTCGCATGCGGGGCGAAGCCCTGAAGCTTCATCGTTACCCGGTCATCGAAGCGGGCGCCGATGTTAATCAGCAGATCCGCAGCCTGAATCGCCTTGTTCGCCGTAAAGGTTCCGTGCATGCCAGGCATCCCCATCCACAGCTCGTGACCGCTCGGGAAAGCACCCAAGCCTAACAGCGTTGTCGTTACCGGGATTTCCGTCTTCGTTACGAATTCCAGAAGCCCCTCATGTCCGCCGGAGTAAACAACTCCGCCTCCAGCGAGAATAACCGGGCGCTCTGCTTCCACGATGGCCTTGATCATCTTGTCAACCTGTTTCATGTTCGGCTGAACTGTCGGGTTATAGCCGCGGATACTGACCTCATTGACCGGCTGGAACAGGGTCGTTGCAGCGGATACGTCCTTTGGAATATCGATCAGGACAGGACCCTTGCGTCCTGTATTGGCAATATGGAACGCTTCATGGATGACTCTTGGCAGTTCAGCCGCATCGCGCACCAGATAGCTGTGCTTCGTAATCGGCATGGTGATCCCGATAATATCCGCTTCCTGGAACGCATCCGTTCCGATTGCACTCTGCACCACGTTGCCTGTAATAACGACCAGCGGTACAGAATCCATGAAAGCAGTCGCGATACCGGTAACCAGATTGGTTGCTCCCGGACCCGAGGTAGCAATACAGACACCGACCTTGCCGCTTGCACGCGCATAGCCGTCAGCCGCATGAATCGCCCCCTGCTCATGGCGGGTCAGAAGATGATTAAAATCCGAGAAGCCATGCATGGCATCATATATATAGAGAACAGCGCCACCAGGATAACCGAATACGCATTCCGCGCCCTCCAGCACGAGACTCCGCAGCAGAATTTCCGAGCCGGTTATGACTTCGGGCTTCGACAGCCTCTCCATGATTTCTTGTTTTGACCGTAGTGATGCACCTTGCGCACTCATAGTCATCCTCCTTCCGTTTCGTAAAGCCATTCTTCTAAACCAAACAAAGTTATAAACAACAAAAAAACCTTCCATCCCTAACACATCACTGTGTTGAGGGACGAAAGGTTGTCGCTTCCGTGGTACCACCCAAATTTGTCATACATCTCGCAATGCATAACCTCAGCAGGATAAGAACGGCGTGCACGCAAAACGTTCTTACCTTTGGCATCGTAACGCATGCCTTGCGATTTTCCCTAATAGGCGGACAGCTTTTCAGGAAAACAGCTCCGAGGTGAGCTCGTAGAAAAGGGATTTTGGTGACGGTCTCAGCAGGTTCCGTCCACTCTCTGAGCAAAAGAGCCCTTAACACTTCGTCCTCATCATTGCTGTTAACAATATATATGCTTGTGAATAATTATAAGCTCTGCCTGTATGTTCGTCAAGGATAA
The DNA here is from genome assembly GCF_003233845.1 of Paenibacillus sambharensis. Taxonomy (GTDB): domain Bacteria; phylum Bacillota; class Bacilli; order Paenibacillales; family Paenibacillaceae; genus Paenibacillus_I; species Paenibacillus_I sambharensis. Next base: position 81,448 of record NZ_QKRB01000051.1, read on the forward strand.
TATCCGCACCCTGGCAAAAAGTTATACATCCTATTCCGCGCAAGCCCGGCAGCAGCTACATAGTATATCAAAACCCGAAAATGCTCAGCGAGCAAGACTACTATACAAGGGGGCAATACCTTGTGATTAGATCATATCAACCCTATAAGGATTTCACAGCTGTTGTCAGGCTTATACGGAAGGAGCTTATTCCGCTGTCCCACACGGTCCAAGAGGAAAATATACCGACCGACGCCGAGCTGGCTGCCCGGCTGTCGGAAGGTAAATGCTACGTCTCATGCGGTCGAGGACGACTCGAAACACCAGACGCCTTTATCCATATCGTTGCTGAGGATGATACATTACACGTTGATATGCTCGCTGTCAGCGCCGCCAGCCAAGGCAAACGGATTGGCCGAAGGCTGATGGAGATCGGCGAAGCATACGGTATCGCTGAGGGCTGCCGGATAGCCAGGCTCTTTGTCGATCATGGGAACGAGCGTGCACACCGCTTCTATGACAGGCTTGGTTACCAGACGATCCGCTATCACCCTCAGCTTGCCTGCTTCGAGCTGGCGAAGACCCTGCCGGCGCTTGCTGAGCTGGCTGCCAGCTTGCTGCCTGCTAATTAATAGGGATAAGGGTACAGCGGGTTAACTGCACCGCCGTATGGATAGCCTCCATAAGGCAGCGCACCGCCATACGGGTAACCTGCATACGTGTTCGGATATCCGCCATATACCCCATAAGCGCCATAACCAGCACCTGTATAAGGCTGTGCTCCTCCTACCGCAAGCAGATCATACAGCAGCAGCGGAAGAATCGCCTTGACCCTTACCTTCTTGCCCTTTCCTGCTGGTCTAACGTATAAGCGGCCGCGGCTGACCCTCTCCAGTCTGCCGCTCACCCTCGCTCCGCTGCTTAGTACGGCGACGATATCTTTACCCACCAGTCCTCGCACCTGCTTCAACGTTACTTTAGCCAATGCCTGCAGCCTCCTTATCTTCAAGTGCTACAGGCTATTCGGAAGCAAGGCCTTCCTCCTGTACCTCTGCCCCCTTCCCTCGCTAAAGGGCGGTAAAATAGACAGATGCAAGGCACAGCCGGCGCAAAAAGAAGAGACTGCACCATTCGTAAATGGGCAGTCTCTTCTTGTATTCGGACAGCGCTTCTTATTAAGAAGCGTTGTTGATTTTTTCTTTGGCGATACCGGCCAGCGAGTTGAACGCGTTCGAATCGTTCACTGCCAGGTCAGCCAGCATCTTGCGGTTTACTTCAACGCCCGCAAGCTTCAGGCCGTACATGAATTTGCTGTAAGACAGGCCGTTCTGGCGCGCTGCAGCGTTGATACGCGTAATCCACAGCTTGCGGAAATCGCGCTTCCGCTGACGGCGGTCACGGTATGCGTACAGCAAGGACTTCATCACTTGCTCTTTCGCAGTTTTAAACAGTCTGTGTTTGGAACCGAAATAACCTTTCGCCAGCTTCAAAATTCTTTTCCGACGACGTGTGCGGACGAAACCGCCTTTAACTCTTGCCATGTGTAAACCCTCCTGTGGAATCTGCTATATACGTGCAATTAACGAATTTATTTAATTTGTGCAAGACCTTGCTTCAGACGAGCTACGTCGCCAGCTGCCATCAGCGGCTGGTTAGCCAGAACGCGCTTCTGACGTCCGGATTTACCGGAAAGCAGGTGGTTTCTGTATGCTTTGTAACGCTTCACTTTACCAGTACCGGTAATTTTGAAACGGTCCTTCAAGCTGCTGTGTGTTTTCATCTTTGGCATTTGAATGATCCTCCATCTTCATTGGCTTTCTTGTCAATACTAAGCGTTGTTCTTCGGTGCCAAAATCATGATCATGCTCCGGCCTTCCAGCTTCGGCGCACGCTCAACCGTACAGATATCGGCAACTTCCTTGGACAGACGGTCCAGGATTCGCTGGCCAATAGACGCATGGGTAATCTCACGGCCGCGGAAGCGGACCGATGCCTTCACCTTGTCGCCCTCACCGAGGAATTTCACGACATTGCGGTATTTCACCTGATAGTCATGCTCCTCGATATTGGCACGGAACCACACTTCCTTCAGATCGACGATCTTCTGGTTCTTGCGTGCTTCCTTCTCTTTCTTCTGCTGCTCGTAACGGAACTTGCCATAGTCCATAATCCGGCATACCGGCGGCTTAGCCGTCGGAGCTACATTGACCAGGTCCATGTTCGCGTCAATAGCCATTTGCAGTGCTTCGCGAATCGGCTTAATACCGATCTGCTCGCCCTCCGGACCCACCAGGCGTACTTCCCTTGCCCGGATCTCGTCGTTAATTTGATGATCTCTGCTAATAGTTCTCCACCTCCAAAAATGGTCTGAGCACATTCATCAACCTATTACCCTGTCTCACTTAAAATAAAAAAATGCGAGCCGCATCCGGCCCGCATTCCATTACCAATCATCGTAGTTAGGCATTCAATCCGTAATCACAGATTGTGTCGGCCTCTTCGAATCCTAGCAAACCATCCGGCCTAGCCGGGTAGGTGAGAAGCGGGGCGCTTCTGCTTGTGCTGATGAAGAGTATCTCATCACGTACTGATATAGTTTACCAGCATCCAAGAGGAAAGTCAACACTTATATCAGGATACCTGTTTGCTCTGCACTTCCTCAAGCCGGATAACCCGCGTGTGCTTCGTGTGGCTCCACTGCTTATTGTTCTGTGTAAAGAACGCATAAAACGTAATCGGCCACCAGGACAGAAGGAAGAACGGCAGGGTGAACAAGTGCGCGTACATCTTCCAGCTCTTCACCTTCTCCAGGGCAAGCGCAAGCGGGAATTGGATCAGCGCCGCGAAGATCGCAATAAACATAATCCATGTAGGCAAATACTCATAGATGGAAACAAACAGGTTGTCGGCTGGAATCAGGTTGTCCGCCCAGAGCAGGATAGTTGCCACAAATCCGATCAGCACGTTATATACCGTGACAGAATAAAGCGCGGCGTCAAACTTGATAAAGTTCCTTTCCTTGATGCTCTGCCAAAGCAGCGGGAAGAAGAAACGGCGGGCAACATTGAAGTGCCCCTGCATCCAGCGCAGCCGCTGGCGGGCTGATGCCTGGAACGTGAGCGGTTTCTCATCGTACACTTTCGCATCGTAATTCAGTACCGGGTTAATCCCCCGTTTGATGCAGCGCATCGTAAACTCAAGGTCTTCAACCAGGCTCGTCGCTCCCCAGCCCATTTCCTTCAGCAGCTTCGCTTCAAAGCACATGCCCGTGCCGCCAAGGAAATTCGCCATGCGGAGGTTGGTCCGGGACAGCTGCCAGAGACGGTTGCAGTACCAGTAGGTAATGCCGTATGCCGCTGTTACCCAGGAATCCGAAGGGTTCTTCGTATCCAGATAACCCTGGATGACCTGATGCCCTTCGCAGAGATCATTATTCATCAGCTTAAGAAAATCACGGTTAACGAGATTATCTGCATCAAACATGACGACAGCATCATACGTTTTGGGCATGCTCCAAAGCTCCTTGAGCATCCATTCAATGGCATGGCCCTTGCCGCGCAGATGCGGATTCTGTCTCACGCATGCCTGCACGCCGTAGCTTCTTACGACTTCTGCCGTTCCGTCCGTACAGTTATCGCAAATGACAAAAATATCAAACAGCTCCTGCGGATAGTCCAGCTTCTGCAGGTTTTCGATCAGTGCGCCAACTACCTCTTCCTCATTGTGCGCCGCTACCAGCACAGCAAACGACTTGGCCGGCGCATGCTCCTTGCGGAGCTTGCGCTTTGCGATGCCGAACATTGATATTGCAAATTGATACACACCAACAAACGCCATCGCAACCTGTGCTATAACGAGAAAAACATTGACCATATTCGGTTGTGCCCCCTTGAGACCCCATTTTTTATACTCTCTCTGTTTGTCTTGCTTCTTTTGTTCAAAACGGCGGCGGCTTAGTTTCTCTATAATTTCCATGCGGCCCTTCTGATTTTCCATGGAATCAGTCGTTTTGTCAAAAGCCGCATAGCCGCAGAAGCGTCAGCTTGAAGCAGGTAGCGCCAGCTATCTCTCTATACTACCGGCTAACAATCCGTTTTTGGTGTTGTTTGCACCAATAAAACGCTTTTTTGAGCTTTTTTTATTGTTCTCCTAGTTAGACGAATTAGTCCCCCAAAAAGTTACTTTCCTATGTGACAAAATACTGAACTTCCTCCATCCGCTTCCACCTGGCTGCACTGGTTCAGCAGACCGGCAAATATGGAGTCCCAGGATTGGCGAAGGCTGTAAGCCCGGCCTCTCGCTGCTAGACTCAGCCGGAGTGTCCGGTTATAATACAGCTCCGAGAGTGCCGCCGCGAAGGCGGCCGGCTGGTCCGCCGGGCAGCGAACCCCGTTTACCATGTGCTCAACAGTATCCGTTACCCCTCCGGCATCCGCCACGACAACAGGCGCGCCGCACGCCATAGCTTCCAACACGACGTTGCCAAAGGTCTCAGTTGGCGAGGGAAACAGGAAGGTGTCGGCAGAGGCATACCACTGCTGCAGCTCCGGACCCTTCAGGAAGCCCAGGAATTTGACCGGCAGCTGCTCCTGCTCGCATCTTTCCTTGAGCGCTTCGGCAGCCGGGCCGTCACCTGCCACAACCATCTGGGCATCTGCATTGGTGCGGGCTTGAAAAGCCGCGAAGGCATCCAGCGCAATTCCGACATTTTTCTCGGGTGCCAGCCTTCCGGCATACATAACGAGGTACCGGTCGGCATTAATTCCGTGGCCCTCGAGCCATGCCTTCCGGTTAACATTGGGATGAAAGGACCTGGCATCCATGCCCCTGCTCCATATTTCGAGCTTATCAGCCGGCCAGCCTTTGTCAAGCAGGTCAGTTAGCGTCGAGCGGGACGGGACAAAGATTTTGCGGCAGTCTTGATGAAACCAGTTCATATATCTCCATAACATCTTAACCATCCATTGTAAATTATAAAACGGCAGGTAACGATCAAAATGAGTATGGTATGATGCTATAAGAGGGATATCGTGCTTCTTGGCGTAGTGAATGCCGCACAGCCCCATGTTGAAAGGCGTAGCGACATGGATGAGAGTGGGCTTGAAAGATGCGAGTGTCTTGCGAAGATGTATAGGATTCGGGAGCGCCAACCGGCATTCGGGGTAGAGAAAGAAAGGCAGGCTGATGAACCTTTCCACCTGGTGGGACGGTGACGTCTCGGATCTGCCCACAGGATCAGGAGCGAACACCTTGACCTGGACACCCTGCCTGCGTAAATATTCGGTCCATCTGCCCAGTGTCCGCGCTACACCATTCACGTCCGGCTCGAAGGTGTCGGTGAACAACGCCAATCGCATGCTTGTCGCCTCCCTCGCTTCGGTTGTACAGACAAGCTCAGCCGTCCGCAACCCTAAGCCATTTTCAATCGTATTGTAATGGGTATGTGTTAGAGACAGATCAAATTCCGGTGAATAGATCCTAAAGATTTGTAAATCGCGCCCCTTGCATAATGAAGCCGGGACGACTGAATACGATTAAGGAGCGGGCTTGTGAAGCTCTGACTCTGTAATGAATTTTATACGGCGTTGACATGGCGAGAACACATGCCGGCTATAATGGAGGTGACCATGAAGAACAATATCGGAGGGACATTAATGGAGCGAATCCGCCACCTGCTGCAAACCGGTGAGCAACGGATGCTGTTCTGGGCGAACCGGCGCTCTATGAACGCTTCGGTTAATACCTGGCTTGGAAGATGGCTCGGCACTGTAACCCATATGGGCGGAGCAACATTTACACTCGTAACCGCCCTGCTGCTGGGACTGCTGGCGCCGCCCCCATGGAATACGGCAGGCTGGCAAAGCCTTGCAGCGGTCGCAATCAGCCATATTCCCGTCTTCATCGTAAAACGTAAATTCAAACGGCTGAGACCTTATCAGAAGCTGGAGAAGGTCAATATAGGCAGAAAGCCGCTGGTTGACCCTTCGTTTCCGTCCGGTCACACAACGGCTGTCTTCGCCTGGATGATTCCCCTGTTAATGGCTGAAGCAAGCCTGATGCCCCTGCTCCTGCCGCTGGCCTTTATTATCGGCACGTCAGTTGCCTGGTCAAGGATGTACCTGGGCCTGCATTATCCGTCAGATGTTGCGGTTGGCGGACTGCTCGGCACGGCCACGGCACTTGGATCATCCTATATCGGCTGGCTGCCTTGATGCCACCAGCTTTCAAACACGATTCTATCTGTTCTGCTTATTATTCCGTATCATCCGCGTTATCGTCTTCATCTTCAGCGGCTGCTGCTCCGCCTTTGCCGGCGAGCTCGGCCGCTTTGTTCTGTCTATGGACACGCAGCGCTTCCTCGCCAATGACCGCTTCCAGCCGGTGAATGTTCATCCCCCGCTCTACAAATTTTGATTCGTATTCCGTCAGGACCAGGTCGTCGCGCAGTCCGTCTTTGTGCAGATCGAGCGAAATGTTGCGCAGTACGATCTCCATATCGGCAAAGCTGTTAAGCGAGAATTCGAACAGCGACCGCGAGTCGGTCTTGAAGTGAATTTCCCCCCGTTCGTTGAGAAGCTCCTTGTACTTCTCCAAGAACCGGTGATGCGTCAGCCGTCTTCTGGCATGCTTGCTCTTGGGCCAGGGATCACTGAAATTCAGGAAGATCCGTTCAATTTCTCCCGGCTCGAACATCGTTTCGATGAATTCAATGTTAGCTCTGAGAAGTGCGAGGTTTGGCGGAGAGTCCTCCCCCTTGTCCTCCCAGACCCGGCGGGCCTTCTCGCTAGCGCGGCGGATCAGCTCATCATACATATCCACGCCAATGAAGTTGATGTGCGGATACTTCCCGCTCATTTCACTGATAAATTTGCCTTTACCCATCCCGAGCTCTACATAAATCGGCCGGTCATTGCCAAAGAAAGTATGCCACTTCCCCTTTAATGGACCCGCGTCCAGTACGACAAGATCTTTTTGTTCCTCAATCGTTTCCCGGATTCCTTTTCTCCCACGTAAACGCATGTTCTTCGTCCTCCATCTGCAAACTAGTCCTTATTGTGCCCAAGAACGGAGGGAATGTAAAGCCTGTACGGCCATCCACAGCAAAAAAATAAGGCCGGATCACGGATCCGGCCGGTATCTGCCCTAATTCAGCAGCTCTGCTTCCTTGCCCTTGCTCTGCTCGATTTCATACGTCTCTTCCAGCGCCTCATTCAGCTTCTTCTTCGCAGCTACCTTCATCGTATGATTATCATGGAACCGGACGCCAGTTAGAGCCATCAATTCCTTAACCGTCAGTTCAACCTTAACTTTGGCATCGCCTTGAGGAATTTTCACTTGGTTCATTACACATCACCTCACGAGTAATTTAATAAAGTATTCCCAGTTGAGCACACCGTTATAACAAGTGGCATGAAATAGATGATGTAAGGTTTTTTTATTGATTTGGCGCACTTTTAATATAACATAAAGTGTAAGGTGAAGCAATATTGAAATCGCTTACAGGTAATATGCCTGCGCCTTTATTTCCAGTTCCGGACGAACCGTCTCTCCTGGTGACAATTCGTTCGCCAAACCTCCCGCCCCTGCCGCATTCCCCGCTGCGCTGATACCGGTTTGTTCGCCAATGCGGCTGGCACTGTTTGCCTCCTATCAGGTATAATTGATGGGCCAAGGGCTTACAGCTGCGCTTGCCCTTGGCGTTTCACCGAGCAATCCGGACAAAGGAGCTTTTGCAATGACAACAATGGCATCAACGAATATACACGGCGAGCCCCGCTTATGGGGAGATAAACGGTTTCACACTTGGAATTATGAAATGAGGGAGCAGTTCGGCGGCAAGGTATTCAAGGTCATGCTTGATGCCGGCTTCACCTGCCCCAATCGCGACGGCAGCATCGCAACAGGCGGATGCACCTTCTGCAGCGCCAGGGGTTCAGGCGATTTTGCCGGGAGCCGCCGGGACGATCTAGTCGTCCAGTTCAATAAAATCCGTGACCTGCAGCACCAGAAGTGGCCCGAGGCTTCGTACATCGGCTACTTTCAGGCCTATACCAACACGTATGCGCCCGTCGAGGAGCTGCGTGAATATTTTGAAGCGATTCTGAAGCAGCCCGGCGTCGTCGGCCTGTCCATCGCAACCCGGCCGGACTGCCTGCCGGATGACGTCATTGATTATCTCGCGGAGCTCAATGAGCGCACCTATCTCTGGCTGGAGATGGGGCTGCAGACGATCCACGAATCCACATCGGACCTGATCAACCGCGCGCATGATACGGCATGCTATGAAGAAGCGGTAGCCAAGCTGAGAGCTCGCGGCATCCGGGTCTGCACACATATCATCTACGGGCTCCCTCAGGAAAGCCACGAAATGATGCTGGCGACAGGGCGGGCAGTGGCCAAGATGGACGTGCAGGGCATCAAGATTCACCTGCTCCATCTTATGCGCAAGACACCGATGGTCAGACAATACGAAGCCGGACTTCTTAGATTTCTGGACCGTGATGAGTACGTGAGCTTAATCGCTGACACGCTTGAACTGCTGCCTCCCGAGATGGTCGTGCACCGCCTGACTGGCGATGCGCCGCGCGAGCTGCTCATCGGGCCCATGTGGAGCCTCAAGAAGTGGGAGGTACTGAATGCGATTGATGATGAGCTTCAGCGCCGCGGGACCTGGCAGGGGCGGCTCTGGGGGACCTACTAATGGGCTTCATCTCTGTTCTGGCTATGGCACACAAGCTTGTTCAGGAGCGTGTCCAGCCGGGTGACTGTGCGGTGGATGCAACCGTAGGCAATGGTAATGATACCGTAGTGCTCTGCAAGCTTACAGGCCCTAAGGGAACTGTGTTCGGCTTTGACATACAGGAAGCCGCGCTTCAAACGGCTCGGCAGCGGGTTGATCGCGAATGCGGATCCGCTGCCCAGTCCATGAGGCTGATTCTCGACAGTCATGAGCATCTGCTCCGGCACCTGCCTGCTGACTGCCACGGCCAAACAGCTGCCGTCATGTTCAACCTTGGGTATCTGCCAAATGAGGATGCCGGGGAAGCGCAGCGGATTATTACAGAGCCGCAATCCACTATCGCCGCTCTCCAGGCCTCGCTGGATGTTCTGCGCCCGCGCGGCGTATTGACCATTGTAGTCTACCCGGGTCATTCAGGCGGCGCCGAAGAAGCGGAGGCCGTGCTGTCCTGGGCAGGACAGCTGCCTTCAGCTTCCGGACAAGCCATCCTATACCGGATGGTCCAGAAGCCCGCCGCTCCCTACCTGATCGCGGTAGAGCGCAGATAAGCGGCTGCGATATTTTTTAGGCATGTTATATTATTGGAAAATGGGAGAGTGATTCACCATGGCCATTCGCAAGCTTGAGCATGTCGGGCTGATGGTTCGCAGCATTGAAGCGTCTGTCGAGTTTTATACCAAAGCGCTCGGCATGCAGCATATACGGACCATGCTTCATACTAATGGCGTCATTCGCTTGGCCTTCCTGCGCTTTCAGGACACGGATCAGACCGTGCTTGAATTAATTGAAGGCTACAACGATGCACTCCCTGCCGAGGGCAAGGTTCATCATATCGCGTTTACGGTTGATGATCTCGATCAGGATGTAGAACGGCTGCGGGGTCTGGACATTCCGCTTCGTGATACCGAGATCACCATACTGCCCGACGGCAGCCGGTACTTCTTCTTCTACGGTCCCGATGGCGAACTGCTTGAACTCTTTGAGCCTGCTGCCGGGTAACCTTCCCAGCTTGCACCGCAGGCGTGTTAACCCGCACGAGCATCCAGAGTTCCCGCGGCGGCTCTTGCCGCCCGGACCAGCTATCATATAAATAGAAATGAATTGAATAGAGGAGCGTGCAAACGATGAGTGTAAGACCTTATCCCCTGCAGTTCAAACCGGAAATGAAGGAGCGGATTTGGGGCGGCAGAGCACTGGAGAGATTCGGTCTCCAACTGCCGGAAGGCTCCATTGGAGAGGGCTGGATGATAGGCGATCATCCGAACGGAACTACCAGAGTCATCAACGGCGAGCTAGCCGGCAAGGGACTCGATGAAATTCGTCAGGCTTATGGGCGTGAATTCTTCGGGAGCAGAGGCTTCTCCGAGAAGAACGGCCGTTTTCCGCTGCTGATCAAGCTCCTCGACTGCAATGACGACCTGTCGGTCCAGGTCCATCCGAACGACCAGTACGGCGGCCTCCCGGAAGGCGAGCTCGGCAAGACCGAAATGTGGTACATATTAGACGCCAAGCCAGGCGCCAAAATCATCTACGGCCTCAAGGACGGTGTGACCCGTGAGCATCTGGAGTCGGCTGTTCAGGAAGGACGAATCATGGACTGCCTGCAGGAGGTGCCGGTGGAAGCAGGCGATGCCTTCTATATCCCCGCAGGTACCGTCCATGCGCTCTGTGCAGGAGTCGTGGTAGCCGAAATTCAGCAGAACTCCGATACAACGTACCGCCTGTATGATTACAACCGGCCGGGACTCGACGGCAAGCTGCGTGAGCTGCATATTGAAGATTCTCTTAATGTCATCGCCTATGAAGGCTCCGGAGCAGCCCGGATGAAGACCGACAATACTGCCCCTGGAAGCTGGCTCACCATTGCAGAGTCCCCTTACTTCCTTGTGCAAAAAGGAGTCATTGAAGGCGTCTCACAGCTTGCCACCTCACCCGAAAGCTTCGTGGTGCTAGTCATTGCAGGCGGCAGCGGCAAGCTGTCCTGGTCAGACGGCGAACTGGCCTTGAATGCCGGCGAATGCTTCCTGCTGCCAGCCAATCTCGGCAGCTACGAGCTGGCCGGTTCCTTAACCGTCATCCGCAGTGTTGTGCCTTAATAGTGTTGTGTCTTAATACAGAACATTGCGGCCTTCTGTTAACTTTATTTGTAAATTAATAAAAAGCATCTGAAGCCCGGCTCATTAAGAGTGACGGGTCTTCAGGTGCTTTTATTTGCCTTTCGGCCGCTTCATTGGTTAATCAATATGCGCTCCGCCAGTGGCGCGGCTCAATTTCACGCTGAACATAAATGCTGAGCCTCCGTCCGGCGGGGAGGATACCGCGATGGTTCCGTCCATCAAGGCTGCAAGCCTGCGGCATATCGCGAGACCCAGTCCGGTGCCGCCATATTTTCTCGTAATGGACGCATCTGTCTGAACAAAAGGCTGGAACAGCTTCTCAATATCCCCCGGCGCGATGCCAATCCCTGTATCCGTAATCCGGAAGCATACGGTGATCAATGACTGACCGGAAGCATCAGAGCTTGTCTCATGGAGTTGCTCCGATTCCTCGTCCTCTTCCAGCCTCCACACTTGTATGGTGATCCCGCCCTGCTCTGTAAACTTCACAGCATTGCTGACCAGGTTAACCAGAATCTGCCTGATCTTCAATTCATCACCGACAACGCCTCCCGTTAGGCTGGCGTCAATCTCAACGCTCGTCCACAAATCCTTCTGCAGCAGCTGTGACTTGAACATATCTAGCGAATCTTGAATTACACTGCCAAGGTCGAACCAGTCGGAGCACAGATCCATACGTTCGGACTCCAGCTTGGAATAATCCAGAACATCATTCATCACCGCCAGCAGACTGCTGCCGCTCGTGTGAATGATTTGGACATACTCCATCTGCTCATCTGTCAGCTCTGTTTCCATCAGCAGGTCGCTCATCCCGATTACGCCATTAAGAGGCGTCCGGACTTCATGGCTCATAATGGCCAGAAAATCACTCTTGACCCGAAGGGCGTCTTCCGCTTCCTTCTTTGCCTGGAGCAGTGCCTTCTCAGCCTGGACCCGCTTCGTAATATCCTTGGAGACGGTATAGATATCATGAACGGTGCCGTACTGCTGCCAGGGCACAATAGTGGTGCTTAGATACACGGCATGTCCTTCAGCATGACGAACCGCAAGCTCGATTGTCTGTGATTCTCCATTAAGCGCTCCTTCGAAAGCAGCTTGTACAAGCGCCCTGTCCGCTTCATTCAGGAGCTTGAGGAATTCCATACCAAGCAGGTCCTGCTCCCCATAGCCGGTAATCCGGCTTACGGCCGGGTTCGTGCGGATCATTGCCCCGCTCGCATGAAAGAGGCACACCATGTCAGGATTATGCTCAAAGATAGAATCATATCTGTACTTGTTCCAGGCAGCCAGCTTTAGCGCAATGCGCTTGTCAAACATCTGACCGAAGACAATCAGAATCAGGATAACGATCGCTGTCCCGCCGATAAGCAGTGCAAGCTTGGTCTCCTGAATGGCGTGCATGCCGCCGGTTGTCTGGTCCGCCCCATGATGGAGCTCAAAGCTGACGGCCGCCATTCCCGTATAATGCATGCCTGCAATAGCCGCAGCCAGGAGCAGGGATGCCTTCAGCTTGGTTTTGTTGGACAATCCCCCGGAATCCGTGTGGTAGACTGCAGCAACCCGCAAAGCAAATACCGATATCGAGAGTGCGATGACGAATGACAACGAAACCAGTAATGGATCGTAGTGCTGGGAGGCTGCCACATGAATGGAGGCCATACCCGTATAGTGCATGCCGACCACAGCCAGCGCCACGAACAAGCCGCCCGCCAGCTGACGGGACCATTGTCCCCGGCTTCCCGTTATAACGGCAAAAGCCGCAACTGCGGCTACCATAGGCAAAAGCATCGATACGATAAGAAGTGTAAAATTATAACCAAGTGCCACAGGCAGCTGATAAGCCAGCATGCCCACAAAATGCATCGACCATATTCCAAGGCCTAAGGCGACTGAACCGGAGCAGATCCATACGGCCTTTCCGGCTCCCTTCAAGCCTTTGACCTTCTCAAATAAATATAACGAGCAATAAGCCGCGAATACGGCTATTAACAGTGACAGGAGAACAAGAGATGTATGATGAGTGCCCTGGATGTAATGTCCCACTGTATCCTCCTAAATGCATATTAAGTTGTTGCCCGGCATTGTCTATTCTACCACAGCCGCAGACTGTTCAGGAAATAGGTCCTACGGTTCATTCCCATACCTGCAGGGTACAATATTGGTGTGAAAAGAGGTTCATTACAAGGAGGTTTCTGCCATGGAAAAGAAGGAGCTCGAAGCACGCATCTCCGCAGCACTGGACCGTCACCAATACTGTTCACTCGGAACCGTCGAGGGGAACAGGCCTAAAGTAAGGTATATGGCCTTGTTTCATGAAGGGCTGAATATTCACCTGGCTACAAGCCGGAAGACTCAAAAAGTCGATGAGCTTGAAGCAAATCCTAATGTCTACCTGCTCTTTGGCTACGATGGCTCGTGGCCATCTGATGTGGTGGAAATTGAAGGCACCTGCAGTATATCCAAGGACGAGTCCCTGCGGGCTAAGGTCTGGAGAGAGGATCTCAAGCATTGGTTCTATGGCCCGGATGACCCGGACTATGTAATCCTGGATATCGACCCGGTCCGGATCGAGTTTACGGAAAAAGGCAGCGAACGCCGGATCTGGGAACGCGAGAAGGCAGGCGTACGTTAAATAGTCCTTTTAACCATATGTAACAGGCCAGGCAGCTCTTCTATGAAGGGACTGTCCTGCAACGACACGGATCCCGGGCAGCGGACTGCCCGGGGTTTTTCCATGACTATTCAAACAAAGCCAGATACTCAGGGTACCCTTCCTTCTCCAGGTCTTCCTTCGGGATAAAGCGCAGTGCAGCCGAGTTGATGCAATAACGCAGTCCGCCCTGCTCCTTGGGTCCATCCGGGAACACGTGTCCAAGGTGGGAATCCCCGTACTTGCTGCGAACCTCCACCCGTACCATGCCGTGGCTGAGATCCATCTTCTCCCCTACATGCGTCTTGACGAGCGGTTTGGTGAAGCTTGGCCAGCCGCAGCCGGAATCGTATTTATCGAGTGAGCTGAACAGCGGCTCGCCTGATACGATGTCAACGTAAATTCCTTCCCCCTTGGCATCCCAGAACTCATTCTGGAAGGCAGGCTCGGTGCCATTCTCCTGAGTCACCCTGTACTGCATTGGCGTAAGCTCCCGGCGCAGCTGCTCAAGGTCCTTCTCTACCCGCCAATGCTTCTCAATGAAAGCATCGCGGCCCGAGCCCTGGCGGTAGCTGTTATACCGCTTCGGATTTTTCTTGTAGAACTGCTGATGATAATCTTCTGCCGGGTAAAATTCGGAAGCCGGTTCAATTGGCGTCACAATCGGACCGTCAAACCTTCCGCTCGCCTCAAGCTCGGCTTTGGAGGCTTCCGCCTCCTGTCTCTGCTGCTCCGTATGATAGAAGATCGCCGTCCGGTAGGAATGTCCCCTGTCAAAGAACTGCCCGCCTGCATCGGTCGGATCAATCTGCTGCCAGAACAGCTGCAGGAGCTTCCGGTAAGGAAACACAGCGGGATTGTATGTGATCTGAACGGCCTCCGCATGGCCTGTTGTCTCCGAGCATACTTCCTCGTAAGTGGGATTCGGCTTATGCCCGCCCGTATACCCGGATACAACCTTCAGGATACCCGGCATTTCCTCGAACGGGGAAACCATGCACCAGAAACAGCCGCCCGCGAAAGTGGCAAGCTCGGCTGCTTGAGCGGATGCTTCACCGGTCCTCTGAGATTCATTCGAATGCTGCTGCATATCGGCACGCCTCCTTCGCATTATTTCCTCTATTATAGAGGAATAAGCTCCCCCGATTCCACCCCACCCCTCTAATCCGGGACATGGCCCATTAAATATGACCAATTATTTCTCCAAGATAACGCTTCCATTACAAAAACAGCTGTGCTATAATGAAAGCGCTATCAATCATTTCTTAAGGGGGACTCACCAATGATGAGTGTAGCACTGGACGCCCGCAACCGGTATGAGGATCTGGATATCAAGAAGGATGTCATCTTCTTCCGGTTAGGCGCACCCGGACTAGTATGCTTCCACGGGACTAATTATAATATCCGCAAAAGAATGACCGGGGAGCAAATTCAGGAATTGATTCATGATGCAAGCTTCTTCAAGGTAGGCAGCGACTGTTACGTCAATATCGGAAGAATTGCAGACATCGAGAACGACCGTCTCTATTTCGGTGAGAAAGGCCCTGAATCCAAGAGCCTCCCGGTTTCCAAGCGAAACCAGCAAACACTGCGCAGTCTGATATCTTCTGCCCGATAACTCCATTCATTCTCTACTCCAGCCGGCAGCAGGACACTCGGATCCTCAAGGGTCCGGTGTCCTGTTTGCTTTAAGGGAGCCTGCCCGTGCTCTTCTTCTCCTTATAATCCCGCGGGGTCATCCCCACCATCTTCTTAAACAGCTTGTTAAAATATACCGGGTCGTGATAGCCCACATATTGGGCGATCTCATAATTTTTCAGGCTCGGGTTATCAAGCAATAGCGCCTTCGCCTTATCAATCCGGATATGAATCAGGTAGTCGGTGATCGTCATAGCCGTCTTGTTCTTGAACAATCTGCTCAAGTAGCTGGCATTCATGCCGACCTGCTCGGCCAGACGCTCCAGCTCGAAGGGCTGCCCGTATTCCTTATCCAAAATAGCCCGAACCTGTTCGACTGCGTAATGGTCGCCGTCCTCTTCCATATATTCAGGAGCTTGATTGCGTTCCTTGCTCACCCGCAGCAGCAGCTCATGCAGCTGTTCCTTGTCTACAGGCTTCAGCAGATAATCCAGCACACCGTGACGAAGGGCAGTACGCGCATATTCGAATTCGCCGAATCCGCTCAAGACGACAATATGTACCCGGAGCTCGCGCTCCCTGACCTTCTCAATAAGTGTCAGCCCATCCATCATAGGCATCTTAATATCCGTGATAAGCAGATCAAGCTCCCGTTCCTGCAGCCGGGACAGATGCTCCCAGGCCTCTTCTCCGTTCGCGTATGAACCGATCAGCTCCGAGCCGATATCCATCCGGGAAATGATCTTGCCGAGCCCAAGCCGGATCACGTCTTCGTCATCCACCAGCATGATCTTCATGCTCCCGTCCTCCTTCTTCCTCTATTGCCAAGTGTGCCGGAAATGGCAGCGGCCTGCAACCGGATTCTTATGGAGAAGCGGCAGAGGCGAAGGCAGACAGCCCGCAAGCCTTACGCCTAGTTAAGGCCCAGCCGGTTATTTGACAGCTCCATTGGTTACGCCGGCAAAGATATAACGCTGCAGGAACAAGTACATGACCGCAGTCGGAATCATGATGATCAGGATGGCCGATGATACCATCTGCCAATCTCCGCTGTTCGTGCCGAAGAATCGCATAAGCGATGTGGATACCACTACATGCTCAGCTCTTGGAAGATACAGGAACGGCACAAACATATCATTATAGATGTTAATCGTCTTCAGTATCACAATCGTAGCTGTGGCCGGAGCCAGCAGCGGGAAGATGATAGTGGCATAAATACGGAACAGGGACGCTCCCTCCAGCAGCGCGCTCTCATCCAGCTCATAGGGAATATTCCGGATGAACTGCAGGTAAATATAAATCTGCAGGATATCGGCGCCGATATACAGCAGCACGGGTCCCATCAGATTGTTGGTCAGGCCAAGCGACAGAATGGTCTTGTAGTTAACGACCTGGGTCGTAATCTGCGGAATGATCGTCGCGAACAGGAAGAGCCCGACGAGCAGCCCTCTGAACCTGAATTGAAACCGCCCCACCGCATAACAGAAGGCTGAACCCAGCAGAATATTCAGCAGCAGGGTCACGACGACAATAATTAACGTGTTGCCGAATGCCGTCCCCATATCCGCCTGCCGGAAGGCTTCCACAAAGTTGCCGAAGTTTACAAAGCTCTCGGGAAGCTGCAGGGAGGTTTTGTTGAAAAACTCGTCCTTTGTCTTAAATGCATTGACCACAATTACATAAGGAGGGAACAGGACGACAAACACGGCAAGCAGCAGAGACAGGTACTTCAAACCCGTCCAGATCTTATTCTCGTTGCCCATGTTTACTGATCCCCCCTGTTCAAGAAATAACGCTGTATGGAAAGCACAGCGACCACAATAACGAGCAGGACAACACTCATGGCTGAGGCCAGCCCGTAGTTGTTGAACTGGAAGGCCGTCTCAATGATTTTCATCACGAAGGTTTCACTCGCCCCTGCCGGACCGCCGTTAGTCAGAACGAATGGAATATCAAATACCTCCAGCGCTCCCGTAACAGTCAGGAACAGGTTCAGCTCGATAATCCGGTAAATGTTCGGCAGTGTGATGAAGCGGAACTTCTGCCAGCCGCTGGCCCCGTCAATGGATGCCGCCTCATAGATATCGGCCGGGATCGACTGCAGAGCCGCCAAGTAGATGACCATGTTAAAGCCCATGTACCGCCACAGACCAATCGAAGCAAGGGTATAGTTGACGAAGCTCTCACTCCCCAGCCAGCTGGTGTCAGACGGCAGCCCAAGCGAGCCGAGGAACAGGTTGAGCGAACCCTGCGTCGTATCAAATACATAGCCAAACAGATAAGCAACCGCCACGCCGTTCAGTATGTAGGGCAGGAACAACAGCAGCCGGAAAAAGTGCTTGCCCTTAAGCCTGCTGTTCAGAATGACCGCGAAGTAAATTGCTAGTATGTTCTGAATGATGCCAATTACAAAGTAAGCCAGGTTGTGCCAGAAAACGCCGAAGATCTCGGGGTTGCGGAAGACCTCCCGGTAGTTCTCAAACCCCACCCACTGCATGTCAGGGCTGAGCCCGTCCCAGTTCGTAAAGCTGAGTCTGATCAGCTCAAGAGCCGGGTAATAGGCGAATGTCAGCAGCAGGACAAGCGGAATCATAATAAAGCCGATGATAACGATTTTTCTCTGTACGCCAAACGAAAGTCTGCTGAGCATATGGCTCTCTCCTCTCCCAATTCGTGTATGAAAGCGCAAAGTGGATTACCGCAGCGGGATAATCCACTTTGCCTGGCTGCCCGTCTGGACTAAGGCCAAGATTCCTTAGTAGCCGAGCGACTTCTTCGCTTTCGCCCACTGCTCGTTCAGCTTATCCAGAATCGTCTGCGGATCTTTGGCAAGAACGAATTCCTGCACAGCCGCTTCCTGATCAATCTGCGCCTTGTTCTGGATTTCGGTAGCCTCCGAGCTTGGAGGACCTGCCTCAATCATCTGCGGATTATAGCCCTGGAATTCCTTCAGCTGAGCCAGACTTGCTTCCTTATCCTTCAAGGTCGGTATGAACCCGGCAAACTCATCATAGCCCGAATCTTCAATCATCCACTGGACAAATGCCTTGGCTGCCGCGACATTGCCTTCCTTGTTCACCGCATAGAACCAATCCGGGTTAAGTGGTGCTTTAAGCTCGCCAGAGTTATCAGCCGGGAACGGGAAGAAGCCGATATCTTCGGATGCAGCGCCATTCTCGATTACCTGGTTAATGACCCAGTTGCCGAGCAGATACATGGCAAAATCGCCCTGTGCCACTGCCTTCTTGGACTGCTCCCAGTTCGTGGAATTAATGTCCTTCTCCAGATATCCCTTCTCCTTCAGCTCACGCAGCATGCTCCAGGACTGGCCGTACACGTTGTCCATGGTATATGGCGTATCCGTCTCGGCCCGCTCGTTCTGATGATTCGGGTCCGCGCTGATCATCGTTGGCACATCATACACCCATGCGCCCAGCGGCCACTTGTCCTTGAAGTTAGAAGCCAGCGGCACGATGCCGGCATCCTTAAGCTTCTGGGCTGCTGCCAAGAACTCATCCCATGTCTTCGGAACCTCTGTAATACCAGCTTGCTCGAATGCCTTCTTGTTGTACACGATGCCTACTGTGCTGTTGCCGGAGGATACGCCGTACATCTTGCCTTCCGACGCTTTCGACTCAGCGAACCAGATGTCGCCGGAGAACTCGATATCATCAAGAGGTGCAAAGTACTTCGGCAGCTCCGCGTTTGCAATTCCTGGCCCGATCAGTACAACATCTGGGAAGCTGCCGGAGGAGATCCGGATCTTCATATTTTTCTCGTAATCCTGAATCGCTTCAAATTTAAGGTCCACTTCCGGGTACTGCTCCTCGAAGCGCTTCTCGTAATCCGCATACTGCTTGCCGACCATATCTGTCCGGTTCGTCAGGAAGACCAGCTCACCCTTAATGTCTCCGCTGCCGGCCGCCTGCGCGCCTTCATTACTGCCCGACTCGCCTGCAGGCGGGTTGCTTGGGGTGTTCGAATTGTTGTTTCCACCACTGCAAGCAGATAATAAAGTTAGTGTAAGCACAATAATCATAGCTAACGAAATGATATTTCTCATTATTCTTGCCCCCTATAACGATTTGTGTTGTTAACGTTTACATTTCGATTATATCTGACAATATACTCACTTTAAATGGTCTGTATTTTCTTTTCTGGTCTTCAGTTTACCATTTTGCAAAACCATAAAATTTTGCTAACAAATATGTCTGTAAGCGTTTATACTAGGGGAACAAGTACCATCATACCGTCCATTATTCATATCCCCCTCTACTAAAACAGCTAAATAAAGCTGTAATCTTGTCAAAATGAGAACATTGATGGTAACTTATGATAACAGGTATCCTATATTAACTAACAAAACAAACAAAACTAGATTGTCTGGCACTTCTTTACCTGCTAGGCCCGGCATTCAGACAGGAGTGATGAGCATGAAGAAACTAGATCCCTACATAGCCGGTATGACCTGGGGCTGGACCGGGGTCCGGGGTACATGGGGAAATGGTAAAGCTGAGAAATCCATGGAGCTGATGAAGCAGAGGCTCAATGTGAACTGGACAGCGATTGCCTTCGGCGCTTTGCAGGAGCACCCGCAGTCGACGGAGATTCCTTACTGGGAAGCGCCTACCGTAACAGATGATGAGGTGATATGGGCCATCCGCAAAGCGAAAAGCATGGGGCTAAAGGTTGTGCTGAAGCCCGTTGTCAATGTCCGTAACGGGACATGGCGGGCCCATATTAACTTCTTCGACATGGATGTGCCCTGTGAACCCAAATGGTCCGAGTGGTTTGCCGCTTATGAGGCGTTCATCCTTCACTATGCTGCAATTGCCGAAGAAACCGGCTGCGAGCTATTCTGCATCGGCTGCGAGATGGTCCAGACCGACAGGCGGGAGCTGGAATGGCGCGAGCTGATTGCTAAGGTCCGTAATGTTTACTCCGGGCCGATTACCTACAATTGTGACAAGTATCAGGAGGATCATGTGAAATGGTGGGACGCGGTAGACATCATCTCCTCCAGCGGCTACTACCCGATTGCTGCATGGGAAGAGCAGCTTGACCGGATTGAAGCAGTTGTAAAGCATCATGGCAAGCAATTCTTCTTCATGGAAGCGGGAGTTCCCAGCCGCACAGGGTCTGAGCATCTCCCGAACGATTGGGGGTTACAGGGATCGCCGGATGAGGAAGTCCAGAAGCGTTATTATGAGACCATGTTCACAAGCTGTGACCGCCGCGGCTGGGTGAGCGGGTTCATGCTCTGGGATTGGCCGCCGCGCTTATATGATCTAAGCGATGCTTCCGCCAATGATGATTACTGCATGTATGGCAAGCAGGCCGAATCCGTAATTGCGCAGTACTATACCAGGAAAACAAGTGATTAGGAGGTGTCGTGAAGATGAGCAGCCCGGCCGACTGGCGTAATAACTGGATTGCTGAGATTGAACAAGAGCTGCAGGAGAATATTTTGTCATTCTGGATGACGCATACACGGGATGAAGAGCACGGGGGTTTCCTCGGGGAAATAGCTCAGACTATGCAGGTGAACCGGCAGGCGGACAAGAGTCTTGTGCTGAATACCCGCATACTGTGGACCTTCGCTTCCGCCTACCGCATCTACAAGGATGAACGTTTCCTTGCGACTGCCGAGCGGGCGTATCAGTATTTGACCGGTCACTTCATTGACCGTGAGCATGGCGGGCTCTTCTGGATGGTAAGTCCTCAAGGGAATCCGACGGAAGATAAGAAGCAGGTGTACGGGCAGGCGTTCATGATCTACGCGCTGTCCGAATATTACCGTGCGGCCGGCAGGCACGAAGCGCTTAATCTGGCGATTGAGCTGTTCCGGCTGCTGGAGAAGCACAGCTATGATCCGGTCAATAAAGGTTATGTGGAGGCCTTGGCCCGGGACTGGTCCCAGACGGATAACCTCAGCCTCAGCGGCAAGGACTTGAACGAGAAGAAGTCCATGAACACGCATCTCCACGTGCTGGAAGGCTACACCAACCTCTTCCGTGTATGGCCGTCTGAGGAGCTTCGCAGCTCCCTAAGGGAGCTGGTCGAGGTAACATTGAAGCACATCATTGACAGGAATACCGCTCATTTCAAGCTGTTCTTCGACGAACAGTGGGTGAGCAAGTCTGACCATATTTCCTATGGTCATGACATTGAGGGCAGCTGGCTGCTAGTAGAAGCTGCTGAGGTCCTCGGAGATGAAGAGCTGCTCCTGGAGGTCAAGCGGATGGCCGTCCGGATGGCTGAGGCAGCGCTGAACGAGGGAGTGGACCCCGATGGCGGGATGCTGAATGAGGCCGACTCCACCGGCTATGTCGACACGGATAAAGACTGGTGGCCGCAAGCCGAGGCAGTCATCGGATTTTACAATGCCTATCAGATGACTGGTGATCTTAAGTACCTTGAAGCCTCTCAGGCGTCATGGCAATTCATCCGGCAGTATATCGTGGATAAGGATAATGGGGAATGGTTCTGGAGTGTGACCCGAGACGGCGTACCTACCGAAGGTCATGCTAAGGTGAGCGCATGGAAATGTCCTTACCACAACGGCAGAGCCTGCTTCGAGATGATCCAACGTCTTGGCAATTATACAGGAAATGAATAGGAGGATGACTACAATGAACAATCTGTTTCAATCGCGCAAGCAGCAGCTGACAGAGCAGTACGAAGAGCTTCTGGCCCGCAGGAATGAGAAGGAACCACTAGGCAATGGTGTCTATGACAGGTACCGAGACCCTGTGCTTACTGCACAGCATGCTCCTCTGATCTGGCGTTATGACTTCAATCCCGCAACCAACCCCCACTTCATGGAAAGGCTCGGCATTAACTGTGTGTTTAACCCAGGCGCTATTGAGCTGAATGGGAAGTTTTATCTGGTTGCCCGCGTTGAAGGCGATGACCGCAAGTCATTCTTTGCCATTGCCGAGAGCAGAAGTGGCGTAGACGGCTTCCGGTTCTGGGATCACCCGGTCGTCATGCCGGAGACGGATGATCCGGACGTCAATGTCTATGACATGCGTCTGGTCCAGCATGAGGACGGCTGGATATACGGCCTGTTCTGCACGGAGCGCAAAGACCCGGATGCGCCGCGCGGCGACCTGTCGAGCGCTATCGCCCAATGTGGCATAGCGCGCACGAAGGATTTGAAGAGCTGGGAACGGCTCGCCGATCTGAAGACCGGTTCCAACCAGCAGCGCAACGTTGTACTGCATCCGGAATTTATCGACGGGAAGTACGCCTTCTACACACGCCCGCAGGACGGTTTTATTGATACGGGGTCAGGCGGAGGCATTGGCTGGGGGTTATCGGATTCCATCGAGAATGCCGAGGTGAAGCAGGAAATCATTATCGATGAGCGCCATTACCATACGATCAAGGAAGTGAAGAACGGCCAAGGGCCTGCTCCGATCAAGACCGACAAGGGCTGGCTTCATATCGCGCATGGCGTCCGCAATACGGCCGCCGGTCTGCGCTATGTGCTGTATGCCTTTCTCTCGGATCTGGACAAGCCTTACCAGGTTACCCATCGCCCAGGCGGTCATTTCATTGCTCCCGAAGGAATCGAGCGGATCGGCGATGTCTCGAACGTTGTCTTCTGCAATGGTGTCATTGCCCGCGACAACGGCGACGTGTATATCTACTACGCCTCTTCGGATACCCGCTGTCATGTCGCCACCTCGACAGTCGATAGACTGCTCGACTACGTTATGAATACGCCAGAGGACCCGCTGCGCTCTTATGCCTGCGTGCAGCAGCGTATCGAACTGATTGACCGAAACCTCGCTTATTTAAAGTAATAAGGGATAGGCTGCTTAAACAGCATAGGATGAGATTGCTCATACAGTACAGGACTAGATCCTCAGACAGTACAAGACTAGATTGCTCATACAGCAGGATGAGGCTGCTTCTGGCTGTAGGATGAGATTGCTTTAGTAAATAGAAGAGGCTGCTTCCGGCAAAATTGCTGGAAACAACCCCTCATCCTCCCCAATCCCCGTTTAACCACCAGCTGGCTATTGCAGCCATGAACAGCCAGTACCCGAGGAATACGGCAACCAGTACAAACCACCAATTCCTTCTAAGCCATCTCATGATTGGACCTCCATTTGATAGTTTTGAGAAACTACTCTGCTAAATGCCCTGCTTGTAGGATCACTTCAGCAGGCTGCCAGACCCTTCTTGATAACGAATATTTCGCGGATCCCAGGCCGCGTCACTTCACCATCTTATTCCACTATAACCTGTAACTGGTTTCAAGTAAACCTGCTCTACACTTGATGTTGTGCTTGCTCCCGATCACTGCTTTCTTGTCTGTACTTCCATTCTATCGCTTTCTACTAGTAACCGGCGGTATGCTTCTCCATGGGAATAGCCTGTAGCTCTCAGGATTAGCAGCAGATTTCCTTATTGATTAGTCGTCGTTGATTAGTCACCGCCTAACTTATAGCACCGACCTTATAATTTTCACCTTGGTTTCTCCGCACACTATCGTTATAATCATACATAAGACGAAGAACGTCCCGGTCTTTCCATCTTGGAGAGAAACGGGGCGTTTTCTATTTTTCGGAGGTGTAGGAATTGGATTTTGACCAAGCGCATGCCGCATTTATTTCGCACCACATGGAGAGAAGGAACGGAGAACGCAAAGGCCGGCTTGAACGCGGACACAGAGAGGCCGAAATGTTATTTTGCCGTAACGTATGGTGGCCGCTTAGAGGAAGTTTCGAGAATCTGCTTCCGGAATATGAGGTGCTGGATTGGCGCGGATATTCCTACTTCTGCGACTTTGTATGGATCACGAATGCGGTAAGACTGATCATTGAGATCAAAGGCTATGGTCCGCATGTACGGGATATGGATCGGCAAAAGTACTGCAGCGAGCTGAACAGGGAGACTTTTCTAACCGCGATGGGTTATCATCTGATCTCATTTTCTTACGATGACGTTGCTTACCGGCCTGAATTATGTATAACTCTGCTTCGTATGGTACTGAGCCGTTACCAGTCAAGCATGACCTGTCATGGCCTCCCGAGACTTATAGAAAAAGAGATTGTCCGGCTAGCCTGCACACTCGCGCGTCCTCTAAGACCAATCGATGTGCAGAAGCATCTCGGCGTGAATCATCGCACCGCTGTCCGTTATCTTCAATCCCTATGCTCACAAGGCTGGTTTACATCCGCTACCGGAACAGACGGCAAGCATGTTGTCAGATATCGGCTCCAAAGCCACAATATGCAGCATCTGCACACCTTGCTAAGCTACTAACACTGCTTTTTTGGACGGATTAACATTTCTGCGAGGTTAATGGTCATTTCCGGGAGGGGGATGAGGGGGCTAGCGCGCGATGCTCGTTGTAGCATGACTTGAGTCAACCACATAGGCGTGTTCTGGAACGGTCTGGGCTGGGCTACTCTGGGCTAGACTGTGTTGGGCTGTGTTGGAGGGTCGGCTGTGTTGGGCTGCTCTGGGCTATTCCGTGTTGGGCTGGCTGGACTGTTACGTACTGGATTTGGTTGTACTGATCTGTGTTGGGCCGGTTGTTTTGGGCTGCTCTTGGCTATACCATGCTGGGCTGGCTGGACTGTTACGTACTGGATTTGGTTGTACTGATCTGTGTTGGGCCGGTTGTTTTGGGCTGCTCTTGGCTATACCATGCTGGGCTGTGCTTATTCTATGGTGGGCTGTACTTACTCTATGGTGGGCTGTGCTGTTCTGAGCAATGTTGAGCTGGGCTGTTAGGCTGCTCTAGGCTATGCTGGCATGCCGGTGAAATTCCTGCAAAAATGCATCCTTTTCAGGAGAAATCAGGGGAAATTGCTGAAATACCTGCAAAAGTGCAGGCTTTTGAGCACGTCAGGCTCATTTCATTCGAGCGCAATGAAAATACCTGCACAATCGCAGGCTTTTGATCCGGCTTGCAAACACGAGTAGAAAAGCCTGCACTTTAGCAGGAATTTTATGTACCAGAGCATGTTACCCGCAAAAGATATGCCCCACAGGCGCAACTATTCATTCTCCCGGCTATGTGGCACTCTAAATTCTAGGTCCTCCCATAATGGCGCTCCCATAGGACGCCCCCTAGCGTGCAAAAGAACACCCCACAGGCGCATGCTGCGCCAACGTCCCTCCCCAGCCCACTATGCAAAGCACCCCACCGCCGCCGCATCATCGCTGGCCACACCTCCGCACGCCGCCACTGCACGCCACACTTCACCGCTGGCCACACCTCCGCGCGCCACCACCGCACGCCACTTCACCGCTGGCCACACCTCCGCATGCCTCCACCGCATGCCTCCCCCGCACGCCGCACCTCCGCATGCCTCCACCGCATGCCTCCCCCGCACGCCGCACCTCCGCGCGCCGTACCAGCCAGGCTGCAGGCTGCGGCGCCAGCTTCCCAAACGCCGCAGAGCCAAGCCCACTCTCCACATGACACAAATGGCACAGCATGTTAACGCCCCCCAAACAGAAGAATGCGCGGCAAGCGGCTGACGCCGCCTAGCTGCGCATTCGGTTATCTGCTGTAGAATCCCTGTAGATCACTTCGCCTGCCAATAAAATCTTCTCAAGCGGCTCTCCCGGATGCCGCACACGCTCCAGCAGACGGATCACCGCCCTCTCCCCAAGCGCTTCCTTCGGCACATGAACGGTAGACAAGGCCGGGCTGATGCGGTAGGCATCCTCAATATTATCGAAGCCTGTAACGGACACTTCGCCCGGCACCGATACGCCAAGCTCGGACAGGACCCGGATCATGTCGCGTGCGATGGAATCATTCGCGCAGACAATAGCTGTCGGCAGAGTATGGGCTCTCTTCTTCCGCGCTGCCCACTGCCGGATCACCTCTTCGCCTTCTCCCTCCTCACCCAGCCGGGTCAGGTTGTCATCCCTCAGCGGTATGCCCTGCTCCTCCAGCGCACTCCGGAAACCGGCGAACCGGTCGAGGAAGCTCCTGGAGTAACGGACATCGCCTACAAACCGGATCTCCTGATGACCGGTTGCCAGCAGATGCTTAGTCAGACGGTACATGCAATCATAGTTATTGACGAACACCGTATCGGTTGGAATCAGCGGGTCCTCATGATCGACGAGCACCATGGTGACGCCAACTCTGTGCGCCTCGAGCAGCAGAGACGAACTAATCTGCCCGACTCCGACCATCCCCAGTATGCCGTTTGGGTTCAGAATGTGCAGGAAGTTATCAACATTCTGCTCGGACACAATTACCATCCCAAGCCCTTCCGCCTCTGTCTTCGCTGAGATTCCATCCAGGATTCGGCCCCAATACACGGAGTCCTTCGTCTGAAAACGAATATTTGGCATCAAGACGAGTACAGACTGCCTGCTGCCCGCCGTGCTTATCGGGAGCGGCTGCCCCAGGTTAATATTCTTGACATATGCATTCTTCTGTGCAAAATAACCGAGCTGTGATGCAGTCTGTATAACCCGTTCCTTCGTAGCGGCACTGACGCCGCCTTTTCCAGAGAGCGCCTTGGAGACGACGAATTTGGAAACACCCAGGTAATCGGCTATTTGCTGCATGGTGACTTTTTTTGACATAATCCCACTCCAACCGCTTTCACATTCCTCTTAGTATACCATCTGAAGCAAGCGCCGTCATGCATCATGCTAGTCCGCCGGAATTGTCCTTCGCGCTTCCATCCAGCGTACATTGAACTGGGCAAAGGCTTCACTTAAATCCTCCGCTGCAATCAACTCCTGAATATAATCTCCCGACCAAAAGGAAATTCCCGCCTGCTCCGCAACCTCGAGGAACAAGTCACTTGGGGGCTCACTCTCGACAAAGATTGGCGAGAACGATAGAAACTCCTGAAACTGCGGCAGTTCAGGACTCGCGTTCCGTAAAACAGGAAGGAAGCCCCCGTCATCCACATAGCCAGACGACTTCACGAAGTATTCCACCCATGCCTTTGCGAGCGGCTTACTGCCGCTGAATTTACTCACCCCTATGAACCAGTCGGCAACAAGAGGCGCATATCGTTCATCGGGATTATTGTCATACGGAAATGGAAAAAATCCGATATCCTCTGGTGCAGCACCAGCGTCAATCACTTGGCTGATGACCCAGTTGCCCATGAGATACATGCCCGCCCTGCCTTCCGCCAGGTCTGTCTTCGACTTCTCCCAATTGTTCGCGATTAAATCCTCCTCAACGAACCCTCGGTCGATCAGGGTGCGAACGATCGAGATCGACTCTCCCCATGGATTATTCATCTGCCATGGAGCATCCTGCAGGGCCATCGCATTCAGATAGTCTGCATCACCCGTCCGGAAGCTCACCAGATCCTCTCCCCACAGCTTCATCGGCCACTGGGCCCCATAATTAATATAGATGGGGGTAATCCCGCTGCGCTTGAGCTTCTCGCATGCCTGATAGAACGCATCAAGCGTCCGGGGAATTTCTGTAATCCCGGCCTGTTCGAACGCCCGCTTGTTATACACGATCCCGTCTGTCGTCGCACCTGTTGCGATGCCGTAACGGCTGCCGTTGTAAGACTTATAATCAGCAAAGCGCATCTCCTTAAACATGTCCTCCGGCAGCGGCTCGAAATACGCCGGAAGATCCTGAGCCATCAAGTTTGTGGGCAGCAGCAGCACATCCCCCATGCTCCGGGTCGACAGACGGACCATAATATCCGTGGCGTAGTTCGTTAAGCCTTCAAATTCTACCTGCACACCCGGATGCTCCTGCTCGAAGCGCTCGGCATACTGCTGCAGAACCCCATTCTCGATTAAATCAATCCGGTTGGTCAGCACGGTTAACGTCTCCGAACCGGCGGCTTCCGGGTTCAGCTTAACCACCTCTTCACGAAGATGCTCCCTGTCTGCGCCGCCTGTTACGCATCCGCTCAAACCTGCAGTCATACACAATACAAGCATCAGCTGAATCAGTGCAGCGACACGATATCTCTTCATCGGTCTCTTCATGGGTCTCCTCATTGGCCCCCCCTCCCTGCCGGATGATGTAATGACTGTAGTTGTGATGATGAGGCTGTCTCAGGAGGGAACAGCATCCGTACGACTGTCCCGCCCCCTTCGCGGGCAGAGGCCTGCAGTCCGTAATCGCTCCCGTAATGGAGCATCATCCGCTCATTAATATTTTTGAGCCCGATTCCGCCATGCTCCTGATCAGACTGCTGTACCTGGCGGAACGAAAAGTTGAGCCTCGCAAGCTTGTCCGCATGCATACCAAGCCCGTCATCGTGAATTTGGACGGTTAGATACCGCCGCTCATCCAGCCAAGCTTTCACGCCGATGACCATCTGCCGCTTCCGGTCGTCCAAACCGTGATAGACGGCATTTTCCACAATGGGCTGCAGCAGCAGCCGGATCATCGGATAATCAGCGAGTTCAGATGGCAGCGATATGTCCAGGCGGAACCGTCCTGGGTAGCGGTAATTCAGCAGGCTGATATAATCTCTGACATGCTGAATCTCCCGTTCCAGCGTCGTGTGCTGATGCAGGCTGCCCACACTGTAACGCAGCAGCTTGCCGAATACCGCCAGCATATCAGCTGCCTTATCATCGTCGTTCAGCTCGGCCACCATTCGGATGGCTTCCAGTGTGTTGTACATAAAATGCGGATTGATCTGGGTCTGCAGCGCATGCAGCTCTGCTTCCTTCTTCTTGGCTTCCATCTGATAAATATCCTGAATCAGCTCATCAATCCTGACGATCATCCGGTTAAACTGGCTGCCGAGCTGACCGATCTCATCGCGATTCCTGACCGGAAACTTCACATTGAAGTCCCCCTGCTGCACAGTCCGCATCAGCCGCATCATTTTACGCAGTGGCTTCGTCAATGTAAAGGAAAAGATAATGGAGAGGATAAGTGCTGCCCCGATGGTCAGGAAGGTCGCAATCCATGTCACATTACGGGTCACAATTGAATCCCGCATCAGCTCGTGAACCGGAATGGAGATGATTACTTTCCAGTTTGTATTGGGAGAAGTCGTGAAGATATGCAGCTGGCGCTCACCGTTCACCTTATGGTAAAAGCTCCCCCTTGCCGCCCCTTCAGAAGCACGGACGATTGGATCCTCGGCAATAGACAGGGCAAGCCGCTCCCTGCCGCTGTCATAAATTACATTCCCATTCCCATCAATGATTACCGAGCTGCCCATTGTCAGCTTGTCCAGGCGCGTAATCTGGTCCTCAATCACATCAATATTGGCATCTACCGCGATTAAACCGATCGGCCGCAGCGTTTGATCCATAATTTTACGAACGACCGTGAACGCATAGCGGGTGCTCTTCAGGCTGCTGGTGTACTTCTGGGTCCCGAACAGCACCGCCTCCCCGCCCGACTGCTCCGCCCGTTCCATCCAATACATGTAGCTCTCCTCAATATTAAGCCGGATGCCGCCGGCCTCCGCCGAGAAGTAGCCTGAGCCGTATTTGTCAAAAATATAAACCGAGTTAGCGCCGCGCTTGATATTATTAATAAATTTGATATCCGACTGAATCCCCCGCTGGATCGACAGCAGCTGGTTAAAGTCTGCAGGGACCGTCTGGTCCGTATGCTGCTCCAGCCTCTTCTGCTGCTCATAATACCGGTTGGAGCGGATCAGATTGTGCTTAATGTCATCCTGATAAGCTGGTATGGATGAAATCCTCGTCATATCTTCGATATAATCATCCACCCGCTGCATCATATTCTCGAGCAGATTGGTTGAATAAGCGATTGTCGTCTCCTCTATGGAACGGGAGTAATTACTGTATGATATATAGCCGATAAAGCCAAGGGGAATCGTAATGACGACGACGAAAATAAACAGCAGCTTCCGCTCCATCCGCATATCAAGAATTCCGTGCCATACCCGCTTCAGCCAACTAGAATTATTCATTGCTGCACACTCATCTCTTCTGCCTACAAACTTGTAAGCGCTATCATTAAAACCTAACATCTATTATAACAAATTAATGCAATGTTAGCGCCCCTTTCCTGACAGGAAAAGGACGCTGCAAACATACAGAAGGGATCAGCGAAGACGGCGGACACCAAATGCATTATCCAGCTTGTCCAGGCCAACCTTCGGATAGTACTCCATGGCCTCCGGTGCCGATAGCAGAATAAGTGAGACTTCCTCCCCAATATGCTGCCTGACGAGACCCAGCAGTTCCTTTCCTACGCCGCCTTTCTGGTAGTCCGCATCTACCGCCAGATCCGAGAGATAGCAGCAGTAGCTGAAATCCGTCAGCGCCCGGGCAATGCCAACAAGCTTGTCACCATCCCATGCTGTGATGGTAAGATTTGCTTCAGCAAGCATCTGCGCGATTCGCTCAGGCTGATCGACTGGACGCTTGATCCCGCTGCTCCTGAATACGCGAATGACATCCTCGGTTTGTACCGCCGCGTTAAGCTTGTATACGATTCCCATACTTCTGCCTCCGTTAGCTGCCATATGGCTGTTTATTTTGCTTGATTATAGCAGGTTAACAGAGCATTTGGTAGGATAATCCTCCTTATTTCTTTACAGATCCAGCATGGAAAATCGGTACGTATACCGCCTGCATATCCCGCTGACAGTGCGGACATGTATACGCATGGAGCTGCCGACCGTGCTCCTTGCACATCCACTTTCGATACATGGTCTTCCCTCCCCTGAAACTAGTACTATGATCCTCTTTGCTAGTATGGCCAGCTTGCACAAAAAAACACCTCATCTGCGTATATCGGCTCCGACACCGGAGTATTTAACCGATTTACGTAATATGAGGTGTTTAGGCATATCGTTATAGGGTGTGATTATAGATCGAACTTAAAATCATCATCTGTCAGATACTGCACGTTGGTCGTACGCACATAGCCATTACCCTTCTTCGAGAAGAAGTCATGCTGCTTCGTCCGTGTGCTGATACCGTTGAACACGATCGGATTGACCTCCTGCTCCGGGAAGAGCGGATCAAGTCCCAGGTTCATCAAGGCTTTGTTCGCATTATAGCGGACAAAATCCTTCACTTCCTCAGCCAGGCCCAGCGCCGTATACAGCTCATCCGTGTACAGTTCTTCGTTGCGGTGCAGATATTGGAACAGGCCGTGGAAGGCTTCCAGCGCATCCTTGCGGTCCTCAGCATCCAGCTCGGCATACAGCTCCTGTGCGAGCACGCCGACGTACAGACCGTGAATGCTCTCATCACGAAGAATCAGGTCAATGATCTCGCCGCTGCTGGTCATCTTGCCTTGTCCAGCCAGGTACAGCGGGTAGAAGAAGCCGCTGTAGAACAGATAGCTTTCGAGCAGCACGGAAGCGGCCATTGCCAGCCACAGATCCTTAGGTGTCTCAATGTTCTTGTAATACTGAGAGATCGTATCCGCCTTCGTCTGCAGCAGCGGATGGTTCTCCACCCAGCGGAATACGCCGTCAATCTCTTCGGTCGACGCAAGCGTCGTGAAGATGCTGCTGTAGGACTTCGCATGAATTTGCTCCATCATGCCCATGAAGCCAAGCACTGCTTTACGCTGCAGGCCATCCACGTGTTCGAGAATCTTCGGCATGCCTACGCCGCCCTGAACCGTATCCAGCAGGGTCAGGCCGCCAAGCACCTTCATATATAGCTCGCGCTCGGCATCGTTTAATGTCATCCATGACATCTTGTCATCCGAGAGCGGAATTTCCTCATCCGTCCAAAACTGCATAATGTTCTGATTCCAGAACATTGCCGTAAAATCATCATCCGGGCGGTTCCAGTTAACCGCCTTGATCGCGCCTCTGGCGCCTGCTGCTTCCTTGCTGCTCATTTTGCTGCGCTCCCCTTCCCTGTTCCGTTCCTTACTTACACGGAGCAGCTGATGCACTCTTCTACGGACAGCCGGTTCGTCCGGGTGTAGTAGAGAGATTTCAGCCCTTTCTTGGCCGCGTAAATATAGTAGCGGGCAAGCTGTCTGGTCGTCACGTCACTGTTTACATGCAGGACAGTGGAAATGCCTTGGTCAACATGACTCTGAATTTCGGCAATCAGATCAATCACCTTGAACTGGTCCATATGATAAGCCGACTTGTAGAAGAACATGTTATCGCGGTTCAAATACGGCATCGGATAATACGTTGTCGAGTTCGCGTAAGTCCGTGTCTCAATCTGTTCCACAATCGGCATAACGCTCGATGTGGCATTTTGCACATACGAGATGCTCTGCGTCGGCGCAATCGCCAGACGGTAAGCGTGATAAAGGCCATACCGCGCCACCTGGTTCTTCAGCTCCGTCCAGTCAGCAGGCGTTGGCACCGGTATACCGTCAAACAGAGCCTTCACACGCTCGGAGGAAGGACGGTAATCCGTCTGCTCGTAACGCTCGAAGTATTCGCCTGTCGCATAATCCGAACGCTCGAAGCCTTCGAAGACGATGCCGCGCTCACGGGCAATCTCCATGCTCCGTTCGATGGAATGGAAATTCACCATCATGAAGAAGGTACGGGCAAATGCCTTGGCATCATCGCTGTCATACGCAATGCCGTTCTTCGCCAAGAAGCCGTGCAGGTTCATGGCGCCAAGACCCACTGAGTGCAGCTCGCTGTTCGCTTTGGCAACACCCGGCGCATTTGCAACGCGCGTCATGTCGCTTACAGCAGTCAGGGCGGTCATGCCTTCATGTACCGACTCGCGGATCTTCTTATGCTCCATGACATTGACAATGTTCAGCGATGCCAGGTTGCAGCTGATATCCTTCCGGATGATATCCTCATGGCCGTAGTCGCCGATCTCGGATGTCTCCTGCAGCTGGAAAATCTCCGTGCACAGGTTCGACATCTTGATCGCACCGATCGCTTTAAGCGCATGGCCGCGATTTGCATTGCTCTTGTTCATGATATACGGATAGCCGGATTCAAGCTGAATCGTAGCAATTTTGACCAGCATGTCACGTGCGCTCATAATGACTTTCTTCTTAACCCGGTCATCAGCCAGCAGCGTGTCATACATCTCATCGAGGTTCATATCGTCCATATGGATGCCATATGCTTTATGTACCGAGTGAGGCCCGAAGACATGAAGCGGTTGATTGCGTTCAGCCAGCTCATAGAATTTATCCGGAACGATCAGGCCGATCGACAGCGTCTTGAGGCGTGTCTTCTCGTCGGCGTTGATCTTCTTGCTGTCCAGAAACTCCATGACATCCCAGCCGAAAATATTGTAATAGCCTGCGCCTGAGCCCTTGCGCTGTCCCATCTGGTCCGCGTAGGAGAAGGCATCCTCCATCAGCTTCAGAACCGGCATGATGCCTTTCGCAGCGCCTTCTACGCCCTTAATCGGCTCTCCGCGTCCGCGCAGCTTCGACAGGTTAACGGCTACGCCTCCGCCAATCTTGGACAGCTGCATGCAGGTGCCGAGAACATAGTTAATGGAATTGAGTGAGTCATCCATCTCCAGCAGGAAGCAGGATACCATCTCGCCGCGTCTGCTCTTGCCCGCATTAAGGAAGGTTGGTGTCGCCGGCTGTACGCGCTGCTCCATCATCGAAGCGGCAAGCGCTCTGGCATGGTCCATGTCCCCTCTCGCCAGATGTAGCGCCACAATCGCCACACGGTCTTCGTAGTGCTCCAAGTAAAGCGAGCGGTCATTGCTCTTCACCGCATAGTCGGTATAGAACTTCGAAGCCGCCATATAAGAAGGGAATTCAAACCGGTAGCTGTGCGTTATATCATAAATTTCCTCCACATCCGCTTCGGAATAGCGGAGGTAAACATTCTCGTAATAGTCATTGTCAATCATATATCTGACTTTCTCTGACGTCGAAGCAAACTGGATGCTCTTGCGCTCCACATCCTCCATGAACGCCTGTACTGCTTCTCTGTCCTTCTCCAACTGGAAGAACCCGTCTTCCCCGCGCTTCATGAGCAGGTTGTTTAATTCAATATGCCGCAACTGCGCTCACCTCCTGAACGAATCGATGTACATCTTGTGTTGTGCCCGCAAGCTCGAATTTACTGATCACCGGGACATTATACAGCTCGGAGATCCGGTCTGCGCTCTTAGCGAAGCCTTGACCCCAATTGCGGTTGCCGCTGGCCGAAACACCCATCAGCCTGCGGTGATTGTGCTGAAGGAATGACAGAACCCGCTCCGGAACCTGCCCAAAGCCAGTCGTATAAGTAACGAGCACGAAGGGCTCGTCCACATGCATCGCTTCGTCAATTTGAATCGACGGCATATTCAGTTTTTCGACAAATCTTCTTACATTACCTGTCTTCGAATCATACGCGATAAGCATCTGTCGTCTCGATCTCCTTCCGTATCCCCTCACGCAAGGCAGCACAAAATCACCCGGCAGCAAGCTGGACCGGCGGTGTACCACTCTGTCATGCAGGACAAGCACTTGGGCTAGTTCCCTCAGGACAGCTCTGGACTCTACCAATCATACGCTGGGTCTCTATATCCTGTCTATGAAGAGGCAAGGGGCTTTCTTGGTTTTCATTAACCGAGAAAGCACCGTATTAAAACAATATGTAGTTGATAGATTAAAATTTATATCAATATATTGTGATTGTCAATCCTATATTTCAAAGTTTAATGTTTCTGAAAACTCGCATTTCGGGGGCAAAATCCTATCAAATCCACTCGCAGCAAGCGTTTCGGGACCTGCAAGCGCTATAACAAAACACTGCATATTGGGGTGTGTCAGCCCCTGCCTCCTGGTGAACAAGCAGGCGGCTGCCGGAGTATCTCCGGCAGCCGCATCCATTCCTGCAAATTGCTGCACTATTCGGTTATGAAAGAAATCAAACGGCACCTCAATAGCAATGTGACAAAATTCGAGATTGCCGGTGTTGAAGTGTGCTATTTAGCCCTGCCAATTTGCTTATTGTCAGCCTTCCCCTGGCGCTATCATACGCTCAGGCTTCACAATCCGGTCGAACTCCTCCGCTGTCAGCAGCCCGCTTCGGAGCGCCGCTTCCTTAAGCGTCAAGCCCTCCTTATGAGCGAGCTTCGCGATCATTGCCGCGTTCTCGTATCCGATATGGGGATTTAGTGCCGTCACCAGCATAAGTGAACGTTCCAGATGAGCCGCTATGACCTCCCGGTTAGGCTCAAGCCCGGCGGCACAGTTCCGGTTGAAGGAACGCATGGCATCAGCAAGCAGACGGACCGACTGTAAAAAATTGTATAGAATGACCGGCTTGAAGACGTTCAGCTCAAAATTCCCCTGGCTGGCCGCGAAGCCGATAGCAGCATCGTTGCCCATAACCTGGCATGCGACCATGGTCATTGCTTCACTCTGTGTAGGATTCACCTTGCCGGGCATAATGGAGCTGCCGGGCTCATTGGCCGGTATCGCCAATTCTCCGATTCCGCTTCTTGGACCGCTGGCGAGCCAGCGGATATCATTGGCAATCTTCATCAGATCGGCCGCGAGCGCTTTGAGAGAACCATGGACAAACACGATTTCGTCATGACTAGTAAGCGCATGAAACTTATTGACCGCAGTCTTGAACGTCCTGCCCGTCAGTTTGCTGAGCGCCTCAGCGGTAAGCTCGCCGAATTTGGGGTGGGCGTTAATGCCTGTACCGACAGCCGTCCCGCCAATTGCCAGCTCTCGCATAAAATCCGAGCTCATCCGGATCATAGTATCAGTTTTGTCCAGCATACGCCTCCAGCCGCTGATTTCCTGCCCCAGTGTCAGCGGTGTCGCATCCTGCAGATGAGTGCGGCCGATCTTGATAATATCTTTAAACTGCTCGCTCTTGCTGCGGAAGGTTTCCTTAAGCGCCGACAATTCGGGCAGCAGTTCTTCCTCCAGAGCAATGAGACCGGCGACATGCATCACGGTCGGGAAGGTATCGTTGGAGCTTTGTGAACGGTTTACATCATCGTTAGGATGGACGCGGACACTGCTGTCATTCTCGGCCAGCTTCTGGTTCGCCCGGCTGGCGATCACCTCGTTCACATTCATATTTGTCTGTGTTCCGCTCCCCGTCTGCCAGACTGACAGCGGGAAGTGGTCATCAAGCCGTCCTTCGATGATTTCATCCGCTGCGCTAATGATGGCCTCCGCTTTCACCTCATCCAGAAGTCCCAGCTTCATGTTGGCCTGCGCCGCGCTCTTCTTCAGCATCGCGAAGGTACGGATGAATGCGGTCGGCATCTTCTCCGTCCCGATACGAAAATTCTCCAGGCTTCTCTGCGTTTGCGCAGCCCACAGTTTATCAGCGGGCACCTGAATTTCGCCAATCGTGTCCTTCTCCACCCTGTAGTCCATTGCTTCTCATCCTCCCACTCATGCCGTCAGTTAGTTCAATAGTCTACCTCCACTTTATATGATAATGATTCTCAACGTCAACCTGACTGACCGCAGGCCCTTGTTCATGGTCAGGGCCTTGTCTTCGTCAGCGGCATATTGCTCCGGCTGGCATGGTCTGGCCTCCAACTATAGCCATCAATAAACCGCTGTTAGGCTCTGCCTTCCTTCATGCAGTACCTCCCGCGTCCGCGTCTTGAGCTTCTCTTCTCTAATCCTGCTCGGGTGAAGAAGGCAGGATCGACTTGACTCTGCCTACCTGGCCATCTGTCAGCCGCACCTTGATCCCGTGCGGATGAGTCGCAGATCGTGTCAGGATATCCTTCACCGTTCCGCGTGTCAGCTTGCCTGTCCTCTGGTCAGCCTTCAGCACGATATCAACCAGGCTGCCGGCCTGCAGCTGTTCTCTGCGCTGTCCGTTCATTTCCTCATCCTCCCTGCGTACCTAACAATCATTAACCCCTGGTTAGCCGCTTCATTCATTCTAACCGCTCCAGATGATTCAAATCCAGTTATCGTATATACTGATGTAGAGTTTAACACGGAAGCCCAAGCTTAAAGGGCGTACATAAACGTTAACTGCCAGCAAGCAGAAAGGAAGATGGAAGTGGAAGTAAAACGAATTACGCTGCCCGAGGACCTGGAGCATGCCTACCGGATCCGTAAGAAAGTGTTTGTGGAGGAACAAGGAGTTGCCGCGGAAGTTGAAATTGACGAGCATGAATCGCAGGCTGATCACATATTGGTATACTATGAAGGTGAACCTGTCGGTACATCGCGGGTCCGGAATGTGGATGGCGTAGCCAAGCTGGAGCGCATCTGTCTGCTTCCCACACACCGCAAGCATGGCCTCGGCAGGCTGCTTGTATCTGAGCTTGAAGCTATTGCCCGTGAGAAGGGCCTCAAGAAGGCCAAGCTGCATGGGCAGGTGCAGGCGAAGGCATTTTATGAGAAACTCGGCTACACAGCCGTATCTGACGTATTTATAGAAGAAGATATCCCGCACCTGCTGTTCGTCAAAGAACTGTAAACATTAAGCAGACTACTTGGAGGCACCTATGCTAACATTTGAACAGAAGCTTGCCATCATGGACTCGTTCCAGGAGCTGGAGAGGAAGGATGTCTCTCTGGGACGTGTCAACTACCAGTATGAAGAGAGCCTGTATGACAAGAAGAATGTCGTCTACCACCTTCACCCGAACGGCAACGGCTATGTCTATGCCGGGATGCTTACAGGGTACGAGACAGATGACAAGGGATTTTGCAGCATCCGTGACATGAATGAGGAAGAAATCCGTACACTAGTGGAGAAATCGATCCGCTCTCTCTCCGAGCGGGACGAGCCTGCAGCACCAGCAGCCTCGCGCAAGCGCGGCAAACCTGCCAAGGAATCAGAGTGGACAAGCCCAGACGGGCAGAAGCTCACGCTTAAATTCGAAGATGACCTCTGGTATGTGTATGCCGGGCTCAGCCTGGAGTCTGCCTTTGAAACCCATGAGGAAGCACTTGAGTATTTAAACGAAGAGGGATTTTCCCCAGCCTAAACGCAAGCTGGATCGGTACTGCCATGAACCGCACAACAAGCTCCCGTATCCTCGCTGCTGCGATGGACTCGGGAGCTTGCTGCTGCTGGATAGTCCAATTTCCTGCAATGTGAAACCAGACGATCCATATATTCGTTATTCATTATAAAAAAGGAGGTTATCTAACATGAACGGTGATATAAAAATAAAGACGCCAAAAGAGTTTGGAATTAAACTGAATGCCCTCGAAATCCATGAGAAGGATTTCCCCACTGTATTTAGAGGCTATGATGCCGCCGAGGTAGATAATTATCTCGATCAGATTATCAAAGATTATGAAGCCTTCGAAGCGTTAATCAACCTGCTCCAGAAACAGCTGTATCAGGCCCGGCAGAATGCTGTTGTTCGCCCGCCCAAAGCTCCTGAGGCTGACCTGGATGAGATTATGCAGCGCATCCGCGAGCTTGAGGTCTACTGCTGGGGCAGGGCAAAGGGTTAAAAACCGCCGGCTCCGGCTATGGCAGCCTTGATGAGCCGGTCAGATACCGGTCGACCTCTCGCGCTGCCTGGCGGCCTTCGTTAATCGCCCAAGCGACAAGACTCTGGCCGCGGCGCATATCCCCAGCAGCGAAGACACCTTCCACGTTCGTGGCATGTTTCCCGTATTCTGCCCTTACATTCGCCCGTTCATCACGCTCAAGACCCAGCTGATCCGGCAGTTCTGCCTCTGGACCTGTAAAGCCCATTGCCAGCAGCACCAGCTGGGCCGGCAGTACTTCGCTGCTGCCCGGCACTTCTACTGGCACCAGCTTCCCGGCAGCATCGCTCTGCCACTCAATCTGAACGGTATGGACCTCCTGCACTTCTCCTGCGCTATTACCGGCAAACCGCTTGGTCGAGACTAGATACCTGCGCGGATCTGATCCATACAGCCCCGCCGCTTCTTCCTGACCGTAATCCACCTTCAATACTCTTGGGTATTCCGGCCAAGGGTTGCCCGGCTGCCTTGTCAGCGGTGGCTGCGGCATAATCTCCAGCTGAACCACGCTCCTGCAGCCGTGGCGAATGGCAGTGGCCACACAGTCAGTACCTGTATCACCGCCTCCAATAACAACGACATCCTTCCCCCTGGCCGACAGATACGCGCCGTCAGCATGCCCGGAATCCAGCAGGCTCTTCGTATTTTGTGTGAGGAAGTCCATCGCCTGGTGTACACCGGCAAGCTCACGGCCTTCAATTGGCAGCTCGCGGGTCTTGGTGGCTCCGGCACATAATACAACTGCATCATAATCCTCGCGAAGCTGTTCAGCAGCGATGTCCTTGCCGATTTCAACCCCTGTCCGGAACGATACGCCCTCTGCAGAGAGCAGATCAACTCTGCGCTGTACGACCTGCTTATCCAGCTTCATATTGGGAATGCCGTACATCAGAAGCCCGCCAATGCGGTCTGCCCGCTCATAGACCGTAACGAGGTGGCCTGCCTTGTTCAGCTGGGCTGCACATGCCAGTCCCGCTGGCCCTGATCCGACAACGGCCACTCGGTACCCGGTCCGCTTCTCCGGAGGCTCAGGAACGATCCACCCCTCAGCGAACCCGCGCTCAACGATAGCCTTCTCAATGCTGCGCACCGTTACAGGAGAACCGATCAGGCCTACTGTACATGAGCCCTCACATGGTGCCGGACAGACGCGTCCGGTAAACTCAGGGAAGTTATTTGTCTTATGGAGCCGCTTCACGGCTGCTTCCCAGCTGCCCCGGTATACAAGATCATTCAGCTCTGGAATCAGATTATTAACCGGGCAGCCTGAAGCCATGCCGGACAGAATACTCCCCGTGTGACAGTAAGGCGTGCCGCAGTCCATACAGCGGGCCCCCTGCTCTGTCAGCTTATCCGCGCTAAGGACAGCCGTAAACTCCCTCCAGTGGGCTATACGCTCGAGTGGTTCCAGCTCGCAAGCAGTCTCTCTCTGATATTCCAGAAACCCAGTTGCTTTACCCATGCTCTCTCCTCCAACTCCTGCTAAGATAGCCGCGAACGCGCGGCGGGTAATTTCCGTAATAAATATGAATATCGTACCATTTGGAGGCAGGATAAGTAGTGAAATATTTCACGATGTAAGGAGAAAATAAAATAAGCCCCGCCAGACGGCTTAGGAAGCCGCATGCCGGGGCACGGGTATATCACATATCAAGGTGCAGGGTAAACGGTCTTATCAGCTTCAGAGACAAGCCTTGCGGGCTTGGACTGAAGATACAACAGCCGGCCGAACAATCCAACCGCCCCTGCGGCAAGACCTGTGATCAGGCCCACCCAATACCCGAAGGCGCCCAGATCCGTCAACCGCGCGAGCGCGATGCCAAGAGGGAGTCCAATCAGCCAATACGAGATAAGGGCAAGCAGGAAGGTCACATTGACATCCTTGTAGCCCCGCAGTGCCCCTTGAATCGGAGCCGCTACCGCATCAGACAGCTGAAAGAAGATCGCATAGATCAGGAAGTGTGCTGTCATCTCCAACACAGCTGCATCCCGTGTATAAATAGCAGCGAGCTCGGTATTGTAGCTGAGAAGCAGCACGGAGAAGATCAGGGCCATGCCAAGCCCCATGCCGATCCCGAGAAAACTGTACTGTCTGGCATCCCGCGTCCGTCCGGCTCCCACCTCGAAGCCGACTAGAATCGCCAGCGAGTAGGAAATGCTCATCGGTATCATATACAGGAACGAAGCAAAGTTAATGGCCGCCTGATGCGCGGCAATCGTAACCGTGTCGTAGGCACTCATGAACAAGGTGACAACCGCAAATATACTGCTCTCTATAAAAATTGCCATGCCAATCGGCACCCCGATCCGGAGCAGCTCCTTCCAGTCCCTGACCCGCACCCTAAGCTTGCCCGCTGTCAGTCTGTAGACCGTCATCTGGTCGCTGCGGCGGATGAAGCTGACAGCCAGCCCAAGCAGAATCCAGTACGTAATTGAGGTCGCAATACCAGCCCCGACACCGCCCATAGCCGGGAAGCCAAGCTTGCCGAAGATGAACAGATAATTAAATATGCCATTAATAGGAAGAGACAGCAGGGTTATTATCATCGTAACTCTCGTCTGGCCGAGCGCGTCAATGAAGCAGCGGAGCACATTATACACGAATAGCGGCGGGATTCCGAGCGCAATCATGGTCAGATACTGCCAGGCGATCATCCTCACTTCCGATTCGAGCGGCATAGCGTTCAGTACAGGTGCCAGCGCAATCATTCCAGCCGCAATGACTAATACGGACATGAACAGCGCGAGGAAAATGCTCTGGACGACGGTCGGCATTACTTCCTTCTTCCGATTTGCCCCGATCAGCTGGGCTGCTATCGGCGTCACAGCCATCAGAATGCCTGTTATCCCCATCTGAACAGGCGACCAGAGGCTTGCTCCGATGGCAATCCCCGCCAGATCATTCGGGCTGACCTGCCCGGACATGGCCGTGTCGAGGAAGCTCATGGCGAACATGGCTAGCTGCGTAATAAGCAGCGGGATCAGAATGATGAGCATCTGCTTTATTTTCTGGGGCAAGGTATAAGTTTCGTTCATATGCTGGAGATTCCTTTCAATGCCGGTCTCTGCTCGCCCGTGCATGCTCTTGAGTAGCTATATATAATAGAAACTACTATCATAGCAGATTTGCCCCGTTTGGTGAATCGCAGTTTCCTCAACGGCCGGGCATACAGCAATAAGAACCGCCCGCGGCCTTATCCGGCACCGGGCGGTTCTTATTAGTTGCTGAGTGCAAGCAGTCGCTGCTGCTATACTTTGAATTTCTTAATCTGTTCCTGCAGCTCTTCAGCCGACCGGTTCAGCGTTTCCGTGGAGCTTGCAATTTGTACGACCGCGTCACGCTGGGCTTCATAGCCCGAAGCCATAATTGTGCTCTGCTCGTTGGCACGCTTGGCAATTGCATTCAGTTCATTGACCGAAGCGCTCATTTGCTGGAAACCGGCAGAGGTCTCTTCAGCAGCGGCCGAGATGTCCTGGGTTTGCATGGAGATGTCGGAAGTAGCACTTGTAATACGTCCAAATGCTTCGCCTGCCGTCTGGATCGACCTGCGTCCGCGCTCTACTTCAGTCTGGCTCTGTTCCAATGCGGATACGGCCTGCTGGGTATCCTTCTGGATCATCTGAATAATTTCATAGATATGCTCGGAAGATACACTAGTCTGTTCGGCAAGCTTCCGGATTTCATTAGCTACTACGGCGAAGCC
Source organism: Paenibacillus sambharensis (assembly GCF_003233845.1). Classification (GTDB taxonomy): domain Bacteria; phylum Bacillota; class Bacilli; order Paenibacillales; family Paenibacillaceae; genus Paenibacillus_I; species Paenibacillus_I sambharensis. The sequence goes on from NZ_QKRB01000051.1 coordinate 123,605, forward strand.
TTTGCCATGATCACCTGCTCTTGCTGCCTCAATGCCCGCATTGAGCGACAGCAGATTAGTCTGCGAGGAAATCGACTTGATTACTTCCACGATCTGGTTGATCGTCTTGGAATGTTCGTCCAGCTTGCCCACAGTATCGGCGAACTGGGTCACGGAATCATTGATCGTATCCATCTGGCGGACAGCTTCGCTGAGCAGCTGATTGCCCTGCTGAGCCTGCTCCTCCGTGCTTGCCGACAGCTCGGCTACCACACTAGTCGTTTCAGAAATACGCATAACGCCAACTGTCATCTCTTCCATTGCGATCGAAGTTTCCTCCAGGCTGCGCATCTGGGTTGCCGAGCCGTCGGCAATCAACTGGATGATATCACCGGATTGTGAGATCGATTCGGCGGCTCCATTGGCATTACGGGACAGCAGCTGCGACGAATCCGCTACATGGTCAGTTGTCACCTGGGAGGCCTTTATGAAGGCAGCAAGATTAGCGCGCATCTTCTCAAAATTCGCGCCCAGCCTGCCGATCTCACCCTTCGCTTTTACATTTACCGGATTGCTAAGGTCACCTTCTGCGATAGTTGTCGATGCAGCAATCAGTCTCTTGACCGGTGTAATGATGGACTGAGCCAGCAGTATAGCTGCCCCAATACAGGCAAGCAGTATACCGAGCTGGAACAACCCAAGTAGCCCGTTAGTCGCTTTCGTCTCATCCATGGTTTGCTGAAGCGAGCCCTCGATTTTCTCCAGGTTGCTCGTGCGGAGGTCCTCAAGAGACTGGTTGATTTTCCCAACAATTACTCCGACGTCCGATTGCTCCGTCATCGTGGTGTAAGCCGTATAGTTGTCCCGAATCCCCTGCACTTCCGCAGACGCGTTCGGGTTCAGCGATTCGTACTTTCCAAGCATCTCCACGAACATACCGTCCAATCTTTTCATCTCAGCTAAAGCGGTTTCGGCGTCGACGAATTGCGCCCACATCAGAACACCCTGCATCTGCATCTCCGTCATGACTTGCTTCAAGCCTTGCGCGAGCACAGAAGACTGCAGCGTTCTCTCATTGATTTCCTGCAGCCGCTTCTCCTGCGAAATGGAGGAAGTAATCTGGTAACCATAACTTCCCGCCACCAACAAGACCAAAATTCCAAATGCCAAAAACGTTTTAACCCGAATACTCATACAGCACACCCCTTAATTCGACATTATCCGCCATCTAACGACATGAGTTATATATCGGGTTAAGTGCTGCCCTTTTAATAGAGAAGGAGAAACATTTCATAATATTATGCAAAATAAACATACGGATCGAATCTCCAGGAACGGCAGGGCGAGCCCCAAAGCCTACACTTGATGCAGTCGGAGAAGCCCCGTATCAAAGAATATGAATTCCCCCTCATGCTATCAAGCGGTGAATGAACATAAACAAAGGCTGAGTGCGGCACAATAATCTGCCATTCACTCAGCCTGAATTCTTTTCTTCTATTATATATGCGCTAATCCCTTATATCCTTCCTACCCCTTGCTTGCCCCAGCCGTTAATCCATCGACGAGGAAGCGCTGCAGGAAAATGAACAGCATTGTAACCGGCAGGGCCACGAGCACCGCGCCCGCCGCAAACAGGGTGAACTCGGTCGAGTTCCGCTGACTCACCATTCGGTACAGTCCCACAGCCAGAGTGCGCTGCTCCTCGGTGCGAAGCACCAAGTCGGCAAAGATGAAATCGACGAACGCGCCGTTGAAGATCATTAAACTTGCATAGGTCAGCATAGGTTTCGACAGCGGGATCATGACGGAGACGAATATCCGCATATGGCTTGCGCCATCAATCTTTGCCGCTTCCTCCAGACTGCGGGGAATCGTATCGAAGAACCCCTTGGCCACGAATACATTTGCAATCACTGCGCCGCTGCTGTACACGAGCACGAGTGCCCAGTGCGAATTGAGAAGCCCCATCGTATTGAGCAGTACATAGATCGCGATCATCGCCATAAAGCCCGGAAACATCTGCAGGACCAGCAGCGTGGTCAAAGATGTCTTCCTGCCCGCAAAGCGGTAGCGGGAAATCGCATACGAGGTGAGCAGCAGCAGGAATGTACCGAACAGCGTCGAGAGCGCGGCCACCTTCAAGGTATTCATGAACCAGACCGGATACTGCGTCTTAGAGAACAAATCCGCGTAGTGCACCAATGTAAACTGGCGCGGAATCAAGGTTTCACTGAACAAGCTGTTGCCCGACTTAAAAGATGACAATACAATCCATATGGCCGGGAACAGACTGATGCAGGTGAGAATAACCAGGACCAGGTAGGTGGCCGACAGCTTCATAATCGTCGAGGGTCTCCGGTTCATGCGATCATATCCTCCTCTTTGTACGACCTCGTCCGCCGGTAGCTCCAGATGGAGAAGGAGGCCACGATCATGAAGATCACGATTCCGATGACCGAAGCGAAGCTGTACTGAGACTGGTTAAGCGCCAGCTTATACAGCCAGGTGACGAGCAGATCGGTATGTCCCGCGTACTGATAATCCGGGTTAACCGGATCACCGCTCGTAAGCAGGTAGATGACGTTAAAGTTATTGATATTTCCGGCAAACTGCATAATAAGAATTGGTGCTGTGGCAAATAAGACCATTGGCAGCGTGATACTTCTAAACTTCTGCACCGGTCCCGCGCCATCGACCTCCGCCGCTTCATACAAGTCTCTTGGGATCGTCGTCAGCACGCCGAAGGCCAGTATCATCATCACCGGAATACCAAGCCACATATTCACCAGGATAACCGTTACTTTCGCCCAGAACGGATCAGTCAGCCAGGGCAGTCCATCCAGCCCGAATGCCCGCAGGTAGCCGTTCACCGGACCGAACTGGTTGTTGAACATATTGCGCATCACAAGCAGGGACACCATATTCGGTATAGCGAAGGGCACGATCAGCACCGTACGCCAGAAGCGCTTAAAGCGGACACCCGGCTGATGTATGAGAACCGCCACCAGCACGCCCCCGATATAAGTTGTTGCTGTAGCAATTACCGCCCAGATCAGCGTCCACTGCAGAATGCCCGCAAACGTCTTGCTCCAAACCTGCAGGCTGACCATCTTCGCGAAGTTATCAAACCCGACCCAATCCACCAGGTTCGCCGGCGGCAGAATAGGGTCTGCATAGTTTGTAAAGGCAAGCAAAACGGAGAAAATCAGCGGCAGAATTGTCAGGAATGTAATGGCCAGAAAAGGCAGCGCCAGCACGATGTACGCAAAATGCTTGCGGCTGAGCTCCTTCAGTGACTGTGAGAAGCCGTGCGGCTCCTCTCCGTTGTCGCGCGACCGGCCCACCAGATAGGCGTCACGCACGGTGAGCACATAGATGAACAGGAAGAACAGCAGCGCGAGCAAGGCGATCAGACCGTCGATCATCATGAAGATGGAATGGTCGCCCTCCACCATCTTGGTCAGCCTGCCGACTTTGACCATACCGCTCGGCTGTTCGCCAAGCGTCACCAGGCCGTACAGGCTCTCCGTCAGATGAAAGATAATAAAATATAAGCCGGCTCCCCATATAACCATAAACAGCAGGCCTTTGAGCCACTGCCGGTTATACAGCTGCCCGAGTCCCATAATGAGTGCAGATAGGATCGAGGCACATGTCTTTTTTGTCATTCAGAATACCACCTATCGTTTATTTCGACTGCATACCGGCCTTGATTGTAGCCACTGTCTGGTCCAGCGTCTGCTTCACATCCGCAGAAGGATTATCCCAAATCGTCATGAATGCAGCTCTAAGCGGATCCCAGACCGCATTTATCTCCGAAAGCGCCGGCATCGGCACCGAATGCTTGAACTGCTCGAAGAAGCCGCTGATAATCGGATCGTTCTTGATCATCGGATCCTCGCCCGCTTCCTTATGAGCTGGTATGGCCCCCGTTTGCTCGTAGTTCTTCAGCTGGTTCTCCTTGCTGCTGGCAAAATGGGCGAACAGCCTCGCTGCGACCGGATAGTTCGTATAAGAGTTCACATAATAAGATTTTACTCCCGAGAATGAAGTGGTTGGGTTCCCGTTCGGCGCTTTGGGCAGGACCGCAACACCAAAATTGACATCGTCCTTGAAAGCTCCAACCGACCAAGGTCCATCTATGTTCATAGCCAGCTTGCCTTCCTGGAACAGCTGTGTCTTGACATCGTACGTGACATCAGCTGCATCCATCGGAAGGATCGGCCGGAGCGACTGCAGGAACTCGAAGCCTTCCACCGTACCTTCGCCGTTTAATCCCATATCACTCGGGTCAGTATTGTCTTTCCCGAATATATAGCCGTCAAAGCTGCCAATGAACGGGTAGGTGTAGTAGCCCACGAATTCCCACATAATCGCATACTTGTTCTGACCGGGCGCATTATAAGTCTTGGCGAAGGCCGCGACCTCTTCCCATGTTTCCGGCGCCTCGGGCAGCAGATCTTTATTGTAAAACATCGCATAAGTTTCAACCGATTTGGGATAACCATAGAGCACACCGTCATAAGTCGACGCCTGAATGGCTGCCTCCACCATAGCTGCGCGGGTTTCTTCCTCGAAAGCATCATTAGGCAGCAGAAGGCCCGCCTTCACCGCCTGGCCGATCTGGTCATGCGGCAGCGTCAGAATATCTGCGGCAAGCTTGGAGGGTCCGTCAGTTGCCAGCCTTGCTCCCTGCTCCCCGCCCGCAAGCTCCTCAACTGCAACGGGCACGCCGTACTTCTCCTCGAAAGCCTTGCCGATTTTCTTCATGTAGTCGACCTGCTCCTTCGATTCCCAGACGACAAGTTTGGCGCCTTCTTCCGGCACCAGCTCCTCTTCTTCCGCTCCTTGTTCATTCCCCCCGGCAACTCCGTTACTATTCTTGTTGCTCACTTCCGGTCCGTTGCTTGTGCCGCTGCATGCCGTCATCGCAGCCGCCATTACGATGCAGAGCAGCACCAATACCAAACCTCTTGTCTTTCTGTCCAGCCGTGTCTTTTTCCGCATTGCGTAAACGCCCCTTCCTGTTCTCCCATGTAGTAGACATTCAGCTGATACAGCCGGGTATACACTTAAGATGCAAGCGATTCTCCCAGCCTCGCCCTCTTGCAGGCAGCGCACAAAAAAAAGGATACAGCCCCGTCACGTCCCGTGTCCGAGGTTGTACCCTTCCAGGTAGCATTGCCTTCAAATTGAAAGCTATATAATCATTGAATGTTCTGACAAAATTATCTTAACCGAGCATAAAAACGTTTGCAAACAAGTAATTTTCCTGTTTTCGGCAGTGAAAGCGCCTTATTCTAAGAATTATGCCAAATTACTCCATCTTACTTCATTTCACTTCATCTGGCGGGTATTGAACATTTCCAGCCACCTGTGCTATGCTGTGGGAAATTCAAAGGCAATGAAACTCTCGGGTTCAACCTCGTTTTCAAGTGAGGTTGGGCCCTTTTTGCGTTTTATTGACCTGCCAAGGAGATGAATTAGTATGCAACTGGAAGCCATTTATCACCGTCCCAAGCTCAACTGGTCTTATGCACTGGATGATCGAACCCTGCACATCCGCCTTCGAACCCGCAGGGATGATGTCGATCGGGTCGATCTCTTCTACGGCGACAAATACGGCTGGGACAAAACCAATTCTGTCAAGCCCATGGTCAAGTGGGGCTCTGACCGCCTGTTCGATTACTGGGAAGCAGCTGTGCAGCCGCCCTACCGCAGGCTGGTCTACTTTTTTGGCCTGCATGCTGGAACAGAGAGCGTTTATCTGCTGGAAAAGGGCTTTCAGACGGAAGCACCATCGGTTTCTTACGAAGGGCTGTTTGATTTCCCCTTTATCAATCCGGCAGACGTATTCAAGCCGCCTGTCTGGGCCAAAGAAGCCATCTTCTATCAAATCTTTCCTGACCGGTTCGCCTGTGGGGACCCGTCCATCAATCCTCCTGCGGTAGAGCCCTGGGGCGGAACACCTACACCCAAGAACTTCTTTGGCGGTGATCTGCAGGGCGTTATCGACCACCTTGATTATCTGCATGACTTGGGAATCAACGCGATCTACTTCAATCCGCTGTTCGAAGCGACCACAAACCACCGGTATGATACCAAGGATTATCTGCGTGTCGACCCTTATCTTGGCACCAACGACAAGCTGAAAGAACTAGTAGATGCCTGTCACAGCAAGGGAATTCGGGTTATGCTTGATGCCGTGTTCAATCACTGCGGCCATACGTTTCCGCCTTTCGTGGATGTGCAGGAGAAGGGAGAAGCCTCCCCTTATGCAGGCTGGTTCCATGTCCGGGAATGGCCGCTTGCCGTGAAGGAGGATGGCACAACCTACGACACGTTCGGCTTTGAGCCAATCATGCCCAAGCTGAACACAGAGCACCCTGAAGTAAAAGCATACCTGCTCAAGGTGGCCAGCTACTGGCTGACGGAAATCGGCATCGACGGCTGGAGGCTCGATGTAGCGAACGAGGTGGACCATCAGTTCTGGCGTGAATTCCGCAAGGTCGTCAAGGAAGCTAATCCAGAGGCGTATATCGTCGGCGAAATTATGCACGACTCTCTGCCCTGGCTGCTTGGTGATCAATTCGATGCCGTTATGAATTATCCGTTCACGAACATTCTGCTGCAGTTCTTCGCTCACAAGAAGACAGATGCCGGGCAGTTTGCCGATGCGATTACAACCCAGCTCGCGAACTATCCCAAGCCAGTCAACGAGGTCGCATTCAACCTGCTTGGCAGCCATGACACAGACCGCTTGCTGTCGCTGTGCGAAGGCTCTGTCGAACGGGTTAAGCTGGCTACTTTATTCCAGCTGACATATCCCGGTACCCCATGCATCTACTACGGGGATGAAATCGGGATGGACGGCAACCATGACCCGGACAACCGCAAGTGTATGATATGGGACCCTGCACAGCAGAACCAGGAGCTGTTCAGCTTTTTCCGTGACATGATTCGTCTGCGCCGTTTGTCTCCCGCCCTGCGGGACGGTTCGATCCGTTTCATAAGCATTGCGGATCACGACCACATTCTCGCCTACGAAAGACAGGCGGATGAGGAGCGCTATCTGATTGTTCTGAACAATCAGGATCAGGCGGTAATCGTGCAGGTACCCGTAACAGACAGCCAGAGATGGCAGCACCAGACAGGGGAACAAGAGCTCCTGGAAGCATCAGATGAAGTGCTGCATATACCGCTCGAAGCCTATGGCTGGGCCATTCTCAAAGCGGCGGATACCCATTCCGGGAAAAAATTGGTTGACAATATCGACCAGCCGATTCTAAAATGAAAGCGCAATAGCAAGTAACCCATGTCCACCGTAACAGGGGGCAAAACAGCAGCAGGAGAGCAATTACAGATCGTCTAAACCACAATCTGAGGGCAACTGCATTTTCCGGCTGCGAAAGCAGCTTGAAAACAACCCCGGAATCTCTATCCAAGAGATATCCGGGGTTATTTTGCGTTTGGCCCTGTGAAAGGAGGAATTCGCGAAAGCGCTTAAGCGCTTAATTGCAAACGCTTGCGAAGTAAAATAAGCAGCATGAACATCATCATACTTGTCACTGTTCACCTCTGTGAAATCCAAATTTTGAAAGGTGGTCTATAACTTGACCGTGTCCTCCAAAAAATTTCTGGCTTCGTTCGTCTTGAGCGCCAGCCTAGTTACTGGTCTTCTTACACCTGCCATCCCGCTGGCGACTACTGTCAGCGCCGCTCCTGATACGTCCGTCAGCAACAAAATCGGTTACTCGACCGATGTCATCTACCAGATTGCCACCGACCGCTTCGTAGACGGCAATCCGGCGAACAATCCGACAGGAGCGGCTTATTCTCCCGGCTGTACAAGCCTTAAGCTCTACTGCGGTGGCGACTGGCAGGGAATTATGAACAAGATTAACGACAATTACTTTACAGACCTTGGCATCACTGCACTGTGGATCTCGCAGCCGGTCGAGAACATTTATGCCGTTATTAATTATGCCGGCGTCAACAGTACCTCCTACCACGGCTACTGGGCACGTGATTTCAAGAAGACCAACCCTGCCTTCGGCAGCATGACGGACTTCCAAAACCTGGTCGACGCAGCTCATGCCAAAGGCATCAAGATTATTATCGACTTCGCGCCTAATCACACGTCCCCCGCTGATGATAAACAGCCAAGCTTCGCAGAGAATGGCCGCTTGTATGATAACGGCAGCCTGCTGGGCGGCTATACGAATGATACGGCAGGCCTCTTCCTCCACAATGGCGGTACCGATTTCTCCACTCTGGAGGACGGCATCTACCGCAACCTGTTTGACCTTGCCGACATAAACCATAACAACAACACCATTGACACCTATTTCAAGGATGCCATCAAGCTGTGGCTGGATATGGGCATTGACGGCATCCGCGTAGACGCAGTCAAGCATATGCCTTTCGGCTGGCAGAAGAGCTGGATGTCCTACATCTACAACTACAAGCCGGTCTTCACCTTCGGAGAGTGGTACCTTGGCGCAGGAGAGAATGATCCAAACAATGTTGCTTTCGCCAACGAATCCGGCATGAGCCTGCTTGATTTCCGTTTCGGTCAGAAGGTGCGGCAGGTATTCAGAGACAATACTGACAATATGTATGGCCTGGATGCCATGTTAGCCAGCACGGCCGCTGACTACACACAGGTTAATGATCAGGTGACATTCATCGACAACCATGATATGGACCGTTTCAGCCTAGGCAGCAACAACCGCCGTTTGGAGCAGGCACTGGCTTTCACCCTGACATCCCGTGGCGTACCGGCGATCTATTACGGCACTGAGCAGTATCTGGCCGGCAATGGCGATCCGGGCAACCGAGCCATGATGAATTCGTTCTCGAGATCGACAACGGCGTTTAATGTGATCAAGAAACTAGCGACGCTGCGCAAATCGAATCCGGCCATTGCTTACGGAACGACAGAGCAGCGCTGGATTAACAATGATACTTACGTGTATGAGCGCAAATTCGGCAGCAGTGTTGCTCTGGTAGCCATTAACCGCAGTGCCACCGCTGCCGCTTCCATCTCCGGGCTGACAACATCGCTTCCTGGCGGCACCTATACCGATGTTCTGGGCGGTACACTGAACGGCAGCGATATTACGGTAGGCAGCAGCGGCAGTGTATCGGCATTCAACCTCCCGGCAGGTGGCGTAGGCGTGTGGCAGTACACAGCGAACCAGACGACCCCGGTAATCGGCAATGTTGGTCCGGATCTCGGTAAAGCCGGTAGCACGGTTACGATTGACGGACGCGGCTTCGGTGCAACCAAGGGTACTGTGTATTTCGGCACCACGGCTGTGACCGGCAGCAATATTGTAGCTTGGGAAGATACACAGATTAAGGCGATCGTTCCAGCTATCGCGGCTGGCAAGTACGCTGTTAAAGTACGGAACGCTGCCTCAGCTGACAGCAACAGCTACAATAACTTCAATATTCTGACCAACAGCCAGGTCACTGTCCGCTTCATCGTGAACAATGCGACCACGAACCTTGGCGAGAATCTTTACCTTGTTGGGAATGTCGCTGAGCTGGGCAACTGGGAAGCTGCCAAGGCAGTCGGTCCGTTGTTCAACCAAGTGGTGACCAAGTACCCAACCTGGTATTATGATGTCAGCGTCCCGGCAGGCACGCCTCTTCAGTTCAAATTCATCAAGAAAAACGGCAAGGCCGTCGTCTGGGAAGGCGGCGACAATCACACCTTCACTTCACCGGCGAACGGTGTCGCCACTGTTAATGTGAACTGGCAGCCTTAGGCTCTGCAGATGATAAGATTCAGATCCTATAGACTATTCTCAAGCTAACGGATATGAAGCACATGCCGCTTGGATACTTTTATGTATCGAGGCGGCATTATTATTTAATTTAAGTGAACCGATCGTTACGCTTGTCAATTGCTGCACAGTTTGGTGGAGGGGCTGCATATGGTGACGGAGGGACGAAATAAGAGATATCATACATACCAGCTTCATGCAGGCAGGTCTTTACGGAACTGAGAAGCGCTATCCATTGAATTAGAGTCATTTTTAAATGGTAACGGAACTCAGAGGCTTTAATTTCCCTTTATCATTAAAGATCCCCTTGAAATGGACTGAATAGCAGCGCTGAGTTCCGTTACCCGCTGAGGCGACCCGTATGCACTGAGATAAGGTCGCTGAGTTCTGTTAGATTATCTCAATGCCCATTTTAAGCAAACAGGATTTATTTAAGAATATTGTTCTCCCTACACTTAGCCTAGCAAAACACAACAATAGAGTCATCACCGATGACCCCAAAAATTTATACTTTCCTATATGTCAAAAAAAGTCCTATGCGCATCGCATAGGACTGGTTAGTTATGTATGGTGCGGTAGAGAGGACTCGAACCTCCACGGGCATACGCCCACTACCCCCTCAAGATAGCGTGTCTGCCATTCCACCACTACCGCACGTATAATATTCGCTTACTATTAACATATGCCGCTGTTTCTGAGGAGTGAAACAGTGGTGAGCCATGAAGGACTCGAACCTTCGACACCCTGATTAAAAGTCAGGTGCTCTACCAACTGAGCTAATGGCTCTTGCTTAATAATAAGGTGGTGACCCGTAGGGGATTCGAACCCCTGTTACCTCCGTGAAAGGGAGGTGTCTTAACCCCTTGACCAACGGGCCACAAGTCTTGCTTAACTCAAGCAGTTTAGCGTGACAACAGAAACTATTGTACCAGATCCGTTTAATGATTGCAATAACTTTTTTTCTGATGTCCGCCCATCCTGTCGTTTCCTGTCGAAACCCGGATGAATCAGGCAAATAAAAAAGACCGTTTCAATCGGCCCTTCTCGTGCCTTACTAAACTATGGCGGAGAGAGAGGGATTCGAACCCTCGCACCACTTGCGCAGTCTAACCCCTTAGCAGAGGGTCCCCTTGAGCCACTTGGGTATCTCTCCATGAATGGCTCCCCGAACAGGACTCGAACCTGTGACAACTCGATTAACAGTCGAGTGCTCTACCAACTGAGCTATCAGGGAACGTTAAAAATTTATGTTTCGTCGAAGTGACAAGTAATAATTTATCACGTTTCGTTTTTGGAGTCAAGCCCTTTTAAAATTAATTTCCCGGCACATTTCCCGCATCTGTATTTGCTCGGGTTCATGCGCCTTCTGCGCATATATTCCATGCCGCAGCTGGTGCATTTCAGCATATATTTGTAGGGCGCCGGCTTGCGCTGCAGCCGCTCGGGAAGTGACTTGCAGAAGCGGCTTCCCCCTACCTTGGCGAGCAGCAGCTTGAAATCGGAATCCCTGTGGCGGTATCCTCTGCCGAGCAGATGGAGATGATAATGGCAGAGCTCATGCTTGATAATCTTCTCGGTCTCTTCCGTCCCGTAATTCTCCAGCTGATGCGGACTGATCTCGATGTTATGCGACTTCATGAAATACCGCCCTCCGGTTGCCTTCAGCCGCCGGTTGAAAGTGGCCCGATGGCGAAACGGCATGCCAAAGCTGTCGAGCGATATTTTCTCCACCCATGCCTGCAAGTGCTCGTCCGTCATCATCTTAGATATTCCCTTCTATAAACCAATTCATTCAACGATCTGTTCCTCCTGATGATTATACTGTCGATACTTGAATTTATAAGGGCTCATAAGCTAAACTGTCAAGTAGGTTTCACGTCCGAATTTCATACATAACGAGGGGAGCTCTTAAGCCAATATGCCTACCATGAGATACATCATTATGCAATCGGATTCCGGTCTGTCGTTCGTCGAGATGCCGGCCTCCCATGCTTACCAGCTGAGCGCGCTGAACCTGCGGCTTCACAAGGAGCTGGACAAGCTGACAGCCGCCAATGTGCCCGTCCTGCCTTACGCTGTTGCAGAATGCGCCGAGCTTGAACTGCATAACAAGTCACTTCCGGTAACCGGCGGTCTTGATTACATGAACGAGCTCGAACGGCAGTTTGCAGGTATCAAGGAGCACTCCTACCCGCTTATCTCGCTGCTTACGGAAATACGGGCTCTGCAGGCCCAGCTCGAGCAGTGGTATGAGGAAGAAATGGAGTTTTAACTGACCTCTGAACGGTTAACAATGTGGCATAGAGTGATTTCATGCAAAAAGAACCAGATTTTGCTGATTACTGTAAGCATACATAGTTGGCTAACCGCTTCCGCGCATGCAAGGTTGCACGGGACCTGCACGGCCAATCGCCTACTTCCATATGCTTATAATACATCAAGATACCGGAGGAGGACGATCAATATGCCGCAATGGCTTTGCAATCAATTGATGCGCGCATTTCAAAAGAAGGATCAGCGGCAAATCCGGCTGCTGAACGACTGCTGGTTCTTCTACCGCACCAAGCCGCAGCCGGATGAAGAGCAGCATATTTCCATGCCATAAGAAATGCAGGCAATCTTCCCTATACGAATTCTTGGACACGGCAACGCCCAACAGGCTGCCCGGGTACCGTCATGCGGCGATACCCGGGCAGCCTGTTGGCTTTCTGCTGTATGATTAGAATGTATTCCAGGTCGTTACTTCATCAACCGACAGTCTGCTGGTAGGGCGTCCTGGAGCAGCTGCTTTGCCAACGGCAATCAGCATGACCGGCACATAGGTTTCCGGCACTGCAAACTCCTTCACAAACTGCTCTGCATTATAACCGCCCATTGGTACCGTATCGAGCCCTCTTGCTTTGGCAGCAAGCATCAGCTGCATGGAAATCAGGCCGCCGTCAATCAAGGCTATGCCTCTTGCGGCTTCCTTCGGCAGACCGCCATACATCTGCTCAAGGCGCGGCACGAAGTTGTTCTTCACATCCTCCGGCATATAGCCTGCTTCAACAGCGCGGCTGTAAATCTTATCGGCATTCTTATAAGCTTCAACATCTCCCAGCACGGCAATAACCGCAGCCGCATCTACTACCTGCTGCTGGTTGTGGGCGATCGGCAGAAGCTTCTCCTTCAAGTCCTGCTGTTCGATGACCAGAAAACGCCACGGCTGAAGGTTCGATGAGGATGGTGCCAGAATGGCATCATCCAGCAGCTCCCTAATTTCCTCACGTGTCATGCGGTAGGAAGGATCATAGCTGCGAACTGAACGGCGCTCCCGGATAACCTCCGAAAATGCTTCAACCTGCTTCAATTGTTCTACGGACATGGTTAACTCCTCCAAATCATTCTTTAATGTGTGATAATTTGCTCAGTTAAATCTAAAAAAATATCGCCTGTCGTTCAGGCTGCTGTCTTTATAACTGTAATATTCTATGCACAGTATAAGGCGGGCAGACCAATTTTGTCAAACTCTCTTATGCCGCTCTTCCGCCCAAATCTCTCTTGCCGGCAGTGCTGGACAGCCAGCCGTCATCGTCTATTCCATCTTAGCTGCCAAATCTGCGATCGTGTAATTGCCGAGCACTTCCAGTACCTTACGGTCCAGCTCATCCTTGATATCGTTAAAGGCAGATTCCAGCTTCTCGCCTAAGGGATGATCGCCTGCCGTTAAACGCATGCCGCTGCATACCGCCTCTTCCATCTCGAGCGCCCTGTATACCTCAGCCAGCGTCAGGTCTTCGGCGCGTTTCTTCAGCTTGTATCCGCCATCCCTGCCTTCTCTTGTCTCCAGGATGTTCTCCTTGGCAAGCTTAGCCATAATCTTGCGCAGCAGAGTCGCCTCGGATTGCAGCCTGCGGGCAATATCACAGCTTGGGCTTATCCCTTCCTGCCTGGACAAGACGACCAGCGCTTGCAGCGAAAGCCCGAACCATTTTTGACTGGGAGACGGGTTGGCACATCTGTCTGTCCTCATCTACTCTCCCTCCTCTGTCATCCTGTAGGCTGAACCTTTATCACAAAATTGTACCGTGAAACGTACATGGCTATCAAGAGGAAAGGTGGACTTTTCCAGACAAGCCTCACAGCCCATCTTCCTCTTAAACAGCCTGCCGGTTAATCGGGCTTGCGCATGGTAAGGCTGACACGCCCCCGCTTCAAATCCACGCTCATAACCCAGACGGTGACGTTATCGCCTACAGATACAACGTCCATCGGATGCTTGACGAAACGGTCACTCAGCTGGGAAATATGGACGAGCCCGTCATTCTTGACCCCGATATCCACGAAGGCACCGAAATCAATCACGTTGCGGACCGTTCCTTGCAGCTCCATACCCGGCTTCAAATCCTCCAGCTTGAGAACGTCCGTATGGAAAATCGGCGGCGGCAGCTCCTCACGAGGATCCCGCCCCGGACGGCGCAGGCTGTCCAGTATATCGCGCAGTGTCGGTACCCCTACGCCAAGCTGAGGCGCCACTGCCTCCGGGTCCACCTGCTCCAGCCGGCTGTTAAGCTCGGCTGTCCCAAGCATCGCCAGCTCCAAGCGCAGCTCCTTGAACAGCTTGTCGACCACCGTATAGGACTCGGGGTGAATCGGCGTCCGGTCAAGCGGGTTGCGTCCGCCGCTGATCCGGAGGAAGCCGATGCACTGCTCGAACGACTTCGCACCAAGACGAGGAACCTTCTGCAGCTGCTTCCGGTCGGTGAATTTACCGTTCTCCTCGCGGAACTTCACAATATTGCGAGCTATTGTTGCATTCACGCCCGCTACATAAGAGAGCAGCGAAGGCGATGCTGTATTCACATCTACGCCGACATGGTTAACCGCCGATTCGACCACGCCGCCCAGACTTTCTTCCAGCCGCTTCTGGCTGACGTCATGCTGGTACTGCCCCACACCAATCGCCTTTGGCTCAATCTTCACCAGCTCGGCGAGCGGGTCCTGAAGGCGCCGTGCAATCGATACCGCACTCCGCTCCGCTACATCCAGCGAAGGGAATTCTTCGGCTGCGAGCTTGGACGCAGAATAGACACTCGCCCCTGCCTCGCTGACAATTATATATTTGAGCGCATCGTTTCCCGCTTTGCCAGCCTTCGATCTGCCCGCGATCAGGTCGGCAATGAACTGCTCGGTCTCACGGGAAGCCGTTCCGTTGCCGATAACAATCAGCTGCACGTTGTACTTGTCAATCAGCCCGTTGATAATCCGGCCTGCTTCCTCCACCTTGTTATGCGGAGCAGTCGGGTACGTAACGGCTACTTCCAGCAGCTTGCCGGTATCATCCACGACCGCAAGCTTGCAGCCGGTCCGGAAGGCAGGGTCCACGCCCAGCACCACCTGCCCCTTCACCGGAGGCTGAAGCAGAAGGTTGCGCAGATTAGCGGAGAAGATCGTTATCGCATGCTCCTCCGCCTTATCGGTAAGCTCCCCGCGCACCTCACGTTCAATGGAAGGCGCAATCAGCCGCTTGTACGCATCTTCAATGACGGTCAGCATCACAGACCGTGACGGGGTCGGCTGGCTGCCCCGGAGCACCTGGCGGCCGATATACTCATGGATTCTGTCGGCGGGAACCTCAAGCGTTACACGAAGCACATCCTCCCTCTCCGCCCGGTTGATAGCCAGAATACGATGCGGAGGCAGCTTGCGCACAGGCTCCTGGTAGCTGTAATACATCTCGTACACGGACTCCTGCTCAGGATTCTTCACATTGGTATGAAGCAGTCCCTGATCATGCGTGAAACGGCGCACCCATGCGCGAATCTTCGGATCATCGGCTATATTCTCGGCAATGATATCCATTGCTCCCTGCAGCGCTTCCTCTGCTGTGGCAACGCCCTTGGCCTCGTTCACATAACGAGCCGCCTCTTGAAGCGGGTCCCCCTGCTTCGGCTGGGCAGTGATCCACTGTGCCAGCGGCTCAAGCCCCTTCTCCTTCGCAACGCTTGCGCGTGTCTTGCGCTTCTGCCGGTAGGGCCGGTACAGATCCTCAACCTCCTGGAGCTTCGCGGCCTGGATAATTGCCCCGCTGAGCTCATCCGTAAGCTTGCCCTGCTCATCAATGAGCCGGATGACTTCGCGCTTGCGATCCTCCAGATTGCGCAGGTACTGCAGGCGTTCTTCAATGGCCCGCAGGTCGTTCTCATCCAGCTCGCCTGTCATCTCCTTGCGGTAACGGGCAATGAACGGAATTGTATTGCCTTCATCCAGCAGGCCGACAGCCGCCTTCACCTTCGATGCCGGGATGCCAAGCTCGCTGCTTACCTGCTTCTCGATCCGCTGGCGTTCTTCCGCCTGCTGGGCTGCAGTAAGCCCTCCCTTGCCCGTACCGGCCTGTTCCTCTGCCTGTGTGGCCGCTTTCGGTTCCGTCACGTACATGCACCATCCTCAATCATCTAATAAAAAAGAAACGGCCAAGCATGTCAGCCGTATCAAGCTTTTTACACATTATATAACTGCTTATAGCCGTCAGCGCTGCAGCGGCCGCACATACGGATTGTTTGCCATCTCAAAGCCGATCGTTGTCTTCGGTCCATGACCCGGATAAACCCGGACGTCGAAGTCCAGCGTGTAGAGCCTGTTCTGAATAGAATGGAACAAGTCCGCCTCCCGTCCGCCGGGCAGGTCTGTCCGTCCCACCGACTGGCGGAACAGCACATCACCGGAGAACAGGTCGCTGCCGCACAGGAAGCTGACGCTTCCCGGCGAATGGCCCGGCGTATGCATCACCTTGAAGGAATGTCCGATCAGCTCGATAACCTGGCCGTCCGCCAGGGAATATTCCGCCGGCTCCGCTGTCAGAGGCACCGTGACATCCGGCCATCTGGCCGAACCGTTCTTGCGCGGATCTGTCAGCCAGTCAGCTTCCAGATCATGGAGGTATACTGGGCAGGCTGCTGCCTGGCGGACCTCCTCGACCCCGCCCATATGGTCAAAATGCGCATGCGTCAAAAGAATTGCTTCGATCTTCAGCTCTCTCGACTCGATATAGCGCAGCAGCGATCCGGGGTTCATCCCCGGGTCAATGACCAGCGCACGGCCGGAAGCGTCATCTTTAAGCAGGTAGGCGTTCGTCTGCAAGGGGCCCAGCGTAAAGGTTTCAATATGAAGTTTCATGGCCTTATAACCGGGCGATCAGGTCACGCAGCTCTTGAATGATAACCGCCTGGTAGCCGGTGCCTTCCCCGTACCTCCGTCCCATTTCCTCGCGGGCTGCCGCAAGCTTGTCCTGGTAATCCGCCGCCTCACGGTCAGGGTTCGCCTGCTTGAACGCTGTCATGACTTCCTGAACATGGCGCGGGCGAGGCCCCCATTGTCCCAGAACGGCACCGCCGGTATCGGCAAAAATCACGATCGGCACCGCTTCACCGCCCATGGTCAGGAACTGCTGCATCGTATCGGGATGCTCTTCCTTGATCAGCACCTCCGTCGGAATGCCGCTGATCTCGAGCGCTCTGAATACAACCGGAATATTCTTCACGACATCGCCGCACCAATCCGCCATCAAGATCAGACAGCGCAGGTCGTCCCGGTTGTTCAGCGATTCGAAAAATTCCTTGTCATCCTCATTCGGCCACTCAAACTCGTTATAGAGTGAATGGAAGGTATCCTTGTTCTTCATCATATCATCCATGAACCGCTGCGGGCTGATACCCTTATTCAGCTTGTCCGCTATCATTTTTGCCACGAATCATCCCTGCTTTCTATTATCGAATGCAATTGCTACCCATATTGTAGCAAAGATAAGGCAGGCCCTCAAACCGTCCGAAACGGCGGGCGGTTGACCGTGCCGGCATGGTTTGGCGATCCTGCCCGAAGCTATAGAAGATATATAAACGATTATAAAGACCGGCTGCGCCCTTCTACCTGCTTCCAGATAAAATAGACGATCAGCGTGCCAAGACCGAGCAGTACAGCCGGCTGGATGTATGGAGCGGCCTTTTCATGAATGGTTTCCCACTCCGCGCCAAGCTTCATGCCAAGATAGACGAACAGGATTGTCCATGGAATGGAGGCCAGCAGTGTCAGCAGGGTAAACAGCCACAGGTTCATTCTCGTGATCCCGGCTGGAATGGAGATTACCTGCCGCATGACCGGCACGAATCTGGCGGTAAAGACGATGCCCGCGCCATATTTCTGAAACCACTGCTCGGCAATATCCATGTGCTTCGGCTTGATCTTGATATATTTGCCGAACCGGTCAAGGAACGGCCTACCGCCGAACCGGCCAATGCCATACAGAATCCACTGCTGCAGCACGGCCCCTAGCGTTCCGATGACAACCGCCCCCATGAATGTAAGCTCCTGCCGGGAAACAAGGAAGCCGCCATAGCCCAGCACAATCTCACTTGGAATGACTTCCACGGCCAGCCCAATGAGAATGCCCAAATAACCAAGGCTCTGTATCCACTGCAGCAGCAGCCCGATCAAATCTGACAGCCAATCCATGACTCTCATACCCCCGATTCAATTCATTGTTCAATAAAAAGGACCCGCCCTCCCGCCGTTAACATCAGGCCGCAGGCATATGACGGGAGGCCTCCGCATAAATTGCTGTAGATGGCTCTGTCCAAGCCTGCTGTAGATTCTATGAAACCGAGGTGTTGTTCATGTCCAAAATATTGGTTGTCAGCCGCAAACAAATCCGTCTGGCCGCCGTGCTCGCGATCGCCGTTGTGCTTGCCGCCGCTTACCTGCGCTGGGACCAGTCGGAAGCCGCCAACTCTGTCCCGGCTGGCGAAAAGGTATTCCATCTGGTAACAGAAGAGGTCAAGAGTACAGACCCGCACGGCAAGGAAGTCGATGTTTACCGCTGGGATCCCGGAACACTGGTTGTTCATCAAGGCGAGCAGGTCAGGCTGGAAATAACCGGCCTTAAAGGCGAGAGTCATCCGTTCATCATCGAAGGGCTGGGCATTCGCGGCGAGGTGCTGAAGGGACAAACGACGACCGTTACGTTCACTGCCGACAAGAAGGGCTCTTACCCCATTCTATGCCTCACGCATACCAGCGAGCATCAGAGCAGTCCGATGGTAGCCTATTTGACCGTTATCTAAACTGTGCCCTCCCTCTGCCCTGGCGCATACATATGGGGTAGAGGAGGGCTGACGAACATGAACAATCCGCAAGGCAAGCATAACGCCGGTTATCCGACGGCCCGTAAAATCCGCCGGACATGCAGCATGGAGCTGTACCGCACCGCCAAAAGGCTCAAAATCTGGATCGCGCCGGATAAGCTGGAGGCTGCAGAGAAGCTGTACTATAAGAAGGTGATTGGAAATCTCATCTGGATCTCCGAACGCCAGAGCAACCGCAAGGAGCTGGCTGACTGGTGGGCGGAGCAGGTGTGCCCTGAGATTGCCGAGCTCTGGGAAGTGGATGCCGCCAGGCTGGAGCAGGCCTTCCGGGCTTCCTTCGGCGGCTGAGACAGGGCCTGTTCTGTGAGCTGGAATGGTTAGGCTGGACACCATACCAAAAAAAGCTGTACTTGTTCCCGCCTGCTGGGGCGGAACGAGTACAGCTTGTTGAGCATATAATGTCTGCTGCGCATTCAGAAAACGGTTAGCCGATTATCGCATAAGTCTGAACGCCAGCCGGGATCGTGCGCTGGCGGTACTGAACGCCGTTCTCATCAATAACACGGATTGTATAAGGCACGTCCGTCAAGGTCGGTACACGGCTGAAGCGAACGACGCCGAAACGGTCAAAGGCCGCAGTCTGGACAATCCGGCTGCCTTGGTACAGACGGGCAAAGAAGCCGGTTGTGTCAAACGGCACCCCGTTCTGCTGCACCCAGGAAACAGTAAGACGTCTGAATGTCGGCCCTATAACGGGGACTACTGTGCTTGCTACGGCTCTGCGTCTGACCACCCTGCCGCCTTTGCTTGTTAACCGTTTTGGTTTAACACGTTTCACTGCCACTGCTGTCACACTCCTCTCGTTATCTCTTCCAGATTATGCATCTGCGAAAAGAAGAGACACGGACAGGAGTACCCCGGCCGTTCGACCAGATTGCAGGGCAGGCCAAGACCTGGGACAAGCAGATGCCGATAATACGTTACTTGCGGTTGGCTCCGGGCTCGGAAGCTTCGCCTGCCGGCAGCCGGTGAAGCAGCTGCCGGCAGCGGCGGGCCGCTTCAGACGCTTCCTCTGTCATCGCAAAATCACGGTCGTTCACCCGTGACCGCGATTCCCGAAGCTGCCGGACGAGCGCCTCGTAGCCGGCATAGCTGCGCAGCGCCGCCTCAGCCGTGCGGCGTGCGCTGTCCCAGCGGCCGGCGGCCTGCAGCCTGTCCGCCAAGCCCGCCAGCAGCGCGACCGCCTCCGTCTGCTTCGCCTTGTCGAAGCGGTCGCGCTGCAGCGCAAGCCGCATATAAGCGGCGGCTTGCGCTGCTTCTCCGAGCTCGGCGTGTGTGCGGCCGAGCTCCCACAGCAGCGGAGCAGACTGCGGCTCATAGCGCAGTCCGCCCGCCAGCAGCGCCGCTCGCTCGCCCGCAGGGGCGAGCGGCGCCAGCTCCAGGCGAATCCGCGTCCACGCGGGATTCGCCGCAAGCGCAGCGCGCAGCGCATCAGCGCGCGCTGCGCCCTCAGCCGCGGCGGCGGCGTCTCGCGCCGCGCGGGCTGTGTCCAGCCGCCAGGCCGTTATGGCGGCGGCTGCAAGCGTGGCGGCGATGCACAGCGCCGCCACGCTCCAGGCAGGGCGGGCGCGCAGCCGCCCTGTTGCAGCTGCGCTGCCCCGCCGGCGTACGGAAGCCGCCGGCGGCACGGCATGCGCAGCCTGCACACCGGCTCGCGCTGCGCCCGTTTCTGCCGGGACAGCTGTGCCCAGGCAGAGCCCCATTGTGAGCAGCAGGAGCCAGTAGAAGCCGTAGGACATATCAAAATCGACTGCCGCATGAAGCACCAGCACCAGCAGCGGTGCAAGCCCCTGGCGGTTATGCCGCCAGACGGGCAGCAGAAGCATCACGATATATGCAGCCACCGCCAGAAGTCCGGCAGCGCCGATATCAAGCAGCAGACTGATATAGCCGCTGTGCACCTCTGCTCCAACATAGGGAAAGTCCTGGTGGGCTTGAAACAGCGCCTGCCAGGCATCTCCGCCGTATCCCAGCCAAGGCGCACCCTGAGCGAGCTCCAGGCCATCCCTGTACAGCATCCCCCTTGCGCTTGCCGTGGCGCCATGTCCCTCCAGCCTGCCGGTCAAGCTTTCCGGCAGCAGCAACCAGGCAGCGGCGCCCAGGACGCCGCTGCCGAGGAGCGTCGTCCATACCGGTGGACGTCTCTCGCTCGACAAACTGCCCCGCTGCCTGTTCAGTATGGAAGCAAGCAGCAAGCAGCCACCGCAGAATAACACTGTCAGGCAGAACAGCAGCAGCAAGTCAGACAATATATCTCCCGTCAGGATCAACCCGCCCTGGAATTCCCCCGTCTCGCCGCTTGCCTTCGTATGGCGCACGGCTGCAGGAACCAGCAGACGTGCGCCGGCAGCCCCGCCCAGTGCCGTCCAGCCTGAATACATCAGCCACTGAAGCCGCCTCCCTTTCCCCGCCCATACTAGTCCTGCCAGCCAGCAGAGCAGGACTGCAATCCACGCCCCTCTTGACTCGGTTAGGAGCAGCACCATGACCAGCCAGACGGCAAGCGTTCCGGGCAGTATAGTCTCCCGCGCGCTTCCTGACGACGCCAGCAGGAGCAGCTGGATAAGCAGCAGCGATCCCGCGACTGCCCCCAACATGTTAGGATATTCGAAGAAGCCGGCAAGCCTTGCTCCAAGTGCCGACATCTCTGCGTTGTCACTGAGCAGCACCATTCCAGGGTAATGAACAAGCCCGATCCAGCCGGCTAGCGAGCCAGCTGCTATCCAGGCTGCTGTCCCCTGCAGCACAGCCAGCAGCGACTGATTCCGCGACTCGGGTTGTACAGCAAGCAGGAGCATCGCGAATGCCCCCAAGCTGCACCAGCGGACTAGCCCGTGAATGGAGCCGAGCACCGAGACAGACCCTGCGGCAAGCGAAATTCCGTACAGCCCCGCCGCCATCAGCGGAAGCACGACTAGCAGCCAGCTTATGTGCGCATCTGTCAGCCCCGTGGTGTGCTGGCCAGTTCTTAACCCGGGCAGCATTCGGTCCGGCAGACATCTAGTAAGACGGGGGAGGCCCAGCAGCAGAGAAGCCACAATAACAGCAAGCTCCCAGCGATAGTAAGCCGTATCGAAATACATCCCGCTTCTCCAGGCGGCTGTAATCAGCACAATGGCGGCCAGAACCGCCGGCACAATCTCCTGCAGCGGGCTTGCCTTCCGTTCAGCGATTGCTCCGGGCAGGCGGCTATCCTGCCGCTCATCTGCCGACTCTGTTGGATTGGCATGTATCCTGCGCTGCTGCAGACCGTCCGTCATCTTCAGCTTCCTCCCTTCCTTCTTGCCCGGCTTTGTCACCTGCCCCTTATTCATCGCCTAACCGCTATCACGATCATCAGTCATTTAATTTTTCCATCTTTACCAGATCTCTTACTATTTTACCCCCATTGCCCGGACATAACAAAGGAGACCGCTGCCTGGTCTTATTGACCTGCAATCAGTCTCCCATTGAAGCATGCTGCCTCTGCTCCCGCTCGCAGCAGCCGCTCTTCTATCTTCCGTTCGCTTCAGCTCCCATTACAGGGTTAGCTGACTCATCTTCTAAAGCTCCTTCACGATCATCATCTGCAGATCGTCCTTCAAGTCAATCTCATACGGCGACGCGGCCGGCGTTCCATCCGCTTCACGGAGAATCCGCACGGTCGGACGATGAACGGCCAGCGGATTGTTGGCCGATACAACCCCAACCTGTCCGGTGTTGAGCAGCACCGTCGTTGCCACCGGATAAATGGAGATATGACGGCAGAACAACCGGATCAACTCCAGATTAAAATACGAATTGCCCGCAGCAAACAAATATTCGATCGCTTCCGAAGGTGTGTACCGGTTCCGGTACGTCCTCGGCGAGGTCAGGGCATCATAGACATCGGCTATGGCAACAATCTGTGCATATTCGTGGATTTCTTCCCCTTTCAGCCCTCTTGGGTATCCCGTCCCGTCGTAGCGCTCATGGTGCTGCAGAGCACAGTGGGCAGACAGAAGCGAGATATCATGATGGGTACGGAGCATATCGAACCCGTCCACTGTATGCCGCTCCACAACAGCCCGCTCTTCGAGCGTCAGCGGCGTGTTCTTCGACAAGAGCTCCTGCGGC
The DNA here is from genome assembly GCF_003233845.1 of Paenibacillus sambharensis. Classification (GTDB taxonomy): domain Bacteria; phylum Bacillota; class Bacilli; order Paenibacillales; family Paenibacillaceae; genus Paenibacillus_I; species Paenibacillus_I sambharensis. The sequence continues at coordinate 146,649 of NZ_QKRB01000051.1, forward strand.
ACCTTCGTCATGCCGATATCAAACAGGAGAGCGCCAATTCCCAGCTCTTCAATCTGATTGCGGTTATAACCCTTGGCTATTCCCATAATGCCCGCCAGGATCGCCACATTGACCGAATGATTGAACAGGTATGCATCCGTTACGTGAATGCTCGTCAAGTTAATCATGACGTCCTTTCGGCTGAGCAGGTCCTGAATAATCTGGCCAAACACATTACGGAACGTGCGGCCCATCTCGGGTGCGACCGCTCTTCCCCGCGTCGTCGGCTGCTCCATCAGGGTGTTCACTGTCTTATATATGGAATCAACCGCATTCTTTCTCGTTTCATCGCGGATGACTTCCTCAGGTATGATATCCTCGGTATGCTTGTCTTCAATATATACAATATCAATGCCCATCGTCTCAAGCCGCTGTATGAATCTGCTGCTGAGCTCGACACCGCTGCCAAGAAGCACGTTGCCGTTTTCTCTCAAAATGGGTCTTGCCAGCTTATCGCCAGGCGAGACTGCACTAATATGAACTCTTCTCATGTATTCCCCGCCTTTGCTGTCTTGAAAGCCGCAAGTTATGCTTGTCGTATGAGCTGCGCCTCATGCATCAGCCCGTCCCGTTCCCGCTTGCATCGATACATACGTCCGTCGGCTGCTGCTATTAGTTCATGGAGCGACTCCCCGTCCTCAGGAAATACCGACGTGCCAATGGCTGCCGTTACCTTGAAGCCAGACTGGAGGGACAGCTTGTGCAAGCTTTCCTCGATGCCACGGTGCAGAGTCGCTGCCGGACTGCCGCTCCCGTAGGGACAAACCACAATGAATTCGTCTCCGCCCCAGCGAGCTACGATCTCGCCCTTGGCTGCAATGCCTGCCAGCACCTCTGACACCCTGCACAGCAGCTGATCGCCCGCAGCGTGGCCATATGTATCATTAATAGTCTTGAAGCCGTTCAAATCGATGACAGATACCGATATACGTTTACGCTTATCAGCTGCCTGCCGGAGGAGAACTGGTACCGTTCGGATAATGAATCTCCTGTTGAAGACCCCTGTTAATTCATCCAAGCAAGACTGCCGTTCCAGTCTATCATATCGTAAACCAAGATACCAACCTGCAGGAACGGATACGGACAGAAGCACGGCGGCAGCCATCAGCCCCTTGGGAGCCGTATCAAATCGATCATCCATCCAGAGGATCAGAGCAGGCGCAACGAGACTGCTGGCCAGCGCATAGAGTATTCCGGCAATCCTTCCTTTCTTGTCCATAGATGCACTCCCAACCGCTTGTTATGAGGCAGGCTCCACCGAAACAATCCGGTTGCGGCCCCTCTTCTTGGCCTCGTACAAAGCCATATCCACTTTATGGAACATTTCCTTCAAATACTGTTTCGGATCTTCTATACGGACAGGCTGCTCATGATGCGCAGCCAGCACGCCCATACTGATCGTGATGGTTACAGGCTCACTCCCCGGTCCGGTATGAATCAGGTTGGACGCCACAGCGGCCTTCACGCGCTCGGCCAGCATAACCGCCTGCTCCATCGTTGTGTGCGGCAGGTAAACCGTAAATTCCTCACCACCGTATCTGGCTAAGATATCGGTTCGCCGGAGTGATTTTTTTACAGCCTCTGCCGTACTCTTGATCACTTCATCTCCTACAAGATGTCCATAAGTGTCGTTAATGGATTTAAACAGATCGATATCAAACAAGAAGATGGCAAAGGGAATCCGGTAACGGGCATTGGCAATCATCTCATGCTCCAGCTGCTGCATCAGATACCGGCGGTTGTAGCAGCCCGTCAGCCCGTCCGTGACCGCCAGATGCTCCAGCTTCTGGTTAGCTGCAAACAGCTCCTGCTGGATAACAGTGAGCTCGTTGTTGCGTTCCACCAGTACCTTGTTCTGCTCGGCAGATGCCATCATAAGCTCCCTGTATTCCGTAACATCCTGGAATGTAAGCACCCGCCCAATCACCATCCACCGGTCCAGAACCGGCTCGCAGCGCATGGAGAAGTAACGCAGTCCCTCCGCAGACCGGCAGGCAATTTCCTGCTGAACAGGGTGCAAAGAGGCGGAACGGATATTGGCAAGGAAGAGCTCCGCCGTACTTACATCCTCTTGTGAGGCAAGGATACTCTCGACCTTGAACCGGTCTCCCGTGCGGATGTGAAAATAGCGCCGGAGCGCCTTGTTGGCTTCCAATACAATCTCATGCTCATCCAGAACCGCTACTCCCATAGACATGCTGTCCAGCACGTTTAGCTGAGCAATCCGGACCAGATCAAATATTCGGTACTTATGTATGGCGATAACCAGATAGACAGCCGCAGCCGTCATACCCACCGAGGTTAGACCCGGAACAAGCGGGTAATTCTCGACCAAGATAACATTGAACATTAAATCGGCCACTGCGAACAGCGAGAAGACCAGCATGCCGCTAAGCGCCATACGAATCTGCTTCCTATGCGCAGGAGCGGCTTTAGCCCGCAGTGTACTGACCATCAGCTTCAGGGAGACAGCGCCATATACGAGCAGCATGCCGACCAGCAGCCAGAACAGCGGTCCCACGTCATGCTCCACATAATTGCCCTGTCTGGGTGACACGAACAGACCGTCCGGATTAAAGACTGCTGCCAGAACGGTCAGGGAAGTGGCCGTCCCAAGAACTAGCCGCAGCCTGCGGTCCAGCTTGTAGGATTGTCCAGTCAGAAACAGGGCAAACACCAGCCATCCCAAGCCGAGCAGGGAAAGACTGATGTAGGCAAGTTTGATATAGAGCATCTGAAGAACCGGATCGGTCGTTGTTGAAACCCCGAATTTGCACAGCGGCCACAGCATAATCTGCGAGTGAAAGAGCAGATACACCTTGTGGATACGGGTTATGGCACTGCTTACAAAAACGAAGAAGAACAATCCCAGCAGAAGCACAAACAGGCAGAAGTCCAACCACATGATACCGTTCAAATGGTTCACCCGATCTAGTTCGATTATAGTTATTCTATCCTATCTTAGCATAAACAGGATTTAGTAGACAATTGAATATCGGTATAATTTTCCTCCCCATGACCGGTTTGTATATCTATTGACCTAATTCGATGGAGGGAGACGGTCTCCAAGCTCTTTTTCCAGGTAGGGAGAAAGGCTTAACCCATCGCGAAACTGCAGATATTCCTTCCACTTTTCTGTCTGCTGCATGCCAGACCCCGCTTTGGTCGCCCGGATCAATATATTCTTGGGCGTATGCTCCATATCAATGAACTCCAGCAGCTGAACCTTGTAGCCAATGACCTGGAGCAGGTGGCTCCGTACTGCGTCAGTTGCAAGCGAGGCAAAGCGTTCCTTCAGAATGCCGTGATACAGAAGCGGCGACAGCATGCTGTTGTCAACCTGCCCGAACAGTTCATGCTGGCAGCAGGGCACCGAGAGAATGACAGACGCGTCCCAGCGGACTGCCTTCGCAAGAGCGGCATCAGTCGCCGTGTCGCAGGCATGCAGCGTGACGACCATGTCCGCTTGGTCCAGACCGCTGTATTCGGCGATATCCCCATGCAGAAACTGCAGCTTGTCATAGCCAAGCTTAGCCGCCAGATCTGAGCAAAAGGCGATGACATCCTTCTTCAAGTCCAGGCCGATAATGCGGACAGGAAGCTTCTCCTGGATTACGAGCAGATGATACAGGGCAAAGGTTAAATAAGATTTACCGCAGCCAAAATCAACGACAGTCAGTTCCTTGTTCTTCGGCAGGGCATCCAGCACATCCGCAACCATCTCAAGAAACCGGTTGATCTGTCTGAACTTGTCCTGTTTCTGAGCATGAACTCTGCCATCCTTCGTCATGATCCCGAGCTCGACCAGGAACGGCGCCGCTTCTCCTTCGGCAATGATGCGGTTCTTCTCCCTGTTATGCGACAGGCTCCCTTTACCCGCAGCAGTAGGCGGCTTGCGAAGCATGGTCGCCTTCCCTTTCTTGCTGAACAGCAGCTGCACGTCTGCTTCCTCCGTCTTAATCAGAGCCTGCCGATAGGTATGTTCCATTAAATCCGTGACCCTGACAGCGGCATCCTCCAGCTTCAAGTTCTCATGAATGGCCTTGTTGTCCTTGTGGTGCTCCAGCTGATAGACCGTCTCACCCTTTACGACAACCGGCCTCATCATCACCTTGGATGGCGCACCCGTGCTCTTCACGCGAAGCTGGCTCAGCGTTGCCTGAATAACAGCCGCTTCCTTCATCCAACCCATTATCTGTTCCCGCCAGTTATCCATTAAGGCCCCGCACGCTCCATTTCTCCAGTTGTTCGATTCCTTGTTCGAGCTCATCGCGCGGAAGTCCGCCGGCTGACAGCTCTGCGTCTTCCTTCAGCATAAGCCTTCTATAGAAATTCGAGGCATCACCGGCCTCAAGTTCCCTGTCCTCCAGAAGCTCGTGCATAATATTCTCCGCTTCTGCGTAACGCCCTTCCGCTTCATGCCAGGATGCGAGCAGCTTCTTAACGGCTGCAGGCAGTTCATAAGCCTTGAGCCTGTCCAGCAGCAGTTCCGCCTCCCGGCGCGGCTCCGAGACTACCGGGTCTGCTCCATAGAGCAGCAGCCGGAGATTCAGCGCGAGTGATTTGACATATCGCGCATAACCCTCTGTCTCCTGCCCCTGTTCATCATGGATTTCGCCCAATTGTCTCAGCAGCAGCGCTATGGCCTCAAGCGCAGCGCTATCCACAACGCCGTTGGTCGTGAGCAAATCCGTTATATCCTTATCCGACAGGGCATGAATAAGCCGCGGCTGAAGACGGAGATGCCGTTCAAAGAGGTCATCAATGACTTTCATTGCTTCTAGATGCTCCTTGCGCTGACGCAGGCCCATGACCTGGCCAACGGCTTCACCGACCTGCTCGATCATGCGCATAAAATAATCTCTCTGAAACATCCCGCTGCCTCCTTCGGCCTAATATGACCTGTCAACGGCCGATCGCCCGGCTGATGAATGCATTTAGCTTCGCGGCCAGTTGAACCGGCTGTTCAGCCATGCTCATGTGGCCGCTGCCCTGCAGCAGCACCTGCTCGATATTTGAACCCTCAGCTACGAAGGTCTTCTCTCTGCCGATCACTTGATCCTCATCTCCGGCAAGCAGAAGGACTGGCTTATCCAGCCCGCGCAGCACTTCCGTACGGTCAGGGCGCTCCTTCATGCCTAGCGCGCATGCCGCCGCCGCATGACGGTCTGTACCTTTGCCAATCGCTTTGGCCTGCTCGACACGATCAGCCATCCCAGCCAGATGAGAAGGGGCAAACAGCTTCGGGACCAGGCTCTCTACGAATGCTTCCACACCTTCTGTACGGATCGTCTCTGCTGCTTTATCCCGCTTTTCTCTTCCTTCTGCCGTATCGGGCAGAGGCGTTGAATGAACCAGCCCCAGTGCATGCAGCATATCCGGATGCCGCTCGGCAAAGGCCAATGCCGCATAGCCGCCGAGCGAATGACCGATTATGACGGCCTGCTTCTCTCCAGCTTCAGCCAGCAGACCCGATATATCATCTGCCAGTGCTTCCATCGTATACACCTCTTCCTCCGGCGCTGACGAGGAGCCATGCCCCCGGAAATCCGGTGCAATTACCTTAACCGATGGTTCTAGCAGCGGCAGCACATCCTTCCAGTAAGCGGAGCTGCCGCAATAACCATGCAGAAGAAGGACAACAGGCTCATCAGAGGACTTCTTCTCTCCCTGTATCCAGTATGCTGTCTTACCGCCGGACCAGCTGGCCTCACGGTTGGCAATTGTAATCGGTTCGTTCATTCCGTTCATCCCTTTCCAGTATATTCAGGCGTCCAGGCTTGCCGGATAACAGCCGCCGTCTGTCTGGCCATCTCCATGACAAGGTGCAGGGAGGTGCCCTGCAGGATCCAGTAAGGCTTGATCCCCATCCGGTTCACCACTCCGGCTACACTGTAGTCTCCAATCTCGACGAATGGTCTGCCGACCGCCTCCGCAGGCCGCAGCGGGCCGGCACCAACCACATAAGAGCCGACTGAATCCGGTTTGCCGAGACAAGCGTCTATAGCAATTACCAGCTTGCCCTCCGGCAGGGAATGCCCCGCCGACTGCAGCCTGACAGCATCGCAGGGTTCCTTCAGGGTACCGATAACCGATGGCCATCCATACTCTGTCAAGTAAGTACCTACCAGCGGGCCGTAAGCATCTCCCGTTGAGCGGTCCGTACCGATACAAACCATGCATATTGCCAGCGGATCCGGATGCTCTGCAGCAACGGCACGGAAGAACCCAGCCAATCCGTCTGTATTAACTACTGACCGGACAGACTGGGCACAGCCTTCCGGGTTCTGCGGTTTATGCTTCACGGCTGCAATCCTCTCCCCACACCGCCTTACAGCCAACACTTGGCAGCAGACATCACCTTGTTTAAAGCTTCGTAGCTCTATTGTATCGGATAACACCATCCCTGTTCAATTTTTTGTCACGCGAGTGCATTCATGGTACAATACGCTCGAAAGCAGGGCAGGTATCGGAATAAGGGAAGGGTGATCAGCAATGCCGGATTTGAGCCAGCCATCGCAAGAAAATGTAAAATATATGATCGAAGTTATCAAGAACAAGCTGAGGATGGCTTCGGGGGCGGCCATGCAGGCCTCCAACTTCAGCCTGGACCACTACGAAGACATCAAGGATCTGTACGAGGTTGTAGCCAGCAAAGACAAATTCAGCATCAGCGAGGTTGAAGCGCTTGTATCCGAGCTTGGCAAGCTCCGCTCGAGCAGCCCGTCTTAAGCAGGAGCAGAGCAAGCAAGAGGACAACCAAGAGGAATTGTCTCATTTTCTGCCCACCCTCAGCAGAAAATGACAACGTCCGGCCGGGAACCCCTGTTCCCGGCCGGACGTTTTTGTTTCCTGTGATTCAATGCCGCTTACTTAGACTGACGAGCCTGCAGGGCGTCAGCCCAAGGGCAAGACCCCTAAGCTGATGCTTACTTCGCACAGAAGCATCATTTGGATAGGGGCCTAGCGGACTACTGAGCCTGCTCTTCTTCGGATGCTGATCCGGCTGCCGCTTCCTTCTCGCCGGATTCTTCTTCACGCTGCTCCTGCACCTCGAGCAGCAGCTTAACGGATACCCGCTTCTGCTCGCCCTTGAGGAACTGGGCGATACGCTCGAGCTTGCCTGCCACCTCATCGCCCTGCAGGGTAATATTGAGCTCGTAGGCAAAATGGTCCTCACGCGGTTTGGCCGGCTCGGATACAGGCAGAGCCACCACACTGCGCTGGTCAGCGCCCCGGTCGCCAAGCAGCTGATCGGGGTAGAACTTGTCCGATTTGTTTACGACACGATCATATATCCGCAGCTTCTTAAGAAGCATGTAATACTGGGCGGAGTGCTTAAATCCCCATGCCTCGCGAATGTCCTTCAGATTGTAATCCACCTTGTACCGTTTCAGCTGCTCGACCTGCTCGTCGGCAGACAGCTTCAAAAAATCATCCAATGCCATAATTGGCGTTGCCAATGTGATCATCCTTTCTAAACATTTGTATATAGTATTGTTCGATTATTAATTTAAAAATCCTTCCAAATAATTCGGAAAAATAAAAAAGAAGGCTAATGGTTCAGCCTTCTCTCGTGTAATTGTCGAACAAAATCGAAATTACTGTTATTTTAACACATACCCCAGGCTGCCTACAAACCGTCCAAAAGCTGCCCTTCCGGCATTGGTTTGCTTAAATACTCCCGCATCAGCCAGTACCTCGGCAAACTTCTCTCCCACTTCAGACTTGATCAGCTGCACCGCATCATCGGCCGCGACCTTAGTCCCATATTTAGTGGTCATGGCATTAATCCAAGCTGCATGCTGGTACAGTGGATGGGCCGGGTCCGCAAGCTCGGAAGGCTGGTAAGCCCGCTCACCTGTAAGGTAAGCAGTGATTTGCTCCATCTCTGACTTAAGTCTGCCAGGCAGAACGGCAAGCCCCATAACCTCGATCAGGCCGATGTTCTCCTTCTTAATATGGTGGAGATGGCTGTGCGGATGGAAGATTCCATCCGGATGCTCCTCACTTGTCCGATTATTCCGCAGTACAAGATCCAGTTCATACTGCCCGTCATGCTTCTTGCGGGCAATCGGGGTGATCGTGTTATGAGGCACTACGCTGCCATCCGGCTGCTCGGTCACGGCTGCAATTTCCGCCTCTTGATCGCTATAGCTGCGCCAAGCGGCCAGAATGCGCTCCCCGGCTGCCAGCACACTCTTCTTATCCGGGCCTTGAACCCGGATAACCGACAGCGGCCAGTTCACAAGGCTGAACGAAAGCTCAGGTTCCTGCTCATCCTTGTAGACGGCGAACGCCGGAGCCACCTCCATTGGAAATACGTGTCTGCCCGCCTGGAAGTGATCATGATTCAGGATGGAACCGCCAACGATCGGCAGGTCCGCGTTCGAGCCTATGAAGTAGTGCGGGAAAGCATCCACGAAGTCCAGCAGTCTCGCAAAGGTTGTCCCGCTGATCTGCATCGGGACATGCTCGCCCTTAAATACGATACTATGTTCATTATAGTAAACGTAAGGGGAGTACTGAAAGAACCACTGCTCATTCTGCAGCGTCAGCGGGATGACCCGCAGGTTCTGTCTCGCCGGGTGATCCGCCCGGCCCGCGTAGCCAACATTATCGACGCACAGCAGGCACTTCGGATACCGGCTGGGCGGAAGTGTCTTCAGCAGGGCGATTTCCTTCGGGTCCTTCTCCGGTTTGGACAGGTTAACCGTAATTTCCAGGTCGCCGTACTCCGTCTGCTGTCTCCAGTACTGGTTCTTCGAAATCCGGTCCATCCGGATGTAATTCGAGTCGATATTCAGCTTATAGAAGCGGTCTGTCGCCTTGTCAATGCCCTGGGTATCAGCCAGGCGGTAAAAGGCGGAAGCCGTCTCAGCGGGACGAGCCATCAGCATGCCCATAATCTTGGCATCAAGGAGATCGCGGTAAGTCAGCGTATTATCAGGAATAAGGCCGATTGCATAGCCGTAATCCAGAAGTCCCTCCAGCAGCTGGACGGGGCTCTCGGGCAGATCGCCCGCACTTTGACCCTCATATGGCTCTTTAAACCCAAACAGGTCAAGCAGCGCATTACGCGAGAACGGCTCGTCAAGCGGCTCAATCATGCCATTGTGAAGCGCGAAACGGACCAGCTGCTCAATCAGCTGCTGCGCTTCTGCTGAGGTTACGGCCTGCTTGTTCGTTAATTGTGTCATCTCGTCTTGCTCCCCTCTTGGAAAGCGGTGATGCGAAGGGACAGCCATGAATTCCTGCCCCTTCGGCAGAGTCGCCCGCTTACTTGTCGTTGTAGCCTTGCGGATGATTACTGTGCCATTCCCATGCGCTGCGGATAATATCCTCCAGCTTGTCGCGGGAAGGCTTCCACCCAAGCTCCTGTCTGGCACGCTGAGAGGAAGCGACCAGCACAGCCGGATCGCCTGCCCGGCGCGGCTCCATAACGGCCGGAATGTCCTTGCCGGTCACCTGACGCGCGATGTCGATTACTTCCTTTACAGAGAAGCCTTGCCCGTTGCCCAGGTTATACACCGCGCTCTCGCCGCCGCTGCGCAGCTTAAGCACCGCGAGAATATGCGCATCCGCCAAGTCGCTGACGTGAATGTAGTCGCGTATGCAGGTGCCGTCCTGCGTCGGGTAGTCATCGCCGAAGATTGAGATATGCGCTCTCTGTCCAAGCGCTGTTTGCAGTACGAGCGGGATCAGGTGGGTTTCAGGATGATGGTCCTCGCCGATCTTGCCGCTGGCATGTGCCCCTGCGGCGTTGAAGTAGCGCAGCGACACATATTTGATGCCGTGTGCGGAATCGAACCAGCGGATCATTTTCTCCATAGCCAGCTTCGTTTCGCCGTACGTATTGGTTGGAACCGTCCGGTCCTGCTCGCTGATTGGCACGTTCTCCGGCTCGCCGTAAGTAGCCGCCGTCGACGAGAAGACAATCCGCTTCACGCCGTACTCATTCATCTTCTCCAGCAGACACAGGGTGCCGTATACATTGTTGTGATAGTACTTGCCAGGGTCCTTCATGCTCTCGCCGACCAGCGAATTGGCTGCAAAGTGAATTACAGCATCAATCTCATTTTCCTTAAACACTGTATCCAGGAATGCCGCATCCCGCAGGTCTCCTTCATAGAGCTTTCCGCCAAGAACGGCTGCCTTGTGACCCTGCTGCAGGTTGTCGACAACTACAATCTCTTCTCCGCGCTCCAGGAGCGCTGCCACCGCGTGGGAACCGATATAACCGGCTCCGCCCGTTACCAAAACCGCCATTGTATAATCTCTCCCTTAAATACGGGAAGCTCCCGCATGTTCTTATTCTAAGCCAGCTTCTCTACGCCATTGCCAATGCTGCAGACATAGAAGTCTGCGGTAAGACCGGTTGCTTCCGTATACTTGCGTCCAACCTCGTTCTTGAACTTCTCTACACTGTCTTGATGAACCAGCGATACGGTACAGCCGCCGAAGCCGGCGCCTGTCATCCGGGAGCCAAGCACACCTTCAACCTCACGTGCTGCAGCAACCATCGAATCCAGCTCATGGCCCGTTACTTCATACAGGTCGCGGAGCGAATCATGCGAGCCGTTCATTAAGGCGCCGAATGCAGGCAGGTCATTGCTCTTAAGCACTTCTATTGAACGGAGCACGCGGTCAATCTCTTCTACTACGTGGCGCGCCCGCTTGCGCACGGTCTCATCCTCGATGAGATGCTCGTTCTCGTTATATTCGCTGAGGCTGATCTGGCCCAGCAGGGTCATGTTCGGGAATTTCTTCTGCAGGTCCTTAACCGCCTGCTCGCACTGGCTGCGGCGCTCGTTATATTTGGAGTCTACCAGTCCCCTGCGTTTGTTCGTATTGCCGATCACCAGCTTGTACTCCCCGCCCTTGAACGGAACATGCTCGTAATCCAGCGTGTCGCACATCAGCAGGATGGCATGGTCCTTCTTGCCGTTCGCGACAGCGAACTGGTCCATAATCCCGCATTTCACGCCGTTGAATTCATTCTCCGACTTCTGGGACAGAAGGGCGATCTTAACCGTATCCGTCTCGTATCCGCCAAGGGTGAGCAGCGCATAAGCCGTTACCACCTCTATTGAGGCAGATGAAGATAAACCAGCCCCGTTCGGAATCTCACCGTGATACAGCAGGTCGAATCCATGCGCGAAGGTCCTGCCCTCCTGCTGCAGCTCATGAACGATCCCCTTCGGGTAGTTCATCCAATCGTCTGCTTCATCATAGACAATCGGGTTCATATCAAGCACCTTGTGCGATTCAAAATTCGTAGTTGCGAGCCCCAGCTTGCTGTCCTCACGCTCACGGATCAGAAGAGTCGTGCCGAAAGTAAGCGCCGCAGGGAATACATAGCCTCCATTATAGTCGGTATGCTCGCCAATCAGATTGACCCGTCCGGGTGCATGAAAGACATGAATGCCTTCACCGCTGCCGCCGTAAATCTCCAGGAAACGCTGCTTCAATTGCTGCAAATCCGCCATAGTCGTCATCACATTCCTTTGCCCTTAGGATTGTAAAGTTGTTTTGTTTTCTTAGTTCCAAGTATAGACCACTGATCCCGCGAAGGAAATGGCACTATATGAAGCATACATGGAGTTATGTGACTTCTTCAAATGTTAGTTATCGAAGCCCGCATCAGATTATGATAAGATTTAGTTAATTATCACGGATGAGGAAAGGTGGCATACCATGATCCCGCAGGATAGTTATATGGTCGTTTCGAACCCCGTTTCCATTGAGTATGGGGACTTCAACGTTCTCTTCACCGGGGAAAGCCAGACCAAGCCCGGCCACAGCATCGGCCCTAAGGTGTATGACTTCTACCTCCTTCACCATATTCTGTCCGGCAGAGGGACATTTACAGTTCAAGGAACCGAATATCCCCTTCATGCCGGCCATTCCTTCCTCATTGAACCCGAACAGCTTGTCCAGTACGCTGCAGATGAAGCCGATCCCTGGCGCTACCGCTGGGTTGCTTTTGCCGGCTCAAGATGTTCTGAGCTTGTCAGCTCCGTCGGTTTGACCAACGGGCGGCTGGTTGTTGATTCACAGGATAACCGGCGCATCGCTTCCTATATTAGACGCATCCGCCACGCCTTCCGCTCACGCGGGCCTTATGCCCATCTTCAGGCTGGCGGGCTGCTTCAGCTCATACTGGCTGAGCTTGGCGATGCACTCCGGCTGCCGGATGACCAGCCGGGCTATGCCGGCGAGGAAGGCAGCGCGCTCGTTCAGCAGGTCATCCGCTACTTATCCACCCAATATGCCGAGCCGGTATCCATCGAGCGGATGGCGGAGACGATCGGCTTTAACCGCGCCTACTTGTCCAGAGCGTTCAAACGGCATACCGGCATGTCGCCGGTCACCTTCCTGCTGCGACTCCGTATCGATAAAGCCAGAAGGCTGCTTCGCGAGCGCCAGGAGCTGACAGTCGAGCAGATTGCAGCCTCAGTCGGCTTCCAGGATCCGCTTTATTTTTCCAAGCAGTTTCGCCGGATTTACGGCCAGCCGCCTACGTCGTACAGAGAGGAAATGCGCCAGCTGTAACCGCCTTCTAACATGTCCAAGGAGATCACTCTGCTGCTCGCTTCGAATCCTGCTTAACGTTACCCATTCAGCGTGCCAACGCCCGATAGCTGGGGGATTTTCCCGGTTTCAAGCGAGCGGCAGAAGGTTAAGAAGAGACATACACGGATGACAGCCGCTGCCAAACACAGGAAGACCGGGCGGCGTCACCGCAGGGATAAAGCAGGAGTAAACAGCTGCCTGTTTTATCAACTAAGACTAACTTATACAGAAGGAGTTGACCGGACATGGCGACAAACGAAATGCAGCAATCAAGCGGTATGTGGAAGGGCGCACTGATCGGCGGTATCGTAGGAGCGGCTGCAGCATTGCTGCTGGCACCAAAGCCGGGTCGCGAGCTGCGCAGTGAACTCAAGATGAAAGCCGGTGACACTTGTGATACCGTTAAGACACAAGCAACTGAATGGGCTTCTGCAGCCAAGGATGCATGCAAAGTGGTAACAGAGCAGGCCCAAATGCTGGCTGGCAAGTTCCAGGAAATGGCTAAGGCCACGAAGGAATCCTCCAGCGACATGGCCAGCAAGGCGCATGACTCGGTATCGATGGCTGCCGACAAGGTAAGGGAAACGGTAGATACAATGAGCTCGCGTGAGAAGGACATGACGGACATGGCGGAAGACCGGGCCCACAAAGCTGTGGACAAGGCTGAGGACGCCACCGATCAGGTTTCCAAGCAAACCTCTTCAACCACTTCTTCTTCATCTCAGGTAACAACCAGTCTGTAATAAGAGGGAGAGAACCGGTATGGAGCTGTACGAAATTCGCCCTCAAGGCGAGCGAAGCGAGCCTTCCTCCGGACAAGCCGGCCGTCCTCACAAGCCTGTTGAAGAGGCGGAGAACGGCACGATGGTCCAGGATGAACAGGACGCGAAGCGGCTGGGCAAGGATATGGAGCAGGTTGAGACCAACCAGGAGCTCCGTGAAGCAGGACTTGTACCCGATCCCATACAGGACTGATTAGAGATGATTCGATATGACAAGAGGGACTTTCCAGAGCCTCCGTGGATACACGGATAAGCGGGAAAGTCCCTTATTTGCGTGCCCCTTTCAACACGTTAAACCTTCATATTCGAAGCTTGCTTGGGCTGTAACGATCCTGTGAAGCCTTAATTAGGCGGTTCTCTGCAAGTTAACTGGATTATTCGTGCATTAACGATGCTTCGTTTCGTTACAAAAGAGCACCGGCTTTTTGAAGGCGAATAGCGATGGTGAGGTTCGTTAAATTCTGCACCGTGCGAAGCTCCCAGCGCGCGGTGCCGGCCCTTTCGGTTGAGCCTACTTTGCTAAGGAACGTTTTCTTCAAAATGTAAGAAGGCCGTCCCTAAGTCGTATGACTTATGGGACAGCCCTTCCTCGAACTTAACCGGCTGCTATCAACCAGCCGCAGCTCTTGTTACAATATTTCTTGTGCGCCATGGTTGCGGAGTAAGGCTTCCGCATCTCCGCCATAGCTGTTGTCCGTCTCAGCTACAACCGCGAAGCCTCCATCACGTATTGCATCCCGGCATACTTCCGCTTCTTTGCCATTCAGCCCAAGATCCTTTAGCGCACTCTTCATTCCGCCATCATCACCTGCGAATGATCCGAATGCGAGAACTCCTGCCGGGTATGCCACCCCGTTATAGCTGGCATAACCGGTTCCGCCGGTATAGCCGCCGCCACCGCCAGCAGCTGCAGCCGGAGCAGCCCCTGCCGGGATTATGCCCCCTATAGAATCGCCCCTGCCGCCGCGTGCATCCGTTAAATCATTCAATTCGTCGACGTGGACATCTGTTTCCGATTCAACCAGTCTCGATCCTTCATGATCTTTGGCCAGCACCTTGATTTCCTCAGGCTTGAAACCGGCCCGCTCAAGGTCCTCCAATGCCCCAATAACCTGCTCCTGCTTCGCAAAAATACCGATAGTCTTAGTCATCCCAAATCGCCTCCCTTTACAAATTGGTATGCCCCGATTCGATCCAGGTCAATCAGGCTGTACGCTGATTACGAAAGCATCGGGAACACATAGCGTACAAGGAAATATAGAAATCCAAAGAAGATAATAATGTATGCGGCATACTTGATGAAGGTTGATGCAACCATGCTGGAATCAGACCTTTTCTCCGTATGCCTTTCTTCGATACTAGTATTTCGGTTCTGTACCATATGATCCGCCTCCCTTAACTGCCCTGCTTATCCATAACAGGCGCCGTTAGGCACTAATACCCGCCCCCACTTAGGGTCAAACAATATGCAGCTGCAGCCGGCAGCCCTTTTGCTGCTTCTCTTGCCCCTATGTTTCAATCAAGATGGCACTGGTTAATTAGAGATATGGTGAGGTAGAATATTTATATCAGCAAGGACAAGACATTGAAGATTTTAGGTCAGGAGAGGAAAAGATGAAGCAGCCCGAAAAATTTCAATTGCGCACCGAAACGCAAGAAGGCCGGTGCATTGTGTATGTGAGTGGAGAGCTTGATCTCGAGGTGGCCACACAAATGCGTGCAGCCATGGCTCCGCTCGTAGAATTAAAGGACCGTGAGCTGTCCTTGAACTTGCGCGACCTTAAATATATAGACAGCACGGGTATTGGCATCCTGGTTTCCGTTCTGAAGGCGCGGCATGCCAACCAGGCACCGTTTACCGTCGAAGCGATCCCGCCTACCATCCGCAAGCTGTTTGACATGACGGGCATTACCCCTTTTATTACCAAACAAAATCAGGAACAATAAAGGCGAGAAAGGATCGAGGATGAACGAGATGAAAGCAACCGATGAATTGATAAAACTCCAGTTGCCCGCCTCCGCCGAATATGTGGACCTTGTAAGGGTCACATTGTACGGCATCGCAGCCAAGATGGGATTCTCCTATGAAGAAATTGAAGATATGAAGGTTGCAGTTTCCGAAGCGTGCAATAATGCAGTTCTGCATGCATACGGCAATCATCCAACCGGCACTACCTCCCAGGCTCCGGAGGAGCAGCCGCGGATGGAAGTGCGTTTTATCAAGAAACAAGATGCGCTGTCCATTGTAGTCAAGGATGAAGGCGAAAGCTTTGATGCCCTTGCGGTAGCAAGACAGAAATCCCCAATGCACGGCAAGTCCATTGACCAGCTCACGGCTGGAGGCCTGGGCTTGTATCTCATGCAGGCGTTAATGGATCAAGTGGAGGTGCATAGTGACGCAGGTACCGAGGTTGTCTTGACCAAGCGCCTGGTCAGGAGTGAAGATACGGTATGAGTACACAGCCTGCTAATCAACCGCCGCTAGAAACGTCATCGCTTATTCTGGAATATCAGAACAATCCGACTAACGAAACGGCGACACAACTCATCGAGCATTATGAACCGATGGTACGCATGGCAGCGGGCAAAATATCAAGAAACCGTCCGGATCTATATGAGGATCTGTATCAAGTCGGACAGATGGCGCTTCTTAGGCTCTTTGCCCAATATGACGCATCTGTCGGCGTTCAGTTTGAACCCTATGCCATGAAGAGTATTATCGGCCATATGAAAAATTACTTGCGGGACAAATCGTGGTATGTTCAGGTACCCCGCCGCATTAAAGAAAAAGGCATCGTCGTTCAGCAGGCCATTGATGAGCTTACAATCAAGCTGGAGCGTTCTCCGAATGTTGAAGAAATATCAGTCCACCTTGACCTTCCCTATGAAGAAACACTGGAAATCCTGGCTGGACGAGATCTATACCACTATGTATCCCTGGATACGCCAATCTCCGAAGAGGAGAGCACAACCACACTTGGCGAATTAATCGGCTCTCCTGCTGATGATTATGACACGGTGGACAAGAAGCTGGACCTGCAGGCTGCTATGAGCAAGCTAAAGCCCGAGGAGCAGCAGGTGCTGGAGCTTGTGTTTGAGGAAGGCTTGCCTCAGCGGGCTATTGCCGATCAGCTGGGCGTATCGCAAATGAGCATTTCACGCATTCAGAAGCGGGCTATTGAAAAGCTGAAGCAGCTTCTGACCCAAGAAGCAAGCGATGCATATGACATGTGATCGATGCAATCGTTCCACACGGTATCATAAGGTTTATGTCCCTTACTGATAGACACGCCCGCCGGTCACCGGTATGGGGCGTGTCTATTTGGTTTACAGAAGTCCGGTTCAAGCTCCTCTCTACTCCCTGAGTTGTGTTAAAGCGGTCTTTCAGAGTATGATGGGAGCAATACATGCTACCGGTCTGTAGGAGGTCATCCATGATTCATCGTATGCTTCGTTACCGGGAAGGCTGGGAATGGCATATGCTTACGCACTCCCGGACGGACGCTGCTGCAGGGAGCAGAGGCGGGCGCCCGGATGATCGCTCCGCTTCCCGTACCATCACCGCACAAGGCGGGGAAGCCGGAAATCAACTGCCGGATTCCAGCGCCCTGCTTGATATCAAGCGCAAGTTTCCCTTCTGCTCCGACTGGCTGGATGCAGCCATTGTGCGGACAGATAATCATATAACCGTCACAGAAAACGAAGAGGGCCACCCCGTCCTGCACGGTACGCTGATGATCCAGCTGTCCGATAATGATGAGGATGTGATGCCCCTTCACTTCTGGCTGAGCGCAGCCAGGATCATCACGCTGCAGACCGATTTGCGATTCTCAATCCGCTTGCAGCAGCAGCCGTGGGAGGACAAGCTTGAACGCAGCCAAAGTGCTCCCGAAGCCTTCTCAGTCATGCTCGCATCCACGCTGGACTCCTTCCACAGTGGTCTGGATGAATTCGAGAAGCGGCTCGGACATCTGGAAGAATCCATGCGCTCCTACAACCGCTCGGATCTTATGGAAACTATATTCGCAAGGCGCTATGAGCTGCTGCACTGGAGTCACCACTATATCGCTGTGAAGGAGCTGCAGGGTGCGCTTAAGGAAGCCTTTCTGAACGCCCTGCCCGAAACGCCGGGCTATCTCCGGCTTCACTACCGGCTTGAGCGGCTGGGCGGTGTTATCAGCCATTATGCTGGCGAAATCGACACCCTAATATCCATGGATGATGCCATCTCCTCCTTCCGGGGCAATGACATTATGAAGACCTTAACCATCTTTACCGTTCTGTTCATGCCCGCTACCATCGTGGGCGCCCTCTGGGGGATGAACGTTGACAAGCTGCCATGGACCAGCGGCCAATGGAGCTTCGTCATCCTATGCGGTGCTGTTCTTGCCTGTATGCTGCTGATCTATCTCTGGCTGTGGCGCAAGGGCTGGACAGGCGACATCCTGCTCGGCCGCCGTAAGAAGCTGCAGGCAGCAGCAGCCGGGAAGACAGGGAGAAGCCGGCGGGACACCGCTTTTGAGACACACGAGCTTCGTCAACGGGAGCTGGAACTGAAATATGCCACAAGCGCTGACTATCCCAATGCAGCAGCCCGCAGCGGGACGGCTCATTCTTCGGCCGCTATACATGAGGATGGATTGCCCAGCCGCAAGCACCGCCTGCCTTCCATTAAATACTCACATAACGCTTATTCCCAGGGAATAACGGATTCAGCCTCACTAGACTTGGATAAACGTTTAGATAGCGATTCTGGCAAGCTTCCGCTGTCCCGTTCCCGCAAGACGACATAACAACAAGGCAAGCCCCTGAGCTGTTAAGCTTAGGGGCTTGCCTTTGCCGTCCATTCTGTTTAACCTAATTCCCAGGCCCATTAGGCTTGGACTTGATATCGACCCAGACCAGACAACGATCGTCCGGCCTCTCAAGCGCCGCACCATCCTCCATCAGCGGTTTGCGCCACTCCTGAGGGGGAAGCTGCCCGCCCAGCTCCTGCAGCTGCACGAACAAGCCATTCAGCTGTTCGAAGGCTGGGGCATCCACCGCATCGATCAGCCCGTCTGTCACAAGAAGCAGCCTGTCACCTTCCCTTATGGTCACCGAATGCTTGGTCACTTCCATATCATCAAACAACCCGATTGCGGGGGAACCGCCTTCCAGACGCTCTGTAGCCCCATCGTGCCTGATCAGCAATCCCGGCGGGTGTCCAGCATTCACATACTCAACCTTGCCTTCCTTCAGATCCACGAGCAGATAGATGCCAGTGTAATAATAATGGATCAGCTGGTCGGCAAACTGCAGCTGAAGCGCTCTGCGGTTCAGCTCCTCAATGACATGCTTGGGGTCCACAATATGTACCATCGCATCCTTAAGGATGGAAGCGATAAACATACATACTAGCGATGAAGATATTCCATGACCCATCGCATCGATTACAGCCACACCATACCGATGTTCATCGATGCGGTACCATGCATATAAATCCCCGGCCAGTTCCTCCGAGGGACAATATAATGCACCAATCTCAATATCATCTGAAATAATCGGCAGGGGAAGGGCAGCCGTCTGCACTTCACGTGCAAGCTGAAGCTCTTCTCGCAGTCTCCGGTCCCTCTCATTATGCCAATCCTTCTCTTCCTTCAAGCGCAGCGCAACACGAATACGAGCCAGCAGCTCAATCTTGTTAATCGGCTTGGTCACATAATCTATCGCACCCGCATCCAGCGCCTCCGCCAGCTTCTTGGAATCCCCGATTGCCGTAACCATGATGATGGGAATATCTCTCAGCCGTTCAACCTGCTTGATCGCCCGGCAGGCAGCGATCCCATCCACACGCGGCATCATCATATCCAGCAGTATCAGATCATATCCCGGATCTCCCGAAGGCAGCCAGTCAGCTTCATGGCCCTCTTCGCTCAAACCGAGCAGACGAAACAATTCCATGCCGGAAGGAGCGGAATGTACATCCCGATAACCTGCCCTCTTAAGCATTTCCTGTACGACTGTCACATTCATCGGGTTGTCGTCGACGATCAAAATCCGCATGGTCCATCTCCTTGATTTCCTAAGCCTTCAGCCTTGGGTTTAATCCTTAATCGGTCTGACAACAGCGCTTAAGCTGTCACCAGACCGATGTACTTCCTTTACCTTATTTGGTAACCTACCTTATATCGTAACCGCTTTGCTGCGGCCTTGCAACCTTTCAGTCTTCTGAATCTCCCTCTTAACATTATCAATATCACGCTTAACATCCTGCTGCTTCAAGGCGTCAGCCGTTTGCGGGGCAGTACGGAGCACCTTCGACGCGCTGCGGATTACATGGAATCCCTTGACGCCCATCTCTACCCAGTCCATCCAAGAGCTCTTCGTCATACTTCCGGCATGGACAGCCCGCTCCTTAACCTTATCCATCCACGTCACGGAAGCTTCCTTCGCCGTGGTTGTCACTTCATGAAGTGCTTCACCCATATCACGTACAGATGCCATCAGCGGATCGACCGCTTCTACCTGACGGTTGACTTGGTTGGTCAGATCCTTGACGCTGACGACAAGATGCTGAACATCGTCCTTCCACATATTAATGGCATCCCTTGCTTCTGTAAGCGTCGCATTAGCAGTGTCCAGCGAATCTGTTGCTTTCCGAAGCGCCTTAACCAGGAATACAACCAATACGGCAACCGATACGGCAATGATCAGCATCGCGATTTCCATCCATCCTATACTCTCCATGTTCAAAATGCCTCCCTTGTGTGTGTTTCCGGCTGTCCTCCTGACGGCTGAGACCGGATATGAGTCAAGCTGCTTGTATTCGTAGTTACCCCTCCCACTCAACCGTGAATCATACTTGCTGAATGGCGCGGTTCTTTCCTAGTCATGTCCCAGACCGTTGTTTCAGCCTGCCGCATGGCGGTTAATCAAGCAGCAAGCGGGGCAGGAACGACAGCCCCAAACCTAATATGAGGAAGGTGTTGACCATGCTAAAATGGGCAGCGATATTCTTTGTCATTGCCATAGTGGCAGCGATCTTTGGTTTTGGCGGGATTGTGGACGCAGCAGCTTCTGTTGCTAAAGTACTCTTCTTTATCTTCTTGATCCTGTTTGTTATCTCGCTTATCTTTGGCCGCAGAAGCTCATTATAACGAGAGCTGTGAAGCATCTGCTGACTAGAGCAAACGAGCAAAAGGCTGTTCCTTCCGTCTTAAAGACGTCGGGAACAGCCTTTTGTCATGCCAGGCGGCTGTTGCGCAAACCAAATGCCGCTTCGGGTAGCCTCCTATTTATTATAAATGAAGAGCCACGGGCTGGCCTGTACGAGCTGATTCATTAGCTGCAGCCGTCACTTCCTGCGTGAGCAGCGCATCGGAATAATCAGAGAGGATCATCGACCTGTCTCCTGTCCTTACCGCGTGCAGGAAGGCTTCAGTTTCCCGCTCGTAAGGGTTGGAGAGATTGCGGTATTCCGTCGTCCGGCCTGCCTCCAGATCCCTGAGCGAATGATGACTGAGCTCCATTACACCGCTGCTGGTATAAATATGCAGGCCGGTCATATGATCAATCGGCAGCATGCAGGTGTTGGAGACGGTCGCAACCAGCCCGGAGGCCAGCTTCATTGTCACGGTACCGACATCAGGCACGGTTACACCTTCGTGAAGCTGGTGCATGGCAGCCTGAGCATAAGCCGCATACACCTCCGTAACCTCACCAAGCAGATAGCGGAGAAGATCGACAATATGCGTGGTCTGCTCGACAAACTGCCCGCCGGAACCTTCCTGCCTGCGCCACCATCCCACCCCCGGCATCCCGCCATTCCAATATCCCAGCGCCATGCCCGGCGTCCGTTCCTTAAGAAGATCACGGGCCCTGGAAGCGGCGTCCATATACCGAAAATGATAACCGACAGAGGTCAGCAGGCCGGCTTCTCTTACAGCTGCTTCAATCCTGCGCGGTTCCTCGGCCCCTGTGCCAAGCGGCTTCTCCACCAGGAATGGAATGCGCCGGGCGACAAGCTCGCTCTCAAGCTCGCCATGGGCGAACGGGGGAACACAGATGTAGACGGCATCCGGTTTGCAGCCGTCCAGCATCGCTGTCAGGCTGCTGTAGCCTGTCGCATGGCGGTAGGGCCGCGCAGCCGCCTCCGCTTTTGCCAACGTGGTTCCACTGAAGCCGGCAACCTGCACGTCCTCCTTCGTCTCAAGCAGGTCCGCATGCATCTTCGCAAACCAGCCTGTCCCTGCAATACCAATTCGCAGCGTCATCGGCTAAACTTCCAGCCAGTTCAGCTGGGCGAGCTTGCGATACCACCGGTAGCTATCCTTAGGAATCCGTTCCTGGGTCTCATAGTCGACATAGATAAGCCCGAAGCGCATTGAATAGCCATAAGCCCACTCGAAGTTGTCCATCAATGACCAGCAGTAGTAGCCCTTGACATTAACACCCGATTCGATCGCACGGTGAACCTGCAGCACATGCTTCCGCAGATACTCCACCCTGCCGGTGTCATGAACTTTACCATCCGCAGACGGTCCATCGTTATAGCAGGCACCGTTCTCCGTGATGTAAATCGCGATATCGCCAAATTCTCTCTTGATATAAGTCAGGACATTGTAGAGGCCCTGCGGGTAGATATTCCAGCCGATATCCGTTTTGTCCCAGCCCATCGGAACCTCTTCATAATCGAACAAGTCACCGCTGTCCGGATTATAACGGCCTACGCCGCCCGTATAGTAGTTAATGCCGAGAAAATCAATCTTGGAGCCGATCAGCTCCATATCTCCTTCCTCGATCTTAAGCTCCGCTCCCTTGCCGCGGAACCACTCCACCAGCTTCTCCGGGTACTTGCCGGTCATAACCGGGCGAAGGAACCATTCATTCAGATAACCGGAACGCCTGTATGCCGCTTCAATATCTTCTTCCTTATCGCTGTATGGCTCCTGCCATTCCGTATTCGGTGCGATTCCAATCTGTCCTTCAATGCCGAGCTTCCGGAACAATTGAACTGTTCTGCCATGCGCAACAAGGACATGATGAGCCACATCGACACCAGCCTGCAGCTCCGTCATACCCGGCGCATGTGCGCCGATGTAGTGCGACAGGAACGAGATACACCATGGCTCATTAAAGGTTGCCCAGAACCGGACCTTGCCGCGAAGCGAGTTGAACACCGTTTCCGCATAGCGGACAAAATGGTCAATCGTCTCCCGATTCAGCCAGCCCCCGCGGTCCTGCAGCGCCTGCGGCAGATCCCAGTGGTACAAGGTGAGCATCGGCTCAATGCCGTGCTTATGCAGCTCATCCACCAGGTTATGATAGAAGGCCAGCCCCTTCTCATTAACCGCTCCGGAGCCGTCGGGAATAATGCGCGGCCATGCCACTGAGAAGCGGTAGGAACGGATGCCCATATCGGCCATCCGTTTGATATCTTCCGGATACAGATGATACATGTCGCATGCGACATCCCCGTTATCTCCTTCGAAAACCTTGCCAGGGGTTCTGGAGAACGTGTCCCAGATGGACATCCCCCTGCCGTCTTCCTTATAAGCGCCCTCTACCTGAAAAGCGGCAGTAGCAGCACCCCAGATGAAATGGTCGGGAAATTTCACAATCGTCACAGCAAATCTCTCCTTTTTTTGTCCGCGGCGGCGTTTCAGCTGTACCGCAGTTTCGGTAAAATAAGTGCATACCGAGTCAATTTTCCCATCGTGTTACAAAATATGTAGAAGCGTTTCTGAGGAAGTTGACCCTAACACGGCATTTCTTCCATTGTATACGTTTACTTGTTGCCGTTCCATGCACGGGTGTGGCATAAATATTGCTGCTTTTGCTCTTGCCAGTTCATTCACCAAATCAAAGGAGCTGATCGGAATGTATATTGTTACCGCAGCTGAGATGCGCAGACTTGACGCCGAGGCGATTGGAACTTTGGGAATACCCTCTGTTGTCCTGATGGAAAATGCGGGGAAGGCCCTGGCAGACACGGTGGCCTCCTATGCAGCCCGTCATGGCATAGATACCTCTAAACGCATAGTCATCCTGGCCGGAAAAGGAAACAACGGGGGCGATGGTCTGGTAGCTGCCCGGCATCTGAATGAGCTCGGGTGGCAGATTGAGGTCTGGTATGCCGAATCACCGGATCGCATGGTTGGTGATGCCGCCCTGCAGCGTACTATTATTTGCCGCCTCGGCATCGCCGAGCGGATTTTCTCTGAAGGCAGTGAGCCGGATTGGTCAGGGGCCTGCTGCATCGTGGATGCCCTGCTTGGCACAGGGACAGGCGGCGCTCCCCGGGAGCCCTATGCTGCGCTAATCCGTGCAGCGAATGCAAGCGGGCTGCCAATCGTTGCAGCCGACATACCAAGCGGACTTGATGCGGATACCGGACAAGTCTACGATCCCTGTATTCGCGCTGCAGCAACCGTTTCGTTCGCCTTCCTCAAGCGGGGCCTGGTGCAGTTCCCTGGAGCCGGATATGCTGGCGAGAGCCAAGCCGTCCCCATTGGAATCCCCGCCGTCCTGGCTCAGCAGGGGGATATCAACGTTCGTTACTTAAATGAAGATATGCTGCGCCAGTGCCTGGGCGTTGATCCCCATCTGTCCAGGCAAGAGGATACCCATAAAGGCACTTATGGCCATGTTCTCATTGCGGCAGGCAGCAGGGCCATGAGCGGCGCCGGTCTGCTGAGCGCTACTGCCGCGCTCAGGGCCGGTGCTGGACTAGTCACATGGGCTGTGCCCGGCAGCTTAGCCGGTCCCCTGACAGGAGTTCGCCCCGAGCTGATGCTCATGCCGCTTGATGACAGTGACAGCGGGGATTGGAGTCATGTGGAACCCGAGGCGCTCGCCAGCCTTGCAGCAGACCGGAACGCCTTGGTTATAGGACCGGGACTTGGAGCTGCCCCTGGCGGTGATGGGGCTTCGTGGCTGGAACGTCTGTGGCGGGAGCTGCCAGAGGAGCTGCCCGTTCTGCTTGATGCCGATGCGCTGAACTGGTTTGCTGCCGGTGACAGCGTGACTTGGCCCGAGCGTTCCGGTCCAATCGTTATCACGCCTCATCCGGGCGAAATGGGACGGCTTGCCGGAACAGGCACTTCTCAGGTTCAGCAAGACCGGATCAAGTCGGCCGGGGATTATGCGCGCCAGCACGGCATCACCGTAGTCCTCAAGGGAGCGCGAACCGTCATCGCTTGTCCAGACGGCCGGATCTACATTAATTCAACCGGCAATCCGGGCATGGCCACAGGCGGTATGGGTGATGTGCTCTCCGGTATGATTGGCACTTATCTGGCTGCTGGCAAGGATGCAGCGTCTGCGGCAGCGCTTGGCGTTTATCTGCATGGTGTAGCGGGCGACCGCGCTGCTGCCCGGCGCCGCTCGGCTGCTTCCCTGCTTCCATCCGATTTGCTGGAGGAGCTGTAGGCCGCTGTCCAATCAAGGCAGATGAAAAGGCGGTCTTTGGCCGTTTCCGCTGGTGCCTAGTCACCATCATCCAACCCGGCATACAATACTGCAGGACATTCGCCCGGGAGGGGCGAACAGGAAAGGCTGGGGATGAAGATGACGGACTATGGCAGCTGGAGCGGACAGACAGCCCTTCTCCTCGCTGCAGTTTGTGGTCAGACGTATGTTCAGTTTACGAACGCGGACGGGACTTTTCTCATGCCGGATGGATTTACGCTTGCAGCGGCTATTAAGGGAAAGACTTACGGGGATCTGGAAGGATGCTTCGGATTCGTGCTTGAGTCTGCCGACAAAGTCATTGTGGCATTCCGGGGAACGATAACAGTATCCGACTGGATTGCGGATCTTGACGCCAAACAGGTCAGATACCGCCCCGTCCGGGACGGAGGATTGACACATGCCGGCTTTACGGCTATCTACATGTCCATGCGGGAGCAGCTCAAGAAAAGTCTCGCTCCGCTAATGGACGGCAGACAGCTGTACGTTACCGGGCACAGCCTGGGCGGTGCGCTGGCTGTCTTGGCCGCTCCGGATATCGCGGGACAAACCTCCGGCAGGCCGCCGGTCATCTATACCTTCGGAGCCCCGCGAACAGGGGACCCTGCCTTCGCCCGTATGTTTAACCGCACCATCACACATATGCACCGCGTATATAACCCCAGGGATGTGGTACCGCATGTGCCGCCTTTCCTCTACACACTGCCGCGCTCCCAGAAGCTGTACTACTATGTTCACGTCAAAGGCGGACGCAAGCTGTCTTTCAATAACGGCTCCATCTCCGCCAACCATATCCTCGACAGCTACTTCCAGTCGCTTGCGGGCGAAGAGCCCGGTGCTGTGAAGGCAGTCTGCGGTTCACTGCCCGGGTTCTGCCCCGTGCCCGGCTAGGCTACTTGTGAATATCCCGCTTGGCAGCCTTGCGCTTGACGACCCAGCTGTTCAAGGCAATGATACCGGCCAGTACGGCGACAGCGATCATCAGCATCCAGAGCGGAACAGTCTGATACAAAATCATGATAATCCCCCTTTCCTCTCAGGTATATCGTACAAGTCCGTAAACAACGTGTGAACATCGCTGCCCAGGATGCCGGATAGCTTCAGTGCGATGTGGAGAGGCGGATTATTGCGCCCATTCTCAATCATGGCATAACCGCTCTTCGACCTGTAGCCCAGCATTGCTGCCAAATCGGACTGCGTATATCCCAGCGCTTTGCGCGCCTGCTTCAGCCGGTGATTCATCTCTCCCACACTCCATTGTTCATGAAACATGAACTACTATGGACATTATAGGGAATATTTGCTAATTAATCAAGCCTTTTATCACGTTTCATGAATTTCGGAGCAAAAAACCCATCTAAAGTTCATTTTCCGTGTACAATAGACTCAAAATCGGACGGACGGGATGGAGAAGCGATGATTGGAGACAGGCTGCGTGAGCTCAGGAAAGCGCGTAAAATGACGCAAGAGCAGGTGGCCGCTTATCTAAATGCGGCCAAATCAACCATTTCACAATATGAGAATAATATTAATGAGCCTGATCTTGAAACCCTGGTCAAGCTGGCCGACTGGTTTGGTGTGACCGTGGATGACCTGCTCGGACGCAGCTTGTACGAACAGCATTCCGGTGCTGGCAGCGGCAATTCGATCCTGATGGAACGTCTGACTGAGGATGAAGAAGAGTACCTGAAGGAAAGTCTGGCCATGTACCGCAAGTTCAGATCCAGGCAGAGCGGACGGGAGGATTCATAATGGGCAGGCAGCGGTTCATCCCCTCCACGGCCCTCGTAACCGGAGCCTCCGGCGGCATTGGCATGCAGACCGTCATTCAGCTCGCCGCTGCAGGCACGCGGGTAGCTGCCTGCATGCGGAATCCGGATGCCTCCCGGATCTTGACGGAAGCCGCTCACACTGCCGGTGTGGACGCCGGCCGGTTCATCCGCTGCCTGCGCATGGATGTAACGAGCCAGGAACAAATTATGGAAGCGGTAAGCCGGGCCGAGGAATGGCTTGGCGAAGGGATTGAGCTGCTCGTCAATAATGCTGGCCATGCAGTCGGCGGCTTCCTGGAGGATGTTCCGCCGGTTCTGTGGCGCGAGCAGCTGGAGACGAACGTGGTCGCTGTTGCCGCCGTAACGCAGGCTGTTCTGCCCGGAATGCGGGCACGCGGCAGCGGGAAGATTCTGAATGTGGGAAGCATCAGCGGCCGGATCGGCTTTCCGGGCTTCGGCCCCTACGCCGCTTCCAAATTCGCCCTGGAGGGACTAAGTGAATCGCTGCGGCATGAGCTCCGCCCCTTCGGCATCCATGTCGTGCTCCTGGAAGCGGGCGCCTACCAGACCGGAATATGGTCCAAAGGCATGGCGAGCGCTTCCGCTCCACCGCATTCTGCCTACCGCGAGCAGTTCGAACAGGTTATGGCTTATGTGAAGCGGTCAGCTGAAGCTGCGCCTGAAGCAGCTGAAGCCGCCAGGCAGATTGTACAGATCACATCGCTTAAGCACCCCAAGCTTCGTTATCCTATCGGCCCCGGCGTCAAACCCACCCTGCTCGGCAAGGCACTCCTGCCCTGGCGAATCTTCGAGGCCGTTGTCGCCAGAAGGCTGTACCGCTAAGCTGCACGATGGGCTGAATATTAAGGCAATCGAACAAAAAACAGGGGAGCCGGCGGCTCCCCTGTTCATTATTTATCCTGCATCTGATTAATTATAGGAATGAATCTGCGGCTCGGCAAGAGGCGCCAGCTGGCCCGTCCTGCGCTGGAAATAATAATGCTTGCGGCAAAATCCTCTGGCCAGCACCGGCTCGCCGCAGCCGTTCTTTTGGCATGCTTTTCTCTCCATCAGGGTTTTGCTGAACATCGGGTCACCATGCCGTCTGAGACGTTGATGATGCATGGCGCATAATCCCTTTGCCTTAACCGTCTTGCCACAACCTTCTACTGCGCAGCTGTTCATTTCCCTCACTCCTTAAGGCCTCTACAGTTGTCTGATTACTGTAAAGATTAACAAAAGCGGGGAAAAGCGTCGAGTCAATTCCAGCCCGTTGGCGACAGGAACCGCGGTCTTTTATAGCAGCAAACCCGGTTTTCATTCCATCAGGCTCCAGCCTCATGCAATGCCATGCAGCGGGCGCTAATAGGAGGAGACCAGCCGATCCATGATTTCGTTCAATTTGTCCCGGGATGCAAAGGCTGTCGGCTCATAATCATAAAACTGCACGATCACGCTGTCTCCGCTCGGCTTGATGGTGAGGACATGCCGCAAGTGGATGATGTAGGCGCGATGCGACTGGACAAAGCCCGGTCCAAGCTTCTTCATAACTGAGGCCAGCGATTCATAGGTTTCAAAGGTTGCCGCCCGCGTGTGCACGACCGTCTTGCGCCCCATCTTCTCAATGAACAAGATATCCTCCAGCGGGACGAAGTGGATTGCCCTGGAGGACTGGATCATGATCTTAGCTTCCTGCTCCGCCGGCACGGACTGCACCTGCGGCGGGGAAGCCGGCAGCGTCTGTACGACGCGTTTTGCCCGTTCGATAACCTGGGCCAGTCTGACGAACTGAACAGGCTTCACGATATAATCAAAGGCGTGGATTTCAAACGCTTCAACTGCATACTGGTCATATGCTGTTACGAAGACTACGAGCAGCTCCGGCAGCAGCCGCAAGCACTCACGCACAGCCTCCAGACCGCTCATACCCGGCATATTGATATCGGCCAGCACCAGATGCGGCCGCTTCTGCAGAACAAGCCTCACCAGCTGTTCGCCATCCGAAGCCGCTCCAATGATCTCCACCTGCTCGAAGGTCTCCAGGAAACGGGTCAAGATGTCCCTTGCGTTGCTGTTATCCTCCGCGATTACAACCTGTAACGTGCTCATGCTGTAAACTCCCTTCACTGCTGTCAGGCTATCTGCTGCAGCTCCACATTAAATACACTGCCGCTGTGGCCATCACTCTCCACTGTTATATTCCCGTCCATCAATGCCAGCAGGCGCTTGGTCAGCGTCAACCCGATCCCTGTCCCCTCAACCTCCGGCGAAGCGTGTGCCCGGTAGAAAGGCTCGAATATCCGCTCCGCCTTATTTGGCGGTATACCCGTTCCCGTGTCGCTGACCGACAGCCGGAAGATCCCGTCCGCCGAGTGGCCGGAAAGCGTAACCGTACCATTCGTCCGGTTGTACTTGATGGCATTGGAGAGGAGATTGAACATGACCTGCCGAAGCCTGACCGGATCGGCCAGAACGATCGCTTCGAGACTGCCAAGTTCATTCATGATGGTAATTCCGCGTTCCCCGGCAAGCGGCTGCATGACCTGCACACAGTCCTCGAGCAGGCCGCCCAGCCCCACAGGAATGTGACGGACTCTCATTTTCCCAGCCTCTATACTGGACAAATCCAGAATGTCATTGATCAGCGTCAACAGATGATTTCCAGCGGTAATAATCTTGTCCGCATCCTGAACCAGACGGTCAGAATCCGGAAGCTTGGCGACTCCCATCTTCAGCAGCTGGGCAAAGCCCAGCACCCCGTTAAGAGGCGTACGCAGCTCATGATTCATTGCAGCCAGAAAATCACTCTTGGCCTGACTGGCTTCATCCGAGCGGGCCTTGGCCTGCATCAGCGAATCATGAAGCTGCTTGCGCTCGGTATTGTCCCTGAATATAACCTGTATGGAGGGCAAGCCGTTAAATTTGACATAAGCGGCCGAGGTTTCAAGCGCCAGCATTGAACCATCCCTGCGCCTGCACATGAATTCAACTCCCACAATATGCCTCGGCTCCGCGAAGACCCGCTGTACCCCCTTCCTGATTAATTCGACCTGCTCTCTGGGGACGAATGTATAAATACTCTCTTTCATCAGGTCTGCGTCCTGATAGCCGAGCAGGCGGGCACAGGCTTCGTTGTAGAAGACGATCGTTTCCTCCATGCTGAACACGCAGATCGCCTCCGGAGACGTCTCGACAAGCAGCCGGTAACGCTCCTCGCTTTCGATCAGCGACTGTTCTGCCTGCTTGCGCTTGGTAATATCGCTTATCGTACCGAATGTGCCTAAGAAATGTCCGTTCTTGTCGATGATGGCGCGGCCATGAACCTCAATCCACAGCTGTTCTCCATCATTGCCCTGATACCTCATCTCCTGATGGCAGTAATCGATTTCCCGCTTGTACAGCGGCTCAAAATAATGCTGGCTCAGTACCTTATCACTGGGATGGAGCTTGGCATCATAGCGCTCTCCAAGCGACTCCTCCACCGCTCTGCCTGTCACACGGGTCCACTCCTCATTCAGGAAGACCCACCTGCCCTCCGCATCCGTCTGAAAAATAATGGCCCTCACATTGTTCACTAGCGACTCGTATTTATCTGTTGACTCCTTAAGCTGCAGCTGCAGCTGCCCGGATTTCTCCGTGAAGCTCAGCAGCAAATGGGTAACCAGGCCTGCAGTGATACCCGCCAGTAAGAAGCTCGCAAGCACCTCGGGCATCTTTCCCCCATCGAACATCAGGCCGATAATGCTGCTTGTGATGACAATACAGAACACATTCATGCAGGCCCACTGCTTCCAGCCCGGCTTTACAAACGTCGCAATCAAGCCGCAAGCTGCCCCCATCAGCAGAGCACTGACAGCTGCCGGCACATGCACGCCAAACAGCAGCCATCTGCTAACCGCAATAACAAGTGCCGCTGTCAGGCTGGCCTGCCAGCCCCAAAATCTAGCCGCTGCAGCTATACACAGGTACCGCAGGTCCAGTACAAAATTGGGGCCCAGCTCAAACCCCGACATCATGAGCAGCGTTCCTACTCCTCCCTGTGCCAGTCCGTACTTGATCCGGAGCTTAACCGGCCGCAGCCTTGTCAGGCAGAACCTCTGGAAGAGTATATTCAAGACAAGCAGAAGCGCGGTGAATATACACAAATCATTCAATATATCAAATAACAGCGTACTGAGCTTGATGAGAAACTCCCCCAAGATAATTGTCTAATTGTGTAGCAAATTGTCGAATCCGATATTACAATCATACCAGAAACTTGAAAATGTTCAATTAAAAAAAAGAATCCCTGAACTGCATCAAGCATGGGATTTTTTCATCCTTGTAACAGCCCTTAGGTCACTAAACCGTTGATGTCAACCAATTAGCAGACTACAGACAAGCTAACGGACATGAAACACATGCCGTTTGGATATTTTTATGTATCAGGGCGGCATTTCTATTTTACTCAAGGTGAACCGAACGTTACGCTCGTCAATTGCTGCAGGGTTTGGTGGAGGGGCCGCATTTGGTAGCGGAAGGAAATAAGCGATATGATACATACCAACTTAATGTAGGCAGGCAGGTCTTTACGGAACTGAGAAGCGTTATCCATTGAATTAGAGTCATTTATAAAATGTTACGGAACTCAGAGGCTTTAATGTCCCCTTATCCTTAAAGATCCCCTTGAAATTGATTGAATAACAGCGCTGAGTTCCGTTACCCGCTGAAACGACCAAGATTCCTTTGAATAAGGTTGCTGAGTTCCGTTGGGTTTGAATTATGCCAAACCGGAAGAAGTCCACGAGGATTGCTTTAGCGCCCGCTCCCTACAGCAACACATTGAGCAAAATTGTCCTTTACACCGAAATCGAATACGTTCATCTCATGGCATCCTTCGCATCCCTTCAGCTTAACTCCATTCCGTGGATCCCGCATTTACGGAGCTTCTCCACTTCCCGGATTACGACAGGCCGGATCTTCTTGCCATACCCCCTTATGAAGGCATCCCAATGCCCATTTTTATCAAACAGGATTAGTTCAAGGATATTGTTCTCCATACACTTAGCCTGGCAAAACACAACATTAGAGTCTTCGCCGATGACCCCAATAAATTTATATTTTCCTATATGTTAAAAAACCGCCATCCCTGTTGGGCTGGCGGCTTAAGAGCAGTATTTATTATCTTACATGGTTATGGCAGTACATAAAACAAAATCGCAAAGAAATGAAGGATGGAGCCGGTCAGCACGAACATGTGCCATACCGCATGATGATAGGGAAAGCTCCGCCACATATAGAAGACGGTTCCCACCGTATACAGCAGCCCCCCGCCCACCAGCAGATAAAATCCGTTAGGCGCCAGATGCTCTACGAGCGGCCCCCAGGCGAACACGATAATCCATCCCATGGCAATATACAGAATCGTTGAGGTGAACAGAAACTTGGAAGCGAAGAAGGATTTGAATACAACGCCAGCCACCGCCACCCCCCATACGACCCCGAACAAAGCCCAGCCAAGCGCCCCCTGCACAATATGAAACAGAATCGGCGTATAAGAACCTGCAATGAACAGGTATATGCAGGAGTGATCCATAACCTCCAGAACCTTCTTAACCCTGCCCTCCGGGAAGCTGTGCACGAGTGTCGAAGCAACGTACAGCATCAGCATCGCCGTTCCATAAATCGAGAAGCTGACGACATGGAGCGCTGTCCCCTTAAGTGATGCGAATACGATTAGCACGACCAGCGCCGCTACACTTAGAGCCGCACCGATCCCATGCGTAATCGCATTGGCGATCTCCTCTTTTCGGGTATACGTATGTGTATTGGCCATTCCTATTCCTCCCTGCTTCCTTAATGTCCGCACCTGCGGCATAGAGTGATCTTCCTATTATACGCTTATGGGCATAGTTCAGCTGTTAGAAATATCCTGTTCAGCTGTATAAAAACAGGCTGCCCCTTTAACGGGGAGCCTGCTTAAGTCGCTGCAGTCACGCAAGAGGAGTGTTTACACGCCCATGCGCTTGCGCTGATTATTAATTTTCTTCGTATTCTGGCTCTTCATCTTGAGACCGCCGCCGCCTTGATGGGACTGCTTCTGCCGTCCGCCTGCATTCGCCTGAGCCTGTTTCTTCTGTTCCAGCTTTGCTTTTACGGCTTCAGCCAGCGAGACTTTTCTTGGCTCCTTCGACTCCTGCTCCCCGGCGTTTGATCCATTATGCTGTTCTTCCGTCATGGAATCCCCTGCTTTCCACATATCTTAACTGTAGTTTACCATGTTTGCAGACAAGCCGCACCCATTTTTAGTAAGCACGGTCATATGGCTTGGGAGCGGCCTCCAAATAACGGCCTGTCGTTTCCTTGATGGCTGCCAGCGCCCAGTACGGATTGCGCAGCATTCCCCGTGCAACGCCAATCATATCTGCCTCTCCGCTTCCGAGCGTCTGCGCCGCCAGCTGCGGGTCCTCAAGCAGGCCAACCGCAATGACCGGAACACCCAGCTTATCCTTGAACGCCTTCGCGTAAGGAACCTGGAAGCCAGGTGTATTAGCCGGCTTGCGGGCACCCGGGGCGCCTTCTCCGCCTGTAGAGATATCGAAGATATCAACGCCCGCTTCCTTGTACCGGCGGCCAAGCTCCAGTGCATAATCCAGATCATAGCCGCCATCAACATACTCGACAGCCGAGATCCGCATGATGAGCGGCATCCCTTCCGGCATGACACGCTTTACAGCCTGAATGATCTCAACGCCAAAGCGGGCTTTGTCCTGACCGTACTCATCCGTGCGCTGGTTCGTATATGGCGAATGGAATTGATGGATCAGGTAACCGTGTGCCCCGTGCAGCTCAATTGTATCCACGCCAGCCTCGACCGCCCGCCGTGCCGCATCCGCAAATTTACCGACCATCGCCTTCACTTCGTCCGTCGTCAGTTCACGGGGAGTCTTGAAGGTATCGTCATAAGCAATGGCCGAGGGCGCAACCGGCTGCGGCGCATCCTGCGCCTTCCGGCCGGCATGCGCGATCTGGATCGCAACCCTGGTACCGTACTTCTTGGATTCATCAATGATGCGTTTATACGCCGGTACCTGTTCATCAGACCAGAGGCCAAGGCAGTTGTCGGTAATGCGGCCGTCCGGCTCAACATTCGTCATTTCAATAATCATCAGACCGGTGCCGCCGACTGCCCGTGACACATAATGCACATAATGCCACTCTGTGGGCGTGCCGTCTTTTTTCTCCACCGCATATTGGCACATCGGCGGCATGACAACACGATTTTTCAACTCCAGGCTCTTATAAGAAAACGGCGTATCCAGCTGTACAGTCATCGGGTCTCCATCCCTTCCACTACTGATTAGTATTTTCCTGCCGCGTCTCTCTATACATCCCGTTCCCCTATTATACTACAGCACACTATAACAAATAAAGCTGCTTAATTATCATTTCAGTATGCCAGGGTTGCTGCGCAGACCGATTCGTCAACCTCGTCCCGGCTCCTGTATAATAGATAACAAGATCATACAACTACTGACTCGGGAGGGATAAGATGGGTAAAATCGTATGCCTGCACGGCTTTACGCCGGAGCAGCAGGAGGAGGTTCGGCGGCTGGCACCAGGCTGGAGCCTTACCTTCGGACGAACAGGGGAAATTGACCCGGCCTGCTACAGGGAGGCCGAAATTATCTGCGGCTGGAATGCAGACGCTGCGCGCGAATGTCTGGAGTCAGGAGCTGCGCTGCGCTGGGTCCAGACGTGGTCCGCTGGCGTGGACAAGCTCCCGCTGCAGGACTTCGGCAGCCGCGGCGTTCTCGTCACCAATGCCAGCGGCGTCCATCCCGAGCCGATGTCGGAGACGGTGCTTGCCATGATGCTTGGCCTGACGCGCGGCCTGCACCGTTCCATTCGCGCACAGGCAGGTGCCGCATGGGAGAAAACAGGCAGCCTGCCCGAAATGCACGGCAAAACAGCTGCCGTCATAGGCGCAGGCGCTATTGGCCGCGAGGTCGCCTTCCTCGCAAAGGCCTTCGGCATGCGGATGATCGGCGTCCGCCGCAGCGGCAGGAGCGCTCCCGGTTTTGACCGTGTCGTAACGGAGGACCGGCTCGATGATATTCTGCCAGAGAGCGATTACGTCATTAATATTCTGCCGCTGACAGCTGAAACCCGTCACCTGTTCGACGAAGGGCGGTTTCGTCTGATGAAGCCGACCAGCTATTTCATCAACGTAGGCCGCGGCGCTACCGTGAAAACCGAGGCGCTGGTCAGCGTGCTGCAGTCAGGCGGCATTGCGGGAGCGGGCCTTGATGTATTCGAGGAGGAGCCGCTTCCTGCCGGCCATCCGCTATGGAAGCTCGACAACATTATTCTGACGCCGCATAATGCCGGCGCCACAGAGCACTACAAGGAGCGTGTCGTGGCCCTGTTCCTCGACAACCTCCGCCGCTACCTCGCCGGGGAACAGCTGAGGAACTTGGTGGGGTATAGCCAAGGTTATTAGGCAGATCTATGCCTAATGTTCTTGGGCTACCCAAGGTTATTAGTCGCGGACAGCCGCCTCATGTTCTTGGGCTATAGCCAAGGTTATTAGGCAGGTCTATGCCTCATGTTCTTGGGCTACAGCCAAGGTTATTAGGCAGGTCTATGCCTCATGTTCTTGGGCTACAGCCAAGGTTATTAGGCAGGTCTATGCCTCATGTTCTTGGACTACAGCCAAGGTTATTAAGCGCGGACAGCTGCCTCATGTTCTTGCGCTATGCCCAAGGTTATTAGGCGCATACTCTTCAGCAACCTTAGCATCATTAAATAGCGGCAGAGCGAAGACTGGAGGAGTCTTAGCTCTGCCGCTGTTGTTGAGGTGAATGAACGTCTCATCAGCACACTAAAGACCCGACAAGGCAGTGCCCGCACGCTGTTCCTCCTCTGCCATTCTGCGCAGCCGCTTCCGGTATACGATCCGTGACAGGCTCACACTGCATTCGTACAGCAGCAGCAGTGGAATGATCACCAGCACATCGGAGACAATGTCGGGCGGTGTTACGGTAACGGCTGTTACGACCAGCGCGAAGTAAGCTGTTTTTCTGGCTTTGGCGAGTCTCTCGGGATTCAGAATCCCAAGCCTGGTAAGGAAAATCACAACGGCAGGCATTTCGAACAGCAGCCCGAATGGTAGCGTCAGATTGACCATGAACCGAAAGTACTTTTCTGCTGTATACAGGGTCTGAAACTGCCCCGCTGACAATCCGAGCAGGAACGAAGAGACGACCGGAAATACGATGAAATAGCCGAAGTTAATGCCGCCAATGAACAGCAGGGATACAGCCGGGATCATGTGAAAAGCGGCCCGGTGCTCTTCAGCGCTCAGTGCCGGCTTTACGAACCTCCACAGCTGGTACGCAAACACAGGAGTGGTAACGGCGGCGGCGATAACGGCGCTAATCATCATGTACACCCACAAAATATCGCTCGGGCCAAGCAGGGCAAGCCTCATATCCAGATGCTGCGTCAGCCACCCGTAAATCTGCTGCACACAGCACAGCGCAGCTGCCAGCGCACCGACAAAAGCAAACATCGTCACCATAATCCGCTTGCGAAGCTCACCGAGATGCCCGATCACATTCATCGTGTCCATCTTCTATCACTCTCCCATGCTGAAGAGGGATGCAGACGGCAGCAGCCGCACATCCCTCTCTAATTCCCTGCTCAGCCCTTCAGTGCAGCAGGCTTCTCCTGCTTCACTTCCACAACGGCGAGACCGCTCCGTGTTTCCCGCAGCTCTGGTTCTTCCTCCTGCACCAGCTCCTTCGTGGAACGCTTGAATTCGCTGAGCGTCCTTCCAAACGCGCGTCCGATCTCAGGCAGCTTGGATGGCCCGAAGATGACGAGCGCAATAACCAGAATTAAGATCAAGCCGGGTATGCCGATACTCTGCAGCATGCTGGCTCCTCCTCTCGTCGATGTTCTGTTATTTGGCGGGCTTTGGATATACGGCAACTGCTTCGATCTCGATCAGCCAATCGGAATGGACCAATCCCGCCACCGCTACGGTCGAGCGGGCCGTCTTCACCGGATTGCTATCCGTATTGAAGAACTCCGCATAGGCATCGAACCAGCCTTGATAATCGACCTTATCTTCCTTCTCCGGGTCCGCCACCAGATAGACACGCAGATAAACGACATCGGAAAGGGTAAGCCCCTTCTCCTTCAGATCAGCTTCAATCCGCTTCAAAATCCCCATTGCCTGCGTCTTTGTATCGCCATAGCGTTCATGAATCGTCTTACCGTCCGCTTTCAGCTGCGGGGGCACGGTTCCGCTGGTCCAGAGGTAAGCCATACCCTCCGGAACGGAAACGCCTGACGCAATGGACGAGGTCGGACTTCCGTAGAACTCCGGCTCATCGATCGGCTCTTCCGGATATTTGTTCGGTGTAAGCGGACTGGCACCATATGCCGTTAAACCTGCCAAGCTCACGGATGCCGCCAGCAGGGCTAGCAGCAGCCCTTTTTTTACCATTCTCATAGCGTCACACTCCTGATTCCAGTATGTAGGTCATTCAGGTATAATTGCTGATTACTGCGTCATCACTCGCTCATGAATATGATTCACGACAAGCCGGGCTGATTCGAAGGCCCCTGCCATCCAGCCGGTCAGATAGCTCATATGCTCTCCAGCCAGATAGATACGGCCGTCCGGCTTGTTCAGTGTCGGATAAATCGTCTTCCGGTCCTCCGAGGAATAGCTCGCCCATCCGCCCAGGTTGTACGGCGTCTTATGCCAGGCAATTGAGAAGGAAGTCTCGAACTCCTTGTAGAACTGGTGATGAATCTTGGCCCCCTGCTTGAGCGCATATTCCTCCCGGCCGGCGAGCGTCATGTCACCGAGCTTAACGGCCTGTTCGCCAAAATTGTAGTAGCCGACCACGATGCCCTTCCGTCCGAGATAGCCGCTTGACGGATACCAAATCTGATTGATGTCCATATTGGTGGTCGTCATGCCGCTGAATATATTCTCGTCCTCTTCCCAGAACCGCCTCCGGAACTGGAAGCCGATTTTCCCCGTTTCCGCATAGTGAACCTTGGCGATTGCCGCAGCCATCTCCTTGCTGAAATCGGCCGGAATGTCCTTCAGCACACTCAGCGGGATGGTGCAGATACAGTACTCGCCCTCCACCTCCTGCACAGCGCCGGCTGCATCCTTGTAGGACACGGTGACGCCGCTCCCGTTCTGCTTGATCTGCTGCACAACCGCCTGATAGCGGATCACGCTGCCGACCTTCTTGGCGAGCGCTCTGCCAATCTGATCCATTCCGCCTACAGGCTGGAACATCATCATCTGCTGATCCAGGGAATATTCCGAGCTGAAGCTGTTCCCGAAGCCCGACTGGATAATCGCACTGATGTTGTAAGGGTCCTCCTGTTCACCGGGCGTTTCACCCCCGCCAGGCAGCACCTTGTACCCCCTGCGGCCGGAGCCCTTGTAGAAGAGATCCGCATTCAGGTCGCCCTCGCGCTGCAGATAGATGAGGAGCTTCTCCTTGTCATTCTGGCTAAGCGGCAGATCCAATGCATTCTTGTTGATCGCCTTGGCGAGCAGCTCGCTTGTAAAGCCGCGCATATCAGCCTTTGCCGCACGCTTCGGTATCTTCCTGCCGGAGAGAGGACCTGCATTTTCGCTGTAATAGTAGGCCGCTTCATTCACATTGCCGAACACCTCAAGCGCCACGCCGAGCTCCTTGCAGTAGTCCATCGTGATGTGGTGCTGCGGAATACGCGCGGGTCCCGGGTTAAAATACTCACCTTCATCAAAACGGGCGGTCTGCTTGGCTCCGCCGACTTCTGTTACCGTATCGCCTCTGCGGATCGTCCAGTTGCGGCCTCCCGGCCGGGAACGGGCTTCTAAGATCACACAATCGTAGCCGATCTTCGCCATTTCATAAGCTGCCGTCATGCCCGCTATACCGGCACCCAGAATAACAATTTTCCTGCCGCCACGCTTCGTCATCTCCAGCTCAGCGGGAGGTGGCAGTACAGCCGCCGCCCCCGCAGGACTGCCGAGCAAACCCAGACTTCCCATCGCACTGTACATAGCGACCGCTCCGCCAGCTTTGGCAACCTGAATTAAAAACTGCCTTCGTGATAGCTGGGCTCCCATTTGATGATCAGACATTGGTTTCCTCCTTCGCCTCGTTCATCAGCGTCGTTCTCGAAACCAGCTTAGCATCTGAAAATCCGTTCGTGGTCTTTTGTGTTATATTTCCTGACACAGTTTATGTAATTAGACCCTGCGACAAAGTTTTACTGTAAGATAATCTTACAGGACTATTTTCATCTCCATTGAAATAAGCAAATATAGAGTAAAATAAATTGAAATATACAAGTTATTTCATCGCGGCCGTGTTCACAAAGGAGGAAACAGATGTCTTACAAAGAGAAAAAGGTAATGACAATCGGTTTGGTCAGTGAGCTAACAGGCTTATCGGAGAGAAAAATCCGTTACTACGAGGAAAGGAAGCTGATATTTCCCGAGCGGACAGCCGGCGGAACACGCAAATATTCATTCCTGGACATCGAGAGGCTGTGTGAAATCGCAGAAAAAATGGAGGATGGTTTATTCACCCGCGAAATAAAGGAGCTGGAGCGAAGAAAGCGCAAGTCCGCCTCTCTCGCCTAGAAGCAGCATGACGAAAAGGAGAGAGCAGCCCGCCCCCTCCCCGTACTTTAAACTACAGCAGCCTTAACACAGGCTCCTGCCCTTGAAATTGACATAAGCTATACCGCATCATTCGAATAGGCTGCGCGGGCATCAACGGTGATCTGCAGCTCTGCCGCACTGGCATTCTCCATGATCTCCGGATGCCGGCGCTTGCCGTACATCCACCATTTGCGGACTGGCGGCTCTGCATCCGGCTGCTCAATGAAATGAAACAGATTCAGTTCATCCCGGAGCCGGATTATTTCGGTCGCAACTGCAGTCGGTACACCGGTCACCCGTATCTTCCAGCTGCCCTCACCTTCCCCAAGACGGGTATCTCCGTTCCCGTCATGAATGGTGAAGCTCTCGCCTGTCTTGCCAGTATCAAGGAGCACACGGCCTGTAACATGCTTGACCAGCAGTCTGTGTCTCGGTTGTTCTGTCAACAGCTTCCCCTCCCCAGCCTCAAATTAATAATCCCCGCCATACGCTTCTAGGGCAAATCGATCAGCATGAAGAACGCTTCCTCTCCTGCCGCTTCAAGGTTAAGTTCTGGCTCTTCTGTTATTCTCGCCGCATCTCCGCGCTGAAGGGCTGACCCGTTAACGGACAGCTCGCCTTCTATGACAAAGAGGTACACACGACGTCCGGCATCCTGACGGAATTCAACCAATTTACCGGCATCCAGCCTGGACAAGTACATCGTCAGATCCTGATGAATATCCGCTATTCCTTCCCCTCCACCGCGCGCCACTATAGGCAGCAGCCTGTTCTTCAGAGCTTCCGGGTCAAAGGAGGAGGTCTCGTAGGAGGGCTCAAGCCCGCTCTCGCTTGGCGTCATCCAGATCTGCAGAATGTGGCATTCCTCATCCGCCGGGTTCGCCTCCGAATGGATAATTCCCGTCCCTGCGCTCATCCGCTGTACACCGCCGAACCCGGTTACCGCCTTGCGTCCTGTGCTGTCCTCATGCTTCAGCTGTCCTCTCAGAACAACCGATACAATCTCCATCTCCCGATGCGGATGACCGCCAAAGCCGCGGCCTGCTCCAATGATATCGTCATTGAAAACTCGGAGCGGACCGAATGCTGTGTTGTCCGGATCATAATGCTCCCCGAATGAGAAGCTTGCCCGG
Organism: Paenibacillus sambharensis; assembly: GCF_003233845.1. Taxonomy (GTDB): domain Bacteria; phylum Bacillota; class Bacilli; order Paenibacillales; family Paenibacillaceae; genus Paenibacillus_I; species Paenibacillus_I sambharensis. Next base: position 187,075 of record NZ_QKRB01000051.1, read on the forward strand.
CTCGTCAGCCAATCCAGATCCGTGCGGAATCTTGAAGCTTCCGGATAAATATTAATCATGGTCTCACCTCTCCCCTCATTTAGTTCACGATTAAACCACTATCAAGATGAATAATCGGGGCTGCGGGCAAAATCCTGCATCCACTCCCATACGCTGCCGAGCGTCCGCTGCAAATTGGATACCTGGTCCTTGATAAACGGCGGCCGGGCGCGAAAATAATCCGCATGCCCGCCGACTACCTGTATGGAGCCGATATGCCCGGGAGCGTACCTAAATGCATCCCATACCGGAACACCGTACCTGCCGGTACGGAAGCCGCCCCAGCTGCCAATACGCGTTACCGGATCATTGATCCTTCCGCTGCTGTCCACGGCGTAGAAATAACTAACCTTGTCCCTGAGCGCCGGATCTATTCTTACCTTGGGCGCTCCAACTTGAACCATCCGGCAGTCGCTGACAATCCCTTCCTCCAGCAGCATTTTACCCGCGTGGTAGGCAGCTACCCCGCCGCCGCTGTGACCAATCAGCAGCACGGACCGGCCTGCAGAGGTTTGACGGACAGGCTCTGCGGCAGCCTGTCCGCCGCCAGGACGCCGCAGCTTGCTGCGGCGGAACAGATCCCGGCGCACCTCATGAATTTGACGAAGCAGGCTTCTTGTATAGTCCCCGTAGGGATACACGACCTGAATCCGCACCTCTTCCCAGCTGCTTCGGCACAGGCCATCCAGGATCTGCTGACAGTCGGTAAAAAAGCCCGGCCTTGTGGCCACACCCGCGAGCAAATAAATGTCCAAATGGTCCGTCTGCTCCTTTGTCATCTGCATCTCCTTCCGTCCCTTGTCCGCACCTGAGGGCTAGTGTTTACCCCGGCCGCAACAGCCTCGTTATGGTTAATAGTGGTTAGTATGCGGCAAACAGCGGGATTCTCATTCTGCGGAAAGGCCGGTTTCATGGAGCGACCTGCTGTATGCCTCGAACCCTTGGTGCAGTCATTGTACAAGATTCGCCTGCTCCCGTTCCACTCTTCCCCGGCACAAAATTATTCTCTACGTAATTTACACGGCTGTGGAAGAGGGCAAACCAGGCAACCACGGCTCCGCAGATTTTACTTCCCCCTGACAAAAACAAGCCGCTCAACCGGTCTAGGCTGTCTGCCCTTCCGGCCGAGCGGCTTGTATCTGAATTGTCGCTTATTTGCACGCTTTACGCATGACCCCCGAGCACGACCGTAACCTCATGCTGCTGCCCGTCATCAGAGAGCTCAATGTAGGCGCCGTGTTCATCCCTTTTTGCGAATGTCCCTGTGCCTGTGGCCTTGCGTTCTTCACTGGCAGCATCGCCGTTGACAACATGGATGCTGTAAAGCGTTTCGCCAAAACGGTAATCCGCTGTAAAACCGGGCCAGCTGCGCGGAATATTCGGACGGATATAGAGACGGTCCGCAGCCCGGCGGATACCGAGTATCCACTCGACCCCCGCCTGGTACATCCAGCCTGACGCGCCTGTGTACCAGGTCCAGCCGGCCCTTCCCTTGTACGGATCGGACATATATACATCCGCTGCCATTACGTAAGGCTCGCCAACATATGTCCGGATATCTCCCTGGGAAGCGGTATGGTTAACCGGGTTCATCAGATTGAACAGCTCGAACGCCTTGTCGCCGTCACCCAGCATAGCCCATGCCACAATGCTCCAGATCACACCGTGTGTATATTGGCCTCCATTCTCCCGGATGCCCGGCGGATAACCTTGAATATAACCCGGCGTAGGCTCTGTCTTGTCAAAGGCAGGCGTCAGCAGCATCGCCACATCATGCCCCCGGTCGACGAGCTCGCGGTCAAACGACTGCATCGCCCTTATACTGCGCTCACGCGGCGCACCGTGTGATATAACCGACCAGGACTGCGCAATGGCATCAATCCGGCACTCATGGGCGCTGTTCGTTCCCAGCCAGTCGCCGTGGTCGGTGTAGGCTCTGCGGAACCACTCGCCGTCCCAGGCATGCTCGTTAAGCGCCTTGGACAACGCTTCAGCGCGGCTCCTGAGATCCTTCGCACGCTCCACGTCGCCTCTGGCTTCACAATGGGGAGCGAACATGTTCAGCACAGTGACAAGGAACCACCCGAGCCACACACTCTCACCCCGGCCTTCATCGCCTACACTGTTCATGCCGTCATTCCAATCCCCGATTCCCATCAGCGGCAGTCCATGCTCCCCGAGCCTGTATGCCCGGTCAATGGCACGCAGGCAGTGCTCATACACCGTTCCGCTCTCATCAGAGGTGACCGTCGGCTCATAACGCTCGTGCTCTTCCTCCGTAAGCTCGCTGCTTGTAAGATAAGGCTGCACCTCATCCAGTACGGTAGCATCTCCAGTGTGTTCAATATAACGGGCCGCACTGTAAGGAAGCCAGAGCAGGTCATCCGAATATTTGGTCCTGATTCCTCGCTCGGTCTCGGCATGCCACCAATGCTGAACATCTCCTTCCAGGTACTGGTGGCGTGCATGCAGCACGATCTGCGTACGTGTCAGGTCCGGGCGGGTATGGAGCATCGCAAGCGAATCCTGCAGCTGATCCCGGTAACCGTACGCACCCCCAGCCTGGTAAAATGCCGATCTTGCCCACATCCGGCAAGCCAGCGCCTGATACAGCAGCCAGCCGTTCAGCAGCATATTCATCTCCCGGCTTGGCGTATCAACCTGAAGCTGCCCCAGTGCGTTCGCCCAATACTGCTGCGAGCGGTTGTAAGCATCGGCTCCAGCCTCTGGCACTCCATACTTTCGCGCCAGCTCTGCCGCTTCCGCGGCGGTCCTTCCGCAGCCCAGCACAATGTAAACTTTGCTCTCGGTCTGCGGCGGCAGGGCAACGCTGAGCTGAAGCGCTCCGCAGCTGTCCGCCATCGGTCCGGTCCGTCCGGAGAGCGTCCGCTTACGCATAGCCTGCGGGTTCGCCATGGAGCCGTTGCGGCCGATGAATTCTTCGCGGGAGCAGGTAAATACAGGTACGCTGCGCTCTTCAGGACCTGAATGGTCCGCATGAATATGAAGAAACGCAGTCTCTTCACGGAATGTCTCCTGAAATACGTTGCGGGCCATCAGGCTCTCCGTATCCCGGTCATAAGCCGTCGTAATATAGGAGGCATTCAGCTCGCGTCTGACCCCGAGCACCCATTCCGCGTAATATGTCACGGACAGCTGCTTATGGGCCCCCGTCGTATTGCGAAGGGTAAGCTCCATGATTTTGACCGGATCCCGCTCATCCACACAGATGTTCAAGGTTTGCGCAATGCCGAACGCCTCTGATTCGAAGCGGGTGTAACCATGACCATGAGCCGCAGTATAGGTAAACCTGCCTCCTGCCGGACTTGGAGCAGGCGACCAGTATTGGCCCGTGCTCTCATCCCGGATGTAGCAGGCTTCACCTGCCGGATCCAGTACGGGATCATTGGACCATGGCGTCAGCTTGAACTCGCGGCTGTTGCGGAACCAGGTATAGCCCGTCCCAAGCTCGGTCACCATGCAGCCAAACTGCGGGTTAGCCATAATATTGGACCAAGGCGCAGGCAGATGCCGCCCTGCCTGAATACCGATCCTGTATTCCTTCCCATCCGGCGTAAACCCGCCCCAGCCGTTCCAGAGAATAGTCTCGCTCTGCAGGTCGGGTAAAGCCACAGCCCCTTCAGCGTGCTCCACCGCCTCAGCCTGCGCGAGCAGGGGCAGCGTCTCCGGCATCCGGCCTTCCACCGCCTTAAGCTGAGCCCGCAGGCTTCTGCCGTCCGCACGCAGGATGCAGCGGGCGGCCGTGTAGAGCAGGGTATGTTCCGCTTCGCTGATCTGGTCGCTGTTAACCGGGTAGACGCCGCCTTGGCGCCCAGCCTGGCTGTGATCCTTCGTCTGCTCCACGGTCCGGCGAATCGCATCCTGAATATCCTGCTGGTAGCCGCCCGGTGATTCATTTAGGACAACGAGGTCGAAGAATACACCTTTGCGGCGCAAATACTCATGTCCGCGGATAATCTGAGCAGCGAAGGACAAGCCCGAATCATCCCGGATGAGCAGCAGCGCAATCGGAAGATCGCCTGAAATGCCCATCGGCCATAGTCCCGTCTGGCCCATCGTGTTCGCTGCCACACGTTCCGCACGCTCCTCCCGCATTGGCGGCGTGTAAATTATCCTTCCTGCAAGCCCTTGATAAAGCGCCGCGTCCTGAGCTTTCATGTGGAGGTGGCGAAGCTCGATCTGGCTTCTCGTCCAGGCCAGCTGCAGCGTGCGCTCCACCTGCTGCTCGGAGCATAGGCGCCCTGGAAGCTCCAGTGCCTCTTCCCTGGAGTCAGCCATGCCGGTAATCGCTACAAGCTGCACACTTTCTCCCGGTCCGATCGTCAGACGCCGTCTCATTACAAAAGCCGGGTCAATGACTGCACCTGTTGTGCCAGAGAGCTTCGCGCGGATGGACTGCGGCTCTTCCAGCCCGCAGCCCCTGCCGATGAAGCAGGCACGGTCGGTCTCATATTCCACCGGACCCAGGGTATCACAGCATGGCGCCAGTGCATGCACGGCCCATACCGGCTTCTCATGCTCATTGCGGGGACGCCGTTTGGCGAGCAGGGCTTCATGTCCTTCATCGTACTCCGTCTGCACGAAGAGCTTGCTGAATGCCGGGTGGGCGTCGTCTGCCGCAGGTGCCGAGAGGGACACCTCCATATAAGTCGTTACCTCGAGCACACGGGCCGAGCTGCCCTCGTTCGTAAGCGTAAGCTTGCGGATCTCGGCGTTAAACTCCGGTGACACGCATACCTCCAGGACTGTTCCGATACTGCCGTCCTGACGGATAAACTTCGCCTTCTCGAGCGAGAACTGGGCACGGTACACCTGCGGCTCCTGCCTTACAGGCTGGTACGTCGGACCCCAGACCGCTTCGCTCTCAACGTCGCGGATAAACATATAGCTGCCCCACGGGTCAGCCATCGGATCCTCACGCCAGCGTGTCAGCGCCAGGCCCTCACGCCGCAGATAGCCGCTCCCCGCCGTATTAAGCACGGAGGTGAATACGCCGTTCGACAGCACGCATACTTCCGGCACCGGGGTATGGGGAGTTGTAAACTCCCGCTGCGGCGCATGAGCCGCCATGTCCGCTTCCGTGCTCCGTCTGGAGGCGGATGCGCCATGAAGCGCAAGTGCCGGCTTCTCCGGTACACGCTCTTGAAGCAGCAGTTCGACTGCCCGTATGCGCTTATCTGCATGAAAGCGGTCGACCATGGTATCCGGGAGCAGCAGATTCCCGAGCGTAACCAGCGCCATGCCCTGGTGATGTGCCATGAAGCTGCGGATAACAACGCTTGTCCGGTTCTTTGGCATCCGTTCGGCCGTACAATCCACCGCTTCATAATAGCCGTACTCGCCCCGCGCACCAAGCGCCTCCATACCCTTCAGCTGCTCGAGTGCGGTCCGGGTCGCATACGGAAGCGCCATAATAGTTGCATAGGGAGCCAGCACAAGATCCTGCTCCAGGCCACGCTTGAAGCCAAGCCCTGGCACACCGAACGCCCTGTACTGATAATTCATCTGATAGTCAAAAGCATAGTAACCCGATTCCGAGATTCCCATCGGAACTCCGCGCATCCTGGCGTAGGCCGCCTGCCGCTCCACCGCTCCGCGGTACGTCTCATCCCACAGCGTTCCGCTGTACGTCTTCATAATGAGCGGCGGCATCAGATACTCAAACATGGTGCCTGTCCAGGAGACTAGGGTGGCATGCTTGCCGAGCTTCGTCATTGCCCGCCCGAGCTTGAACCAGTGGGAAGCCGGAACCTGCCCCATAGCAATGGCTATAAAGCTGGCCTGCCTCGCCTCTGAGGCAAGCAGGTCATATACAATCTGTTCCTTCTGCTCAAGCCCTACATGGTAGCCGAGGCTGAACAGCTTGGTGTCATGGTCGAATAACGGAGCAAAATCGGTACCGGCCGCAAGCTTCTCCAGCCGCTCGATCAGTGCCCGGCCGCGCTCCTCCCATTCGCTGCGGCCCTTGCGCCTGGCAGTCCCGGCTGCCGCGCCGCCCTTATGTTTCATGCCCAGCTCTGCGGAGGCTTCAATACCACTGTTATCCATGCCTTCCGTCAGTTCCTCTGCCAGCTCCAGATCAATCGTTACCGGCCTGAGCTTAGGGGTTATGGATGTACTCGCGGCTGCCACATTCTTCTGTTTTCCATGCTCCCGTTTTGGCTCTGCGGGACGTCTGCCCTGCTCATGCTCCTCCCCGGCTTCATAGTCGCGTCTAAGCCACTCAGCCAAGCCTTCCTTGACGGCGAGCAGATAGCCGACCAGATTGCCCGAATCAACCGTGGATACATACACGGGCGGCAGAGGGCGGAGTGTCTCTGTGTCATACCAGTTATATAAGTGACCGTTCCATTTTTCCATGCGCTCCATCGTTCCAACTGTCCGCTCGAGCCGCTCAATCATACCCGGTGTATCAATGAAGCCGAAGTCCCGGGCGGTTACCGTAACAGTGAGCAGCAGGCCGATGTTCGTCGGCGAGGTCCGGTGGGCAACGCCTACTGGCGGGTCAATCTGTACATTATCAGGCGGCAGCCAGTTATCCTGCTCGCCTGCGTAATCCTCATAGAAGTTCCAGATTTGCCTCGCAAGCTGCGTCAGTTCTTCCCGTTCACTTGCAGTAAGCTGCTCGGCACGAGCCACAACAGGCTGGTCCAGCCATCTCGTTATAAGCGGAGCTGAAGCCCATAGGATGGCAAGCAGCAGGCCCGCTGCCAGCTGTAGCGAAGAAGCGCTCCATAATGCTGCGGCCGCAAGGACGGCTGTCAGCAGCAGACCGCCTGCCAGCCCGGCGATCATGCGGGTAGACCGGCGCTCCACTTCCGCTGAGCTTACCCATTCAAGCAGCCTGCGCTTGGAGAAGACTAGACGGTACAGTGTCTTGGCAATCGCGTTCAGCATAAGCACGGTCTGATAAGGCAGCGTGAATAGGCCAAGCGCCGCTTGCGAAGCAGCTGCCCCGAAAGTTCGCGGACGCCTGAGAAGTCTCCCAACAGACAGCAGTGAACGGATCGCCGGGATCGCCAGTGTCAGCAGTACGATGCTCAACAGAGCCAAGCCGGTAGCTGCGGGGATCAGCATCGCCAGCAGCAGCAGGCCGTACAGGGCCGGCTGAAGCAGGCTCCTCCTAAGGTTATCCAGCATCTGCCACCTGGTTAGCAGGGTTAAATCAACCGGCATCCGCTTGCCGCTGCGGTCACGGTAGCTTGAGCCCAGCCAGGGCAGCAGCTGCCAGTCCCCGCGGACCCAGCGGTGCAGTCTTTGCTGGTACGCATAGTAGGTTGGGGGATGGCTGTCCACAAGCTCTATATCCGGCAGCAATCCGGCACGCATAAAACCGCCTTCCAGCAAATCATGGCTGAGCACCCGGTTATCCGGAATTCGCTTTCCAAGAACCTGACGGAACACCTCAACATCAAAGATCCCCTTACCGGTAAAAATCCCCTGCTCCATCGCATCATGGTATGGATCCGAAACAGCGAAGGAGTAGGGATCAATACCCGGCTCTCCGGACCACATCCTTGAGAAGCGCGAGCGCATAGCCGACTCGTGACTCATGCCAATCCTCGGCTGAAGCACACCGTAGCCCTCGATTACCCTGGTCCCGGCCGGGTTGAGACGCGGACGGTTGTAGGGCAGGTGAATGGTCCCGATCATCCGCTGCGCCGTTCCAATTGGCAGCTGGGTATCCGCATCCAGAGTAATTATATATTTTACTTTTTCCAGCTTAGACAGATCGCCCACATGGAAGAAGTAGCTGGTGTCCTCTGCTCCTCTAAGCAGGTCCGCAAATTCAACCAGCTTGCCGCGCTTCCGTTCCCAGCCCATCCACTTGCCCTCCGACTCATTCCATATCCGTCTGCGCTGCAGGACATGGAAGGTAGTTCCTGCCTCGCCGTAGGAGCGGTTGAGGGCCTCAATACTGGAGCGGGCCGTCTCGTTCATGACAGAATCGAGATCAGTCTGTTCTGCATCTGCATCCTTGTAATCACCCAGAAGGGCATAGTGAATGTTAGGGTCCCGGTTAGCCAGATAATGCAGTTCGAGCCTTTCAGCCATATCACGTACCTGTTCGGGTTGCGACCAGATGACTGGAATGACAACCACGGTCGCGGCATCCTCCGGGACGCCAGACGCATAATCAAGACGCAGAAGCGGCCGGGATTGCGTAACGCCGCAGATAGCAAAGTGGACCGTCTGAACGGCCCACTCGCTCGCCGGGAAAGCCAGCAGCACCAGGAGCGGTATCCACCACCACACAGCCGGCAGCAGAGTATTCTCCATGCCCGCAGCCCAGACTGTCAGTGCAAAAACCGCCAGGAAGAAGACGGCAAGCGTGCCAAAGTACGCAAGGCCCCGGTGCCGGCGGACTGCTGCCCGCTTGCTGTTCCTTGGCTTGGCACAGGTTTGGAGTTCCTTCCAGAGAGACCGTACACCGGCCGGATCAAGAAGAAAGTAGGCGGCAAAAGACGGACGCGGCGTCACATGGTCACGGACATGGTCTGTCGCCCCAAGCTCTGCTGGTCCTCCCGCCTGATTGCCGGCAGCTTCATCCTCCCTTGAGCCTGAACCATCAGGATCCGGAGCCGCAGATGCATGATGATCCGCAAGCTTTATCGCCCTCTCGGCCACCAGACTCTCCGGGACGCCGAGACGCCGGGACAGCGTCTCGATCCGCTCGAGAAGGACACTGCGGCTCGAGGCATCCAGACGCGCGTAGATACCCGTCGTTTCCTTTCGCATCGTGCGGTCTGCATAGCACAGTCTCTCAAAGGTGGGAGTCCACTCAAGCCTGACGGTTTTACGCACCGACTGAATACAGTTTCCTGCCGTCACCTGATAGGAGGCCTGCAAGCGGTGCTCGTAGGTAATGATCTGCTCCAGACTTTCGGTACCATTCTCCAGGCGGCAGGTCAGCCAATCCTTGATTTCGCCTGCATGGTCAGCCCATTCCCCAAGCCTCTGTACCAAATGTACAATAACAGGCCCGGATAACGGTATCGCGGCTCCCGAACGGTCCAGCGCTTCTCTCAGCGCCGCCGGGTCAGGTCTGCTTCCTTCCAGCGGGGCCAGCAGGCGGTCAACATGGCGTCCGGCTTCCCTACGCTGCCTGACCTCCTGCATCTGCGCCGCAAGCCTGCGGATCAGCGAAATTTTGATCAGCAGGGGCAGGGCCCAAACTTCCGCAATTGCCAGTACAGCCACTTCCTGGTATGCATTTGTATAGGAGGTAAAAGTATCGAAGTCCAGTACGCCATCGGTATGTTCAAAATAATGCCTGCATACCGCATAGGCACGCAGCTCGGCCTTATCTCCCACGACCGGAAGCCTGTGCATCTCGCTCTTGACGATCTCCTGCCTGATTCCGATAGCCTGTTCTTCTATAAAGTCAGCGTGATCCAGCAGCCACTCTTCCGCCGGCTGTATTTCGGCTGAATGGGTACGCTGCAAATAACGTACGAATATCCGTAACCCTTCAACATCCCCATTAAATGTCTGCAGTAACTCTTTCACTGCTCGTTTGGAGCCGCGAGTGGGAGAATGCGTAAGAGCGAGCTCACGCGCCTTCTGCTCGAGTTGCTCGGTGTTTAGAATCATGAGTCCTCCCGGGGTAGTAAGGAATAGTGGAGCGTGTGTAACGTTACACACTCCTTGGAGTGTCTTCGACCAGCCGCGGTATCTCTCTTACCTGCAGCGTTGCACACTCGAAGACACTCCTTGGAGTGTCTTCGACCAGCCGCGGTATCTCTCTTACCTGCAGCGTTGCACACTCGAAGACACTCCATAAATATTCCCATTCCTGCACCTTTTTATGACCCCGCGAAGGAAAAATGTGTCGATAAAACAAAAACAACGGACCCTTGGCTGGATCCGCCGTGTCATAATATCTCCTATTATCCGGTAAATGCAGCCGCACCCGGCAATCCAAACTCCCTGGCCAGAAGCCGGCAAGCCTGCAGGTTGGCTTCATAGCTGTCCAGCGCCAATGTAACCATCAGCTCGTCTACTCCATAGTCTGCGGCAAAATCAAGCAGTCTCTGCTTTACCTTCGCCGGTCCGCCCACAATCATGCGCTTGCGGTTATCAGCCATTCGCTGGCGGTCAAAGTCATCCGGCTTGTAAGCAGCCGCTTCCTCCGCCGTCGGAAATGGCGTCCTGCTCCCAAGCTTCTCAAGCAGCAGCAGACCGACATCAAGCGGCAGCGCCATCTGTTCAGCCAGCTCATCGGTTTCCGCACATACGACCATGACGCATACCCCCGCCTGTGCTTCAGAGCCGAGTGCCCCAGACCGGTAATTCTCCCGGTAGCTGCGGACAACATCCTGGCCGCCGTCCCCGTTGATGAAATGCGCAAACGAGAAACGGGCTCCCAGCTCCGCCGCCCTCCTGGCGCTGTGTCCCGTCGAACCGAGCAGCCATACATCCGGCGAGGTGTCAACAAGCGGGGTTGTGAGCAGACCATGATAACGATGGTCCTCCGGGAATCCTGCCCCAAGAAAACCGCCAAGATCATGCAGCGACTCCAGATAGCGGTCTTCACTATTGGCTGGCTTGCCATAACGCAGTGCCATACTGGCCAGCGGCATGCCTCCGGGAGCCCGTCCAATACCAAGATCAATTCTTCCGGGATACAAGCCTTCCAGAACCCGGAAGGTTTCTGCTATCTTGTACGGACTGTAGTGAGAAATCAGCACGCCGCCAGAGCCCACACGTATGGAAGCAGTCTGAGCGGCAATCGCGGCGATCAGCACCTCCGGTGCCGAGCCAACCAAACCCGGCGTGTCATGATGCTCGGAAACCCAGAACCGTGTGAAGCCCAGCTTATCCGCTTCCCGGGCAAGGCTGACTGTTTCCACGAGTGCCTGACGTGCCTTCATACCCCTGCGGACACGTGACTGATCCAGAATACTTAGTTTCAGCACGGAATTATTCTCCCTTCCTTATCCCCTATATCTCTCTTGCAGCTACCGGCACCTGTAAATTCGTCTTGCAAACCGGCCTTTCCGCAGTTTGCAGCTGTCCTCCACGATAAAGCCTGCAAGGGCTACCGCTTCCGAAATATCATCTATCGAGACAATTACCGCTGTGCCCTCTGTTATTCGGCGCAGCGCTGACAGCATCTCTGCAAGCGTATCGTCCGGCAGAACAGAGCATTTATTATATGGCAAATCGAGGATCGCGGCATCGTACCGGTTCTGTATGCCGCGCATATCCGCTGCTTTTACACGGTCTGGGTACCCGAAATATGCCAGATTGGCCCGGGCACCCCGAACGGCTAGCGGATTAAGATCATATCCCTCTATATCCACACCTATCGCCATCGCTTCAAGCAGCACGGTCCCGATTCCACAGCATGGATCAACCACACGCAAGCCCTCCGGCCGCGGTACCGCAATATTAACGAGCGCCCTTGCTGCACGGACCGGCAGAGCCGTCGAATAGGATTGCGGCTTGCTGTTATGCTTCATCCAGTCAGTCCGGGAAGCTGTATACTCACCCAGCAGCCAGCGTCCTGATACCCTGGCAGCCCCGATCAGCCGCACAGGCTTGCGCAGATCCGCATTCCCCCTAAGCTGCGCACCGATGAGCCGTTCTGTCTTCAGTCTTGTATCATAATCCAAATCATCATCGGTGCGGATAAACACAGCCTTGTACGGCTCTTCAATCGGTGCCCGCTCGCTTAGAGAATCGAGCAGCCGCTCCAGACTGTCTGCTTCCTCTGCAATATCCAGTCTTCCTTTCAAGTAGGGGCTTCTCTCCGGATCAACAAGCTGCTGGCTTACCAGATAGCCTGAACCTTCTCGGACCGGTACCCTTGTGCCGCCGAACAGCTGCCGTGCCTCCATTGCAAACAGCTCCGCCTCTTCCTCATGGCAGGCGTATAGGTACAATCGGTTCACCCGGCTCACCCCCATCCAGCCTGATTATGTATCTGCTCTTAGCTTTCACGTTCCAACTATAAAGTAAATTTGAAACAAATTAAAGAGCGGGCGATCCTGTTGGTCTCTCGACCGGACCGTCCGCTCTTCATGCTTAAGCTCAAGATTATCTCCCATCAGACGCTGTCTCCAGTATAACCTTCCTCTGGTAAGCGAACTGCGCATTAATAGACTGCTCTAATTCAAGCAGCATGTCCTTAACCGGCCGGTTGGAATCGGCCGCATCCTTGACGAATGAGGTCCACCGCTCAGAGATTGCCTTGTCAAAGGGGGATGACGTCTGCGTCTTCATGTTCGCGATGGCCTCGGCAGTGACATGCTCAAAATCCTGCCCGCCCAGCATCGGATGCCGATTCACCCAGCTGGTTGGCTGGCCCGCTGAGGATATGCCGCTGATATATTCCCAGGCAAGCTCCTTGTTATTGCTTCGGCCTGGAAGCAGAGCAATTGCCCCTCCCGTTGAACCATAAATATTCATAGGCAGTTTCGTGACACGCCACTTGCCCTTGGTCTCCGGTGCCCATTCCTCAAGCGACCCCGCCCCCCACGTTCCCAGGTAGAACATCGCCAGCCGCCCGCTGCGGAGGGCCTCCTGTCCATTCTTGTCCCACATGGACATGTTAAGAGAGAGTCCCTGCTCTGCAATCTCGCGGGATAGCTCAATCGCCGTCTCATATTCCGGTCCGGTGCGGGCAAACAGAAGACGATCATTCACGTACCCGTTTCCCCAGCCCATAATATCGGCCGGCTCACAGTCATGCTGGAAGAGGTAGATATCCTTCTTGGCCAGGGTCCGGGCGGCCTCAAGCCAGTTGTCCGGATCCTGCAGATAATCCCCCAGCTCATCTGGTTCATAGGGCAGTCCCGCTTCCTGGAACAGATCATACCTGTAGAACGTGACGGCGACCGGCAGCTCGAGCGGCAGCGCGATCCACTTGGCATCACCCAGCATCCGGTACCGCGAATGATAGTTCTCAGGTATGCGGTCTTGAATGAACTTCTCTCCAAATTGAGGCGTATTCAGGTTCTCGAGTGCCCCAAGTGTGTTGAAAGAACCCAGCATGCTGTCATCAATGATCATGACGTCCGGAGCCGTGCCATCCGCCATTGCCTCCAGGTAGGCATCTGCCGCCTCACTATGCTCGAACAGCGTAGTTTCAACTTCAACCCCCGGTCTGCTTGCCGTAAAAATATCATTATAAGCGCCTGGGTCATAGAAGCTCCAAACTTGAAGCTTGTGATCCTGAATTTCCCCGGCTGGATCTGGTGCTCCATTCAGCAATTCCACCGTTACCCGCTCTCCCCGGTATAATTCGCTTGAGCACCCGGCAGCCAGCAGCAGGAACAGTCCCGCAGCCAAGCCCATTATTCCAGTCCGTCTCAAACTAAATCCTCCTTAAGGCTGCCGCCAAGCAGCGGCTGCTGTTGTCTTAGTATCTGCTCCATATCGAACAGCGGCAGCGGCCTGCTGAAATAATAGCCCTGCAGTTCGTCGCAGTTGATCGAAGAGAGGTGTTCATATTCCTTGCTGGTCTCTACCCCTTCAGCAACAACCCGCAGGCCCATCCCGTGCGCCAGCTGGATTACCGCAGACACAATGGAGGATTTTGTCTCGTCCCAGCCGATATTCTGAATAAATGAGCGGTCAATCTTGACAGCATGCAGCGGCAAATCCTTCAGTTGGGACAAAGAGGAATAACCCGTGCCAAAATCGTCAATGGAGATGCGCACCCCCATTGCTTCAAGCTTCCGCAGCACTTCCGCAGCAGACTGCTTGTCCTGCATCAGGAAACCTTCCGTAATCTCGATCTCCAGCAGATTGGCTGCCATGCCGGTTTCATTCAGAATGGACGTAAACAGCTGCAGCAGATTCGGATTCTCGAATTGGCGGGCTGAGAAATTGACTGCCATAACAAGCTCCGGATAACCCGCAAGCTGCCACATCCTGTTCTGCCGGCAGGCCGTCCGCAGCACCCACTCGCCAATCGCATGGATGACACCCGTCTCTTCGGCAAGCGGTATGAACTTATCCGGCGGCACAATTCCGAGCTCAGGCTGCCGCCAGCGGATCAGCGCTTCAACACCGCGAAGCTCTCCAGTTGCTGTGCATACCCGGGGCTGGTAGAACAATTCGAATTCTTCCAGTTCAAGCGCCTTGTGAAGATTGTTCTCCAGCTGCAGCCGCTCAATCAGACGCGCCTGCATGCTCGCGGAGAAAAATTCGTAACGCCTTCCGCCCGCCCCCTTAGCTGCATACATGGCTGCATCTGCATTCTTGACAATCTCATCGCCGCTATCGCCATCATCCGGATAAACACTGATGCCAATGCTGGTGTGAATATACAGCTCATGTTCACCCAGGAATATAGCTCTCTGAAATGCCTCCAGTATTTCCTCGGCTACCTTGGCCATAAGGACGCGGCTTGTCCCGTTCATCAGGATAACAAACTCATCTCCCCCGAGACGGCAGACTGTCATATCTCCATGAATAAGCCTCCGCTCCTGCTGAATGGCTTCAAGCCGGGCGCCAAACTCCTTCAAGAGCATATCCCCTACCGCATGGCCGAGCGTATCATTAATCTGCTTGAAACGGTCGATATCCATAAACAGGACACCTATCAATCCATCAGATGCCGTTGATTCATGGTTCGCGATCAGCGTACTGAGCAGGCTGGTAAAGCACAACCGGTTGGGCAGACCAGTAAGGACATCGTGATAAGCAAGCTGCTGCATCTTCGCCTCGGACACTGCCAGCTTATCTGTCTGGATTCGCAGCGACTGGTACAGCCTTTCGGATTCATCCAGCATTCTGGTTACATTCTCGGACATATCCGCAAAGTTGTTAATGAGCAGACTCACTTCCTCCACCCCGCTGGAGGGCCACTTAACCTTCTCATGATTATGAAGCTTCTCAGGCAGACCCGAGGTAATGCCAGCCAGCTTGCGGAGGCCTCCCGTCACATACCGCCCTGTGTATATGCTGAAGAATGACATCAGAATGACAAAGATCAAGATCCCGACATAATTAATCAGATATAACGTAATCAGGTCAGCCGCATACAGCTGCATTGGCACACGTATCTGCAGAGAGAAAGGGGTCACCGGCAGCTTGGACGTATGAATGTACACGGCTTCCTTCCAAGCATCCACGACAAAAGGCGTTCGGTTGTTATCCGGGAATTGAATATAGAAGTTCTCCGCAAGCCGGTAGACGATTCCTTCCAGCTTCCAGTCTTCCCCTGCACCCGTCAGTCTCTTCTGACTGCCGACCAGTATATCCTGTTCCTGATCCAGCAGGCCCATGGAGATCATCGGCTCATTATCAGCCTTTACCATAACATCCCGCAGCTTGCCGATCTCCGCTATGGATTCCAGCTGAAGAGCCCGCAGCTCCTGCTGCGGCCAGGTGTTCAGCTCATCAGCAATATAAGCAGCAATCGCTCCGGAACGCTGAAGCGCTTTTTGATCCAAATCCGACGTATGGAAGATGCTCCCCGAAAGAATGAATACGATGAAAGGAAACATGGATGCCGCCATTGTCAGCTGGAATAAGATCTGGCCTAGAGGTACACGGCTGCGGCTGTATACCCCCTCGTTAATCCACTTCCGGGCCGGAATATAGGCAAGAAGTATGTTGGCAATCAGGGCATTAAAGGCCCCATTCACAGCAGATTTACTGACATAGATGGTGATGGCTGCATTCAGTTCCCTATTAAAGCTGAAGTACAGGATGAATAGAATAGGGGCAGCAATAAACAGCCAGTACTGGAGATCGAGAATAAATAAATTTCTTCGCCTCCTCCTGAGGAGGAGCCCGACAGCGGCCACTTCTACAATCAGCAGGAAGACGAGTGAGGAATTGCCGCCAAAGAAGTAGGAGATGACGGCCACCACAGCAGCCCCTGCCACTGCGGTCCGGATATTGTATAAGAGAAGAATCAGCAGAAGAAATATACTGCTGAAGGTGATATTGAGCCCAAAGATCATGGGAATCCGCAGCAGTTCACCCGCCGCACCCAGTATAACCAGCAGAGCAAAATAAAAAATTCTCCTGGAGTGGAGGTTCATCTTCCTCGTATCAAACATAGTCATCTTCCCGTCTGTATTATCGATTGTTCGTGCTGTGTAAGGAAAGAAACGTTACGTACCGGAAACCCAAATTTTGGAGCTACAGGATAACCAGCAGTCTATGAAAGCGATTAAGAAATGAGCGTCGGCAGCTGAATGGAGCATTAGGGTCCTGCCTGGTGCGGTTGTTCAGCAAAATGGAATAATATACAATTATAATAGATTACGGAAATAGCAACGTATTATATTATTGGAAGGGTTTCTCTATCTACTATTCTAGCATAGGAATTTCGGCCTATGGAAGCAAAATGTTGATCAACCACAATAAATGAAAAGAGGGCAGTCCCTAAGTCGATTTTGACTTGTGGGACTGCCCTTGCTTCACTTAGCAGCAGCCAGTTAAAGCCTTGCTGCTCTAGCTCTTCAGGATCTCTTCTATGGCATTAAGCTCTTCTGTGCTAAACTCCAAATTATTCAAGGCAGCTACACTGTCCTCAATCTGGCTGACACGGCTGGCGCCGATAAGCGCCGAGGTGACGCGTCCTCCACGGAGCACCCAAGCCAGCGCAAGCTGTGCGAGCGATTGGCCCCGGTTTGATGCAATATCATTAAGCTTGCGGAGCTTCTCCACGAGTTCTGGCGTAATCTGGCTCTCCTGCAGGAAGACCGATGGTCTTGCCGCACGGGAATCTTCCGGGATTCCATTCAGGTACTTGTTCGATAGAAGTCCCTGGGCAAGCGGGCTGAACACGATGCTGCCCACCCCGTTGTCAGCCAGCACGTCCTGCAGTCCATCCTCGATCCAGCGGTTGAACATGCTGTACGACGGCTGATGAATGACGATTGGCGTTCCAAGACGGTCCGCAATCTTGATCGCCTCCGCCGCCTGCTCCGCACTGTAGTTGGAAATTCCCGCGTACAGCGCCTTGCCCTGGCGTACAATCAAGTCGAGAGCGCCAATCGTTTCCTCCATTGGCGTGTTCGGGTCCGGACGGTGATGGTAGAAGATGTCGACATAATCGAGCTTCATCCGCTTCAGGCTCTGGTTGAGACTCGCCACAAGATACTTCTTCGAGCCCCATTCCCCATAAGGACCTTCCCACATATAATAGCCTGCCTTGGTCGAGATGATCATCTCGTCCCGGTATGGCGCGAAGTCATTCTGCATCATGACGCCAAACATTTCCTCAGCGGAACCGGCCGGCGGGCCGTAGTTGTTGGCAAGGTCAAAATGCGTGATGCCGAGGTCGAAGGCGCGGCGCAGCATCGCACGGCCGTTCTCAAACGTGTCTACACCGCCGAAATTATGCCACAGGCCCAGCGAGATCGCGGGCAGCAGCAGGCCGGAGCGGCCGCAGCGGTTGTATTTCATGGATTCGTAACGATTGGATTCAGCTTGATAAACCATAGGTTTCCTGTCTCCTCTCAAATTGGCTGTTGGGATTGGCTTTCAAGACGCATGGTGTACGGAACAGCCGCAGGACGGCCTTCCTTCTGGCGGTATACCATGAGCAGGAGCGTATCCGCATCCTTGCTGACCTTTCCTGCATGCAAGTAGTGCTCCAGGTCAAACGGCAGGCGCTCGATAACGGCATGCTTGTGAAGCTCCCGCTCGGCAAGTCCGACTACAGCAAAATCCCCGGATACATCCTCCGGATGGTCGGTAAGCTGCTTCATCCAGCCTGCCTGCTCCTGCTTGTCCATCTCGAAGGACCACCAGACCTTGCGCGGCTTGTAATTGTGGTTCAGGAAATAATCGTACTTCATCAGTCCGAGCACGACATCAAGGTCAAGCCTTGAGGCAGCTTCCGAGCCTGAAGCCTTGTACTCCGCCAGAAAGCTCCATAGTCTTGCGAATAAATCCTCCAGCTGGTGGCCGATTCTCTGCCAGCCCCGTTCCTCCCAATAATCCCCGAACTGCTGAAAGAAGTCAAATGGCGAATCAAATACCTGCTCGACAAGATGAAGCAGCGTATGGTCCATCCTGTGGGCGTTCCAGTACTTCTCCAGCACATCCTCCACCCGCTTGATGCGGATGATATCATCGAACGGCAGCAGGTTGTTGCCGAGAATTTCATAGGGAGCACGGTCCATAAAAATATAGCCATACTTTTCGGCATCAAGCCTCATGCCCGTTCCGCGCAGCATCTTGAGGAAGCCCAGCTGAAGCTCCTCCGGCCGCAGGGCAAACACATCATTGAATGTTTTACGGAACGTATTATAATCCTCGTGAGGCAGGCCGGCGATCAAATCCAGATGCTGGTCAATCTTACCGCTCTCCTTCACCTTGACCACGGTACGGGTGAGCTTCGTAAAGTTCTGCCGCCGCTGAACCGCCTCATTAGTGATGTCGTTGGTGGACTGCACGCCAATCTCAAAGCGGAATATGCCGGGAGGCGCATGCTCGGCGAGATAATCCAGCACTTCGGGCCGCATAATATCGGCTGTTATCTCAAACTGAAAGACGCAGCCCTGGTGATTCTCAATCAGGAAGCGGAACATCTCAAGCGCGTAGTCTCGCTTAATGTTAAAGGTGCGGTCTACAAACTTGATCAGCTTGGCGCCCTTGCCGATCAGATAGAGAATATCCGCTTTGGTGCGCTCAATATCGAAGTAGCGGACACCAACTTCAATGCTCGACAGACAGAACTGGCAGCTGAACGGGCAGCCCCGGCTTGTCTCAAAGTATACGACGCGGTTCGCCAGCGTCGGTTCATCCTCGGGAAAACGGTGAGGCGACGGGAGCGTCGCCAGATCAAGCTTCGGCCTTGGCGGATTGATCCGGATTTCCATCGTTCCGTCTGGAAGCTCCTTGCGGTAAGCCGCGCCGAACACCATATGATATTTGCCGCTTCCAGCGATTTCGGTCAGCAGGTGGTGGAAGGTCTCTTCCCCTTCACCCACGACGATGTAATCCACCTGCGGGAGACGCTCCATCCAGAAGCCCGTATCGTAGCTGACCTCCGGCCCGCCAAGAATGATGCGGGTCTCCGGCATGATTTTCCTCAGCATATCAATAACCGTTATGGTCTCTTCGATGTTCCAGATGTAGCAGGAGAAGCCGACAACCTTCGGCTTCCGGGCGTACAGGTCAGACACGATGTTCATGACCGGGTCCTTGATCGTGTATTCTGCGATGTCGATATCGAAATCCCGCTCACTGTATGCTTTCAGGCAGCGGAGAGCAAGCGACGTGTGAATGTATTTTGCGTTAAGCGTGGCAAGTACCACTTTCATATTAGGTCCCTCTTTTGTTAGGCAAGTTACGTACATTGTACCGAATACCCGGCGAAAAAAGAAGAGCAGGCCCTCTGGGGGCCTGCTCTGTCCGGTATGGCGAATCTGCTGTTCGCCTAGTCACGCACCTTGATATGAAGTCGTTCCAGAATTTGCATGTCGATGATCGGATACCTGACCTGCCACTTGCCGCTCTGCGTCTGGGTGACCTCGCTGGTCTCAAAGCCCCGCGGCTTGGCATTGAAAGTTTGTTCGTAATAAACAAGGAACTGGATTTTCTCGTTTGGCAGCATACGCTTAAGCTCAGCACCCAGATTAAGAGCCCAAAGGCGCAGTTCATTCGAAGCCTTATCTCCATAGATCATGTAGAAGCCCGGGTCCATCACGGTGGAAATGACCAGCCAGCCTTCGGCATCGCGCGAGACATTCCACTTCTCAAGATCAGCATAACCCTGCGTTGTCATGATCTCGCTGTACTGCTCATTCAGCAGCGCTGCGATATCCTCTGTTGAAGCATTCTTAAGCGTCGCAGGCAGCTTCGAAGGCAGGAATGCAATGGAGGCCGGCTGTTTCTTGACCTCTTCCAGATCCTCCGCGAGCCACTGATAATACAAAATCGATACAGCAAAGTTCAGGTCAGCTACTGTGTCCTCAATGCCGGATGAAGTAATGCCGATTAGCTCGCCGTATTCATTGAACAGTGCGCCGCCCGAACTTCCGTGGTCGATCGGCACGCTGATTTGCAGATAGCGAATACCGCCATTATTGACAAAATTGCTGATCAATCCTTCGGATATCGTGTTCTGCATACCGAGCGGGCTGCCGATGGCATACACGCGGTCGCCCTTGCGGGAACTTATCCAGGAGCCAATCTTAACAGGCTCAACCCCGATTGGCTCAGTCGTACGGATGATCGCCATGTCTGCCGATTCGTCATAGACAGCAACCCCTTGAATGTCGAGCTGGCTGCCGTCATTCAGCAGGATTTGCCCCTTAGTTGCGCCCAGCATGACATGGTAGTTCGTTAGAATCCATTGATCACCGATAACAACCCCGCTGCCTTGGCCGTAATCCGTCATGATCATGACGACCTTATCATCATTGAGCTCAACGATCTGCGCCGGTGTCAGAGGCTTCGCTGCAGGCTTGGCCGGACTTGCCGTCCCCGCATTCGCTTCATTGTCTCTCTGAGCTGCATACTGGTATTCCAGCGACTCTATTGTTATCGTTCTCGTCTTCGCATTCCACGAAATATCCGCACCGAATGCTTCGCTTATGAAGCGCAGCGGCACCATCGCAGAACCGCCAATCACTTCCGCCGGAGCACTGAGCTTAACGGATTTGCCGTTAATCACGGCAGTAGACGATCCAACCCGGAGTGTTACGGTCGTTCTTCCTTTGCTCGCAATGATTGTCTTCGTCTGCTGTTCCCATGTCACCTGCGCCTTCAAGGCGTTAAACACCGGACGCATAGGAACCAGCGTAGTGCCCTTCTTCTGCACGGGCGCCTGGCTGAAGGCCAGCTTCTTGCCGTCAACATAGACGGTGATGTCAGACTTGCTGCTTACAGACTGCGCTGCAGCTGCTGCCGCTTGCGGTACCGCCGCCTGGACCGGCAGGGCGACAACCGCCGCTGTGAATAGCGTTGCCATTACTCTCTTGACTGTTGTTATCATGTGTCAGCGCATCCCCCAAAGTTTCTCCTATTTATCCCAATCCTCTCATCCTAGCATCCTGCCCTTTCATTTGTCCAGCGGCAAATAGAGGGCCGGCGGCTAGGATTACTCCCATTTAAATACTAGACTAGCTGCAATAAAAGCAGCCGCAAGCCAGCCGCCCAGCACTAGCGCCTCAACCCACACTTCCCCGATTCCCGCTCCCACGTTCATGACCTGCCGCAGACCTGTGCTCAGGTGTGTGATCGGAATTGCCTTCACAATAGGCTGCATGAAGGCCGGCATATCGCTGACCGGGAAGAATATACCGCCAAGGAATAATAGCGGAAAGGAGACAAAGCCGGCAATCGGACCCGCGCTTTCGGGCGTTCGCGCCAGCCCCGCGATAATAAAGCCGATCGCCATGAAGGCCAGCGTGCCGAGCAGCACGAACCCGAGCAGCAGCAGCCAGCTCCCGTTCATCTGCGCGCCGAAGACGAAGATCCCCAGCAGCAGCACGATGAGCGCCTGTGAGCCGTTCATCAGCAGCCGCGCTGTAATCTGGGCTGCGATGAAGGTAGACGGCCGCAGCGGTGTGCTCTGCATTCTGCGCAGGATGCCCCGCTCCCGCCAGGATGCGATCTGCCCGGCAACTCCGTTCAAGTTGTTCGACATGATCATCATCGCCACAATGCCCGGAACGATGAAGTCCAGGAAGGTGAGGTTCAGCGACTGCACGCCAACCGGCTCTACCGCAACGACCGGACTATACTCGACGACAGCCTTGCTGACTTCATCAGCGGCCTGAGCTGCGGCATTAAGCGCGGACATCGACTTGGATGCCTGCGTTTGATCATAGTAGACCGTCAGGCTGCCCGCCGGGCTGTCAGAGACGCCGCTGTGTTGCCCCGTTACAGCGGCTTCCACGGTATCCCCGAAGCCAGCCGGGATGATGATCAGCACCTGCTTCGTGCCATGCCGCAGCTCTTCCAAGGCGGCCTCGCGGTCCTTCGCCTGCTCCAGCTTCAAGACGGCCTTCTGCTCTTCAAGAGCCGCTAGAACCTGGGCGGAGCGTTCGCTGCCGTCCTCATCGATCCAGTAGCCTTCGACCGCTCCGCCGCTGCCGTTGCCCATGAAGGTTCCCAGCATGAAGATGAAGACGACGGGAAAGAACAGCGTCCAGAACAGCACCTGCCGGTTGCGCCCGAACAGCCGCAGCTGGGCGAGCGTCAGTTGAATGTACGGTTTCATTCTTCTCTCAGGCTCCTTCCTGTCATCTGAATGAATACATCCTCCAGTGTGGCGGTGCGGGTCTGCAGGTCAGTCAAGGCCAGACCCTCCTGCTCGGCAAAGGCAATCAGTCCGGTCAGCGAGCGCTGCAGCGCATCCGTATACAAGACCCAGCTTTCCTTGCGGAACTCAATCCGGCGCACGCCGTCGATCGTTTCCAGCCGTTCAGCCAGTCTCTCAGCTGAGGGATGGTCTGCTCCCGCCGCATGATCTCCGGCAGGCAGACGGAATTCAATGGCGCTCTCCGATGCCAGGCTGCTGATCAGATTGGCTGGCGTGTCCAGCGCCACGATCTTCCCCTGATCCATCAGGCAGATCCGGTCGGCAAGGATCCGTGCTTCATCCATGTAGTGAGTGCTGAGCACAATCGTCTTGCCTTCATCCCGCAGCCGCAGCACAATATCCCACAGCGTGCGGCGGGCCTGCGGATCAAGCCCCGTCGTCGGCTCATCCAGGAACACCACCTGCGGACTGTGAACGATCGCAAGCGCAATAGCAAGCCGCTGCTTCTGCCCGCCGGACAGGTGCTTGACCCTCCCATTCAGCTTGTCGCCAAGGATCATGCTTTCGAGCAGCGGTTCAATAGGCACGGTCGGCGTATTGTAGAAGCTCGCATACATGCGGGTAATTTCGCGGACGGTCAGCAAGTCGAACAGCGACGTCGCCTGCAGCTGTACGCCGATCACTTCCTTGACCTTGGCCAGCTGCGATCTGGTGTCATAGCCCGCCACGCGGGCATAGCCGTCATCCGGCCGGCGCAGCCCTTCGATCATCTCCATCGTAGTCGTCTTGCCGGCACCGTTCGGTCCGAGCAGACCGAAGATTTCTCCACGCTTCACATCAAAATCAATGCCCTTCACAACGGTATCCCCGCCGTACCGCTTGGTAAGCCCCCGCACCTCAATGATCGCCTCGGCTTCAGAGCCGCCGACAGGATGCTGCCGCTCCGTTTTCTGTGCTGTCTCCACTTCTGTCCCCTCCCTTAATCTATCGTCCAGTTAGCAACAGTTTCATTATAGCAGTCCTGAATCGAGGTGGAAACGAATGGCAGGCCATTGAAGATTTAGGGCAAAGGCCTGGCCGAACAATCAGCTTTATAGGGAGGGCGTATTAAGGGCAGGCTGAAGCCACTGGCTAATGGAAGCGACAATGCGGTTTATGCTATAGTGAGAGCACCTGAAGATCCAACGAAATGGAGCGTAATAATGGATTCCAAACCGAATGCAAAACATGGCTTTAAACATAAATCGAAAGCTTCTAAGTCCGCGAAAACGGATGCAAAGAGCCCTGCCACAGCCCGGTCAGCAGAGTCAAGGACCGGTGAGCAGCGCGGGAAGGCCGGACAGACGAGCCTACGCCAGTCTTCCGGTGGACAAGGCCAGGCGGCGGGCCGTGGCGGAAGTGATAATAAGCGGAGGACCGCAGGAAGCAAGCCGGCCCATCCTGGCCGTGCAGCGGCTCCCGCTTCGGCGGATGAGGTCAAAGTCGGGGACAAGCTGGTCGTGACGATCAAGCGGCTTGGCATCAACGGTGAAGGCGTCGGCTACTACAAGCGCAAGGCCGTATTCATCGACGGCGCTCTGCCGGATGAGGTGGTCAAAGCCACCGTCACAGCCGCGGAACCGAAGCGGCTGGTCGCCAGGCTGACGGAGATTGAGCGGCAATCTCCGCACCGCATTGCACCGCCGTGTCCGGTCTACGACACGTGCGGCGGCTGCCAGCTCCAGCATATGGCCTATGAAGGCCAGCTGCTGGCGAAGGAGGAGATCGTGCGCGAGGCCTTCACCCGCTACGCACGCATCGACCGGGACGCGCTGCCCCTGCGTCCCGTGCTTGGGATGGAAGCGCCTTGGAGCTACCGCAACAAGGCGCAGCTGCAAGCCGGCCCGGGCCCCGGCGGGCGGCTTGCCCTTGGCTTGTACGAGCCGGGCAGCCGCCGGCTCGTGGACATTACGGGGTGCGCCGTGCAGCACCCCGGCATTAACGCTGCCGCCGCCAAGGTGCGGCAGCTGGCCGACCGGCTCGGCGTGCCGGTCGGTACAGGCAGCCGCGGCGGCCTGCGCACGATCGTGCTGCGCGTCGCCCCGCATTCGGGCGAGCTGCAGCTGACGCTCGTCGCGGCGGCGGAGCAGTTCGACCGCTCGGACGAGCTGGTGCGGCTCGTGCAGGAGCACATTCCCGAAATTACGTCGATTTCGGTCAACATCAACCCCGGTACCTCGCCGCTCATCTTCGGCGAACGCACCGAGCTGCTTTGGGGCAAGCCCGCTCTTGGCGTCTCACTGGGCGAGCTGCAGTTCGACCTGTCGCCTCGGGCCTTCTTCCAGCTTAATCCGGAGCAGACCGTGAAGCTCTACGAGTCGGTGAAAGAAGCTGCCTCTCTTACCGGAAGAGAGACCGTTGTCGATGCCTACTGCGGTACGGGTACCATAGGACTGTGGCTCGCGCCCTTCGCCAAGGAAGTGCGCGGCATTGAGATCATCGAGGAAGCGATCGAGGATGCGAGGCGCAACGCGGAGCTGAACGGCCGGGAGAATGCCAGCTTCTATGCAGGCAAAGCTGAGGAGCTTCTTCCCCGCTGGGTCAAGCAGGGCTACCGCCCGGATGTGATCGTCGTGGACCCGCCGCGCACTGGCTGCGATCCCGCTCTGCTCCAAGCGATCGTCAAGACCAAGCCGAAGCGCATGGTCTACGTATCCTGCAACCCTTCCACGCTTGCCAAGGATTGCAGCTATCTGCTGGAGAACGGCTTCGAGCTGAAGTGGGTCCAACCGGTTGATATGTTCCCGCAGACGAGTCATGTGGAGTGCTGTACGCTGTTAGTACGGAAGGATAATTAAATTCGAGATGTATTGGCCGAAAGTGTTAAGAGGGGTGGCGGACCCCTCTTTTGTGTTTGGCTCTTACCTTACAGTGGTGATTCTTGAACAAAAAAATGACCGCTATTAGGTAAAAGATCCTTATACAAATTCTTCATCCTTCATACAAACAGATGCTCAATAGGTCGCTTTTGGAGTGAACTGGCCCTGATTCTTCAGAGCATAGTCAAAAAAACGAAGGATAAGTTCATTTTGCGTTTCAATCGCATAATACTTATCGATTTCTGCTTTTCCGCCTTGCAGCAGGTTTGCCAATATAGGAGAGAATAATGGTAGATCAGTCAAACTCAAATGTTTTGCGCCTTTAAAATGAACGGTGTATGCACCTTTAAAATTTGTATTCGAAACTTTATTCGCGATATATGTAGAACTGCTGTCAAGTTGTACCCACACATCATCCGAATATACATTAAGAAGCGGAATGGTGTAAGGTTCGGACTTTGCAATCAATTCGTTCGCAGCTTCATCATATACAAGCTCGCTAAAGAACGGGGCATCTATATTTACTACGGCGTCAATATCATCACGTTCTCTGCTCAGCGCCACGCTTGCCGCACCACCCATGGAATGTCCGAACACGCCTATTTTCTGTGTATCGATGCGCTCATATACAGTCTCTTTTCTTTGTGCCGCTTGTTCCAGAATCGTATTCACGACAAAATCCATATCATCCGTTCGCAACTTCATCCATTTTTGAGTAAGCTCGAAATACTCGCCAAGCGAATAAACCCCTGTTTTATTGGCATTGTTGACTTCTTGCATGTAATCGTGATTTACCGTCACGACCTTTCCATCTTCAGAAACGGTATAAAAAGAATGATAGGGATGGTCAATGGAAACAACGACATAACCGTGGCTCGCAAGTTCTGTAAAGGTAGAAGTGTTGCTTGTTTTAATACCGAATGCACCATGGGAGAACACAAGCAAAGGGTATGGCCCGTCTGCCTGTTCAGGATACCAAAATTCCACGTTAACAATCCGATTGTCATCCTGGTCCGTAAATTCCTCGATACGATTCTTGTCCACGTAGCTGTAAGTGGCGGTCGCCACTGCATACGTGCCTGTCACTTGCGGCAGCCTATGCTGTGGAAAAAGCAAAGCAGGAACAAGGGTAATGACTACAGTCAGTGCTAACAAAAGAAATTTCCATATCGTAGAGAACACTTTGTAGGGCGAAGAGTGTTTTTGTTTACGCAGAAGTGTAATCATTTCCTTGAACGCTAATATAAAGAGCAAGCCTGTAAACAACCCCCAAGTGAAACCCCATACGACAACTTTCCCGAAGATTAGCCCTACAAATCCTACGAATATTGCGATTCTCGTCCAACTCTTTATCTTGCCGCGGCTTTGCTTGAATGCAATGGAATGAACGGCAATGGCCAGCTCACAAACCAACGTAACAACAAGTACTAAAATCTCCATAAGACTTCTCTGCTCCTCCATCAACTTTTTATGAGTTCATCATAAGAAATGGAAGAGCAGGTGTATATGCATAAACGATAAGCTGTAGCTGAGAGCCAATAAGTTGCAAAAATTAAGGCCATAAAATGTATTCAAGATGAGAATTTGACTTTATTTGGGAGTGGATTGTGTAACTTCTAAATCTTGTTTTTAAATGTCTTAAGTCTTTCATTAATCTTTTGAGCTTCCTCTTTGTCATTTCTATAAGTCAGTAGGCGGACGATCGCGTATACTACGGCAATTTGCAAACCCAGTAATAGTATACCGGAGGTGGTATATACGAGATTTAACATGACAGCCAGGGATATTAGAAGGACCTCCAGAAAAAGGAAATGGAAAACCACCCGAAACCGCATTTGATTCTCGCTAACCGCATGCGGCGTATATAATATAATTCCGCTTAAAGCACCCAGACAAGAGAACGACATAATTGTAAAAATCGTTGTTAATTCGAAATTTGCGTCAGGAGCGTAGATTTTCCGCAGAATAGTGATGATAATAATAATGGAAGCGAATATAAGCAAGAAATCTCTAACGATTTCTTTAATGAGCTCGTAATGCCTCATGTTGGTCCCCCCTTTTATAATCCTAGTATGTGTTTAAGCATTGGCACATACTGCCGTGATATGACTACCTTCTCCCCGTTATCCAGTAATGCTTGAAAACGGCCGCTGATCGAGGGCTGAATACTAGAAATCTTAGCTATATTTAGAATGGTAGATTTGGAGGCGCGAAAACAATGTTTCTCTCTGCAAAGTTCCTCCAGTTCATAAAGCTTTTGTTTGACTTCATGAACGTTGTTCTTACAATACGCAAACACTTTTCCGTCAACAGCTTCAAAATAATAAATATCACTTAGTTTGATGCGGCTAATCTTATCCTCATGATAACCAAGTATAATGAGTGTTTCGGTTTTGATTTTATTAACGAGCTCATGTACTTCTTCGTCTGCTTGGTGACACCTGATTCGGATCTCCTCTTCTTCTGAATAGTCTATTATTTCGATGAAAATTTTAATAGAAATCACCCTCGGAAATTCTAATTAAAAATTGTTAACTTCTACAATACGTAAATCATATAACGAAAAGGCGTTGTTCGGAAACAACAAACAATATTTGCACCTGTGCAGATCATGTCTCATATGAGCATCGAGATACTCTCTTTTTATTGTGCTGTAAATTGCAGTTCTAATAATTTGGTATACAATTAATGATTACCTTCGTTCACTAAAAGCCGTCGATTGTGCAGGCTTTTCCGCAGCAGCCTCCCCTGTTCAGCTTAAAACCTGCGAAAGTGCAGGAATTTCTCTGGATCATACTCTTCGGGCAGGTTGGAGCGTGAAAAAGATGCAGATTCGCAGGCTTTTGTTTACAGGGGCACCGGAGAAGTTCAAAGGATGCACTTTTGCAGGAATTAGGCAGACAGCCTTCTTTGGAGCCCCCTTTCCTTTTCACCAGATGATGTTTCCCTCATGCCTCATGGATTGGGTGAAAGCAAGGGACGGATCACTTTTCTTAGGCAGACTTGACTGCTGCGCGATAACTCTCTTCCTTAGAAATCCCCCTGCAATCAACTTCACAGCTGAACAAGAACATACGTTTCCTTCAACTGGTACTTTATGGTATAGTAAAGCTCAGGATATTTAGCGGGAGGAATGATAGTGGCTGTTAAACAAAATAAAGTATTAGACCAATTCTCAGACTTGCTGCCCTGGGCCGAGAACCTGAAGGATACCGCCCAAGACTTATGGCTGAAGCCTATATCCGATGGAAAATGGTCGCTTAGAGAAATTTTGACACACATTATGTACTGGGACAGGAACAGCTTGGAAATGATGGTTCCCAATATGTCCGAGGGTGCTGCATTATTCTTCGCAGACATTGAGAAGCACAATCAGGAAGCGGCAGGTTTGGCTCAATCGTACCATTCTTTGGACACACTTATTGATGATCTCGTTATAACGCGGAGACAGCTGTTTGTACTGTTAAAGGAGAAATACAATAATACTGAGAAGTTCACAATTGACAACCGAAACTATACATACAAAAAGTTTGTCCAACTATTCATCCATCATGACGAGCACCACCGGAGACAAATCGAAGGCTTCTTAGAGCAGGAGAAAGTCTAGTTCTAGCCAAGGATGTCGCTGAGCAATTGCAGTATACTTATCATGCCAAAGATGATGCTAATATGACGAATTATCTTAAGCGCGTCAGAGAATTGCCTATTCATGCAGTTTCATGCAGTAGGTATTTACTGAAGGAGGAGCCAACGTGACCAATCATAACGAAATCAGCAGCAACGAGCTGTCACCAGAACAGCGTGAAGAACTGCTCGAAGCTTTGAAGGCCCGGTTTGAGAAAAATATGAACCGCCATACAGGTCTTGAATGGGCCGATGTACACGCTAAGCTAGAAGCAACCCCCAACAAAATGTGGTCGCTCCATGAAATGGAACGGACCGGCGGCGAACCGGATGTTGTTGGCTATGATCAGCAGACGGGCGAATACATCTTCTATGATTGCTCAGCAGAAAGTCCCAAAGGCCGCAGGAGCGTCTGTTACGACCGTGAAGCCTGGGAGTCGAGAAAACAGCATAAACCGGACAATAATGCAGTGGATATGGCATCTGCCATGGGCATCGAGCTGTTAACGGAGACACAATACCGGGAGCTGCAGGAGCTTGGGAAATTCGATATGAAAACCTCAAGCTGGGTTCAAACACCCGCTGACATCAGAGCACTCGGCGGGGCCCTCTTTTGTGACCGCCGCTATGAAACGGTGTTCCTGTACCACAATGGAGCAGAATCCTATTATGGTGCAAGAGGGTTCCGCGGCTCCCTTCGGGTCTGATCTGCAGCAGACTTCTCAGCCCTTTCGCTTCCCTCTGGGATGTCGTAAGGGCTTCATTTGTGTTCCGAGATATTGCCTGCCCATAAAATCAGGTATGCTCCCGTTTCCATTGCTGGCATTGTGCTGCTTAATGGGTCTTCTCCAGATAGGCTATAATATTCATACAGGCTCCAACAAAAAAGGGTGATGCGATGAAAAACCTGTTTACAATAGGAGAAATGGCCAAGCTCCATAATATCACGATGAAAACACTGCGCTACTATGATGAAATTGGCTTACTGCAGCCCATTCACACTGACCTCGTCAACGGGTACCGATATTATTCAACCGAACAATTCGAACAGCTTAATACGATTCAGTATTTAAAGCGATTAGGCTTTTCCTTGAAGGATATCAAGAGCCACCTGGACCACAGGGATATAGACGGCTTCTTGCATCTGCTGGAGAAACAAAAGGAGCTAACCGAGCAGAAAATCAAGGAACTGGAGCAGGTTAACAGCCGGTTTCAAAATCGTATCCGCGACATTCAGTCCGCTCGGAATATAACAGAATTAGGGATCGTAAAGCTTCTGCACATGGAAGAACGGAAAGCAGTACGGCTGATGGGGAAAATCGGCTCCGAACCGGAAATGGAGGTATCCCTCCGGCAATTAGAGAACATGGCGAATATGAATTCGTCCATTTTCATCGGCGGTGTCGGGCTTACCGTAAGTGTAAACCAGATCAGAGCTGATCGATTTGACGAATATAACTCTATCTTTATCCTAATCGAAGAAGAGATTCAGAGCCCGCTGGTTACAAGCTTCGCAGAAGGGACCTATGCCAGCATATATTTCCGGGGAGATCACAAGGACTCTTCTCCTTATTATTCAATCCTGCTCCGCTTCATCGAGGAAAACAGTCTTAACATCCTGGGAGACTCCATGGAACGAATGATCATTGACCATTACATTTCACGTGATCAAGACGATTTCCTTACCGAAATCCAAATACCAGTCAACCCTTGACCTTCCCCTTACGGGAAGGTTTATTATTTGTGTTGCTGTTTAAGAAGGTCTTTTCATACGCGGAACTGCCAACACAAAGGAGAGAAAAATCAATTGCCTCACATCCATAACAACAAGATTTGGTCCATGTCTTTCATTTTCGTAGTTATTGCTAACGCTCTGGTCTTTATGATATTCGAAATGCTGCTTCCTACCCTTCCCTTGTTTGTCACTGCCCTAGGAGGGGGAGCAAGCCAGGTCGGCTTAGTAACAGGGATGTTCATGCTTTCCGCTATTCTAATCCGTCCTTTTGCGGGCATTCTAGTTACTAAATTTGATAAAAAGCTGCTGTTAATATTCGGAATTCTGATCATTGCACTGTCTACAGGAGCTTATTATCTCTCAACCAACATCACAGCGTTATTAATCATTCGACTGATCCATGGCGCTGGATTTGGGTTAGCAACAACGTATTTTGCCACGCTTGCCGCTGAAATCATTCCCAAGGAACGACGTGGCGAGGGAATTGGTTATTTTGGCGTAGGGGAAACGGTAGCCATCTCTGTAGGGCCGATGATCGGCATTATGACGCTGGAGCTGTATGATTTCCAGAGGTTATTTTTTGGAGGCATGGCTGTCCTTTTGCTGGCTGTCCTCATGGCGCTTTTGATCAAGAGATCACCGCAAGGAAGGGATCTTGATAAACAAGAACGTGTAAAAGTTAAGCTGTACGAGAAACGGGTACTGTTTCCTTCTCTGCTTATCTTTCTGATTGGCATTGCGGCTGGCGGCATTATGTCTTTCTTTTCCTTGTACGCCATTGAGAAGAACTTCACTCACGTAGGATTGTTTTTCTTGTTCATCGCGGCCGCCAGCTTTGTCATTCGGATCATCTCCGGAAAGCTGTTTGATGTTTATGGGCCTTCGGTTATTCTTATACCCGGCTCCATCCTGTCCATTGCGGGACTCGTCATTCTATATATGGCAGACAGTGACGGCATGTTCTTGCTGGCGGCTGTGCTGTACGGATTCGGATTTGGCGCGATCTTCCCCGCCCTTCAAACATGGTGCATGAACTTGGTCGGGGAACATGAGCATGAGGATGCGATGGCTTCATTCTTCAACTTCTTTGACCTCGGGATTGGCGGAGGCTCCTTTATTCTTGGACTTGTCGCTGCAGAGCTATCGTATCAGGCGATCTACATTGTCGCATCCATAGTCTACGCTTTAGTTCTGGTTGTCTACATTGGCTATATCCGCGGACGAACTGCCAGCTGACTTACAGCAGATCGTCCAGCTTGGTATCCGAATAAATGGAGATGAGGACCACGGAGTTGGTATCGCCGATATTCTTGACGACATGCGGAACGCTCGCATTCCAGGTAAAGGTATCGCCTTCTTCGGCAATAATAGAATCTTCTCCTTGTTCGGCCAGCACCTTTCCTTTGAGCACTAAATGGCTTTCTTCTCCCTCATGGGCATGGGGCTCATGTTCTCCAATAGCGAATCCGGGCGGTGATTCAACGATCATCATCCGCAGCCGCCCTTTTGAGGTGAGATGCTCGATCTTGTGGCCTTTATACGACGAGGTTCTTCTTTCATCCTTGCGCACGACCTGCATGTGCTGGCTCTTATCTAACAGCAAATAAGGCAAAGGCACCTTCAGAAAGTCTGCAATGGCAGCCAGGGTATGAATGGAAGGTGATGTATGGTTGTTCTCCATGTTACTGATAAACCCTTTGGAAAGCCCTGTGGCTTCACACATTTGCGCAATCGTGATTTTCTTGCGGTTTCGAATGGCACGAATTTTCGACCCTATGTCCAACGTTTATCACCTTAACCTCTGCTCTTTCTTTACGTACGTTTGTGTACTTATGGTTATATTAACAAAGACCTTGACAGTCAACAAGCCGTTTGTTATCTTATAGTAAATAAATTTTCATATAGGGAAACATCTCACTATTTTTTGTCTATTAGTTTTCTAATATGAATATTTATATCTCATAAGGATACATTTATATCCAAAACAATAGGAGGAAACAAAGATGGCAAATAAAGAAGGTATTGGCGCAGTATTGCTGCGAGTGGTTCTGGGGATCATTTTCCTGGGACATGGTCTGACGAAATTTTCGGGGGGCATCGAGAACACTGCCGGATGGTTCGGAAGTATCGGACTGCCCGAATTTCTGGCGTATATCGTAGCAGGACTTGAAGTGGCCGGCGGAATTGCCCTGATCATTGGACTCGGTACCCGCATTGTTGGAGGATTGTTTGTCGTACTGCTCGCAGGCGCAATTATTAAAGTACAATGGGCTGCTGGTTTTATTGGAGGCTATGCCTACGATCTTGCGTTGATGGCGATGGCCGCTTATTTGTTACTGAACGGGAGCAAGCTGTATTCGTTGGACGGTTATATTGTGAAAACGAAGAACAAATCCTAACACTAGATAAAGGGGACGGTCCATCAGGGTGTCGAGAATGAAAAGCATGCAGTTGGTTTTGTTCATTATCATTTTGGCAGCGGGAGCAGTCGCATTATATTTTAGCCTGAATAAGAAAGGTACGAGCGAAGAGATGAATACAGCGACATATTCAGCATCCCAGGAACCGAGAATCGGTTACGTGGAGCTGCAGGTTTCTGACCTGGCCAGGTCCCTGATATTTTATGAAGAGTTAATTGGCTTCACAGTCATCGAGAAGGATGAGCGGACAGCTACGCTTACAGCAGACGGCGTGGTACCTCAGCTCATACTTAGAGAAGAGGAATCCTATGTCCCTCGTCCTGTGAGAACAACGGGCTTATACCACTTCGCGATATTAGTCCCTACCAGACAGGATTTAGCCCTGTCGCTTGTCCATTTGGCGGATAGCGGATATCCCCTTCAAGGCGCATCGGACCATCAATACAGTGAAGCCCTCTATCTGTCTGACCCTGATGATAACGGGATTGAAATTTATACCGACCGGAATTCTAACGAGTGGCAAAGAGACAATAACGGTGGCTACGTCGGAGCAACAAAACAGCTGGTTCTTGAAGGCTTATTAGCCGAAATCAAGGATGCTGAATGGACTGGCCTGCCTAGCGGAACAAGGATAGGCCACATTCATTTACAGGCATCCGACTTGAAGGCATCCGAACATTTTTATGTAGAAACGCTTGGACTTGATATTGTTGCTAAGAATGCTCACATGCTGTTTGTATCCAAGGACGCTTACCATCATCACATTGGAATGAATACCTGGTCAGGCCAAGGTCTGCCGAAACCTCCAGAGCATTCGTTAGGCTTGAAGCAGTTTACGCTTCATTTCACACAAGAAGAGTATGATAGAGCCTTAGCCAAGCTTGAACAGTCAGCCTACAGCTATAGAGCGGATAATCATGAAATGACCGTCACAGATCCTTCCGGGAACAGCATCCTCATATTCGTGAAAGAGTAGCAAGCCGATAGCTGAGCCGCTCTGTCTTATGTATGGCTAATATTTTTTCGCCGTTATCACATAGTAAAGAAGGCGGGCTCATAATCTGAGCCCGCCTCTTGCTTTCCTGTGTTCTTCTATAAATTAAACCATCCTCTACTTACTACAACTCCAACAGCATATGAATCATGACAGCGGCATTGTTCACCTTTCCTTGTATCCCTCATTATTTACCTCCTCAAATGACCAGCCTGTTGACCACATAGTTATGCCCTTACAATGTTCTATCACATCGTTTATACTGGTAAAGCCATCTCACTTCTTAGGAGTTGTATACCCGACTATGATAAAAAAAGAAATCGCACATATTCGCAAGCAATTTAAGCTGGACCATGAAATGCTCAAGGTGTTCGATATTCTGAATGTGTATATTATGAAGGAGAGCAGCGAGGTCTATCACTATGAGTGCCAGCCCTTCGCTCTGGTGGACAGAGAGAAGCAGGAGCTCTATATGGGCAACTTCAAGAAGCTGCTGGCCGGCGAACTGGATCAGAAGCTGTTCGAATTAAGGTTTCAGGAGCATGCCGAGGAGCCCTCGCAGGTGCTTCTCCACCAGGGCTTGGTGACCGGCGACACAGAAGAGTGGATGAATCTGATGCTTGTGCTCGTGGAGAAAATGCTGGCGGACAAGACGTACGAACGCGATACGGTTGTTACTTTCATCCGCGGACAGTACTTCCGGCCGACCAAGGGCAGGAACGATGAAGCCGAAGAGAGTGAAAAGGACGAAATGTTCGCGCACCCGTTCATTCTCTGCAGCGTGAATTCTACGGAGCCGCCGCGGAATACGCTCATGTTTGATTATGTCGAGCGGGAATTCAAGTACAATGTCGTCGTGGACCCGATTATCAAGCTGAGCGCGCCGGACCAAGGCTTCTTCTACCCCAGCGTAACGGACAACGCCTCCGATGTGAACCGCATTCTATATTGTGCCGGGAAAGCGAATGAGCCGAATATCCATTTCATTGAGCAAGTCTTAACG
Organism: Paenibacillus sambharensis; assembly: GCF_003233845.1. GTDB lineage: Bacteria > Bacillota > Bacilli > Paenibacillales > Paenibacillaceae > Paenibacillus_I > Paenibacillus_I sambharensis. The sequence goes on from NZ_QKRB01000051.1 coordinate 221,958, forward strand.
GCGGAGAAGTCGGTGACGGCTCAGGAAGAGAGAGGCATATTCGAGGAAATCGTGAAGGAGGTCGCGGGAGACCAGTTCGATGCGGCCACGATCGCTCATGTCTACGAGGAAATTCATCAGATCATCGAGACCCACGAGGAAGAGGAACCTCCCAGGCTGGATTACAGAGATGTAGAACGGATGCTGACGGCGAGCGGCGTGGAGGACGTAACAACCGAAAAGGTGGAACAAGCATTCCAGACCATCGTCGACGACCGGAATTATGAACTCAAAGCGAGCAGCGTGATTCCAAAGTTCACATCCAAATCGATCAAGATTGATACGAAGATTGCCACAATCTCGGTCAGTCCGCAGGACTTGAAGTATGTAAAACAGGTGAATTACCGCGGGAAAAAATGCCTCTTAATTGAGGTCGACGAAGATGTCGTGATCGAAGGCTTTACGCTCAATACGGAGACACTGTAGACTTAATGATGCTGCTGCGTCCGCTGTTGTCTCTACAGCATACAACAAGCTGACAATCGGGTCTCACCGTTGTCAGCTTGGCATTGGCATCACAGCGCCGGGCCTGCTTATATCACGTTAACAGCCCGTGTCACGCTGCCCGCAGCTCATTCTCTCATCTTATATAAGCCTCGTACATTTCCAGCGTGGACCTGGCCAGCGACATAAACGCTGCCTTCTGTCCAGGGGTGAGCGGCTGTCCCTCATACGATGCCGACTCCAATTGCTCGCCTAAATCCACTAGTGCCGTGGCGCCAACGTTACTGGCCATGCCTTTCAGCTTATGAACGGCATCGGTCCACTGTTCATTCGTCATCCGGCCGCCATCCTGCTCCAGCTGCATCAGGGCGTTACAGCTCTGTTCCAGGAACGACTGAATGATCGTTATGAACAGTTCGGTTGAACCAAGCCACTCCTTTAACATCTCGACACGCCCGGGGTCCATCAGATCACCCTGCTGCATCAGCCCCGATTCTCCATCATTTCATCCCAGGTCATATAAATCCGTCTGATGTCCTCTTCAATCAGCGGGCAGCCCATCTGCACCTCAATAATTTCGAGGTCTGTGAGTGCCTTAACCGCATGCGGCACGCCTGAACGGATATGAATGACATCACCCGGACGAATGGTAAACAGCTGCTTATCCATCAGCATAAGCCCCTCACCGGATATAACCGTCCATACTTCATTGCGGTATTGATGGGTCTGGTAGCTCAGGTTGTGGCTCTGATGGACACCAATCCGCTTGGTAAGCACTTCGGTATGGTCATCCTTCTTCGTATAATCCAATACCCGGTACCAGCCCCAGCGCCGTTCTTCATACATCGGGCGCTGCCCCCATTGGTCCACGACCTGCTTGATCTTCGTGCTTTCGAATTTGTCGCTGACGAGTATGCCGTCCGGGCTGACGACAACGACTGCATTCTTGATGCCGAGCACGCTGACTGGGATGTCCAGCTCATTCAGGATTTGTGTATTGGAGGAATCGCTGCTTAGCACCCCTTTACCCATTATCGCTGTCCCCATCTCTTCGGTTAACGTATTCCATGTGCCCAGGTCCTTCCAGAACCCCTCATACCGCAGAACCCCGATCTTCGTCAGCTTCTCCACAATTTTGTAATCAAAGCTGGTCTTCTCCAGCTCCTCATACCGCGCAGCCAGCAGGTCGTAATCAAGCGGCAGCTCATGACGCTCCAGCCAGTTCAGTATCAGGTCAAGCTTAAAGGCGAACACCCCGCAGTTCCACAATGCGCCATGATCCCGGATAAGCTGTTCTGCCGTATACGTATCCGGCTTTTCTACGAACCGTTCCACCAGCTGCGTGTCAGCCGCCGGTACGATATAGCCGTACTTCTCGGACGGGATCGTCGGCTTCACGCCGATCAGCGCCAGATCCAGAGTCCGTTCCCGAAGAAGCTCCTCCAAACCAGCAAAACCTGTGAAGAAGCTGTCATCCACATAAGGATCGACCGGCTGCACGACAACCACCTCATCACGGCCCGTCTGCCCGGCACTATAGAGATATGCACAGGCAAGCGCAATGGCCGGGAAGGTGTCCCGGCGGGACGGCTCTACAATCAGCGGTACATCCTCACCCAGCTGGCTGCAGATCAGATCGCTCTGACCCTTGCCTGTAGATATGAAGGCATCGCCGCCAAGACCAGCCCTGCCAATCTGGCGCCATACCCGCTGAATCATGGACTCAAGATGGCCTTGTTCATCCCTGAGCACCTTTAGAAACTGCTTCGATCTTGTGTCATTCGACAGAGGCCACAGACGTTTGCCTGAACCACCGGACAATAATACAACCTTCATGCTTGCCACCGCTTTCCGCCTGCTATATTGTTTTCACCTGTACAATGCTGCTTCACGGTTCGACTGTCAGACAAGGGCTGCCTACAGCCTGAACCACCGGTTGACCCGGCCCACGCGCCGGTAAGCCTGAAAGCTGACGAACATGCCAACCAGGAAGATGATCAGGCCGGCATAATACAGCTTGCGGAGGACTATCTCTAACCGGCCCTCCCCATCGCTGCTAACGATGAAGCCGGCCGATACGCCGTTGACTGTCATTGTCCCCCGCTGCTTGCCGCCAAAGCTAAGTTCCCACAGCGCGCCCGGCGATTCCATATAGTTCAGCAGCACCCTGTCCTGCTCCGGATTGTCCAAGGTAAAGGTCCGCTTCATCGTATCGGTGCGCGAGAATGTTACCTGCTTCGTCTCCAGCTCCGCCGGGAAGAACGTCTCATAATCCGTCCCCTCAAATGCGATGGCCTGATCCAGCATAATAAGATCCTTGTAAGGGACGATGCTGAAGTTCTTCATCTCCAAGAATCCGTCTTCCGTCTTGTCACCCCGCGCCCAAACATGGAACTGCATCCGCGTTGCCCCTTCCGGCACACGAATAAGCTGCTCGTAACGGTTCCACCGGTGTTTGTCCTTCTCTTCCACCTCATCGATGTAAACCGTGTCCACGATTTCCTGTTCATCGTTAAGGAACAGCATCTTCATATGACGAGCTGCAGCGTTCACGGATCTGGCTTCAACTGACAGCAGATATTCGTCCAGCTCGTGAACCGGTATTTTCCCGGATGCATAGCTGTACCAATCACAGGAGTACGTTGAATCATAATCAATCCGCAGCTTGGATCCCTCCATCTGATACTGGTACATGGATGAATCGATAAAGTCATATTGGGAACAGCTCTCCTGCAGCTGGTCCGGAACGAAGTCCGGCAGTTTAATATCATTCGGATCGAATCTATGCAAATCGTCAAGCATGCTTAAGGAAGGCACCTTGCTGTCGAACCCGAACGAGATCGTATAACTGCCTCTAAGCAGCGGCAGACCGCGAATTTGTACATCCTGAAGCTCCTCGTAGTACCCGTCAGCCTCCCGGTAGACCTTCTGAAAGCCGTCCTTCTCCGGTGCGGTATCTATCATAATATCCGGCTCCGAAGGCTGCCCGGCTGACTGCTCGGGCTTGCTCAGCTGCTCCATCCGGATCAGCCGCTCCGTCACTTCACCCGTATCGTTGTTGCGGATATGAACCTTCAGCTCCCCCTGGTGTTCCGCCGTGCCGCTTACCCGCAGGACGAACGAATAGATGCCGCTCTTTACAATATCAACATGACGCTCCAGCTTTCCGCTCTGCGAGCTGATTCCTCTGCCGAGGGAAAGCTTGGGAAAGACCCTCTCACTCTGGATGTTCCCGGTATAAGAGAAATCATTCTCCGCCTCCAGCGTAAAGAACAGCTTGCTCTTGTCGATCGCACGCGTGACCGGCGCCTGCAGCTCCTCCAGCTCCTCAGTCGGAACGATAGCCAGCAGGTTAACCGCATTGAACCCTTCCACATTCTCGACGGTAATGGCATTGTCCCCCGCAGCAAAGGTATGCTCCCCCAGATCAATCCAGGCGAACTGGCTGATGCTGGCGTCATAGGTGTCGACCGTCTGTGAACCGTCCGGAAATGTAATCTTGAGCTTGCCTCCCTTATGGCTGAAGAAAGGACGGATATAGACCGACGCTGCCGCCGGCTTGTCGAACGATCTGGTCATTGTGAACTCGTTTGGTTTTCTGAAGGCCTCCAGATCCAGAATCTGGATATCGTGAATCCACCAGTAGCTTTTCTGCTCCGGCCGCTGGAAGGCCAGCAAATCCATGCGCATATACCTGGTATCGGCCGGCGAAACATACTCCCCAAAAAACTGGATCGTGTCAAAGTCCGTCTGCTCCGATGGAGCGACGACATAGCTCACCCCAATCTCCTCCATCTTCTCGTTATAGAAGCGCACCTTCAGATGCAGCTTATTCGTCCCCCTGCCGGAGATGACCAGCTTGAACTGATACGGATTATTGGGCTTGGCATCCAAGACTCCGGATTTGGCAACCTGCCATATGTTATCGGGATCGCTCTTCACGACCTCGCCGTGCAGCATCGGAATGTTGTTCAGTTCAGTTCTTGGATTGGCGGTTACCTCAAAGAGCTCGGGATTATCCGCCTTGAAGAAATTGTCCATCCGGAGCATGGAATCAAAGTCAGCCACAAGCTCACCCTGGATCTCCTTCAGCTTGTAAGGGAGAACATCGAGCTTCTGAGAAGCAAAGGTAACCCCCATGCCCGCTCCGTAGTCATGATCATAGGTGAAGTTCTTGATCCCCTGCGACGAGAGAAACCAGGTCCACTCGCTGTTCTTGACCAGCGTCTTCGACCATTTCAGGAACGCATTCGCTTCATCAATCGCTTCGAACGGCAGCAGGTAATAGCTGCTTGGCAGCTCGGACAACCACAGGTCCAGGAATCGATTCGCTTCGATATAATCACCTTCGTTAGCCTGGGAAATATGGGACTCTTCATCCAGACTCGTGAAGATAACCCCTTCATTGCGGAAATGAAAGCCCGGGAACGATTGATAGCTGACCATCCGGCTGTACCCGTACGGCGTAAATACCTTCTTCGGCACCTCTGCCAGGTAAGGCAGCCGCAGCGACGGGTCCAGCGCGAACAGGCTGAATATCTGGTTGTTATAATGCGGAATAAGCCCTTCCTGGCTGTTTAGCATCTGCAGATGGAAGTCCTGCCGCTCCTCCTGGCCTTCATATTCATCATGATAGGCGAGCTCGTTCACTCCGAACACGCTGAGAAGCGGAGCGAGCTTCTGCGTCATTCCTTTATCCAGCAGTTCATGGAGATAGTTCATATAATAGGTGATGCTCATCGCATTGCCTTCATGGTGAAAGATTGTATTCTTCTGAGAGGAGTAGACCTGAATATCGCCTGTCGCCTTCACGTACCCCCCAGTCTTGTCCGGGTTCTGATTCCAGAACGGTGTCGCCACGCCGGTATTGCTCTGCGTCATATTGTCGGCAATCGGCAGGTACAGAATCTTGCTGGAGAAGTTATCCTTGTCAAGCATATGCTCCCCGGCATCCTTATACGCCTGCGGAACCGCAACGGGTTTATAGAAGCCGTTAATATAATGGGTATGCATCGGCTCCAGATACAGCCACATACTTACCAGCACCAGAATTAATGCTCCAACCTTCGTGATCCGGTGCAGAAAAGAATGGCGGAGATGGTGATAAAAGTAAACGATCCCGAACGTCAGCAGCACACTGAAGTTTACGGCCAGCAGCCCAATGAATTTATTCGGGTCCCGAAACACTGAACCGATGACCGGCGTCTTCGTCACGATAACCACAAAGATATCCGCGAACCAGCTCAGCGTCACCCCTGTGGCCAGAATGATGAATAGCAGGGCAAGCAGCGTAAAAAACAACAGAATCGGATTGCGGTAAGCGCCGAAGATAACGGCATACAGCATCACAATCAGCAGCACGCCTCCGCCAATATAGAACGTGACCGGAATGCTCTCGAGCGAAAACATTGGCCACCAGTAGCTCATAAAATAAAGCACATTGCTGATGCTGCTGTTCCGGCTGAATAGCGACAGGGTATCCACCACATTGATATTGTGCTGGGACGCTTGAGCACCCATCAGGATGCTTCCGCCATACATTGATAACCAGAAGAAGCTGTGCATAGCGAAGAATACACCGAAGGCTGCAGCCCGTACCGCAAAATGCTTGAGGATCTGCAGCTTCTTCTTCCAGCTCTGCCTGCGGTGCGTAAACAGTGTCTTGGCCATAATCAGCACGCCGATGACGCCCAGGTAGAACAGGCCGAAGAAGAAATAATGAATGGCCGCAGCGCTGATCGTGAAGACAAGGCTGAGCGCAATCAGATCAAATATGTTCCGCTGGTAGAGTCTGGCACGGTGCAGCTTGTAATTCGGAATCAGCTGTGCCTGAAACTTCGGATCAAAGCTGTTAAAGAAAAACATCAGAACAAGCGGAAACAAGCTGTAGCCGCACAGCAGGTAAATATGCTGAATCCGGACAATTACCCACGGGTTGAGCGCATAGAAGAGCGAACCTGTTATTAGGGCAATAATGGTAATGAAATGAAAATGTCTGGAAAAATAAATGCTGACAAGCCTTTTCGTAAACAGGTACATCGAATAAGCCGAGACCAGCACCAAGGTTAGGATAAAGCTCTTGAGCAGTACTGGCCCGCTGGCTCCGAACGCCTGTGAGAGCAGGTAAAAGGGCAGAATAAACAGCAGCCTGGGCACATTGAACAGCGTTGCCGTGCTCCAGCGTTCATTCCACGCCCCGTAGATTTCTTCCATATAGCGGTCTGAGGAAAAGCCAAAGGCCAGGTCGCTGAATACGACATGCCCCGGTCCCAGCACTGGCGCCATATAGGCCGCGATCAGCAGCGTTAGGATGGTTAACGCAACCATATCATAGCGGTACGTATAGGCTGCTGCGGTCAGCTTCTGCTTCAGCACTGCCCTCTTCATATCCGAATCACCTACAGTACCGGAAAACTAATGGTCACCAACAACCCGCGCGCTTCATTTTCCAGCAATATTTTACCGCCTATCTGTTCCATAAACTGATCGATCTGATACAGGCTGAAGCTCTCATCATGGTCCTTCCGCGAGTAGGTCGGGCTGAAGTAATACTTCCGCAGCTCGTTGCGGATACCGCCGCCGGTATCACGCAATTGAATGCAAATCCGGTTGTTCTGGAAACGGCAGATGACATTGACTTCATCTTCGTGCTCGTCCAGCTCGTCCTCATCCAGCATTCGCTTCTTCAAGATGGCCTGATAAGCGTTCTCCAGAATACCGCGAAACGTCTTCTCCAGCAGCTCCCGCTGAATCATCACTCTTGGCGTGTGCTCGAACTGCTGTTCAAACCGGATGTTTCCAGTCTCCATCCTGCCCTGGACGTACAGCATGGCCTCCGCCCACACAGCCTGCACTTCGACATCCTCGTTAGCCGCACCCATATTGATCCGCTGATCCAGAAGCGACTGCGCTTTGCCGAGCTCCTCGGTTACCTGCTGGAGCTGTTCCTTCGTATGCAGATACTGCTGGACAAAGTGGCTGTTCAGCTCACCGAAATACCGCATTGTCTCGCGCGTCTGATTATTCTTGTCCACGAACCCGTCCAGTGTTTCCGCAACATTCTGGTAATACCCCAGCAGCTTATACTCGCGGTCTTCCTGACGCAGCTTATTCACCTTGCGCTGCACGGACGAGAGCACGTAGTGAATCTGGGCATGCATCCTCCCGTACACCCGTTCCTCCTTCTCCTTCCAGGTCTGGCGGACCTCCAGCTGGCTGTACTCATGCGCCTCAATCCGATGGGCCGCTAGAAGCTCCTGCATGCGCCTGAACTGCTTCAGGCCCACGAACAGTCCGAATCCCGCAAACGCGGTCAGCAGGAAGAGCAGGATTGTGCTTTGCCCTTCCAAAGCTTGCAATGCTTCAGCTTCCGGCTGGCGGACGGTTAAGAATAGAGACTGTCCATCCAGATTGACGAATGAATAGGCATACCAGTCGCCATCAAGCTTCTCATACCCGGTATTGCCGTCCAGCATCTTCTTGGATATAGGATTAATACTCCGTTTCAGCATCGATTCGGGATCTGGGGTAGCAACGATCTCATATTTGTTATTGAATAATTCCACAGCGGCGGAAGACTCGGCAGACAGCAGCTCCACAAGCCCGGAATGGTTCAGTTCGCCTACAAAATAACCCAGCACCTCCTGGCCGCTGACAATCTTGTAGAACAGATGCTGTAATGCGGATTTGCCCTCAACAGTAAAATCACCGGCAACCCACGGCTGCTCGAACATTTGCTGCTTCAGCTGGACGCCTGCCTCTTCGATACCCTGCTCCGTGCTGGAATAAGCCGGCTTTTGGTTCGCATCAAACAGATAGACGCGGTTAACGTCCTTCATTTCCGTCCACACCGGCAACCGGCCCTCGTCTGCGAGGAACGGAACAGCTTCCCTCTGCATCCATAGCTCCAGCTGGTACTGCAGCTGCTTATAGTACAGGCCCGCCTGCCGCTTCTTCTCCTGAAGTGTGCTCTCCAGCAGCTCCTGCTGTCCGTCCAACGCCAGCTGTGTCTGTCTTTTCACTAAATATCCCGCGGTTACAGAGGCAGGCAGCAGCGCAACAAGCAAGGTTACAGCAGCCATATAAATGAGGGAAGCCTTCCTGATCCGTTGCATCATCTTGTCCTGCTCACCTTCGTCCTCTTCTTCATAATACTGGAGATCGCGATCTCCAATTCAAGCCTGACCAGCGGCTTTCGCAGCAGGGTTAGATTGGTTGTACGGTTGATCACAACATCCAGCTTGGCATCCAGCTCCATCAGCTGAAGATGGCCATTCGCCTCATAGAGGATGACAAGCTCCGAATCGAGCTGGATAAATACCCGGTTCAGATCGTCCAGGCTATAGGCATCGATATCAAGAATATAGACCTGCTGCGGATCATCCGCCACCTGTAGCTCCAGCATCGTTTCCAGAGAAAGGCTTGCAGGATAGTGCAGGGTGCCTTCCCTGCGGAACAGCTCCTTTCCCTTCTGCCACAGCTTCATCACCGGACTAGCCAAGAACGAGCAGTAGAGCTCCAGCTCCTCGAGCAGCTGCTGGTTGGGAGTGATCACAACTACCCTTAACTCATCCAATCGCCAGTCCCCCTGCAGACGAAACAGCTGCTTCCTGCCCGACATAAATAAGCATGAGCGGTTTATCATAGACAATGGTTTGTCTAATCCGCTTGATCGGAAGGACGCCGCGCTTCGTAATCAGCTCCCTGCCTGCAGCGGACTGGTCGCCCAGCACCAGATCCCGCTCCAGAGCTTGGGTTGTCGGCAGCTTGTTGTCAGGAAAATAGTACCGCAAAGACGGATGGATCGAGACGATCACCCGGTTCTCGTCGCACAGTAGGTAGAGCTGTTCCTGGTCCTCCAGAAGCTGAATGAACGTATCCAGCGTGCGGCGGTGCAGCCTGCACTCCTCCTGAATGGCATGCGCATGCTCAACAGCGTTCCGAAAAAAAGTCTTGGTCTCTTCATTAATCTGGATTGGTTTCGTAATAAACCGGAATATCCCCCCGTGATTGGCGACCGAAATGATGGTATGTACCTGGGTGTAGCCGGACAGCACAATTCTTACCATATGAGGATACAGCTTCTTCACAATGTTAAGCAGATCAAGCCCGTCCATATCGGGCATCCGGATATCGGTTACAATAACGTCGAAGGTCTGTTCGCTTAGAATATCCAGCGCCTCTGGCCCGCTTCTCGCCAGTTCAATCTCATATTCATCAGACAGCAGCCGATGCAGCAGCAGAAGTACAATTTCGTCGTCATCCACAAACAAGATTTTGCCCTTGCGATTCATGACGCTGCCCCCTTCTTAAATTGAGACTTTACGATCTGCGAGACTCCGATACAGGTCAGGCATGCGTACATGTACAGAACCCCTGCGGTAAGCAGCGGGTGCTTCACATATGCCATCAGGTTGTCTCTCCGGTACAGCACTGGACGGAAGAAGTACCAGCGGCTCAGCGCCTTCCGGAACCCGTTAGCCTCAGCCTCCAGCGTACGGTCCATAACGGAGAAGTAGTATTTTTTCTTCGCTGCGATATTGCGCAGGGTAACATATTTCTCGTCATGCATGACACCGGTGAATACCGCCCGTTTGATTGTGCCGCCCTTCTCCAGATAGCGGATTGTAGGCTGCGTCTCCTCGAACGAAATCTGTCTGGTGTTAATCCCCCCGGTGGACTCATACTCCTCCATCCGCCAGAAGCGTGCGGCTTCAATCGAGTTAGGTCCGATCTCCGTGCCTGCGTTATTAATGATTGTGCGTTCAAACACCTTCACCTTCGAGTAATAATTCGTATACATCGTGAACGGAATTTCGGGAATGACCAGCCCGCCGACCTTCGTCTCCTTGCGAAGATACGCCACACAATCTCTTACCAGATGCTCCTTCAGCACCATATCTGAATCCAGGATATACAAGTACTGTGCATTCAGCTGCTTGGCTGTGTTCACTGCAGCAGCGCGCGCGATTCCCCTCTCGCCGTGGGGAAGCTCAATAATATGAACGCGGTCGCTGCCGCCAGCCGTATCACGGAGAAGTTCAACTGTATGATCGGTAGATCCGTCATCTGCAATGATTATATGGAGATCCTCGTAGGATTGGGAGAGACAGCTCTTCAGACACATGTCTACATAAGATACGCTGTTATAAGTGGAAAATATAATGGCCACCCGTTCCTTGCCGGCATATTCTGTCATCGTGCCCCTCCTTCCTTCGCATACAGCTGATCCATCCACCGGTCAAAGCTTGCTGCCGTATGCCGCCAGTGGAAATTTAGCGAGAACTTATAGGCTTTCTCCCTCATTAATTCCGCCTGCTCCGGCTGTTCGATAACCTGATTCATGAAGCCCGCCAGATCCTCCACCTTGTTCTCCGAACAAAGAAAACCGGCCCGGCCTTCATCAACCGCATCAATAATCCCTGGTGAATGGTAGACAATACTCGGTGTTCCTACCGCTCCGGCTTCCGTAATAATAAGCCCCCATCCCTCGCGGAGCGACGGGAACAAGAGTGCATGAGACCGGCTCATCAGCTCCAGCTTGCGGCTGGCTGAGACAAAGCCGAAGAAGGTTACATCCCGGCCTTCATTCTCTTCTCCATAAGACAGCCCCGCTTCATCCATAATGGGTTTGAGCACTTCCTGCACATAACGGTGGTCGGTCTTGCCGACAACCCAGAGCTTCGCCTGCGGATGCTTCCGCTTCACTTCCGAGAATGCCTTCACCGTATCATCAATGCCCTTGTAATGAACGAAGCGGCCTACATAAATAAAGACAGGGCTCGCCTCCTTCTCCAGGAACTGCTCACGCGGCCAATGCTCGAACTCAATCCCTTCAGGCAGCACCGTCATTTTATCCGGATTAAAGCCGGCGGCCAGCAGATCCTTCCTCGTGGAGTTGGAGACCGTCATCGTATAGTCATGCCGCGACAGGCGCAGCATCGGCGTTTCTGTCCAGTAACCCAGCGTGCTGACCGGAAACTTTGCGTTCAGATGCCAGATTTCTCTTGTAAGCTGGTGAATGAAGAAGATCCTTTTGGATGCCTTCACCCACAGCGGCGTGAAGAAGCGATGCGTATTGCACTGATCCACGACATAATCGATCCGTGACTGATGTTTGGCATAATACCGTTGCGCATGGAAGATAACACTCAGGTTCCCGCCTTTGCGGATATATCGCACGCCGTCGATCCGTTCATCCGGGTTTGCTCCAGGGAACATAGGGGAGTAATGAATGATTTCATAACGGTCAGTGTCCAGCCTTTTCAGCATTTCATGCGTAAATACCTCCGCCCCTCCGCTCTTGGGCGCCTTAATGTCTCTCCAGGACAAGAATAGAAGCGTTCTCTTCTTCCCGTTCATCACGTGTCACCTTCCAGCGGTATAGGATTAGATCAAGCAGCAGCAGCAAGTCCAGCAGGATAAAAGCGGCCGTCTCCTGAATCATTACAGCAGCGATGTTTGCATGCATAAGCTGAAGGGAGACAACGAGCAGGGCTGATACGGCCCCAATATAATACAGATGTCTGGAGCGGCCCAGCGCAATATTGACGTAGATGAATAAACTGGCAAATGTAAAACTGGCATACATCACGGCCGACAGCATGGTGAGCTGTGCATCCACCGCATAGCGCTCGCCGAACAATGCCGGAATCACATGCGGCGCAGCAAACTGGTACAGCAGGATTGCGGTGAAGGCTAGAAGCATCATGAAAGCTATACATTTCCAAAGGAGGGAAAACAGCTTGCCCAGGTCCTGCTTCCGTGCAGCGAACTCGGGCAGGAGTACGGTCAGCAGACTCATGCCGACGAACACGATCAGCTGGCCGAACCTCACAATAACAGCATAGCTTCCGGATTGCTCAGGCAAATAATAATTCACAATCATCAGATCGAAGGAGGTGAAAAAGTAAAAGAAAAACTGGCTGCATACAATGGCCAGAAGCGCTGCAGATACTTCCCTCCAGGGAGGACTAGCCTCCGCCTTGCGGAACCACAGCCTCCGGCTGTCCCTGTTATTCATCCATCCATGCAGGAGGGATGCCATCATTCCGATCCAGATGGACAAGAGTACGGTAAAGACATCCGTAAACCACTGCAGCAGCAGAACCAGAACCAGCAGCTTGGCGCCCGCTTCGGTATACATGCTGATATTCATGGCAAGAAACCGCCGCTGCCCTTGGAAAATGCCCCGCTGGATGCACAAGAACAGATGCGTGATCAGTGTCAGGGCGATGATCGTAATCTCCATTCCGTCCGCCCTGGTCAGCCGCCCGATTAACGGGAACAGTCCGATGAACAGCCCGGTGTACAGGACAGCCGCTGCACCTGCAATCGTCCGCACTGCCTGAAGCGATTCTCTTCTTATCCCTTCACCGTCAGAGAGGGTCCTTGCGGTAAACATCTGAATGGATACGCCAGCCGTAAACAGGATGGTACACAGGGCTATCAAGGCATTCAGCTTTCCGTACTGTATATCCAGCAGATGCCAGCTTACATAAATATGGAAGAAATAATTAAACCCGTTCAGTGCGGCATCCAGTATCGGAAACATCACTCTCTGCAGCTTCAGCATCCGGCCATCCCCACCTTATCCAGCATGCAGTCACAAGCTCTTGTGGTGGAACCGCAGCTTGAGCAATGTCTTCATAAATTGCAGTGAATCATGTACAATCCGCACATGAGAGCCGTCCCTGTCGGTACAGATCACTGGCAGCTGCAGAACACGGAAGCGGAGCTTCTTGGCCAAATACAGCATTTCCAGATCGATTGCCAGACCTGAGCTGACATTCAGGTGAGGCAGTATGTTCTGAGCCGCTGCATGGTTGAACGCTTTAAGACCGGTTTGAGAATCATACACACCGTAAGGAAGGAGCGGCCTCGTAAGCAGTCTCTTGAAGAAGCTCATCACCCGGCGGCTAACCGGCCGGTTCTCCGTCGTCATGTCTTTGGTGCCCACCACAATATCGTAGTACCCCGCCTTGATGATGTTCAGGAATTTGGCAATATCATCAATGTGGAAGGAATCATCGGCATCGACGAAGACGAACATATCCGCATCAATTGAGGTCAGACTTTCAATATAGGTGCCGGCCTTGCGCGTATTATGCTCAAGCGCCAGCGATGAGAAGAAGTTAATATGAGATATGTATGTAGTCCGCTGAAGATAAGCCTTCTTGAACTTCTCCACAAGAGGCTGTGTCGCATCCCTGCTGCCGTCATTAATGAAATATACCGAAACATTCACAAAGCTGGTCTCAATCAGCATCTGCAGCTTGCCCAGGAAATTCAGCACGTTATCAAACCGGGATTCCTCATTATACAGAGGCAGGACAATGGCAACCCGCGACTGAATGACCGGATATTCCGGATGAATAATGGTCTGCACTAAATTCGCAAGCTTATCGGTCAGCGCCGGCTTCCAGGCCATTACCCGGAATTGTCCGTAACCCTGCACATTCTGGTACAGATCGCGATTGAACGGTTTGACAAAATCCTGGATGACCAGTATGCCGATATGCGGCACCTGCTGCCGTATATAATGGATAGCTTCTTCGGTGCCCTGCTCGCTGCACAAATCAACAATTACCATAATATAATCGCTGATATCATACCGGGCTGCTTCTTCCAGCGGTACCATTTGCAAATCGTAGAAGCTGATTATGGAGGAAAAAGGTATTTTGCGATTTCTGTCCGTAATGATTAGCACGCGTGATTTCAACTTTATCCACCCCAGCCGTTATCATCCTGCTGATCCCTGTCATGAGGACAAGCGGTTATTCTCGCAATCCTGCAGCACACGCCGCACTTCATCAAATTCGAAGGGCTTGCCTATAAAATCATCCATACCGGCAGCTATACACCGGTCACGCTCCGACTGCATCACATATCCTGTCATCGCTACAATAACCGGCCGTTCCCCCGGGGGATAACGTTCCATAATCGCTTGGGTGGCCCCGATTCCATCCAGTCCGGGCATACGAATATCCATAAAGATAAGATCATATCTGCCTCCTTTCAGCGCGGCCAAAACCTCTTCACCGTTGTAGGCGGCGCAGGATTCATATCCCCACCGCATTAGCACCATCTGCAGCAGCTCCACATTGACCAGATTGTCCTCAGCAATCAGTACCCGCAGCTTATTCTCCAGCATGACAGATGCCTCTCTTCTATCCAGTACTTATTACCTCTACTTTACCTGCCAGGTATTAAAAATGTTTTTCTTACATATTAATTTTACTAAGAAATTTGTTGGTTATTGTCGATAATATAACCTTTATATAGTAAATCGGCGGGGAAACCAACGAATGTTAGGATGAAAGGCTTATTTATACGAGAAATTTCTATTGGGTATTTGGTATCATTCATAATCCGGGTTGGATGGGGAAATCTGGGACTGACTGGAGCCACAACATCGTACATTTTATTGCAATGTACTCAAGGAATGGTTAGTGCTAATGCCAAAAGGCAGGCTCATTACCCAGAGCCCGCCTCTTGATTCCGCATATTCTTCTATAAAATAATCAGCCTTTACTTACAATAACTCCAGCAGCTTGTGAATGATGACAGCGGCCTGCGCTCTGGTGGCATAAGCCTTCGGTGCAAATTCTCCATTGCCCATACCGTTGATGACACCGGCCGTCTGCATGGCCTTTACAGCCTGCTCAGCATAAGGTGAAATGCTGGCCGCATCTGCAAATGCAGCAGCTTCACCCTGTCCGCGCAGCTCCAGCTGTGCATACCTGGCCGCCTTATAGGCCATCACAGCCATATCCTGCCTCGTAACCGCCTCGTTCACGCCGAAGCTTCCATCCGGCCTTCCGCCAATAATACCCAGCTGGTAGGCCGTAGCAATTTCTTCATAATACCATGCGCCTGCCTTCACATCAGACAGGGAAGTTGACGAGTAAGGGTCGGTTAGCTCGAACAGGTTCATCAGCATGGTGATGAATTCAGCCCGGGTCACTTGGCCCTCAGGGTTAAACCTGCCTTCACCCATGCCGCTGACAACCCCTCTTGCCGCTAACGCTTCGACCGCCTCCTTTGCCCATGCCTTCGTTACATCCTTGAAGCTTGCATTCGCATACGCGGCCGCATACGTACTGAAGTGCTTGGGCTTGAACTCCACCTTACCCGATGCTGCATTGTACCTGCCGTTCGTTACGACCTCTAATTCACCGCTGTTGTTCACATAATAGATGACAACCTTGTTCGGATGTTCGCCTGGCTTCAGCTCGTAAGGGATCGCAACTGTCACATCGCTTCGGCCGTCAAATTCGCTGATCTTCACACCTTCAACCGACAGATTGAAGTTATAGACCACGGCATCCTTCAGCCTCTCCTGCGTCTCCGCTGACAAGCTTGTTAGGTCAGCTTTCCGTATGGATATTGTCACGTGCTTCGCAGTGCTTGAGGCTTGGGAAATTCTCTTAGTCGAAACAGTCACCGTTGCTAAATCAGATTCAACCTCTATTCTGTTAATGGCTGTGCCTTCATCCGTTAACAGCTGCTCCACCGGAATATTCACTTCCAGTTCATTCATGCCTTCAGCCGCTTCGACTTTAATACGCAGCCTGCCGCTTGTGGTCTGCTCCCGTGCGCTCTTCACGCTGTCCTCACTCAGCTTAACCGTTGCTCTTCCACCCGAACCAACTGCCGGCTGCACCACCACGCCATCCGCTGTAACTTCCGGCTTAGCTTCGCTGCTTGGATCTTCCTGGCCAGGTGCGGGCGTTGGCGCAGGAGCTGGTGTAGGTCCAGGCGATGGTGTCGGTGTTGGCCCCGGCGTTGGCACAGGGTCTGGATCGCTTGGTTTTGCTGGCGTACCCTCCACCACAATGCCAGCGGATTCATTGCCATGCATATCCACTGTGGTGATTAAGAACTCATACTTTGTTCCGTTGTTCAATCCTGCATACGTGTAGGATTCAGCGCCTTTGTCCGCGTATACCGACTCGGTCACAGTGCTGCCATGACCGCTGATCTTGATACGAGCCAAATCCTGATCTGTTGGATCGGTCCAGGTAAAGGTCAGCTGGCCGCTGCCAGCCGCAACCCTTGGATTAGTCACCTCGCCAGGCGGTGTAGTATCCGCCTCAGGTGCTGCCGCCGGTGTGCCCTCCACCGTAACGCCTGATGATTCATTGCCTTCAGCATCGATCGTACGGATGGCGATATCGTAAGCCGTGCCATTCTTCAGGTTGTCTATAACCGCATACTCGGCGCCTGCCTTGGCATATACCGTATCCGTCACGCTCTTGCCTTCACTTACGACCAGCTTCACCTGCTTAAGCACAATCCCCTTGGGGTCCTTCCACGAGAGCTCCAGCTTCTGATCACCTGGCTTAAGCGTTACATCCGTTACTTCATTTGGCGTAACAGCCTCTGCCTCCACGGTCACAAGCGCTGATGCGGTATAACCGCCATCCACCGTCGTCACCGTAATCTCAGCCGTTCCCGCTCCTGCCGCCTTGACTAAGCCGTCAGCATCGACTACAGCTGCATCCTCGTTGCTCGAGCTCCATGTTACAGCCTTATTGCTTGCGTCCGCCGGCGCGACGGCTGCCGTTAAGCGGACTTCTTCATTTACCTTCAGCGTTATCTCGGACTTATCCAGGCTAACACCTGTAACGGCTACCGGCTGAATAGGGGTGTTATCTGCCAGGGTTACGATCTCATCTGCCAACAGCGCCCGGTTATAAATACGGAAATCATCGAACTTGCCGTCAAACAAGCTGTGCGTGTCTCTTCTGGATTTGCCAATGTAATTCATCGTGGTCTCCAGCAGCATGCGAGGCTCGACATTAAAGGTTGAGCTTCTTGCCGCTTCTTCACCATTCACATATAACACGGCGTCAAAGCCGTCCAATGTAACGGCAACATGGTTCCACTCATTTGCTGATAACCTTTCTGATCTTAAAGCGTACTTGTAGTTTGCATTTAACAGGGTGCTCTCACTGCCAAACTTCTCCGTAAACGGAGTCACGACCGCGAATTCGAGACCGCCGCTGTCTCCCTTTGTACTTACATACATCGTATTGCGGTTTACTGTTCTTCCCGTATCAGAAGCAAAATCAAAAATTCGCTGGTTAGGACGGTCTTCATCCATCTTGACCCAAGCAGATATGGTTGCCTTCTCCAGATTCAAGTCGTGGATCAAGTTCTCAGGCAGCTCTACATAGCCTGAGGTGCCGTCCAGCTCCACAGCACCGCCTGCTTCCCCGATTCTGTCCTGATCATTAATCAAAGCTCCGCCAACCAACCGCGCGTCGTGTCCATTTCCGGATGCATCAGCTACCGTCGTACCGTTGACGGAATCCGGATCGAACGTGTAATGCACGACAGGGTCAGCTGCTTCCTCTGGTCCTGCGTAGCCGTATTTCGCCTGCAGGGCATCGTATTCAGCTCGTGTAATCGGGATAACGGTGCCATGACGAGGGCCCGGCGGCAGCGCATATTCCGAGCTGTCCAGCAGATTGTTAACGAGCTGCGGCCCATCCTCCAGATCCGTTGTATAACGGACATGGTACGGCCAGGAATCCAGGAACAGATACCATTTGTCCTCCTGCAGGTCCTTGAAGATCGTTTGGCCTTCATTGTTTCCGGCGTGGCCGATCAAGCCCTGCATCCCGTTTCGGGTGCCCGCCACTTGATCGAACTGAAAGCCGTTCGCTTCGATACCATCTTTGTCATAGAAGATGTTATCCGCTTTTTCCACATAGACCTTGTAGTTCACTTCCGATTTCGTCAACCGGTAACAGCGTGCCTTCATTCTCAATGATCGTGGTGTCAATCGTCGGGTAAGCATCATCGATGAACACCTTCGGCTCAGAGAATTCATGAAAATCTCTCGTCGTCGCATAGTACATCACGTTGTACTGCCCGGAAGGTCTTCCATTCGGATATTTGCCATAGGTGTCGGCTGCCTTCATGGATGATGCCCAGAAGACGACGTATTCCCCCGTATTCGGATCATAATAAGCTTCAGGAGCCCAGGTGTTGCCACCGTTCTTGGGCGCAACCTCGACCATTCGCTGCTCGCTCCAGTTCACCAGATCCTCCGATTCCCACACCATGATGGAATGGCTGCCTGTAATCTGAGCCTGGTCAAAGTTGGTGCTCTCACCCATTTTCAAATCGGTGGCTATCAGGTAGAATTTGTCGCCCTCAGGAGAACGGATTATGAATGGATCTCTAAGGCCCTTCTCACCCATTGTAGACTGAATGACCGACTTGCCATTATTAAGCGCTCTCCAGTACAGCGGGTCCTCCGCTGTCGCAAAGGAGATTTCCTCGCCGCCCTCATATTCGCCTGTAAAATAAGCAAAGAAGTAAGCATCATAATCTGGAGCCTTCGGCGCCTTGGCTACCGTTACCTCAAAGGATCGTTCGGCAGAGGCAGCTCCATGGGTGACGGTTGCCGTTAAAGTGACGGCCTGATCAGCGGCCTGGCGCGTAACCCAGCCTAACTGCTTGGCATCGCCTGCTGCCTCGGCTGTTCCTTTGATCACTTCAGGCTTGCTGGATGCCCATGTAATCTTGGAGCCCGCTGGACCTGTCGCCGCCAGTCTCAGGTTCCCTTTCACATTATTCGCATTGTAGATCATTAACGCCGCGGCATCTTGATCTGCCTTTTGCTGATCGTCAAAATCCTTCAGCACCGTTACCGGGAAGCGAACCGTCTCTGTCATATCTTGATAGGTTAGGGTAGCCGTAAGCTCAACCTCGATATCGGCTGCATCCGCAGCCGGGCGTGTTACCTTGCCGCTGCTTGAGATGACATCCGGATGGCTGGAGCTCCAGGCTATCCTGACGCCATTGTTCCCGCTCACCGGCAGGGTAAGATTCTGCGTGATCTCCGCTGCACTGCTGTCACCTTCACCCAAGTACCGGGACATATCCAGCTGCTTCGCTGCATCCCGGACGGTCAACTGACGGATATTCGCAACGCTGTCTGATGCTTCCGTATAAAGCTTCGTAACCTCTTCCCCTGTCAAAGCACGCTTGTAAATGCGGAAGTCTGCAATGCTTCCTCTCAGATAAGAATCGCCTGTAAAGATTGATTTCCCCAGGAAGCCCGAGTGACTTGCCTTGGAGTCGATGAGATCAGATAGCTTAATCCCGTTAGCTGAACCCGACGCAACCTTTGCGCCGTTCAGATACAAGGTCAGTGTATTGGCCGCTTCCGACATCGTTACGGTCACATGATGCCAGGTCCCTGGCGCCATGCTGGAGCCTGCTGCCCCTTTAACAAGCGCTTCATTCGGCCAGCCCTGCTTGGAAATGCCCGCTGCGGCCGGATTGCCGCTGACCCCGTGGCGCGGTGTCGCAAACAGATATTTGTTCGTCTCCGGCGTAAGCACCGTACCGAGGCCAAATATCCAGCGGTTTACGCCGTCATTGGTCCAATTCACAATCGTCGACACCGTCACTTCGTCTAATCCGTGCAGGACATCATGCCCGTCACTGCCTTTGGGAATCTCAATGTACCCGCTGTTAGAGTTAGAACCACCGCCGTTGAAGGACACGAAGCCTGACGTACCATCTGAAGCATGCCCTCCATTACCGCGATTCCGGAAGATGCCGTCATACGTCACAGTGCCCTTCGCAACATCTTTCACAATGAACCTGCCATCCGCTTCAGCCGTTGTCTTCATATCATAGTGAAGGATCAAGTCGTCATCGCCGCCAGGCGGCTGGATCACTTCCATGATCTGAACATCTGTAAGCGCACGGTTGTAGACACGCACATGATCGAAGGAACCCTTGAAGTAGGTGTCCGGGTAAAATGACTTGCCCAGGTATGCTTTCAGACCCGAGCCCATGGTAGACAAGTTCGCTACCAGTTGATTCTGCGTCCCAACGAGAACCCCGTCCCGGTACAGCTTCATCGTGCTGTATTTGCCGTCCGGATTGCGCTCCAGGACGATCGCCAGATTCGTCCAGGTATTTTTCATCGAGCTTGCCAGAGGCTTCGTTATGCCTTGTTCCTTGGAATACGTCTTCACCGTCAAGGCTGAATAGATTTCATTCGGTCTTGTGCGCAGGAACAGGTACTTATTCCGGTCCTGCCCCGCGGTGAAGGTAAAGAAATTCTCGTTATTCATCTCGGATTTGACATCCATCATGATGGTCACATTATCCTTGCCGTCAAAATAACCCTGCGGGAATTCCAGGTATGGGCTGTCGGTGTTAACGGCTCCGCCTCCGAGCTTCAATACCTCCCCTTTCCCTGCGTCATCGGCATAGCCGGCGCCATTGTAGAGTGTGCCGTTGTTCTGTGCGCCCGATTTGCCTGTATTTAATACGGCCGTACCATCCAGCGCTTCATCGAACTTATATTCCAGATCCGGAACGACCGGATCTCCGGTGTCCGGTGTTACCGGCTCCACAAGAGCTCCGCCCCACTTCTCCATAATGGCGTCATACTCCTGCCCTGTTACCGGAATGATGCTTCCATGCTTGGCGCCTGTCGGCATTCTGAATTCATGGCTCTCCAGTCTTCTGAAATTGCCAGATGCCAGGTCATCGGGAGACTCTGCTATGAGCGGGAAGAAGCCGACGCCTGCATTGCTCCTTGTGTAGCCATCCATCAAGAGAAGCCACTTGTCTTCTCCGTTAAGCTTGAAGATGCCGGGGCCTTCCACGCCTTCCTGACCGGCAATCTTCTCCTTCACCAGCTCGTATTGACCCAATACGGAAGGACTCTTTTCCAACAGAATCGTCAAATTATCCTCATTCTTGGTGAAGCGGTAGTACATGCCGTCATGCGCGATCATCGACGTATCAATAAAGGTGTCGGCCGCTGTCCGGTCCTTGAATACCTGCGGCTTCGTGAAGCTGCGGAAGTCACGGGTCTTGGCGTAATAGATGCGATGCCCTTCACCCTTCACATTGGAAGCCCAGTACACCACATATTCACCTGTGGACGGATCATAGATCGTCTCAGGCGCCCACATATTGCCGGCACCCTCCGGCGCGATCTCAATCATCCGCTGGTCGGACCAGTTAACCAGATCATCGGATTCCCAGACCATGATGGACTTGCTGCCATTGTTGGCATATTGGCCCCAGTTGCCGCCATTGGCATCCAGGTCGGTAGCGATCATATAAAATTTATCGCCTTCAGGCGCTCTAACCACATAGGAATCCCGCACGCCCTTGGTCCCCAAGGTGGAGACCAGAATCGGCTCATTGTTGTTCATGTCATCCCAGAACAAGCCATCCTTGCTCGTTGCCAGGTGAATCTGCTGGCTCTCTCCGGTTCCGTACAGGTTAGAACGGAAATACGTGTACATATAGCCCCTGAATTCATCAAGCTGTGCCGCGGCCTTGACGGTCAGATGGAACGTCTTGTGCAAAGTCTGGCCATTCAGCCTAAGCGCTGCGGTCAATGTGACGTTCGCATCTTCCGCTTGGCGGCGGACGACACCAGCCGGGATTTGTCCCTGATCACCGCCCGCCTCATCAGAGATAATCTCAGGATGGGAGGAATGCCAGGTAATTTGTACGGTCTCTGCGCCTGCGGCCATTTCGGATTTCAGCGTAATATTACCCCTTACATTATCCTCGTTCGGTATCTTCAAATCGGCATAAGCCTTCATCAGCTGCCCACTCACGTCTGCTTCCAGAACCGTAACGGCAGCTTCGGCTTCCAGATAGGTGCCTTCGACGATACCTTCTACCTCGAATACACCCGGGTTATTGTACTGCAGGTCATCTATAGGCTTCCACTGTACACTTGCCTTCGCAGTCGTATTGTCGCTCAGGTGAAGCGTAACCGTAGACGGCAGCTGCGGCGGCTGGTTCACTGCTGTGATGGCCTCTATAGGATCAATTGCCTCTACTACAGGCCCCTCGGTTGTCTTCAACCGAAGAATCGTTACGGAATAGGACGGGAATTCATACGCAAATGAGGCTCCGAAGCCTGAATGTGTCCGGGTTACACTTGCTGTATCTGCTGGCTTCTCGAATGAATTCTCAGCCGTTAGCGAGTCCCCGCTTATTTCAATAACCGTACCCTCAGGATTAATATAGTCCGCTCCGGATACTTGAATGTTCGAGGGCTGACGATTGCTCGATGTGTTAACGACCTTCACAATAATATCGCCCGTTTCCTTGTCTACGGTGGTCGAGCTGTACAGCGGTCCGATATAATTATCATTCTTCTGCTGATCCGGCTTAACTTCAAACATCAGCTTATCATCGAGATACAAGCGCATCATATCCTGTTCGACGCCAATTGTGATCTTGTAGGTCTGGCCGGTCTTCACCCCTTGGCTAAGGCGGGGGCTCGCGTCTGACTTCGCATTATTGACGGATCGCTCAACCACGGTTACGGTGTTGTTCCAGCCGCCCAGGTTATACCAGTAATAATTATCGAAGTCTTCTGCTTCGAAGCCGATCAGGAAGCCTTCGTTCCCCGCTGTCTTCTTGGCCTCTAATGTCATCGTATAATCCGGCCAGTCGTCTTCGCCATTAAGTCTGAGCCGGACATCCTCATCCATGGAGGTTTGCTTCAGCACGCCATCCGCGATGACCCAGCCGCCCGCTCCATTATCCGTGAAATCAGCCAGCGTTGAAGGGTCAGAGAAGTCATTTTGATATAAAACCGTCCCGTCTTCCGCCACTACCGAAATATTGTCATATTCCACCTGTGTGGCCCATGTGCCGAGCATGATGGAATCCTTATCTTCCACTTGGCTGCCGCGTTTCTTCGTCAGATTAACCAGCAGGACCTGATCACCCATATGGTTCATGAATTCCTTCTGAACATAATAGTTCGGCGTGCCGAATGCCTTATGCTCATCGAACCAGATCATATCAGGTGTCCACTGCGTGAAGCTTGCCGGCCTGCGGCTGAATAACGGCGCGTAAGCGGCCATCTCGACGATGTCGGAATTGCGCTCCAGGCCTGTCATGAATGCCGCTTCTGTGATGGCCGACTCGACATTGTTCCTTCTGCCTGAGCCGTGCGACGCAAATTCTCCTACAAACACCGACGGCCCGCTGCGGTCCTGGTCATCGTACCGGTCTACGTTGTTCAGCATCCATGCCGGCGACTGGTACATATGCTCATCCACAAGATCAGCCTCTTGACCGTCACCCGGTTTCCCCAGCCATTCGTAGGTTGCGCGATAATTGGCATCCTCCGGGAACGCTCCTGCACTCAGAATCAATCTGATATCCGGGTACTTGGCCTTGATCGCATCGTAGAAAACCTTATAGCGGCTGAAATAATTAGCGCCCCAAGTCTCATTGCCTATACCCAGATACTTCAGGTTGTAAGGCTCCGGATGGCCGTTAGCGGCACGAACCGCTCCCCACTCCGTCGTCTCCGCATCGCCATTGGCATATTCAATCAGATCAAGCGCATCATCAATATAAGGCTGTAGCTGGTCCATTGGAACGGTTGGCGGGTTGCTGTTGCACGAGATAATTCCGGAGAAAATATGAGGCACCGGCTCTGCGCCAATATCCTCTGCCAGCCGGAAGTATTCATCATAGCCCAGGCCGAACGATTGATGATAGCCCCAGAAATTGGTCTGGGTCTCACGTTCAGCAACATCCCCGATCGTATTCTTCCAGCGGTAGATGTTGTCAATCGCTCCGTTCTCCACAATACAGCCGCCAGGAAAGCGCAGGAATTTGGGATTCATATCGTCCAGCATTTTCGCCAGATCATAGCGCAGGCCATTTTCCCTGTTCTTCCATGTCTTCTCCGGAAAGAGGGAAATCATATCCACATCAACCGCAGCCGCGTCATCGAACAAAATGACCAGCTTCGCTTTATTGTCCGTCGTATTCGATACGAGCTTGGCTTCGAACTTCGTCCATTCCGCAGTCAGGCCCGTGATGTCTGCACTCCCGTACACGACGGATTCATCCTCACTGCGCAGTTCAACCCTCATAGGAGAAGCAAGAGAATCCTTCGTTCTGGCATAGATGGAGAAGTCATAGCGTTCTCCGCCTTCTACCGCGATACCTGTATAGCCGAAGTTAGAGATCCCCGCACCCTCACCCGGCTCGGTGATCTGAATGCGAGCATACTTGTGATTGTTCTCATTCAATGGCTGAGCCGTAGATGAGGTCACAGTCACAGCAGCGCCGCCGTAAGCTTCTGTAGACCAGGAAGCCAGTGAGCTGCTGAATTCGAAGGAGCGGTTCTGAATCAGCTCGGCATACAAGCCGCCGTCAGCCGCATAGTTGATATCCTCATAGAAGAGTCCAAACAAGGTCGGGTTGGATTCATACAGCGGGCTGCCAGCATCGATGTCAATCTGATAGGCCGCTGAGCCCGTTTCCCAAACCACAAATTCAAAAACCTTCGTATCGAATACCTCGCCCTTGCTTAACGAAGCGGTTAAGGTTACCTCCGCATCACCAGAGCCTGCGGCAGGCCGCGTCACGCGCCCTGTATGGCTGATCACTGCAGGATCAGATGAATGCCAGGTAATAGATGATCCCATCGGACCGGCAGCAGGCAGCTCAATATCACTGAGCAGCTCTGTTGAGTCGCCAAGGCTTAACCAGTTCTTGTCGAGTGCAACCGACTCCAGCACCGTCAGGCTTTCCGCCATAACCTCTTTAAGATCTTCGCCGCTTAGCGCACGGTTGTAAACTCGGAAATCGTCTATTTTCCCGTTAAAATAAGGGTCTGGCCATTGGGATCTGCCGATATAGTTGCGAGTGGAATTGCCCAAGTCAGAGGGCTTAATCGTGATGTTCGAATTCTGGGCAACCTCTATGCCGTTCAAATAAATGACGGCTACCTTGCCCGCCATCGTGACCGCCACATGCTGCCAGGCATCGGAGCTGGGGAACTCCACAGCATCAATATCATGAGATGTGGAGCCATTCACCATGCCAAGACGAATCGTTCCATTTGCTCCATTGTTCAGCGTAAGGAATAGGTTGCTCGTCGTCGAGGAGCCAAAGTCAAAGACCCTGGACCAAGCCGGATTCGCGCCGGGCTTTACCCAAGCGGATACCGTCATGGCATTAACATTCTGCAAAATACCATCCGGCATCTGTATGTAGCCATTCGATCCATTAAGCGTCAGGGCATTGTTCACCTTACCATCACTAAACGAAGCACCTCCATGCATGGTACCGCTGCGGTTATTCCCTGAAGCGTCACGGACCGTGGTTCCGCTGGTTTCATCGAAGCTGTAGTGCAGGACCAGATCCTCTTGTGCAACTGCAGCCTGGACGGCTTCCTTAGAGCTGTCACTGGTTTCGGCAGCACCTGCTGCAGAGGCTGGTGTGACGATGCCGAGCAGCAGCGAAACTAAGAGCAGTAACGAAACTGACTTCCTTGTGTCCCTCATTATTTACCTCCTCAAATGATAAGACTACTGGCGTATTAATTATAAAGCGCTTACAAATTGCTTTGGAATAGAATCCCTTGTGCTAAAGTTGTATTTCTTTTTCATTTAGGGGCTTCATGATTGGAGCATAGGTGCTTGGGACAGCAATGCTGCCGATTAAAAACCCGATCTCGACCTCTTATGCGCATAATGTCGACAACTACTGGTGTCTATTCCATGAGAGAGAGGCTGTTCAGGACATGGGTGACATGGGTATTTTTCTGCTGCTCTGGGCAAGCCTGGTTCTTCCATGGGCCACGCTGCTTTTTTCAAACAAGAATATTTAAAATCTAGGGGTTTACCTTTAATTTCTTAATTGTTATGTAAACGCTTACTTACTATACTTTTAGCTACAAGGGAGGTGAGCAATGGTATTTCAGGGGTAGCAAGAGGCTAGCTGTGAGCTGGCTGGAGAACAGTCGTCTAGCATAAGCAAGTCTAAGCTGCAGCAGAACACAAATCAATTAGGAGGGATTTTATGTTTTCGTTCAAAAAGAAGTTCTTAACGGTAATGGCGGCAGCCACAATGAGTTTCAGCCTGTTTGCGTCTGTCTCAAGTGCAACCGATTATTGGCAGAACTGGACTGATGGAGGCGGAACCGTTAACGCAGTCAATGGAGCTGGGGGCAATTACAGTGTTACATGGTCCAACACCGGCAACTTTGTTGTGGGTAAAGGCTGGACTACCGGTTCACCAAACCGGACAATAAACTACAATGCCGGTATCTTCGCGCCATCGGGCAATGGTTACCTGACTCTCTACGGGTGGACAAGAAACTCGCTTATCGAATATTACGTCGTCGATAACTGGGGAACTTACAGACCTACCGGCACCTATAAGGGCAGAGTAAACAGTGACGGCGGCACCTATGATATTTATACAACGATGCGTTACAATCAGCCTTCTATTGATGGCACACAGACGTTCCAGCAGTACTGGAGCGTCCGGACGTCGAAGAGATCGATTGGCACCAACAATTCGATCACATTCAGCAACCATGTCAACGCCTGGAGAAATGCCGGGATGCATCTTGGGAGCAGCTGGTCCTACCAGGTACTGGCGACAGAAGGATACCAGAGCAGCGGAAGATCTAACGTGACGGTGTGGTAACAGGCCGCAAGCTTTAAAGCCTTACACTTCTTGGGGCTGCCGGTCTCACTGCCGGCGGCCTTTACTTTTTCCTATCCGGTTAAAGGAGATGGAACCATGAGAAAGCTGTTGATTGCCCTTCTGATAGCCATAATGGCTGCTGGTAGCGCTTGTTCGCAAGATAAGCCTCTGCAGAGTAAGCAGACTGAACGCCGCGATGGCCTTGTCTTCATCCAAGGCGGGACGTTCACGAATACAAAGTCCAATTTTTTCGGCAAAAGTGAAAGGCTGTCCGACTTCTATATTGGACAGTACGAAGTCACCCAGCAGGAGTGGACTGAGGTAATGGGCCATAACCCTTCCGCATTCCAAGGCGAAAATCTGCCGGTAGAGATGGTAAGCTGGTATGATGCGGTTGAATACTGCAACAAAAGAAGTATAAAAGAGGGCTTGAAGCCGTATTACAACATAGACAAGAGCAAAAAAGATCCTAATAACACGAGTCAGCACGACAACATGAAGTGGACAGTAACGGTCGACCCGGAAGCTGACGGCTACCGGCTGCCGACTGAAGCGGAGTGGGAGTATGCCGCAAGCGGCGGTCAGCAGAGCAAGGGCTACACCTACAGCGGAAGCAGTGATGCAGATGAGGCTGCATGGTATTGGAGGAACGCCGGTGATAAATATTTATCTGGCGACTGGAACTGGCCGATTATAGAAAATAACCGTAATACAACGAAAGCTGTCGGTTTGAAGAAGCCGAATGAACTGGGATTGTACGATATGTCAGGTAATGTGCGCGAGTGGTGCTGGAACTGGTACGGTGACAGCTTGGACAGCAGCAGCGGTTCATACCGGGTGGTTAAGGGCGGCGGCTGGATCGGCGGCCTTATCAATAATGCCGTGTCATACCGGGGCAAATTCGAGGCAAATGGCTTCGGTCCTGATCAAGGATTTCGTGTCGTCCGCAGCGGATAATCCGGTGCAAGACATATCGCGGAGTCCATCAGCTGTAACAGAATAACAAGCTTCCCCGGCTGCCATTAACAGTCCAATGGGAAGCTTGTTAAATCTGCTGTCTTCAACGATTACTGACACTTCATTACATATATCTGCTTAGGGATTAATCACAAAGTCCTTGCCCTCTTTGCGCTTCTTCGAATAGTCAGCTGCAGCTGTAAACAGCACATCGGAGGATGAATTGAGGGCCGTCTCGCAGGAATCCTGCAGCACACCTATAATAAACCCGACACTGACGACCTGGATCGCCACATCATTGGAAATGCCGAACAGGCTGCAAGCCAGCGGTATAAGGAGAAGTGATCCTCCCGCCACCCCCGAGGCACCCGCTGCAGAGACGGCGGACAGGATGCTCAGAATCAGTGCTGTGCCAAAATCCACTTCAATGCCAAGCGTGTGAACAGCTGCTAGGGTTAATACCGAGATCGTGATTGCCGCCCCAGCCATGTTGATGGTCGCGCCCAGCGGGATCGATACAGAATACGTATTCTTGTCCAATCCCAGCTTGTCGCACAGCCTCATATTGACGGGAATGTTGGCTGCCGAGCTTCGGGTGAAGAAGGCGGTTATCGCACTGTCCTTCAAGCAGGCAAAGACCAGCGGATAAGGATTCTTGCGAATGGTCAGGTATACAATCAACGGATTCACGACTAGCGCGATGAGCAGCATGCAGCCGATCAGGACAGCGAGCAAATTATCATATTCGTCGATTAAGGAAGCGAGTCCATTTCTCGTAACGGATTCAAACACAAGCCCCAGCACACCGAACGGTGCCAGGTTGATGACCCATTTTACAATCTGCGAAACGGCATCGGATAAGCTGGCAACCATGTCCTTGGTCGTGTCGGGTGCGCTTCGAAGTGCGATACCCAGAAGAACAGCCCAAGCAAGGATACCAATATAATTGGCGTTCATCAGGGCGTTTACAGGGTTGTCCACCACATTAAACAGCAGCGTTCTTAGCACTTCCACAATACCAGATGGAGGAGAGAGATCCTCAGCCCCGGATACAAGGGACAAACTTACCGGAAAGATAAAGCTGGCGGTCACAGCTACCAATCCTGCCAGCAGTGTGCTGATGCCATAGAGAACGATGACCGATTTCATATTGGTTTGCTGACCAGCCTTATGCCTTGAGATTGCGGACACTACAATGAGAAGAACCAGCACGGGTGCGACTGATTTTAGCGCCGACACGAACAGTGAGCCCATAATGGTGACCCAGTCTGCGGCATCTGGAATCGTTAATGCCAGTACAACCCCCACCAGTATCCCCATAAGTATTCGTATGACCAGACTCAAGCGATTCCATTTTGTTAGCAGTTTTTTCATTACCTTGCCCCCTTGGTGTTAAGGTTAAGTATAAGTATGCAGCAGCTCAGTCCGCAGCGGATTGAAGAGCAGCGTTATTAACCAGATGCGGTTTAGTTTAGCATGAATACTGTTGTATGTGTGTGAATAAATACGCACTCTGCCGCTAAGCTCCAAGTTTCGCCTGGAGTAGCGCAAATATCCCCTCCTAACTATTCACCAGCAAAAGAATGTCCTCCGGATGTCTCAGGGTGTACTCCGGGGCGCCTGTTGCCAGCAGTTCCTCCGCATCATATCCCCATGTCACAGCCGCACAGTGGACCTGAAGCCTCTTGCACGCTTCGATATCCCGCAGCTCATCCCCAATATACAGCAGCTCATGCGCAGAGATTCCCCGTTCTCTCATCAGCTTCCGGAGCGCTCTGTCCTTCCCGAAAATATTGCTGGCCGTATAGACATAGTCAAACCCTGTCAGACTATTATGATCTAGAAACGCCTGAATGTTCTCCGAATGATTCGATGACAGGATGCCCAGCCTGCATCCTTCTACCTTCAAGCTGCACATGGCTGCTTCCATGCCTTCCACGCTTCGCAAAGTAACTACCTCCTGCTTATACTTCTTCTTGACCTCCCGTAGCAGAGAAGGCAATTTGTAGAGCGGACATTGAAGAGCCTTCAGCCTGTCCCTGATGGATAGACTCGCCATGTATTCCACTTCTTCCGAAGCTATCTTACGATAACCGTACTTTTGGCTCAATTCGTTAAACAGCTCGACTGCCAGCTGCTTCGATTGAACTAACGTACCGTCAAAATCAAATACAATATGCTTGTGCATTTCATCTTCCTTCCCTCCGGATAATTTAACCGGCTGCTAAGAGAATGAGCGTTGGTGTGTTATTGACCGTTTTATAGTAACATTACCATATAGAAGACATTAATGTAGCAGTAATCGGAGGTCCGGTAATGAAAGAATATAAGCTTAAGACAAATAACCATTATGTACGCTATCATGACTTCCCCGGAGAAGCTGCGCCAATTCTCTTCCTGCATGGACTCGGCTGCGCCGGCTCGTTCGACTTTCCGCAGGTTGCGGCTCAGCCCGAGCTGTCCGGACACAGACGTATTCTTGTTGATATGCTTGGAGCAGGCTTTAGTGATAAACCCGCGGATTTCCTTTATGACGTCAACAGCCATGCAGAGTATCTTCTGGAGCTTATTACGAGTCTGGAGCTCCACGATTTCATTCTCTTTGGCCATAGCTTTGGGGGCGCTGTTGCCCTCTCATTGGCTGACAAGTGCAGGGACCGTCTGAGGAGTGTTATCTTAAGCGAAGCCAATCTGGATAATGGCGGCGGATTCGTTAGCCGGGTTATCGCAGACTATAATGAAACGGATTTTGTTGAATATGGGTTTGACGAGGTCATCTCGAAGAACCGGCGGGCAGCCGACAAGCTGTGGGCGGCAAGCCTTTCAGTATGGTCACCTCTTGCGGCGCACAGGGTTTCGAAGTCACTGGTAGAAGGCCAATCGCCTTCCTGGAGAGATATTTTCTACTCCTTAACCTGTTCCAAGACATTCATCTTCGGCGAGCGTTCGTTACCCGATCCGGATGTGCAGGAATTATCCGGCCGCGACATCCATATCGAAATTGTCAAACAGGCGGGACATTCAATGGCCTGGGAAAATCCGCAGGGTTTAGCGGCTGCGATCAAGAGCGGCATTGCCAACAGCCAGCCCAAGACAATATAACGTCTGGATGCACAGCACAGCTTGTTCATACTCCCCGGAGCTGCCTTTATCAACGCATACATACAAAAAAAAGCGATTGCCTC
This sequence comes from Paenibacillus sambharensis, assembly GCF_003233845.1. GTDB lineage: Bacteria > Bacillota > Bacilli > Paenibacillales > Paenibacillaceae > Paenibacillus_I > Paenibacillus_I sambharensis. Next base: position 253,061 of record NZ_QKRB01000051.1, read on the forward strand.
CGTTTGAACGAAGAGCAATCGCCTTATTATTTCTCAGGAAATAATCGACATCATTCGAAGCTTGCCAGGGACAACTGCCGGCTCATGCTGTCTTATTGTGCCGCAGACAGCTCGGCCCGCGATTTCTCGAAGAAGTCAATAACATTGGCGGCATACTCATCTGCATGATGCTCATACGTCTTCACATGCTGTATGCCCTCCGGGTTCCAGATCTGGAACCGGTCCGGATGCAAAGCCGCCATCTTCTGGCTCTCGGTATACGGAATATAGGTGTCCCCGGTCCCATGGATAAAATAAATCGGCCGCGGATAAATTTGTTCGACCGCCTTAATCGGGCTTGCCTCTTCCGGCTCGATCTCCGTTACGAAAGGCATCAGGAACATGGTAAGCGGGGTGAACGGAACATGCGGAAGGCCTGTCCAAACCGACATGTTCTGCGACAAATATGACTTCAAATCACTGAACGGACTATCCGCAACAACCGCCATTACATCCGCAGACAGCCCGGCTGCCAGTATGGAAGTAGCTGCCCCCATCGATATGCCGTACAGCGCAACCGGTTCATCATAGCTGCTCTTAGCATAGTCTATGACGCCAAGCAAATCATACTTCTCCTTCGTTCCTAGGGTAACCATCTTGCCGCCCGCTTCTCCGGAATGGCGGAAATCATACATAATCACCCGGTAATTAGCGTCTATGAACTGCTGAGCCAAAGGCAGGAACGGGACATTCTTCTCAAGCCGGTTCCCTCTGTAGCCATGGGACATTATAACTGTCATAACAGGCTCCTCCGGCTCGATTACCCAGCCTGGCAGTGCGGCTGAATCGTCAGCCTTGCTGGTAAATATCTGATCCGTATAGACCATGCCGTAGTCTGCCGGTGTCTCGGCAATCGGCTTCTTCTCAGGCCGGGTCAATTGGTAGCCAATATATACCGAGATCGTGCTGCACACCAGTGCCAATATGACGATAAGTGCAGCCAGTGCGAGCGATATTTTCTTGACTCTGCGCCTTTTCTTGTCTGCGACGGCTTGTGTCTGGGTGTTTACAGGTGATACGGTTTCCATTCTTAACTGCCTTCTTTCTGGTATAGACTCATCAGATGCTGGATCTGATCGTGTGACTGCTTGATATCACCGGATATCGACTCGTAGTTGCTGTGCTGTTCATTCAAGGTGGCCGACAGCTGCTGCAGGGTTGCCGATACCTGCTCCATAAAGCTCGAGAAATCGGAGACGGAAATCCGGATATCTTCAGATCTGCTCCCAACCTCCTTGGTCAGCCCGGCATACTCATTCATCTTGTCCGCCAAGAGATCCACAGTGCCGCTGATCGTTGTAAAAGCTTGCTGTGTCTGCTCAGTCAGGTGAATGGACTTCTCCATCTGCTCCATATTGAGCGCAGTAAGCTTCTGAGTGGACTGTGTCCTTCTCTCGATATCTTCAATCCGGTTCATGATGTCTTCGGAGAGCGCGGATGTGTTCGCGGCAAGCCCCCTGATCTCTTGGGCAATAACGGCAAAACCTAAGCCGTTCTGGCCGGAGCGCGCGGCCTCAATACCCGCATTCAACGATAGAATATTGGTCTTGGAGGCAATCTCCTGTATGGACCGGGTGGAGGCAGATACATTCTGCACACTGCCTGTCAGTTCACCCATCTCCTTATGCATGACCATAATGGACTCCTGGAACTGACTGATGGCTTCCGTCAATGCTTCAACCTGCTTCGTGCCCTGCAGGCTGCTGTGCTTGGCTTCGTGAGCCTTCTGCTCCAGAACTTCTGCATCTGTCACCATTTGATCTACAAATTGGTTCGTCTGTTCAACCTTTTGGGAAATATCTTGAATGGTTCCCGATTGCTGGCCCATACCTTCGGCCATCTCTTGAAAGGCTTGATTCATGTCGGTCATCGCTTGGAAGCTGACCGTATTCTTCTGGAAGATTCTGTTAATCCGCTCCGAGATCGATCGGGTGCTCTGCTGCAGCTGCACTTCACGGACTTGTTCCTCACGCAGCAGTTCTTCCGTCTGAGCATGGCTGCTCTGAAGATCCTGAATCAGATACGCGGACACCCTTGTTTTCAAGAAGAGAAGTATGCAGATCACGAAGATGTACATGAGGTAAAAGATAAAATTCAATGTACTCATCCCGAGAGCATCCCAGTTTGTCAGCATGAACCAGGTTAATAACAGAAATCCGAGCGCCGTCGCCGCTAAGAAAATCAATTTCCTCATGTAAACAGAGGAAGCGGTGATCATGATGACAATTAGCAGTACATGAACCAGATAGGCTGACTGCATTAAGTGATACACGACTACTGCATTGCCAAGCAAAGCTACATAAGGAAGGACATACACGCCTTTCCCCTTGCGGTTAAATACGATAATTGCGATGCTGGTGAGCAGCGCACCGACCATGACGAGCCGCGTCGTTAATGAAACGCTGAGACCCATCTGCATCGCAATCCCCAGCAGGGAGGAAACCACCAGGGCGATACCGACCAGGGCGTTCTTGCGCTGCATATCCAGTTTGGCAATTTGTTCCATGTTCATCTGTAAACCCCCTTGCTGTAATTAAAGTAACGATAAATCTGTTTAGGCTTGTGCTGGTTATGAACCTGTAACAAACTGTTTATCGGTTAAAGCTCACCAAATCTTTAGGCCTTTAAGACTACTAATTGCTAACACATCCTATTATTCGACAATATTCGAAATAAATGTTCACCTCATGGCTGATAGAATCCATTAGGACAAAAAGAAAAGCTGATTCTGCGTGTGCAGAACCAGCTTAAACCTGTATCGAATCACTCACCGCTTATTCACTCCGGCTATCTCCCTCACCGTCTTCACCGCTAACGCTGAAACAGCTGTGCGGCACTTAAATCCGTACCCCCAATGAAGTCAGCATTCTGATAAAATTCCGGCTGTATCGTTCAGGATTGAAGTTCGCCCTTACATGGTTCTGGCCGGCCGTCCGGATAGCCTCCCGCAGAGGCAGGTTCGTCATCAGCTCAGCTGCCTCCTGTACAGCATGGCGGATGTTGCCGATCGCGTAATATTTTCCCGTCTGGTTATGAATAATTGAGCTTCTTACCCCATCTGAATCCGTCGTCAGCACGGGGCATCTGCAGCTGAGCGCTTCCAGCACGGAATACGGCGCCCCTTCCACCTTCGAGGTTGAACAGTAGAAGCCTCCTGAATCTCCGATCAGTGAGAAGAAGTCGATCATTCGCTTGTTCGGTATATTCTTCAGCAGGTGGAGGTTATTGTGCAGGCGGAGCCGGTTAATCAGCTGCTCGAACTGTCTGCGTTCGGCCAGGTCAGCAAGCGAAGGGTCCTCAAACATATAAAGCTGGGTCTCCGGATTGATGCGGTTAATAATCTGCCTTCCAATGTGCAGGAATTCCCGCCAATTCTTGTTATCCACAATGCGGCCGGTCCAGGCGATAATGGGTCTTGGGTGTTTGTTCAGCTTCTTGTAGGAGAATGCCGCAGCATCAAAGCAGTTATTGAAGCTGAACTGGGGCACGGAAGGATACAGCTCGCTCATCAGCTGTACGATATGAGGCGTTTGCGGGTTAAGCAGGGCATCCGCATGTGCCTTAACAGCCGGCATTCCGCTTGTCAGAAACTCACGTGCCCGGTTCTTCGGTCCAAGCCCTTGAATTTCCAGGATCAGCTTCCCGCGGTAACCAAGACTCCTGAAGAGCGGCAGGATACTATAGTCGGATACGACAACTATGGCACGATACTGCCCCTTCTCGAGAATGTCCTTGATCATAGCCGGATCTCTTCCGATAAATACCGGACCGCCGGAGGGATTAAGCGAATCTCTCGTCTTCTGGTAATAGAGGCAGTGGCCGTTGATGCTGTATCTCTTAAGGGCTGCAACCCGCTGCCTGTTAAGAGTTTCAACTCCGCCGCTTGGCACGTAGAATACGAACAGCACATTTGCTTGCTGGTTCATGTCTGGTCATTTCACCTCCTGCGTGTCATCCTTGCGATAAAGTTCTGCATTTATCCTTTCGCCGCAAGCAGCCGGGCAAGAGCATCGGGACTCGTTAAGTTGTGAGCATTCGTGAGAATCAGCCTTCGCGCACCCGGTCGGGATCCAATATCATTCAGCAGCGTTTCATTCGGACCTGATTTGGGAATTATTCTTATTCTGGGATCGCATATGCCAAGCTCACTGAGCTTGCCGCTTACCTGATGCGTCTTGTCAACCAGGTACAGCAGGTAGCTGTGATACCGCTGGTCCAGCAGCTGTTCAATTTGCTCAATCGTTCGCGGGCCATTATCATAGACAGGATAGAGAATGGCCGTTTCATAAGGGATTTTCCTTCTCAAGCGGGCTCTGTGCCTGGCCAGATTGTACTGGCTTCTCCACCATCTGTGCTTCTGCTTATCGAGATGAATTTTCCGGGACAAGCTGGTCGGCGATTGGAACCGGTATGCCATCAGTTCTTCAGGGATATACGTAATCCCGCATTTTTCCGTCAGCCTCAGCCAGTAATCATAGGTCTGGACCGGGTCGAGATAATAGCCGCCCTCCAGCAGTCTTGCGTAACGCTTCTTGTACATGAATGAGGTTCCAATAAAGCTGGAATCCATCAAGTCGCTGACAGTTCTCGTCCGCTGCCATCTGCGGAATTCAACCTGCTGCGCATGACTGTGAATTACATTTCCGTGCTCATCTATATGGTGAAAGCTGCTGTATGCCAGTCCTGCGGACGGCGCTGCATGGACTAATGCCTGCCGCAGCTTCCGGAAAAAATCCTTGTACAAGACATTATCGCTGGAACCCCATGTTAAATAATGAACCTCCTTGACCCCCATTAAAAAATTAAATCCTGTATTAAGCGCACCGGAAATCCCCTCGTTGGCCGGCTTGTCAATAATCGTAACTCTCGGGTCTTTCTTTTCTCATACTGGTAAACCTGATTTCTTGTCTGCTCATTCGCACCATCTATGACGACCGCCAGATGAAAGTGAGGGTACGACTGCTCCAGCACAGAATTCATTGCAAGTGTCAAATATAGAGGATCCTGGTTATAGACCGGCATCACCATGCCTACATCCCGCATCTTATGACCTCCTCGCTATTCCAATATCTCTCATTATTCATTCTCGCTATGAATGGAGAAGACCGCGTGCATATTATACTTCTCCAGACCAAGCTCCCACAGCATCTTCCCTTCTGCAAGGTTGTAGCATGCAATTCGGGTCGGCTGCACCGCCTCCAGCTGATTAAAGACCTTCTGTCCGCTCATCGAGCTGCTTGAAGGCCTTACACGGGTAAAGCCAACAATGACCGTTTGCTGATCCAGCACCTTTATACCTCTGCACCAGCCGATTTTTTTGCCTGCATGAATCATTTGATTAAGGTTGTACTGCTGCTTCACCTGCAGAGTCACCGGGTCCACGGTTACAACATGGCCATCCACCCGGGTAAAATAAAGCGTATTCCCCGCCAGCACGCCGTCGTGAACATAAGCTCCCCCAATGTTAATCCGTCTGCCCGGCTTCGTCAGGCACACCGCGTCCTTTTGCAGGCAGCGTGTAACCCAGACATCATGCCCGAGCTGGAATACATAATTGGGATGCGATAAATGCGGCTTGGTAGTTGGAACCTTGCGGTAATCAATTGACGGTGAGAAGCGCCCCCACAGCGGCTTGCCCAGCACGTTCCATGCGTTTACCAGCTTTCCGGCAGGAGTCGCCTCCACAACCATATCCAGACCCGTGCTCACTACAAGATAGTTTCCACTTCGGCTCGGACGCACATGGTGGACATCATTGAAGCAGGGCAGTGACAGATACCCCAGCTTCCTCAAATCGGGCAGAGAGTAAACCATGACCTCTCTCTCCGTGCAAACATAGAGCTTCCTGTTAACCACAGTTCCGGCCTTATACACAATGGAGGGATCCTGATCCGGAACGACCTCCGGCGGCGACACATATTCATGCCGCCGCAGAAGCTGGAAGCGGTCAATGTCGATCTCCAGAATGACCCCTTTCTTATACTGATGCCATTCCGCGGTCACCCGGTCCTTCTGCTGGCCTCCGACGATATAAATCTTCCTCATAAACCTCACATCCTTCCGGCTGACTTTCGATTCTATATCGTATTGATCAGAGCCGAGAAAGGTTTGGACAAAGTACTTAGTTCATTCGTACATTTGAAGAAAATATCGGTTGAGCAATTACAGTTGACTTTCTAAACAATTTTGTATACTATCTTATTTAACGTACATAAATCATGTTGCTAACTAATATTTAGCGGTTATATTCAATCTTATCTACTACCCCTACAGAAGAAGGAGATTACATCAATGGCTAATGTTCTGTTTATCAAGGCAAATTCACGATCGATCGAGCAGGCGGTAAGCGTAAAACTCTACCATGCTTTCCTCGACAGCTATAAGGAGTCTCACCCTCAGGATACGGTTACGGAGCTGGACCTCTTCGCGGAAGATCTCCCCTACTATGATGCGACTATGATTAACGCTATGTTCAAGCAAGGAAGAGGGATGGAACTGACAGGTCAGGAAGAAGAAGCAGCAGCGCTTGTGAACCGGTATCTGAACCAGTTCCTGGGAGCGGATAAAGTCGTGATTGCCTTTCCGCTGTGGAATTTCACCGTACCTGCAGTTCTGCATACTTATATTGACTACCTCAGCCAGGCTGGCAAGACCTTTAAATATACGCAGGAAGGACCCGTTGGCCTGCTTCAGGACAAGAAAGTTGCCCTGCTGAACGCTAGAGGCGGTGTATATTCGGAAGGTCCAGCCCAAAATGTGGAGATGGCTGTCAAATTTGTTACAGCTGCGTTGGGGTTCTGGGGAGTAACCGACCTCACAAGTGTGATCGTCGAAGGCCACAATCAATTCCCTGACCGTGCCGAGCAGATCGTGCAGCAGGGGATTGAGCAGGCAGTGAAGGCTGCCGTCTCGTTCTAACTGCTTACAGAGCATATAAGGGGCAGCCCCGTTGTCATTCG
>NZ_QKRB01000052.1 GCF_003233845.1 Paenibacillus sambharensis
TGATATGCTCCCCATACGGTAGACAGGTGAAAAATAAAAACCTGTTTACTGTATAGGGAGCATTTTTCATGCCTAGAAATAAACTGAACGCTTTAGAAAAATTGGCAATCCTTCAAGAGATCGAAGCTGGTCATATTGGAGTGAGGGCAACTGTTAAGAAGTATGGCATTGCCATGTCTACGCTTGCGAATTGGCAACGTCGTTATCGGTTGTATGGTACTGAGGGACTAGAGGTCCGTAAACACAACCGTAGTTATTCCGAAGAGCTGAAGCATCAAGCGGTTAAGGATTACTTGGAGGGGAAATTGTCACAGAACCAAGTCATCGATAAGTACGGGATCGCTTGTCGAGCGCTGCTCTTCAATTGGATTAAGAAGTATACTGGTCATAGCAGCTTAAAAGCCTGTACAGGGGGAACAACAGCTATGACCAAGGGACGTAAGACAACATGGCAAGAGAGGATCGACATCGTCCTATATTGCCTTGCGAATGGACAAGACTACACGAAGACAGCAATGCAATTCCAGGTTTCTTACCAGCAAGTATACGGATGGGTGAGAAAGTATGCAGAAGGCGGACAGGATGCTTTACAGGATGGTAGAGGGCGTGCCAAGGCGCCTGAAGAGTTAACGGAAGTCGATGAACAAAAGTACGCGATGAAGAAACTGGAGTACGAAATCGAGCGACTCCGGGCGGAGAATGCTTTCTTAAAAAAGTTACAGGAGTTCGAAAGGAGGTGTCCCTAAGCCAACATCGGCAAGAGAACATCTACCTTGCCATTCAAGCTGTCCAGCGCACAGAGTCAATGACCATACAGCTTTTATGCGGCGTTGCTGGGATTCCGAGGTCGAGCTATTACAAGTGGCTTAATCGAACACCTAGCTCACGTGAGCTGGAGAATAGAAAGCTGACAGAGATGATGATGTCCATGTACGAGAAAGTTGAGGGCACCTTTGGTTACCGGCAATTAACGTTACATATGCGCCGAGAATGGCAACATCCGATTAATCATAAGCGAGTGCAAAGACTGATGAGGATTAAGAGAATCCAGTCCGTCATCCGCAGAAAGAAAAAGAAGTATGAGCGTTCTACGCCGCAGCAGGTAGCTGAGAACGTGCTTAACCGCAAGTTCCAAGCGGAAGCGCCGAATGAAAAGTGGGTTACAGATGTCACGGAGTTTAAGTATGGCAATAGCCAGAAGGCTTATTTAAGTGCCATCCTCGATCTTCATGATAAATCGATTGTTTCTTATGTACTTGGTCACTCGAATAATAATCCTCTCGTCTTTCAAACGTTGGATTTGGCTTTACAGGCAGCCCCTAATAGCAAGCCTTTAATTCATAGCGACCGTGGCTACCAGTACACGTCACTGAGGTTCAAAGAAATGCTGGACAAGGCTAATATGACGCAGAGTATGTCCCGAGTGGGCCGTTGCATTGATAACGGTCCGATGGAGTCTTTCTGGGGAACCCTAAAATGTGAGAAGTATTATTTGCATACCTACCGCACATATGAGGAACTAAAGAAGGATATCGATGACTACATTCACTTTTACAATAATGAACGGTTACAGGCAAAACTAAACGGCCTCAGCCCCATAGAATTCAGGACGAAGGCCGTTTAACTAACTTTTATTTTTTGTACTGTCTACTTGACGGGGTGCAGTTCAGATAAGACCCCTGTGACGCCATTTTTACTGCTGAAAGGTGGTTATGGGGATCAAAAATCAATTTAATGGCCCCTATTAAATCGTCTGCTGTTATTAATTGGAGAGATTATTGCAGGTGTACAGTCGTTGTGCCCACTCAATGTTCAGCCTTTACGTATCGCTATAAGCCCACTTGGCAGGGAGCTTCCTCCGGTGCTGCCCTTCTCTGTCTGGCTGATGGCTGTAAATACGGTGCCGCCAGGCCCGAAAGCGGGCAGCGAGAAGGCTGAACCTTCCGGAGCATAAGCGAATGCCTCGGCACTGCCGAGCGATTCCTTCCCGGGCGGAAGAGCCTGCAGGCTGTTGCTGCCGAAGGCGGCATAGGCACCGGCGCCAATGCGGGATGCCGGCATATCCGAAGCAACCCACAGCTTGCCGGATTCATCGAAGGCAATGCCGGACGGCGAGCTGAAGCCGGCGAGGCGTCCGCCGTGAGCGGCAGGATCGGCCTCGAAGCGCAGCGAGCCGGCGTCACCGTTCTCCTCGATGAGCCGAAGAATGCTGCCGAAGCTGCTGCCGGTGTCTTCGCTGCCCGTCTGGGCGAGGAAGAACGAGCCGTCCGCCGGGTGGACAGCTGCGCCTGCTGCCCGGTCGAGGCGAGTGGCGCCCAGAACAAGCGCAGCTTCCTGCGCATAGACGAGTACGTCTGCCTGACCCCGCAGCTGACTGAGCAGATCCTCGCGCAGCCGGTTCACTCCCTGAGGCACACGGTAGGCGGGATTGGCTATCACTTTACGAACAGCCTTAATGTCGAGCTCAATCCACTCGCCTCCGCTGATATTCGCGGCATATAGGGTGCCCTTCTCGAGCAGGCTGGAGTTGCTTGTTCCGTCTGCGGCATTATAGCGCCCGCTGCTGATAAATTTATACAGCACCTGGCCTCCGCTCATATAGATGACGGCACGCCCGTCACTCGCAAGGGCGGATGCCGCTTGACCGTGAGTAAAGCGGCCAAGTGCAGTGTGTTTGCGGACTTGGAAGCCTGCGTCCGCTGGATCAGCTTCTGCGAGCCAGCCATACGAAGCCGGGTTAATGCCAGCTGCGGCTGCATCGGTATCATTCGGCTGCTCACCGGCCAGAACGGTTCCCCAAGGGGTGCGTCCGCCGGTGCCGTTCGTCCACAAGCCCTGTACCGAAGATGCCCCGTTCACCGAACGTGTGCCTCTGGCAGGGCCGGTCAGTTCAACGCGTGTGCCCGGGGTAATCCGTCTTGCATGCTTGCTATCGTTGTCGAGCTTCCAGCCGCCTCCTGCAGTGCGCTTAACAGAGACGACGGAGGCGCCTCGCCCTTCAGCGGAGTTGCCGCCTGGTGCCGGTGTATGGTTAATCCAGAGCAGGCCCTTATCAGCCTCTTCGCTGTCGAAGTAGCTTATGAATCCTCCCCCAATGCCGTATGAACCGCCCTTGAATGCCGTTCCATCTGCTGCCAGCTGATCGGCTTTGAAGCCGCCTGCTGTAATCAGCTTTGCTGCCAGTACCGGCTGCAGTGCCGGGAATGGAAGCGGCACTGCAGAAGCCGGGGCTGCGGCGGAAGCCTTCCCGATAAAGCTGTTTAATCCGGTAGAGGCAGCTGCGAAGGCGACTGCACCGGAGCCCAGCAGACCGAGGAATGATCTGCGGCTGACCTGCTTCTCGTAATCCATAATATCCTCCCTTGTACCCACATGCCGGTTCCCTATATACCCGGTCAGCGGAACTTCTAGTTCTAAAGATAGCATAATCTAGTAATGTTAAAAACAAATTTTTCAAGAAAAGTAATGCGAAAAATCACACTGCCGATATACTATAGTAATATAGTCATCGGAATAGTTTCCTGTTCAGTTAATAGTAACCATGGGAGAAAAGCTCAACGTCTGTAAAAACAAGCATATTGGAGGGCTGACAACAAACAAATGAAGCAGCCAGGTTACAAAGCATATGAGAAGCTCCTTCATTCCCGGCTTCAGGTCCTAGGTGCAGAAACGCCCTTATACCTGAAACTCATTGAAGTGAAGGACATGGGAGTGACGGATGGTTATGAAAGGTTCAGTCTCTTGTTTGAGGGCCCGTCCGACAGGCTGCTGGAACAGCAAACCGTCGTGCTGGAGCATGAGTCGTTGGAGGAATTTGCAGTATTCATTGTGCCGGTGAGACTAACCGGCAGCGGCTGCAGGTATGAAGCGGTCTTTAGCTTGAGCGTCTCTGACACCCGAGGCGGATGAAGCGGAACCCAAGGATGGTTTGGAGTTTTACTTAATGAAAGGAGTGACAGCAAGCTATGCCGCCATATGTTGGAGAAATTCGTATGTTTGCCGGCAATTTTGCCCCTGATGGCTGGATGTTCTGTGAAGGGCAGGAGTTAAGCATTGCAGAATACGAGACATTGTTCATGCTGATTGGCACCACTTACGGAGGGGATGGACAGACGACCTTTGTCCTGCCGGATTTGAGAGGACGTATTCCCGTTCATATGGGCAACGCTGTCTGGGGGGAAACCTATCCTCTGGGTGCAAAGGGAGGTCAAGAGGAGGTCACGCTGACGGTAGGGCAGATGCCTGCTCACAGCCACCGGCTGCTTGCCCGGCGAGAGCAGGGAAATACGAGCAACCCTGAGGGTGCTGTGCCGGCCATGTCCACGCTTGCTTCTTACACGGCTCCCGGTCAACCGGCAGCCGGCCAGATGCATGCCGCGGCAGCGGGTCCTGTTGGCGGAAATCAGCCGCATACCAACATGATGCCTTACCTGTGTGTGAATTTTATTATTTCGCTATATGGAATCTATCCTTCTCAGACGTAGGATGGATGCTTAATATTTGGGAGGGATATACGTGTCTGAACCCTATCTCGGTGAAATCAAGCTCTTAGCATTTAACTTCCCGCCAAAAGGCTGGGCGCTCTGCAATGGGCAGCTGATGCCGATCAATCAGAATCAGGCGCTCTTTGCGCTTCTTGGCACTAGCTATGGCGGCAACGGCCAGACGACATTTGCCCTTCCGAACCTTCAGGGGAGGGTGCCGATTCATACCAGCGCAGGCACGGGGATCACCCTGGGCATGTCGGCTGGCGAAAGCGCAGTTGCGCTGGCACAGAGCCAAATGCCGCCACATGTTCATCCGCTTATGGCCTCTTCGGCTGAAGCAACGGTAAAGACGCCGGACGGCGGGGTCTGGGCTGCGCCTGCCGTAAGCGCCTACCATTCATGGGGGCCATCCGGCGGCGGCGATAACCGGACGGAGATGAGTCCGGCTGCCCTGACAGCAGCCGGCGGCTCGCAGCGGCATACCAATATGCAGCCGTATCTGGTCTTAAACTATTGTATTGCACTAACGGGGATCTTCCCCAGCCAAAACTAGAGAGGAGGCATATTGATGTCAGAACCATTCGTTGCAGAGATCCGTATATTTGCCGGGAACTTTGCTCCTTCAGGCTGGGCGTTCTGCAACGGTCAGATCATGCCGATATCGCAGAACACCGCCCTCTTTTCCCTGCTGGGAACCACATACGGCGGTAACGGCATGACAACCTTTGCCCTTCCCAACCTGCAGGGACGGGCACCTATGCATCCCGGCCAAGGTGCAGGACTTACAGAAAGAACGCTTGGAGAGCAAGGGGGAACGGAGTCAGTCCAGTTGCTGGAAAGCGAGATGCCGTTTCACGTTCATAATCTGCAGTTTGGAAATGGGGGTGCGCCGCAGTCTAATCCGCAAGACGCGCTCCCTTCGCCGACTGCCGGAAGACGCGGAGGATTATTATACAGTCCGGGACCGGGCAGCGTCATGATGAATTCAACCGTTCTGGGGGTAGCTGGCGCAGGAGCGCCGCATACCAATATGCAGCCGTATGTGGCTGTCAATTATATTATTGCGCTTCAGGGAATTTTTCCGCCTCGCTCATAGGGTAAGCGGCAGATACGTCCGAATTATACGGGGGAGGACATTTAATGAAACAAGAGCAACAAGCCGCAGGTCCGGGGAGACTATGGAGGAAAATATCTCTGCTGGCGGGAGCGGCGCTGCTGGCTGCAGGAGGCTTGCAGCTTGCGGGCAAGTCATCGGCTGCAGGCAATTTATATACTGCATCTACAGTTGCAGAGCTGCGGACCGCTGTCACAAACAGTAATGCGAATCCGGGTGTCGACACCATTCGGATTGCTGCGGGTACCTACAATCTGGGCAGCACACCACTTGATATTACGGACGCGGTCAACATTACCGGTTCCGGGGGTGATCGTGATGCCGACCCGGGTGCGACGATCCTTACCGCTTCAGGGGACAGAGTGCTTAGGGTCAATTACAATATGTCCGACGCGTTTGGCAGCATGAATGTTGAAGCCTTAACGATCTCGGGCGGACAAGCTCCCGAATACTGGGGCGGGGGAGGAATTGCAGCCGACACAGGAAACGGCACCCTGATGCTGTATAACGTTGTTGTGGAGCAGAATAGCACGCAAGCAGCTTCCGGAGACGGTGGCGGCTTGTATGTCTCAGGTGCTGACGGCGGCAAGCTTGTGCTTGACCGGGTAGCTGTGAAGAACAATACGGCTGCCGAGAGCGGCGGAGGGCTGTTCCTGGAGGGCGATCTGGAGCTTGTAGTGATGCGTTCGAGCTTTGAAGGCAACACTGCCAGGAGCCTGTCCGGCGGCGGCATTGCGTTTCTTCCCGAAAGCCAGTCCGGATCGGGGCCTGTCCGGATTCAGGACAGCACATTTGCCGGCAACCGGGCCGATGGGATAGACCCAATAACGGGCTCTCCTTCCTATGGCGGCAACGGGGGAGGCATTGCGGCTGGCGCCGACAATACAGTAATCGTAAACAGCACGTTCAGCGGCAACACGGCGCGTACCGGCGGAGGGGGCGTTGCGGCTGTCTCACCGGGCACGCTCAAGCTGTCGCATGTGACGATTACGGGCAACCGCAGTGAGACAACCGGTGGCGGCGGATTTATTCTGCAGTCCGGTACCTCGGAGCTGTCCAATTCGATCGTCGCGGGCAATACGACTGGCTCTGGACCGGCAGGCAGCGCGGATATTGCAGCCGGCACGAATGTTGCCAAGCTTGATGCGGCAGCGAGCCGTTATAACGTGATCGGAGCGGCGGCAGATGCCTTCGCATCGGACCCGGCTGCGGGCGGTAACATCCTTAACACGGACCCGAAGCTGCTGGCGCTTGCGGATAACGGCGGCTTTACCAGGACGCATATGCCTGCTCCAGACAGTCCGGTGCGAACAGCTGGGGGCCCCTCGGCGGAGGGCTATGATCAGCGCGGCTTCCCGCGGATGATCGCCTCCAGTACGGCAGCAGGTGCGGTAGAAGGACTGGCGAGATCGATTCGGTACGGCAGAACGTTCACACAGGAGCTTCAGTTCGGTGATGCCTCAAGTGTAGCAATGGAGCTGGTTCAGGCTGAACCGGCTGATCTTATTGAGCAGGATGATCTTGCCGGAAGCGGGGCGGTTCGTACCATGACCGTGCAGCCTAATCCGCAGCTGGGCGGACAAGCCACTTACAGGCTGAATGCGACTCGTACCATAGCGGGGGTAACCCAGACCATCAGCAGCACGCTGGAGCTGACAGTGAAGGCGCTGCCGGATCTGACGGTTACAGGAGCCCCGGCGAATGCCTTCTATCAAGGCCAGACTGATGCTGAATACCGGTTCACGGTACGTAATCAAGGGTCGGCTCCAACTAGCGGGGAAGTTACTCTTGCTCTGACACTCCCTTCCGGGTTTACTGCTGCTTCAGTTGCGGGGGAGAATTGGACTTGTAACCAGTACGGCACTTCCTGCAGCCGTACAACAGCTATTGCGGCAGGCGGACAGACGGAGATTGTCGTCACGGGCCAGGTAGCTGATCAGGCACCGAGCCCGCTCAGCTTCGCAGCTGCAGTGAGCGGCGGAGGCGAGGAGCAGGCGGAGACGTCCAATAATTCTCACTCTCTGGATGTGCCGGTTTATACGACGGCGAGAGTTGAGAATGTCCAGGTACCGACGAATGGCGTGTATAAGTCAGGCGATGCGCTGAGCTTTGTTGTGAATTACGACCAGGCTGTAACCGTCACGGGGGTACCCGCCTTATTAATTGATGCAGGCGGAATTGTGGGGCAGGCCTTGTATACGGGGGGGACAGGCACGAAGGCACTGACATTCACGTATACGATCGAGGCAGGCGTTAACGATCCGAACGGCATTGCAGTTGATAGCCTAACTCTGAACGGGGGAAGCATTAAAACCGTTCAAGGTATATCGGCCACGCTGAGTTTGCAGAATGTGGGCTCCACCACGGGTGTGCTGATTGATTCAATAGCACCTGCAGTGACAGGCGTTAATCTGCCGTCAGGAGGTCTCTACAAACAGGGAGACCAGCTGGACTTTGTCGTGACCTTCGATGAACCGGTCACAGGCTCCGGTGATTTGACATTGACCTTAACGGCAGGCGGACAGTCTGTATCGGCTGTGCTGATGTCTCAGCTGTCACCGGCTGAACTGCTCTTCCGCTACACGGTTGCAGAAGGGGTTAACGCTCCATCGGGACTGATAATTGGTGCGCTTCAGGCAGGCAGCGGTGCTAGTATTCGAGATGCAGCAGGCAACAACGCTGTGCTTACGCTGCCGGGCGGATTGAATGCAAGCGGAATCCGTATTGATACGAAGACGCCTGAGCTTACGAACCTGCAGCTGCCTGCGGCAGGAGCGTACAAGAGCGGAGACATGCTGGTATTTGAAGCGGTGTTTGATGAGGCGGTTGCTGTGAGTGGAACACCGCGCTATGCGCTGGCAATCGGCGGCGAAACGCGGTACGCCGTTTATCAGAGCGGCAGCGGAAGCACGACGCTTCGCTTCGAGTATCAGGTGACGGATGGTGATAATGATGCGGACGGTATTTCGTTTGCCGGCGAGGCCGCGATTGACCTGAACGGCGGCAGCATTATGGATGGGGCAGGCCATACAGCTGCGCTTAAGCCGGCGTCGGCTCCGCAGCTGACCCGGGTTACCATTGATACAGCATCACCATCCGCAGTGGCCCTGTCCATTACGGAAGGGGTTTATATTGCAGGTGACGAGCTTGTATTTAAGGTTCGCTACAGTGAGCCGGTAATGGTGTCAGGCACACCAAAGCTGCCATTTGATGCGGGTTCCAGCGGCACCCTGCAGGCGGTTTACAAGAGCGGTACGGGAACAGACACACTGATCTTCACCTACGTTCTGCCTGCCGGATTAAATGATGCAGACGGTATCACGGTGGGCAGTGGTCTGCAGCTTGACGGAGGCCAGCTTCATGATGCGGCAGGCAACGGGGCTGAACTGAGCTTGCCAGGTCCGGCTGACTGGCCTAACGTAAAGATTGATACGGAAGCCCCGGTTGTCCAAAGTGCAGAGGGAGCAGATGGCTTTTACACAGCGGGGAGCGAGCTGGAATTCACAGTCCGCTTCAATGAACCGGTTAAGGTTGATACAGCGGGGGGAACTCCGACTGTATCCTTTACGGTAGGCGGACAGAGCAGAACAGCGGCTTACAAGTCAGGCAGCGGTACGGATGCGCTGGTCTTCGGCTATACGGTACAAGCGGGGGATGCTGATGGAGCGGCTGTCCAGTTTGCGGCATCGGCTGCAATTGGTCTTGGTGGCGGACAGCTCACCGACATCGGCGGCAATCCGGCCGTTCTGACGCTTGCGGGCATATCGGCGATGGATCAGGTGATCGTAGATGCGGTAGACCCTGGGATCACTGCGGTCGATGGGCAAGCGCCAGGTATGTATAAGGCTGGCGACGTACTGGAATTCACACTGACCGTAAGTGAGGCTGTAACGGTCAGCGGCGGTACGCCTGTACTGCGGCTACAGGTTGGAGAAGAGGTTCGCAGTGCGGTATACGTACCGGCAGATTCTTCTCCTGAGCTTGGCAAGCTGATCTTCCGTTATACGATCGTTCCGGGAGATTTGGATCTTGATGGATTGGAAGCAAGCGGAAGCACGATTCAGCTTGGCGGTGCTGCCATAACGGACGCTGCAGGCAATGAGCTTGCTCTTAATCTGCCGCAGGCAGACTTGTCGGGAATTAAGGTGGATACCGTACTTCCGGTTATTAGAGGCATTGACCTGCCTGCAGAGGGTGCGTACCGTGCAGGCCAGGAACTGGTATTCACGGTACAGCTTAACAAGCCGGTTGCTGTCGATACCTCAAATGGTACCCCGGTGCTGCAGCTGACAGTCGGCAGTGAGCAGAAGCAGGCTGTGTACACGGCTGGTTCGGGCAATGGACCGGTAGATGAGCTTGTCTTCATCTATACAATTGTGCCGGGAGATCAGGACTCTGATGGCCTTGTAATAGCCAGTAATCTTGACCTGCAGGGTGCGCAGCTTACCGATCATAGCGGGAACGAGCTGCAGACTGCCATCACACTGCCGGGCTCGGGAATGCCGGTCATCGAGGTGGATACGGAGGCACCACAGGCTCCAGTGTTTGCGGCAGCAGACGGCTCGGTCTATCGCACAGGTTCGCCGGTCCTGACTGGAACGGCGGAGGCGGGAACAGTTGTAACCGTTCGGGCCCTTGCGGCAGCAGGCAGTACACCGGCAGCAGAGGAGACCGTAACAGCTAAAGCAGACGGCAGCTGGTCTGTGACACTGAGCGGACTAACAGAAGGCAATTACACTATACAAGCGGTATCAGCCGACCGTGCAGGCAACAGCAGCACGAAGGCGAGTGTCAGCATCAGCATCGTGCCTAAGCTGGAGCTGGACGCTGCTTCTTATGAATTGAACACAGCCAGCAAGCGTGCAGTCCGTTTGTACGCCACGTATGCGGATGGAACAAGAGCTGATGTTACCGCTGAGGCAGCCCTGACGATTGGGGATGAGACTGTAGCCGTGATCGAAGGCGGAGTTCTTAAAGCCATTGCCGTCGGAACAACGCAGCTGACAGTGGAGTGGCAGGGACAGACGCTGACTGCGGACGTAACAATCAAGGCTGCCCCATCCACTGGCGGCGGTACACCGGGCGGCGGAGGCGGCAGCCCTGTACAGCCTGGCCAGCCGGATCAAGGACCGGCAGAAACTCCTTCTGCTTCTGCGGAAGTCATCGTTCTCCCGATTACTGTTAATGGCAGGGGACTTACGACAGAGGTACTGGCCGAGCAGATTAAGAGCGGCAAGGTAACTGTGGCGCTTGAAGGAAACGGACCCGTATCTGTATCCTTCGATCTGGACGTGCTGAATAAGCTTCTCTCCTTGAATAAAGAACTGGTCGTGGAGCTGAAGAGCGGTCTCGGGTCCATCACTATCCCGGTTCGTGAGCTGCAGCAGCAGGCACAGAAGGAAAGCGGATTGTCAGCGCCGATCCGTACGATGACGGTATCCATTACGCCTGCTGACGCGGCGGCGGCATCAGCCATCGAGGCAGCGGTCAAGGCGAAGGGTGCGAGCATTGTCGTTCAGCCAGTCGATTTCGCTGTCCGGTTCGACGATGCGAATGGCATGTCGCATAAGCTGCACTCGTTCGGCCGATATATGAAGCGGACGATTACAGCTGCGGGCGTTACTGGCTCAAGTGCGAAGGCAGCCGGCATGGTCTGGGATGAAACCTCGGGTACATTCCGTTACTCGCCGACAGCCAGCATTCAGCAGACGGGCGGACGCTGGACGGTTGAACTGAATGACCGCAGCCCGGGTATCAGCTTCGTTACGACATATGCTGTAACGTATGCGGACACCAACAAGCATTGGGCAGAGAAGGAAATAGAACGCCTGGCTTCCATGATGATTGTCAACGGCAGAGGCGAGGATACCTATGTTCCTTCAGGCTCGGTGACAAGAGCTGAATTCGCGGCACTGCTGACACGCGTGCTCGGTCTATCGGGTGCAGAAGCGGGCAGCGCATCCTTCAGTGATGTGTCAGGCGGCTGGTACGAGGACACGGTCACAGCGGCGGTCGAAGCAGGACTTGTTACCGGCTATTCAGACGGATCATTCCGTCCGAATGCAACGATTTCGCGTCAGGAGATGGCGGTCATGATGCTGAGGGCATTCCGTTATCTGAATGACGGGGAGCTTCCGGCAGGCGGTAAAGGTGCCAACCCTGCATTTGCGGACCAGCAGGCCATTAAGAGCTGGGCGAATGAAGCAGTGAGTCAAGCTGTGGAGCTCGGTATTGCAAAAGGCGACGGGGACAACAACTTCCGTCCGGCTGATAATGCAACAAGAGCGGAAGCAGCTGTCATGCTGCTGCGGATGATGAAGGCGGCAGGACTGGCGGTAGAATAAGTAGAAGTAAAGAATGCTACGATATAATTGGTACCTTTATATTGGTCACTCTATCATGTGGCCAGTATAGGGGTACTATTTTTTTTAGAACAATGAGAAGATGTTGATAGGAGAACGAGATACTGGAGTTCACTCATGTAACGGGGATATAGACGTTAAAGAAGGAGGCATACATGCCATTTACTAAGATTAAGGGAGTA
Organism: Paenibacillus sambharensis; assembly: GCF_003233845.1. GTDB lineage: Bacteria > Bacillota > Bacilli > Paenibacillales > Paenibacillaceae > Paenibacillus_I > Paenibacillus_I sambharensis. Next base: position 12,146 of record NZ_QKRB01000052.1, read on the forward strand.
CCGGGATATGTCCTGTACATGACGAATGTTTATATGGATGAGACCTGCATTTATACGATGGTCAGCGATACGTGGCAGCCGGACGAAGATATGACGTACCAAGGGGCCGCATGGTATTCCTATCCTGAAGCGGCTTGGCGGACGTTCATTTTTCCCCAAGACAATGTAACACATGTTAGCGGTACCGGGACGGAAGGGGCGCTGTATTATACTGTGGAGCATCCTGAAGAGCACACGGTCACGATACACAAGCTGAGCTGCAGAACTTCGGAGACCACGGAGATTATAAGTCTAAAGCCAGATGGAATTATGGGGAGCGGAGAAGGGCAGAACGCCTATTATACCCTCAGGGGCATTAATGAAAGGTATGCACTGATGCAGCTGTGCTGTTTGGCGAGAGGGCGGTTAAGTGGCTGCTGCTGGATGCAGCTGGCGGGGAATGGCTTGTCCTACCGGAGGGCGCGATTCCGATTGACTTTGAAGATCTACAGCCATTGAATTGTGGAGACGGTACCTTGAAGCTTCTGTTTAAGTCGGGACAGTACATGTCCGGAGAAAAGGAGGCAGTCTGGGCGAGCGGGCGTGATGAGCCCTACATATCGGACCATCTGTTCCTCATCTCCATCGATGAACTGGTTCGTGTACGGACTGGTGAGCTGTCCCTCGATGATTTCGAAATAGAGAGCTGCGGCAGGGAATGCTCACTCGCGGATTATTTTATCCACGAAGGAAGGGTCATGTATTACAAGGATAACTTTATCAGCCGATCAACCACGCTCACCTGCTTTGATCCAGTCCGGTCAAGCAAGGAGATTGTGGGATCATGGCCGATACATATCCGTCTAAGTAAGGCTGGAGTCATTCAATACCTGCTTGCCAGGGAGGGTGACAATGAGACCATTATTGATCGTGCGTCAGGTGAATGGGTGGTTAAGCTCCGGGCTGGAGAGCACTTTCTAAGTCTGGAAGCGGGGAGATTATATACCTGTAAGTATCTGCCTCAGGATGAATCTGCGCTTATGGCGGTTGTCATGCGAGAGCACGCAGATCATGAAGGCGAGATTATCGGGAAAGGCCTGATTGTCTTTGAGGAGACGCACAACCGGTTTCTGATTATTGAGCAGAAGGCATTGTAAAATCGGCAGGCCAGGAATGATCGGCTGTCAGTCCTAGTTCAAGCCTGGACGCTGTGACTTAATCCACAGACCATGCAGGGGGTTCGCGGTAAGGTGGACTAAAAAAAGGAAGTCGGAGCATGAAAACAGAGTTATGCAGAGTTGTGAGCCATGACAGAATTGCGGACCGGATCTATGAGCTGGTGCTGGAAGGAACCATGGCTGCGGACATGCTGGAGCCGGGACGGTTCGTGCACGTGAAGGTAAGCGGCGGTGTTGATCCGCTGCTGCGCAGGCCGATTAGTATTTGCGACGCAGACAAGGCGATGGGGCGTTTTACAATGGTGTACCGGGCGGAGGGCAAAGGTACGCAGCTGCTGTCAGAGCGCAGGCCGGGTGAGCAGGTGGATGTGCTGGGGCCGCTCGGGAGCGGTTTTCCGGTTGATGCGGCTGTGCCAGGAGAGACAGCAGTTCTGATCGGGGGCGGAATCGGCGTGCCGCCGCTCTATTACTTGTCCCGCCAATTGACGAGCCGCGGCGTTCAGGTGGTGCATGTGCTGGGCTTTGCATCGGCCAAGGATATGTTTTACAGAGAGCAGTTCGAGGTGCTTGGACCAACGCATATTGCTACAGTGGACGGCAGCTGCGGGCTGCAGGGCTATGTGACGGATGTACTCAGGGCGGAGGGGATGCCCGGCTGTGATATCTATTATGCATGCGGACCGACTGCCATGCTGCGGGCTTTGGAGGCAAGTGAGATTAGCAAGAGGGGCTATGTATCACTGGAGGAGCGGATGGGCTGCGGGATCGGTGCTTGTCTGGCCTGCGTTTGCAGGCTGCAGGATGACCCGCAAGGGACAGCCTACCGCAAGGTATGTACGGATGGCCCTGTTTTCCCTGTTGGGGAGGTGATTCTGTGAACAGACTTCAGGTAGAGCTGCCGGGACTCCGGATGAAAAATCCCATCATGCCCGCCTCGGGCTGCTTCGGCTTTGGCCGTGAATATGCGAAGCTGTATGATCTTGGTCTGCTTGGTGCGATAGCTGTGAAGGCGACGACACCGGAGCCGCGCTTCGGCAACCCGGTTCCCCGTGTGGCAGAAACGCCGGGCGGCATGCTCAATGCGATCGGGCTTCAGAATCCTGGCCTAACCGATGTGCTGGCGAAAGAACTGCCGTGGCTTGCCCAATACGATGTGCCGATTGTCGCCAATATCGCCGGGTCGGAGGCAGAGGACTATATCCGCGTTGCGGAAGCCTTGTCTAAAGCACCTAATGTGCAGGCTTTGGAGCTTAATATTTCGTGCCCGAACGTGAAGAAGGGCGGAATTGCTTTTGGCACAGTACCCGCTGTCGCAGCCGAACTGACCAGGCAGGTGAAACAGGTGTCCAGCAGGCCGGTCTACGTCAAGCTGTCCCCGAATGTGACGGACATCGTGGAGATGGCGTTGGCGGTAGAGGAGGCAGGGGCTGACGGCTTGTCTATGATCAACACGCTGCTCGGCATGCGCATTGATCTGAAGACCCGCAGGCCGGTGCTGGCTAACGGCGCAGGCGGGCTGTCAGGCCCGGCCATCAAGCCGGTTGCCATTCGGATGATTTATCAGGTCAGCCAGGCGGTGAAGATCCCCATTATCGGCATGGGCGGCATCATGAACGCGGAGGACGTGATTGAATTTTTTCTGGCGGGTGCCAGCGCGGTGGCAGTCGGTACGGCGAACTTCGTGGATCCGTTCGTCTGCCGCACGATTATTGAGGAGCTGCCGGAGCAGCTGGACAGGATGGGGGTACAGCAGATCGCGGAGCTGACGGGTGCGGGGTGGCAATAGAGGATAGAGCGCGGCTGCAGCCAAAAGGCTCCACTTGATTGAAATGTTAGCTGCCGCCAGACGCGATCTCTAATCCGTAAAATTTAATCTTTCAGCTGATTGTTACGCTCGATACGAACTGTTATAATAGATTTGTCGAAAAAGATAAATTTTTGTCGAATTACTAACTTTTGTTGAGGGGGAAACGGTAACTTTTCATTACTCACAGTGTTTCATAATGTCATGCTACCACTGCAATGATGATCGACAATCTCAGCCCACATCACAGAATGGAAGGACAACACAGAATGAGATGGTATAAAAGCAAGGTTTTTTCTCTATGGTTAGCATGCATGGTTCTCGTATCCAGCCTGGGATCGGCAACGGTCCAAGCAGCAGTCGCATATAGCCAAACTGGATTAGGCTACAGCGGCACGATTACCGATACAATCCCGGTTGATAATGAAATCAAGATGACCGGTCACCGAAACTGGCCTGAAGGCTTTACGAAGAACCGCAATGCATTTAGCAGCGGCATATTTGACGGCGAGAACATCTGGATGATCCCGTACCATACCGACAAGGTGCTCAAGATCGACACGAACACGCAGGAAATGACGGCTTATAACAATTGGCCAGAAGGTTATATAAGATACATGGGTGCCTTTAACGGCGGCGTATTTGACGGCCAGAATATCTGGATGATCCCGAGCAATGCCGACCGCGTTATGAAGGTTAACAAAGAAACCGGCGAAATGACGGGCTACAATAATTGGCCGGAGGGCTATAAGAAGGGGAATGGGCGTTACCATAATGCGGCTGATTTTGCAGGCGGCGTGTTTGACGGCCAATATATTTGGATGATCCCCTATCACGGAAAACAGGTCGTCAAAGTGGACAAGGATACGGGAGAGATGACGGGCTACAGCAACTGGCCAAGCGGATATTATAAAGGCGGAAACGCCTTTAGTGGCGGTGTGTTCGACGGCCAGAACATCTGGATGATTCCCTACTCCGCGGACCGTGTGATTAAGGTTGACAAAGACACGGGGGAGATGACGGGCTACAACAGCTGGCCGAGCGGATCTCCGGCTTATGGCAATTCCTTTAGCGGCGGCGTGTTTGACGGTCAGAATATCTGGATGATTCCGAGCGGCGCGGATCGCGTGGTCAAGATTGACAAGGACACGGGGGAGATGACGAGTTACAATACTTGGCCAAGCGGATTTACGACCCATTATACGGCCTTTTCGGGCGGCGTGTTTGACGGCCAATATATTTGGCTGATCCCGAGTGGAGCAAACCAGGTAGTCCGAGTCAATAAGGATACGGGAGAAATGACGGGCTTTAATAAATGGCCGAGCGGCTTTAATAAGCCCAACTACAGTGTCTTTAGCGGCGGTGTCTATGATGGCCGGAATATCTGGATGATTCCTGAATTTGCTGACCGCTTTATTAAATTTAATGGCACATACACGGTAAGCTTTCATACCAATGGCGGCTCGGGGATGAGCAATCTGTCGGTAAACTCCAATGAACCCGTCACGCTGACGGACAACCCCTACAAGAATGGGGAACTGTTTACAGGCTGGTACAGCGACAGCGAACTGACGGCTCCTTTTGACTTCTCAACGCCGATTACGTCGGATATGACGCTGTATGCGAGCTGGGCGTCTGTCACTACCGATACGGAGAAGCTTCAGGCCGCCAGTGATGCGCTGAGGATCACCTTTTCGGCTGGGGAGAATATAGACAATGTAAAAAGCTCTGTCAAATTACCGGTTACCTCCGGCGAAGCCTACGTAACCTGGTCGACCGAGGACCCGACGGACATGACGACAAGATACGATATGTATTTTGGCAGCCAAACGACGTTCAAGCGTTCAACGTACGCTGAGGGTGATAAGAAGCTGAAGGTAACCGCAACTCTTACGCTTGGCTCTGAGGCGCCGGTTACTAAGGATTTTATGCTGAACATTACGAAACAGGATGCGACCCCGGAAGACAAGCTCCGGGAAGCCGTTGACTACCTGCATATCACCTTCGAGGGTGGGGACATCCCTTCTGAAGCCAAGAATCCAACGATTTCCTTGCCTATTGCCAGCCTGAACAGCGGCAACTCTGTTACCTGGACCTCCAGTGAGCCGTCCGTCATAAATCCGGCAACCGGCAGAATAACGAGAACGACGGATGACTTGGACCATATTGTTACATTGACGGCTACGGTCAACAGCGGCGGTTATACGGCCACCAAAGAATTTCAGGTTACAGTCAAGCCTTACTGGACCCGGAATACGATAACCTCATTTGCACTCGACGGGCATGAAGGTGTCGTTGACGAGGAGAACAAAACGATTACATTCTATGATATACCTAGCAATATGCCTCGTGATACGGGCATGGTAGCAATCTATACCTCTGATGCGTGGTATGTTACTTCTGCAGGCATCATGTTTGAAAGCGGGGACCCGGAGCGCAAGCTGTACCCGTTCTCCTATCAGCCATTCTACGTTGCAGGCGTATCGGAAAATAGGGTGGAGCATAATTACAAGCTGGTTTTTGCAGGAGAACCAATAACAAGACCATCTTCTCCGACAGATGGCGAATCAACACCGACAACACCGACAACACCGACAACACCGACAACACCGACAACACCGACAACACCGACAACACCGACAACACCGACAACACCGACAACACCGACAACACCATCAACGCCATCAGAACAACCATCGACACCGCCAGTATCGCCAACACCTGAACAGCCTGCTGCCGAGGGATTACAGGAGCCGGAACAGGATCCTAATGATATTTTCCGGAGCAAGGTGGTTCGGACCGATAACAATGTCGTGTCTGGTATTGAGGCGCGTACGGCGGTAATACTGGGGGCAGGCGGAGATTATGGAACCATCCATTATAAGGATGTCATAGAGCACTGGTCGTATCCTGCCGTCACTAAATTAACGAAGCTGGGCGTTATTAAGGGATATCCTAACGGAGGCTTTGAGCCAGACGATCAAATTACACGCGCGGAATTTGCTGCGATGATTGCACGGGGATTTGTAGAAATGGCAGGCAGAAACGTTGACATTAAGCCTGAAGATTATACAGCGTACCGCGATATCGGCGGTCACTGGTCTTCCGAGTACCTGATGAAGCTTGTCCATGTGGGGGTCATGTCGGGTTACGGCGACGGCACGATCCGGCCTAACCAGACGATTTCCCGGCAAGAGATGGCACTAATGATCACTCGCGTCCTGAACGCTCAGATCCTTAACAAGGATACCTCTAATGTGCGGTTCACTGATTTGAACGGAGCTTATGGAGCAGAGGCCATCAAGCAAGCTGCAGCTTTGGGCATCTTTACCGGAAAAACAGTCCAGACCTTCGATCCTCACAGTGGAGCAACACGTGCTGAATCGATTCAGACGATTATCAATACTTATAGTCTCAGTCCTGCAATCAGGGAAGCGTTGAACAGCCTGAACTGATTTTCGGATTGGATGACTGCAGTTAATGGGGCAGGGCTGCTCGGAAGTAGAAGCTTATTCTACTGATGGAGCGGCCTTGCTTTTTTTACTTCTTTAATTTCTCCGGTTGACTTGTATACAAGAATGCAAGTATAGTAGGATTGAGGTTACAGAGGCTCTATTGCATGTTCTGTTTCATGGACTGCTGCAGACAGCAGAATGAGTTGTACGGAGTAACATCTTGATGATGAGGAGGTAAACAGCGATGACCATGCCGCCGCTCGGACCGCTGCCGCAGCTGCAGCAGCGCAGGTCGCTGGGGGATCAGGTGTATGATGCGATCCGCGAGCAGATTGTAACGCTGCAGATGCTGCCTGGGAGCATGATGTATGAAAATGAGCTGGCTGAAGCGCTGCAGGTGAGCCGCACGCCGATCCGTGAAGCGATCCGCCTGCTTGTCAGCGAGCAGCTGCTCGAGGTGCTGCCGCAGCGCGGCACACGAATTGCCCGCATTTCGGTACGGAAGGTAAGCGAGGCGCGGTTCATCCGGGAGCAGCTGGAGCTGGGCGCGTTCCGGCTGGCGGCGAGCCTGTGGGACCCGCAGCGCCATGCGGGGGTGCAGGCAGCGGCAGGGCAGCTGATCTCCGAGCAGCGGGAAGCCGCTGCAGCACAGGACGCCGTGCGGTTCCTGCAGCTGGACGAAGCGTTTCATCAGCGGATCATCGAGGTGACAGGCAACACGACGCTGCTGCAGGTTATTTACCAGATGCGCGGGCACCTGAACCGGCTGCGCTGCCTGGCGATGCGGGAGTTTGCGACAATGGACCGCGTGCTAAGGGAGCATGAAGCGCTGCTGGAGGCAGTGGCGCAGGGCAGAGCCGGCCAGACAGGCACACTGATGGAGCAGCATCTCGGGAGCCTGGAGCACGAAATACCGGAGCTGCGCAGCAAGCTGCCGGATTATTTTACCGATTAGGGAAGGGGAGAGACGGATTCATGCGGATGGTGTTCAGATGGTACGGCAGGGGCAATGATACCGTGACGCTGGAGCAGATCAAGCAGATTCCCGGCGTGGAGGGCATCGTGTGGGCGCTGCATGACATGATGCCGGGTGAGGAATGGCCGATGGACAAAATCATGGCCTACAAGGAGCTCTCGGATGCTCATGGGCTTCACCTGGAGGTTGTTGAAAGCGTTAACGTGCATGAGGATATCAAGCTCGGCCTGTCTACGCGGGACCTGTATATTGATAACTATATTCGCACGATTGAGAAGCTGGCCAAGGTCGGCGTCAAGACAATCTGCTATAATTTCATGCCGGTCTTTGACTGGACGCGGACGGATCTGTACAAGGAGCTGGAGGACGGCTCGACGGCGCTCTTCTATGAGAAGGCGGCGATCGACAGCATGGACCCCCATGAGCTCGTGCGGAAAATCGCGGTAAAGCCCGATCTGACAATGCCGGGCTGGGAGCCGGAGCGGCTCGCGCAGCTGTCCGTGCTGTTCGAGGCTTACAAGAACGTGACCGAAGAGGATCTGTGGGGCAACCTGCAGTATTTCCTGGAGCGGGTCGTGCCTGCAGCTGCCGAGCATGATATCAAGATGGCGATCCATCCGGATGATCCGCCTTGGCCGGTGTTTGGCCTGCCCCGCATCATGACGGGCCGGGACAGCATTCGCAGGCTGCTGGATCTGGTCGACAGCCCGTATAACTGCGTGACGCTGTGCAGCGGTTCGCTCGGCGCGAACCCGGCGAACGACATTGCGGCGATGGTACGGGAGTTTGCGGACCGGATTCCTTTTGCCCATATCCGCAACGTGAAGGTGTATGAGAACGGGGATTTCGTGGAGACCTCGCACCGGGCTAGCGATGGTTCGGTCGATACGGTAGAAGTGGTACGCGCGTACAGCGACATCGGCTTTACAGGCTATGCGCGGCCGGATCACGGCAGACATATCTGGGATGAGAAATGCCGCCCGGGCTACGGTCTCTATGACCGTGCGCTCGGCATTATGTACCTGTGGGGCGTCTGGGATGCCGCTGAACGGGCGAAGAAGGAGCGGATGAACGGATGACGGAGCATGACATGCTGGGCGGACTGGCAAGCGGCGGGGCGGTAGTGAGTGGTGGTGATGCTGGCAGCTTGGCTGAGCCTGTCTTGATACCGGTGCATGCCAACCTTGCGGGCAAAGTGGCGGTTGTGACGGGAGGCAGCGGCGTCCTCTGCTCGGCTATGGCCCGTGAGCTGGGACGGCATGGTGTGAAGGTCGCGATCCTGAACCGCACGGTGGAGAAGGGCGAGCTGATCGCGAAGCAGATCCGCGCAGACGGCGGCGAGGCGGTGGCGCTTAGCTGTGATGTGTTGAGCAGCGAGAGTGTGAGCGAAGCCGCTGCACAGGTAGCGGAGCAGCTCGGCGGCTGCGATATCCTGATTAACGGCGCAGGCGGCAACCACCCGGACGGCAGCACGACGAACGAGACCTACCAGCTGGGGGATATGGAGCGCAAGGAGCTGAAGACTTTCTTCGATCTGACCACCGAAGGCTTCGGCTATGTGTTCAATCTGAATTTCCTCGGCACGCTGATTCCGTCGCAGGCTTTCGCCAAGCAGATGCTGGAGAAGCCGGGGGCCACGGTCATTAACATCTCTTCGATGAGTGCGCCGAGCCCGATGACGAAGGTGCCCGCGTACAGCGCGGCGAAGGCGGCGGTGAACAATTTTACGCAGTGGCTGGCGGTGCATATGGCGGATGCAGGCATACGAGTGAATGCGATTGCACCGGGCTTCTTCCTGACGGAGCAAAACCGCAGGCTGCTGACGAACGAGGACGGCAGTCTGACCGAGCGCTCGCACAAAATCATCACCCACACCCCGATGCGCCGGTTCGGCAAACCGGAGGACCTGCTGGGCACGCTGATCTGGCTGGCGGACGACAGCATGTCCGGCTTCGTGACCGGTATCACCGTACCGGTGGACGGCGGATTCATGGCCTATTCGGGTGTTTAACGCGAGATTATAATAGAGAGTGCCCATCACCGAGGAGCATCAATCTGATGCTTGCTGGCGGAAGGGCACTCTTTTTCATGCTGCTTTATTTTGGGAGGTTAGTGAATGAGCCCAGAAGCTAAAAAGAAACTCATAACGTTTTCTCTAATCACGCTTGTTTATGCTGCTTTCTCTTTGCAGGTATTTGGTATTGTATGGGTACTGGTTGCAGGCTTTTATTGGAAACCTCCGCTTGCTAGTGTGCTCGGAGGCTGTGTTGTTATGTCTGCTTACGTATTATCGTACTTTCTGCTCATACCCTATAAGATTAATCGTTATCTATGGTTGGCGATATGTCTGCTGCTAATTGGAGCAAGCGTCTATTTTCTAAGTTATCCCTTTAACTATTGTGAGGAATGTTATCCTTAAGGCAGCTCTAGTCCCTTCGGCCGCCGTTGGCCCTGCCCTTCCTGTACCGCGCGACATTAATGGCGAAACCCACCACAAACCAGCCTGTATAGATAAGATAAGCTCCCTGGAACGGCTTGAAGAAAGATATTTCCTTGATGTTGAGCGTCTTATAGTGAAAATAGGTGTAGGCAACCATGAGGCACAACGGAAGAATCCATAACGTGAACGACCGCCATGTCACAAAACGTCTTCCCATCATTATCCCTCCCAAGTGTCATGCCCACTCAGCATGCGGCGATCCTGGTAGTGTCCGGCAAATAGGGCGTGGTATACTTATATATTACCAAATCACGATTATTGAAGAATAGCGAGGCAGGCAGCGATGAGTAAAGACTATATAGCGGCGATTCACGCATACAAAGCAGGTGCACAGGTTAATTACAACGAATATCCGGCGCTTGGGTATTTGGCGGAGGCCGAAATCAAGCTTGTGAATGCGGAACGATTCGTCTCCTTCAAGGAGCTGGAGAACAGCAATCCCACACTGGATTACGTAGAACGGACACTGAGAAGACTCAGCGAATTATCATGCTCGTATTGGCTGAGGGACTTGGTTGCGGAGGTGTTAGTATGGTCGGAAGCAGCCAAGGGCGGGACAGTCGCACGGCGGACGGAGTGGCTGAAGGCCGGCTTCAACCTCTTCGTACACAATATTGGTTCAGCCCAAATCTTCACCAGTCATTATTCACCGCTGGATGCCTTCGGTACGGTTGTCCGGGAACTCATACACACGCACGGATTAATCGGACAGTTTCTGAGAGGCGAGGTTGAGCTGAGCGAAAGCCGCAGTGTCCTCAAGCTCGTGCATTCCGGCTTGCTCACCCGAGATGAACTGGCTGATGTGCTCACCGTGCTTAACGACTGTATCCTGACGGGTGTATCTCCCGAGCTGTGGGAGGCGAACCGCGCAGAAGTGAAGGCAGTGGTTGGGCAGCTGGTACATGAACAGGATGACAGGGCGGCTGATCTGATGGACCGCTACCGGGCGCTGCGCAAATCTTCGATTCACAAGGGCGAGGCGTTCGACCAGCGGTTCAGCGAACTGTGTGAAGGCCATGAGGGTCTGCAGGCATCGCTTCAGAGAATCGAGGGCAGGACCGTCTGGTTTGTCGAGAGCGCATTGGGCGATTTTTCCCTGGAGGAGTTCCTGAAAATCTTCAGTTGTGTGCTGAATCAACCTGATGCCGCCAAGCATATTGTGTTCGAGCCGCTGATGAACATGCTCTATTATGAGCACCAGGGAACGAAGAAAATCAACCTGTACAAGAAGCGCATTATTGAAAAATATCTTTCCGGCATGACCTTCGAAGCGGTGAACGCCGGAACGATTGCGCAGGGTAAGCATGTGGAGCTGAAGATCACGCGGGAGGACGGCCTGTCCGACACCTGCTTTGTGACCTTTGCTTTCAACCCGGTGGCGGAGAAGCTGATTGATTTTTGCGTGGCGGCGGAAAACTCGGATGTGCTGTATGAGCGGGCCATTCTGATGCTCTATGATTATTTTGGGCTGCGGCGGGACGAATTTGACCGGTTCCATAATGAAGAGAAATATATCAGCCACATGAATGGCTCCTCGGATTTTAAACGTGTGATGATTGATTATATTGTGGGCGGGACTGTCCTTGATGTTGGTCCGGGCGGCGGTGTCATGCTCGATCTGGTGGAGGAGCTGTATCCGTATGAACAAATTTGGGGGATTGACCTGTCGGAGAATGTCATTGATATCCTGAACAAGCGCAGGGTCGTCGAGAACCGGAAGTGGAACGTGAAGAAGGGGAATGCCCTGCATCTGGAAGAGTACTTCCGGAAGGGCGAGGTGGACACGGTCCTGTTCAGCAGCGTGCTGCATGAGCTGTATTCGTATGTGCCGTATGAAGGGAAACGGTTTAATAGGGAGACGGTAAAAGCGGCACTTCGCAGCGCCTACTCGATTCTGCCAAGGGGAGGCCGGATCATTATCCGGGATGGCATTATGACCGAGCCTGAGGATCAAGTCCGGGTCATCGAGTTTCTGGATCGCGCAGGTCAGGAGATGCTGGACAGCTACTGTAGGGATTTTCATGGCAGGGCTGTGAGCTATGAGCGGGTAGGAGACCGGACGGTCAAGATGAAGGTCAACGATGCGATGGAGTTCCTGTACACCTACACGTGGGGCGAGGAGTCGTATGTGCATGAAGTACAGGAGCAGTTCGGGTATTTTACACCTGCGCAGTACGCTGAAGTGATTCGGGAGACGCTGGGGGAAACCGCGCAGATTATTGAGCTGCGTCACTTCCTGCAGGATGGCTACACGGAGGCGCTTCGCAGCAAGGTGCGGTTCATGGATGAAGCGGGGAACGAAACAGCGCTTCCGGACAGCACGTGTCTGATTGTGATTGAGAAGGGCTGAGGAAAAGGGTAGGGAAAAGTAAGGTAGAGTAATGTAATGTAGAGTAATGTAATGTAGGGTAAGGTAAGGTAAGGTAAGGTAAGGTAAGGTAAGGATGGCTGGCTTGGGCGAAATTCCTGCGAATCTGCATCTTTTTCCTATGCTTAACCCGGCTTTGCGAAAAATTCCTGCGGATGTGCAGGTATTTCGTCCGAAGTGACACTATCTAGCTGAAAGCAGCATAAATACCTGCATTATCGCAGGAATTCTATGCTCCCACACACTTGAGCGATGAGTGCCTGCACTTTTGCAGGAATTTTGCTTTGAACGGCATCGTTGACGGGGAAGTAGACGTGACTTACCAAGCATCAGTTGCATGGAAACGACTATGATGGCCGCCTGATAGGCACAAAATGCGCTTAAGCACAACAAGGCGACATAGAAAGCACGACAAAGGAACCTGGCAGACACAACAAGGGTGCCTGAAAGGCACGAGAAGAGTCCGTCCAGTTACCAGACTGGCGCGGACTCTTCTTGTCTTTCATCCTGCAGGAGCATGACGTGTCTCAAATTATTCTTCATCCCGCATTATTAAGCAACTGTCTCCTAATACATACCAGAGTACGACGTGATCAGACTATCATCCAATCCGGCATAGCTGGCAGTCTCGTCCCGTACGGGCAGCAGCTCGATCAGCGTTACTTCGTTCTTGGCGAGCATTAGCGGAAGCTGCAGGCGGCCGTCAGCGGCAGGCATGCGGGCAGTAGTCAGCAGAGGCTGGGCCGCTTGACGCAGCACCTTCACGGCTTGCCGGTCAGGGAATCTTGGACGGCCCAACTGACGCCAAGTGTCCCACGGATTGCCGTGCTGCTCATCCACCTGTTGGCGCTTCACGAACACCTCGCCAGCGGGAGCGGGCAGGTCGAGCGTCAGCTCTTGCACCCGATTCGCTTTATCCATCACCAGATTCCAGACAATCAGAGCGATCGTGCCATCCTTGCGTCTCGTTACAATCACCTGTTCATCCCGATAAAGCAGCTCATCCCCCAGCTGGTTGAAGAAGGCAAACAGGTGAAAGGTCGGTTTGGCAATACCGTTCAGACCCATCATGCCGAAACCGCCGTGGAACTGAGCCTTCGGCACATCCAGCTCCTCAAACACATCACTGAAGGTCCAGTAGGAGAAGGAGTCCGCATAATCGCCGCCCTCGCTGAGAATACGTGCCAGATAAGCGGCATTCAGCACCGTGTCATGGACCGGATTAATCGGACTGTAGGAGGTATTATACTCCGTAATGTGCAGCGGCAGATCGGGATAAGGAGATTCGTTGATCAGCTCGCGCACCTGGCGGAACTGCTGCAGCATATCGACTGGCTCTGTCAGTTCCTGATAGTAATATTCGAAGGTAACCTTGTTGGGCTGGTGGGACGTATAGGCATGCCTGCTCACAAAATCAACCGGAACCTGCTGCTCGTGGCAGAAATTCAGAAAATCCGTGATCCAGTGGTCGGCGCCGCCGCAGATCGCTGGTCCGCCGACCTGCAGATCTGGATGCACCTGTTTGACGGCTTCAGCCGTCACCTGATACAGCTTGAAATATTCACCCTTGTCGGCATCCTTCCAGAAGTTGACCAGATTCGGCTCATTCCACACCTCGAACGGCCACCTCAGCACTTCCTCCAGCCCGTACCGCTCTACGAAGTGGGAGACGACCGCGACGATTAGGTCCCGCCATTTTCCATAGTCGTTTGGAGGTGTCACATTGCCTTCCCAGTAAAAAATCGTCTGCTCACCCGATGCCAGCGGTTTCGGCATGAACCCGAGCTCCACGAACGGGCGGATGCCGCGTTCCAGATAGCTGTCGAAGATCCGGTCGATATAGGTGAAGTTATAGAAGGGGCGCTTCTCTCCGTCAATCTCCACCTCGCGGTAAATGCCAACATCATCATGCAGCAGGCCGTGCCCGCGGATGTACTCGAAGCCGACTGCCTCCTGAACGAGATCCAGGTGTTCGAGGTACTCGTGCTGCAGGGCAAGGCCGAGACGCCCGGTTCCGACACAGTACTTCCAGTTCCCCTTGAACGTTCCGATTGCTTCGGACGGGATAGAGATGGTTGATTGCGCTTTCAATTCATCCTGCGATTGATTCTGTTCCTGCTGCATGGTTCAGCCTCCTGTTCAGTAACAAGCATCTACCGGTCATCTTAACAGCAGGAATTATACTGGGGAAGACAGTAAACTATAGTTCCTGCTTAGGTAATTAAAGCTGCAGCAGCTTCCGGTGGTTATGGCGGTAAGTTTTACTCACTCTACTGGTGGTGAGTGGCTGATTTTTTGTAATACCTTGCATTACATAGTATTCGTGTTTATACTTATCCAGAGGTGAATGACTTGGATATTAACAAAGAGGTTTTGAAAGGCCATATTGATACGCTGATCCTATCATTGCTCTATAGCCGGGATATGTATGGATACGATCTAGCTAAGACAGTCCGGGAGAAAAGCGGCAATACGTTTGAGCTTAAAGAAGGCACGCTGTACTTGTCGTTAAAGAGACTCGAGCAGAATAAATGGGTCGAGTCTTATTGGGGGGATGAACAGGGCCCTGGGGGAAGGCGGAAGTATTATAAACTCACGCCGCTGGGCGAGGGAGAGTTAGACCGCAAGTATGAAGAGTGGCAGTTCATGAAAAAAATGATGGATTCTTTTTTGAAAAGGGAGAATGAGCCGAATGAAACAGATTGATGAGTATGTTAATTCTGTGTATGCCAACCTTGATGGAACGGAAGCAGAAGAGTTGAAAGAAGAAATGAGAGCACATCTGCTGCAAGCCGCCCAGGAGTTAATGGCTGAAGGGAAAACGGAAGAAGAGGCGGTGAAGATCGCAGTAGAGCGTTTTGGTGATGAGCGCATGATAAGAGGGCAGGTAGCTGAATATTTTCAAATCCCCCGTATGTTTGCTGTGAATGTTCTGCGAGCTGCTATTGTTTTCGCAACCTTGGGTATTTTGCTAGGATGTTTGTTTGCTTATAACGAATATCAGCTTACGGGCGAGCGCGAGCATGTTAAGCAGCAAGCCCTGGAGGTGCTGAGTATTGGACCGGAGATTAGTGAGGAGAGTAAGCGGGAACTGGTCAAAATTGCAGCCGCCGCTCCGCAGATTAAATCCCTGGAAATCTCGTTAGCAAACACGAACCCGGCAGATGCTGATTTGATATACCAAGAGCCTTTTAAACATGTAATGTATTGGAATGCCGCTATGGGTGAGGCCGTGAGTGACGGCATATGGGATGTGCGAATTAGTTATGAACATTATCAACTCGGATGGATCAACAGCATAATGGTATGTCTGGTTATTTACTGGGTGCTTTTTGCAATTTGGGCGATCATGCAGGCCTATCGGACTCGTAAACTGCGCATTTTCTGGATCGTCGCGATCTCACTTTTTAACATTCCAGCTTATTTGGTGTACCGGGCGCGGCATTAAAGTGTCTCATTATTTGCTTCATCCTGCTTTTTAACATGATCACCTAGTTTGCTGATCAGGGTGATGAGTCCATATAGGAACAGAGCCAGCAGAATTTCGGTTTGGTAATTCCCGATTTCGAATCCGGCAATCCACTGATTAATCATGTGAATAATGGCGCCGAAGACGGCAATGAGAACGACTTCCTGCACAGCTATTCCAGCTAATTTGAAACGGTCCCCAAACAAGTGAGTTCGCAGGGTCTCTAAGAAGGTACCGAAGATGCCCACAATACCCAACCCCAAAAATAGTAAGGCAGCGAATGCAAACATGGAGCCTATAGACGATATGCGGATTTCAATGAAATCAAACATTTGGAGTGAGTACACGGAAAACACGACAACGGTACCCAGAATGAGGATGATCCCGGCCAGGACGGCCAGCAATTGTACGTGATTCTTGATGCGGCCTTTGCTCAACAGTAGACACCTCCATTTGATGTTAAACATTGAAATGCGCTTAATCGGCCTCCTCGGCCCCGTTGCTGTACAAGATTTTATCAAGCTCAACCCAGGGTTTGAGACTCGTTCTCTCTGCAGGATACTCACTTTCAAGCCCGCTGTACTCTTCCAGGAGGCTTAGCCCCTTAGGAGTAAGTCTTGCCGGCCTTAGGGAATAGGCATCTTTGACCCAGAGTACTCGCTCTATAAAGCCCTTGCGTTCTAGAAATCTAATGAAATTCTCGAATTCAACATCCTTTAGCCCATAGTCTCCGGCAGTTGGAATGAAGTTCTTCAGCTTCAATTCTCTTAATACGCTGTAGCCAGTTCTCATGGATTACACCTGCCTCTTTACCACAATTATGGCAGGCACGGGACTCTTAATGCAAATTAATTCAATTTAAGTATAACTCTTACTTTCAAAAGTGGGGGCTATACGATGCGAAGCGAAGCCCGGCTCTTTATGCGGGGCCAGGCTTCTTGCAATACTTCTTAGTGCAGATGTTGACCCAATATTAACCCCAAGACTCGTACAGCCGATAAGTATATAAATGGCGCCCACTTTGTGAAGCGATCAGGATGGTCAAGGCATACTTTAGGAGTTGAACAAGGTGAATATAGGGGGCAGTTATAACTACTACATTGTTGCCCTGTCAGTAGTTATTGCTATTTTGGCGTCATACTCGGCACTTAATATTACGACTAAAATCTCGCATGCTAGTGGGAAAAGCAAATATTTCTGGCTTCTGGCAGGTGCCTTTATCATGGGCGAAGGGATCTGGTCCATGCATTTTGTCGGTATGCTGGCCTTTCACCTGCACACTGAGGTGAGATATGATATATGGCTTACTTGTCTCTCTATGCTGGCAAGTATTGTCTCATCGTTTATTGCGTTTTATATCACCATGCCGAAGAATATTGTCTGGTACAAGATTGCAATCGGCGGGCTGTTTATGGGCAGCGGAATTGTCATCATGCATTACATCGGCATGGAAGCCATGATCGTGCAAGCCCATATCAGATATGATCATAAGCTGTGGGTCGTGTCAGCTGTTATCGCCTTTGCAGCCTCGTTTGCAGCTTTATTCTTATTTCGGCAATTCCGAAACCAATCATCCTACAGCTGGCTCAAGTGGCTTTCAGCGATTGTCATGGGGGCCGCCATCTGCGGTATGCACTATACGGGTATGCTCGCCGCACAATACGAAGCGCACGGCAGTTTGACAACGGGGCATAATACCCCCTCTGTTGATGTTTTTCTATTATATGGTGTTACGGTAACCATTTTCGCTATCCTATTTATATCATGGGGCGCCATGTTTTTTGACCGGCATGTGCTGGAGCGGATGGCTTATAAGGATTCGATTACAGGTTTACCGAACCGTAATGAGATGAACCGGTTCTTCGACACCTATGAGGGCAGTGACAGCATCGCGGTCTTGTTTCTGGATTTGGACCGGTTTAAATCTATTAATGATACGCTTGGACATAATATCGGTGATTTACTGGTACAGCAGGTTGGCCTTCGTCTGCAGCAATTCATTCGGAGGGACCAGATGGCCTTCCGGATCGGCGGTGATGAGTTCCTGTTTATTGTGAACAGCGGGGATTTAGCGCGGATTGAAGCGTTTGCGAAGGATATCTTGCAAACCATTAAAAAGGTGTATCATATAGGCGGCAATGAATTATATGTTACGGGAAGTATCGGTATCAGTGTGGGGTCCATTCAGGAAAATGACCGTTCTATCCTTCTTAAGACAGCGGATACTGCTATGTATAAAGCAAAAGGGCTCGGTAAAAACCAGTACTGCATATACAGCGATGAGATGGGGACGCGCGAGGTCCGCAAGATGGAACTGGAAAAGGATCTGCAGTTGGCCCTCGAACAAAAGCAGTTCTATGTCGTTTATCAGCCCAAATGGAATGTGAGAACCAATCAGCTGTATGGCTTTGAAGCGCTGACCCGTTGGAATCATCCGCGTCTGGGTCATGTCTCGCCAAGTGAATTTATCCCGATCGCTGAGGAAACAGGCCATATCATCCCAATGACCAGATGGATGGTAGAAGAAGCTTGCCGGCAGAACAAGCTCTGGCAATCCCAGGGAGTTGCGAAGCCGGTCTCCGTTAATCTTTCAACGCGTCTCTTCGAAACGGACAGCTTATTGGATATGATTCATGGCATATTAACAAGCGTTGAACTTGAGCCTGAATTCCTCGAACTTGAGATAACAGAATCTATGGTGCTCCATGATATTGATGATATTATCCGGCAGCTCTTGGAAATTCGTAAGCTTGGTGTGAGAGTCTCAATGGATGACTTCGGCACAGGATATTCCTCAATTGGTCTGATTGACCGGCTGCCGATTGATGCACTCAAGCTGGACCGATTGTTTACGAATGATCTAGACACACCGAGCAAGCGCGCTGTTATCCATGCGATTATTCTAATGGCCGAAAATCTGCATTTGGATGTCATCGCAGAAGGAGTTGAGCATCAGGAGCATATAGACTTTCTGTCTCAACTCGGATGTTACGTTATGCAAGGATATTACTACGGCAAACCGATGTTAATTGAAACAATCGAGCAATGGCTGAAGGATCATCCGGGGGCCGGCGCACCGGAAAATGAATAGTCGTCCCGAGCTCCGCTCCTCTCATTCATATACACCCTTAATTATCTAGCAGAGGGAGAGGTTTACAGATAACAGTGTGTTTAATAGAATATATGGGGAAGATATTCTATATAAAGGTGGTTTACCAATGAGTGAACAAGCAACCCAGCAGTTTGTTGACCGAATTGATGCGGTTTTTCTACCGGTACGGAATCTTCAGGAGTCGTTAGCATGGTATCAAGAGGTGTTCGGGTTCGATTTGCGCTGGAGCAATGAACGAATGGCCGGATTAGCTATAGCGCCGAACTGCGGATTTCATCTGGTACAGATCCCGGATTTTGAGCCTATTGATACATACACCCCGTTTAACTTCGTCGTGAAGGATGTAGAGGAAGTAAGGGAAAGACTTGAACGCAGCGGGGTACAAGTTTCTGAGATTAGAAACGGTGAGCCTAAGCGGTTTGATCTTACTGACCTTAATGGAAGTATGATCAGTGTTATTCAGTTATAACGAAGCGGATTGATTATGAGGGAAGCAGAGAAGGGAGGCAGCCGGTCAAGTAGACCGGCTGCCTGTTTTGACATGGACACCGTCAAGACGGCATTGTAGATGCATGCGAGATGGCTGCGGAACGGATAAGCAGCGCAGCGCGCAATAATCAACTAGCTTTTTCGGCACGGTCTTGCATATATTCATAAAGCCGGTGAATTTTCTGTAAAGGGGAGCTTCTCTTGTTAGCGTCGGTCTATCTGGTTGTGGCTATATTGTGCGAGGTGTTTGCAAGTTCCATGCTTAAATTATCGAATGGATTCAAGAAGCTATACCCCTCTGCAGGGGTTGTGGTTGGCTACATCTTGTCTTTCTACCTCTTATCATTAGCACTGAAAGCCCTCCCCCTGGGGACAGCCTATGCGATCTGGGCAGGCTTAGGAACGGCCCTGACCGCTTTGATCGGGGTTCTGGTGTATAAGGAGCGTTTCAATGCCAAGAAATTTGCAGGGATGGCGCTTATTATTGCCGGTGTTGTCATCATGAATTTAACGGGAGTAAGCCACTAGAAAAGGGGATTGCATGATGAAATGGTACGTAACATTGGGGATAGCCATTGCTGCAGAGATATTTGGCAGTTCGATGCTCAAATTTTCAGACGGCTTTACCTACATTCTCCCTTCTATTGGTTTCGTGATCGGCTTTGGAATTTCATTTTACGCGCTGTCGGTCACGCTGAAGAGTATCCCGTTAAGCATGGCCTATGCGATATGGTCGGGGGCAGGAACGGCTTTAACCGCACTAATTGGCGTATTAATCTGGGGTGAAGCCTTCAATCTCTCATCACTCCTGGGAATCGTCCTTATTATAGGAGGCGTTGTGCTGTTGAATCTGTCAGAGAGCCAGGGCAAAGCACGTGAGGATAAAGAGGTAGCAACCTCAAGCAGCGGATAACGGTGAACATAACCTGATTGGTATGGATGCTGCGAATGTTATTTAATCTGACATGGAAATCGGGTACTATAGATGTAACCCATGCGAAAGGAGAGATATGCAAATGGAAACGTTGTATGTAGTGAAGGACGGCAAGGTCGTAGAATACAATGGGCAGATCAACGATAAGAATATCTTGACTGAAGCGGCTGTTATCGAATCCTTCGGGCGTAAAGCGATTGAAGAGATCAACCGTTTTGGCTCCTACTCCATCAAGAAGGGTGAAACGAACGAGAAACGCTAGAGTTCTTGTGATCCGGCGGGTATTGGATGGGCCAGAGCAGTGATTCAGGCGAATGGCTCCCATCGTGTAATTACTCTCTCAAGAGCAAGTCTGCTTGTCTGGCGGGAGGGTTCGCATGATGGAAAATAAGCTGAGAATGAATCAAAATGGCGGTGCTGGGAATGAACTGCACCCCGTCAAGTAGACAGTACAAAAAATAAAAGTTAGTTAAACGGCCTTCGTCCTGAATTCTATGGGGCTGAGGCCGTTTAGTTTTGCCTGTAACCGTTCATTATTGTAAAAGTGAATGTAGTCATCGATATCCTTCTTTAGTTCCTCATATGTGCGGTAGGTATGCAAATAATACTTCTCACATTTTAGGGTTCCCCAGAAAGACTCCATCGGACCGTTATCAATGCAACGGCCCACTCGGGACATACTCTGCGTCATATTAGCCTTGTCCAGCATTTCTTTGAACCTCAGTGACGTGTACTGGTAGCCACGGTCGCTATGAATTAAAGGCTTGCTATTAGGGGCTGCCTGTAAAGCCAAATCCAACGTTTGAAAGACGAGAGGATTATTATTCGAGTGACCAAGTACATAAGAAACAATCGATTTATCATGAAGATCGAGGATGGCACTTAAATAAGCCTTCTGGCTATTGCCATACTTAAACTCCGTGACATCTGTAACCCACTTTTCATTCGGCGCTTCCGCTTGGAACTTGCGGTTAAGCACGTTCTCAGCTACCTGCTGCGGCGTAGAACGCTCATACTTCTTTTTCTTTCTGCGGATGACGGACTGGATTCTCTTAATCCTCATCAGTCTTTGCACTCGCTTATGATTAATCGGATGTTGCCATTCTCGGCGCATATGTAACGTTAATTGCCGGTAACCAAAGGTGCCCTCAACTTTCTCGTACATGGACATCATCATCTCTGTCAGCTTTCTATTCTCCAGCTCACGTGAGCTAGGTGTTCGATTAAGCCACTTGTAATAGCTCGACCTCGGAATCCCAGCAACGCCGCATAAAAGCTGTATGGTCATTGACTCTGTGCGCTGGACAGCTTGAATGGCAAGGTAGATGTTCTCTTGCCGATGTTGGCTTAGGGACACCTCCTTTCGAACTCCTGTAACTTTTTTAAGAAAGCATTCTCCGCCCGGAGTCGCTCGATTTCGTACTCCAGTTTCTTCATCGCGTACTTTTGTTCATCGACTTCCGTTAACTCTTCAGGCGCCTTGGCACGCCCTCTACCATCCTGTAAAGCATCCTGTCCGCCTTCTGCATACTTTCTCACCCATCCGTATACTTGCTGGTAAGAAACCTGGAATTGCATTGCTGTCTTCGTGTAGTCTTGTCCATTCGCAAGGCAATATAGGACGATGTCGATCCTCTCTTGCCATGTTGTCTTACGTCCCTTGGTCATAGCTGTTGTTCCCCCTGTACAGGCTTTTAAGCTGCTATGACCAGTATACTTCTTAATCCAATTGAAGAGCAGCGCTCGACAAGCGATCCCGTACTTATCGATGACTTGGTTCTGTGACAATTTCCCCTCCAAGTAATCCTTAACCGCTTGATGCTTCAGCTCTTCGGAATAACTACGGTTGTGTTTACGGACCTCTAGTCCCTCAGTACCATACAACCGATAACGACGTTGCCAATTCGCAAGCGTAGACATGGCAATGCCATACTTCTTAACAGTTGCCCTCACTCCAATATGACCAGCTTCGATCTCTTGAAGGATTGCCAATTTTTCTAAAGCGTTCAGTTTATTTCTAGGCATGAAAAATGCTCCCTATACAGTAAACAGGTTTTTATTTTTCACCTGTCTACCGTATGGGGAGCATATCA
>NZ_QKRB01000053.1 GCF_003233845.1 Paenibacillus sambharensis
GCCCTGCGGCCGCGCGCGCATCGCACGCGCGCGCGCCTGCCGCTGCAGGCGCCGAACCTGCTCCGCCAGGTTCGGCCCATCCAGCGGGACGGCTTCGTCCACGATCAGCTTGAAATCGTCCTCCTGCTGCTGGACGATTCCCTGGACAAGCACCAGCCGTCCCTTCTCGAGAACATCCTTCGCCTTCTTCCATGTATTCGGGAAGACGACCCCTTCAACGCGCAGGATGCGATCCTCCAGCTCGATGAAGCCCATTGCCTGACCTTTGCGGCTGGTGAACGGCTTCACGGATACCACCATGGCGGCTGTTACAGCCGGTGACTCATCGGCTGCCTCCGTCAGATTGCTGAGCCGCTCCAGGTCCAGCTCCTCCAGCTCCTGCTCCCGCTCATCGAGCGGGTGTCCGGACAGATACAGGCCGAGCAGCTCGCGCTCAAGCTCCAGCTTCTGTCCCTGCGTGAAAGGCTGAACCTCCGGCAGCTCCACATCCCAGTTCTGCACCTCATCAAAGCCGAACAGCTCAATCTGCAGCTCTTCCCGCTCCTTGCGCCATTTCACTGCCGTTTCGATCGTCTCATCAAGCACAGCGAGCTGCTGGGCCCTGTGTCCTTCAAGCTGTTCACAGGCCCCCGCCTGGATAAGCGATTCCAGTACCCGCTTGTTGACTACCCGCAAATCTACCCTGCGGCACAGATCCAGCATGCTCTCGAACGGCTTGTCCGCCCTTGCCGAGCGGAGGGCTTCAATGGCCTGCGAGCCGACATTCTTGATCGCAGCGAGGCCGAAGCGGACAGCCCCCTCCACTGGCGTGAAGGAAACGCCGCTTTCATTGACGTCCGGCGGCAGAACCTTGATCCCCATCCGGCGGCATTCATCGACATATTCGGCCGTTTTCCTCTGGTTGCCGGTCACAGAAGCCAGCATGGAGGCCATGAACGGGATCGGATAGTGGGTCTTCAGCCACGCCGTCTGGAAGGCCAACACTCCATAAGCAGCGGCATGGGCTCTCGGGAAGCCATAATCCGCGAACCGGACAATCATGTCATAGACCCGGTTGGCCTCCTCCTCTGTGAAGCCCTGCTTGACGCTGCCGCCTACAAAATGCGCGCGCTCTTCATCCAGAACCTCGCGCTTCTTCTTCGACACGGCGCGGCGCAAGAGATCCGCCTCACCAAGGGTAAAACCAGCCATACCTGAAGCAATCTGCATAATCTGCTCCTGGTAGACAATAATGCCGTAGGTATCACCCAGTACAGGCTCAAGTGACGGATGGGGATACACCACTTCCTCGCGTCCATGCTTGGCCGCGATGTAGTTCGGTATGAATTCCATCGGGCCCGGTCGGTACAGGGCCAGCACGGATACGATATCTTCAAAGGAGGATGGCTTCAAATCACGCAGCACCCGGCGCATCCCGGCAGACTCCAGCTGGAAGATACCCGTTGTCTCTCCGCGTCCAAGCAGCTCATAAGTCGCCGGATCGTTATCCGGCACCGTACGGAAATCGACGTCCCTATGATACTGCTGCTTCACCCAGGCCAGCGTTCGTTCCAGGATGGACAGGGTGCGCAGACCTAGGAAGTCCATCTTGAGCAGGCCCACTGCCTCCAGGTACTCCATTGAGTACTGGGTCAGCGCCACGCCCTCGCCGCCGCTCTGCAGCGGTACATGATGAGTCAGCGGCTCCTTGGATATCACCACGCCTGCCGCATGCGTCGAGGCATGCCGGGGCATGCCTTCCACCTTAATGGCGGTGCGGATCAGCTCATCCGTCTTTGGACTCCGTTCGCAGGCTTCGCGCAGCTCCGGACTGGCCTGTAGAGCCGCTTCCAGCGTCATCCCGAGCTGATGAGGGATCAGCTTAGCCGCCCTGTCCACTTCCCCATAAGGGATGGCCAGCGCGCGGCCGACGTCACGTACCGCCGCCTTGGCAGCCATCGTACCGAACGTGATGATCTGTGCAACATGCGCTTCGCCATATTTGGCCGCTACATAGGCAATCACCTCATCGCGGCGCTCGTCATTAAAGTCGATATCAATATCCGGCATACTGATTCGTTCTGGGTTCAGGAACCGTTCAAAGAGCAGCTTGTATTTAAGTGGATCGACATCGGTAATGAACAGTGTATAGGCGACAAGACTGCCTGCTGAAGACCCCCGGCCAGGACCTGTCCGGATGCCGCGCTCATGCGCAAACCGGATAAAATCCCACACAATCAGAAAATAGTCGCTAAAGCCCATATTCTCAATGACGGACAGCTCATAGTCCAGCCGCTGCTCGGCTTCCTCTCTGAAGCCTTCATCCGACTCCCAGCCGGGTGCTGCCCCGTAACGAGCCTCCAGCCCGTCACGGCATAGCGCCCGCAGGTAGCCTGCCGAGTCCATCCCCTCCGGTATCGGGCCGAAGGACGGGAGCAGAGCCCGCCCGAAGGTCAGGTCCAGCTCGCACTTCTCAGCAATCCGTACCGTATTGGTGATAGCCTCGGGCACATGGCGGAACAGCCCCGCCATCTCATCTGCGCTCTTCAGGTACAGCTGGTCGGTCATGATCCGCATACGGTCTTCATCCTCTACCGACTTGCCAGTTCCAATGCAGATCAGCACATCCTGAACCGCTGCGTCTTCCTGTCTGATATAATGCACGTCATTGGTAGCGACCAGCTGAATCCCCGTTTCCTCTGCCAGACGAATAATTCCTTCCGCGACCTTCTTCTGGTCGAGTATGCCGTGATCCTGCAGCTCAAGGTAGAAGTCATCTCCGAACATGTCCTTATAGCGCAGGGCTGCCCGCTTCGCTTCGTCGTAACGGTCATGCAGCAGATGCTGTGGAATATCCCCATTCATGCAGGAGCTGAGGCAGACCAGTCCCTCTGAATGAGCGGCAAGTGATTCCAGATCAATTCTCGGCTTATAGTGAAAACCCTCCAGATGGGCAATTGACGTCAGCCTCATCAGGTTCTGGTAGCCCTCCCGGTTCTTCGCCAGCAAGATCAAATGATAGATCGGATTGTCTTTCCTCGTGCCCTTGTCATGCCGGGAGCCTGTCGTCAGATACACTTCACAGCCGATGATCGGCTTGATATCATGCCGCTTGCAGGCCATATAAAAAGGAATGGAGCCATACATGACACCATGATCCGTTAATGCCAGTGCTTTCATGCCAAGCTCGGCCGCTCTGGCCGTCAAGTCCCGGATTCGGGCGGCGCCATCGAGCAGGCTGTATTCGCAGTGCACGTGGAGATGCACAAAATCATGTTTGGGAATCATCGCCGCACCTCTCTTCTTCAATCCGCAGCTTTTCCAATTATTTTATCATAATCCCTCCCGCAAAGCCCATAGAATGATAGCAGCAGGGCATGTACACAAACCGGGGAACCGCAAACCGCGGCTGCCGGAGAGAAGGATGGGAAATGAGGTGCAAAAATTGAATCTTGTGCTCGCCAAAGCAGCAATGGATTTCTGTATCGCCTTCGGCGTTATTATTGGCGGCTCCCTGATGGCAGCCGTCGGGTCAGTGCTTGTATCCGGGTCAGCCGCGACGGCCATGTACGACACAGCCATGAGACTGAAGATTTGGGCAATCGTTGTGGCCATCGGCGGCACGATTGACCCCGTCCGGGTAATCGAATATAACATGCAGGAGGGACACCTGTCTCCCGTTGCGCAGCAGATTATGTTTATCGGCTTCGCTTTTCTTGGCGCCCATATGGGAACCGAGCTGATCCGCTGGATATGCAGGGAGTCGCTGTAGCTTATGAGAGTCCCGCCCTTTGCACGCTTCCGGCGCTTCAGCTCTTCCGCAGGTCTCTTTATACTGGGCATGATCGTGGGCGCTGCAGTCTATAACGGAATACTTGTAGCCAAGTTTGAAGCACTCGTGACGCAGAACGGCGACCTGGAAGTAAAGCTCGAGCAGTATGAGCAGGAGATCCGCAAGCTGAACCGCTACAAAAACCAGAACAGCGTTATCAAGACCGTCCACACTCATGTTGAAAGAAGAAGGACGGAGAAGACCGAGCAGGGCTCCCTTGATGCGGCGACTGAAGCAGCACTGCGGAAAATCATTAAGGAAGATCTGTCCGTATTTGAAGGCCGCAGCATCTATGAGATTGATTCGGATGCCCGGTTTGCAAGGCTGCTGCTGGACCGGAAGGTTTACACCGTTCTAGGGAACGATTACACGGTTGAGATCAAGACAGCCCTTGTCGTCGACAACACGCTTACCGTCTGGGTAACGGCCGAACCTCGGGCGCCAGAGTAAGAAGCAGCAGGACAAAAGCAGCAGGACCAACCTGACGTCACGATCCGCCCCTGCTGGAGCCGGTCCCCTGTTTCTGTTACAATGGGAGCCATACAGGGACCGAAGGAGCGCTTGAATTAACATGGAAATTATCCAATGGATTGTAATTGCCGGCATTATTCTGGCACTGATTCTGTCCGTTTACAACAGCTGGAAGGCCCGCAGGAGCAGCGAGCACAAGGTAAGGGCATTGTACGCCGCCAAGATGAATATCTATATGGGCATCATGCTGATTCTCATGGCGGTCATCCAGATTCTCATGTTTACGGGCGACACCGTGCGGGTCGTAATCGGCTCAGTCTTTCTGCTGCTTGGCTTGTTCAACCTGTTTGCCGGTATCCGCAACCACAGCATATTCAGCAAATAAACCATCCGCCCGGATGGTTTATTTGTTTGTCCTGCAGCCTGAATGTCAGGATGTTTCAATCATCTGGGCGGAGAGCATTCCCTTAATGACAATGCCGTGCTCATCGTGGAGCTCCATCTCCACCTTGGCTGATTTCCGGCTGAGCTCCAGCACGCTAGGTTTAATTGTAACCTCAGAATCAATCTGAACCGGTCGGACATAATAAGAAGTCATGCTCTCCACCACATGGTCGCGCCTGCCCAGCTCGCGGATCAGCGACCGGGAAGCCTGCGTCAGCAGCGTTGCCAGCACACCTTCCGAAGCAGTTCCCAGCGGCCCGGACATCTGCGGAGTGATTCTGCCCTTGTAGATGGCAAGGGTATCCTCATTCTCCCTCACTTCCTGAAAGCCGCTCCAGATCAAGTCGTCAAACGTTTCACCCGTCTGCTTCTGCTTGCCGGCAAACTGCAGCGCTCGCGTTACCTCTGCACGGGAAACGACGGCAAGCAGCTTGCGGTGCTTATCCACAATCGGCAGCAGATCAATTCCTTCATTCATCATCCGATGTGCTGCCGACACGACGGGGATGGTCGGATGTGCGGTGATCGGGCTGCGTGTCATCAGCCGGTCCACCGTCTGTCCAGGCTCCGAGCCTGCTACATCCTTGGCCGTAATCATGCCGATAACCCTGTTCCATTCATCCACTACGGGATACCGGGTATGCCCGGTTTTCTGCAGCATTTGCTGAAAATCAGACACCGTCTGTCCGAGCCGGAGCACACCGGTAATATTGCCGAAGGTCACGATGTCCTCAATAAGCATGATTTTGCGCTTGATCAGACGGTCATACATCGCCCGGTTAATCATCGAGGCAACCGTGAAGGTATCATGTCTGGAGGAAATAATCGGAAGCCCCTTCTCATCGGCCAGGCGCTTAATCTCATTGCTCGTATCAAATCCGCCTGTTATAAGAACGCCTGCCTGCTCATCAAGCGCTTTGCGGTGCGCATTCTCCCGGTTCCCGACGATCAGGAGGCTGCCTGTATCGATGTAAGTCAGCATATCATCCAGCTCCATCGCGCCGATGACGAATTTATGCAGGGGCTTGCCAAGACCAAGTACACCGCCCAGCACATGCCCCTCCACAATATCGGCCACATCCCCGAACGTCAGCCGGTCCATCCTTCCCCGCTGCTTCTTATCGATCCTGACCGTGCCGATCCGTTCCTTGGTGCTGACATAGCCAATATTTTCGGCCTCTTTAACGGCGCGGTATGCTGTGCCTTCGCTCACATTCAGCGCTTTGGCAATGCTCCTGACGGAAATTCGGGTGCCAATATCCAGGTCCTTAATATGATTGAGTATCATTTCATGCTTCGTAAGCGCGTCCCCGCGCGGATCTAGTGGCGACAACCGTCAACCCCTCCTGTAGCTTTCACTTGCATTTTTGCTCTTACAAAAAATCATTTTCAATTCTGCAAAAAGAAAGTAAAGTATTATATAGCCGGGCCTGACATTCGACATTATTAGACTTTTCTGGAAATTGATTCTCCGGTCCTGCGAATGCTTAAGGATGTAGAAAAGCATCCCACGGGCAGAAGGAGTGCAGTGCAATGAAGAAACAAGCCCGCAAACATACACCTGCTATCTATATACTACTACTTCTCGCTATACAATTAAAAATGCTCATCCTCTTTATTCTAACCCGTTACAGCTCAAACGGCGAATCACTACCGAAGATAGCATTTGGCATCGGACTGGCAGTTATCGTTGCTGCTGCGTTCCTAACCTTGAAAGTAATGGTGCGTACCCGCAACGAAGCAGCCGAAGCAACTGAGAGGGCGTTCGTGAATGATCTAATGCAGGTGTTTAGCAGCATTCGGGGCCAGCGGCATGATTTTATCGGCCATGTGCAGCATATGTATACCCTCTTGAAGAATAATGATCTGCAGGAGCTCCAGCGTTACATGGAATGGACGGCACAAGAAATCCGGCTCGTAAATCCCGATGAACACGCTGCACCTGCCTCGGCGCTGGAGACCTTCCTGCATGCACAGATAGCAACGGCAGTGGACCACAAGATTCATTATGAATATCGGATCGTTCCTGAAGTCGAAGCTATATTTCCGGGTAAAAACAGTGATCTGGTGCGGATTATCGGCAACCTTCTGAATAACGCCTTCGACGAGGTCGTTAAGCTTCCTGCTGTACAGCGGTTTGTACGCGTATATGTCGATGTGGATAAGCATGCGGGGAGCAGAGCGGATGAACTGCTGATTACGGTCACCAACACCTCACGGCCTTTATCGGAGGAGGATAAGCAGCAGATGTTCACTCCAGGCTTCAGCACCAAGGCAGACAGCCATTCGGGTCTTGGCCTTCCGATTGTTCTGAAGCTTGTCCACCAGTACGGCGGACGATTGGAAGTATGCCAGCAGCCTGAACAGCGAATTTCGTTTGTCATCCGGCTTCCATCTGAAGCAGGGGCAGCAGGCTGATAGGAAGAGGAGGGATTAGGATGGAACCATTCAAGCATGCCATTGAAGTAGCACTCCTCCTGTCGGTACCGCAAGCGTTCAGCTCCATATGCTTCGTACTGGTGTTCTTCGGTTTGCTGCCCGACAGGCTGGTCGCGCGCTGCCTGGGTTTTTCCATCGCACTCGCATTCAGTCTCAACTTCAGCTTCATGAATTTGGAAACACCGGTGCACATGCTTTTCTCTACCACGCTGACCACCCTGATGCTCTATTTGTTCTTCAGGCGGTACAGCTGGCGCATCATCGCTTTGCTTGCTGCCGGTATCTTGTGCTCAACCATTTTATCGGAGTTTGCAAGCCTGCTTCTGACCAGACCGCTTATTCCTTACGAACTGCTGGTCACAGGGCCCTTCTACTATAAATTCATTATGTGGCCCTTCTTCGGATTATTTGTCTTAATTGCCTGGCTGATGCACCGGTACAGCTTCTTTCCGGGGAAACGGACAGCGCTGCTTATAGCAGAGGCACGGGATGGGTATCTGCTCCTGTTTATTATGCTGATAACCGCGCAGCTGATCGTGCTGATCATTTTTTACGTTACGACCATCATGTTCGGACAGCAAGGCTACCGGGACATCCTCTTCATAGCCGGCATTCTGTCTATTGTCGCAGTTACTGGCATATCCGTGAAGCTGCTGCTGCTCAGCCGTAAACAAGCCGTGGACCGGGCTCGTACAGTTTATGTAGGAGATCTTCTGCAGCTGTTTACGGCCTACCGCAGCCAGCGCCATGATTTTGTCAACCATGTTCAAACGATGCATGCCATGCTGAAGCTGAACAAGAGAAAGCAGCTTGAAGCCTATATGGAAGAAGTGGTCGAGGATATTCAGGCACTGAGCGAACAAAGAGATGCCATGACTATACCGGCGTTAGCGGCATTAATTCAGGCCAAAACTGCACTCGCTGCCGAACACCGGATTTCCATGCAGGTAAAGATTGATAAACTCCCGCAGCAGAAAACGGATATTCGTATGCTGGATATGATCGAAATCACCAGCCAGCTGATTGATTTGATCTTGGATGAAACGATGAACCTGCCCTACAATCTGCGACAGCTGGAACTGGCTGTATTTGAACAAACCGACCAGCTCCAGATCCGAATGACTAAGCCGGTTGATCCG
The DNA here is from genome assembly GCF_003233845.1 of Paenibacillus sambharensis. Lineage (GTDB taxonomy): Bacteria > Bacillota > Bacilli > Paenibacillales > Paenibacillaceae > Paenibacillus_I > Paenibacillus_I sambharensis. The sequence goes on from NZ_QKRB01000053.1 coordinate 8,305, forward strand.
TATGCGGCTCATGCCTCCAAAGCGCCGGGCTTACCGCCTGCTGCCAAACGATTGGCCAAACAAATCAAGCGATGCCACGGTGAGTTATCCATTATCCAGGACACCCGTGACGAGGTCAGCTATCATTTGAAATTTCCTCTAAACATCTCAGGACTATCTGCCCATCTCCAATGAACGAACCGTAAACCGTCCATCCCTCGACCGGAATGCCGACGGTTTCTGTTTGTTCATCCGGCAAAATAGGAAGCCGCTCGGCTTCTCTTTATTTTAGGGTGCCGAGGGCTGGGCATCTTGGCATCTTGGTATCTTGGTATCTTGGTATCTTGGTATCTTGGTATCTGGGCTTCTGGACTTCTGGGCGTTCATGCCCTTTTAGTTTTTATCCCGTTCCGTAAGTGACTTTATAGGTATAGATGAAGTGCTATCTGCTCATCCTTTTAGCCGTTATCCCCTTTAATAAGGCTCCCGCTCAAACTGTCAGTTTACGGACTACTGGATGCCCCATCCTCTTTTGATCGCTATCCCTTTCTGTAAGGCCCCCTGCTGAAACTGTTGAACTGCAGACTGTTGAACTGCAGACTGTTGAACTGCTGTAAGCCCCTTTTTCGGCTTTGGGCCGTTATCCCATTCCGTAAGTAGTTGTATTTACCCTAACCGTAACGCATAGCATCTTCCGCATGTCTATGAATCCTGCGCGCAAACCCTCGCACACCAAACTGACATATCCACTATCCCCTTTGTACAGGTAATTTACAGCCATTCTTTGTCCTCCGTAAGAAGACTCACTGAGTGAAAGTCATCCGAACAGCACTTTGACACAAGAACACATGTTTGGTATAATTAGATAGGAACATTTGTTCTATATTGTGACGGAGGATGTTTAAGATGACTTGCGGAACTGATAATTCTTTTACGGAGTTATACCAGACGGAGGCCGACTGCGCAGCAGCTCTTTACTGTGCAAAATGGCCCGAAGGGTTTCGTTGTCCCCGCTGCGGGCATCATTCTGCTTACACCTTGCAGACTCGGCGTCTCCCCCTGTACGAGTGTACAGCCTGTCATCGCCAGACTTCGCTCACAGCTGGTACAGTAATGGAAGGCAGCCGTACGCCATTGCTGAAATGGTTCTTTGCTATCTACAGCATCTGCCATTCCTCTGCTTCAATTAACGCTATAAAACTGGCAGGTCTTATCCAGGTTACATACAAAACCGCTTGGCTTATCCTTCACAAGCTTAGACATGCCATCACGACGGCTGAAAGCCAGATCCGGCTCTCGAATGTTGTGAGGGTTGATTGCTCACGGTTTTATAGTCTATATAATGTTAAGCATCAGAATCATCGTGTGCTTCTTGCAGCTCAAACTTCGACCGGGGACCATATCGTTCAATTCAAGAGTGAACCGGTACCCGCTGCCGGCGAAACCCAGTTCCCTTATCTACAAACCGCTTATGTTCAACCCGATGTCAAACAATTCGTCCACCGTTACATTGACCCTTCCGCAACCGTCATTAACGGCGGACATCAGCTGGTCTACCAGCTTCGCTTCTGGCCTCTAAGACAAGTGCTCAAGCAGGCATCAAGTACATTAAACGACGCCTATCATGGCCTCGGAACAAAATATCTTCATGCATACCTTAACGAATATGCTTTTCGAATTAACGCTGTTGAGCGTGAAGAACTGCCTGCCCCCACGCTTATTTCCTACTGTTCGCGCGTACCAGTAATCACCTATCCGCAGCTGATCGGGAAAGAGAGAGCACCAAGCCTTCGAGTTTACAATGTGATGCAAGCAACCGCTTGACGTTGTGATTAATGTCTTTGCTTTGGCCTTTCCCCTTACGGAACGGGATAATGACACCCCATTTCACATTTCAGCCTTATCTACCTTACACAACGGGATAATGGCCCCTGGTGTTCGTTCACCTGCTTGAACCTTCAAGAACCACCAATCCCACACCAATCCCACACCAATCATCATGTTTAATTAATATTTATAGATTTTATGGGCACCCAATATCATTAATTATTGATTTAGCTTGAATTCACCCTTAAAGAGACACTGGCAGCTGCCTAAACCAGGCGGATCGGGGTGAATCTACCGGCTTTTAGTGGACATGGATCATCCCATCCATTCCTTACCCAACGGGATAGTGACCAAAAGGCGGATGAGAGGTATAACAGCCAAAAACTTGGGATAAAATCCCCCTCTCCCCAACTATCCCTATATAGCTGATTAAATTATAAGAGACGCTTCAACCTTATCGGTTAAAGCGTCTCTCGATCGTCTGCTGCCACATGGCATATTTTTTTCTCTTCACACTGGTTAGATGACGACTGGTCTCTTCACTGACATTGAACAGCATATGAAGATGGGCCGCAGCCACCATCATGGCGAAGCCTACCCATATCGCGCCAAAAACATTTTGCAGTGTAAATCCCTCACCTAGCTCAATCCTCGGTAATCCATAAAACAGCATCGCCAATGAAGCTATCGCGAACAATGCATGCTTGGCTTTACGCTTGTTCACCATTCATTCACTCTCCTTCACGCGAACTTTCGCTAAGCATTCCCTAATGCCCCGCTATCATCCTATTCCGAAGAGTCAACAAATATGTACAAGCAAGTGCTTCTTGCAGGCTCATATGGGCCATCCCGGCTACATAATCCAGAGTATAAAGATGGACTGGAATAAACCGATCAGGCCGCCAAGCACGGCACCAAGCCAAGTAATGGCTTTGAATTCTTTGCCTGACACACTTAATATAATATGCTCAAGCCGCTCAATCGGAAATTTCTCCACCTGCTGCTTAACCAAGGAAGGCAGTTCGATTGCTTCAATAATGGTGTGCATATTGCGATTCAGAAGGTTGAAGGAAGCTCCCAGAACCGTCTGCACCCATTTGCGCCACAAGTCCTCGTTGCGGAGAAGCCACTGGCTGATATCATAAGCTTCCAGCTGCTCAAATCGCTCTTCAAGCCGCAGTACAGCATCTAACTTGAGCTTCATCCAGACAAGCGGCTCCTCGCCAGCTGCGAAGCGGCTGACCGTCTGCTCAAGCGTCCAGCCGCCGGCCGCTTCCAGCTGCTTGGCTATCATGCCCCTGATAGCCGTACGGACCGTCTCCCCTCCCAGCTGTTCAAGCAGTATAGGGGTTAACCGCTCAATCATTTTGTCCTCATCCATGAAGATGCCGGCCAGCGCGCCGAGGAATCCGCCTGCCTTATCCAGCATACCGGAAGCCAGCTGGCGGAGAAGACGTTGGCCACGCGGCGAGAGAATTTCCTCCCGCAGCGCATTCACAATCATATTCTCTGCCATTTGAGACCAGTTGATTATTGTCTCTCCCGACCAGCCAGGTACGGTCTCGGCAATAGTTCGGGATGACCATCCCCGGTTTGTCCAAACTTGATCAAGTCCGTTGTGAAGATAGTCGCGAATGGTACCGGACCATTCAGCCTTTCTGGCAGTCCAACCCTCTTCGCCCCAGTACTTGGTTCCGATCGCCTGCAAAGTTAAGCCAGGCTCCATCCGGGCAATCTCGGTCAGCTTGTCATTCAGCTTGTCTGCTGCCGCTTGCCGGAACTTCTCCTGTTCCAGCAGTTCACGCAGCCCCTCGGTTGTTACCAGATAGGAAGCCACAACATCGCCCAATGATTCAGCAATCTGCGACTTGCGTTTGGGAATCAAGCCCGGTGTGAACGGGATCCGCTTTCCCAGCAAGTAAATGGCTTGTCTTGGGTGAAACAGCATCTTAATCGCAAAGTGATTCGTCAGTCCGCCTACAAAGGCCGCGACTGCCATATTAACAAGTATGAATAACCAGGGTTGCATATCAATCCTTCTTTCTCTATAGAAACATGATGACAGCTCGTGATGGTCCCCATCCCAAGCCGTATAGCCAATAGGCGCAACGATTATAGGCGGACAGTCTCCAAGGGATAGATGTCCTCATATGATGAAGTAAATTCGTGAAAATGCCCCAACCCTCCTTATTAGCGCCTTGGTAAGGCGCAGCCTGTTCGGTTGGAAGGAGACCAAGATGCAAAAATCTAAATTGGCCGTTCAAATTGTCAGCTCCGGAATAATTCCGGACGATACGCTTATGCTCGGCGAAGCTTACGTGAAGCATTGGAAAATACCGCAGGGGCAGCCGGTGTGGCTCAAATTCGGTTCCTACCGCCAGCATGTCAAAATCATTTCCGTCCAGCGGTATGACGGGCTAAGAATCAGCCACAGCCTCGCGAGAAGGATGGGGCTGGCAAGAAACCTTACCCTTCGTATGCAGTATCGGCCATCTATGCAGACCTTGTCGCTTGGCCCGTTAATTGGCGTGATGGTTAGTCGGGATTATCCGCAAACACCGGACCGTCCCTTTGGAGCCATCACTCAGTTTTGCAAGGAATTGGTGGACGCCTGTGAAACGCAGGGTGCCCATGTCTATTTCTTTACTCCGAGCCATATTAACAGCTCCAGTTCACTCGAAGCATGGGTGTACGGTCATGGATGGCGCCGCATGAAAGTTCCTGTTGCCGATGTGCTGAACAACCGTCTTACAACCCGTAAGCTCGAGAACAAATCCAGCGTACAACATTTCTGGAGAGAAGTAAAATCCCGTTACGGAACCCAGGTATTCAATGAAAAGTTCCTGGATAAATCCGAAGTGTTCGATGCCCTGAAACACGACTCATCACTGCACCGCTATTTACCCGAATCGCATTTACTGCGAAACTTCACAATTCTTAAAGCGATGTGCAGCCGTTACAGCTCCGTCTTCCTTAAGCCGGTTCGGGGAAGCTTGGGCAAAGGCATTATTAAGGTTACAAAAGCCTCCTCCAGCGGTTACAACGCCCTGCATGCCACTGTTGGGGGCACACGCAAGCAGCATTATACCAGTCTGCTCAAGCTGTTTGCCAGCATCTCTGGGAAGATGAAGACCGTCAAATATCAAATCCAACAAGGCCTGCAGCTAATTGATATCCAGAAACGTCCGGTTGACTTTCGGGCACTTGTTCAGAAGAATGCAACCGGTAAGTGGGCTGTAACTTCCATTGTAGCCAGAGTAGCCGGCGGGCAGCATTTCGTCTCCAACCTTGCGAGGGGCGGCAGCTTGAGCACGGTCAAGGAAGCCATTGCTAAGTCTAATGTAGCTTCTTCAGCAAAGAAAGATGCCTCCTCCCGCCTGAACCGGGCGGCGCTGGATATTGCGGTGGGCGTTGATCAGCATATCCCCGCGCATTTTGGAGAGCTTGGCATCGATCTGGCTATGGATGTAAATGGACGCGTTTGGCTCTTGGAGGTAAATTCCAAGCCTTCCAAGAATGACAATACACCTTTGACTGACAAGGGTATCCGGCCATCCGTACGCATTATGCTCCAGTATGCCAGACATTTGGCCGGGTTTTAGCAGATGGCGGCTCCAATGCTGAAGCTGCTTGGTATTATGTCGGCCATTACTACTGCTTGCGGCATCTCCACTGCGTTCAAAGTACCGGAGGAACGCTTATGCCGCCTGCTCGCTCTGAACGCTAAGGCGAACGGCTGGGAAACTGTTGTCTTCCACCCTGCCGCTTACAATCCTATAACGGGGCAGATCGATGGTATTACTCTGCATAAAGGGGTTTGGGTGAGGCACCTGACCAGTACCCCGCATATCGTATATGACCGGCATTTCAGCCGCAATGCCACTGACAGGGCTACTGCCAGGCATACCCTGCAGCAGCTAGAACGTCTCGGCACCATAACACTTAACGGCTCTCCCCTTCCCGGAAAACGTGAAGTTTACCGTAAGCTTGCCGGTAATCAGGAGCTTCTGAGCTTGATCCCTCCTACCAAGATCCTGCGCGCGGACTCAGCAAGCGGGTTGGAAGGAATGCTTGCCCGTTATCCGACTGGGGTGTTCTTGAAGCCTTCAAGCGGTATGCAGGGGAAAGGAACCATCGCTATTCAGCAGGCACCCTTACACGACGGTTATCTGGTTAGAGGGAGAAGCCATCTTAATAAGCCCTATACAATGATAGTAAAGGATCATGCCAGGCTTCTGGCTTGGATCGGCAGCCACTCTTCCCGTGTGCCGTATCTGGTCCAGCCTTTACTAAACCTGTTGACGGCCGCCGGGGAGCCTTATGATGTCCGCGTACTGGTACAAAAGGATGGCACCGGCCGTTGGCGCATTTCGGGTACAACTGCCCGGCAAGGTGCGCCTGGAACGATGACAGCCAACCTGCACGGCGGAGGTTCCGCCCATCCGCTAGACCCTTTTCTAACCAAGCAATTTGGAAGACAACAAGCTGGAGAACTAAAGGAACACATGATTACGAGCGCACTGCAAGCAGCCCGGAACCTGGAGCAATCCTATGGCCGGTTTGCCGAGCTGGGACTGGATTTTGGAATTGAGCCGGATGGTCGGCTGTGGTTTATTGAAGCCAATTCGAAACCGGGAAGAACCTTCTTCCGCAAGCTGGGAGACCACAAGGGCGAGCTTCGGTCCCTCTCCTGGCTTCTGCAGTACGCGCGGACATTGGCCCGTCAATCCGCCCTCCGGCGAGGAACGGTCGTTAACCCTGCAGCTGATGCTTACCATAAGAGTTTCCATAGCTGAAACCTTCAGGAGGTTCATTCATGAGTCTGACTTATTGTAATGTCCGTTTCTCCCAACAGCCCGATCGCATCCTATATCTCTCCAATACGCTGCTAAAACAGTTCAAGCTGACCGGCAAGAAACGGGTTCAAGTGAAATTTGGCAAAGAGGTCGCTACCGCAGCTATCCGGCCGCTCAAGCGGCAGGGCAAGCATATGTATGTCTCTGCAGGTCTGAAAAGTCTAATGCGCATCCCAAAATCGGGAGGCATCTATATCCATAATTCAGCAGATGACGAGATTCAGATCGGCCCCCTGATCGGTGTACTGACCGATTCTAACACCCGCTCAGGAATCCTTCCTTTCGGGACTAGAACGGGCTATATTAAACAACTGCTGAAGATCGGGCAGAACAAGGCCTATTTCTTCGCCTTCACGCCCCGCGATATTAACTGGCAGAACGAAACGGTATACGGCTATTTCCTGTCCCCTACCGGCAGCTGGGTTCGACGAACGGTCCCGCTCCCAGATGTTGTCTATAACCGGCTGCCAAGCCGCAAGGCCGAGACGACGTCCTCCATTGCAGGACTGCGGGAACGCTTCGTACGCAAGAAAATTCCGTTCTTCAACTGGAGCTTCTTCAATAAATCAGATGTTTATAAGCTGCTCGACGGGGATCTGGAGGCCTCGCGCCATCTGCCCGAATCCGTCATCAACCCTACCCCAGAGAAAATCAAGGAAATGCTCGAGAAGCACCAGTTCGTCTATTATAAACCAACAGCTGGCAGTCTTGGCGCAGGCATCTACAGACTCACCTACCACCCTAAGCGCGGCTATTTTGTCCGCTACCGTAAGGGCCCTAACAATGTACTGCTGCGTTTCTCCAAATTCAGCAGCCTGATGCGTATGTTCCGGGCCAGACACGGCAGCGGACTCAGCCGATACATTATCCAGCAGGGCATCCGCCTAGTGGAAATTGACGGGTGTCCGCTCGATTTCCGCTTTCACATGCACAAGAATGGACGCAACGAGTGGGTTGCTGCGGGTATAGGAGCAAAGAAGGCTGGCCGCGGCAGTGTTACAACTCATATTAAGAATGGCGGCTCACTGCTGACACCAGAACAGGCGCTGAACCGAACCTTCGGCGATAAGGCCGGTGAAGTGCTGGAGCAGGCTAAACGTTCTGCAGTCCGGCTCTCAGAGGCAATTGAGCGTAACTACCCGCATACACTAGGCGAGCTCGGACTTGATATCGGAATTGACAAGGACGGAGAGATTTGGATGTTTGAAGCCAATGCCAAGCCGGGTCGTTCCATCTTCAAGCATCCCGCGCTCAAATCTCAGGGCCGGGCTTCGATGGAATATATACTGGAGCACTGCTTGTATCTCAGCCGCTTCAGGAGGAGGGATGCATAAGTGGAGCACCCGATTCTGGAGAATAACCGGAGCCAGCCCAAACGTCCGGTCCTTGCCATACTGACAGTAGACGACGAGCTGCAGCTGTTTCGCGGGAATCGCAGCAACTTCGCTGATATTTTGCGGGCTGGTCATGAGCATGGATTCACCGTATATGTCGTGACTGTCAAGCACTTAAAGCTGCTTAAGAGCAAGGTTACCGGGTTTACTTTTATTGAAGAATCCCAGTCCTGGCAGAAAGGTTTATTCCCGCTTCCCGATATAGTCTACAACCGGGTACCCATGCGGGAGGATGAGCTTCAGCCCCATGTTAAGCGGAAAATCAATGCGCTGCTGAAGCATCCGACCATCCGGATCTTCAATCCCGCTTTCTTCAATAAGTGGAGTCTCTTCGAATGGCTGAACATGTCCAAATCCACAAGGCCTTATATACCGGCAACACGCAAGCTCGTTACACAGAACAGTCTACGACTGCTCTTGAAGCGGCATCTATTCCTGTATCTTAAGCCGGTTAGCGGCAAAGCCGGCAAGGGGATTATGGCGATCCGGCTGCAGCCTGAGAAGCAAATGCCATACCGGCTGCGCATGCAGGAGAAACGGCGAAGCCTTAATTACAATTGCGCCACTATCTCCAAGCTGTGGGCCAAAATCCGCAAGGAAAGCAGCGGTGAAGCCTATATCGCTCAACAGGGAATTGAGCTGCTCAAGCATCAGGACCGGCAGTTTGATCTGCGGGTTCTGGTACAGAAAAATCAACGCGGACAGTGGGATGTAACAGGCATTGGCGCACGAATGGCCGGAAGCTCCAGCATTACAACCCATGTACCGCGCGGCGGCAGTATTGAAGACCCCGACAGGCTGCTCCAGTATTCGTTCGGCCAGGAGCAGGCCAGGAAGGTCATGATCAAGGTCAAGAGCGCAGCTATCCTGATTGCCAGGCAGATCGAACGCGGCTCGGGCCATTCCCTTGGCGAGATGTCGATGGATCTTGGCGTAGATAAGCATGGCAGCATCTGGTTTTTTGAGGCCAACTCCAAGCCAATGAAATTCGATGAGCCCCATATCCGTAAGAAGTCGCTCGAGCGTCTCTTTCAATACAGCCAATATCTGTTGACCAAAAAAACAAAACGGGCAGGTGGAGCGTAATGGAGGTTCAGTGGATTACACCAATGAACTGGATCATGCACCGCAAACGGCTGCTGGCATTCGCCCTAAAGCATGGTGACAAAAGAATAACGGCAGACAGCTTGAAGCTGTTTGGCCGGATTGACCCCGCTGAGCTCGCTCATCCCTACAGCAGCAGAACGGCTGTCGCGGTTGTCCGTGAGGGGGGACGGCTGCTTGGCCTGGCAGCCGCAATTAATGGAGGAAAGGATGCGTGTCTGGTAATTGTGCATCCCGATTCCCGTCGCCAGGGGATTGCGACGCTGCTTCTTGGCTCACTCCGCAGTAAACTAGGCGGGCTGAGCTGCCATGTTGCCGCCGACAATATGGCCAGCATTTCAGCCTGTCTTCGAGCGGGAATGGCTGCTGTCCACGTGGTGACGGGCGCCACAGGCAAACCAACCCTGTGCTTTGAGGGGCATTCCTCCGCAGGTGCGGGAATCAAGCCCCGTATCAGAAGGAGGAGGTGACGGATGGCTAATCCCGTCCTTGGCATCCTTACCCTATATTTGAATGAAAAACGGGTATTAGAAGAGCGCCCGGTCTACCAGCGCATGACATCCGCTGCCAGAAGACTGGGTATGGACGTATTCGTATTTACACCCGAAGATGTGAATTATAAGCAGGACAGAATCCATGCCCTTATTTACGACCCGGAAACGAGGCACTGGTCACGCAAGTGGACCACATTCCCTCAAATTATCTTTGACCGATGCCGGATACAGAAGAGCAAGCGCTTTGAAAGGCTTAAGTATTTCCGGGCGAAATACGCCAATCACCTGTTCTTAAACCGGCCTATGCGCAATAAGTGGACCGTCTATCGGACACTGTCGCAGGACAGCCGCTTTCGTCCCCACCTCCCTGAAACGAGGATGTATCACTCCTCCCGGGATTTAAAGGAGATGCTGGATAAATACCCTCTTCTGTACCTTAAGCCCTTTAACGGAACAGGAGGCCGCGGAATCCTGCGGATTCAAAAGGACAAAGGCAGGCTGCTCATCCAAGGCAGGGACTTATCCCGCCGGATCATTCGCCCGCAGCGCGTTCTGCCCCAGGCTCTTCTCGGAAGATTATCCTCGTGGAATCTGAAGGAGAGGAAATACCTGGTTCAGCAGGGGATTCAGCTAAAGCTGGATAACGGACGTGTTCACGATTACCGTATGCTCGTTCAGAAGAATGGGAATGGCGTATGGGAGGTAACCGGCTGTGCCGGCCGGGTCGGTGCAGCGGGAAGTGTAACCTCGAATCTTCATGGCGGCGGCAGAGCGGAGCGGATGGATGACCTGCTGAGGCAGTGGATTGGCAACGAAGCCCATGTGGCTCGGATCAAGCAGCATGCTGATGCATTTGGCCTGGGTGTTGCCCGTTTCCTAGAGCAGGCGTATGGCGGCCTATGTGAGCTGGCTCTTGATATAGCCATCGACCGCAGCGGCCAAATCTGGCTGCTGGAGGTTAATCCCAAGCCGGCCCGTGAAGTATTCGCAAGAATTGGCGAAGAGGAAACCTACTATAAAGCAATCGTACGCCCACTGGAATATGCCCTGTGGGTATACAGCCAGCGTTCCCGTTCGAAGGGGCTGAAATCCCGCACGAGCAAACGCCGGCCAAGAACCCGGCCGCTACAGGGCTCCCGTACGGGGCACCAATCAATTTTGAAAAACAACGAAGGCCCAGGGCTAATATAGCCTGGAGCCTTCAAATGTAATGTATGTTGAGTTGAAGCAGCTTTATTGTCCTGCTTAGTCCTGCTTAGCCTTGCTTAGGGAGCAGATCCAGCAGCTCACGGAAATCTGTAATGATGACATCCGAGCCTTCGAGCTCATCCGGCTTGCCGAATGCAGCGTAACCGCAGCCGATTACCTCCAGCCCATTGCCTTTGCCTGCCTCGACATCCGACGAACGGTCCCCAACCATCCAGGCGCTCTTGATGCCATGCTCTTCTAGAAGTATTCTTACCAGCTCTACCTTGGTTGCTGTACTTCTTCCCCCTGCTGTATAAAGGCCGTCGAACAGCTTGTCTATTGTGCGGTGCAGTGCAATCGCCTCGACATAGTCCTGAAGTCCGTTGCTTGCTACGAACAGCTTGATGCCTTTGTCCTTGAGAGCCTTCAGCGTTTCAGGCACATACGGGTACAGGTTGCCCCGGCTAGCCGCGATTTCCTCAAGTTCTAGCTCAAGCATCAGTTCATCGGCCCGCTGATGAACCTCCGGTGTGCCGTCCGGAATAACACGGAACCAGATATCCTTAAGAAGCATCCCCAGACAAGATAGAAGAGCCTCAACCGGCGGTGTCTCCTTCGTATACAGCCCTTCCTCGCGAAGCTGCTGGAACAAGCGGTCGTGAACGACCGTAAGCAGCGTCTCCGTCTGGAAGAGCGTGCCATCCATATCAAATATTACTGCTTCCGGAAAAGATAATTGCCGGTCAGCCATCTCTTGCACTCTCCCTCCATGTTCTATGCGCCCAATCTAACTGAGTCATCTACTCTATTATAGGGAAATTTTGCGCTGGAACAAGCCTGCCTTGCGGGCCGCCATATAAACAATCACAACGATCGGTCCAAGGAAAACGCCGATAACCCCTACCAGCTTAAAGCCGACATACAGGCTGACAAGGGCCGACAAGGCACCGATCCCGACCGAATCGCCAAGTACCTTAGGCTCTACAACTCTGCGGAATACCGTAATGACAAGGAACAGAATTAGCAGGCCCACACCCGTGAACATATCGCCAGTAAGCATCAGGTAGGATGCCCAGGGAACAAGCACAGATCCGGTTCCGAGAATGGGCAAAATATCGACGATCACGACAAGCAGCGCAACCGCAAGCGGATATTTCACACCGAGGAACAGGAATCCGACCAGCGTGATCGCATAGGTCATCGCGCTAAGAATAATCTGGGACCGCAAAAAACCAAATATCGATCTGCGCAGGTTCTGCAGCACGTTATCCACCTTGTCTCGTGAATCTTCGTCAAAGAGGGACAGAACCTGTGCTTTCATCGTGTTCAGACTCATGCTGAACATATACACCGCCACCAGGAACACGATGAAGAAGATGAACATGCCGGGGATGCCAGCTGCAAAATTCAAGAAAATGCTCGAGATTCGTGAAATCAAACCATTCAATGAATTCGTCAGGGTTACTGTCCAATTCTCAAGCTGCACAGCCGTCTCCGGCGGCAGCGTGTCATACAAGTCCTTGGCGTCCTGTATTGTCCGCTGAAGGAAGATATTGGCCTCCTGTACATAAGCTGGCGCTTTGTCCCAGAAGGCAATGAGCTCTGCTAGAATTTTGGCGCCAAGCAATGCCATCAATCCGAGCAGTCCCAGGGTAAAAATACTGCTGGATACCGTAGCTGCAGCCACGCGGTTCATCCGCAGCTTGCGGATGAAAAACATGGTCAGCGGCTCCATGAATATGGCTACAATTAACGCAAGCAGGAAAGGAGCCCCAACGGTAAAAAACAGATACAAAAGCACAAGACCGAGTCCCATTGTAACCAGTGTACGGATTGTCATAAAACCTCGCCATCTCCTCTGAATTCCGCCCGTCTCCCGGGCAGCTCCAATACTTCCCGTCCCTATCCTATTCGAGAACAGCACTTCTCAGAAGGAAATTTTCTTCCTGGTAATACATATCCTTCACGAGTAAATTGGGCCCGCAGCAGCCCGCAGCCGGACAGTGGCAGTTCACGCTTGCAGCGAGCGGTCCTTGCAGCCAGCGGCTGAACAAGTCATCCAGCTTATCCGACTTGACGCTGCCAAAGGACGGAACATCGGCAAAGTCGGTCACAAACACATCACCCGTAAATAAATTCACATTCAAGCGGTTGCGGCCATCCGGGTCGTTACGAACCGTTACCCCGTGCTCCTCCGAAAGCCGCTTAACGAGCCCCCGCTCCCGCTCATCCACACTGCAGCGGAAGAAAGGCAGGGTGCCAAACAGCATCCAGATACTCGGATCACGCGCATCCAGCAGCCGTTCAACAGCCGCTGCCATTTCATCCCTGGACAGCATAGGCAAATCTACGGCAAAGGAGCTCGGGTACATCGGATGCACCTCATGCCGGCGGCAGCCCATCTCAATGATCTGCCGGTGGATCTCCACGATATCCAGGTGGGTTCTGTAATTGATCATGGATTCGGCGGAAACGAGCATGCCGCCCGCGCTCAGGCGCCGGGCATTGTCTATCATACGCTCATAGAGCTTATAAGCCGTCTCTTTCGGCACAGGATGAGGAGACTTGCCGAAGCCAATACGGTGGAAGTCATCTGCCGACAGATAATTGTAGGAAATATGCATAACATCCAAGTAGGGGGCAAGACGCTCATAGCGTCCGTAATCGAGCGTAAGATTCGAATTTATCTGAGATCTGACTCCGCGTTCTTTAGCATAGCGGAGCAGCGGAATGATATAATCATCAACTGTCCGTTCCGTGAATGAAGGCTCCCCTCCGGTAATGCTGATCGTCTCTAGGTGTTCGACCTCATCCAGCCGGCTAAGCATAAGGGACAGCGGGATTTTGTCCGGCTCGCGGAACGTCAGTGTATCACCTACCGCACAATGCTCACACCGCATGTTACAAAGGTTGGAAACCGTCATTTCCACGCTGGTCAGCACGTGCTTTCCATGCTTCTCCAAAGACCGGATCGGGTCCCAAGGGTCCCATCCGGGAGAGAGCGGATAACTGCCCGGGGGTTGAATATCCCTGTCCTCCATATGATTCATATGCTTGTTCATCTGTAAACCACTCATGTATAAACACCTAATTCCATTTCGTTATCACTTGCACTCATATATTCATCTATTGTAATGTCCCTGGTACTGCCTTGGCAAATGCAGCAGACAAAGAGACCACCGGTTCAGTGGCTGAACGGGCGGTCTCTGGCTAACCGGCCGCGCTATCCGGGCCGATATCCTCACCTGGTATTGCTGTAATCATAATCGATAGATGCTTCGACAAATCAATTTCATAAGGCTCCCGCAGCAAATCTCCCGCTTCATTGAACAGTACGCGTATAACAGGACGATGGGCGTAGGCTGCATTGATATCCACAACTACCCCTTCTTCTCCCGTGCTTAGTTTTACTGTCAAGCCGATTGGGTAAATCGCCACCTTATCCCGAAACACTTGAATCATGTGCTGCTCATAGAGCGTACCAGTTCCGGCAAATAACGATTCTATTGCTTGATGCGGCAGCATAGCGCTGCGGTATACACGTGAAGAAGTCATGGCATCGTAAGAATCAACAACCCCGATCCACTTGGCATAGTCATGGATTTCATCGCCTCTTATGCCGCGGGGATATCCGCTTCCATCCAGTCTCTCATGATGCTGCAGCGCGCAATGAGCCACAAGCAGAGGCAGGTTTGGCTCATCCTTCAACAGCTGGAAGCCTTGCTCCGTGTGCCGCTGGATAGCGGCGTATTCCTGCTTGGTTAATGACCCCGGCTTAGCGAGAAGCGGCTGCGGAATATAGATTTTGCCCACATCATGAAGCAAAGCACCAAGACCAAGCACCATTAGCTCATCCTTCGTGTATCCTGCCGATATCCCAAGCAAGGTTGTGTAGATACATACATTAAGAGAGTGCTGATACAGGTAATGGTCCACCGTGCCCATATTATGCAGCATGATCATCGCGTCCTCACGGTCCGCTATCTCATCCAAGATTGATGTCATGATGCCTTTGAACTGTTTGGCCACATAGGGATAGGTAACACCTTTTCTGCCAGGCGTATTAGCCATAGTCCGAAACGCGCTCCGCAGCTCTCCCAGCGCCCTTATTCTAGTCTCATCCGTAATCAGCTGAGGGACTTCAATATCATCGGTGGCCCCATCCTGTATGTACACATAACTGATTCCGCATTGACCCAGCCTTCGAATCAGTCTGTCGGTCAGCTCTTTTTGCTCGGTTAGCAGGATTTGACCATCCTCGGCAAAAATCCGCTGTGCGAGCTTCATACCGGGCCTGCACATCGTTATAGGTATTAATCGCATTCGTGTCGACTCCGTTTCCGCTTCTGCACGCATTAATGACCAGGAGAATTATATTGACCGGTACGCCCCGGTTGTCTGCCTTCACTATATACATCGGTTAATTGCATTCTATAATTAACTGTATGACATTTTGCCATAGACCGCAATGCATTTTCGCTATAAAATGACAGAAAAAGGTCGAAGTATGTCGTAGAATTATATAAAAAAAGGGTTTAACCTGTAGTTTTATTTTCTACAGATTAAACCATTACCCAGCGTTCTCTGTTGGACTCCGTAATTGCATCCGGATCACGGAGTTCACCAGCGAGCAGATCACGAAGAAACTCCGGCAAATAGAAGCGGGGCTGCTTGTTGTCCTGAAGCGTATGGTACCCGATCCCGAATGAGAACATGGAGATGGTACCAACTGAGTAGCAGCGGCTGTCCTGAAGCGGCCCGTCCGAAGCCAGTATACGGCGGATTCGATGCATTGGCGGCGCCTCAGGGTCATAATGGACGGTAAGACCATCCACAGCAAGCGTCCCTAGAATCAGACCCCGAAAGCCGAATCCAAAGATCGGCTTATGAATATTCTCGTCAAGCAGCGATTCTTCTAACGCTTGACGGATCTGGCTGCCGGTCAACTGCATCCGGCAGGGGTTGATGGGCGACGGGCACAGCGCATGAAGCTGCGCTTCCGTTACATCGCCCTTGGCAAGGCCGCCCAGCAGCTGCCCTGCGTTAACAATCCCGATCTCGGCCTCAGTCCAGCGGCGAAG
Organism: Paenibacillus sambharensis; assembly: GCF_003233845.1. Classification (GTDB taxonomy): domain Bacteria; phylum Bacillota; class Bacilli; order Paenibacillales; family Paenibacillaceae; genus Paenibacillus_I; species Paenibacillus_I sambharensis. Next base: position 24,228 of record NZ_QKRB01000053.1, read on the forward strand.
GGCAGCGGCAAGCATATTGCCAAGCGGCGATTCCCGCTCGGCATAAGCGGGCACAGCAGCCTCCAGGCTTGCGATCACCCGGCTCATTCGCCGGATGCCCGTTTCCCGATAGCCGCTTATGATCGCTGCGGCCTCCGGGTCCTCGTGAAACGCCGCCATAGGCACACATTCCGCCTCTATTGTCACCTTACCGCCATTCGCTTGACCTGTAATCTCAACCCGCCCAAGATATTCACCATACCTGCCCGCCGCACAGATCGTCGTCTCTTTCAGCCTGAGCGGCTCCTCCAGCAAATGGTGGGTATGTCCGCCAAGAATAAGGTCGATCCCCTCAATTTCCTCGGCCATCCGCTTGTCAAAGCTTAAGCCGAGGTGAGAAAGCACAATAATGCAGTCAACTTTTGGACGGAGCAGCTCCACCTGTTCTGCGCAGCATGCGACCGGATCAAGGACAGACCACCCCAGCATGTCGTAGAACATAGAGAAGGCCGCTGTCAAGCCGATTATCCCAAATCGCAAGCCGCCTTTGTCGATGATAGTATGAGCCTGCATCCATTCCGGCGGCTGCCCGGTTGCTGCTTCTATTAGATTGGCACAAAGAACCTGAAACCTCGCTTCCTCACCATAGGCCCGGTCCAGAACATGATGAGAGTAGGTCAGCCCTTCATTGTTGCCGAGTGTTACCGCATCATAACCGGCTTCATTTAAGAGAGCGATATTAACGAGTCCGTCACTGCCCTCGGTCTCCAGCCGCATACGGTCCATATGATCCCCAATATCCAGCACCAGCAGGTCTTCACCATAAGAGCGCCGTGCCTCCGTTATGTAAGCCGACATTTTCGCAGCCTGTTCCAGGCGGCTGTGAAGATCGTTGCTGTGAAGCAGCAGGACGCGGGCAGGTGTGTTTGCTATCTCCATACATGCCTCCTGCGAGTTGTCTTTAAATATCTGTTACCCATTACACGCTAAGCGCCTCGGCAGCGAGTCAAGCTTTGCGCAGCGAGCTCATCAAATCCCCGGGCGTAAATTGGCTTTTGAACCCGTAAGAAGCTTCGGGCTGTATTCCGTCCGCATAGCCGATCCTGAATACCGTTACACGCTTGACATTCAGACAGGCGCTTATACCGTCTGGAACATACAGGCGGAGCGGACCAGATGCGCCCAGATCCTGCCCGTTGACGGCATAAACAACCGCCGCCCGCCTCAGCTGTGACCAGGGGATAACCGCCTCGAAGGAATCCGCCGCCTCTACCTGCAGGTGGGTTGGTTCAGGGCTTCCTTCGCGATCAAGGCCTTGCTTGGCCGCCCAGGCCCTATACCAGTCAAGCCAGTCGAAGGCATCCCCCGCCGCTTCCGGAACCCTGTCAGCTGCAGGAAAGGTTCTCCCCGCATCAATTGCCATCGCTTCCGCTGTAGCAGTAACAGCATCTTGGCCAAAATGTTCAATCCTAATACTACGGGGATGCATCCTCTCACGTCTCCTTTGCCTTTCCTTGTCCTCTGAAAATCTGTTCTTGCGGAAGTCATCCGCCAATCTGAGACATTCTTCTTTCCGTAGGGTTATGGCTTTGCGCCTGGTCAGCAAGCTTGGCGGCCATTTCATGGTTCTCGGGCTTTAGGTCCAAGGCCTTCAAGAACAGCTTGCGCAGAGCTTGCTCGTCTCCGGCAGCAGGCCGTACGTTAAGCTCATCCATCCAGTAGAGGCATGGCTGCAGATGGCCGTCAGCAGTCAGCCGCAGACGGTTGCAGCGGGAGCAGAACTGATCGCTGACCGGATGAATTAATCCGAACGAGCCCTTGCCTCCAGTAAGCTGCCAGTCCTCCGACGGGCCGTTGCCCCTGACATCCTCTCTCCGCTCCATATCAAAACCCTCTGCACGCGCCTTCTCCAATACAGCTGACAAGGGAAGGTAGTGCTTCCGCCAGTTGTCATCGGCATGGCCGATCGGCATATATTCAATGAACCGGACATGAAGCGGCTGTTCATAGGCCAGCTTCAGAAAAGCCGGGATCTCATCCTCGTTAACCCCTTTAAGCAGTACGCAGTTTAGCTTAATAGGATCGAATCCGACTCGCCCTGCCGCCTCAATTCCTTCAAACACCCGCTTAAGATCGCCTCTGCGGGCAATTAACCGAAACCGGGCTGGATCGAGAGTGTCCAGGCTGATATTCACACGGGTCAGGCCTGCTTGCTTAAGCGCCTCAGCTTGTGCCGCAAGCAGCATCCCATTCGTTGTAAGTGCAATATCATGAATGCCCGGAATCGCAGCAAGGCGGCTGATAAGTGAATCTAACCCTGGTCTGACCAAGGGCTCCCCGCCCGTGATTCTAAGCTTGGTAATTCCCATGGAAGCAGCGGTCTTGACGACAGACTCTATCTCGTCATATGTCAGCAGGCTGGAAGGTTCGGCGAATGGTACACCTTCTTCGGGCATGCAGTACATACACCTTAAGTTGCAGCGGTCTGTTACGGAAATACGCAGGTAGTTGTGCACGCGTCCGAAGCGGTCCTTTAACTGTGATGTCATCGTCCGCACCCCTTTCTGTCTTCCTCCTAGTTTAACATTAAACCATAAAATATGATATGCTTATCCCATTGAAACCAGCAAATATGTGAGGTAATCTGCCATGAAAAAACAATGGAACATCCAATTGTTCGCCGGCCTGGCTGAGCGAATCGGTACCCAGTCACTGACGATAGAGAACGAGGCCTCTTCCCTTACCGCCAGCAGGCTTAAAGCACTCCTCATACATATATACCCTGAGCACGAGGAACTGCTGCGCGTCTCTTTTGCCGCATGTAACCAGCAGTACGCACCAGATGACGCAATCCTGAACCACACGGATGAGATTGCCCTGCTTCCGCCGGTCTCAGGCGGCGAGGATACAGAAATTATGGCTGGCAGTACGGCTATGCCCGATGAGCGGTTCAGTCTGACCGAGCTGCCCCTGAATGCAGAGCAGACAGCCTCTTATGTCATGTCGCCGAACCACGGGGCATCACTTGTATTTATCGGCACTACACGGGAATGGACCGGTGAGCAGCAAACCGTGCACCTGTCTTATGAAGCTTATGCGCCCATGGCACTAAAGACCATGCGCCAAATCGGAGAGGAGATCAATGCTCGCTGGCCCGGCACACTGACTGCGATTGCCCACCGGCTTGGTATTGTGGAAATCGGGGAGGCAAGCGTAGTCATTGCCGTTTCCTCCCCGCACCGGAATGCCTGCTATGAAGCAAGCCGCTATGCAATCGACCGCCTGAAGCAGATTGTTCCCATCTGGAAGAAGGAAATCTGGGAGGACGGCTCCGAATGGAAGGGTCATCAGCAGGGACCCTGGGATCCGACGGCGCCGTCAACCTGATACAATGAAGCAGGAGGACATCATGATGAACCACAGGATACCCGATGAAGTCCGTTATGCCCGGCAAATCCGGTTCAAGCCCCTCGCCGTGGACGGGCAATCTCTTATTACGGCATCCAAGGTCGCTGTAGTCGGCATGGGGGCGCTCGGCTGTGTGATTGCCCAGCACCTTGCCAGAGGAGGTGCCGGTTACCTCCGTCTGATTGACCGGGATATTGTAGAAGCGAGCAATCTGCAAAGACAGATTCTTTATGATGAAGATGATGTGTACGCAGTCATGCCCAAGGCACAGGCTGCCGCCAGACGGCTGAAGGCAGCCAACAGCTCCATTCAAGTGGATGCCATGGTTGAGGATTTAACACCAGCCAATGCTGAAGAGCTTCTGAAGGGCGTTGACCTGATTCTCGACGGCACCGACAACTTTAGCACCCGTTACCTGATCAATGACTATTCGGTCAAGCATGGCATACCCTGGATTTACGGGGGAGCTGTCGGGTCCGGCGGCATGATGATGGCCATCCGCCCTGGCAGTACTCCCTGTTACCGCTGCTTGTTCCCTGCGGCACCGGCCCCCGGAACGACAGATACATGCGAGACCGCCGGTGTCTTGTCGCCTGCCATCGATATGGCTGCCAGCCTTCAGACAGCAGAGGCATTCAAGCTTCTGTCCGGCAGAAGCGACAAGCTGCACGGCAGCCTGATCCAGTTTGATATCTGGGACACCGGGATGACACAGCTTAAGATCTCTGACTCCAAGCGTGCAGATTGTCCGTGCTGCGGCCTGCACCATTATGAATTCCTAGAACCGGATGAGGCTCATCCAGCCGTGGAAGCGCTCTGCGGCCGCAGCAGCGTTCAGCTCACGCCCGCAGTTCCCATGCGGCTTAATCTAGACGAGTTGGCCAGCCGGCTGCAGGCTGCTGGAACCGTGGAACGCAACCCCTATCTCCTGAAGCTGCTGCTTCCGAATGATCAGTCACTTGTCCTCTTTCCGGATGGAAGGGCACTGATCCAAGGGACCAATGACCCAGATCAAGCAAGGCGCCTATATACCCGGATTATGGCTCCTTGAAACATTTTATCATTCAAAAGACTTATAATGTCATGATTTAGACACATTTCTATTATACCAACTATTGTAAGGATAGAAAATACCTGATAATATGAGGCTAAAAACCTATACTTCCAGAGGTGGATAATGCGCGCACACATCATGGATCTACAACCGGGAGACAAGCTGGCCCAGGACGTATTCAATAACTTCGGGTTGAACGTGTTATCTCAGGGAACGGTACTTAATGATCGGGAAATTTCCAGACTATTGCAGCACCAGATTGATTATGTGGACATCGAAGAGCGAATAGAGCCTGGCTTACCGGATTCATCGCAGAACTCCAATCATCATGGGGCAGACAAGCTGCTCCCGGTATTCGAAGATGCGCTGCAGGGAATTAGTGAACTGTTCGTGAACGCAATGGCAGAAGGCAAGGTTCAGTCCGAGGATGTGGATCGTACATTCACTCCCCTCGTCGAAGGCTGTCGTACAGAGAAGGATGTTGTATCCCTGCTGGTCGCCTTAAACGACAAAGACGATTATACCTGCCAGCATTCTGTACAGGTCGGCATGATCTCCTACTACATTGCCGGATGGATGGGCTACAGTGAGGAAGAGGCTCAGCAGGTCGGTAAGGCCGGCTTCCTGCATGATATCGGCAAATGCCGGATCGATTATCAAATCCTCAATAAGCCTGGCAAGCTTACAGAGGAAGAGTTCGAGACCGTTAAACAGCACACGCTTCATGGAGAAGAAATTTTGCGGGAATCCCTTGAAGACGAGATGTATGCGCTGGTTGCCCTTCAGCATCACGAGCGTTTTGACGGTAGCGGCTATCCACATGGCTTGAAGGGTGAAGAGATTATTCCCGCCGCGAGAATTGTAGCTATCGCCGATATCTACAGTGCAATGATTTCGTCTCGTGTCTACCAGGAGAAGCAGGACTTGCTGCATGTCCTCAACGAACTGTACGAGCTCAGCTTTCACAAGCTGGACCCCATCATTACCCAGACATTCATCAAGAATATGATTCCTAACTTTATCGGGAAGAAGGTCGAGCTTGAAACCGGGGAAACCGGCACGATCGTAATGACCAATCCAAGCGATTTCTTCCGTCCGCTGATTCAGGTTGGCGAGGAATTTATCGATATATCCCGCAAGCCCGATAAAGGAATCAAAGATATTCAGCTCTAATAGATACGATGCAAGAAAACACACAAGGGATGTTGATCACGAGCGAGCCACATGGCCGCCAGATCAACATCCCTTGTTTTTATAATGATGTTCCCTTAGGGAAGACGTTTGGAGTAAAGATAGGTGTCCTTCCAGTACTTCTTATTGATATCCGTGACTTGAACACCGTCCTTAGGCATCGGGCTGGAGTGGATCATCTTCTGAGCGCCCATATAGATACCGACATGGCCAACGGTTTTATTACTCTTGAATCTGCCCGGCACATAAAAATACAACAGATCCCCTACTCGCAGCTGGTTTCGGGAGACATTCGTGCCCAGTTTCGCCTGTTCTCTTGCCGTCCGGGGCAGCGTGTAGCCCGCCTTCTTGTAAACATACTGTACATAAGACGAACAGTCAAAACGCTTGGTCCGTGCGAATGGGCCAGCCCCGAATTTATAAGGAACGCCCAGATGCTTCCTGGCTTCATCCACAACGGCGACCGCATTCTTCATAGCCGGCATGGCATCATCGCCATATACTCCAATGCCTTGAGCCGATGGCTCCGCATCACTCATTGCCGGCAAGCCCGCCTCCTGCTGAGCGCCCGGCTTCTTTGCCGGGTCAGCTGGATCATCCGCAAAACCTTGATCTGCCCCAGGATCTGCAGGCAGCGGCTGCGGGAAGATCGCCACACGTTCATTGTCCATGGTGAACACGGCTTCCTTGTTAAACAGCTGCTTGAGCGAATCAGCCGGGATCAGCATTCTATCCTCCCGCTTCACAACGGGACTGTTTAATTGGATTTCCCGGCCCTCTTGCACAACGATTGCCGATTGGGCACGCAGTTTAAGTACAGGATCATGGTCACCGATCCACAGCTCGGTATTATTTTTATCCTTCTCCATGACGGCCTGGAAACCGATTAAGCCCGCCAATTTAGCCGCATCCGCATAGAGAGTGCCCTCGATCTTCTCGAGCTCTACGACGGCTTGGCCATTCTCCAGCATCAAAGCTTCGTTGCTGCCGGCAACCTTCTGTTCAATCATGCCAGTCTGCTGCGGCGTATCCTGCGTACTGCCCCCGTGATGCTTGTTATCACTTGCCTGCTGCTTCTTCTGCGTTCCTGCCGACTGCTGCTTCTGTCCTCCTGCGGACTGCTGCTTCTGCCCGCCACCGCCGCCAGTCTGCTGGGCCTTCTGGTTGCCTCCTCCGGCTGCACAACCCGTTACACTTGCAGCCGTCAAACTGGCAGCCAGAACAATGGCTGCAATTCTATACCTTGTCGATACCATGCGCTATTCATCCTCCCGTGAAGGTTCCGTTACCTTCTTTAGGATGGATTAGCGGGTGCAGAACTATGCAGATGCACAGCATATAATCATCCCTGCTCACTAAAAGAATCCCGCCTGCTGGCGGGACATTTGGAAAGTATAGCTGTTTACTGACCAATCAGCCATTCTTTTAATTGGACACTTCTATTGCTCTGCGCTAATTTCTCTAGCAGCTCACGTGTGTCCCAATAAAAGATAGGTTTTTCTTTTCGTTGATATTCTTTGATAAAACGATCAAATTCTTCAAAGGTCAGTTCGATATGATCCACATTGAAGTAGGCCTTCGTGTTATGAAGGATATTCCGAACTTCGGAATTGTCCGGTTCAGGGTGTAAATGAATAGAGAACAGTAGACTAAGATTTGTTATAAAATGCTGATCTTCTCTGCTTAACTCGTTCTCCAAACACCATTTATCGAAAGGCGATAATTCTTCTCCGTACAGTTCCAGCATTCTTGACTTCCACTCCGAAAGCACTTCAATTCGTTTTTCGAGTCTCTCTACTTTGAAGTCATCCATCTGCATAGTTCCCCTCGTTGAAAATAATTAGAGTAAAATCTTGCTTCCGTAATAGATAAGCCACTCTACAACTTGTCCAATTGATTGAGCTGTCTCTTTGCCAACTACACCTCTTAACTCTCTTATGATTGCATCCTTTGCTCCTGCAGCAATCTCTCTAGTTGTAAGATCTACTGCATAAAGATACTCATCAAGCACAGAAAAAATCTTCTTATTCTGCTTTAATACTGCTGCAACTGTATCTTCATCAAACACTGCTTCAAGAGCCCATCGTGTAACTGGATTGTCGATAACCTTTTCGAGTGCTTTAATAGCTACTTCCACAGCCTTCACTTTTACCCCTTGCGCTTCAATAATTCCAGCACCTTGGTCTAACTCCTTGTTTTTCTCATGTAATATTGAGGCATTGGAGCAGAAGACGCTGCGAAAGCCGATAGTGGTGAGAATGCTGCCATCAGAATTGATAAATCCAGAGTTCCAACAATCCATTTTCGAAATTTCATCTTACATCAAAATCCTAATATGGAATTTATATACATCAGATATATACTATATCTTTTATGTCGAAGTAAGAGAAAAATTGTAGATAGAGGTTAAGATATTATAAAAAAGAACCTACAGGACCCCACGATTGGTGTAAGGTCCTGCAGGCACATATGCTGAACTGTTTATTAACCGATACTGCCTTCCATCTCGAACTTGATGAGACGGTTCATCTCTACGGCATACTCCATTGGAAGTTCTTTCGTGAACGGCTCAATGAAGCCCATTACGATCATTTGCGTCGCTTCGTCCTCGGTCAGTCCGCGGCTCATCAGGTAGAACAGCTGGTCCTCGGATACCTTGGAAACGGTCGCTTCATGCTCAAGTGTAATATTGTCATTCATGATCTCGTTATAAGGAATCGTATCCGACGTGGACTGATTATCCAGGATCAGGGTATCACACTTGATGTTTGCCTTGGCGCCGTCAGAGTTGCGTCCGAACGATGCAAGACCACGGTAGGACACTTTACCGCCATGCTTACTGATCGACTTGGATACAATCGTAGATGTCGTATCAGGTGCCAGGTGGATCATCTTAGCACCAGCGTCCTGATGCTGGCCTTTGCCGGCAACAGCGATGGAGAGAACCATCCCCTTGGCGCCACGGCCGCGGAGCACGACAGCCGGATATTTCATCGTCAGCTTCGAGCCGATGTTGCCATCCACCCATTCCATCGTTGCATTCTCATCCGCAACAGCACGCTTGGTAACAAGGTTATAGATGTTCGGCGCCCAGTTCTGAATCGTCGTATAGCGAACGCGTGCGTTCTTCTTTACGATAATTTCCACTACCGCACTGTGCAGTGAGTTGGTACTGTAGATCGGCGCAGTACAGCCCTCTACGTAATGCACGAAGCTGTCTTCATCTGCGATGATCAGCGTACGCTCGAACTGGCCCATGTTTTCGGAGTTAATCCGGAAATACGCCTGCAGAGGAACCTCGCATTTTACACCCTTTGGCACATAGATGAAGCTGCCTCCGGACCAAACTGCGCTGTTCAATGCAGCAAACTTGTTGTCATTTGGCGGTATAACGGTACCGAAGTGCTCGCGGAAAATTTCCGGATGCTCACGCAGTGCAGTGTCGGTATCCATGAAAATAACACCCTGCTTCTCCAAATCCTCCTGCATGCTGTGGTAAACAACCTCGGATTCATACTGCGCAGAAACACCGGCAAGGAACTTCTGTTCCGCTTCAGGGATACCCAGCTTGTCGAAGGTTTCCTTGATCTCGGTCGGTACTTCCTCCCACGTCTTACCCTGCTTCTCGGAAGGCTTAACATAATACTGAATATCATTGAAATCCAGCTCATCCAGGTCGCCGCCCCAGCGAGGCATCTCCATCTTGTTGAACTGCTCCAGCGATTTCAGCCTGAAATCAAGCATCCATTCGGGTTCATTCTTCATTTGGGAAATTGTCTTTACAATCTCCGGTGTAAGACCTTTGCCTGATTGGAAAACGGACTTATGCTCATCACGGAAACCATATTTGTACTCTTCGAGTTCCGGGGCTTTCTTGGCCATTACAAATTACCTCCTTAGTGTGAAGCACTGTCCCGCTATAGCTGCGGCTTCTCCAGGATCAGGACTCGACCCCTTTGCGCAGCGCGTTCCAAGCGAGCGTGGCACATTTGATCCGTGCCGGAAACTTGTTCACGCCCGACAGTGCTTCCAGGTCTTCATATTCCTCAAACTCTACGTCATCACCCTTCATCAGCGACGAGAACTTATCCGCCATGCCGAGTGCCTCTTCCTTGGTTCTGCCTTTGACTGCTTCGGTCATCATGGAGGCGGAGGACATGCTGATCGAGCAACCTTCTCCGGTGAACCGGGCCTCCCGGACGATTCCGTCTTCCACCTGCAGCTGCAGGGAAATACGGTCTCCGCAGGTCGGATTATTCAGCTGAATCGTAACCGATTCCGCTTCCATCGTACCACGGTTACGCGGGTTCTTATAGTGATCCATTATGACACGGCGGTACAGATCATCCAATTGCATGTCCGAAGAACTCCTTTGTACGTTGTAATGCGGACACCAGCCGCTCCACTTCGTCTTCGGTGTTATAGAGATAAAAGCTTGCGCGAGCCGTCGCGGAAACTTCCAGCTGCCTCATCAGCGGCTGGCAGCAGTGGTGTCCGGCCCGAACGGCAATCCCTTCCGTATCCAGAACCGTTGCGACATCATGAGGATGCACATCCGCAAGATTAAAAGTAACAAGGCCTACACGGCCCTCACGGGGACCGTAGATTGTAATGCCTTCCATCTCGGAAAGCCTGTCATATGCATAAGCTGCAAGCTTAGACTCATGGCGGTCGATTTCATCCAGCCCTACTTCGGTCAAAAAATCAATCGCAGCAGCCAAACCTGCCGCTCCTGCAATTATAGGCGTTCCGCCTTCGAATTTCCAGGGAGCTTCCTTCCAAGTCGACTCATACAAATCAACATGATCAATCATTTCGCCGCCAAATTCGATGGGTTCCATCCGCTCCAGCAGTGACTTGCGGGCATACAGAGCACCAATACCGGTTGGTCCGCACATTTTGTGGCCGGAGAAGGCGAAGAAATCACAATCTAGATCCCTCACATCAACCTTCATGTGCGGAGCCGACTGGGCTCCGTCCACGACCATGACAGCACCATGGCGATGGGCGACTGCCGCGATCTCCTTCACCGGATTAATGACACCCAGCACGTTCGATACCTGCATGACGGACACAACCTTCGTGCGGTCCGTAATAGTCCGCTCCACATCAGCCATGGCGATCGTACCGTCAGCCTGCAGCGGAATATATTTCAAGACGGCGCCGGTCGCCTTCGCGACCTGCTGCCAAGGAATTAGATTACTATGATGCTCCATTGGGGTCAGAACAATCTCGTCACCTTCCCCGCAGACTGAGCGTGCGTAAGACGAAGCAACCAGATTTAGTGCTGTCGTTGTGCCGCGTGTGAAGACAATCTCGTTTGATTCCGATGCGTTCAAGAAGCGGGCAACCTTCTCCCTGGCTCCTTCATAAGCATCGGTAGCGCGCGAGCCCAGCGTGTGAACCCCGCGGTGAACGTTAGCATTATTACGCTCGTAATAGGCTTTCACCGCACTGATGACCGACTCCGGCTTCTGGGAAGTCGCCGCATTGTCCAGATAGACGAGTGGATGACCGTTGATCTCCTGATGGAGAATCGGGAACAGCTTGCGGAGCTCGAGCACATTCATGATCCCAATTTCCCTTCGATCAGACGGTTAAGCTGATTGCGCACAGCCTCCAGCGGAATATCCGATACAACCGGTGCAAGGAAGCCGTAGATAATGAGGCGCTCCGCTTCGGCTCTCGAGATGCCCCGGGACATCAGGTAGTAAATCTGTTCCGCATTGACCTGCCCGACACTTGCAGCATGGCCCGCTGTCACATCATCCTCGTCAATCAGCAGTATCGGATTGGCATCACCACGGGCCTTCGGACTAAGCATGAGAACACGTTCGGTCTGCTCGCCGTTTGCCTTGGTAGCGCCTTTCTCAATCTTGGTGATTCCGTTAATAATTGCAGACGCCTGATCACGCATAACCGCCCGGGTTACCATCTGGCTGTCCGAGCTGCGGCCCCAGTGAACCGCTTGTGTAGTGATGCTCATATTTTGCGAGTGGGTACCGATGGATATAACCTTCGCATCGGAAGTCGAACCATTGCCGTTCAGCACGGATTTCGTATCTGACAGCAGGTTGCCGTCGTGCAGATCGCCGATGATCCATTCAATGCTGGCATCATTATCTACGACCGCACGGCGAAGCGACAGGTCAATCACATTGTCGGCAAGATGATGAACCGTAGCAAACGTGACTTTCGCCCCAGCCTTAACAATCACCTCAGCTGCACTGTGATGGACAGCCGGGGCCGACTTGCCTTCCGCTCCGCTGACCACATAGTCGACATAGGTCACCTTGCTGAATTGGTCAGCAACAAGCAGAATATGCGGTGCAAAGGATGCTTCCGCATCATCCTGGAACAGGATGGCCTGCAGCGGGATTTCCACTTCAATATTCTTAGGCACGTAGATGAATACGCCCCCGTTCCAGAGTGCGGCATGGGTAGCCGTCAGCTTGTCCTCATCCTTCGGAATAGCTGTGAACAGATACTGCTGAACCAGGTCCGCATGGTCGCGCGCAGCTGTTTCCAGATCTGTGAATATTACGCCTTTTGCCGTCAGTTCATCCGACAGCTGACGATATACCGCTCCAGAGTTCCGCTGCACGAGAAGATTCCCTGATGCATCCTCTGGAACGATTGCCTGAACCTCTTCCGGCAGTTCAGCCAGAGAAGCTTGCTTCTGTGCCTTGTAAACCCCAAGCGCGCCCAAATTCCAGCGGTCGATACGAACTTTCTCCGGCTTTGGCCACTCCAGTGTTTCCGACTGGTCAGCCGCTTCCGCTCTAAGCTCGGTCAGCCATGCAGGCTCCTGCTTGTTTTGTGATAGTGACTCAACAGTCTGGCGGCTTACCGGGGTGCTCAATTGTGTACTCATATGCGTCATCGCGCTCCCTTCGTTAAGCCTGGCCGACGGTCTCGTCGACGATGCCCAGTTCTTCTTTCACCCAATCGTAGCCTTCAGCCTCAAGGCGTTGTGCAAGCTCAGGTCCGCCGGATTTCACAATGCGGCCCTGCATCATAACGTGTACATAGTCAGGCGTAATATAGTTCAGCAGGCGCTGATAGTGGGTAATAATCAGGAAACCGCGGTCTTCTGAACGCATGCTGTTTACGCCGTCTGCTACAATACGAAGTGCGTCAATGTCAAGACCGGAGTCAATTTCATCGAGAATGACAATCTTCGGATCGAGCATCATCATCTGCAGAATTTCGTTCCGCTTCTTCTCACCGCCGGAGAAGCCTTCATTCAGGTAACGGTGTGCAAACTCGGGATTCATCTCAAGCTCCTTCATCTTGCCTTCCATCTGGCGAATGAACTTAATCAGAGAAATCTCGCTTCCTTCCTCACGGCGTGCGTTGATGGCGCTGCGCAGGAAGTCAGAGTTGGTTACACCCGCGATCTCGCTAGGATACTGCATAGCAAGGAACATGCCGGCACGCGCACGCTCATCTACTTCCATCTCCAGGACATCCTCGCCGTTCAGGAGTGCGGTACCACTGGTTACTTCATATTTGGGATGGCCCATGATCGCGGAAGCCAGCGTACTTTTGCCAGTACCGTTCGGTCCCATGATCGCGTGGATTTCGCCACCCTTGATTTCAATATTGATGCCTTTCAGAATTTCTTTTCCTTCGATGGCCGCCTTCAGGCCTTCAATCTTAAAATGTGTAGACATGGTCAGTCCCCTTCCAATATTATCATCAGCATCTCTTACTGCATCATGAGCCGTGGACTTGGCACTGCATGCAATTGAGAGCGTCAGTGATTCTCAGTGATTCTCACCTTGATTATAATTATTTTAGTATAAGTCCTGTTACAAAGCAAGGAAGTGAACAGGCATTTGTCGGCCTAAGAGCAAGGTTTAATCAAACCTTTTTCGGATGTTAACCATCTCTTCATGAAACTGTTCATCGGTCAAAACAGGCTTCATCGCGGCTTCAGCAATGTCCTCCTCCAGCTTAACCCAGGATTTACAGCCAGTGTACGCGGGCCTCAGCGGAACTTCGACCGGCTGCTCCAGCCGGAACACCCGAAGCAGCAGGACATGAAGCGGCTGCTTCCTCTTCCATTTTAACCGTTCTTCAGCAAAGGTATCAGTCCAGATATGTAAATCCCGAAGCTTATCCAGCTGCTCCTGGTCCGTTACCTCAATATCATCGACGGCCTCGGCATACGTATCAATGCGCAGGAAATCCTGCCCGGAGCTCCATTCCCCCAGTGTCTGGTCGACAAGCTCCTGGTATTCCGGCTTCAGCAGCTCACGGCGCTGATGCTCATAAGCAGGCAGCAGAAAAAACCGCGGGCTCACCAGCCGAAAATCCCTTGTCTCCTCGGCAATACCGCCTTTGCGCATGATCATGATGAGCTTGCCTTCCTTCAAGGCTTGTACGGCCGATGCCCATTCCTTCAATGCAACTTGTTCAGATCCGTCCGATCCACTCGTTACAAGCATATTGAAACGACCTCCATCCGTTCATTTTTGACATTATAACAAAAGATCGGATAAATAACAGCAGAACCGGCGAACCCGTCAGGCTTTTGCAAAATCAATTTTAAATTGAAACAATTTCTATTATACTGTTCTAGGAATCAGTACCCACGCACACCGCATTTATATAGGAGGTGGACCAATTGTCCGCATATCATCCGCTTTCTGAACAGGAAGCCATTGAACTTGCCAGTGAAATAACGGAAGTGTTTGGTCCAGAGGCCCGTCTTACCAGCCGGGAAATCGGCGACGGCAATCTGAATCTTGTTTTCCATATCCGCGACGAACATTCCGGCCGCAGCATCATTATGAAGCAGGCACTGCCCTATGCGAAGGTTGTAGGGGAATCCTGGCCGCTGACGCTTGACCGTGCAAGGATTGAGAGTGATGCGCTCCGTATCCAGTACAAGCTTGCTCCCGGACTTGCTCCGAAGGTATATGACTTCAAATCCGAGCTTGCGCTGACCATTATGGAGGATCTAAGCGACCATGTTATTATGCGCAAAGGCTTGATGGAAGGCGGACGCTATCCGCATTTCGCAGAGCATATTTCGACTTTTATCGCGAATACGCTCTTCTTCACATCCGATCTCGGCATGAACCAGCAGGAGAAGAAGCTGCAGGCCGGTGCTTTCATTAACCCGGAGCTGTGTAAAATAACAGAGGACCTCATCTTCGATGACCCGTATACGGTTTCGGACAATAACGATTATGAGCCTGCTATTGAAGACGCGGCCAGAGCGCTGAGGGAAGATGCCGAGCTTCATCTGGAAGTTGCGCTGCTGAGGGAAAAGTTCCTGACGCAGGGACAGGCGCTCCTCCATGGCGACCTGCATACCGGCAGCATCTTCGTGACGCCTGAATCTACCAAGGTCATCGACCCGGAATTTGCTTACTATGGGCCAATGGGCTTTGATATCGGCGCATTGTTTGCCAACCTGCTGATGAATTACTGCGGACAAGCCTATTGGATCAAGGAGGATGATGCCAGGAGCGAATACCGCAGCTACCTCCTGTCTACCATGCGCGATGTCTGGAACCTCTTTGAAGCTAAATTCCGGACGCACTGGGACAGCTCATGCGTGGACCGCATGGCGGCTTCCACTCCTGGCTATCAGGATCACTATATGCGCAGACTGCTCCAGGATTCCATTGGCTATGCAGGCTGTAAAATGGTCCGCCGGATCGTCGGCCTCTCTCATGTAGCCGATATCAATTCGATCAGCGATTCCGCTATTCGTGAACAGGCACAGCGCCAGGCGCTTGCCATCGGGACTGCGCTGATCAAGCTGAACCGCACGGCGTCATCCATTGAGCAGGCTGTTGATATCGCCGCAGGCACAAGTGCAGGCTGAACAGCTGCATCATGTATAACAGCTAAACACTCGTGCACGCAACCAGTACAAGCGGAGCTTCCGCAGAAAGGAAACGATCATGACTACAAATTCACGCGGCAAAGACCTGCAATCGGTGATATGGGCTGCGGATCATCTGCAGCTGCTCGATCAGAGGCTTCTGCCTGAAGAAGTGCTGTATCTGGAGCTCCGCACATCGGAGGATGTGTGGGAAGCCATCCGCCATCTCAAGGTACGAGGAGCCCCTGCAATCGGAATCTCTGCGGCGTACGGACTGGTGCTGGGGAGCAGTGAAGCTGCCGGCAGCAGCCCTGACGCATGGCTTGCAGCCGTCGGGAAGCACGCCGAATATCTGGCCACCTCGCGGCCAACCGCCGTCAATCTGTTCTGGGCGCTCGACCGGATGAAACGCCGCGCCGCAGAGCTGGCGGATGGCAGCAGAACCGCGGAGCAGTGCCAGGAAGGACTGCTCTCAGAAGCTATAGCCATTCAGAGCGAGGACGAGGAGACCTGCCGGCTGATTGGCGAGCATGCGCTCGAGCTGTTTAAGGACGGGATGGGCGTGCTCACCCACTGCAATGCCGGCGGTCTGGCCACAGCCCGCTATGGTACAGCGCTGGCCCCATTCTACCTTGCACAGGAGAACGGCATCAATCTTAAGATATATGCCGATGAAACAAGGCCTGTCCTGCAGGGTGCCCGCCTGACCGCTTTCGAGCTTCAGCAGGCCGGCATCGATGTCACCCTGATCTGTGACAACATGGCAGGTATGGTAATGTCCAAAGGCTGGGTTGATGCGGTAATCGTAGGGACCGACCGTGTGGCAGCTAATGGAGATGTGGCCAACAAGATCGGCACATACAGCGTGGCGGTTCTGGCGAAGGCACACGGCATTCCGTTCTATGTGGCTTGTCCGATGTCTACGATTGATCTTGAAACGCCGACAGGAACCGAGATTCCGATCGAGGAGCGGGCCGCGGAGGAAATTACTGAGGGCTTTGGCAAACGGACAGCGCCGGAAGGCGTGAAGGTATTCAACCCGGCGTTCGATATCACCCCGCACAGCTATGTGGATGCGATAATTACCGAGAAGGGCATTATCCGCCCTCCGTTCGATGTCAATCTTAAGAAGCTGTTTGACTCCATACCGACAGCATAAGACAGCGTGAGAGCCGCCCGGCTGTTCCAGGCGGCTCTCACCTTATATCATGAGCTGGAGGGCGTCTGTCCCCTTCATGCCGGCGTGTATGCCCAGCTTCTCGGCCTCAACCGTGACCGATTCCAGCGGCGCCTCAAGAAGCTCCTCTAGTGTGCGGACACCTACAGCCCGCCCTGCCACTATTCCTCGGTCAGCCAGCTTTTCGTTGAGCAGCCCGACATCAAGAGCTCCGCACATAATATAGCCCTTGTCTGTCGATACTGCGAGCAGCGTCGTCTTGGGAAGCTTTACTTCCACACCGAGAACAGTAATTCCGTTCAACACGTATGGTATTAACCGAATCAACAGCAGTCACCCCCGCCAGTATCATTGACCTTACCATCATATGCGGAACATAACCACGGTGTAAGGGCTGATACCTATGGCTGGCGCCTATGTTTGAAACCTGGCGGAATAGGGTAAAAAAGTGCTAAAAGACAGGACTATATCCAAAGACCTATTAATGATATGATAAAAGTATTACTACTAGACGGAGGACCTATGAAACCCAACGACTCCACCTCGGCAAAATCATATATCTTTAATGTAGATCTGATGATCCAGAGCGAATCTAATGCATCCGCTCTGGAGAAGCTGATCAAGCTTCTTAATCAGGATCACGTCGTTGATTTCCGGATCCAGTCAGGCATCCAGGCCGGCCAGTTGATTGAGCAGACGCTTCAAAAACCAGAACCGGGCAAGGCTGTATCAATCCCGGCCAAGCTCCAAACCAAAGCACAGCCCAGCGTACCAGCCGGAGAACAAAAGAAGCCGGGAACAGACAAGCCAGCGGCTGCTGACAAGTCAGAGGCTGCCAAGCCAGAAGCCGCAAAGGATGGCACGGGAAGCGGCAAGCCGGATAAGAACGGGGAGATGGACCCTCAAGTTGTAAAGCGTATCCGGTCTTTCATAGCCGCAAACCAGCTGATCCGTCTTAATGTCAACAAAGGCCGGGGAGTAAAGCTCAGCGTGCCCTGCCGGATATTAAACATGGATGAGTCGGCACAGATGATTACCGTCTACCATGTAGATGAGAAGCAGGTCTACACCTTCGGCTTGAATGAGATAGATGATTTCATCCAGTAACGAAGCAGACTTCAACATCGTTAACCCCCGCAACAGCATGAGGCAGTCTGTCAGTTGGCTTGGCCACCTGGACAGACTGCCTCACTATTTGTAAGCACGATAACCGGCTTTAACCGTTGATTGAAGGTTTACCGCTGCTTGGCCGGCCAGACCGCCGCTGCGATCAAAGCCCAACCAGCAATGAACAAGACACCGCCAAGCGGCGTAATCATACCGAGCTTCGTATTGTCCGAGAGCACCAGCACATAAAGACTGCCCGAGAACAGGAAGATGCCGATATGCATCAGCTGCCCCCCGAGCCGCAGCTTGCGGTTTTCTTCCCGGGACAACAGGATGCCGGCCAGTATCATGCCAAGCGCATGATACATATGATACCTTACTCCGGTCTCGTAGACGGCCAGCATATCAGCTGTCAGCCGCTCCTCCAAACCATGGGCACCGAATGCTCCCAGCATGACCGCCAACGCGGCATGAATAGCGCCGTAAAACGACAGTTTACTGTTCAATGTTTCCACAACCTTCGTCATAGGGTATAATTTACAAAACAGGATAAAGGAGATACACATACATATGGATCAACATCAACAACCTTCTCAAGAAAACCCGTACCGCGATAAGAACGAACAGCCCCAAGGCATGACGCCGGTAACGGGAGAACCTCACGATGAAGGGCCGCTCAAGCATTCCGGTCTCGGCATAGCATCCTTCGTTATTGGGATTGTAAGCATCATTGGGATCATCGCGGTCATCTTCTTGGTAGCCGCGTCCATAAGCACTTACCTGCTTCCGAACAACACGATTGCTCCCGGCTTTGAGACAGACCCGGTTGTCATCATCTCTTCCCTGTCGATCCTGGCCGTACTCTTCCTGAGCTTCGTAGGCTTGGTCCTCGGCATAATCGGTCTGGTCATCAAACGCCGCCGCAAGGTCTTCAGCATTATCGGCGTTGTTTTAAACGGGCTGCTGCTGCTCGGTTTTGCGTTCCTGCTTATTACGGCTCCACTGCTGCAGGGAGTCTGAACAGACCTTTCATTTACAGCCGCTTTCCTTATGAGGAGAGCGGTTTTTCACTTGGTCTCCGCGACCACCCGCCACTGCTCCAGCTTTGCTTCTATAGGCATCGTATAAGCCGGGCTTGTGGAGGGCAGCTTGACCAGCTCCGGCATATTCCCCGCCAGCTTGGGCGCAGCATGCCGCATGAACAGCTCATACGCCTTGCCTCCATTAAAGAACAGGGTCCGGATTCCCGGATAGCTGCCCAGCAGCGGAGCGAACTCGTTAACCTCCGGATTTCGGATGGCGGAATCCAGACTGCCGCTTCGTTCACAGGCTGCCAGCACGTCCCAGAGCCCGATCCCCCGCCGCAGCAAAAACTGCTTGCGCAGCTCGTAATCTTCCTCCGGCACTTTCCCGTATAGGCCGTACATAATCGGCCAAAAGCCGTTGCGCGGATGAGCATAGTAACGCCCTTCCCGAAGCGATACCTCTCCAGGCATCGATCCAAGCACAAGTCTGGTGCAGTCTTCATCCACCACTGGAAGCAGCGCTTCTAAGCGCTCACTCACGCCGCATACCTCCTTTACTATTTCCAATTAAATCCCTCCCGTTTATGACGCCCAAACAGGGCCGCGGAATTCCGGTCATTCCCAGCTTCTCTATTAACTATACCGTATCCCTGACAAGCCATTCAACCTGTCCGCTTCCCCACCCCGTGTAAGGTTTGGCAGCAAAAGCCGCAGGTATGAAGAGCCATTCCCTCACATAACTGCTGCACCGCTGAATATATTGTTATAACAAAGGCCGTAAACCGGTTATGGAGGGGATGGCAAGCATGACAGAGCCGCTGTTTATCGTGTCCAGGGAAGACTGGTCGCTGCATCGGAAAGGATATCAGGACCAATCCCGCCATCAGCAGAAAGTCCGGGAAGCCATTAAGCAGAACCTGCCTGATCTTGTCACCGATGAAAGCATCATTCTGTCGGATGGACGACAAATTGTTAAAGTGCCAATCAAGAGCATGGATGAGTACCGTTTTGTCTACAACTTCAATAAACAGAAGCATGTCGGACAAGGGGACGGGGATTCCCAGGTCGGGGACGTGCTCGGCAAGGATCCCAAGGAGGCCAAGGGCCCAGGCAAGGGCCAGGGAGCCGGCGATAAGCCTGGTGAGGATTATGTAGAAACCGAGGTCAGCATGGCTGAGCTTGAGGATATGCTGTTCGAAGAGCTGGAGCTGCCCAATCTGGAGAACAAGCAGAAGGACATCATGGAGGCTACCGATATAGTCTTTCACGATATACGGAAGAAAGGCATTATGTCCAATATCGATAAGAAGCGCACGCTCATAGAGAATCTTAGACGCAATGCAAATGCGGGCAAATCCGGCATATCAGGCATCAGCCCGGAGGACCTGCGCTTCAAAACTTGGCAGGAAGTGATGAAGCCCCATTCCAATGCTGTGGTTCTAGCGCTGATGGACACCTCGGGAAGCATGGGTTCCTTCGAAAAATATGTAGCCCGCAGCTTCTTCTTCTGGATGACCAAATTTTTGCGGCGCAAATATGAGCATGTGGAGATCGTGTTCATTGCTCATCACACAGAAGCCAAGGAGGTCAGCGAAGAAGACTTCTTCACAAGAGGGGAAAGCGGCGGAACGATCTGTTCATCAGCCTATCAGAAGGCCGTCGATATAATTGATGCCCGCTATCCTCCTCAAAACTGGAACATATACCCCTTTCACTTCTCCGATGGCGATAACCTCACTTCGGATAATGAGAAGTGCGTCAAGCTGATCCATGAGCTGATGGCGCGTTCGAATATGTTTGGCTACGGGGAGATTAATCAGTATAATCGCAGCAGCACCCTGATGTCAGCCTATAAAAGCATCAACAGCAGGAAATTTTTGTATTCCATCATCAAGGAAAAGACGGAAGTCTATCAGGCACTCAAGAAGTTCTTCTCCACGCCGGCCGGCGTCTAGAACAGCAGCACTCCCTGCCCTGTTTCCTAACAGAAGGAGCTGTCCCGCAAGTCATCCCGGATGACTGAGGTACAGCTCCTTCCAGCTTCCTTACCGTTCCGCCCGGCGTCTCGTGCAAAAGCCCCTACTCATAATATAGACGCAGGGCATCGAGGACACCCAGCGGGTTGCGGCGCAGATCCTTCGCACTGAAGAAGACATCGCCTTTTATCTCCGGATGCTTCCTGTTGTAGACCAGCTGATTAATGATCTCCTGCGGACTCTGCCATCCCACCTCTGGCGTGCCCAGCTTGTAAGGAGAATGGCCGATGTAGAGATCCACACCCGTACCCTTGACTTCTCCTGCCCACCAGTCGGCAAGCGTATCATACCGGACAGCGGTATTCGCCATGCTCCAGTACAGCTGCGGCATAACATAATCTATCCAGCCCTGCCGGATCCAGGTCCTGACATCCGCGTGCATGCTGTCATAAGCGGTTACCCCTGCCTTCGTATTGGAGCCTGTCGGGTCCACACTCGCATTACGCCACACTCCGAAAGGACTGACACCAAATTCGACTCCCGGGTTTACCCGCTTGACCGCAGTACCCAAATCACGAATAAAGCTGTTGATATTATCACGCCGCCATTCAACTATCGTAGTGAACTTGGCAGGATTATAAGCCCGGTAGGCGAGTTCATCAGCAAACTTGCCCGAGGACGGGTAGAAATAATCGTCCAGATGGATGCCGTCCACATCATACTGCTGTGCAACCTCTGTGATGACGTCAATAATATGCTGCCTGGCTTCGGGTACACCTGGATTAATATAGAGCTTACCGCCAGAATTCACTATCCACTGCGGATACCTCTTGGCCACATGCCCGCTTGCCAGATTCTCCAGCTTGGCATCTGGACTTGCACGAAACGGATTGAACCAGGCATGAAACGCCATCCCCCTGCGATGGGTCTCCTCAATGATGAAAGCGAGCGGGTCATACCCCGGATCCCTGCCCTGGGCGCCGGCCGCATACTTGGACCATGGCACAAGCTTGGAAGGGTAGAAGCTGTCAGCAGCAGGACGAACCTGCACGAACACCGTGTTGATACCGGCTGACTGCAGCTCGTCAAGCAGCTTGATATACTCCTTCTTCTGAACCTCCGGCTTGCCGTAAGAGGAAGCAGTTGGCCAGTCCAGGTTATAAACCGTTGAGATCCATACCCCCCTCATCTCCGGCGTGCTGACCGGCAGCTGAGGAGCCGGCACAGGAACTGGCGTTGCCGGAACTGGAGCAGGTACAGGCACAGAAGTATCTCCGTCTGAAAGGCTGATCGTCCTTTCGGCCTGATTCCACGTGACCTTCAGCCCAAGCTGCTCGCTGACGAACCGAATCGGCACCATCGTACGGCCCTGTATCATCCGTACAGAGGCATCAAGCGATACCGGAATATCGTTCACATAGGCTTGCTCCTGGCCCCCTGTCATGCGGATGACCGTGTCACCACGCGTGATGGTTACCGTCCGCGCTGCCTGAACCCAAGCGACACTGGCGCCCAGGCCTTCACTGATTATCCTCAGCGGAACCATGGTGACATTCACCTTCGGTATAATAAAAGGAGGCACATCCGCTGCCAGCTGCTCGCCCTCCAGATATAACGTTATTGTACGTGAATCAGCCGCCTGAACCGTTGTCTTAATCAGCGGAAGCATCAGCGACACAATCAACAACCATGTAACCCATTTCCGAAATGCCATGCCAGCAATAACCTCCAATATTTGAACTGATCATTCCTTCCTCTATGTTAGACGTATGTACAGCCTCTTTGTTGCTGCTGACGGCAAAATAAACCAATCGGCAGCCTTAAAGGTCGGAAAAAATTCAAAAAAAGCTGCCTCCAAAGGGGTACAACCCCTGGAGACAGCCAAGCGTAACAGCCTATACAATTAGGTCGACTCTTCTCCAGACTTGGATTCCAGCTTGTTCTTCCAGCGGGCCAGCAGCATCCGGACGTCCTCCGTCCGAATCGGCTTGCTCAGACAATCATGCATGCCTGCAGGCATATCCGTAACTTCCCCCTTCGTCTGCGGGATGGCCGTAAGCCCTACGAAGATCGGCAGCCTGTGGGCCGGAAGCAGGTCGGTAATGAGTCCGACCGCCTTTACGCCATCCATAACAGGCATCTGGATATCGGCGAACACCAGATCATAACGGCTGCGGAGCATATGCTCGACCGCTTCTATCCCATTCTCAACCACATCCGCCTGCAAGCCTAATCTGCTGAGAATGCGCAAAAAGAACTGCTGTTGGGCCGGGTTATCTTCGGCAAGAAGTATGCGAAGCTTGGGCTGGCCTTCCCATTGCCCGTCAGCTGCTGCCGGCATTTCGGAGCCAAACAGCTGCAGACTTCCACTGCCTTTCCTGCTGCTATCGTACACAGGAAGCTCTTCCTCTGAAGCTTCCGTGCACACGGACTGCTGATTGGAGATGAAATGCAGCGTGAACGTGGAGCCCATGCCCTCCTCGCTGTCAACCGTAACATGGCCGCCCATTAATTCCGCCAGCCGCTTGCTGATCGCAAGCCCCAGGCCTGTTCCGCCGTATTTGCGGTTGATCTCAGGATGGAGCTGAGAGAAGGATTGAAACAGATCACCAAGCTTGTTAGCCGGTATTCCGATACCCGTATCTTCAATCGCCACCCTGACGACCGTTCCTTCCTCCAGCTCCAGGGGCTCGCATTCCACCTTGATCCGCACGTACCCCTTCTCTGTAAACTTGATGGCATTGCCAATCAGGTTAATGAGAATCTGGCGGAGCCTTGTCCCGTCTCCTTGAAGCTCACGGGGTGTTCCGTCCTTGATGTGATAGCTAAGCTCGAGCCCCTTCTTCTCAGCGAGCGGCCTGAGCAGCTGCACCGTCTCATTCAGGACTTCGTCAATATCGAACGGCTCGTCGATCAGAACAAGCTTCCCCGCCTCCATCATACTGTAGTCCAGAATGCCGTTTATCATATGCAGCAGGGTATCTCCGCTCGTATGGATTATTTCCGTATATTCACGCTGCTCTTCGGTCAGCTCGGTTTCGAGCAGCAGATCGGCCATTCCAAGAATGCCGTTCATCGGCGTACGTATCTCGTGACTCATCATAGCCAGAAACTCCGACTTCGCCTGATCCGCCTTCTCGGCACGTTCCTTGGCGTACATGATTTCCCGCTCATTCGTTATATCGCGGAACACAACCACAACACCCATCACAGCCTGACTGTCCAGCTTGTCATTGATCGGGCTTACCTGATACTCAGCCAGAAAGCTCGTACCGTCCTTGCGCCAGAATACCTCGTCGGATACCAGCCGCACCATTCCGTCCTGGAGAGTAGCGTAGACCGGGCAGGCCTCGAACGGATAAGAGGTTCCGTCCGCTTTTGTATGATGGATTAGATAATGATTCACTTTGCCGATCAGCTCATGGGCTGCGAAGCCGAGGATCCGCTCGGCTGCCGGGTTGACAAACATCGTTCTGCCGTATTGGTCCATGCCATATATGCCCTCAGATACCGAGTTCAATATAAGGCTGTGACGGTGGCTCAGCGTTTCAATCTGTTCAATATAACGCGTCCGTTCCGTTATATCGTGGAGGATACCAAAGACGCCTACGACCTGCCCCTTCACCACAATCGGCACTTTGGTCACCCCGCACATGACCTGGCGTCTGTCCTTGCGAATGATGCGCATCTCATACCGCTGGGGCTCCCCCCCGCTTGCCTTCCTGAAGAACTGCTCCGCCCGCTCATAATCATCGGGATGCAGCAGGCTGCGGAAGGAAGGCAGCTCTAGCAGTTCCTGCCTGTTATACCCTGTCAGCTCCTCAAAGCTTGGGTTAGCCGATGTATACCGGCCTTCCAGGTCATAAGAGAACACACTCGCCGGGTTATATTCGAACAGGGATCTGTAGCGCTCTTCACTCTCGCGTATCCGGTCCTCAAGCAGCCGCTGCTCCGTTACATCCTGGACGGTTCCAATAAGGTTGACCGCCGTGCCGTCAGGAGCCCGCTCCAGAGTGGCCTGTGCATGAATTACGCGTTCCTCATCCTCACCGATGACGATGCGGTATTCCGTCTCGTAAACACTGCTATTAAGGGAATCGTTCAGCGTACTGCGAACCCGCTCGCGGTCTTCCGGATGCACAGCTGAGAAGAAACGTTCCAACTGGAAAGGCCCCTGCCCCTCCAGCCGAAAGATCCTTCGCATCTCCTCCGAGCATGTCCACAAGCCTGCCTGAACATCCCAGTTCCACGACCCTAGATTAGCCAGCTGCTGTGCCTTCGCGAGATTGTTCTCGCTGTGGCGCAGCTGCTCCTCCCTGTGCTTCCGCGCGGTAACATCACGGCCTATTCCCAGATAATAGGGCGTGCTGCCGTCCCCATTTTCAATCACCTTGATCGTGGTCTCAAACCACCTGTAGGTACCATCCTTGTGCCTGACCCTGAGCTCGTAGATGCTGCCATCCGAATAATCCTTCCCCACAATATTCGTTGGATCATCAAAAAGCGTACGGATATCCATATCCACCAGCTCCGATGCTTCATAACCAAGCAGCTGTGTTGCCGAAGGAGAGATGTACAGAAGCTTACCGTCCGGAGAACTGTATGTAATAATATCCTGTGCATGTTCTGTAATAATCCGCAGCAGTATTTCCGGTTCTCTAACCGGATCCAGGCCAGCGTTTCCGGCCATCTGCACTTCCTTAATGAATATGTAGCAGCCGAGAGCTTCTTCCCCGTCCCGGACAGGAAGCTGCTCTGTCATAACGTCAATAAGGCTTCCGTCGGCCCGCTGCAGACGAGCCCATCCATCTTGTACAATCCCGTTCCGTTCATCTGCGTTCTTCCTGCCGCCACCATATATCGTCACAAACAGCTGCTGCAGCCTTAAGGAGGAGAACGCTTCTTCCGTATAGCCGGTTAACTGCACAGCTGCCGTGTTAGCGGCAAAGATTGTCCCTTCGTGATCCGCAATCAGGATCGCTTGGGAATGATCCCGGAATAAAGAGGCAAACAAATTGCCCTGTCTCGCTAATTCCCGTAAACGCTCTGTCTGCTGTTTCTCAGCCATATGACTCCCCACCCGTTAACTCAGCTTTTCCGTCCTGTTATCGAACTCGCAGGATCTATTACCCATATTTAGCGGGTTTGAAATTTCAAGAGGCATTCTGTACCGAGCCCCGGCCTGGAACGTATCGTCAACCTTCCATTCATCGCCCGGATCAGACTGATGACGACCATCAAACCCAGCCCGGTACCTTTCTCCTTCGTCGTGAAGAAGGGCAGTCCGATTCTTGCCAGCTCCTTATCCGTCATGCCGATACCTGTATCTTTAATCCGAATCCCCACACTGCCGCTATCATCCCGCCAGGTCTCGATCAACAGCCTGCCGCCGTTCGGCATGGCTTCTACCGCGTTCTTGATAATGTTATACAAGCACTGCTGAAGCTTACGGGAATCTCCGAGTATTGGCAGCACACCTTCTGAATGGTGATCAATCCGAAATTCAATCCCGGATTGCTCTGCAAGCGGAATGGCCCAGGGCTTGATGTTCTCAATCTCCTGTACGGCATCCAGCTGACGGATCTCGTCAACCGCCGGCTTTGCGAAATGAAGATAATCTGTAACAACATGGTTTGCCTGCTCAATCCCCTTGATCGCCTGGTCCCGGTAGAGCTCGAACTGCTCGGCCGAAAGTTCCCTCTTATTCAACAGCTGGAGGAAACCCAAAGCGGAAGTCAGCGGATTTCGGACCTCATGGGAAATGGAGGCCGCAAGCTGGCCTACCATCTGATATTTTTCTATATTGAGCTGTTCTTCCTGCTGACGCTGCTGATTAGCAACCAGATGAGTAACAACAGTCAGAGCCGCTGCCGCCAGATAAGTGCCGGTCACAGCCAGCAGCAGCTCGCCTGCACTTAACTCCGGATTCGCCCCAAGAAGTCTATACAGCCCAAAGTATAACGTCAGCATGGCGATTGTCCGCATAAGCTTGTGAGATAAGCGTTCAGCCAGCCACCCCCGCTCTCCCGCCAGCCACCCGGCCGCTGCCAGCACAAATGAGGCTGCTCCAGCAGCGTAAGCTTCATTAACATCGAGAACAAAATTACCGATATTAAATAGTATCCAGGTCACAACCGCCGGCAGGGTCCCTTCATACATAAGTGCAAAGGTTAAGCAGAGCGGTATGGAATAGACGACATATAAGGCTGGGCTTGGTTCCATTGCGATGTAATAAAAGAAAGATAATACCAGCAAGCCGCTAAGCAGCATGCTCCGGTTAAGACGGCGTCCTTCCATCCGGGGGGACAGAAACAAGTAAATCAGGCTGGCGGCCATTAAACAAAGCAGGCCGTTTACTTCATGAGCCAGGATCATTGGTGTCAATAGAATTCTTTCCTCCGTCCGAAAGCGTGACAATTTTACTACTATTTTACTATATTCTCTGCCAAAACAACAGTATATCTGCGGCAAGCCATTGTGCTGCGGAGCCCGCTTCTAAAGCGAAATTATACAGATCCTGTGACACATGACATATCTTCTATTAGAAAAGGTGGCGTTAAACTTGTTTCGATCCATTCGTTCCAAGATGACAGCAGTCGTTCTCCTCTCAACCGTCCTGGTATTATGCAGCGCCGGACTCGCCAACTATTATCTGGCCAGGTATGAGCTCACCGAGCAGCTTGAGAGCAACAGCCTCAGCGCTGTATTGGACACCGCCAGCAGCTTGTCCAACTATCTGGAGCTGCAGCTCGTCAAGGGTGAAACCATGGGCAGAACCGACGTCATCCGTCACGGTACTATGGAAGAGAAATTTGCGTACCTGAACGCAGAGCTCGACCAGGACAGACAAGCTGTCATCAGTGCGGGACTGGCCCAGCCTAACGGCACCTTGAGCCTGTCTAACGGCTACACCCGGCAGCTGGGCGACAGCATACAGTTCCGTCAAGCACTTGGCGGCAGTCCTTCCTTTAGCGACCCCGTATTCGACGAATCGGACCGCTATGTCATCAATCTCTACATACCCGTGAAAAATCTGTCCGGCAGCGTAGACAGCATTCTCTTCTTCTCGCTCGATGCCATGAAACTGTTCGAGCAGCAGCTTCAATCGATCAAGCCGCAGGCTGCCAGAAGGGTTATGCTTGTGGATGAGAGTGCCAATGTGCTCTACCACTCCAATCCTGAATACATCCGCAACCGGAACTACTATGATGAATATGCTGCCCAGGCCTTGCAGCTCAAGCAGCTGTTCGCTGCACCTTACGGGGTTGTAGATCTTGATCTTGGGTATTCAACCAAAACCTTCTATGCCATTGTTCCGGGCAGCAGCTGGTCACTCGCCTATTCCATAACCACCAAAGATTTCTATAAACCGCTTCACAATCTGTTCTGGACAACGCTGTCGGCTGCGGTTATATGCGGATTGATCCTGTTTATCATTGTGTACTGGTCCTTCCACCGGGTTATCATGCAGCGGGTCCGCCAGATTCTCACAGCTACAGACAAGGTTGCAAGGGGCAATTTCACGCTCCCCCCCATTGAGATCCAGACCATGGATGAGCTGGGCCAGCTGGCCTGCTCCGTGAACGATATGGCAAGAAGCCTGAGAGGCATGTTTGAACCTTTCGAAACGTTCATCCACCGTAACCATTACGCCATGATTGTAACGGACGCGGATTACCGGGTCAGCCTTTTTAACAGCAGAGCCGAAGAGATGCTAGGTTACAGAGCGGATGATGTGGTTGATGCCGAAACCCCCATGCTGTGGCTGGATCCGCAAGAGCTGGCACAGCGGATAGACAATACCCGTGACCTGAAGGGTGAGGAGCTTACGCCCGCCG
This sequence comes from Paenibacillus sambharensis, assembly GCF_003233845.1. GTDB lineage: Bacteria > Bacillota > Bacilli > Paenibacillales > Paenibacillaceae > Paenibacillus_I > Paenibacillus_I sambharensis. Next base: position 52,827 of record NZ_QKRB01000053.1, read on the forward strand.
CATTCTTCGCGCGGACAGCCGGACAATCGGCTGAGGAAGAAGAGTGGACCTGGATCGCAAGCGACGGCCGCCGGATACCGGTGCATGTCAATGTGACCGAGATGACACATCCAGACGGCCAAACCAAAGGTTACGTCATTGTCGCGCGCGATGTTACGGCATACAAGGAAACGGTCGTGTCCCGGGACCAGATGCTAAGCATCGTCGACTCGGCACATGACTTTATCGCCTGTCTGCGCGCAGACGGCGCCATGTTCTTCATTAATGATGCCGGCATGCGGTTTCTCGGCATCCCGGAGCTGACCGACAGGAACCGCAATCTGAAGCAGTACATCAGCCCGGAGAGCGCTTATAATCTTGAGGAAGCCTTCCAGTCTGCAGACCGTGAAGGATACTGGGAGCATGAGGTGGAATATATCGGCGCAGACGGCTCGGTCACGACGATGTCCCAGTCACTCGTGGTTCAGCATGCCAAAGATGAACCCTATTATTTTACAATCATACGGGATATTAGCGAGCAGAAGAAAATCCAGCAGCAGCTGCTTGAAGCTAATCAGGCCAAAAGTATGTTTCTCGCGCGCATGAGTCATGAAATTCGGACCCCGCTTAACGGCATAATCGGGTTATCCCATCTGATGCAGCGCACACCGCTTACGGTTACGCAAAGTGAATATATGCAAAATATTATGGAGTCCTCCGACTCACTCCTGAGGATCATCAACGATATTCTTGATTTCTCCAAGGTGGAGGCCGATCAGCTGACGCTTACCAAGGCGCCTTTCTCCCTTCAGCATACGATTCACCGCCTGTGCGGGTCGGCAAGTGTTCTGCTTGGCTATAAGCCGGTGGATGTTCTTATCGATATCTCTCCAGACCTGCCTGCTGCACTTGTTGGCGATGAAAGCAGACTGAATCAAGTGCTGCTTAATTTGCTCAGTAATGCCATCAAGTTTACGGACCAAGGGACAATCCGGCTTGGCGTATCAGTAACCGGCCACCAGGAAGCATCCGTGCTGCTGACCTTTACGGTCACCGATACCGGAATTGGCATCTCAGAGGAGCAGCTCCAGCACCTGTTCCAGCCATTCGTGCAGATAGACGGCTCTATGTCGCGGAAATACGGCGGCACTGGCCTTGGGCTGGCTATTACCAGGCGGCTGGTGGACCGGATGGGCGGAGAACTTACGGTGATCAGCAGACTTGATGTAGGCAGCGAGTTCCGGTTCACCCTGCCATTCAGCACAGCGGCTGATACGACAGGTATGAGACTTCACCGGGCAAATCTTGACGTCCTGGTTGTCGAAGATAACGCCGAGGCACGCGATAATCTTGCCGTCACAGCCGCCGGCTGCTCCGGCCGGGTAATGGCGGCAGCCAGCTGGTCCGAAGCGTTTCATAAGCTGCGTGACTCATCACCGCCTGATGTGCTGCTGCTCGATATGGAAGCAGAGGACATGTTTGGCGAGGATACATGGTTCAATATGAGCCGTATGACCCGCCAGCAAGAGGTTAGCACAGTGCTGTATACCTCCTTAAACGGCAGGCACGCCATTGAGCAGCTGGATGAACAGTGGAAGCCCGATGCCGTAATGGTTAAGCCGTTGAGCCCTTTAGCCTTGCATCAGGTGCTGCTTAATATCGAGGAGAGGCGGCTGAACGGCAGTACGGATACGCCAATATCCGATCATGCGGTACAGCGGCTAGCTAACGCAGAGACCAGGCATATCCTGGTGGTTGAGGATAATCTGATTAACCAGATGGTTACAAGACAGCTGCTGGAGGAACGGGGGCTGCGTGTCACGGTGGCGGGCGATGGCTATGAGGCGCTGGAGCTGCTGAAGACAGACCTGTTTGATCTTACCTTTATGGATATGCATATGCCGGGTCTCGATGGAATTGAAACAACCAGGCGGATCCGCACACTGGCAGAATTCGATAACATGCCTATTATTGCCTTAACTGCGGATACGACTCTTGATGGCCGGGAAGCTTGTCTGAGGTCGGGCATGAATGATGTTCTGACTAAGCCGCTTCAGCCGGAAATTCTGGTGCAGGCTGTAAGCCGATGGCTGCCGGGCGGCGGCATCCCGTCTGAAGAAGTTATTCAGGACTTGGCTTCAGCAGGCAGGCCGCATGACATGACGTCATCCAGGTTTCAGGATATTCAGGCCCATCCCGCCATCTTCAATCCGTCGGCCGCTCTGCATCTGCTGGATGGCAAGGAAGAGCTTCTCCTGCAGCTGCTCACCTCCTTCCGTCAGCAGTACGGCGATGCAGCCGACCGGATAGAATCTTATCTGCAAGAGCAGGATTTAGCAACTGCACGCCGGCTTGCCCACTCGCTGCGCGGTGCAGCCGGGAGCCTTGCTGCCGGGGCAGTCTCCCGTACCGCCGGCAGGCTGGAAACGGCCATCGAACGTCAGGATTCGGCATTTTTCCCTCAGCTCATTCACGAATTAAGGACGGATATATCAACTTTCGACAATATTATTGCAAAAATTTGATAATCGACAAAAACGGAAATAGACTTCCAGCCCTGCACGAGCTATAATCTGGTTAGCGGTAAAATTATTAACAAAGTGTTTCATTTTTTAATAAATCGCTCACATATTTAGGCAGGTGCGACCTCATGATGAGAATATTAATTATCGAAGATGACAAGATTTTTGGAGAGATGCTGAGTTTATATCTTACTGGAGAGAACTTTGAGGTGAAGCATGTCGAAACCGCCCGGGACGGGCTTGCGGCAGTCACCTCCTACCAGCCCGGAGTCATCCTGCTTGACCTGGTGCTGCCCGATGGAGACGGGGCAGATCTCTGTGTACAAATCCGCAGTATCACACAGGCTCCGATTATCGTCGTTTCCATGAAGTCGAACGTCAGTGAGAAGATCAAGGTCCTCACGGCGGGTGCAGACGATTATATGTGCAAACCGTTCAGCATGCAGGAGCTTAAAGCCCGGATTGAAACAATCTGGCGTCGTTTCCAGGCGAATCCCGCGATGCAGACCAGCCTTCAGCAGGCACCCGAGGCTCCACTCGAACGAATTCAGATCGATCATGAGCGGCGTACCATCGTCATTGATGGACAGCATCAGGAAACTACCTATTCCGGCTTCGAAATCATGCGGATGTTCTGCCAGAACCCAAGCCGTGTCTTCAGCCGGGAAGAACTGATCAACGCACTGCGGGGTGTGGATTCCTATATCAACGACCGGGCGATTGACGTGCATGTTACCAATCTCCGCAAGAAGATTGAGGTCAATCCGAAGGAACCGAAGCACATCAAGACGGTATGGGGCGTTGGTTACAAGTTTGTTCCCTGACATCTGCCACGGACCGGGCAGGGCCGCAGGCGGTATTCTCGCAGATAAATGTGAGAATACCGCCTTTTTCATGGGGAAACCACACAGCTTTTTAACACTTGTTTGATACCTAAGGTACAACTTTTCACAAACTTTTCTCCGATAATAGTAGTAAGCTACCTTTGAAATTAGGAGATGAGTTTTGGTGCATATAACGGATTTATCTACTGTCCCTCCCGAACAGGCTGCTGCCTCACGCCCTGTATACGGCACGATCGGCCAGCCGATTATCGAGCCCGGTACCGTGCTGTCCGCTGCCCTGCTCGAGGATATGAGGCGTCTTGGCATCCGCCATGCGGTGATCACGGATGAGGAGACAAGGGACGTTCGGTTCGACGAGCTGATCGAATCCAAGCTGTGGATGCGGTATGTGCTGATAATGCGAAAGGTTTATTTGAACGCGACTTCAGGCGATTTTGCAGAATTTGAGCTGTTCGATGCAGCGATGTCCATTGTTGAACAGGCCCGGACCCGCTCCATGATTGTCCCCCTGCCAACGAGCTCTGTCCCCTGCGCTCTCCAGCCATTCGCACACGTCGTCAACGTTGCGATATGGGCTGCCCAGATCGGTGTCCACATAGACCTTCATGCAAGCAGTCTCGTTGATCTGACAGTAGGGTGCCTGCTGCATGATATCGGTAAGCTGCTGACCGAACAGCAGAGCGAGCATGCTGAGGCCGGCTACCGGTTTGTGAAGCGGCAGTTCCCGCCGAGTTCCGATATACCGCATATTGTCCTGCAGCATCAGAACGTACCGATGGCGGGACTCCGCAGGTTCACGTTAGACAAGCCTTTCGTGGAGCTGACCCGGATCTGCCAAATGTGCAATTACCTGGATCACTTAAGCTGTGAGGGAGAGGCGATGCATTATGGCGCACTTGAAGTGCTGATGGCGCTGCATAACACTATGTTTACCGGAGATGAACTCCAGGCGCTTGTCCAGGTCGCACCCAAGTATATGCCCGGCAGCACAATCAAGGTCCATGACGGCCGCACGGCTGTTGTCGTCAAGCTGACCGAGCGTGCGGACAGGCCGATGCTCCGCTTCAGCGGCACCAGCACAATCGTGATGCCGGACGGCTTGTCCTCGATGCCCGCTTCACTGGTGAAGCCTTAACAGCGTGGATATGCCTGTAAACAAAGCAAGCCGGTCCTCCAGCAGCTCCCGTTTTAGGGGCACCGCCGGGGGACCGGCTTTTTTACATTGACACTATGCAGGTTACCCGAATCGTTAGCTTACTTCTCACCTTTCAGTATGCGCGTGTACGGCGAGTCAATCGGCAGCATGATGACAGGCTCGCCTTTGAATGTCGTCACGTAGCTCTCGAGTGTGCGATACAGCTTATAGAACTCCGGGTCCTTGCCATAGGCTTCATTATAGATCCGGGCGGCTTCACGCTCGCCTTCAGCTACGATTTTCTTGGCATCGGCCTCGGCCTGGGCAATAAGTTCCGTCGCCTGACGGTCTGCATTGGAGGTGATTTTCCTCGATTCCTCATCCCCCTCTGACAGATAGCCCGCAGCGATCGACTGACGGTCCGATATCATCCGGTTGTATACGCTCTGCTTGTTCTCTTCCGGCAGGTCAGTACGCTTGATGCGCACATCGACGATTGAAACCCCATAGTTCTGGCGCTCCGCCACCTCCGCAACGATCTCTGTGATCTCATCATTCAGGTTGCCTCGGGATGTGTTCTCGCTTATGATGCTGCCGTACTCAATCTCCGACAGCTTGCGACGCAGAGCATTATATACAGCGTCGCTTAACCGGCTCTCAGCAGCCGATACGGAATGAAGCGACCGCAGGAAGCGCTGGGGGTTGTCGATGCGCCAAACCATATAGTTGTCGACGATTATCGGCTTTTTGTCCTTGGTCAATATTGTCGTTGGCTGGCTGTCGTAAACCTTCTGGTATTTGGGAAGTGAGGCAACCGTTTCAATGAACGGCACTTTGAATTTGATGCCCGGCTCGCCATGAACGCGCACCGCTTCGCCGAACTTCATCACAACCTTGTACTCGCCTTCCTTGACGATGAACATGGAGCCGAACAAAGCTATCAGAATGAGAACCGCCGCCACCCCGGCTATAATCCACTTCCGCTTGTCTATGGTCATTGTCCGCTGCCTCCTTCATTCGTGCCTGCGCTATCTGTCTGCTGGGAACCGGACGTCCCCGGTTTGGCGGCTGAAGACTTGCCCATCAGCTCATTAAGAGGCAGATAGTTCACCGTATCACTGCCTCCGTCTGTAATCACAATCTTCGCGTTCGGCAGTATCCGCTCCAGCGTCTCCAGTATGAGACGGTCAGAGGTGACCGCAGGATTTTTCACATATTCATTGTAGACGGCATTAAATTTCGCCACATCGCCCTCTGCGTTCAAAATCCGTGATTTCTTCGACGCTTCTGCATTTTCGATCAGCGCCTGTGCTTCACCTCTGGCCTTCGGCAGCCGGTCGTTCACATATTTCTGCGCCTGGTTGATCTTCGTATTCTTCTCTTCGCGGGCATTCGTAACATTCTTGAACGCCTCCTGCACCTGGCCTTCAGGCGGTTCAATGTCTTGGAACTTCAAATCAAGAATCTGAATGCCGGTGTTGTACTGGTCCTGGATATCCTCGAGCTTCTTCTTCACCTCTGCCTGGATAACCGTCTTGCCTTCCGTTATCGCATAATCAAGCTTAGTCGATCCCATGACGGAACGGATGGCCGCGCTGGCTGAATTGCGAAGGAACTGCTCCGGCTCTTCGATGTTGTATAGATAGTCCCGAACGTTCGCAATCTTCCATTCCACCACCGCATCAGCGGACACGATATATTCGTCACCGGTAATCATGAGTGCTTCTTCCTCAACCGGTGTGATCTTTCCGCCTTCTTCCCGGTACCCAATATGAATCTTCTGAGTCAGATTCGCCGGCACCTTCACAACCTGCTGAATCGGATAAGGCAGCTTGAAATGCAGGCCTGAACTCTCCTGGGTCGACGTATATTTGCCGAATTTCAGGATCGCAGCCTCCTCCTGCTCCTCTACCGTATAGAAGGTTGTGAGGCCAAAACCAACCACAATTGCGACTACAGCTCCGATCAGCACCTTCTTCCACAGCCCTGGAGGCAGCTCCATATTGCGCTTCGTATTGCCGTTCAACCCGCCCTGATAAACCTCCATCGTGCCATCCCCTCTCTTGCTTCTCACCGGCTCTGACTCCCCTTCACCGGTCATGTTAGGTAATACGGGTAGAGCTGACTAGCGTTTCGCCCAATTGTTAGAAATAGCAGAAGCTGGCTGGGCCATCCGCGTCAAAGCATACCCCTGCCTGCCTGCTCATAAGATTAAAATACAAATCCGCGCCTTATGTGCAGGCGGACAACAGTAGGAGGGGACGGCCGGTGAACCAAGATGAGATACAGCAGCTGGAGCGGGCGATTGATGAGATTACCGAGATTGCGACAGGCTTCGGCCTGGATTTTTACCCGATGCGTTATGAAATATGCCCAGCAGAAATCATTTATACCTTCGGCGCTTATGGAATGCCTACACGGTTCAGCCACTGGAGTTTTGGAAAATCCTTCCACAGAATGAAGACCCAATATGACCTGGGCCTCAGCAAAATCTATGAGCTCGTGATTAACTCGAATCCATGCTATGCCTTCCTGCTCGACGGCAACTCGCTGATTCAGAACAAGCTGATCGTCGCTCACGTGCTGGCGCACTGCGACTTCTTCAAGAACAATGTGCGCTTCAGCGCCTCCAACCGCAACATGGTCGAGAGCATGTCTGCGACAGCCGAGCGGGTCGCCCAGTACGAAATGGCGTATGGCGCCAAGGAAGTCGAGCGCTTCATTGATGCTGTCCTGGCCGTTCAGGAGCATATTGATCCTACGCTTATTAAGCCGTATCAGCTCGACAAGACCCGCTACATCGAGATGCTCCGCAAGCAGCAGCAGGAGGAGGAAGAGCATGGCCTGCCGGTCAAAAGCAGCCCCTACAGCGACCTGTGGGACCTTGAGAAGGAGGACACAGAGGATGAAGACACCGATAAGTCGAAGCGGTTCCCGCCCCACCCCGAGAAGGATATTGTCTGGTTTATCGAGGAATATTCCACGGTTCTGAAGGACTGGCAGCGCGACATCATGTCCATGCTGCGGGATGAAATGCTGTACTTCTGGCCGCAGATTGAGACGAAGATTATGAATGAAGGCTGGGCCTCGTACTGGCATCAGCGGATCATCCGTGAGCTTGACCTGACGAGCGAAGAGACGATCGAGTTCGCCAAGCTCAACTCCTCCGTCGTTCAGCCGTCAAGGAACAGCCTGAATCCTTATTACCTGGGTCTTAAGATATTCGAGGACATTGAGAAGCGCTGGGACAACCCGACTGATGAGGAACGTGAGCGCGCAGGCCGCAAGCCCGGCAAGGGGCGGGAGAAGATGTTCGAGGTGCGGGAGCTTGATTCGGACATCTCTTTCCTGCGGAATTACCTGAACAAGCAGCTGGTCGACGATCTGGATTTGTATGTCTTCGAGAAGAAGGGCCCCGAGTGGAAGATTACAGATAAAGCATGGGAAAATATCCGTGATCAGCTTGTTGTGTCCCGCGTCAACGGCGGATTCCCGAGCATCGTCGTCTCCGATGGTGACTACAACCGTACCGGTGAGCTGTACCTGTCTCACCAATATGAAGGGGTTGAGCTCGACTTGAAGTACGTGGAACGCACCCTTCCTTATGTAGTTCAGTTGTGGGGCAAGAACGTTCATCTGGAGACATACGTGGAAGACAAGCAGCTTGTCTTCAGCTGTGACGGCAAGAAGATCAGCCGCAAGTTTCTGTGAATTTATTAACGTTTCAGAACAGGCTTGATGCGGGTATCGATTATGTAAGCTGCCGCGTCCATACTGAATAACTACGGGACTTTTCGTCCCAGACAACTAATGAGGTGATGAGAGATGGAGACGCTTCTCATAATAGTAGGCGCAGCCATTCTGGTCGGTGCTGTCGTCTGGTTCAGTAAAAGCCGGTGGAAAACAATCGAAACCGCCAAAGGCGGAAATGTTGATGCACTTGAAGTGAAAAATGCTTATTTGCAGGATAAAGATATACGCAGCAGGGTTAAGGTCGAAAATGGAGGAACACCGGTTGCGGGGGTCGCCTCCACAACCGGGCCGATGGATACGTCGTTCGGCTCAGCGGATACCGCTGACAATACCGTCTATCGGCTGGAGGTTAACGCGGGCGACCTGGATAAAGCTGAGCGGGCGCTCCAGCAGTTTGAGCAGGAAGTACAGCATGATGAAGGTGTCAGACTGTAACGTCAGGCAGTGCAGTAAGCCAATTACTGCGGCAGCCGTGTGGTTCGGCATAATCTATTAAACAGAGAAGCAGTGCTGCAGTTCAAGCGGCAGATGCCCCGGCTCTTATTATGGAGAGAGCCGGGGATTTTTTATTATTGCTTTACAGCCGACACTTTCAACCTTCTATAATCGGCCGTCCAGCTGCCGTTCCTGAAGCACAATGGCTTCACGGCTTCCTCCACATAACATCTAACCTCCCGCTCCTCTTCCTCATGCAACTCTGCGAATACGCCGCCTGCAAAATGATCCAGCCAAATCTGAAGTCCCTGTTCTCCTCCGCTGAGCGGTGTCGGACGGTCATAGCTGCAAATGGATAAAACCCGAAAGCCGTGCTTCTCAAGCAGCTGCCGGTATGCCTCCGGAGTCGGGAAATACCAAGGGAGGACGATGCGGCTCCCGAGGCTCAGCACCTGCGCCGACTTCTGCAGCGCATGCACAATCGAGGCGATATTCCCGTCAGCGCCGAACTCAGCCACAAACCGGCCGCCGGTCCGAAGCGAAGCTGCAATCGAAGAAACCGTCTGCTCTGCATCGGTCATCCAGTGAAGAGCCGCATTACTGAAGACAGCATCTACCGGCTGTGCGGTCCGATATGTTTGGCCGTCGGCTTGCACGAACTGAAGATGCGGGTATTTGCTCCGGGCGCGCGCAATCATTTCCCGGGAAAAGTCGACCCCTGTAACCGTGGCACCGCCGCCTGCCAGCCTTGCTGTCAAATCTCCCGTGCCGCAGCCCCAATCCACTGCCGACTCTCCGGGCTGCAGTCCGATTGTCTCTATCAGATCCTCGCCCCCCTTGGATACGAATGCCATTGCATCGTCATAACCTTCCGCTTGCCAGCTGTTAGCAGCCATATGTTCCACTTCCTTCCTATTGGTTAACTTAGTTGTAACACGCCTATTTTAATAAGTTAAATATATAGAATCAATATAGTTTATAGTTTAAACCTATGTAACGGCTAAAAAGAAAGCCGTCCGATCCTTCGATCGGCCGGCCGGCTTCCTTGATTTTATACGTCAAGCCTCGCTAGATCTCCTGCTCTCCAGCGTCCAGCAGACTGTCCGTATACGCAGCAGCTCATTCGCACGGACGGGATTTCTGGTGAACTTGCAGAGATTATTCTACTGCCGATACTTCAATGTAATCAATGTTTGGACCTTCCGTACCATTCGTTACGAATCGCAATGTATTGGTTCCTGTATTCATCGGTACAGTAATCGTTTTCTCTGCCCAATTCGACCATGAACCGGTTGGACCAAAAGAAGCACTTTCTGTCATTTTTGTCCCATTCACATAAACATCCAAATTTCTCGTTCCGCTCTCAAGTGCATATCTGACTTTTATATTTTTCGTTCCTGTTATCGCGCAATAGATGTTGTTCCACTGAACGGACGCACCGGAATAGGCGTTAAAGTTTACGTACCCACTGCCGGTATACCCAGAGTAATTCGATTCGGTCACTGCACTGGCCAATGTCGCGCCTGTCTCGGCTTGATAAGTTGTACTGCTGCCGCCGCCACTGCCACCCCCGCTCAAGTCAGCGACGAAGGTCGTAATACTTTGAGGAGCCAGATTAGCCGAAAAGTTATTGCCCGTTACTTGGATCGTTGCCTCCGGCTGCAGATTGCTGTTTGCTTTCGTGACCCATCTAGAGACGGCAGATACCGATCCATTTTGAAGGACAAAGTTTTGATTAACCGCTGAGCTTCCTTTGTTGACAGCGACGATTACGACCTTGTTGCCCCCCTTATATGCGGAAACAAATACGTTCGTATTCGGATTTTTTGTAGCATCTACTCTTTTATAGCCTGGACGGACGAATTTAGAGAAGTGAGCCATGCTGTAGCCGCGCTTGCTTATCGTTCCGTCCTCTCTCATCGGCCCGTATCCTCTTCGAATATACCACCAGATATAAGCCTGGAATTCTCCATCTGCCATCGCATGGTGAATATGATGGGCAACATCCAGTGCCTCTGGCCACCGGTCTCCAGAGGTCATGTCGCTGTTGGGATAGTATACCTCTGTCATCCACAGCTCTTTACCAGCTCCCTTTTGCTTGAAGAGCGGATAAGGGAAATTATTGAAGCTTGTACCGTATAGATGTGCTCCAAGAATATCCATGTTGGCTAGAGCTTGCGGGTCATTCAAGATGGGGTCATAGTAATTCTTAAGGTATTGAAACGATTCGGGCGATATCACTCTTGTCTTAATTGAGCCAGCATTGTTTTTCATAAACGTAAGGATTTCAGCAGGTGTCCACCATGTCCATTCATGAGCATAATCTGGCTCATTTTGAACAGAAATGGCATATAAATCAACTCCGTTGTTCGCCATGAAGGATACGAAGTTATTCAAGTGCTGCGCGTACTCATTGTACATATTGTATTTAAGTCTTTTGGCATTCGTATCTCCGTTTCGATTGAATTTCTCCACCATATGACTGGGCGGATTCCAAGGCGAAGCGATTACTAATGCTCCAAGCTCAGCTGCCCTCTTGGCAGTAGGAACTTCTTTATGCCAGTTAGCACTGTTCTCATCGACATAGATCCTGACGATCGAAAACCCTAATTGATTTTGTCCGTTTCCAAAGGCTGTTTCTCTCTGAGATGAACTTAAATCACCTGCCCAGGAGGGATGATTCATGCCGCCAAAACCTTTAATCAACTGTCTCTCTGCAGATAAGTTAATGACAGTATCGCTTGCAGCAAAAGCTTCATTCGGACTTGGTGCAGTCAACATGACAGGCAGGCCAAGGACAAATACCAGCCATAAAACTAAAAGCTTTCGCATACGTTCAGTTCCTATCACAACAATCTCCTCCTAAAAATTTAATTTAAGCTCGCTTCACTGATTCGGCATCCGAAATTAAAGCGTTTTCAAATAGAGTTGTTATACCGCCTCCTTTCGATGCTGCTAAACATGGAATTACGTAGAGTTATGCACAGCTGATATAAATCGGTTTCTCCACTCGCCTTCCATATACCTGCAAAAAAGTAATTTTCCTATAGTTCAACAGGGTATTACCTATAATCCGTCGGGTCCATGCTGCCATGTTTATAACTCTTTCTCTCCTGCTTAGCTGGGCACGCAGCATAAAAAAAGCCGGCGGGTCGCTTGCGACCGGCCGGTTTCCTTGATTGTATTTGCAAAACATGAACTTGACCGCCTGCTTCTAGCGGTTCAGCAGACTGCCCACGTAGCGCAGCAGCTCGTTGGCACAAACCGGGCAGTACCCGTGCTCGTCGATCAGCCGCTTGGATACTTCGTTGATCCGTTTCAGCTGATTTTCATCCGGTGTCTTGGTGGATGTCGTAATCTTGACAATATCCTTCAAGTCATGGAACAGCTTCTTCTCGATCGCTTCCCGCAGCCGGTCGTGGCTGGAATAGTCAAATTTCTTGCCTTTGCGCGAGTAGGACGAGATCCGGATCAGGATTTCCTCGCGGAATGCCTTCTTAGCATTTTCCGAAATGCCGATCTGCTCTTCAATGGAACGCATCAGACGCTCATCCGGATCAAGCTCCTCACCTGTCAGCGCATCCTTGATCTTCGTCCAGTTGCAGTAAGCCTCGATGTTATCCAGATAATTCTCGAACAGCGTCCGGGCCGACTCCTCGAAGGAATACACGAACGCCTTCTGAACTTCCTTCTTAGCCAGGCTGTCGTACTCCTTGCGGGCAATGGAGATGAAGTTCAAGTACTTCTCGCGCTCCTCCTTCGTGATCGATGGATGCTGATCCAGCCCATCCTTGAGCGCACGCAGCACATCAAGCGCATTGATACACTGCAGATCCTGCTTGATCAGCGCACTGGAGATCCGGTTGATGACATAGCGGGGGTCAATTCCGGACATGCCCTCCTCCAGAAACTCGTTCTGCATCTCCTTCAGATCAGCAGCCTTGTAGCCCTCCACCTCTTCTCCGTCGTACATGCGCATCTTCTTCACCAGGTCCATGCCCTGCTTCTTCGTTTCCTTGAGCCGCGTCAGGATCGAGAAGATCGCTGCTGCCCGAAGCGCGTGAGGCGCAATATGAATGTGCTTCATATCGCTCTGCTCAATCAGCTTCTTGTATATTTTCTCCTCCTCGGATACCTTCAGGTTGTAAGGAATCGGCATGACGATCATCCGGGACTGCAGTGCTTCATTCTTCTTGTTGCTGATGAACGACTTATACTCCGTCTCATTCGTGTGTGCTACGATCAGCTCGTCAGCGGATATGAGCGCGAATCTTCCCGCCTTGAAGTTCCCTTCCTGGGTCAGCGACAGCAGGTTCCACAGAAACTTCTCATCGCATTTGAGCATCTCCTGAAATTCCATCAGACCGCGGTTGGCCTTGTTCAGCTCTCCGTCGAACCGGTAAGCGCGCGGATCGGATTCCGAGCCATATTCCGTAATGGTCGAGAAGTCGATACTCCCTGTCAGGTCCGCAATATCCTGTGATTTGGGGTCCGACGGGCTGAATGTTCCGATGCCAACCCGGTTATCCTCGGAGATCAGCACACGCTCAACCGCCACATTCTCAATGATGCCATCATACTCCGTCTTCAATCTCATCTGACAGGACGGGCACAGATTGCCTTCGATCCGGACGCCAAGCACCTTCTCGACATCCGGCCGCAGCTCATGCGGTATCAGATGAAGCGGCTCCTCATGCATCGGGCAGCCCTGAATGGCATAGACTGCGCCTTTTTCCGTCCGGGAGAACTGCTCCAGTCCACGTTTTAACAGTGTCACCAGTGTAGATTTGCCCCCGCTGACCGGTCCCATCAGCAGCAGAATCCGCTTGCGGACGTCCAGCCGCCTGGCAGCCGAATGGAAATATTCCTCGACAAGCTTCTCAACCGCCCGGTCCAGCCCGAATATTTCCTTCTCAAAAAACTTATATCGCTTATGCCCGTTGTCTTCCTCGACACCTTCATTCCTGATCATTTCGTAAACCCGAGAGTGGGCCGTCATCGCTGGTGTCGGGTCCTTCTTCAACAGCTCTACATAGTCTTTAAACGTCCCTGTCCACGCAAGTTTCTCACTTTCCTGATTGTAATCCGAGATCCGTTTGAAAATATCCATGCTGCGCCTCCTCCCTGTCTCTCCCTGCCGCTTGTTCGCCTTGACTCTGCCCGCCAACATGCCGAACTTCCTGCTCGCAAACGCTCCGCCGTCAAGCGGCCGCCGTTCACCCAAACCCTGAGCCGCCATGTGAGGTTTTGCGGCTTTCTTCCGATGTTGAGTGATATATACCTATGCGTGTTCGCATCTGAAATTGCCCCATATTTTGTTTCTTCTTCCGCCTAATTGCGGGATACGCTTCACAAAATGTTAACGGAGGCTTGATACAGCCGTAATAAATGCGGCTTAAGCTGGTTCTAATCAGACCTGTGCCAAGAGGAGGTTCCGATGAAACGATCGCTCCGTACCCGAAAGCGCAGATTAGCTGTCAAACTTGCTTCGCTGCTGTCCGGCCCGGCATTCTGCCCCGGCACCTGACAGCCTGACTGCAGCCGCCAACGCCGCATTGATATTCCGTCTTCCGTATGGGAAGGCGGTTTTTTGCATGGAGAGCCGCGAGTCCCGTCCTGTGCTATAATACGGTTACTTATGTTTACGGCAGTTTGGTTAACGAGCTGCTGGTACCGGGGAAAGGGGAAGCTGTCTGTGGCCGTCAAGCATGAAACCGAGCTGTACACACCTGTTAAAGCCTACTATGAGAAGCTCGGTTATGAGGTGAAAAGTGAGGTGCTCCACTGCGATCTTGTAGCTGTGAAGCCGGGCGAGGAAGCAACCGTGATTGTGGAGATGAAGAAGACCTTTAATCTGGCACTGCTGCTTCAGGGGGTTGAACGGCTGCGGCTCACTGACCGTGTCATGCTGGCCGTCGAGCGCAACCGGAAGAAGTCTGGTGCGGTTAACCAGCGCTTCGGCGACCTCACGGAGCTGTGCCGGCTGCTGGGTCTTGGGCTGATGACCGTAACCTTCTATAAGACCAAAGCACCGGCCGTCGAAGTGCTGTGCGAGCCGGGGGACCCGCCTGCAAGGGGCATGAGGAGGAAGCGGCAGTCCAGACTGCTGACGGAGTTCCGTGAGCGCTCCGGCGATTATAATGTGGGCGGCAGCACGGGCCGCAAGCTGGTAACCTCCTACCGGGAGAAGGCGCTTCGCTGCGCCTGGGCGCTGCACAAGGAAGGCGAACTGCCGCCGCGCCGCGTAAGAGAGCTCAGCGGAAGCCCGCAGGCCGCCCGCATCCTGCTTAACGATTACTATGGCTGGTTTGAGCGTGTGGACCGCGGTGTGTACCGCCTGCGCCCGCAGGGCGTGCAGGCGCTTATTGACTACGCCGATGTCGTAGAAGCCTGGCGCCAGTCTGCTGCCGGAGGGATTGCCGGGGACAGCTAAGATATTGCAGCCTGTAATCCAAGCTGCCGGTGCCACTGCGGTCTCGTTCCGGCCGGACATAAGCAGTGGTCTGTCGTGACGCTGCTTGTGTCCGGACTTGTCAGCTGCGGGCGGTAAACTCGCTTACGGCTTCTACGAGCCCTTCAATGCCTGCTGCCAGCTGCTGTTCATTCACGCCTGCTACAGTTAACCTCGCCCTGCTGCGAACAGGCGACTCTGCATAGAATCTCGCGCCAGGCGCTATAGCTGCTCCCTTCATCAGCGCCGCCCGCTGCAGCGCCTCTCCGTCGAGCCCCTCTGGGAGTTCCAGCCACATGAACAGGCCGCCATCTCGAGAATGCCACGCGAGCCCCGGACTGCCATTTGTTCGCAATAGCTGCTCCGCCAGCTGCATCCGGCTTCTAAATCTCTCTGCTCTCTCCCGACTGTGACGCTCCAGCACGTCATTCATCAGCAGCTGATGGAGCAGCAGCTGATGGAGCATATGCCCGCGCTGCTCCTCCTCACCCGTGACACTCGCCATCACGGTGATAAGCTCCGGGCTTGCCGCGATCCATGCCGCGCCGATCCCTGGCAGCCAAGTCCGCGCATAAGTTCCTGTATACAGCACCTGATCCTTATCTTCTGCCAGTGCATGCAGCGCTGGATAGCTGGTGCCGGAATCACCGAGCAAGTCACGATACGAGCCATCCTCTATGATCGGCACCTCGTACCGACGGCAGAGCTCAACAAGCCCTCTTCTTCTCTCCAGGCTCCAGATGCGGGAAGAAGGGCTGCCGAAGTCCGGCATGACATACACAAGCCTTGGCTTCCGCGTCTTCAGGAGCTGCTCTGCCGCATCAAGCAGCATCCCCTCCTCGTCGCACGCTACATCCGCAGCACGCAAATTATTCATTCGGATGACCTGAAGAGCTTCAGCGGATGCGGGACGCTCGACGAGCACCGTCTCTCCTGGATCAGTCAGCACCTTCATACAGAGCTCCAGTGCCGCTCGGGGGCCTGGCATGACCAGCAGCTGCTCGGGAGCCGCATCAATGCCTGCAGCCGCAAGAGGAATGCACAGCTGCTCCCGCAGCGGCCTATAGCCCTGCCCTTCCATGTCCCCAGCCATAAAGCTCTCTGAGGCAAGTACCTGCTTCGCCGCCTGGCTTATGACTTGGGGCGGAAGCCAATCTTCCGTGGCAGGCAGCTCTCCCGCTAAGGGCAGCAGCCCTTCTCCCCCACACCATCCCTGCAGCATTCCCTGACTATAATCGGATTCCTGCAGCCTCGCTGAATACCGGTATTTCAATAGGCCCGCCGCCTTCCGTTGTGATCTGGCAATCTATTGTACGCCAAGACCCGCCTAATCATTAACATATTGCCGTAACATTCCACAAAAAAACGGCCTGGACAAGGATTTCTTGTCCAAACCGTAATTTTTGTTCTTATAGATCTGAATGATTATTTACTTCTCAGGTTATTCCAGGAATTCTGGAAAGCCTCCAGCATTTCCTCCCGGGTCAGCTTCTTGGCAATGTAAGCCTGTATGGTGGAGCCAAGCTCCTGCGTTACGCCCTCCGGATAACGGAACCAGTTCCATGTCAGTGTTTTCCCATCCTTGCTGTAGGCAATAATGTCATTGGCGATATCGCCCAATGTATCTGGATTCGTTACCTCAATCGACTTGAATGCCGGGATAAACTTGAACTCGTCTACAACGTACTTCTTGCCGAGGTCAGAGGTAACCATCCAGTTCAGGAACGCCTTGGCTTCTTCCTTCACAGCAGAATTCTTGTTCACAACCCAGTTGTTCGGAACGCCTACATACAGCTTGTCATTCTTCTCTGCATCATCATTAATCGGCATAGGCAGAACGCCCAGGTCCAGATCAGGGTTGATGCCGTCAATCTGCACCTGCGTCCAGTTGCCCTGCTGCATCATAGCTGCTTCACCGCTCGCAAACAGTGTAACCTGTGTGTTGTAGTCCGTCGTCAGCGGGTTCTTGTTGCTGTACTCCAGCGTCGTATCCAGCAGATTCGCCCAATCATTGAAGATAGGGTTGCCTGGAATTTGGCCGGTTCCATCGTTCATTGCGTTAACGAATGCAGTCGGGTCTTCCTGCTGTGCAACCGCCACGTTGAAATTATGAATGCCAAGGATCCACCATTCCTGATAGCCGTTGGCAAACGGCGTGATGCCTGCGTCCTGCAGCTTCTGAGCCGCTGCTTTCAGCTCGCTCAGCGTCTTTGGTGTCTCGGTGATGCCAGCTTTGGCGAACAGCTCCTTGTTATAGATGAAGCCATAGCCTTCCAGATTCATCGGCATACCATAGATTTTGCCGTCCTTGGTCATCGGAGGCTTCGCTGCGTCCACTACATCTGCTACCCATGGCTGATCGGACATATCTTCCAGGTGTTCCATCCAGGTTTCCATCTCCTGGTATCCGCCGTTGTTGAAGATGTCAGGCTCGTCGCCAGATGCGAATTTCGCTTTCAGTGCAGCACCGTAGTCCGCACCGCCGCCAACCGTTTCAATGACGATTTTGACATTTGGATTTTCCTTCTCATATTCAGCTTTCAGACGCTCAAGCGCTTCTGCAATTTCCACCTTGAACTGGAACATACGGATCTTAACCGGATCCTTCGCCTTCTCTGTATCTGTTCCGGTACTGCTTCCGGTATCTGTGCCGCCTGTTCCCGTTGTACTGTTATTACCGCCGCCGCAGCCGGCAGCCAGTACAGCAACCAGGATTAGTGACAGCAGAGTCGTGGTCCATTTTTTCATGTTTGTGCCTCCCTTTTTTTAATCCAGCTTGTTGAGTCTGGTACGTACGCTCTCTGTTGTTTCGGCCGTCTGTACCATCCTTACAATATTAAGTATAGCTCGTTTATGAAAACGCCTACACCGACGACATTGAACAAAAAAGTGTAGAATGTTGACGCTTTAGGCGGATTGATGGCCGGCTGCCCGGCCAGGACTACCAATCCGCCGCATTATCCTGCTGCCCGATTAACTAGCCTTTAACCGAGCCCGCTGTAATTCCCTCGATAATGTGCCGCTGAAGGGACAGGAAGAAAATAACGATTGGCACCACACCCATTACCAGTGCGGCCAGCGCCAGATCCCACTGCTTCGTATACTGCCCGAAGAAGGAGAACGTGGACAGCGGAATAGTGCGAAGCTCCGGCTTGCTTAGAATCAGCTGCGGCAGCAGGAAGTCATTCCAGATCCACAAGCTGTTCAGAATAATAATAGTGACCGTCATTGGTTTAAGCAGCGGGAATACGATCCGCCAGAATACCCCGTACGGTGTACAGCCGTCAACGACCGCTGATTCCTCAACCTCGAGCGGAATAGACTTAATGAAACCGTGATACAGGAAGATTGTCAGCGATGAGCCAAAGCCCAGGTAGCATACCCACAGCCCCGGGAGGCTGCCTACCAGCGAGAACCAGCTGGCTACCTTCATCAGCGGAATCATAATGGATTGGAACGGAATAACCATGGCGGCTACGAACATCAGGAAGAGAACGCTGTTATATTTTGTCGGCCTGCGCACCATTCTGTAAGCGGACATTGAGCTGATAATAACAAGGCCTGTAATGCTGAATACCGTAATCAACAGCGAGTTGGTGAAAGCCTGCGGATACTTCATGATCTCCCATGCCTTCGTGTAGTTCTCCCAGTTAATAGCATTCGGAAGCGCCGCTGCGTCAAGCAGGATATCTGCGAATGATTTAACCGAGTTGCTCAGCAGAAAGTAGAACGGCACCAGGAATACCAGCACAAGCAGAACCGCGAGAATTTCAGTCGTAAATGTACGGGCGGTATATCGCTTGGTTTCCATTATGCATGCACCTCCCGACGCTTAGTCAGCCATACCTGCAGGGTTGTAATCAATGCCACCACGATGAAGAATACCAGCGCTTTGGCAGTGCCCAGACCGTAGCGGTTATTCTGGAATGCTTCAAGATATATATTAAGAGCTACTGACTGAGTGGAATTATAAGGTCCGCCCTTCGTAAGCGACAGGATGACATCGAAGGTTTTGAAGGACCAGGATAATGCCAGGAACAGACAGATCGTTACAGCCGGCATAATGAGCGGAACGGTAATGTGACGCAGACGCTGCCAGGCAGTGGCGCCATCAATGGATGCCGCTTCGCTTAAATCCTTAGGCACGTTGATCAGCGCGGCGATATAGATAATCATCAAGTAGCCTGCCCCGTTCCAGACACTGACAATGACGACGCCCCAGAAGGCTGTCTGTTCATCGCCAAGCCATGGAAGGTTGAAGAACGAAAGCCCCGTCAAATCCCCGATTGCCGAGAAGCCTTTGATGAAGATGAACTGCCAGATAAAACCGAGCAGCAGACCGCCGATCACGTTCGGCAGGAAGAACAGCGTCCGCAGCATATTCCGGAGCTTAAGACCCTGTGTCAGCAGCAGCGCCAGAATAAACCCCATCAGATTCGTCAGCACAACGGCAACTATAGTGAACCTGACTGTAAAATCAAAAGAATTCTTGAAGCCTGCATCGCTCCAGAGGGCCTTGAAGTTGTCCAGCCCTACGAATGAGATACTGCCTGAAACCCCATTCCAGTCTGTGAAGGAATAATACATACCCATAATGAACGGCAATATGACAATAACCGCAAATACCACGGTTGCCGGTCCAGTAAAAACGAGCTGCTGCATCCATTCGCTGTTCCGTTTCTTGCTCATGCCCGTCTTCCCCCTTTGTCTGTAAAATATCGTAATTGGCGCACAGCCAGACGGCTCGGCCTTTATATCTAGTATAAAAAGCCGCAGGGCCTGCCAACACCGATACGAATGACGCGAAAGGTGGAACATATTGATCTTTCTCCTAACCGCCACTATAATTAGTGCGAGCGTTTGCACTACGATTATACACACACGGGGGAATGCTTATGGGGCTGCTGGAGTGGATGAAACGCAGTCTTCGCACCAAGTTAATTGTATTTCTCATCATTGCGATTACCGTACCCATGCTGCTGTCGATTTACCTGACGAACTCCCGAACCACCGAGATTGTGACCGAGGATGCACTGCAGCAGGCATCCAATCTTGTTTTTCAGGGTAAGACGAATCTTATTCATTATTTTGATGTCACGAATCAGGCCTCTCTGCTGCCCTATAACGATACCAAATTTGGGGACACCCTGTACCGGATACTGGAGAGAGGCAAGACCGACTACTTGTCCGAGGAGGAAATCTACCGCACAATCCAGTCTATATCCCGTTCTGTAAGAGAGATCCGGCAGGTCTATCTGCATGCCGAAATGGCGGAAAAGGGATATCTGATTATTCAGGGCAACCTCAAGAAAGCCGAGCAGTCCGCTCCACATGAGGGTGTAACGTTTCCGGAGGACCGCAATGTGAGCGTCCAGGCGGCGCATAAGAGTCATGAATACGGCATTCATACCAATCCCTATTATCCGCCGGAGGAAGTCATTACGATACACCGCCGAATTATCCGCATTCCCTCCTACAAGCAGATCGGCACCATCTCGATTGATCTGAAGAAGGATGTCGTGGATTCCATCTGCAGCCAGCTCTATGACCCCAGTAAGGAGCAGCTGTACCTGCTAAGTGAGGATGGCTCCATTGTATACGGCCCACAAGGCGCTGAGAGTGGTGCCATACTGAACGAGCCATGGGTTAAGACGCTGACCGAAGCCGGCGGCCCCAGCGGTACAGGACGCACCGGCAGCAGCAGCACCAGCAGCTGGTATGTGTATGAGAAGCTGGAGACGTCCTACATGAACTGGACACTCGTAAAGCTGATTCCCCAGTCTGTCCTGACGGAGAGCACGCGCCAGGTTACGTTTGTAAATACGGTCATCCTGACCATCTTCTTGCTTGCTGCAATTGCAGCGGCTGTCTATGTATCCTTTCGAATTACCCGTCCCATGAAACACTTGATCCGATATATCAATCAAGTGCAGACCGGCGATCTGGATGTCGATATCCGCATTCAGGGTACGGACGAGATCGGCATGCTCGCCGGCAAGTTCCGCAAGATGATGGAGACGATCAACAATCTGATATTACGGGAGTACCGGCTGCAGCTTGCAAGCAAATCCAATCAGCTGAGGGCGCTTCAGGCCCAGATACAGCCTCATTTTCTATATAATGCCCTGCAGTCTATCGGCACGCTGGCCCTGCAGCATCAAGCGCCTAAGGTTTATACGCTTATTGCACAGCTGGCCAAAATGATGCGGTACTCGATGAGCACCTCGGATCAGCCGGTAACCGTCCATGATGAGCTTGAGCATGTCAAAGCCTATCTCGCCCTGCAGCAGCAGCGCTTCGGCGACAAGGTCACCGTTCAATATGACATTCAGGACAAGGCCGCTGCGGTGAAAGTGCCGCGCATGCTGGTTCAGCCGCTTGTGGAGAATGCCTTCAAGCATGGCTTCGATCCCGCCGGAGGAAGGATTCATATCTCGATCACCGCCAGGATCATAGGAGACCTCCTGCAGCTTACGGTAGAGGACGACGGGCCGGGTATGACGGAAAGGCGTCTTGGTCAGGTGAGAGATGCCCTTCGGATTGCACGGGTTAATGAGCACGAGCAGTGGCTTGACGAGCATATAGGCCTTGTTAATGTTATGACCAGGATGCGCTTATACAGCGGACCGGAAGCTGATATTATGCTTGAACAGCCCGGCAATTACGAGAAGGGGGCAGGCGGACTGCGGGTTATCCTGCAGCTGCCCGGCAGCAAGGAGGAACAGGAATGAACATATTGATTGTGGATGATGAGCAGCATGCGCGCGAAGCCGTCAAGCTGCTGGTTGACTGGAACAGCTATGGGATCACAAGGCAGCTGGAGGCCGACAATGGGGAACAAGCCAAACAGATGATCGTCGAACACCGGCCCGAGCTTGTGCTGACAGATATGCACATGCCGATCTCTGACGGACGGGCACTGCTCGAGTGGATAGCCGGACATTACCCTGACATCAAGATCATCGTCATCAGCGGCTACAGTGACTTTGATTACATGCGCCATGCTATCAAGTATGGCGGTTCCGACTATCTTCTGAAGCCGCTAGATCCGGATCAGCTGAATGAGTCCGTCCGCAAATCCGTTGAAGCGGCACGCAAGTCAAGGGAGGATAAGCTTAAGCAGTCCGCCGAGAATATAGAGCGGAATCAGTTCAAGCCTGTGTACTGGGATAACGTGTTTACGCGCATGGCCTCCGACTCGTCGATCCCCGTTCAGCTGATCGAGCAGGTCAGCGCGGAATTCAGCATCCCTTCCGGCGGCACCACGTGCCGGGCCGTGATCTGCTCGCTGGAACCGCTCCCTCCTCTCCTGGTCAAGCGGTTCCGCGAGGACAGGGAGCTGATCGCCTTCGCCATGACGAATATACTGAACGACTTCGTCAGACTGAACTGGAAGTCCGGCTACGCCTTCCGGATTCCCAGCCAAAGTGATGCTGTTTATGTCGTACTGTGGGACGGCCTATCCATGCTTGAGCGCCGGCTTCGTGAGCTGCAGGATGCTCTCGCCGCAACGATGGGCGCCCGGCTGCATTTTGGCACGGGTGGTGTTCAGGCATTCCCGTCAGGCCTCAAGCAATCCGCCCGTGAAGCAAGAGAAGCGCTTCATAGACGCAATCTCCTAGACGGGAATCAATTCCTGCACTTCTATGACAAGCTGCTTCCCCCTGCTGGCAAGAGGCCGCATCTCAGTGATATCGAAGAAGCCGTACGCCTTGCCATTCTAAGCCGCAGTGAGACAGAAATCGCCGCCGCTATCCGGCGCTGGTCCAGTGAAGCGGCTGCCATGACCATACTGACTCCGGCCGATGTGGAGAGCTGGCAGCAGGAATACCGTCTCCTCTACAGCAGGTGGACGCAATCCTTGGCCGACAATTCTGATTCCATCCCCAAGACTGCAGAGTTTCCCGCTGCCTTCCAAGACGATGGCAAATTCTCGCTGCGCGAAACCGAACAAGCTATACTGCGCCATACAGTTGCCTTAGCCGAAACAATGGCTGCGAAGAAGCGCTCCGAGCGCAATGTGATCAATGACATCCTGCAGTACATTGAACAGAATATCAATGATGATCTGTCATTGTTTGCTGTTGCGAGCAAATTTTATTTGAGCAGAGAATACATTTCGCGCCGGTTCAGACAGGAGACAGGAACGACACTATCCGAATACGTGGAGCGGATGCGGATGGATAAGGCTAAGCTTCTGCTTGGCAACGCCGAGCTCCGCATTACCGATGTCGCCGGCATGGTTGGATACAGCGATGATAAATACTTTAGCAAGGTCTTCAAGAAGCAGACCGGGGTATCGCCAGGACAATACCGCAAAAACGTCCATGATTAATCTCACAATCAGCTCTTTGTAACAATCTGTTCACAATTTGCTTCGTTTTCTTTTTGGCTGGGCTTGGGTATAATATAAGCAATCATTGGAGGTGTACAGAATGAGCGTTAACTTTATCATCATCATGACCGTTATGGTCCTGTTCGTCCTCGCTATTCTGACGTCGTCGTATAACGATGACAAGACCAAAGGTCTCTAATGCGCGTGTGCAGCCGGCTGCTCCTTCAAGGAGCAGCCGGTTTGTTTTTCAAGAACCTCAAGCCAGTGCCAGCTTCCCGTCCGGATAACAAATATGCCCTCTTCAGCCGGAAGCCGAAGAAGGCATACGATACCTTACTATTTCACTAAGCCTTAATCAACCTCTGCGGAGCTGCGTCATGTCGGTGATGCAGGATGAGCACAGGTAACGGTCTTTAAATTCACGAACCTCATCCATTGCACCGCAAAATACACATCTTGGACGGTAACGCTCCAAAATAATGTGGTCCCCTTGAACCAGAATTTCGACAGGGTCCCCTTCATTCATCTGATACCTCTTGCGAAGCGATTTGGGCAGTACGATACGGCCCAATTGGTCTACCTTACGAACGACACCAGCCGGTTTCAAATGTATCACCTCTCCTGTATTCCTTGTTCCTTGTCAACTACATGTGTAGAAACCTAGGCTCTATAGAGTTCGTGGGCTAACTTGCTTTTCCTCCCCAACTTTCGTTTTTTCTTAATATCCTGCAACCAGGGTGCTATTTGCTGGCCTAAAGACTTGATTTTGCAGGTATTTCAGACCTGAATTTCCAGCAATTCTAATCCAACCCGGCAAAGTTCGTCTGTCTAAATGCCTCGAATAAAACGATAGCTGCCGAATTCGACAGGTTTAGCGATCTCACATCGCCGGTCATTGGAATTCTCAGGCAGGTTTCAAGATTGCGGTCCAGCAGCTCCTGCGGGAGGCCTTTGGTTTCCTTTCCGAACACAAAGAAGTCCCCGTCCCGAAACTCGAAATCTGAATAACGCTTGGAGGCCCTGGTGCTCGCAAAAAAGAACCTGCCCTCCGGGTTAGCCTGCCGAACTTCTTCGAAAGAGTCATGATGCTCCACATGCACAGCATGCCAGTAATCCAGCCCGGCCCGTTTCAGTGTGCGGTCATCCGTCAGGAAGCCCAGCGGATGAACCAAATGCAGATGTGCCCCCGTCGCCGCACATGTACGGGCTATATTGCCCGTGTTAGCCGGAATTTCCGGCTCTACCAATACGATATGAAATGCCAAACGCAGTTCCTCCTCAAATTTCCCTCTTAAAATTCCAGATGTTCGGATATTTTACACTCGTTTTACTTTTACTTAATCTTTCGCATAAGGTCAGCGTACATAATAGGATTACTAAAGTCGGCAAAGGAGAATCAGAGTGAAGAAGAAAATATTAGTCGTCGACGATGAACCATCCATTTCCATGCTCATTGAGTTTAATTTAAAGCTTGCAGGCTATGATGTACGCTGTGTTCATGACGGAGAGGCCGTATTCGATATGCTGAAGCCGTTTCGCCCCGACCTTATTGTGCTCGACCTTATGCTGCCCAAGATGGACGGCATACAGGTCTGCCGGGAGCTCCGTGAACAGAACAACGCGGTGCCGATCGTGATGCTGACAGCGCTGCAGGATGTGACAGACAAGATTGCCGGCCTTGATAATGGCGCCGATGATTACATGACCAAACCGTTCAGCCCGCAGGAACTGATCTCCCGCATCCAGGCAATCCTTCGCCGCGTCCAGCAGCTTCCGGCCACCGGAGATGGCCCTGTTCATGAGATCGGACGTCTGAGCATTCATGCCGAGCAGCGTGAGGTCCGTCTCGACGGCAATCTGATCGATCTAACGCCTAAGGAATTTGAGCTTCTCCTCTTCTTGTGCAAGCACCGCGGTAAAGTACTTAGCCGCCAGCAGCTGCTTCACGGCGTATGGGATTATCACTTTCTGGGCGATACCCGTATTGTGGATGTTCATATCAGTCATCTTCGCGACAAGATCGAGAAGAATGCCCGTACCCCGGAATATATTATGACAGTTCGCAACGTCGGCTACAAGCTGACCGGTCCCCAGGTAAAAGACTTGACGCATGCCTGATTATTGGCTGCGCTCCTCTCGCGAAAGACCGCCCTGCTGCTTGGCAGCCGGGCGGTCTTCTCTCTGTCTTGCCTATAGTAACTTACTATAAAAGTCCGATTAGCCGTTCCGTTTCTGGAAGTCTGCCATGAAGGAAGCCAGTGCCTGGCAGCTCTCATGTGTAACCGCATTGTAAGTCGAAGCTCTTAGACCGCCGACGCTGCGGTGACCCTTCAGACCAACAAAGCCCTGCTGCTCCGATTCCTTCACGAACTGCTTCTCCAGCTCTTCACTGTGGATGCGGAAGGTTACGTTCATCATCGAACGGCTGTCCGTATGAGCGAAGCCTTTGTAGAAGCCGCCGCTTTGGTCAATGGCATTATAGATCAGGTTCGTCTTGGCGCGGTTCAATTCGGCAACCTGCTCTACTCCGCCCTTCGATTGAATCCACTTCAATACGAGATTAACCATGAATACCGAGAAGGATGGCGGTGTATTATACAGGGAATTGTTCTTGGCATGCGTGTCGTAACGCAGCATCGTAGGCAGTGTCTTGGGTGATGATTCTGCCAGATCCTTGCGGATAATAACAACGGTAACACCAGAAGGTCCCAGGTTCTTCTGAGCACCTGCGTAGATCATGCCGAATTTATTGATATCGACCGGACGGCTCAGAATATCGCTGGACATATCCGCGATCAGCGGGACATCCTTTGTATCCGGGAAGGCCTGGAACTGCGTGCCTTCAATGGTCTCATTGGATGTAATATGTACATAAGCCGCGCGCTCCGGGATTACAATATCGGATAATGCGGGAATCCGGCGGTACTCGTCCGCTTCCGAGGATGCAGCAATTGCTGTCTCACCGATCAGCTTGCCCTCTTTCAGCGCTTTGTCCGCCCAGCTGCCGGTCATTACATAAGCGCCAACACGATCAGGTGCAAGCAGGTTCATCGGGAACATGGCAAACTGCGTACTAGCTCCGCCCTGCAGGAACAGAACATGGTAATTATCCGAAATGCCGTACATCTCGCGAAGCAAAGCCTGTGTCTCGTTGTTGACCTGCTCGTACGCGGCACTGCGGTGAGACATTTCCATAATAGACATGCCTGCCCCATGATAGTCAACGAATTGCTCTTGTGCTTGCTGCAGTACCTCCAATGGAAGTGCCGCAGGTCCTGCATTGAAATTGTATGCACGGTTAGTCACGTTTCCACCCCTGGCTTTCTGTATAGGATATGGTTATGATAGCAAGTTTAGTGATATGCTTCAAGTAAATATGACATTGACAAAGGGGAATTTACATGAAACAATCTGTGCGCTTATTCACTGGCATAGCGGTACCTGAGACGGTTCGCCAGGAGCTGGAGCGTCTTCTTCCCGGATGGAAGAGCCGACTCGCCTTTGAACGGTGGCCGCACCCGATGGATTGGCATATTACCCTGCACTTCCTCGGCGAGATGCCTGCAGGGAAGGTGAATGACATACGCTCGGCGCTGGACCAGGCCGCATCGGACAGCAGCCCGTTCATGATTAATCTTGAAGGCTACGGCGTATTTGGTCCGCCGGGAAGCCCGTCTATTCTCTGGGCAGGAATCAGCCAGCCCGTCCCCGAGCTCGAAGCCCTTCACGCCAGACTGGCCTCTGCACTGGAACAGCAGGCGGGCTTCAAGCCAGAGAAGCGCTCCTTCCACCCGCATCTGACCATTGCCCGCAAATACAAGGGCAAGGACCGCTGGAGCAGCGATCATATGCTGGCGGGTCTGCCGGAGCTCTCTGTATCCTGGCGCGCACAGGAAGCCGTTCTCTATGAAAGCCGGCTGGGACAACCCCCGATGTACTCGATCATTCACCGGTCTCCGCTGTCTGAATAATCACAGTTAAACAAAGAGCTCCCGCCGAAACGGGAGCTCTTGGCATGTATAAGTGCTGGAATTAGCAGTCGTAGTACAGGCTGTATTCGTGCGGATGAACACGGATCGATACAGCTTTAGCTTCAGCGCGCTTCAAGGAAACATAGTTTTCAACGAAGTCCTTCGTGAAAACGCCGCCCTCTGTCAGGAACTCATAGTCCGCTTCCAGAGCATCAAGCGCTTCGTCCAGAGTGCCTGGAACGCTGCGGATTTCTCTCTTCTCTTCGTCGGAAAGGTCATAGATGTTCTTATCGAACGGTCCATATCCCAGTGCAGTCGGGTCGATACCGCGCTTGATGCCGTCCAGGCCAGCAAGCAGCATAGCTGCGAACGAGATATAAGGGTTAGCCGTGGAGTCCGGTGTACGGAACTCGATCCGGCAGCCTTTTGGCGTTACAGCAGCAACCGGAATACGGACAGCTGCGGAACGATTGCCCTTCGAGAATACCAGGTTAACCGGTGCCTCATAGCCTGGAACCAGACGCTTAAAGGAGTTGGTCGACGGGTTCGTCAGCGCGATCAGCGCCGGCGCGTGATGCAGAATGCCGCCGATATAGTTCAGGGCCATCTTGCTCAGGTTAGCATAGGCACCCTTCTCCCAGAACAGCGGAGTGTCGCCATTGAAGATCGACTGGTGAACGTGCATTCCGCTGCCGTTGTCACCAAACAGCGGCTTCGGCATGAAGGTAGCTGTTTTGCCGTATTGACGGGCAACGTTGTGTACGATGTATTTATATTTCAGAAGATTATCAGCTGTTTTGGTCAGCGTATCAAACCGGAAGTTGATTTCAGCCTGGCCGGCCGTAGCAACTTCATGGTGATGACGCTCAACGCGAAGGCCGGATTCCTGCATCAGGCGTACCATTTCGGAACGGATATCCTGCTGCGTATCGATTGGTGCAACCGGCACATAGCCGCCCTTTACGCCAACCTTGAAGCCAAGGTTTCCGCCTTCTTCCTTGCGGTTCGTGTTCCAAGCCGCTTCTTCGGAATCAACCGTGAAGGAAGACGTATGCATCGAGCTTTCGTAGCGAACGTCGTCAAAGATGAAGAATTCGGATTCCGGTGCGAAGAATGCAGCCGTACCAACACCGGACTTCTGCAGGTATTCTTCAGCCTTCTGGGCGATGCTGCGCGGGTCGCGCTCGTAACGGTCGCCGTCAGGCGTGTGAATGTTACACATGATATTGAGTGTTGGATGATCTGTGAAAGGATCAACATAAGCAGCTTCCGTATCCGGCATCATAACCATGTCGGATTCTTCAATGCCGCGGAAGCCCGCGATCGAAGAGCCGTCAAACGCAACGCCGTTAACGAAGGTATCCTCGTCCACCTCAGTCGCAGGAAGCGTAATATGGTGCGCACGTCCCGCAAGATCTACGAAACGGAAATCGACAAACTGGATGCTGTTTTCTTTAATCGTGTTCAAAACATTTTGAACTGACATCTTGAATTTCCTCCATTTCCGAACATTTGCGTAAGTTAGAACTCAGATCGTTCTACTTTTTTCTTGAAACCTGTCGTTATTATAGAACCAGCCGCTGCCAGTCGTCAATAGCTATGTCAGGTATTTTTTGCGCGCATGTCAGGTATGCTCACACTTTTGAGCGTTTATTCATAAAAAGATCATGGCTTTCGGCTCATGACAAAAAGCAGCCGAAGGGGTATGGGAATTTTATCCACCCCTTCAGCTGCCGGTTCATTCATTTCCGAACGTTAACGAGTCCAGACGGCAAATGCTTCCTGCGGCTCTTTCACCGTGTTAAACCTCTTGCCCACGACCTCGGCGAGCTTCTCCAGGTCCTTCAAGAGAGCTGCGAACTGGTCTGGGAACAAGGACTGCACCCCGTCGCCTGTCGAAGAGTTGTCGGGATCGGTATGCATCTCGATAATCAGACCGTTCGCTCCTGCCGCTACTGACGCCTTCGCCATCGGTTCGATAAGCTCGCGGCGTCCCGTTCCGTGACTTGGGTCCGATATAACCGGCAGATGGCTGAGGCTTTGCAGCACCGGAATCGCAGCCAGATCCAGCGTATTGCGGGTATAGGACTCAAAGGTCCGGATGCCGCGCTCACAAAGCATGACGTTCGGGTTTCCGCCCGCCAGAATATATTCCGCCGCATTCAGAAACTCATCATAAGTGGCGCTGAAGCCGCGCTTAAGCAGAACCGGTGTCTGGATTGAGCCCAGCTTGCGCAGCAGATCGAAGTTTTGCATGTTGCGCGTTCCGACCTGCAGGATGTCCGCATGCTCGGCACAGATGTCCACGTACTCGGGTGTCATGACCTCGGTAATCGTCAGCAGCCCATGCTTGCGGCCAGCTTCCGCCATCATGACGAGCCCTTCCACACCAATGCCCTGGAAGCTGTACGGCCCGGTACGCGGCTTGAACGCCCCGCCCCGCAGCACCTGGCCGCCCGCATTCTTGACCAGACGTGCGATCTCGTCGATCTGCCTTGGGGATTCAACGGCACATGGACCGCCCATGACAACCAGGTTGTCTCCGCCAATCTTCACGCCCTTGATGTCAATGACCGTATCATCCGGATGGAAATCGCGGCTAGCCAGCTTGTAAGACTTCGAGATCTTGATGACATTCTCGACATCCTTCATGGAACGGAGATGCTCAGCCAGTGCCGGATCCGCCTGTCCGATAATGCCAATGACGGTGCGGTCCGTGCCGCGGGAAACATGCGGCTGAACGCCTGCCCTGAGGATATGGCCTGCAATTTCATTAATCCGCTCTTCGGTTACTTCCGGCTTCGTGATTACGATCATATTCATCTCTCCCTTTTTCACTTAAACGCTTATATGCTTTCAAGCTTTCATGCTTTTATGCTTTTATCTATTAAAGCAACTATACAAAAAAAACGGCTGATCGTCAACCGTCTTTTCTCATTTGCTATT
The DNA here is from genome assembly GCF_003233845.1 of Paenibacillus sambharensis. Lineage (GTDB taxonomy): Bacteria > Bacillota > Bacilli > Paenibacillales > Paenibacillaceae > Paenibacillus_I > Paenibacillus_I sambharensis. The sequence continues at coordinate 83,199 of NZ_QKRB01000053.1, forward strand.
TTGTCTGGCTCGCTGTCTTCTCCCGAAGGGTCGGCAGCAGCTTCTTCATGTTCACTGTGCGCCTTGCCTCCCATGTTTCAGGGTTCGCATGGTCATACTGCTCCAGATAGGTGATGACTTCCTTCGTTATAGGAGTCGGCGTCGAAGCTCCTGAGGTTACCGCTACGCGGTCAATCCCCTCCAGCCATTCCCGGCGGATCTCGGTCACATCCGCAACCCGGTATGCTTTCACGCCTGATATCTCTTCGGATACCTGTGCCAGTCTGTTCGAGTTATTGCTTCGCGGATCGCCAACGACAATACACAGCTGTGCCTGTCCCGCCTGCCCGGCGACCGCTTCCTGCCTTACCTGCGTTGCCAGACAAATCTCATTATGGACTTCTGCGCCCGGAAACTTCTCTACGAGCTTGTTTACCAGGTGACGGATATCCCACTGCGACATGGTCGTCTGGTTGGTAATCAGAATCTTGGCGTCTCCCAGCTCTAGACGGGCAATCTCTTCCTCCCGCTCGATCAGGTGGACATGCTCCGGTGCGATTCCAATCGCACCTTCCGGCTCAGGATGTCCCTTCTTCCCGATATAGACGATCTCGTAGCCCTCAGCCACCTTATCACGGATCAGATCATGCGTTCTGGTCACATCCGGGCAGGTCGCATCCACGACAGCCAGTCCCTTCTGCTCCGCTCTGCGGCGGACCTCTGGCGATACGCCATGTGCGGTGAAGATGACAGTTCCTTGCTCAATCTTCTCCAGTATTTCAAGACGGTTCTCGCCGTCAAGCGTGATGATGCCTTCCTGTTCGAAGGCGTCTGTTACATGCTTGTTATGAACAATCATTCCGAGAATATAAATAGGCCGCGGCAAATCCATATTTTTCGCTGCTTGCAGCGCAAGCACCATGGCATCTACGACACCATAGCAGTAGCCGCGGGGAGAAATTTTCACAATTTCCATCGTACACCCGCTTTCTGCCCTAACCCGCTAGTGTTGGTCCGGCTCCTTCATTATACCTGAATCGTCCTTTGGAGGAAAGAATACCGGCAGCCACACGATGAAGGTCGTTCCTTCTCCTTCGCGTGTCTTCACCTCAACCGAGCCCCCATGCTCGTCAATAATCCACTTGGCAATGGAAAGCCCGAGTCCCGTTCCCGCCGTTTTGCCGCGTGATTCATCCGCCCTGTAGAACCGCTCGAAGATATGCGGCACCTCGTCGTTGTCCATGCCGATCCCGGTATCCTGAACGATTAACCCTGCTTGGCCATCTACCCGGACCGCTCTCAGCTCCACATATCCTTCCGCCGTATACTTGAATGCATTCTCGACGAATATGAAAATCAGCTGACGCAGGTAGTCCGCATTCCCCATAACCTGGATATCCTCAATGGGCGACAGGTCCCCGATCTGCCAGTCCGCTCTGCGCGGAAGCAGGTTCGCCCGGCGGGCGACCTCTTCAACAAGCGGCAGGAGCTCAACAGGCTCCTTCTCCATCTCATAACCCGCATCCGCACGTGCAAGGGATAGCATATCGGCCACCAGGCGGCTCATCCGCTTCGCCTCATCCGATATATCTCTCATCGCTTCCAGCGACAACTCTGCCCGGTCAGGGCTCAGCACCACTCCCCTGCCGCCATCACCTTCTGATACGGCGGAGGCTTCGGACAGCTCGGGCCGCCACATTTTCTCCAGCAGGTCAATATTGCCCCGGATTGTAGTCAGCGGCGTCCGCAGCTCATGAGATGCGTCGGAAACAAACCTTCGCTGCGTCTTGTAGGCATCAGCAAGGTCATTATAAGTCTTCTCCAGCCGCCCCAGCATACCGTTGAGCGTATCTGTTAGCTGCCCCAGCTCATCATTAGGGGCGCCGCGGGGAATTCGCACGCTGAGATTCGAGCCGTTCTCGATCCGGTTGGTTGCACGGATGACATCCTCGATTGGCCGCAGCGCCTTGCGGGCCAGGAACAGGCCCAGGGTAAAGGCCAGAAAGATCGCCACGATGGATGTGAACACTAATATGGTTCGCAGGCTGCTCAAATACTGCTCCTGCTGTTCGGTATAATAAGCTACCTGAATAAGACCGACGACCTCGCCATCCGCCTCCATACGCAGCGGTACCTGATAGGACAAGAAGTGATAGCCTTCGACCATCATATCGGCAAAGCCTTCCTTCAATCCGGAAGGTTTGGCCGGGTACGGAAGCTGAAGCTGAAACCGGCGGATCGTATCCGATAACGGAAATACTTCCTGGGTATTGTAATTGACGAACTGGATGAAGACACCCTCATACTGCAGGCTGACGAAAGGCACGATATCAAGATTACTGATCGGCACAGCACGGATCTTCTGAGCCTGATTCTTCAGTTGCTCCTTAATGTCTCCGTACGTGTTGTAGTTGACGAAGAAGTAGATAGCCGTGCCGAGGATGACCATCGTAACGGCCAGTATGCCGGAGTACCACAGGGTAAGACGCAGCCTGATCGACATCAGCCATTCTCCCCTTTAAGCACGTAACCTGTACCTCTTACCGTCTGGATAAGCCGCTTGGCTCCTCCCTCTTCCGTCTTCTGCCGGAGCATGGCAATATATACCTCCAGCACATTGGACTCCCCGCTGTAATCATAGCCCCATATTTTCTCCATGATGGTCTCCCTTGCCAGGACGCGGCGGGGATTCTGCATGAACAGATGCAGCAGGTCAAACTCCTTGCTTGTCAGGTCAAAGGCTCTGCCCGAACGGATCGCTTCGCGCGAATCAATATCAAGCACCAGGTCTTCAAATACCAGTCTGCCCGCACCCGTATCCGCCTTATCCGATTTGCGGCGCAGCAGTGCGCGGACTCTTGCCAGCAGCTCTTCCAGCGCGAACGGCTTAACCAGATAATCGTCAGCACCCATATCAAGTCCCTTGACCCGGTCCTTGATCTCATCCTTCGCTGTCAGCATCAGAATCGGCACGGTGCTCCCGCTCTCTCTGATCCGCCGGCATACTTCCCAGCCATCCACATTCGGCATCATCACATCGAGCACAACCATATCCGGCTCGCTCGTCAGCATCGTCTTCAGCCCGCTCAAGCCGTCATTGGCCGTCATAATCTCATAGCCCTCGAACGCAAGCGAGCGTCTTAACAGCGAAGTGATCTTCTCATCATCGTCCACAACCAAAATCCTAGGTCTCATTCCGCTTCCCCCTAAATGTTCCTCTCATAGCAAGAAGCGCAGACAGGCCTTATCAGCCTGCCTGCGCTCCGCAATTACTGCCGGTTATCCGGGTATATTGAAATCGTTCTTATTGCCGATGACAACATCCAGATCAATCTTTTGTCCGTTGCGGATGACATGCAAGGTTACTGTATCGCCTACATTCTTTTTCTGGATAGCGGCGATTAGTCCTTCTTTTGTGTCGTAATTTGTGCCATCCATGCCGGTGATCACATCATACTGGCGCAGATCTGCAATATAAGCAGGCGACTTGTACGTAATATTCGAGACGATCGCTCCCTTGGTCGTGTCAAGACCAAGCTCTGCCGCGATCTGTTCATTGATATCACCAAGCGTCGCACCGATAAACGGTACCGGCTCCTTCGGAATTTCCTTGTTATTCTTCAGGTTATCAAGCACTTCAAGGATAGTGCTTGTCGGGATCGCAAAGCCGATGCCCTGGGCCTGTGTGCTTACAGCGGTGTTGATGCCGATCACTTCACCGTTCAGATTAATCAGCGGACCGCCGGAGTTGCCCGGATTAATGGATGCGTCTGTTTGCAGCAGATGCTCGTAGTTGCGCGTTCCTTCCGTGTCCGGGATGCTGATCGGGCGTTCCTTCGCACTCAATACACCGACGGTAACCGTATGGTCGAATCCATTCGGATTACCGATGGCAACTACCCAGTCCCCAATATTGATAGCACTGGAATCACCCAGCTTGAGCGTTGGGAATGCCTTGTCGCTTTCCACTTTCAGGACGGCCAGATCAAGCTCGTAGCTTGAGCCGAGAAGCTTAGCTTCCAAGGGCTGGTCATAACCCTGAACCGTTACCTTGATTTGTTCTGAATTGCCGATTACGTGCTGGTTGGTCAGGATATAGCCTGTTTCATCGAAGAAAAATCCGGAACCAAGTCCGCTTGGCACTAATTGGCTGCCATTGTTCGCCTCCGGGTGAGTCGGAGCCGTAAAGTTGTCTCCGAAGAACTGGCGGAAGAACGGATCCTCAAACAGTGTGCCGCCGCTGCTGCCACGGCTCTGCATATACGTTTCAATCTTCACCACTGCAGGACTTGACTGCTCGAATACCTTTGCAATATTGTTGGGCCGTACGATATCGAGTGCGTTGGATACCGTGCTGCTCCCCTGGGAGTTGGCAAGCGCCCCGGAACCGCTCTCTCCCGACTGTGCAACAATAGCCTGTTCAGGCGTGAACCAGTTCTGATAGTCGGCTGTAACCATCAGCCCGCCCAGTACTAGGACTCCCGCCATAAAGGAAGCGAACATCGGCTTCCAGGACGAGCGGCGCTTTTCCTTCAGCTGCCATCCGCCCTTCCCCCCGACAGGTGGAGCCTGGGTATAGTGGGGAACAGGCTTTGGCGGTGTAACCTCCACAGCATTCTGGGAGCTTTCTGCGGAATCCCTGCGCTGCAGCTCGGAGGTCTCCGTTCTTGCCTGTGGCTGTTCGTTATCATAGGCTGCTGACTTGAAGGGACCATATGAATAATAATAAGACGGCTTCTCCGTTTGCTCTGACTCCGGCTTCTCTGAACGCTGGCGCCCGTCTTCCTCTTCTCCCCGAAAGAAGTCATCATAAGGATTTTTCTTGTTCTGATCGTCCATGCTCTTCTCCTCCTTATATCCTTAATCCGGTTGTAAGATAAGATTCAACACGGAATGATTGTGTATTACTATCATGCACATTCTACATTAAACCAATCTTAAAAAAGATTTAAACAGAAATAAAAAAAGGAAATCCGGCCTGCCAAGCATAAATTTAGAACTAGCCATTCGTTGAAGGCCTCCTGCTGGAAGGAACTGCTCGTTTAGAGCAATGCAAAAAGGCCGAGCAAGCTGCTGGCCTGTTGAATCATTATTTTCCTGCCAGGGGGCATGTCACACAATAGGGAGAGGAGCCGGAAACCTTGTATAGCAGACAGCAGGTTCTCCGTTTGCGCTTTGGCTCGCCAGAGGATGAGATGACTGTTTCGGCGTTGTTATACTTCATGAGGGGATTCTCGCGCTCACCAAACAGCTCGGCCGGCGCTTCCTCAAGCAAATACCGGAGGTCTTCTTCAATCCGCCGCAGTCCGCTTTCATCCGCGCCCTCTACCATACGCTTCTCATATAACCAATATACCGATATGGCCATATTCTCCCATAGAGTCGATGCCGGAATTCGAGCTGCTGCCGCAATAGACCGCCACACCTTGGCTATATTGCCGGCGAATATGCGGCTAACGACCTGATCGCGCCATTCCTTACGCCCTTCAGCCGCCGGACTGCTGACCTGCCAATCGCTTAATCTCACCTCGGGAAGCCAGGAGCTTCCCTGGTATACGGATTCAATGCGGCAATTCTCGAGGCTGTAATCCAGTGCTTTATCAAACATCGTCATCGCGTACAACCCGGATGCCATCGTCATGTAAGCATAACGCTTGGAAAATTGTGACGCCGCAGCCGCGATGACAGTGGTTCCGAAAATCTCTGCTGCCCCCTCCATATAGGACCGGCAGCGATTGGTATCCAGCAAATCAAGGGAAGGCACAGACAAAGACCGGTCTGGCGAGCTCATCTTGGTCAGACGATAGTCCTCAGTCAGTATGCGCCATTCAGCGGCACTAAACGATGAGGGCATCCTGATGTTCACTTGTCAGCTTCCTCCCCCTGCCATGAGGAATGCAAGCAGGCGTGCCGAACAAGGGGTCCTTCATGATCTCACACTCCATGCCAAATACCGTCCGGACCATTTCCCGGTTCATAATATCCTCCGGCTTTCCCTGCGCGTAGATCGCAGCGTTATGAATAGCAACCATATAATGCGCATACCGCGCCGCAAGATTTAAATCATGAAGCACCATTACAATGGTCCGCTGCTCCTGCTCATTGAGCTCAAACAGCAGGTCCAGTATTTCAATTTGATGCGTCAGGTCCAAATAGGTCGTGGGCTCATCAAGGAGAAGAATATCGGTATTTTGGGCCAAGGTCATGGCAATCCATGCCCGCTGGCGCTGGCCGCCCGACAAGGAATCGACCGGCTTATCGGCATAATCTTGTATATTCGTGTCTACCATGGCCTTGTTCACTCTATATTCATCCTCTTCAGACCAATTCTGAAGCCAGCTTTGGTGCGGATACCTTCCCTGCTTTACAAGCTGGTGGACGGTTAAACCCTCCGGAGCAATCGGGCCCTGCGGCAGGATCGCAATATTTCGGGCCACTTCCTTGGTAGGCAGCCTGCCGATTTCTTTTCCGTCCAGGAGAACCGCCCCTTTAGCCGGCTTAAGCAGCCGTGCGGCTGACCTGAGCAGCGTGGATTTGCCGCATCCGTTGCTCCCCACGAAGACGGTGATTTCGCCTTTCGGAATCGTTAAATCCAGGTTATCAATGATGGGACTGCCCCCATATGACAGCGTTAAAGCTTGAGTTTCCAGAACAGCCATAGTCAGACACCTCTCCTATGCATTATTGGTGACGGTTACGATAGAGCAGGTATATAAAGAAGGGAGCGCCAATACCGGAGACAAATATCCCCGCCGGAAGATCAAGCGGCAGAAAGGCCGTCCTAGCCACAATATCGGCCAAACACACGATCATTCCTCCAACTAGCGCCGAGACCGGCACGAGGCTGCCAAAGGACCGTCCAACCAGCTTCCTGGCAATATGAGGCGCAATCAAGCCTACGAACGCAATGCCCCCGGCAAAGGCGACAGCTGATCCAGCGAGCGCAACACTGATAAACAGCAGGACGAACCGGTGCAGCTGTACCTTCACGCCTATCCCTGCAGCAACCTGATCGCCCATTTCCTGGGCATTAGCCGTCTTGGAGAAGAACAAGGCAAGGGGGATGAACAGGAGTACCCAGGGCAGCATAGACCGGACATCCACCCAATCTGCCCCGTATACACTTCCGGTCAGCCAGAGGTATGCTTGGGCTGTCGAGTAGGTATCACCGAGCACGATCATCATCGTTGTCATTGCGCTAGCGGCTGCAGCCATGCCAATTCCGATAAGGACTAGCCGGATCGGGGTCACGCCCTTCTTCCATGACAGGAGATAGATCAACGAAGACATGCAGGCTGCTCCGGCAATTGCAGCCAGAGGGAGCCAGTCCATGCTAACCCCACCCGCGAAGCAAGTAATGAATATAACGGCAGCTAACGAAGCGCCTCCCGTAACGCCGATAATATCCGGAGAACCAAGCGGGTTCCGGATTATCCCCTGCAGGATTAAGCCCGATACGCCAAGCGCTCCCCCGACAAGCATGGCAAGCAGAATGCGCGGCAATCTCAGCGTCTCAATGACAAAGGCATGTTCACCTGTACCCGCCCCAGCCAGATGCAGGATCACCTCCAGCGGAGAGACCAGAGAGCTTCCGACCGATAATCCGGCTATAACAAGCAGACAAGACAGACCGGCTAGTATAAGCAAAACAATAATGGCTCTCTTCTCAAGCAGCAGAGAGAAGCTTCCCGACCGTGCGCGAAGCGTTATGTATTTATTCATCCCTTACCGAACCCCCTGCGTGCGATATAGACGAAGAACGGGGTTCCGATAATCGCTGTCATAACACCAATAGGCACCTCTTGAGGCATTATGATAAACCTCGCGGCAACATCCGCCAGCAGAAGCAGGCTTGCCCCGATGAACAGGCTGTACGGGATCACCCAGCGATAATCCGTTCCCACTAATCCCCGGACGATATGAGGCACGACCAGCCCGATGAAGCCGATTGAACCGCCAACTGCAACAGAGCCCCCTGCCAGGACAATAATAACAAGCGCCATTACAGCCTTGACTGCAATGGTCCGCTGCCCCAGGCCTTTGGCAATGTCATCGCCCGAGTTGAGAATATTTACATGCCGGCCGATTACTAATGCAACCGCCCATCCTCCAATCATGAACGGAAGAATCGGCTCCAGCATATCGAGTGACCGTCCCGCGACAGAGCCGGCCAGCCAGAAGAGCGCTCCCTCCAGATTTTGCTGGCCGATGACCAGCAGACCTTGCGACATGGATACGAAGAGCGCATTAATGGCCGCTCCCGCCAATACAATCTTCAAGGGTGACAGGCCGTCTCTGCCAAGCGATCCCAGGAAATAGACCATGACAGCGGATAGGCCGGCTCCGGCAAAGGCGAACCACATATAGTGGGTCAGAGACGATACCGGAAAGAAGGCCAGCCCCAGCACCACACAAAATACAGCGCCTGAATTAATCCCGAACACGCTCGGCGACGCCAGCGGATTCTTCGTCAGCGCTTGCATAAGCGCTCCCGCTATTGCCAAGCTGGCTCCAATTACCGCCGCGATAACCGCCCTTGACAGCCTGGAAGTGGTTATAATGATATGCTCGGTGGAATCTTTGTCATAGTGGAAAAAGGCATCTGCAGCTGCTGACAGCGGAATCGGGGTCTGGCCAAAAACGATACTCGAAATAAAAGAAACAATAAAAACGCATAATCCCAGGATTAAGCCTAGAACTTTAGCTCTGCGGCCAGCGAATAAATGTGTCATAATTCTCTCTTTCACTTCTATATTTTTCATGCAAATGACAAGAATAGAAGGCCTGTGCGGCCTCTATCCTTGTCACCCGTTTGCGTTCGTATTATTTTTGCAGCCCGAAATGCTCGTAAAGCTGATCCAGCATCAGATTCGCTGAGATCAGGCCGCCGCCCATATTCCAGGTTACTTCATCAATCTGGTACACTTGATCCGCTTTAACCGAGTCAAGATTATTCCACAGCGGATGAGCTGTCCATTCCTCATACGTCTTCTGAACCGCTTCATCACTGCCAGGGTCAGTCAGGAACACAAAGCTCACGTCGGCGTTCATGCTCGGAATACTCTCTTTATCCGTAAGCTTCAGCACAACCCCGCCGTTATCCGCTTCCTTCTGCAGGAGCTCCGACCGCACAAATCCAAGCTCATCAAGAATGTCGCCTGCGAAGCCTGTTACATAGATACGCGCATGATCAGCTCTGAAGTTAAGGACAGAGACTTCAATCGGCCATTCTTCGCCCAGCTTAGTGGCGATCTTCCCGTTGAAATCCGCTACGCGTGCATCCCATTCGGCCAGGAGCGCATCCGCTTCCTCCTGCTTGTTCATCGCATTACCCATCAATGCAACGGTATCCTTAAATTTATAGACCGTTTCATGCGTTACCGTTGGCGCAATCTGGGACAGCTGCCCGTAAATCTCCTCGTGGCGCATCTTCGAGGCAATAATCAGATCAGGCTTCAGCTTGGCGATTTCCTCAAGGTTGGGCTGCGTTTCCTCGCCTACAACCGTTACGCCTTCAAGATCGCTGCGGATATATTGGTAAAAGGGCTGCTCCAGCCATGATTCAACGGCGCCCACCGGTTTAACGCCCAAAGCAACTGCAACGTCCGTCGCTCCCTGGTACAAGGTGACAATACGTGTTGGTGTGCCCTTGATCTCGGTCTTGCCCATTGCATGCTCAATAACACGTACCGCATCTTCCGCTGCAGGCTGCTCAGCCTGGCTGTTCCGGGCCTGTTGGCCCTCCGCCGCAGTCTGGCTTGCCTCTGTGTTCGTCCCAGCAGGCTTTGCTGCTCCGCAGCCCGCGATAACCAGCAGGACCGTAATTAAAGCTGTAAGAGTAAATAATGCCTTCTTTGTTCTAAACAATATGCCCCTCTTCCCTTCTGTCTACAAAATCGCCTCTAATTGATATTGATTATCATTAGCAACACAAACTAGTAAACCACAACCCTCATTGCCTGTCAATCATTAATATAGCAAGATGTGCCAGCGATTCTTCCGCCCAACGGCAAAAAGGCTATAGTCCCCGGAACGAAGCCGGCGATTATAGCCTTGTTACTGTACGTTATGACGGGCTGCAGGGCCCTTTGCCGCGTTTGACGGATTGCTTCTGCTGCGATCAGCCTGGTACAGCCCGCTCAATCTGTCTTAATACCTCTTCACCCTTCCGCAGCCATTTATCCTCTACCGGAGCGTCAGGGTCAAGCGGATGCTGGAACTGATCGAACAGCGCTCCAAAAACGCGCGGCGTTGCGTCATGCTCAATCCCTTCGTTATAGACATGCTTAAGGATAAAAGGCTGTCCAAACCGGATTTTGGCATCAAGCTCCTCCCGGTCCTCATCAATATTGCCATTGGTCACTTCAAAAGGCAGGCGAAGCCAAACCTTGTGAGCCTCCTCATCAAGAAACCGGTCGAAAAAGCCGCTCTTATAGTCCCAATTACCGCCGAGGCTGAATTTATAGTCCTTTAATAAATTTCTTACTTCCGTAAACTCATGTTGGCTGTTCTCCAGACTGGATGAGAGTGGAATCATGGGCTTCTTCTCCTTAACGGGCGTTGTTACAGGTTAGGATGCCCTCTCCTCCCTCACTTATGTAATCAGACCGGACGAATCCAGCCTTTACGGTGGGCGAGCACGGCTAACTGGGTACGGTCCTCCAGCTCACATTTCATCAAGAGATTGCTCACATGCGTCTTCACCGTCTTGATGCTGATATGGAGCTCCTCGGCAATCTCCTTATTGGAGCGGCCTTCGGCTACAAGATACAGCACTTCCTTTTCCCGCTCCGTCAGCCCCTCATCCGCGCCTTGGGAGGAGCGCTGGCGCAGACCGCGTGTTAATGCCTGCGATACGTCGCCGGTCATCACCGGCATTCCCCTAACCGCGCCATTAAGCGCATAGATAAGCTCCTCAGCCGATACCGTCTTTAGCACATAGCTGACCGCGCCGGCTTCAATGGCAGCCACCACCTTCTCATCCTCCAGGAAGGAGGTTAAGAGCACGATCTTAAGATGCGGGTGAGCCTCAAGCACTTGACGGGTTGTCTCCACCCCATCCATTCCCGGCATCATCAAATCCATGAGGACGACATCCGGTTTGCCTTCATCCGGCATGCCCGCCAGCGTCTTGACGGCCTCCTCGCCGCTTCCCGCCTCGGCGACCACCTCAAATTTAGGCTCAAGCATGAGGTAAGTCCGGAGACCAGCCCTCACCATATCGTGATCATCTACAATCATCAGCTTCCACTTATCCGCTTCGCTCATCGTCGTCCTGCTCCTCTTGTTCATATTTCGGGATGGTTACTTTGATCCGTGTGCCTGAACCCGGCTTGCTGAGAATCTCAGTGTCTCCGCCGAGCTTCTGTGAGCGCTCACGCATCGTAGACAGCCCATAAGAACCAGTCTTGACCTGGTCTGCCCGGAAGCCCGCTCCGTCATCCTGCAGCGTCATGACATAATTACGTTCATACTCCATTAAACTGAGGATTACCTTGTTGGCACCGGCATGCTTCACCACGTTAGCCATCGCCTCTTGAATGATCAGGAACAGCTGATGCTCCTTAGCCTCCGAAAGCTCCCCTTGTACCCGGCAGCTCAGCTCCCCCTGCAGCCTGTTCTGGCGGCAGTAATCCGGAAACCACTTATCAAGTGCCTGCTGGAGCGACCTCCCCTCAAGCTCTAGCGGGCGCAGCTGCGCAATAAACCCCCTCATCTGCCGCTGTGCCATGGACGACATATCAATGAGCTGCTGCATCACACTGTCTGCCCGTGCCCGGTCGAGCTCCAGCAGCTTCGGCATGGAGGATGCCGCCATGTGAATCGCGAACAGCTGCTGGCTTACCGTATCATGCAGATCCCGCGCAAGGCGCTTGCGCTCCTCCAGAATAGCCGCCTCGTTGGAGGCCGCCTCCCGCATGACCTGCTGCTCACCCTCCCGCTGCTGCCACTTCATCTTCCGCTCAAGAGCAGCGGCCATCTCATTAAATTCCCGGAAGGTCGCCGTAAAGGACCGGGCTCCTCCTTCAGGCAGCCGGACTGCCAGATTGCCGCTGGACACCTGCTTGACCGCCAGGTGAAGCGAATCAATTCCGCGCTGCACACGCCGGCCGGCCCAGTAGCCGAAACCAAGGTTGATAACGACAAATGCAGCCGCAACAGCCAGCCATTTTTCGGTTAGCGGCGTCCCTGGCGGAATAAAATATAAGCCTGCCCCGCAGACACCCAGCGACAGGAGAGAGGAGCTCATCATCAATAGAATGAGCTCCCATTTGCTGCTTCTCCACAATCTCACGATCAACGCCGCTTCACCCCACCTTAGTCACACGCACATCACCGATAAACGAGCTGACGACGAGGCGGATTCTCTTGTCACATTCATGATAGTGCGGCGTCTCGATATTCATATGGCTGAATATACCGCCTTCCTTGCGGTCCAGAACCTTGGCATCCCCGATGAATGAGCTCGACACCACTTGAACTCCTATCTCGTAGTCATTCGGAACGAACACCTTCACATCACCGATAAAGGAAGAAACCGTAATCTTCGTCTCGCCAGGCGCAATCTGCGCTTTGGTCAGATCAATCACCGTATCCCCGATAAAGTGAGAGATGTTCATCGGTTTTAATTCCCAATAATCCTGACCCAGATGGATGTCGCCGATAAACCCGGATCTTGTTTGCGTCTTCGGGTTGGAATCCCACCACTCCACACGTTCGCCTGCATCACGCTGCTTGCGCTGATTATGGCCCATGCTATGCTGGTGGCCGTGATCGCGGTACCCTTTCTCCCGGCTGCTGCCGTACTGCCCGTTCAATTCATCCGGATGAGGAGGCACTCCCTGATTATAGCCTTGAGCACCGTTCTCCTCCTCGAAATCCTTCTTGGCTAACGGATCCGGGTGAAGCGGCGGTGCCGGCGGAACCGGCGCTTCAGCCTTATAATCCGGATAAGCTTTCCAATCCTCATCTGTACGGTCCCTGCTCCCTCTGCCTGGTTTGAATATCATATTAATCCCAACAACAATCAGGATGACCGGCCAGCCTACACGGATCAGATCTCCAATTGACAATCCGATCAGACCAAAATTTCGGGCGAGGAAGTAACAGCCCAGCACGAGCAGAACGCTTCCCCACCATCCGCCGCCGTGCTTTCGTTCGTCTATAATGCTCTGTAAGCCAAGCAGGATCAGAATACCCGGCCAGAATTTCCCGATCAGACTGCCAAGCTCCAAACCAGGGAAAAAGCCTGTCTGCTTCAGCAGAAACAACACACCGAGACCTGCGATAAACAGCCCCCAGAACAGCCGGTTAACAACGTTTCTATTCATTCGCTATCACCCTTACCGCTTCGTTATAAACTTAGTATAGCTGACACTCCCCTGCCCGCACAGGGCCGAGCGATTGAAAACAGCCTCGGTCCCGAGACGGAGAGCAAGTCTTTTCCGCTGACTGATAACCTTCTCTTGTGCGCTCCCGCGTACAGCTCCACCCAAAACGCACAGCACAAAGAAGGGGCTCCCGTGAACCAGCACAGGACAGCCCCTTGCACAGCGTGATAATAATTGATCCGATTGCCGCGCCGCTTGCTGCGGATCCTTATATCTACATATTGGGCGCAATATCCGTTCTCTTCAGACGTTCCTTGGTGCGGTGAATCTTCGCCTTGACAGTACCGACAGGCATCTTCATCACATCTGCGATTTCCTGGTCCTTGAACCCGTAATAGAACTTGTACAATATCAAGGTTCTGGTCGTCGGGTCCAATGCGCCGAGCAGCTCGGAAATTTCCATCATAAGCTCGGCTTCCGTTAGCGCAGCCGAGTGATCGACTGCGGACGGCCATTCCTCGCAGGGCTGGATGCGTCCTGCCGTCTTGTTGACATTAAGAGCCACGTTCTTGGTAATCGCCTTGGCCCATGCCGTCAGCTTGCTCTCTTCGCGAAGCGTCGCGTGATTGGAGAGCATCTTGACCCATGCATCCTGAACGACATCGTGTGCATCGGACTTATTCCGTACCTTCGAATAGGCCACTCGAATCATGTGGTTGTACAGCTCCCGAAGCACAGCTTCCTGCTTGGACGACTCTGCGCTCAAAGGCGGCAGATCGCCGTCCGGTAACCAGTTGGACATTGGTTGATCGCCCCGCTATGATAACGTTTACAAAACTGGTAAATACATTGTTATCATACCATGTAAACCGGAAAAAGAAAATTCGTCCTGCCAAATTCCTGGCAGGACGAAAGACTTATTTTTACGAGGCAATAAACTCAGTCGGAATCGTTTTTTCGGCAGAAACCGCGCGGTTGATCTCCTTCAGCCAATCCTCGTCCAGCTTGCCGTCTCCCATCTTAATCACATCAACATGCACCTTGCGCTTACCCCACTGCTTAAATACCTGCTTGGTGGTCTCAAAGTAAAGGTCAATCTTACGGCCTTTAATCGCGGAACCCGTGTCTGCTACCACGCCGTAGCCGTACCCTGGTATATACAGCAGCGTCCCGATCGGAAACACCTTTGGATCGGCGGCGATCGTCGACACATGATCCCTTCTCACCTTAACGCCCGAGTATGTAATGCCGTACCCCCGCATGCCCGGCTTCTTCCCGGTTGATTCAACGCCTGCTGTATAGCCGGTCGCGGTTACCTGCACGGTATCAACTGCCTTATGTGTCAGTATTGCATTTGCTCCGGTTGTCTTGTCCAGTGTCCGGGCGTCGGCTATCCCGTCCGCCGCAGCCTTGCCAACCGGCGAAGCAGCTAAAGCGCGGACTTCCTTCTTGTCCGCCTGCTTGTCCGCCTTCTTGCTTGCGGCTTCCCGGATTCTCTTTATCTGTTCGGGCTTAATGGCAAACAAGTTAGCAGGGCTCGCTATGTTGAGCTGCAAATCCGCTTTCTTATAATCACTCTGCTCTTCCACTACGATGCCTGAAGCCGGCAGTTGGGCTCTTGATATGGCGATTGTCCTTATGGTGCCGTAGGCCACCACAACCGTCAAGAGTATCAGCAGTGCATTCACCCATCGTGCGGAAAGCTTAAAGCTTGTTAACATTTGGCTGATCTCCCCCTCTTATCGAAGGTTACCCAATGTCAACAAGCTTTATTCAGTTTCCGCTATTTTTTTTGCTAGAATGCTAGATTTACACCTGTTTTGATATAATTTCTTCCAGCAGCAGCTTGCTTGTTTCCGCAATTGTCTTGGCGCCAATGTCGCCTTCCCCGCGCTTGCGGATCGATACTGTGCCGCTGCCAGCTTCATTCTCGCCTACAATCAGCATGTACGGTATCTTCTCCAGCTGCGCTTCGCGGATCTTATAGCCAAGCTTCTCATTGCGCAGATCGGATTCTGCGCGGATGCCCGCTTCAACCAGCTGCTCCTGAACATTCCTCGCGTACTCCTCGTAAACGGTTGAGACCGGGATAACACGCGCCTGAACCGGTGACAGCCAGAGCGGCAGCGCGCCCGCGAAATTCTCGAGCAGGAACGCCGTCATGCGCTCCATTGTGCTAATAATGCCGCGGTGAATAACAACCGGGCGGTGCTTCTTCCCGTCATCACCGACATACTCCAGCTCGAATCGCTCTGGCAGCAGGAAATCCAGCTGTGCAGTTGACAGCGTCTCTTCCTTGCCAAGCGCCGTCTTGATCTGTACATCAAGCTTCGGTCCGTAGAATGCCGCTTCGCCCTCCGCTTCGAAGAATGGCAGATCGAGCTCTTCCACTACTTCCTTCAGCATACGCTGGGACATCTCCCACATCTCATCATTCTGGAAGTATTTCTCCGTATCCTGCGGATCGCGGTAAGACAAGCGGAAGCGGTAATCCTTAATGCCAAAATCCTCATAAACCTTGCGGATCAGGTTGACAACACGGGCAAACTCTTCCTTGATCTGGTCAGGACGACAGAAGATGTGCGCGTCATTCAGCGTCATGGCGCGTACACGGTGCAGACCGGTCAGCGCGCCTGACATCTCATAGCGGTGCATGGTTCCGAGCTCAGCAATCCGGATCGGCAGATCACGGTAGCTGCGCATCGCACTCTTATAGACCATCATGTGATGAGGACAGTTCATTGGACGCAGCACAAGCTCCTCGTTATCCATCTGCATCGGCGGGAACATATCCTCCTGGTAATGCTCCCAGTGTCCGGAAATTTTGTACAGCTCCACACTGCCCATAACTGGCGTGTAAACATGCTCATAACCGAGACGTTCTTCAAGATCTACAATATAGCGTTCCAGTGTCCGGCGGACCTTGGAGCCGTTTGGCAGCCAGATCGGCAGTCCTTGTCCGACCTCCTTGGCGAAGGTGAACATTCCGAGCTCCTTGCCAAGCTTCCGGTGGTCGCGTTTCTTAGCCTCTTCCAGAAGATGCAGGTGCTCATCCAGCTGTGCTTTCTTAGGGAAGGCTGTTCCGTAAATACGCTGCAGCATCTTGTTCTTGGAATCACCGCGCCAGTAGGCACCTGCAACGGACAGCAGCTTGAACGCTTTGATCTTGCCGGTTGAAGGAAGATGCGGCCCCCGGCAGAGGTCAAAGAATTCGCCCTGATCATAGATCGTGATAACCGAGTCCTCCGGCAGATCACGGATCAGCTCCAGCTTCAGGTTGTCGCTCAGCTCCGTATAGATCTTGATCGCTTCTTCCCGGCTTACTTCCCGGCGGCGGATCGGCAGATCCTCCTGAACGATCTTGGCCATTTCCTTCTCAATCTTCTCCAGATCCTCAGGCGTAAGCGACTGATCCATGTCAATGTCATAATAGAAGCCGTCTTCAATAACAGGACCAATACCAAGCTTAACGTTCGCTTCTTTACCATACAGCCGTTTAATCGCCTGTGCCATCAAATGCGCGGTGCTGTGGCGGTATACCTCAAGGCCATCCGGCGAGTCAACCGTCACAATCTCAATCGAGGCATCCTCACGGATCGGCGTATATACATCGACCACCTTGCCGTTCAGCTTGCCTGCAATCGCGTTCTTGCGCAGGCCCGGGCTGATCGAACCGGCTACCTCCTCAATCGTCGTTCCCTGCTCAAACTGCTTGACTGCTCCATCCGGAAACGTAACGTTCACTGACATCCTCGTTCAACCTCCAACTGTGAATAAATACAAAAAAGCACACATCCCGATAGGGACGAGTGCTTGTATACCCGTGGTTCCACCCTGATTCGACAATGCACGGCCCTCCATTCCCGGTTCGTCATGCATTATCCTTCATTGACCATCACGTAACGGTGATGAACCGGTACAGCCTACCCACCGGATTAACCGGCTTCAGCCATACAGCTCCAAAGGGGTATTCCGTGCCTCGGTTACGGGAGGAAATTGCAGCCTCGTTTCCTCTCTCTGAGCCGTACCTTGTAAGCCGAAACATGTCTTTGTCGTTGCTGATGAAACAAATTATACCTGCTAAAGGCAGGACTGGTCAAGGGTCAGGTCAGCCTTTGGTCACGCGGCTGAACATGTCCGTCGAATGCCGGGCGGCATGTCCGGCAGCTGGTGCAGATCGTAACCCGGCTGTCGAATATGGACTCAATGGTCCGAATCACCTGCTGTTCAGGCTCTCGTGTGTGGATGATGATCTCCTGCGGCGATATCGAGATCAGATTGCTGACCACCATATCTTCGACATTCATTTCAGCTTCGAGCATATCTGCCACAATCCGGTCGACCTGCCGATGCTCGATTGGCTCGTACTGGGCATCGTAGAAGGCAAAATCGTTGTCATTGCGGTGAATCACATGCAGCAGCTCCAGCTTCGGCTCCTGCAGGCATACGAAATATCGCAGCAGCGAGATAAACTCCTGATACTGTTTGTCCATGACGAATTCGTCCACCGCATATTCAACCACTTCCCTCAGCTCCTGCCAATAGGAGGACAGGCGGAAGGTTATGAAGCCTTCCAGATGGACGCGATGCTGATTGGCCAGAAATTGCTCCAGCTCCCCGGCAATCAGGCTTTTCCGGCGGGCCTTGGCTTCGGGATCCCAAAGCATGCCTGCCTCTTCATCCGAATCTGCTTCAGGTCCGTCCAGCTGCTGACGGCAGTGCCATATAATACGGTCCAAATCTTCATCATGTTCATACCGGAACTGTTTGCGGGCAATCGTACGAAGAAGTAACGGTTCCGTCTCCGTCATAATATAAGCCGCCATCCCGCTGGCGGCCAGGGAATGAACCAGCTTGCGGTTGGTGTCCGTAGCTGCGGCGGGTGTCCGGCTTATATACGCAAGTCTTCCGTGATCTGCGTCCACTTCCCAGTAACCGATATCGGCTGTCTCACGATGCAAATCCGCGAATGCATCCGATAAACACCGGGTTAAACAGGAGAGCTTCTCTTCAGACACGGCTCCCAGGGTAACCGCAAATAACTCCATACGCTCACTCCTTTCCGTTACAGTATATGGTCCCTGCTTAGCGGATATACAATGAAGGGTGTGGAATGACTGAAAAGGTTTAACAGCTTGCGGCCACTTTCCAGCTGCTGCCAGCTTATATCTTCTTTAACCACAACCGTATGCTGTTTAATAACTGGATTAACAGATGCGCCAAATAAAAAAACGCCAGTCTGTGCCCCTCCCGGGATAGGGAGAGATCTGACTGGCGTTGCCAAGCCCCGCAGCTAGTAAGAGATGAGGCGGGGAAGGGATGAATTAATTCTGCATGATAAAGTCTGTGCTCGCTGCTTCGGATTCATGATACGTCTTCAAGATCTCATACCGCGTGTTGCGCTGGGCCGGTATCTTGCCGCATTCACGGATCAGCTGGAGGATCAGCTGAATGTTGACCTTGTGGGTCGTGCCTGCCGCCGATACAACGTTCTCTTCAATCATCGTGCTGCCAAAATCATTGCAGCCGTAGCTCAGGGACAGCTTGCCGATCTCCGGTCCCATCGTTACCCATGAGGACTGAAAATTGTCGATGTTGTCCAGCGTCAGCCGGCTGATCGCCAATGTCTTCAAGTACTCCTCCGGGGATGCCTTCTCACGCTTCATGTTCGTGTTATCCGGCTGGAACGTCCATGGAATGAAGGCCAGAAAGCCCTTGGAGTTATAGCCGTTTTGGATACACTGATCCTGCGCTTCGCGTACCCGGTGAATATGAAGCCCTCTCTCCTCCATCGATTCGCCGAAGCCGATGACCATGGTCGCGGTCGTGTTCATTCCGATCCGGTGGGCGGTCGTCATGACCTCCATCCAGTCCTCCCACGTACCCTTAAGCCGGCTGATCTTCTTGCGCGTACGGTTGTCCAGTATCTCGGCACCGCCGCCGGGCAGCGAATCAAGGCCCGCTTCATGCAGCTGGCGGACGACCTCTTCGAGGGACAGCCCATCCGAAACATCCTTCATCTTGCGAATCTCTGCAGGCGAGAAGGAATGCATGGTAATGCCCGGGAACCGCTGCTTGATCCCGCGCAGCAGGTTCGTATAATACGAGAACGGAAGGTCCGGATTCGTTCCGCCCTGCATCAGAATTTCCGTACCGCCAACATCAATCGTCTCCTGGATCTTCTGGAAGATCGCCTCGTCAGGCAGCACATAGCCTTCCTCCGAGCCCGGCTTGCGGTAGAATGCACAGAACCGGCAGTATACATCACACACATTCGTGTAATTGACATTGCGTCCCACAACGAAAGTCGTGACCGGCTCCGGGTGCTTCCGCAGCATAATCTGATTGGCCGCGTGGCCCATCTTCTCAATCTCGTCTGATTCAAACAGCGTTATCGTATCTTCCAGGCTGAGACGTTCCCCGTTCAGCGCTTTATCCAAAATGCGGTCTACCTGCTGCATGCCGCTGCCTCCTTACCATATCCCGCCTAATCAGGCGGAAACGCTTAATAGCGCCGTGCGTGAAACCCGCACAGCCAACCCTGTTGTTCACACTACTGATGGTAACACAAACGGTGACCCCCGTCATCTACCCGGGAGTCACCGCCTGCCAGCCGTTATAAGTGATCATGAGCGCAGCGCCTGCTCCAGGTCTGCGATCAGATCGTCTATATCCTCAAGGCCCACCGAGTAGCGGAGCAGCCCGTCCGTTATTCCCCGCTCATGGCGGACCTGCTGCGGCATTGCCGCGTGCGACATCATGGCCGGATAGGACAGGATGCTCTCCACCGCGCCAAGGCTGACAGCTACCAGAGGCAGCTGCACCCTGCTCAGCAGTGTCTTGGCCCGGTCCCCGCTGCCCACGTCAAACGAGACGACAGCGCCATAACCCTTCGACTGCTTCTCGTGCACCTCGCGGCGCGGGTGATCGGCAAGCCCCGGATAATAGACTGCGCTGATCTCAGGCTGTTCGGACAGCCACTCGGCCAGCTTCCGGGCTCCCCGCTCGCTGTGCTCCATCCGTGCCTGCAGCGTCTTCATGCCGCGCATCAAGAGCCAGCTCTCCTGCGCGCCCAGCACCGTGCCAAGACCATTCTGCAGCTGCTTGAGCCGGCGTCCCAGACTGTCGGTTGCTGCAACAGCCAGACCTGCAAGCACATCGCTATGCCCCCCGAGGAACTTGGTTGCGCTGTGCAGCACAATATCGACGCCCTGCTCAATCGGCCGCTGATGATACGGTGTCATGAACGTATTGTCCAGCAGGGTCAGGAGCTCATTCTCCTTCGCCCAAGCGGCTATCTCGGCGATACCGGTTATTTTCAGCGTTGGATTAGACGGTGTTTCCATGAAGACCGCCTTCGTGTTATCCTTGCGGGCAGCCTTGACAGCTTCGAAGTCCGTCATATCCACGAATGTCGCTTCAATGCCAAGCCTGCTGAGAATGGAAGTCAGGAGCCGGTATGTACCTCCGTACACATCCTCCGTCACAATCATGTGATCCCCGGCCGACATCAGCAGACATGCGGTCGAGATAGCCGACATGCCTGACGAGAATGCAAAGCCGCGCGCTCCGCCTTCCAGCTGGGCTATATAGTCCTCCAGAGCCTGCCGTGTCGGATTGCCCGACCGGCTGTAATCATACTCCGGCGGATTGAAGATATCATGGTGGTGAAAGGTGGATGCCTGGTAGATCGGAACGCTGGATGCGCCCGTTGTCTTATCAATTTCCCCGCCAAAATGGATCAGTCTGGTCGCGAACTTCCGGTCCCCGCCTTCCTTGCCTGTGTCGCCTTGTCCGTTAACTGGCTGCTCTCCCACTTCGCAATCACTCCCCGATTTCCGAATAAGCGGCTTCTAAAGCCTGACTAAGATCTTCTATTATATCATCTGCATGCTCGATTCCGACCGAGAAACGCAGCAGGCGGTCATCCACTCCGACACGGCGCCGAATCTCCTCCGGAATATCCGCATGGGTCTGGACAGCCGGATACGTCATCAGCGATTCAACCCCGCCAAGACTCTCTGCGAAGGCGATCAGCTTGATATGCCGCAGAATCGGCTCCACATAACGCGCATCCTTCACACGGAAGGAGAAAATGCCGGTATTGCCGGACGACTGCCGGCTTTGTATGTCATGTCCTGGATGATGCGGCAGCGCCGGATAGAACACCTCCGCGATAGCCGGATGCTCCAGCAGATAGCCCGCAACTCGCGTGGCGTTATGCTGATGGCGCTCCATCCGCAGGGCCAGCGTCTTCATGCCCCGCATCAGCAGCCAGGAATCCTGTGCTCCGAGCACGGCACCAATCGAATTGTGCAGGATAAACATCTGCTCAGACAGCACCTTGCCCTTGGTTACGATCAGTCCGGCCAGCACATCATTGTGTCCTCCCAGATATTTGGTCGCGCTGTGAACGACGATATCTGCCCCGAGCTCGATCGGACGCTGGAAGAACGGAGTAAGAAGCGTATTGTCCACAATAACCAGCAGGTCCTTGCTCTTCGCCCATTCACTTACACGGGCCAGATCGGTAATCATCATAAGCGGGTTCGTCGGCGTCTCAATCAGTACCGCTTTCGTATTCGGAGTCCGCAGCGACTCAAGCGCATCGATATCATTCGTATCCACATAAGAGGCCGTTACCCCAAAGCGGGACATAATCTGCTCAAGCAGGCGGTAGGTGCCGCCATAGAGATCCAGCGAGACAAGCAGGTGGTCACCCTGGCTAAACAGCGCGAATACAGTCTGCAGGGCTGCCATGCCGGAGCTGCATGCGAAGCCTGCATCCCCGCTCTCAAGCTCAGCGGCTGCATCCTCAAGCACCTTCCGTGTTGGGCTCTTCGTACGGGCATAATCAAAGCCTGTACTCTCCCCAAGCCTCGGGTGGCGGAATGCGGTTGCCGGATAGATCGGGAAGCTGACAGCACCTGTAACAGGTTCCTGAACAGAGCCGATTTGTGCCAAACGGCTTTCGATTTTCATGGTCGGATAACTCCTTCTATATGGATTAGCGCCGGCTATATGCCTGCGCCCAGATCATATGGGGTCTGCTGGTAGACATAGTAATTCAGCCAGTTGGAGTACAGCAGGTTGGCATGCGCCCGCCAGGATGACAGCGGCACACGGGTAGGGTCATCGCCTGGAAAATAGTTCTTCGGCAGATTGACGCGCAGGCCCTTCGCCTTGTCACGGTCATACTCCCACTTCAGCGTATACGGGTCATACTCGGAATGGCCAGTTACGAAAATCTGCTTGCCGTCTTGGGTCGCTGCGATATAGACGCCGGCATCGTCAGACTCAGACCAGATTTCCAGCTCCGGATGCGCTTCGATGTCTTCACGTCTGACATCCGTGTGCCTGGACTGCGGGACATAGAACTGCTCGTCGAAGCCTCGCAGCAGCGGCACGTTCCGTTTGGTGATCGTATGCGGGAAGACACCGAATATCTTCTCGTCCAAATCATATTTCGGCACGCCGAAGTGGTGGTATAAGCCTGCCTGCGATCCCCAGCATATATGAAACGTTGAGGTTACATGACGGCGGGTCCAGTCCATAATATCCTTCAGCTCTTCCCAGTACGTAACCTCCTCGAACGGCAGATGCTCAACCGGCGCGCCCGTAATGATGAAGCCGTCAAAATATTGATGCGCCACTTCATCGAAGGTTTTGTAGAACGATTCCAGATGCTCGAAAGATGTATTCTTAGATGTATGGGTTTTCGGATGGATGAGCACGGCTTCGACCTGAAGCGGCGTATTGCCGATCAGCCTCAGCAGCTGGGTTTCCGTCGTTTCCTTGGTCGGCATCAGGTTTAATATGCCTATGCGCAGGGGACGGATATCCTGGTGATAGGCGGTCGACTCATCCATAACGAAGATGTTCTCGTTCATCAGTATTTCTTTGGCCGGTAAACTGTCCGGTATCTTGATCGGCATTAATAATCACTCCTTAGTAGTAGACTCTGTCTCTGATACCTCGGTCGGAGCGAAGGCATGAACAAAAGCCCTTTCTCTGCAGAGAAAGGGCTCGAATGGTTGCATCATGCGCCTCTCTCATCTCTCAGAAACCTGTGTTTCCGCAAGAATTAGCACCGTGCTGTTCGCCGGTTGCCGGGCTTCATCGGGCTAGTCCCTCCGCCTGCTCTTGATAAGAAAGAATACTATTCAATTACGTGCTTCACTTAATGTACCGTATTCCTCAGTCCCCGTCAAGAACCTGGCTTGCCAGTACGAAAAATCACTGCTGGATGCGTATTTTCGTACAGGCACAGACGGGCCGAGCAAGCATACGATGGGGTAAGGCCCGAAGCCGTTTTTTTGCTTGAATGTGATAGGGGCTGAGAGTATACTAGACAAGGATTGACGCTTGTAACCAGGCGTCCGTACTACTACATGACAAAGGGGTGCTTGCAACATATGGAAGGCGACGGATCTGGGCCAGTTCCCATGCCAGAGTCGACGACCGGACACCGTCCGGGCTGCCGCATGCCGGCATATGCGCACCTGCCCTTTCACCCTTTGTAAGCGCAGCTTCGTGTAGTGCCGTACTGCCGCCTCCTGCCGGTGTCCTCCGTTCCAATGGGAACGAGCGGATGAAAGGAGTGAGCGCGGATGAAAATCCGTCTGGTTAACAACGGTGTATTTACGGTTCTGGACGATGTCCGGACCGCACTTAAGCCGCCTGCAGAAGGCTTCTACTGGATTGATGCCGATCTGGAGGATCTTGAAGTGCTGCAGCCGCTCTTCGGGCTCCATGACCTGGAGGTCGAGGACTGTCTCAATGATGAGGAGCAGCGGCCTAAGATTGAAGTTCATGAAGGCCATTATTTTATTGTCGTTAACAGCATCCGATTTGATGATGAAGAAATTTTCCTTCGTTCCCTGAACATTTTCCTCAGCAAGGGTTATATCATTACCGTGACCAAGCAGAAGATCAATGAGCTGCGCTCGCTGAAGCCGCTTCTGCTTGAAGAGAGGGTCAGCAGTCCCGACCGGTTCCTGTACTATCTTACCGACCTTGTCGTTGATAATTACTTCGTCGTTGGCGACCGGATCGAAGACCGGATCGAGAAGCTTGAAGAGGATATCCTCATGCACACCAAGAAGTCCCACCTCACCGAAATCATCGGTTTGCGTAGTGAGATTCTTTGGCTGAAGCGGGTTCTCGGACCGCAGCGGGAAGTGATCGGCACACTCAACAAGCGGGACCTGAAGCTGATCGATCCCGAGCTGCAAAAGTATTTTCGCGACATCTATGAGAATGCCGTCAAGGTTAGTGAAACCTTCGACACCTACCGCGATCTGATGGCCAACTTAAGGGAAGCCTATCAGTCCAGCATCGCCGGCCGGGCCAATGAAATCATGCGCGTCTTCACCGCGCTGACTACGATCTTCATGCCTCTGACCTTCATTACCGGGATATACGGCATGAATTTCGACTACATTCCCGGTCTGCATACGAAGGGCGGTTCCCTGATCCTGCTGACCTTCATGGTTGTAGTCGGCTTCGGGATGTTCTACATCTTCCGTAAGAAAGACTGGCTGTAGAAGGTCTTGCGGCGCCACCAATATCCCCTTTAATTCTTCTATATAGTAAGGGACAGTCCAAATCAGGACCGTCCCTTCTTTTATTACGGGCAGACCTGCTTAATGCGGCTCCTCCGCCAGAGCTTCGATGCGCCCCCTGGTGAAATCAACCCGCGCAAGCAGCAGCATCCCGATTACGAAGAACGCGAGCAGCGAGATAATAGCCAGCCTGCTTGATCCGGTAATCGTACCTGTTACCGAGAACACGAACGGACCGGCAACCGATGAGAATTTGCTCGACAGGCTGAGGAAGCCGAAGAACTCCGCTGATCGCGATGGCGGCACTAGGTTCGCATACAGCGACCTTGCAAGGGCCTGGCTTCCGCCCTGCACCAGTCCAACCAGCGTCGCTAATATGTAGAAGTGGACGGCTGATGTCATGAAATAGCCCAGGATGACGATCACCACGTAGACCGACAACGAGACATAGAGCGCCCGCTTCGCGCCGGAGCGAACGGCGAATTTGCCGAACAGCAGTGTGCTTGGAAAGCCGACAAACTGCGTGATCAGCAGCGCCAGAATAAGATCGCTGGTACCAATTCCAATGCCGCTGCCATATATGGTCGCCATTATAATGATCGTATTAATGCCATCATTGAAGAACCAGTAAGACAGCATGTACTTTAGCAGCTGGGGGTACCGCCGGATTCCCCGGAATGTCCTCCCCATATTGGAGAAGCTGGTGCGGACCACAGCGGATATCTTCATATTGACTGCCCGCGGCCGATCCTTCACATGGCGGAGCAGCGGAATGGAAAACAGCAGCCACCAGATCCCCACCGTGACAAATACGACCCGTGTTGCTGTGGTTTCATCAGGGAAACCGAACAGCGACGGATTGTTAATCATCACTAGGTTAATGGCCAGCAGCACCCCGCCCCCGATGTAGCCCATTGCATAGCCCTGTGAACTCACATAATCCCGCTTTTCCAGCGGTACCAGATCCGTCAGCAGCGCATCGTAAAAGGTGTTGCCTACGGAAAAGCCGATGGTGCCAAGCACAACGAGGATGGAGGCAAGCTGCCAGCCCCCTTCCCCGACAAGTCCCATAGCCGAAGCGGAGATCGAGCCGAGGATCGTGAAGCCAGCCAGGAACCTGACCTTCGAACCGCTCTGATCCGATATGGCGCCAAGAACCGGAGAAAGCAGCGCTACGAACAGCATGGCAATCGTCTGCGTAAAGCCCCAGTAATTTTGAGGCATATTGCCCGGCAGCGTCGAGGCTGCGACCTTCTCGTAGTAGATGGGCATAACGGCCGCGATCATCGTGGTCGCATAAGCCGAGTTTGCCCAGTCATACATAATCCAGGAACGAACCGCCCGTTTATTCACTTCTGTTAATTCCCTCCCATTCGTCTTGCGCCTGCCCTGCACGGGAAGCCGTCCTGTCTGCAAGCGGTAGAATGACATTTCGACGGCTTCTCTTCCATTCCTTTTTATCATTTTTGTAAAACGAGCAGTTTCGACGGGGTTCCGCAAAAGAAGTTCTCTATCGACAAATTAGATCCCTTGTTGTTTGAAAATGGCGCCACTATAATATACCTGACCAAAATATGGGACAAAACACTACAAATACTCATCTTTTCCACCAAATATGGTCAACACGGGAGGAAAACAGCCATGATTGCACAAACCGTCATGCGGACAGTCCGCAGAAGCGGAAAGACGATCCAAACTGCCATGAAACGCGCCAAGTATAAGAACAAAATTGCATCCATCGCCCGTTCCAACGGGAATGTCGGCACGATACAGCAGGAATACAGCCAGCGGATTGACCTATACTGGGAGCAGCACTACGGGAGCAAAATTAAAAAAGCCTGGCATCAGGCCTATGCCAGCGTCAACGGGGTGTTCGACGAGCGGTATATTCCCGAGGATGTCTATTATATTGAGATCGAGCCCAAGCTTAACAGGCGTGAGCTGTTCAAGGCCTATGTGGACAAGAGCGGCTACGAACGGATCCTGAAGGGCTACCTGTCACCCGAGACCATACTCAAGAACAGGAACGGGTATTACGCAGACGGTTCGGATGCCCCGCTTTCCCTGGAGGATGCGGAGAAGCGCCTTCTCGCACGGAACGGGATGTTCTTCATCAAGCCGAGTATCGAAAGCGGCGGAGGCAAGGGTGTGGAGGCCCTGTATATTGAGCAGGGACGTATCCGCTTCCGTGATCAGCCGGCTTCATTCTCTCAGGTGGCCGCTTATTATGGCAGAGACTTTATTGTCCAGGACAAGCTGGAGCAGCATGCCGTCCTGAACGGCATTTACCCCAATGCCATTAACACGCTCCGCATCCTGACTCTGCGGCTGAATGGGCGTATTCATCTGCTGTCCACGCTTGCCCGCTTTGGCAATCAAGGAAGTGTCGTCGATAACCAGGCTGCAGGCGGCGTCTCATGCAGCGTTCACCCGGATGGCCGGCTGAACACCTATGCTATAGACAAATATGGACGCAAGCATCAAGCCCACCCTTATACGGGTGCCGTATTCGGCGAAAAGGTCATACCGAAATATGAACAGGCGGTTCAGCATGTATTCGACCTTCATGCACAGCTCCCCTACTTCGACCTTGTCTCCTGGGACATTGCTGTTGACCCGGAAGCAAGGCCGGTCCTGGTCGAGCTGAATCTCATTGGGCAGGAAATCAATTTCCATCAGTTTAATAATGGACCGCTGTTCGGCGATCTTACTGATGACATTCTACTTCTTCTTAAGGAAGGCAAGGGAGCGAAGTAGCAAGACAGCCACCAAAGCACAAGCGAGCAGCCTGCGGCCGGTATAACGGGGCAGGCTGACTGCTTGTGCTTTTTTTCTCACGAAATTGCCGCCTGTAACGGAATGACCTATAATAGAGGAAGTATGCCGATCGGAACGAATACCGCGCTGCGGCCGAAGGAGGGGTGTACATGAATATCAGCCAATTGGAAACGCTTCTGACAATTTCGAAGACAATGAGCTTCCGGAAGGCGGGGGAGCTGCTCAATCTGACTCAGCCTGCTGTCTCAGCCCAGATCAAGAGCCTCGAGGATGAATTCAAGACGGTTCTTATTGACCGGAATCAGCCTGTGACCCTTACGGACAGAGGTCAGGTGTTTCTGGAACATGCCGAGCGTATTCTTGCCATCGTCGAAGAGCTCAAGCAGAAGCTATCCGACCTGAATGAAACACCGCAGGGCCATATCATACTTGGCACCACGTCATCCATCGCTATTCAAATCCTGCCTCGGGTATTATCGTATTTTCAGGATCAATTCCCTATGATCAAGACAACCATCCATACCATGCCGTCCTCTCAGGTAATGGCGAGCGTAGAGAACGGGACACTGGACATCGGGATAACCTACTTATCCGAGCGCAACCCAAACCTGCTTACCTCTGTGCTGTACTACGACACATTCGAGCTTGTTGTTGCGCCCGACCACCCGCTCAGCGGACTGAAACATATCACCGTGGACAAACTAAAGGACATTCCGTTCATTATGCTCTCCCCCGATACGCTCGGCAGAAGATTCGTGGATCGGCTGTTCAAGCAGTATGACATACAGCCCAACATCGTAATGGAGCTGTCGAGCAGCGAGGAGGTCAAGCGGATGGCGGAAATTAACCTCGGGGCAGCCATTGTCTCCAAGCAGTCCATCGCCAATGAGCTTAGGCTGGGCACGCTGCGGATGATCAAGGTCAATGAACTGGAGCTCAGTCACCCGGTTGGCGTGGTGTATAAATCTGGGCGTTATCTCAACTCGGCCATGCAGCAGTTTCTGAGCGACTTGAAGGGCATGCCGGAGGACCACTTTATAAGCAGCGAATAGCGCAAGCAATCCCTCCCGCCCTGCTGCTGGAGGGACGCTGCTGTATGATTACATATTTAAGGAGGCGCAACTCAAGATGAAATTTGATCTGCATACCCACCATCTCCGCTGCGGCCATGCCGAAGGGACTATTGAAGATTATGTTCAGGCGGCAATCAAAGCCGGGCT
This sequence comes from Paenibacillus sambharensis, assembly GCF_003233845.1. GTDB lineage: Bacteria > Bacillota > Bacilli > Paenibacillales > Paenibacillaceae > Paenibacillus_I > Paenibacillus_I sambharensis. Next base: position 112,071 of record NZ_QKRB01000053.1, read on the forward strand.
GCAGGTAATTGGAATATCGGATCACTCGCCGTATTTCGCCCACAAGGACGACCAGCCCCAGCCAGGGATTGCCATGGCGCGCAGCGAATTTCCCCGCTATGTGGAAGAAGTGCTTCGCCTTAAGCAGCAGTACAGCGGCCAGATTGAAATATTGCTCGGCGTGGAATCCGACTTTTTCCCGGATCAGGTGGATGCTTACAAGGAAGCGTATGCCCGTTACCCCTTCGACTATATTATCGGCTCTGTCCACCAGACCCGCGGGGTCAGCATCTTCAATCGCAACCGGTGGAAGAAGCTGTCCGATGCGGAGCAAATTGTGGAGAAGAAGCATTACTATGACCTGATCGCGCAATCCGCACGCAGCGGCATGTTCCAGGTGCTCGGACATATTGACGCCATGAAGGGGTATTACCCGGCCTTCTCCGCTATTAAGGCTGATGAGGCCGTTGATGAAGCTCTGCGGACGATCGGTGAGTGCGGAATAGCCATTGAGATTAATACGTCCGGCAAAACAAAGGATGTCGGCGGCTGGTATCCATCCGATGCCATGCTGGAGAGAGCCCTTCACTTCGGCGTTCAAGTCACCTTCGGTTCAGATGCCCACGTTCCAGCGCGCGTTGGGGACGAGTGGGAGCTTGTGCGCAGCAGGCTGAAGGAGATTGGGTTTACCCAGTGGGTATTCTACCGGAGCAAGCAGCCCGTTGCCGTCCCGCTGTAACCGTGAGCCAATTCCTCTATACAAAAAAAGTGGACCCTGCCGCGTCGGCCGGGTCCCAAGTGTCTTATATAAAAAAGGGGGTCTTGTTTATTATAATAGCCCACCTGTGTGAAAAGCGGGTAACAGGAACATTTCAATTGTGTTACATACCTATACAAGTCTTTCCATCTAAATGAACGGCAGTGCAATCTGCCGGTTACGCCCAGGAGGCCCTTATTTATGCACGTGTATCACACGCTTAATTATTCCAAGGAAGCATCAACAGCATGTGGATCTTAACAGCAGCCGGCAGCGCCATCCTGTTCGGCTTTGCCGGGCTTGGCATGAAGCTGAGCCAGACGATGAAAGGCTCGATGAATCAGCTGCTGCTCGGGCTGTATTTGTCCGGCACGCTGGGCTTTGGCCTGCATCTGATTATCACCGGGGGCTCGGTGTCCTGGAGCGATTGGCGGTTCTGGACCGCCTCGCTGATTATCGGGGCAGGCTCCGCATGGGGAAATCTGGTCTTCATGAAGGCGCTTGAATATGGACCCGCAAGCTTGACTGCTCCGCTGACCAACATGAACATCGCTGTCGTTGTGCTCTTCTCTACCTTCTATTACCGTGAACCGCTTGGACTGGGCGAGCTCTGCGGCATCATGCTGCTGCTTGCCGCTGTCATGCTGCTCTCCATCAGGCGCAGAGAGAAGCTGACTTTGTCGGACAAGCGGTGGTTCTTCTATGTCGCTGCTGGTATCGTACTGTTCACCCTGCGTAATGGAGGCCTCAAGGTCACGGAGGAGATGGGGCTGAACAGCACGCCGATTCTGCTGATCGGCTATGCCCTGTCAGCGCTGTGGTTTCTGCCGTATGTTGTGCGGGAACGCCAGCCGGCACCCCCGGCAGCCGCTTCGCGTGAGCTTGCGGCAGGCCGCCGCTGGACCGGTATGTACTGGGGGCTGGCAAGCGGCATCTTCTCCTATGCCGGGCTGCAGCTGTATGCGAATGCGCTGGCAGCGGGCAAAGCCAATATCGCTGCCCCGATCTTCGCCACCAACAGTCTGGTCGTTGCTCTAGGAGCCATTGTCCTGCTGCGTGAACGGCTTACCGTTCTCCAGACGGCTGCGCTTTGCTTCACGATGGCCGGCATCCTGCTCATCCGTATGTTCCAGAGCTGACAGGACCCTTGGCGCATGAATAACAAAGTACACAACCCCCTTGCACCAAATCGCTGTATGCGTGAGGAGCAAGGGGGTTGTGTGTAACGAAAATCGTTAACGCAGTACCGCATCCAGGGCCAAATCCCCCGCCCCTGTCAAGGCCAGACCAACTACAACGGCGAGCAGTACCAGATTGTATTCATAGCCGTTCTGGGTCGCCCACAGGCCGTTAGGACCGTGTACCTTAACAATAGAGACAATCATGGCTCCGCCAATCAGAACAGCTGCTACAGGCATCCACAGACCTAAGCCAAGCAGAAGCCCGCCGATCAGTTCCGACAGACCCGCCGCAACGGCCATAGCCGCTCCCGGCTTCATGCCCATAGATTCAAACCAGCCGCCGGTCCCTTTAATGCCATATCCGCCAAACCAGCCGAACAGCTTCTGCGCACCGTGACCCACAAACAACAAGCCGATAATGACTCGAATAATCAGCAATCCTGTATCCATCATCTTAATTCTCTCCTTCATCCTTTTGCTTTAGTTCCTTACGGATATTCACATCATAATTTAGTCACTTACATAAGTCAAGTAGATATTTTTTATTTAGTTATGATAAATTTGTTAACCGCACTCTTACCTTTTAGCAGCTATCGTGGTACAATAGAGCATATAAAGTGGGGTGAGAATCTGTGGACTACTCAAGAATGTGCCCGAAATACGAATCCGCAGCCGAACTGCTCGGAAAGAAGTGGACTGGCCTCATCATCCGTGTACTGCTCGGCGGACCCAAGCGGTTCAAGGAAATAAAGGAACAGATTCCGGAGATGAGCGACAAGATGCTGACCGACCGTATGAAGGAGCTTGAACTGCTCGGTATCGTCAAACGGAACGTATACCCTGAAATGCCGGTTCGTATTGAATACGAGCTGACCGAGAAGGGACGCGGCCTGGAGCCCGTCATTCAATCGATTCAGCAGTGGGGCGAGCAGTGGATGTAAGCGTCTCATTTTCTTCTCTATACAGCCTGTACGAATAAGAAGACTGCCTCTGCACCTTTAGTGCCTGGCGGTCTTCTTCTGTATTCCCGGTCTTCTCTCACAGCTCACTGTGACGGTTAATTGCCCATGCCCATGTATGAATAAGAGGCGCCCGGAATCCGGGCGCCTCTTGATTATTATTATGGTATTACATGCCAAGCCATTTCTTGAACATATGCTTGCTTGTGTCCTTGTTCAGCGCTGCTATCGAGGTTGTGAGCGGAATTCCCTTCGGGCAGGCGCGCACACAGTTCTGCGAGTTGCCGCAGCCTTCAATGCCGCCGTCATCCATCAGGGTCTCCAGACGCTCATCCTTGTTCATCTCACCAGTCGGGTGGGCATTGAACAATCGAACCTGCGATAATGCCGCTGGCCCAATGAAGCTGTTCCGGTCATTCACATTCGGACACGATTCAAGACACACGCCGCAGGTCATGCATTTGGACAGTTCATACGCCCATTGGCGCTTCGTCTCTGCCATCCGCGGGCCCGGGCCAAGATCGTAGGTCCCGTCGATTGGAATCCACGCTTTTACCCGCTTGAGTGCGGTAAACATGCGCTCACGGTTAATAACCAAGTCACGTACTACCGGGAAAGTCCGCATTGGCTCCAGCCGGATCGGCTGCTCCAGCTTGTCGACCAGGGCCGTACAGGCCTGGCGGGGCTTGCCGTTAATGTTCATCGAGCAGGCGCCGCATACTTCTTCCAGGCAATTCGATTCCCAGCATACCGGCGAGGTTTCCTTGCCTTCTGCGTTCTTCGGCGTCCGCTGAATTTCCATCAGTGCACTGATGACGTTCATGTTCGGACGGTACGGGATCTCGAAGGTTTCTTCATACGGCTTCGTTTCCGGTGAATCCTGACGCGTGACTACCAGCTTGATTGTCTTTGCTGCTGTTGTTGTTTGCGCCATGGTTATTCTCCTTTCTTCTTGTCGGTCGAGTAATCACGTTTACGAGGCGGGATAAGCGACGCATCAATATCTTCATACGAAATTTGCGGGCCGTCAGCCGTCCATTTCGCTTTGGTTGTCTTCATGAAATTCTCATCATCCCGTTCCGGGAAGTCCGGCTTGTAATGCGCGCCCCGGCTTTCGTTCCGCAGCAGAGCGCCGAGCGTCATCGCTTCGGCCAGCTCCAGCATGTTCCACAGCTGACGGGTAAAGGCCACGCCTGCGTTGTTCCAGCGGGATGTATCGTGAATGTTGATATTCTGGTAGCGCTGCTTCAATTCCTTGATCTTGCCGATCGTCTCTTCCAGCTTGTTATTGTAACGAACGACCGTCATGTTGTTGGTCATCCACTCGCCAAGCTCCTTGTGAAGAACATAAGCGTTTTCCGTTCCGTTCATCTTGAGCAGGGACTCATAATTCGCCGCCAGGCGCTTCTGCTCCCGGTCAAAGACCGCAGAGGAAACATCTTCAACCGTCTTATTCAGACCGCGAATATATTCAACAGCCTTTGGACCGGCCAGCATCCCGCCATAGATAGCGGATACCAGTGAGTTCGCGCCAAGACGGTTCGCTCCGTGGAACTGGTACTCGCACTCGCCTGCAGCGAACAGACCCGGGATATTGGTCATTTGGTTATAATCGACCCACATGCCGCCCATCGAATAATGGACTGCCGGGAAAATCTTCATTGGAATTTTGCGCGGATCATCGCCCATGAACTTCTCATAGATTTCGATAATGCCGCCGAGCTTGATATCAAGCTCCTTCGGATCCTTATGCGAAAGGTCCAGATACACCATGTTCTCGCCGTTAACGCCGAGCTTCTGGTTTACACAGACATCGAATATTTCACGCGTTGCGATATCGCGCGGCACCAGGTTGCCGTAAGCCGGATACTTCTCTTCGAGGAAGTACCATGGCTTGCCGTCCTTGTACGTCCATACCCGTCCGCCTTCACCGCGTGCAGACTCGGACATCAAACGCAGCTTGTCGTCACCAGGAATGGCTGTCGGGTGAATCTGGATGAATTCGCCGTTCGCGTAATAAACGCCCTGCTGATACACGGCACTAGCCGCTGTTCCGGTGTTAATGACGGAGTTGGTCGATTTGCCGAAAATAATACCCGGCCCGCCTGTCGCCAGGATGACCGCGTCAGCTGCGATGGTATGAACTTCCATTGAGCGCAGATCCTGGCCCGTAATCCCCCGGCATACACCGTCATCGTCTACCACAGCGCCGAGGAATTCCCAATGCTCATACTTCTTCACAAGCCCCGCTGTCTCCCAGCGGCGAACCTGCTCGTCCAGAGCGTACAGCAGCTGCTGCCCGGTAGTCGCTCCGGCAAATGCGGTACGGTGATGCTTCGTGCCGCCGAATCGGCGGAAATCAAGCAGACCTTCCGGTGTCCGGTTAAACATGACCCCCATCCGGTCCATCAGGTGGATGATGCCAGGTGCGGCTTCACACATTGCCTTGACCGGGGGCTGATTCGCGAGGAAGTCCCCGCCATAAACTGTATCGTCAAAGTGCTCCCACGGGGAGTCGCCTTCGCCTTTTGTATTAACCGCTCCATTGATGCCGCCTTGTGCGCATACCGAGTGGGAACGCTTCACTGGCACCAGTGAGAACAAATCGACGTGCATGCCGGCTTCGGCTGCCTTGATGGTTGCCATCAGGCCGGCCAGCCCGCCGCCCACGACGATGATTTTGTTTTTAGCCATTTCGATTCGCTCCTTGTTCTCAGACTAACCGATATTCACAAGCGACCGCACTGCGTCGATTGCTGCGCTCGCTTCCTTAAATTCGTCTCCGCGGAAAGCAGCCAGCGATGCCAGGAACATAGCCGTAACTATGACAAATACGCCCATCCATATATAGGAGGAAACACGCTGTGCTCTCGGTCCAACTGTAATTCCCCAGCTTACGAGGAAAGCCCACATTCCGTTAGCAAAGTGGAATGTTGCAGCCACTACGCCAACTACGTAGAAAGCAAAGAAAAACGGATTATTGGCAATGTCATGCATGGATGAGCCCAGCTGTTCATGTGTGACATTCCCCACAGCTACCTGGAAGCGTGTCTGATAGACATGCCATACAACGAAGATAAAGGTGATCACACCCGAGATCCGCTGCAAAGCAAACGCCCAGTTGCGGCCATATTGAAATTGTCCGGTGTTAATATTGGATTGATAAGCGATGTACAAGCCATACACCCCATGGAACAGCAGCGGCAGCCAAATGCCGAACAGTTCGAGGAAAAACACAAGCGGCAATCCGTTCAAGAATGCTACCGCATCTTTGAAACCTTGAGGACCCCCCTCAACAGCCGCAAAATTCGTCAGCATATGTTCAACGATGAACAAGCTGAGCGGAATCACCCCTAAAAGTGAGTGAAGCCTGCGCGAGTAATACGAATTCCCTTTCATACGTAAGCGTTCTCCTTTCCGGACTGGACATGCTTCTAAAGCCATTTACCATTGTACCCTTCACTTATGAGAGCGTCAACAAATGGCTGGACACAGAATAGCCACAGTTTCCATGCTACTCCTTTTTCGCTTATAATGGAACTGCCGATATGGTATATCGACTTATAACCAATTGTCATATGCGGAGGGTCCTATGCTCGAAGAACTTCATATATTCGCCGTCGTTGTTGAACAATCCAGCTTGAATAAGGCTTCCGTGCAATTAAATTTGTCACAACCGGCTCTCTCCCGAAAAATCGCAAAGCTGGAGGAAGAGCTCGGCGTTGAGCTGTTCAGGCGGGTAGGCAAACGTCTGGAGCTGACCAAGCTGGGGCAGCTTACCTACGATTACGCGCTCGAAATGCGGCAGCGCCATTTTCGCTTCCTGCAGTCACTGTCCGAATTCGGCTATGCCGCCAAGACATCGCTGATGATCGGCGCCAGCCTGACCACACTTCAGACGACGCTGCCCGATCTGATACAGGTCCTGCACGAAGCCCATCCCGAGGTGGATATCAAGGCAGTGACCGGCAAGACGCATGAAATCGTCTCGCTCGTGCGCGAGAACAAGGCGGATATTGGCCTCGTCGCCTCCTCCATTGATGATCCGGCGCTGCACTGCGTGCCGCTCTTCGATGATCACCTGGAGCTCGTCATGCCCAAGTGCCATTACATCGCAGATGCAAGCGGCATTAGTATGCGAATAACGGATCTGAACGGCCTGCCGATGATTCTATTTGCCAAGGGGACCTGGTACCGGATTATGACAGATGAGCTGTTCGCCAAGTATGACCTGAAGCCGGATGTGCGCATGGAGATCGATTCCTTCGAAGCTATACTCCGGCTGATGCATACGTGCAGGGCCGCCACGCTGCTGCCCAAATCCTACATTAGAGAACGCATGCTCGCCGATAACGACCTGACCGTAATACCCGTGAAGGAGCTCCTCGGAACCAAGCGCACAACCTCCCTCATTCATCACGGCAGCGAAGACATGAACCCTGCTGTGCGGCTCTGGATTGATGAGATTGCGGCCTATTTTGCCCGCAGGTCCATGAGCCAGCCCGTGTAGCCGTGCCACGCCAAAAAACGCCGCTGCAGTCCATCGTTGGTAAGACACAGCGGCGCCAATTTTCACGTATATAGTCCAGCGGCCTAACGCACGATCGCTTCCTCAAAATCCTCAATCTGCTCATTCGTGCCAATTACGACCAGCACATCCTTCTCAGCAAGCACATCCTCCGCAGTAGGCGCAATAATAATGCCTTCCGGCTTGTTGATTGCCACAATGCTGCAGCCGAATTTGGCCCGCGGATTGAGCTCATGCAGCGACACGCCGCACAGGCACTTAGGCACTGCAAGCTCGGCGATCGTATAATCTTTGGAGAGCTCGATATAATCAAGCAGATTTGGGGATACCAGCTGGTGAGCCACCCGGATGCCCATATCACGTTCCGGATAGACAACCCGGTCCACTCCGATTTTCTCCAGCACTCTGCCATGCAGCTCGCCCACCGCCTTGGCCACAACCTTCTTCACACCGAGATCCTTCAGGAGAATTGTCGTCAGTATGCTCGCCTGGATATCATCTCCGATCGCGATTACGCCGCAATCAAAGTTTCGGACTCCAAGGGAGCGCAGAACATCCTCATCCGTTGAATCCGCGACGACGGCATGTGTAAGCACGCTGCTCATCTCATCGACCATCTCTTCATCCTTATCAATGCCGAGCACCTCATAGCCCAGCTCAATAAGCTCACTGCCAATCCCTGATCCGAAGCGTCCAAGCCCGATGATGACAAACTGATTTTTCCTCATAGCTTCGTACTGTCTCCAATCTATCCCAAGTAATGGTCTATCTCTCTCTTATTACCACAACCGAGCATTCCGTATCGTACCGAAGACCGTTTTTTGGGCATCAAAAAAAGCACTGGAACTCCAATGCTTATCGCGCGAGCCCTGTTCGGACAGCCTACGAGGTTAGCTGACGGATTCGGGCGCGAACAGACGCCCTATCCGGCACAACACGGCTCTATAGCTCACCGGTGACCGGAATTCACCCCACACCGCCTGGACCCCTATCATCCTGACAGCATTTATGGTTCCCCCGTTTTCAACATGAAATTCGGCTGTATATTCAGTTGGACGATCGTGAATCTCTCAGTTATGGTCTACTAACCATTCCGATTATAGCGGCACCCCCAAGCAAAACACAAAACGAATTTTAGCTTAATCCCGGTCATAGAACAGGATATACGCGCTTTTTTGCGATAAAAACCTGCTCTATCTTGTATTATTGGCCGATTATCTCGCTGAAGGTTGAGGTAATGAAAGTAAGCGATTGGAAAATATAATACAGGGTATGTTATCGTATTGTGTAAATGAAATTCAAAAAAAGAAGAGGTGTAGGCATGCAGCAGCTGCATCAGGAGCCCCATTGGAAAACCTTATACATCTGGGGTTCAATTTGTTTAGCCATATTTATTTTCTTTCAGATTTTACCTTCCACAAGTTCCTTTTTCAGCAGCGAGAGCAAGCCGATTATTAAGGAAAAGGCAGCGGAGCAGAAAGCTGCTGATTTTGTGCGTGAGCAATTTAACGCTGATGTGCATTCGGCTTCTACTGTCTATATGGCAGACCGTGACCTCTACGGCTATCTTGCCAAGGAGAAACTGACTAAGGACTTTGACAAGCAGTACAGCAGCCAATTTCCTACCGAAACCTACCAGGTGAACGTCCGTTCACACATCCCTCCGGAATCTAAGCAGCGTTCCATCTTCGTCCATGTCAATATGGAGAGCGGGGAGATCGTCGGCTGGAACGCCATCCCGGAAGGTGCCTTGTCCCCATGGACCAGGGCGGACAGCGAGGCAGCCGACCTGGCTGCGCGTTCATTCTTGCAGGAACGCGGCTTCCGCGGCGAAGAATTGAAGCTGATGCCTGTTCCGTCCCAAGACGGCTCACTCGTCTACCAGGCGGCCGGCTACACGCTCGGAGATGCGAAGCTGTTCCTACATATAGATGCGGCGCTTGGCGAAAGCCAATCTGTTCTCATTACCCGTTATAAGCCGCAGTTCCAGCCGCCTGAAGGCTACGTGAGCTACGTGGAGAAGCAGGATCAGATTGCCGGCCTGCTGACGCTTACCGGCTATATCGGCATGAGCGTTGTCCTGTTCATTCTGGCTATCATTTACGCCATCCTGTACCGCAGACATACCTCCTTCGCACGAGGCTGGCTGCTCGCCGTTATCTTCTTCCTGTTCTACACCGTGAATAATATCAACATGATGGACGGTGTCGAAGCCACACTAGGAGAGATTGAGAATGCGGCACAAATGGCCTGGCTTGGCACGATTGTAACCACATTTATTATGGGCATCATGGCCGTAAGCGTCTATATCTCGCTTGTCGCGGGCGATGGGCTATGGCGCGGGATGGGCCGCAACCTGTGGCCGCGCTGGGGCGAGTCCGGGTATGGCGACCATGTCTGGACTTCCATGAAGACCGGCTACTGGATCGCTTTCATTTTCCTCGGGCTGCAGACGCTCATCTTCCTCTTCCTGGAGATGGGCACGGGTGCCTGGGCTACAACCGATGTGTCCCAATCACCGATTAATTTCGCGTATCCGTGGCTGTTCCCGATTCTGGCGTGGTGTGCGGCCATATCCGAGGAAGCGATCTACCGGCTGTTCGGTATTGCTGTCTTCAAGCGCTGGTTCCGCAGCACCTATGCGGCCGTTATTATTCCAACGATCGTCTGGGCGCTTGGCCATGTCGCTTATCCGATTTACCCATGGACTACAAGGCTTGTGGAGCTAACGCTGCTTGGCCTGCTGTTCTGCTTCGTGATGCTGCGTTACGGCTTTATAGCCGCCCTGTTCGCTCATGCCGTCATTGACCTGGTGCTGATGGCTGTCTCCCTGGTATTCATGGGCTCAGCCGAGAACATGGCTGCAGCTGTCTTCTATATTCTGCATCCGATTGCGCTGGCTTGGCTGATCCGCTATTTGCATAACAAAAGAAAGCCGCGGCCCGGCGGGGTCACGGCTCCTCACGAAGCGATTCAATAATTTGGGCGGCAAGCTTGTCGCCGATCGAGAGAGGCCGGAAGTCTTCGACTGAGGCCTCTCTTATTTTTTTGATGGAGCCAAAATGCTTAAGCAGCAGCTTCCGCCGCTTCTCTCCGATCCCCGGTATCGCATCCAGCCTGGAGGCGATCATCGACTTCGCTCTCGTATCCCTGTGGAACGTAATCGCAAAGCGGTGAACCTCATCCTGTATGCGCTGCAGCAGGTAAAACTCCTGGCTGTCCCGGCGCAGCGGCACAATAGCCGGCGGATCGCCCGTCATCAGCTGGGCCGTCTTGTGCTTGGCATCCTTCACAAGTCCGCAGACTGGAATGAAGAGGCCAAGCTCATTCTCCAGCACATCCACTGCCGCGCTGATCTGCCCCTTGCCGCCATCCACAACGATCAGATCGGGTGGCTCGAGCGACTCCTTGAGCACCCGCTCGTACCGCCTGCGAATAACTTCACGCATCGTTTCGTAGTCATCAGGACCCTGTACGGTCCGCACCTTATACTTCCGGTACTCCTTCTTATCCGGCTTGCCGTCAGTGAAGACGACCATAGCCGATACCGGATCGGTACCCTGGATATTCGAATTATCGAACGCTTCGATCCGGCGTACGGAATCAAGGCCCAGATAACCGGCAAGCCCTTCGGCCGCTTTCACACTGCGTTCTTCGTCCCGCTCAATAAGCCGGAATTTCTCATCCAGCGTGACCTTAGCGTTATTCATCGCCATCGCGACAACTTCCTTCTTGCGGCCGCGCTGCGGCAGGACAACCTTGACGTGCAGCCACTTCTGCAGGGCACTGCGGGCATCCTCTTCTCCCTCGTTCAGCTCCCCGCTATCCTGCTCTGCTCCGGCAGCACCATCTGCCGCCTCCGGCTCCTCATCCAGCCTGCCGATTGCGGCAGTGAGGCTTCCAGAAGTCTCAGGGCTCTCTTCATTACCGCTGCTTCCTTCGGCAGCTGAACCGGCAGCTTCAGCGTCTAGAGCCCGTGTCCCCGTATCCGGCATCCCCGGCAGGAAAATCTCCTTCGGCAGTGCAGGATTATCGCTGTAATACTGGGACACGAACGACATAAAGTCATCATACGGCTCGCCGTAATACGGGAAGGTGGAAGCACGCCGCTCGATCAGCTTGCCCTGGCGCATATACAGGATCTGCACGCACATCCAGCCTTTATCCGTTGCGAAGCCGAAGATGTCCCGGTCCATCGCATCGGCGAGCGTGATCTTCTGCTTCTCCATAATGGCGTCGATCGAGGCGATCTGATCACGGTATTCCTTGGCTCTCTCGAACTCCAGTGCCTCAGCCGCCGCCTGCATCTTGTCCTTCAGCAGCTCTCTGACATCGGCATGGCCGCCATTGAGAAACTTCGTGATTTCCTGCACCATGTCCTCATATACTGCCTTATCCACCTCGAACTCGCATGGCGCCACACATTGGCCCATGTGATAGTACAGGCACACCTTGTCGGGCAGCGTCTTGCATTTGCGCAGCGGATACAGCCGGTCCAGCAGCTTCTTCGTCTCCTGGGCCGCATAAGCGTTCGGGTACGGGCCAAAATATTTACCCTTATCCTTCACGACACGGCGGGTAACCTCAAGCTTCGGGTGCGCTTCGTGCGTAATTTTGATATACGGGAACGTCTTGTCGTCCTTCAGCAGCACATTGTACCGCGGATGGTACTGCTTGATCAGGTTGCACTCCAGAATGAGCGCCTCCATATTGCTTGAAGTAACGATATATTCAAAATCGCGAATCTCCGACACCAGCTTCTGGGTCTTCGCGTTATGGCTTCCGGTAAAATAAGAGCGGACGCGGTTCTTGAGCACCTTGGCCTTGCCGACGTAAATGATCGTGCCCTCCGCATTCTTCATCAGGTAGCAGCCGGGCTGGTCAGGCAGCAGTGCAAGCTTGTTGTGAATCGTCTCCGATACACGCCGCATCCCTTTGCCTGTTTCCCCGGCCGGTCTGTCGTTCTTGTTCACGGCCCTCTCCCTTTCTCCTGACCTAATCTCCCATCCTTTATTGTACCATAGAGAGGGAGTTAATGAATTAAATCACACCTGCTTCCAACTTTTCATACCCGCCTTCTTTACAAGTTGTCGTCCCGTTGGGTATACTAGTAAGAGTTGTTAACCGGGCTGAGTGCAGCAGTGCTCCCGGGCATTTCCAGGCAGCGGACACTGTCTTATATGAAGGAGGATATGCAGATGGAGAATGTACAAGATCCGCGCGAGCATATTAACGAAGAGCCCAGACACGATTTCGCGGACGTTGCGAACGGCTTCGCAGGCATGTTTGGCTTCATGTTCGTCGTGTTTGCCGCAGCAGTTGTCATCAAGTATCTGATCTCTTAATCTACCACAACAATATGCCCCGTTTCGGCTTAACAGGCCGGACGGGGCTTTTTCGTGCAGAATTTGGAGAGAGGTTTCTGTTGACGCCGCCCTCTCCTTGTATAAGCCAGCGGTGGGTCAAAAGAAGCAATGAATCAGATCAGTACAGCCCCCGCTTATTCTCTCCATTCACCCACACCTTGTCAACATACGGCCGGATGCGGTCCATCAGGCGCTGTCCCTTGTGGGCTTCATCGCCATCCTTGTTCGTGAAGCTGAAATGCCGCTCCAGTGCGTCCAGATCATGGTTCGAGGTATAGAAGGTTGGCTTCCGGTTCATCCGGTAGTTCAAAATTGCACCCATGACATGATCCCTGGCCCAGGGATTCAGGTTCTCCGCCCCAATATCGTCGAAGACGAGCAGGTCGGTCTCCTTCATAATCTCAACCGTCTCGCGCAGCTTGGCCGGCTCATCCAGCATCGACTTCAAGTCTTCCACAAACTCCGGCATATACACGATAACGCCGGAATAGCCCACCTTCGCAAGCTCGTGCAGCATGTAGCACATCAGGAATGTCTTGCCTGTCCCGAAATGGCCGACAAGGTATAGCCCCTTAGGCTGAAGTCCGCGCTCCTTGGTCTGCTTGATGTAGGAGAAGGTGCGTCCCACCGCCAGCATCCGCTCCGGGTCGGCATTCATGATTTCATCCGCCGAATAACCGCGGTGCAGCGATGCTTCATCCACATAGAAGCTGCGCACCTTGCGCTTAATGGTCTGCTCATTCTGGCGGGCGATCAGCTTGCTGCATGGAGCCTTGCGGTCAATCAGCTTCAGGCCGCCCCCGCTGTCCACACATTCGAGCATCGTATAGTGGCCCTCAAAGTCGTTCGGGCAGCGGTCAAGGCCCGGACATTCCGCGCAGGCCCGCTGCTCCTTCACATAATGATAAACCCGGTTCAGATTGATCCGGTACTCCCGGGTATCCAGCTCAGGATGTCTGCTCCTGAACTGTCTGACAAGCGGCTCAGCCATCAGCTCTGTGTAGAGCCGGTCCGCATCCGCCTGCATGTTGCGGCCGCCAGGCCACTGCTTGAGCACTTCTCCGAGCGATTCCATTGCTGTTCCCCCCTAGCCTTGTCCGTCAAGCTCCTTGGCCAGCCGTCTGATCTCCTCAAGTTCTTCCTGGGAGAGCTTCTGGCCGGTCGTTCGCTTCTCAACAATCGGGATGGCAGGCTTCCTGCTTCCCCTGTTTCCGTTTCCTCTTGCACCGCCGTATGTGCGCGCCGGCGCCGGGCCCGCGCTGCCTGTTTCTGCTTCCTGCTTCTTCCGCAGCTCAATACGCCCCTGCTCACGCACATAGACGACTGCCTTCTCATACGTGTCAATCTGCTTGACCAGCATGTTCGAAACCACAGCCTCGATGAATGTCTTGGTTACCCGCTGGGATTCATTCGTTCCAATCACATAATGGATCAGTACATTGATCACTGCGCCAGGCAGCTTGTAGCTAAGATCAATCCGCTCGAACAGCCTGTCGATCCATTCGGGAACCGCCCCCGGGAAGAAGCGCTGCAGGAAGCGGGTATACGGCTCATTGCGCATCAGCATGTTGTACTGCGGGATATCACACCGGCCGCTTAGCTGCTCGGGCACAGGCAGATGAAATTCCTCCGTCACCCCGTGCTCCTCCGGTGCATCCTGACCGGCTGCCTCTCCCTGCCCGGGCGCATAGCCTGACCGTGAGGCTGCAACACGCCGTTCCTCTTCCCGCTTCCGGTCCTGTCGGTACATCTGGGACGCCTTCTGCTGCAGCTCATCAAACATCAGACTGCCTGAAGATGAGAAGATGCCGTCTTCATCCAGAAGACGCGACATGTCGGCGGCGTTCAGTTCATATTTGTAGGCAACGTAATTGACCATTGCCAGCTTGTCCTCATCGCTTCTCAGCCGTTCCACGAATTGACGGTTAGCTGAATTTCGCGGGAACCGCATAATAATCTCTCCATAACGTATCCCGGCGCTAGCTGCTGCCGGTATTGCCGGCATCGCCGCCTGGCGTGCCGGAGCAACCTCGGTAAGCGCCTGCTCCAGCTCCCCGTCAATCACATGTGCATTCAGCCGGAACAGCTCATCAAAGCGCAGTGAAATATTCTCCTTGCCAAGCTCAGCTTCGGCCAGCTCGTCCGGCTCAGGGGAATAGAACTGCTCGCGCAGCGCAATGACCGCATACTTGCCGATCTTGTCCCGCAGAAATAGCGTCAGATGCTGATTAAGGAAAAACTCAGACGGAGACAACGGCTGCAGCAGCTCATATTCATACAGCACATCCTCACTGCCTGGAATATGCAGCCTGGACGACTGGAGCAGTCCGACTGCCTCCAGCTTCGACGCTTCATCCGCCAGCTTGCGTCTGCCCGTGTCATTCATCTCCAGCCCGAGACTAAGAAACAGCTTGCGCTGCGGCTCAAGCTGCGAGTATCCGGTCCGGCTCTCCGGCACCTGATGGTAGAGCAGCTGATACAAGCCCGCAGCTACAGCACCGACCATCGGCTGATAAATTTGGCTTATCACCTTGAAGTCAAGAACGCTTAGCGAAAAATCGCGAAAGGTGTAAAACCTATGATGTTCTGTATACTGGTGTACGTGATCAATTCGCATCGTTTAACTCCATCCATATTCGGACCTGTCCAGCCGAAAGTGCAGCGTTTCGGGCCCACTTCTTACTCATTCGGACTAGTCTTCTAGCATACTTTCTATCATTCTAACACAAAACCGAGAGCTGTTGGATGAGAAAACATTGAAAGCGGCGTTCCGCCGTAGCGGACGCCGCTGCTGTATGACCATCGCTTACAGTTGCTTAGGTTTTGTCGAAAAATAACACGAGAGAGCCGCAGCCTGGATCAGCGCCAGGCCAGATCATTCTCGGTAATAATCCCCTGCTCGGTGAGCGCTAGATTCAGTTCTTCCCGTTCCGCATACGTATCGGCCAATTCACGATCCTCATGCTTGGCGATCCACTGCCGGATTGTAAAGCATACCTTGTCCGGCACATGCGTCGGAAGCTGATGATCCGCTCCTTTAATGGCATACAGCTCGGAAACCGCGAGCAGCTCATCCATTTCGCGAGCGTACTTGATGAAGGTTTCGTCCTTCTCCCCGCACAGGAGCAGCATTGGACTTGCGATCGCGCGCAGCCTGCTCTTGCAGGAATAGTTCAGACACACATTAGCATATTCACGGAAGCTGACGTTGTTCCCCGCCATCCCTTCCTTATGCAGCACATGGAAGGTCGTCCGGCTGTCGGCATTGCCCATGGCCAGCGGCACGACAATCGCTTCCTTCGCCTTGAGCCGGCTGCTGAGATCGGCAGCCTTCATGATACGGCGGTTGCGGCGGTCTCGAACCTCCGATGTGCCGGACAGCAGAATGCCGCCCTTGAACCGGTCCGGATGGGTGATCAATGACTCAAGCACCGGCATCGAGCCCATTGAGTAGCCGCAGATATAAGCTTCGTCAATTTCCAGATTATCCATAACCTGCTTGATATCCTCGACAATCAAGGGCATCGTCAGCTTCACATTGCCTGGCTCGCTATGGCCGTGGCCCCTTACATCAATCGTTACCAGCCGGTGGTCATTGGCCAGATTATTGCGGACGTAGTTGTAGATTCGCCCGCCCAGGAAAGGCGGATGGATCAGCACGACGGCCGGACCGTCATCGCCATCGACATGATAATGAATATGGGTTCCATTGACATGAAAATGCGGCATCGCACAACACCTCGGCAGTCGTATTTATTCCGCCTTAGTATGGCCATCCCGCTGGAGAACAACTATTAGAACATTTTGTAACCGCCGCGCCGCAGTGACCGGATCGCTGTGCCGCTTATATATGCACCAGCCAAAGCCGTAATGGCAGGCAGGTAATCGACAATCGTGTAAGCCCCCATGTTCTGGGCAAAGTTCATGCTGTCATCCCAGGTATAATAGATGCCCAGCGGCAGGAGAACAATCAGATAAAGATAAATCGGAAACCACGTTGTCTTCATCAGCATGTTCAATATAAACCCAATGCCGAACATCATGACGAAGAAGAGCATCATGGCCACAATAATCTGAAGCATTGCAAGTAAACCCCTTTCCCCTCAAGGAAGCAAATCATACTTTTATCTGTAGTTTAGTAGAAGGTCATGCGGAAGTCAATTTTGATTTGCCGCCAGAGTGTGCTAACTGTCACAAGTCGTACATTTGCTACAGGAAATTCGGTAAGGTACAATAATAGCAACCAAATCAAGCAATAAAATTTACATATAAGGAGCGATTTATAAATGAGCGAAGCAGCACAGACATTGGAAGGCTGGTTCTCCCTGCATGATTTCCGCACGATTGACTGGGAAGCGTGGAAGCAGGCCGATGAGGCGACACGCCGCCAGGCGGAAGAGGACCTTCAGAGCTTCCTGAAGCAGTGGTCCGCCCTGGAAGCGGACAAGAAGGGAAGCACAGCGGTATACAGCATTGTGGGCCAGAAGGCGGACTTTGTGTTCATGCACCTGCGTGAAACACTGGAAGAGCTGAATGAGCTTGAGATCGCCTTCAACAAATCGGCATTCGCCCAATTCACCTACCCTGCTCATTCCTACGTCAGTGTAGTAGAGCTGAGCAACTACATGGGCCAGCCGGGCAGCGACCCGATGGAGAACCCTGAGGTTGTCGCCCGTCTCAAGCCTGTCCTGCCAAAGGCGGCACATATCTGCTTCTATCCGATGAACAAGCGCCGTGCAGGAAGCGACAATTGGTACATGCTGAGCATGGATGACCGCCGCACTATGATGCGCAGCCACGGTATGATTGGCCGCCAGTACGCAGGCAAGGTCAAGCAGATTATTACCGGCTCTGTAGGCTTCGACAACTGGGAATGGGGTGTAACGCTGTTCGCGGATGACGCCCTTCAATTCAAGAAGCTTGTATACGAGATGCGTTTCGATGAAGTCAGCGCACGCTATGGAGACTTTGGCGATTTCTACATTGGCAACCTGCTGACAGCAGAGAAGTTCTCCTCGATGCTGAAGCTGTAAAACAATCTATCAAAAAACAGGCCGACCAGGTACAACCTGGTCGGCCCTTTATATTACATGCAGTTATTCATCCTCGTCTTCGTCCTCGTCATCGCCGGATGCATCTACTGCTGCCTGGCGCTTGGACGCCAGATATTCCTCAGTCGCCCGGTCACGGGCACGGCCCTTATCCTTCAGCCGCTCGATCGCCGGCATAATGAGCAGATCTACTTCCTTCTGCACCGTATAAGCCAGGTCATGCCGGCTTTGCGACTCCAGGAACGAACCAACCTCCATTAAGGCATTATACCGGTCGAGCTCATCCCGCGTCAGCAAGCCGCGTACCTGGACGCTGCAGTGGCGCATTAGAATATTTTCCCTTTGCGCAGAACGAGCGGAATACCACCGATGATGAACAGGTAACGCAGGTCGATCAGCTTTTTGAGCCAAGCGGCTACACGGCCTTTGTATTTCTTGCCGAATGCGATTCCGATCGCTTCACCTTTACCAAGCGATGCTACTGTACCCTTGTTGCTGAATTCAAATTTCTTCAGCGGCTGGTTGCGGATAGATCCCACCAGGTTCTGCGCACAGACAACACCCTGCTGCATGGCAATCTGGGCAGTCGGCGGATAAGGACGGCCTTCCTCGTTGAACATCAGGGAGTTATCGCCGATGACATAGATGTTCTCATGGCCCGGTGCACGGAGGAACTCATCTACCTTCACGCGTCCGCGCATTGTCTCGAAGCCAGCTTCCTCGATCAGACGGTTGCCGCGGATACCGCCGGTCCAAATCACCGTCTTCGACTTGATCTCTTCGCCCTCGCCGACGATAACGCCGTCAGCTGTACATTCCTTGATCGCCGTACCAATGCGGAAGGTCACGCCCTTGTTCTTGAGCACGTCCATTGCATATTCAACCAGCTCCGGATCGAAGCCCGGAAGTGCGGTTGGCGCAGCCTCAACGTTGTAAATCTTGACAAGCTGCGGATCCACATCATATTCCTTGCAGAGCTCAGGAATACGGTCAGCAAGCTCGCCGATAAATTCAATACCCGTAAAGCCCGCGCCGCCAACGACGAACGTAAGGTAATCCGTGCGATGCGGTTCACGCTTGTACTTCGCGAATTGGTAATGAATATGCTCACGAATCAGCCGGACGGAATTAATGCTCCGGATGTTCATCGCATGCTCGACCATACCCGGAATTCCGAATGTTTCCGGCTCGCCGCCTACACCAATAACCAGATAATCATAAGACAGCGTGCCATCTTCCAAGATAACCTTCTTGTCCTGTGGACGAATCTGAACGACTGTTGATTTTACGAAATCGATCTTGAATTCATCAATCAGCTTCGAAATGCTGACCCGCGCATTCTCCGGGCTGTCCGTACCGGCAGCCGGCATATGCAGATGGGTGGTAATGTAATGGTAGTCATGTTTATTTACCAGCGTAACGTCCGCTTCATTATAATTCAACTGCTTCTGCAAACGCAGCGCAGTCAAAACGCCTCCGTACCCTGCGCCGAGAATAACGATCTTAGGTATATTGCTCATGTTTGGTATCCCTTCCAATCCTTTTCTGTTTGTTTGTGAAAAATTACACAAACTAAGCTAAAAAATAGTATTAGTCTTAGATTGCGCCGTCCGCCTTCGCTTTATGAATGGTCTTCATCAAAGGTGATGGACATCATAGCTCACGAAATATACATTGAAAATGATATAAGTTTTTCACAAAAAGTTCAAGAGCAAAATATACGAAAATGTTTAGGATTCCATACAAAAAAGCTATTTCAAAGTGTTTTCCATGATGGGTATAATAAGAAGGATTGTTAATCTGTAGTTGGAGGTGCACGAAGATGAACAGCACATCAGAACAGCAGGTCACTGATATTATCATCATTGGCGGAGGGCCAGCAGGCATGTTTGCTGCATTTTACGGCGGAATGCGCCAGGCTTCCGTCAAGATTATTGAGAGCATGCCGCAGCTCGGGGGACAGCTCGCCGCTTTGTATCCGGAGAAGTATATTTACGATGTCGCCGGCTTTCCCAAGGTGACTGCACAGGAGCTTGTCAACCAGCTGCATGCGCAGATGGACCATTTCAAGCCGGAGGTTTGTCTCGAAGAGAAGGTAATCGATGTCGTCAAGAAGGATGAGCGGCTCTTCGAGGTTGTAACGGACAAGACAGTACATATGGCCAAGGCCGTTATAATTACGGCAGGTGTAGGCGCGTTTGAGCCCCGCCGGCTGGAGCTGCCGGAGGCGGCCGCATTCGAGAAGACGAACCTCTATTATTTTGTCAGCGACCTCCAGCAGTTTAAGGACCAGCATGTACTGATCAGCGGCGGCGGCGATTCCGCAGTCGACTGGGCCCTTATGCTAGAGCCGATTGCTGCCAGCGTTACCCTGATTCACCGCCGGGATAAATTCAGAGCTCACGAGCACAGTGTAGAGAACCTGATGAACTCATCGGTTAAGGTAGTAACGCCTACCGAGATCATCAAGCTTGAAGGAAATGATCAGATCAGCCAAGTCATAATCCAGGACGTGAAGACGAAGGAAACGTCCACGATTGATGTAGACGCTGTCATCGTCAATTTCGGCTTCGTCTCGTCGCTCGGACCAATTGCCGACTGGGGCATCGAAATTGAGAGCGGCTCGATCGTTGTAGATTCGCGCATGGAAACTACCGTTCCCGGGATCTTTGCAGCAGGCGATATTACGACCTATCCTGGTAAATTAAAGCTGATTGCCGTGGGCTTCGGTGAAGCACCGACAGCTATCAATAATGCCAAGGTGTACATTGATCCAACCGCCAAGCTTTCACCGGGACACAGCAGCAATATGAAGCTGTAGTTTCTGCAGGCTGGCTGCTGCGGGTCTTAAGAAGACAATATTTTTATGAAATAAGGGTATCCTAGCTTTGGCGATTACACGATCAGGCAGCGCGCACCCGTGTGATACACGAAGCCGCTTCCGGCCAAAGGAGGGTACCCTTGTCATGTTGTTGTGTCCCGTCTGTAACGGTTTGCGCTCCATTGCGACCTGCTGCCCTAACGGACATGGTTCGCTTGATGATGCCGGCAGGCCGTCTGACTGGTCAGGCCCTTATGCTCCGTATGTGCCGGACCGTTACGAAGCTTGGAATCACCAAGAACTAGATCGCGGCTCACACACGGTCTGTATTCACATTGCCGAGTGCAGCCAATGCGGCTACTCGTGTCAAGTCGCTGTGTCTGAGTGGAACTGTTAATCAAAAAATGATTTCCTTGGATCAGGCTCCCATTCGCAGGGCGTCCGGCTTTACGCCGCGGCGGACAAGCTCAACTGCCAGCAAACGGATGAAATCAGGGTCCAGCTTGAGTTTGACGGCTGTATGATAAGCTTCCAGCAATAACTCGTCCGACATGATATCCATCGATGCACACCCTTTCCTTTTTCTTCCTCACTCATATTAGCATGTCCCCGGAGCCGGAACAAGCGTTCCTGTTATCCACAATCTTATGTGGATACCTTGTGCACAACATGTGAGTAAAGGTCGAAAAATGAAGCCCGTCAATGTGGATGATGTGGATAGGGTTATACACAGGCTTGCTCCGGCATATGCTCATAAAAAAAATAAATGCATAATATCTTCCTTATCAAGGAAATTTATTGTGGCCGTGTGTTCACTTCGAAAATCCAAATCTTCCCGCTGCGGTCAATGCCATAGTCAAATCCAAGCTGTCCGATACCTGGAAACCTGCTCTCCAGAACCGACGTACCCAGCCGGGTAAGCTCTCTCATCTCCCGCTTCTTGCGGGTGACAAGCTTCGGGTTTAACGAGCGGCTGATTCCGCTGGCTGCCGGCATGATTGAACCGCCGCGGCACAAGTTCGTCACGAAGAGCCCCCGTCTGGCCAGCCTGCCAACCATTGCGCGAATATGCCATGCATCCCCCTCTTTTACATACTTAACCCTGTAATCGATTGGCCTTCCGCCAATTGTAGCCAGCCTTATGCCTTTTTGGATCATATAAGGTCTTCCGCGTGTAAATCTCCGGAGTTCATTCATCAAGCCATCAAGGGTATTAAAGCGCCTCACAGACGTATAATACGTGTAGCTGTATCCGCTGCGCTCCCGGCTGACCTTGATCACACCGCGTCCTCCAGCACCCCGTACAGGCTTCATGACAACCATGCCATGAGCTCTCAGCATAGCTGCAAGACTGCCGCGGCTGAAAATCCGTGTTGGTGGAATGTGAGGAGCCAGCCTTGGATGGGCCCGCAGCGCTGCTGTTTTCGCCCATTTGCTCGCCAGCTGCCTGCCTTCTCCTGTATGCATAGATCCCGCCTCCTTCAGCTCTTATGTCTACAGCATATGTACGGAAGACGAGTGTCTCTTGGATGAATGAACGAGGCGAGAAGCCTGTTTATTCAGAGCGGTTATAACCTGTAATTCCCCTTCATAAGGTGAGCCAACCGGTCAATACTAATTGACAAGTCGATAGGAAAGTTTTATTCTAACAAGAAGTTACAGCTGTACAAAAATACTTATAAATAGGCGGATTGATAAAGATGGCGTTTAATCCTGTTATATTTGATCTTCAGCCCTCCGACAAGAATGAGAAGGAAGGCCTTTACCAGTACATCGCGACATTCTCTGACCAGTCCAAATGCCGGCTGTTCCTGACGAAGAAACCAGACTGGAAGCTGGCGCATGCGAACCGTCTGCTCAATATTCCCTGCCCAATGTGCCGTAAGGACTATTACTGCAAATGCATGGAGAAGCATCTGCCGGCCATTGAAGCCGAATTTCTTCAGAAGATTGAAGAATAAGTCACAGCGAATTCTTTACTATTTGCAGCAAGAGCCGATCCCGGTTGGGATCGGCTCTTGTGCTTGATGGTTAGACAGAAGGACGGTTAGGCTCATGCTTATCGGCATGAATCGTCGGCTTCGTGTACCCCACTACACTCTCTTCGGCCTGTCTGGACTCATCCTGCATTGCTTGCATCTTCTGCTGCAAACCACGGTTGCTCTTCTTAGCCATTGCTGATCCCCCCTTAACCCTGGACTCAAAAACGGTGTTAGTATGCCGCAAGGCATCAGCCCTATGTCTGGGAACTGCTAGAGGGAAAGGGAACTATCCGCATTAGCGGCAGGCATAATTCAGGCTCCAACTCCCCATTCTAAAAGGGTCTCCACCACCCACTTATAAGAGGAGGTTTTTCTACATGCAGCAGCAACCCAAGTCTGGCCAGCAAAACCCGCAAGCCGTTCAGCAGCATGCCAAGCAGGTTGTTCAGCAGGCGCAGCAGGTAACCCAGCAGGTGTCCCAGAAAGCAACACAGGCATTCCAGCAGGCAACTCAAGCGCAGCAGCTGCAGCAGCAGGCCCAAACCCTGACCCAGCAGGCTCAGCAGGTTCAATCGGCCAGCACTCAGCAGCTTCAGCAAGCCGAACAGCAGGTGCAGCAGGCTGAGCAAACATTGAGCTCCTCCGCTCAACAGCCAGCACAAGCCTCTGCACAGCAGCTCCAGCAGGTACAGCAGCAAGCTCAGCAAGCGCAGCAGCAAGCCCAGCAGGCTCAACAGCTGGCACAGCAAGCCCAGCAGCAGGCTCAACAGCAAGCTCAGCAGCCGCAAGCAAGCGGTTCGGCATCTCCTACAAGCACAATGCAGTAATAATTATCTTCACCTATTTGAAGCACCACAAAAGAAGGACTGCCAGTTCGGGCAGCCCTTCTTTTGGTTTATCAGTATGAAGCTCAAGATTCCGATTAACAAGCATCAGGATCCGGCTTGCCCGCAGCTGTTGCCGTGCGGAATGACGAGCCGCAGCCGCATGTTGCGGTAGCGTTCGGGTTCTCGATGGTGAACCCTCCACCCATTGTGGATTCCTTGAAGTCAATAACAAGACCGTTCAGATACTTCAGGCTCTCTTCATCTACGACAACTTCCAGGCCCTGAACAGACATCTTCTGGTCGCCGTCATGGAATTCATCGTCGAAGCCCATTCCGTAGGAGAAGCCGCTGCAGCCGCCTTCCTTAACCCCGATGCGCAAGAACAGGTTTGGCGTTTCCTCCTGTGAAAGCATTTCCTTGATTTTATCCGAAGCAGATTCGCTAATGGTAATCATCTGTATCCCTCCTGCCAGCGTTCTTATACATCATCCTTACTTATCTATAGTATACCCTACTGCGAGCCTCACCTCAACATAGTCAGCAGCGGTTTCACTTGTCAGGGTTTAGCCAAGTGGCTGCATTGGGAGTTGCTGCTCTCAGGAAGGAGGTTTATAATGAGGACAGACGTCACTCCGGTGGCTTTTTGTTATTTTTTTCACATAATCATACTCCATTGAATCGGCACATCCCCGTATCCGGACATGCCGCTGCTTACGAAAGAAGGTGGAAGCATGGGTTCCGTTATAACTCATAGCTCGTTGATCACATGCAATTACATGAAGAAGGAGGACCTCCGATGAACGTCGTCATACCAACCGATGAGAAACGGATGCAGAGCATCAGAGAGAAGGTAAGCCGCGGTGAGCGTCTCACCGCAGAAGACGGCGTTTTCCTGTATCAGTCCGAGGACCTGCTGTCGATAGGCCAGATGGCTAATGAAGTCAATATGCGCAAGAACGGCAAGAAAGTTTATTTTATTGAGAATATGAGCCTGTATTTCACGAATGTCTGTGAAGCGCACTGCGCCTTCTGTAATTTTCGGAAGGATGAAGGCCAGGAGGGTGCCTATACGCTGACAGGCGAGCAAATGATCGAATATGTGGACCAGCATTACCATCCGGGTGTCCGTGAATTCCATATCGTCGGCGGGCACAACCCGAACGTACCATTTCAGTATTATGTGGACTCGCTGAAGGCGCTCCGTAATCATTATCCGGATGTAACTCTAAAGGCATATACCGCTGCGGAAATCGACTTCTTCTCCCGGATCAGCGGACTCTCCTACCGGGAAGTGCTGGAGGAGCTGATCAAGGCGGGCCTTGGCACGCTGACAGGCGGCGGTGCAGAGATATTGTCTGATCAATACCGCAAGAAGATGCGTGTGGATAAGGCCGATGTAAGCCAGTACCTTGACGTTCACCGCAATGCCCACCAGCTGGGGCTGCGCACACATACTACCATGCTCTATGGCTCTATAGAAACCCATGAACAGCGTATCGATCATATGGTGAAAGTCCGGGAACTGCAGGATGAGACGGGCGGCTTCATGGTATTCATCCCGCTCTCCATGCAGCCGATCAGTCCGCGCGCCGGCATCCGCCGCCGCAACTCGGCATTTGAGGATTTGAAGACCATCGCGATCAGCCGCTTGATGCTCGACAATTTTCAGCATATTAAGGCTTATTTCATAAACATCGGTGTTCAGCTGACCCAGGTATCGCTTACGATGGGGGCATCCGATGTGCACGGCACGCTGGTCAAAGAACGGATCAGCCATTCCGCAGGCGCCTTAACACCCGAAGGCATTACACGTGAAGATCTGATCTGGCTTGTGAAGGGTGCCGGACGGATCCCAATCGAGCGTGACACGTTCTACAACGAAATTAAAGTGTATTCCTGATCTTCACAGCTGCAAGAGATTTCTGTATTGCGCATACTAAAGGTACCGGTCCGTGGCCTGCTGTTATCCATTCCAGTCTGACCATCTCCTGCTTGATCAACTTCATCAATATTCGAGATTATTTCCGGGTTAGGCAGGACCGGATATCGGGTAACAGTAATCAGATACTCATTGTCAGCAGTTATTCGAGTATGCGACACGAATAAGAAGGTTGTGGCATTATGAAACGATTTGTCATTTTGGGCGGCGGTTATGCAGGGAACATGATCGCCCAGGAGCTTCTTGAGAAACGTATTCCCCGCGATACCGAGGTCGTACTTGTTGACCGTATGGCCTTCCAGGGCTTGAAGACGGAATATTATGCTCTTGCAGCAGGTACAGTTGCTGATATTGATTTGCGGGTAGAATTCCGCGAGGATGAGCGTCTGAAGCTTGCCTTCGGGGAAGTCACCCGCGTCGATCTGGAACGGAAACTGGTATATCTGGAAAGCCAAGAGCCGATATCGTATGACTGGCTCGCCATAGCACTTGGCTGTACGGATAAGTATCACGGGATTCCGGGGGCCGAAGAGTACTCTACCAGCATTCAGTCGTTCTCATGCGCGCGGAAGACCTATCAGCTGATCGGTGATGTGAAGCCCTATGGCCAGGTGACCATCGTCGGCGGCGGTTTGAGCGGAGTTGAGGTAGCCTCCGAGCTTAGGGAAAGCAGGGCGGATCTGAACATTCAGATCATGGACCGCGGCCCCAGCGTGCTCTCCGGTTTCCCTAAGCGTCTGCAGAAGTATGTAGCCGAATGGTTCACGGAGCATGATGTCGTCATGCTTGGGAATACTGCAATCTCACGCCTTGAGCCTGGCGTGGTGTTCGACCGGACAGAGCCGATTCCGACCGATGTCACCGTATGGACTGCCGGCATTCAGCCTGTTCCTCTGGTCCAGCGGATGAATCTCCCGAAGGATGGAGGAGGACGCCTCGTTATCAATGAGCATCATCAGCTGCCTGACTATCCCGGTGTATTCATTGTCGGCGACTGTGCCAGCCTCCCCTTCTCGCCAAGTGCGCAGGCTGCCGGCGCCCAGGGCAAGCAGGTTGCTGAGGTCATGCAGGCGATCTGGGCGGGCGAGAGACCAAGACTCGACAAGATCAAGCTTCGCGGCGTCCTGGGGTCATTAGGCAAAAAAGCCGGCTTCGGCGTCATGGGCAAAACCCCTCTGTTCGGGAGAGTACCCAGACTGCTCAAAACCGGCGTGCTATGGAAATCCAAACGGCATTTTGGCTAAGCTGCTGCTGTGCAAGTGCAGACGGCGGGCGGAAGATTACAGATCATCAAGAAGCTTGTCCAGCTCCTTGCGTGACTCCTGCTGCTTGTCCACCTCAGCCATGATGGCATCATACAGGGCATCGGCCGACTCGGCAGCTACGATCTCACCGTCAACCAGAGCGTAGGGAAACATGTAGCATTCGCCGCAGTTCCCGAGACATCCGTACTCAATGACCTCAAAGTCCGGATTCTCCTCAAGCCGCTTCATAACCTGGTCTGTGCCATGATGCATGTTGCTGGAGCAAAATTCAATAATGGGTTTCATCATGCAGTTCACCTGACCTTTTTTGCGGGTTCCATTTTCAATTTGGCCCGTTTTGTACTATAATAAAGAAAGAAGGGAGCGATAACAATGAGCGAACAAACACAAGACACCATGTATGATGAGGTGCTCGACGTTCTAGATAAGCTTCGTCCGTTTCTGCAGCGTGACGGCGGTGACGTGGAACTGGTCGATGTTGAAGACGGTATCGTTAAGCTGAGACTGATGGGTGCATGCGGCAGCTGCCCAAGCTCCACCATCACATTGAAAGCCGGTATCGAGCGTGCCCTGCTTGAGGAAGTAGAAGGCGTGCAAGAGGTCGTACAGGTATTCTAAGTTCTATTAGAGCACTACCGTTATAGGTTCAAAAAGCAAGCAGGCCTCCATACGGACCTGCCTGCTTGACCGCTATAAGAGCTTGGCCGGAGAACATTCATGTTCCACCGCCGGGCTCTTTTCTTTATCCACATCCCGTACTGTATGGGCTAAAAGATCTTACAGTCTTTTCCGCTTACCTACCTGTTACCGGATTGTATTCTTGATGGGGTCAAAGCCACCGGTAACATCCAGCAGATTGCCAGTAATGAAATCCGACATCGGGTGGCATAGAAATTCGATTGCTCTAGCTACATCCTCGCCGGTACCCGGACGCCCCCGCGGCGATTCCCCGTCCGTCTGGCCTGCCACATCGGCTATCGCCTTCTCCTTGTTCGCACCGCGGATATCTCCCGGACAGATCATATTCACTGTAATGCCATGGGCAGCTTCTTCCACGGCCAGCGATTTGGTAAAGGACACAAGCGCGGTCTTCGCAGCAGCGTACACCGCTCTCTGCGGCCAGGCACGGGATTCCCCTGCATGACCAAAGCCATAATGAATGATGCGCCCCCAGCCGCGTGTGCGCATTCCTGGCAGCAAGAGATGATCCAGCAGCATGACACCCAGCAGGTTGCCATTCACCAATCCGGATATCTCATCATGCGTATAATCGGCAAACAATCTTCGCTCCCGTATGAATGGTCCTGCGTTATTAATCAGGATATCAATTGCGCCGAACATCTCTTCGGCCTTCTTCGCCAGCTCCCCGACCTGCTTGGGATCGGCGATATCTGCCTGGATTGCCGCAGCTTCAACGCCGAGAGACTCAATATCTGCCTTCAGACCTTCGGCTTCTGCCTCACTGTGAACATAGTTGATTACGATACGGCATCCCTGACTCGCGAGTTGTAGTGCAGTACGTTTGCCAAGGCCTTTCGCGCTGCCGGTAATTAAGGCCGTTTTGCCCTTCAGCTCCACGGTTGTCCTCCCCCTGCTCATCATGAACCGGCTGCCGGCGGAATACATTCAGCAAGCAGCTGCGGCTATGACAGTCTTAACACGAGTATAACACATGTTCACGCCTAGCTCATCCTCTGGCAGGCGTACCGGAATACAAGCAGCAGCGTCTCGGTGACGAACTCGAATGCTTCATCGAGATCGGCCATCTGTGTCCGGATATTCTCAAGTGCCGCCGCTTTGCCATAAGCCTTATGACTCTGCAGCAGATCATCTGTCAGCTCAGAGTTCATGTAATGGATCTCAGTATTCCTTCTCTTGCGGAGGCGGGACATCGCGTCCCGGTGCCGGTCCTTCACTTCTCCAAGGGCCATGGCCAAGGCCGGGTGATGCCGGTTCTCCCTCATTCCGCGAAGTACAGTGAAGTAGGAAAAGTGCGTCTTCATCTTCTCGGTCTTCAGCCCGAATACATCGTTCATCAGTGTTCCCAGCTTGTCAAGCACGGCAAATACACGGATGAAGGCATTCTTGTCAAAATAGACGTGCCGGTAGTAATTGAACAGCTCTTCATCCGACATCTCGCTGAGCGAATTCTTCGTAATCCGTTCAGCATAGCGCTTGGCCGCATAACGGCTTTGCTCTAGTTCATTCAATGACGCCATTAAACCCTTGGACCAGATTTCCTGCGTGCGAAGCCGGTGATCGCCGTCCTTACCTGCTGCAGCCCTGCTCCCCACTGCCGTTGCAAACTGCTCCATTTGTCGAAGGGTCTCGCCAAGCTTGCCTTCCCTTCCTCTAGGGTTCTCGTTAAACAGAAACCTCAGCACATGACCCCTCCTCTATTAATATGCTCATCCTTGATGCACCATGTGCGTTTCTCAACTAATTGCCCCTGCTGATCCCTTTAATACTTACCCATTATCAGCACATACAGCTTGTCAACAGGTGCCGCCGTTGCATTTGCCATCGCCGGATACTGCCGCTTATGAAAAAGGCGGCCCCGTCAAATGACGCGCGGGCCGTCCCTCTTGTTCAGATGCTTGTCTTATAAGGCAGTTCATTACTTCGTTACTCTGCTTCCCTAGGTTCCCGGAGCAGCCAAGAACGTATAGCCATATCGGACATAATGCCGAACAGGCCGCAGATGATCAGGTTATGAAGCAGGCTTGTGAAGATATAGACCTCGTCATGACCAATAGTAACGACCAGCAGCGCTCCGCTGAGTACCTGGCTCACAACGAGAATCAGACTCCATGCGCTTGCCCGGATCAAACCGCTCTCAGGCGCTGTGGTACGCTTGATGAAGAAATACAGCGCTACGAGAATGATAAACATAATAATCGCCGCAACCCGATGGATAAATGCCACGCCTGTTGCGCCTGTAAGCTCTGGTACAACTTCACCGTTGCAGAGCGGCCATCCCAGGCAGCCGCCAGATGAGTCAGTATGCCGGATATAAGCACCGATATAGACAACTCCAATACAATACAGCAGCGCGAACCAGGTCATCGGGTAAACGCTGCGCGGCACTCTCGGCGGCCTTGCCGGAACACCGTACCGGTGCCGGTATGCCCATATAACAAGCAGCAGCGTACAGGCAAAAGCCAGCAGCGATATGCCAAAATGCAGGGCCATGACCTCGGAGGACTGCGGCCACTTGACAGCTGCCGCCCCCATTAAAGCCTGCACAACCGTGAAGAATAAGATCCCGCTTGCGTAGAACACCGCCTCCCCGGATTGCCGGTGAGTGCGCAGTGTAGCGATGAACAGCAGTACAACAATCAGCCCAACAATCCCTGTTACCAAGCGATGGGAGTATTCAATCAATGATTCCAGCGTGTAGGCGGGAACAAATTTGCCGTTACAGAGCGGCCAATCGTCTCCACAGCCCCTGCCGGATTCCGTATTCGTCACTAGGGCACCTGCCAGCAAAACAATCAGCATGCCGATGCACACTAATATAGCTAGCCTGCGATAGCGGCTGGACACCATAGTTATCACCACTTTTCCGGTTATTAAATCAGCTTCATTATAGCGATAATAACCGGCAAAATCCATGTTGAAAATGTGACAATCATCACAAAGTATTGGTTGTTCGGTAAATGTTCAAAACCTTAAAACCCAGCCCGAATGACTAGCAACATTAGCGCGGCAATGCGTCTCCTACCTGAATCGCACGGTCCAGGAACTGTTCGATCTCCGCCCGGTCCTTCCGCAGCTTGCTGACAAAACGGATCAGCTCGGTTCCCGCACGAAACGCAATGAAGCTTGGAATGCCCAGAATGTTGAGCTCCGAGCACAGCTCAGGCAGGTCATCCCGGTCAACCTCAATGAAGGTAATCTTATCCGCATACTCCCGCTCAACCTCCGGCATGAACGGATCAATGTAGTGACAATCCTTGCACCAGGTCGTCTTGAATACTGCCACGGTCAGCTTGTCCTCCGCAATGCTCGAGCGAAAATCCGTTTCATTCGTCACTTTGATCAATGCAGCCACTCCTTCGTATGGTTTGTTGATTGAATGTAGTTTACCACAAGACGGGCACCTGGAAAAATAAAAGGCTGCCTCCCGGCCATAACCGGTGGCAGCCTCTTCAAACTCTAACGTCGTACAGCGCTGTCTTACTTAGGCGACGTCACGCTCTATTATGAGGATCTTCATATCATCGTACAAGCTCTCCCAGTACAGCGTGCCGTTAAGAGCCTTGGTCAGGTCTCTGGCTGGCACGTACAGTGTTCCCTTCACGGAAGTTACCGGGAAGCTCCACTGTACCGACTTGCCGTTGATAACAGCCGTCTTGCTGCCTTTCTTCACGACAATCTCCGCGCCGGTTGCTCTATCCAGAATGGTTGCACTCTTCGTCTTGCCATTGTACTTCACTTCTGCGCCAAATGCTTCGGCGGTCTCCCGAAGCGGCACCAAGGTCCGGCCGTCAGGTGTTACAATCGGCGGATATTGGCTGTACTCGGGATCCAATATAACCTGTTGATGACCTACACCAAATGTATTCTTAAGCAGATCATACATCACCGAATTCGTGTTAAATTCACGAAGGAATTCATAGCCCTGCATCCCAGCCAGCTCTTCCATGCCAAGGGCATTCGGATCCGCAGCTGGCTTCTCAGCCGCAACCTCACCGTTGACATTCCACATTTCACTGGACGAGGAAATACGGATACCCTCGATGAACGAGAAAGCGGAGCCTACACTGCCAAGACCCGCACCGTAGAAGTCTTCCTCGTACATATCTTCCTCGTACATTTCTTCTTCAGATGCCGCTTCGTCTTCCATGTACTCTTCTTCCATGTCAGCCGGCGCTTCCGGGAACTTCGGCTTGATCATAAGCTCTGTTTCCGTCTTGCGGATATCGAGCTTGCTGTCTACATAGACATTCGCCTTGAGGTACGTCTGCTCGTTGAATACGGACTCTACCGACTCGGGCGACTCTGCCGCTGCCTGCTCCATGTTCGTCTTCAAGCTCTTAAGCAGCGATGTCAGCTGAGCCGCAGCTTCCTTCAGCTGCTTCTCATCACTTGCTCCCACCGGGAGCGACTCTTCCGGGAACGGAGCTCCGAGCGATGCGAACAGATCTTTATTATCCTTCATCAGCTCATTAATCGCGATCATCACTTCCGCTAGACCTTCTTCATCCTGAATAAGCGCATCAAGATAAGTAATGATCCACTGCCACAGCTGCTTGCCATTCAGCTCCACCTGAACCTGCATCAGGTTAAGCTCTTCGCCCCCGACCGTGGTAGCCGCCGGCTTGACGCTCAGGCTCTCAGGGTTTGGCATGTTGTCAATGGCATAGCCGCCAACAAGGTCAATCACTTTCCTTCCAATCTCCGTCAGCTGGTCTTCTGCAGCCTTGCCCACTTCTGGCGCAGATGCACCCGGGGCTTCCGGCAGCAACAGGCCGTTCAGTGCTTCCTCCGACAGATCAAGCAGGATTGGACGCTTGGCCCCTTCAAGCAGAATCTCCATCTTCTCTTCAGCCATCTTGAGACCGAATCCGATGCTTGCATCCCCAAGCATAAGCTTGCCCTTCATGGAAGCATGATTCGCATCACTTACTTTGATATCAGACAGCTCCAGCTTCACGTGTGACAGCATGGACAGCGCCTCGTAGCCCGGAACTTCAGCATTCTGCAGCTCTTCAAGCTGTTCTTCATTAATCAGCAGTTCAAACGCCATCGTCTGGCTGCCCTCATAGGATGTTGTAATCAATGATTGCTTCAATACCTTGTTAAGGTCAACGCCTGCGACAGCTTGACAGCCTGCCACGAATACCATGGTCAGTGCCAACAGCAGAACGGCCAGTTTGCTCTTCATAGAATTCATTAACAAAAAACTCCTCTCGTATGTAGTGTATGACTTCTGTAAAGTCATTCTATCATGATGAGAGGAGTTCGAATATACATTTCATGAAATTCTATGCATCTTTTTTGGCATGTCTTTCCCTACCGAACAAGCGAAGCAGAATACCGAACACCTTGCGCAGCGGCTTCGGGAAGGCGGCCGCCTCTGTTGGCGTCACCACGCGCAGGACGACCAGCAGGACGAGATATAGACCGCCCATTACCGAGCCCGAAACAGCAGCTGTCAGGAAGCATGCCAGCTTGTACCAGATCCCCTGCAGCATATACAGGCCAGCCGCGTCCAGACCCCAGCCTGCGCCCGCCGTGATGGCGATAACGGCCAGGTAAGGGACCCAGCGCTTGCCCAGCACCTCGAAGTTAACCTCCCTGCGTACAGCAGCATTGTTCAACATCGAGATCAGCAGGAAGGCGGCTGTTGAGGCAATAATCAGGCCATATACGCCAAGGAACGGAGCCAGCGCAACGCTTCCCGCTGCCTTCACCGCCATTCCGATCAGGGTATGACGCATGGCAAGTCTCGGCTTGCTCATACCGAACAGGATCGAATTGGACGTCATCATCGTGATTTGGAAAATCGTGCCGGCCGTAAGAGCAGCGACCACGCCGCTGCCGCCTGGTTCAAACAGCAGGCCTGTGATAGATTGGGAAGCTACGGTCAGCACAAGTGCGGCTGGCACACCGGTATAGACGACGATCCGCATAACAAGCGAAACCTGTCGACGCACTTCATCGAGCTTGTTAACAGCATAAGCCGATGAGATGACCGGAATGATCGAGGTGCTCAGCGCAATAGCCAGAATCGGCGGTATACCTGCAATAGACTGTGCCTTAATGGTCAATGCGTTTAACGCGGAATGTGCGGCATCATCTGTATAGAAGGCGCTCGTCAGCCGCATGAACAAGGTAGCGTCAAAGGCGTAGAACAAGTTCACCGTAATCGCTGTCAGCACAATCGGGATCGATATCTTGAAGATGTCCCGGTAAATTTCGGAAGCCCTCAGCTTTCGGCTTGTCTCCGGCTTCCTTACCGACATAATACCTGCAGCATCCAGCGAAGCCCTGCGGCTCCGTTTGGTCTCCGCTTCCTGCGCATCATGACGCCGGAGCTTGGCGGCATACCAGATCATAATAGCGAGGGCGCCAATCCCTCCCAGCACGCTGCCGAAAGTAGCCGCTGCCGCGATCCACTCATCACTGTATCCGATACTTAGGACAATGAAAGCAAGACCGACACCGACGACAACCCGTAAAATCTGCTCGATAATCTGCGATATGCCGCCGGCTGCCATCAGCTGCCGGCCCTGAAAGTACCCCCGCATCATCGCGATGATCGGGAAGAACAGAAGAGCTGGCGCAATCGCCCGAATGGCAAGTGCAGCTCCCGGATTAGCGGAGATGTTTGTGGCGATGAACGGAGCCAGCAGGAAGAGCAATGTGGACATCAGAATGCCCGCCATGATCCCGAAGAGAAGAGCAGCCCTGTAGATCTGCTTCGCCTCCGATACCTTCCCCTGCGCATACCGCTCGGAGATCATTTTGCTGACCGTACTGGGTATACCCGCCGTCGCGACGGTGAGCAGCAGCAGGTAGATTGTGTTGGCCGTTCCAAAATAGGTACCGCCTTCCTCGGTCAGCATGTAATCAAGCGGCACCCGCTGGAATATGCCGAGGAAACGGGCGACGAGCGCCGCCGCCGCCAGTATGATGGTGCCTTTGATAAGCGAATCCTTCTTCATAATTCGGATCTGTTAGCCGCCTTTCACTGCTGTGCCTTGATCGGTTCGAGCGGCTCGTAATTGCCTCTTACCGGAACAGCTGCTCCGGATGGGGCTGCCCACCGGATTCCGTTCTTGATGACCTGCAGCACTTCTTGATTATAATAAGTCGGGTATGTCTCATGGCCCGGGCGGAAGTAGAAGATCTTGCCCTGTCCGCGATAGAACGTACAGCCGCTGCGGAACACCTCTCCGCCCTCGAACCAGCTGAGGAAGATCAGCTCATCCGGCGCCGGAATGTCGAAGTGCTCGCCATACATTTCCTCATGCTCAATCGTTATATATTCAGGGATTCCAGCCGCGATCGGATGGGCCGGGTTGACTGTCCAGATCCGCTCCTTCTCGCCGACCTCCCGCCATTTCAGATCGCAGCCTGTGCCCATAAGCTTCTTGAAGATTTTCGAGAAATGTCCCGAATGCAGAACAATAAGACCCATTCCGTTCATGACGCGCTGATGCACACGCTCAACCACATGGTCATCCACCTGATCGTGGCCCATGTGACCCCACCAGATCAGCACGTCCGTGCTGTCCAGCACCTCTTCCGTCAAGCCGTGCTCCGGCTGCTCCAGCGTTGCAGTCCGCAGCTCAAGCCCCTGCTCAGCCAGGCCCTTCGCCAGTGCCTCATGAATGCCGTCGGGATAGACCTTCGTCACTTCCTCATGAATCTTCTCATGCAGGAATTCATTCCATACTGTCACTCGTATCATCGTTCATTCCTCCTTCATGTCGTATCATTCTTATTACCCTGTTCATCTTAGAAGATAAGCCATAATGCAAAAAGGACGATCATGATTACCTGAAGAGCGATCTTCACTACAATACTGGAGAAAAGTCCGACAACCGATCCAATCCCCACTTTAACTGAGCGTTCAACATTAGAACCCGCTGTCAGCTCGCCGACCACAGCGCCAATGAATGGCCCCAGAATAAGACCGAATGCCGGAATAACGAACGGACCGATCAGCACACCGATGGTGCTGCCGATGACTGAAGCCCTGGAGCCGCCGAAGCGCTTGACTCCCCAGGCATTCACCGCATAGTCAGCGACGAAGAGCACGACCACGATAAGTGTCTGGAGGGTCCAGAATATCCAGCCGAACGGCTCGAAGGAAATGAAGAACCCATAGACGAAGAACGCCGCATAAATGGCCAAAGCCCCCGGAAGAATCGGGTATACCGCTCCCGCAAGCCCGACCAGGAAGAGCACAATGACGAGAATCCAGCCAATGATTTCCACTGAACCTCACCCTTTCATAACGATGTGCTCAATGGCATGAGCAACACCATGCTCATCATTGGTAAGCGTGACAAAGTCCGCCTCAGCCTTGACCGCATCCTGCCCATTACCCATTGCCACGCCAAGGCCTGCAGCACGGATCATGGCCAAATCATTCAGGCTGTCTCCCATGGCTACCACCTGCTGCATTGTAATGCCAAGCAGGCCGCAGAGCTCCTCAAGGGCCGCTGCCTTCGATACACCTGCCGGGTTAAGCTCAATGTTCCACGGAGAGGAATTCGTAATCTCCAAGCCGCCCCACTCGCTGATCTCGGCCAGAATGCCTTCGCGAAGCGTATCATTTTCCGTATAATAGCCAAATTTCAGCCAATGCTGGCCTTCATAGTTGTCCGCCGGCTTGATCCATCTCTCCCGGTTGTATAAGCCCTCTACCGCATAAGCCCAAAACCACACATCCGACTGCATCGCAAGCTCATGCAAACGCTTGATCATCGCAGCATTCATCAGGGTCCGCTTGTGCAGCACATGTGGCTGATGCCAGATCTCACTCCCGTTGACGGTTATCATTGGCGTCGCGAGCCCCAGCTGATCCGCGTAGGGCACTGCGCTTTCGAAGCCGCGCCCCGTTGAGAAACAGACGGTTATGCCCGCTTCCATCGCCCTATGTATCCATTCCGCATTTTCCCTGCTGATTTCCTGCCTGTCGTTCAGGACGGTGCCATCCATATCCAGCGCAATCAAACGATAGTTCCCCATGTCCGCCTCCTCTCTATACCTTCTGCCATTCTATCACATCTTGCACCGCGAGGAAAAAGGCACAGCACCCGAACGGCCCGCGGCTGTTCTCTTGCTTATTGTCCCATTTCGGGACCCGGCTGCGCTGTGCCAAAAACCACGCATTGTATGGACACGAGAAAGACGCCGCATCCGGCCGATAGGCCAGGCGGCGTCCTTTTGACTGCAGTGGATACAAGCTTATGAAGCGGTATGCCGGAGCGCCGCACGGCGGCGGCTGACATATCGCGAAACGATTCCCTGAGAGGGAGAGAACAGAAAAGCAAGTATGAACAGCGCGAGCGCTGCGCTCACCATGCAGCCCGCGATGGATGCGTCAAGCATAACAGCGGCGTAATAACCGATGAAGGTGCTGGCGACACCGATTACGATGCTGAGCCAGATCATAGTGCCCAGCTTCTCGGTAAGCAGATAGGCTGTTGACGGCGGGATAATGAGCAGACCCACCACCAGGATTGCGCCCACGCTCTCGAAGGAGCTGACCGTTGCCATGGAGACCATGCCCATCAGCAGGTAATGGAACAGGGCGACCGGTATGCCAACAGCCGCTGCCAGCGCGGGGTCGAAGGCGCAGAGCTTGAACTGCTTGTAGAACAGCCCGATTACCAGTACAATCAGCACGAGCGTGAAACCGAGCATCCACACTGCCTTCGGAACATAATCGATGCCAAGCACAGTGATCGTGTTCCAGTGTGTATAGGCAATTTCGCCGTACAGCACGCAGTCCAGATCCAGATCGACCTGGCGTGCATTCAGGCTGATCAGGATAACGCCGACCGCGAACAGCGCGGTAAACACAATGCCAATCGAAGCATCCGACTGCACACCGCTCTGATGAAACAGCTGAATCAGGAAGACGGTGACGAGTCCCAGCACTGCAGCGCCAATCAGCATAAACGCGGAATCTCTGGTGCCGCTCATGAGAAAAGCGATCGCAATGCCCGGCAGCACGGAGTGGCTGATGGCATCTCCTACCAGTGACATTCTCCTTAAGACAAGGAAGACCCCTAGAATCGCGCAGCAGGCAGCTACCATGGAGCCGGTCAGAAGTATCCAGAAGTCGCTCATTGGCTCACCCCCCGGCTTGGGGCAGGCACCGCTTGGCGCTCACGTGCCGCAAGATGCTCCCGCTTCGCTCGAAGATGCTGCACCCTGCGGGCGATCAAGCCTTTACGCGGGCCGGCCAGCAGCGACACGCTGAACAGCAGCGTTGCAGCAAGCACGGTCAAGGGACCAGTAGGCATGTTCGGCGCCGCAGCACTGAGCAGTGTTCCCAGCGCTCCGCTGAGTGCCCCAAATATACCGGATAAGACCATCATCATACCCAGCCGGTCGGTCCAATACCTCGCGGATACAGCGGGCGTGATGAGAAGTGCGGCTACTAGTACTACGCCAACAGCCTGAATGCCCACCACAACCGCAATAACCATAAAGAACATCAATAGCTGCTCCAGGAATGCAACGGGAAATCCGAGACCCCGCGCGAAGCCCGGATCAAAGCTGACCAGCTTCAGCTCCTTGAACAGCAGCCAGCAGGACCCGGACAGGAAGAGACTCACAACCAGCATGGTCGCCACATCCGAGCTGACCATCGACGCCGCCTGGCCGAACAAAAACTTGTCTAGGCCGCTTTGGCTTCCGCTGCCGCTGTGCTGGATCTGAGTCAGCAGCACAATCCCGATGCCGAAGAACCCTGTCAGCACGATGCCCATCGCCGCATCTGTCTTCAGCTTGGAATACTTTGTAATCCAGCTGATGCCGAGCGTCGCCACGAGGCCGGCCAGGCCAGCGCCAATCAAGAACAGCATAATCGATTTCGTGCCTGTAAGCATGAATGCAATACAGATGCCCGGCAGCGCGGCATGAGCCAGCGTATCACCCATCAGGCTCTGCTTGCGCAGATATGCGAAGCATCCGATGATTCCGCTGCTGAGCCCAAGCAGCATACAGCCGAGCAGAATCCACTGCGCATTCGGATCGCGCAAAATTTCCAGCAGCTCGTCTAGCATGTCATCACCTGCTTTCTGCCGGAAGCGGAACGTCATGCCCCAGCCTCTCCAGGAAGCCGAGCCTGCCCCCGTACGTGCGGTGCAGATTGGCTGCCGTGAAGGCTGCATCCGTAGGCCCGTATGCCTGCAGGGTTACATTAAGCAGTAGAACGGAATCAAAATATTCCTTCACGGTTGCCAGATCATGATGGACGACGATAACGGTCTTTCCCTGCTTCTTCAGCTCCTGCA
Source organism: Paenibacillus sambharensis (assembly GCF_003233845.1). Lineage (GTDB taxonomy): Bacteria > Bacillota > Bacilli > Paenibacillales > Paenibacillaceae > Paenibacillus_I > Paenibacillus_I sambharensis. Next base: position 150,713 of record NZ_QKRB01000053.1, read on the forward strand.
GGAGCGTGATAATCGCTTTCTCCGTAGCGGCATCCACACCGGCAAACGGCTCATCCATCAGATACAGGCGCGCATCCTGGGCCAGTGCCCGTGCAAGGAATACCCGCTGCTGCTGTCCCCCGGACAGCTGGCTGATCTGGCGGGAGGCGTAATCGGCCATGCCGACCTTCGCCAGGCATTCCATCGCAATCCGCTTATCTTCAGCTCCCGGCCTGCGGAACCAGCCCAGCCGGCCATAACGCCCCATTAATACAACATCCAGCGCATTGGTGGGAAAATCCCAGTCGACCGATTCCCGCTGCGGCACGTAGCCGATCAGCTTGCGCTGCACACTGTATGGCTTGCCGAACACGGTAACCTCTCCCGAAAGCCGGGGAATCAAGCCAAGTATCGTTTTGATCAGCGTCGATTTACCCGCTCCATTCGGTCCTATGATTCCCATCAGCTTCCCTTCCTCAACCTCGAAGCTGACATTGTCCAGCACCGCTTTCTTCTGGTAAGCGGCACTTAATCCTTTTACAGCCAGTGGACTGTGCGACATAACATCACCTACGTTCCTTATTGGAGTGCCTTCACGATCGTATCAACATTGTGGCGGACCATTCCGATATACGTATCGGCTTCCGATCCTTCCTCACCCATCGCATCAGAGTACAGCTCCCCGCCAATGCTCACTTCATGACCGAGCTTGCGCGCCCCTTCAATAACCGCCTCGATCGCCCGCTTCGGGACACTCGATTCCACGAAGACTGCTTTTATCTTATTCTCGACCAGGTAGTCCCGCAATTGCGAAACATCCTTCGAGCCATATTCCGACGCCGTGCTGATGCCCTGCAGCCCCTTCACTTCAATGTCATAGGCCTGGCCAAAATAGCCGAACGCATCATGAGCCGTTACCAGCACCCTTCCCGATTCGGGAATGGAAGCGATCTGCTCCTCTGCATACTGGTCCAGCTCCTTCAATCGGCTAATGTAATCATCCGCCCTCAAGTCATAACCGTCTGCATGGGCGGCATCCGCTTCCTTGAGCGTGTCCCGGACAACCTCGGCTGCCGAAATCCAGTTCTCCACATCAAACCAGACATGCGGATCATAAACCTCCTCACCGTCATAAGAGACCTTCATCAGCTGCTGATCATTCAGCCTCTCCGAGACGGCCACAACCTTCTTCTTCTCGCCCAGCTTCTCCAGTATTTCTCCCATAGTGCCTTCCAGATACAGACCGTTATAGAAAATCACGTCTGCCTCATCCAGCCTCTTGATATCGCCCTGTGTAGCCTTGTATAAATGGGGGTCAGTACCCGGACCCATCAGGCCGGTTGCTTCGACGTCGCTTCCGCCGATCTTACGCACGATGTCGTTGATCATGCCTGTTGTCGATGTAACCTTCAAAACCTCTGCTTCTTCAGCACCTGCCTCGCGCTCGTCGTTTCCGCAACCACTAAGCAGCGCAGCTGCCAGCAGCATATAAGCCATTGTTACAACCCATCTCTTGAACGGTGCTTTCTTCATCAATAACTGACCCGATGTATGATTCCTGCTGCCGGTTTGGATGCTAGCCATGTGATCACCTTCCTTAATAAATTGCATGGACGAACAACTATTGCCCATAGGACTAATTGTTATCATTATACAATAAAGTTTCCTGTGTGCAACATTTATTTTTTGTGATGATTTTATCGCACACAAAAAAACCGTTCTCCAAGTCATGTTGACTTGGAGAACGGCCGTTTCGCTACACTTGCCGGGAAGCATGTTCTGCCTATATTCGGTTTATTGATTATTCGGCCGCCGCCGTGTCCGCAGCATCTGACTCCTGCTGCTTCGCCTTGCGCGGCGTTCCGTATAGGCCAATCTCTTCATCATAAGCGTCGAAAATCTTGCGGGCAATCGGTGCCGCACCACGGCCGCCAAATCCGCCCTCCGGTACGACAACCGCTACAGCCAGCTTCGGCTTGTCGGCAGGCGCATAGGCGATGAAGACGGCGTTGTCGACCTTCCCTACGCTTGTCGTCTGCTCGGATGTACCGGTCTTCCGGTTGAACGAATAATTAACTCCTTCAAAGCCCTGCACACTGGATTTCATACCGCGCTCAATAACCTGCCAATATTCTTTAGGGAAATCAATCTCGTTCAAAACCACAGGCTCAGCCTTCTCCACTACCTTGCCGTTCTGATCAATAATCTTCTCAACGAACAGCGGCTTCATACGCTTGCCGCGGTTAGCTAGCATAGCCGTATACTGCGCCAATTGGAGCGGGGTATACCTTGCCTGCTGGCCAAACGAAGACAAGATTAAAGCAGATTGAGTGCTACCCACCTGCGCTTCATGGAAATAATCGATAACCCCTTTGCTTTCCCAAGGCAGCCCGCTTTCTGTGGAAACGCCTAGTCCAAACTGCTTGACATATTTGTCCCAGGTCTCTACACCCTCGAGACCGTCATACTTGTGGTACAAAGCATTACCGATTTTCTCAGCCATGAAAGGGTTGGATGATTTTTCAATTGCCCGGGCAGGGTCCATGGAACCATATGCGTGGCCACCGGCATTGGGAATACCTCTACGGTGCGACGTCCCTTCCTTACCATAATAGAACACACCGGTATCATTATAACGAGTATAGGGTGTTATTAATTTTTCGGCCATACCAATTAGAACAGTTAAGGGCTTTTGCGTAGAACCCAGATAAACCAATGAAGACGTATGCTTATTAGCCTCCTCCTGGGTACCCCAGTCCTGATACACCTGACGAATCGTTCCGTTATATTGACTAAATTCAATCTTCTTATAATCCTCGGAATCGATGCTTCCGCCCTTCCACACATTAGGATCATAGTCGGGCATGCTGGCCATGGCCACCACCTTGCCGGTATCCACTTCCATTGCTACGGCGTAGCCTGCTCTAGCATAAGGTGCGTAATCCGGGCTGCTGCGCGGGGCAGACCGAATGTAAGCCAGATGGTTCATGATCGCTTCTTCCGTCTTCAGCTGCACATCCTTGTTAATGGTCAAGTACAGGTTGCTGCCCTTATCCGGCTTTGTAACCGTCGGCTGTCCGATAATAGCCGACTGGCTGTTGATCGGATACGTCTTCACGCCGTTCTTGCCTCTTAGCACATCCTGATACATCAGCTCGATGCCATCCACGCCGACATCCTCCTGCTTCAGATACCGGACCGTTGGATCCTCTTCCTTATCCCGGGTGCCGTAGATTTCTTCAAAGGCCGGTACGGTGTTCACCTTGTTGTATTTCTTTAGATAACCAACCAATTGGACGGCAATCGTGTTTTCATCATAATTGCGAATGCTCTCCTCCACGACCTCCATACCCTCGAACTTATCCCGATGCTCCATGAAGTGAGCAATTTCCTCATTCGTGAGGTTCGATTTGATTCGTCGCGGCGTAGTGGCATAGTTAATTCGAAAATTAATATCCATCTCCTTGATAATTTCATCAACGGTCATGGACTCCTTCGGATCCCCGTACTTCTCGAAGACGGCATGAAGCTCTTCCGCAATACGCCTTGCTTTATCTTCCTTGATGTGCGGGTCAATCGTATAATAGAGCGACTGTGTAGACGTCGAATAGGCGATGCGCGTCTTGCCTGTCGAATCGTAAATATCGCCGCGGATCGGCGGGATCAGCACCGAGCTGGTGCCTATCTTGGTCTCCATCGCCTTCAGCTCCGGAGCCTTGACGAACTGCAATATCGCAAGCTGGATAATCAGCATGCTGAACAATACAAAGGTACTGAAAAAAAACATATTCAGCCGGAATGAGAAATGGCGCCGATTAACAATCTGCCGCTTCTGTTCCTCTTCCGTACGCTGATTCGACATACCGTTCTCCCTCCCTATTCCTTAGCTACGGGCCGTGCCAAGCCCGATTAGCTTCCTTATATTGAGACGACTTAACTGGCCATTTGGTTCTCCTTATACGGTAAGGCTGCCGCAGGAAACGGCAGATTCCCCTTATATCCGGCAAGCTACGCTTCACGGATATGCGTTTTGTCAAAGTCAGCTGTATCGAACCAGTCCCCCGAAGAAGCCCAGGTTGCATCCAGCTGAATCCAGCGCCCAGTATCCGCGGCAAGCACTTCGTTCCAGGCATGCGGTCCATACCCGCCCCGGCCATCCGCGCCCAGCCCTGTGACCACCTTCACATCAAGTCCGGCTGTGCGGGCCATCACGGCATACAGGCGGGCCACATCAATACAAACGCCCTTCCGGGTACGGAAGGTATCATCCGGCGTCTGTTCCTTCCATACGCCATGATCAATATAATTATCGGCTTTATCCCAGTCATATTCAATCCGTGTCCCAATCCAGTCGTACAGCGCCTTCGCCTTCTCTCGGTCGCCCTCCAGGCCCGACGTCAGCTTAACCGCCGCTTCCTTAATTTCATCCGGAACATCGTGATCGATGATCTCATACCGGCGCTCGGCGATCCTCTTGAACTCGGCTTCGACCGCCTTCGTGAAGACAGGCCCCTGTTCAGCCAGCACCCTGCCTGCCACTGGCTCCAGCAGCCGGCCAGCCGCTTCCTGGTACACTGGCGAGGAAGCGATTCCGCCGGCAAGCGGCGCTCCCGGCATTAGCGACACATAGACGAACAGCATGGCGAGAATCAGCAGCGCCCTGCCCGCACCGTGCGCCGCCCCAAGAGCAGCTCCTGCAATCCGGCTGACCGCCCTGCCTGCTGTTCCGCTTTCCCTGCCGGGGCTCAGCCTGCCCAGCAGGTCCACAATGAGCGGAACGAGCAGCATGCCCGCGATACGGGACAGCGTCCGCAGCAGCAGATAGAACACGACCAGCAGCAGACCGATCCGCATAAGCGGAAAGTCGCGAATGCCGGTCACGAACGTATACCACACCTGCATGAAGGTATTTAACTCCCCTGCCGGCACTGTGATATTTCTGCCCTCCAGCCAGATCTCCAGCATAGGCGATACGAAGGAGGCCAGCCTCCAGGCCGCGATCAAAGAGACCAGGCTCCAGACGCCCTCCCAAATAAAAAAGAAAAGGTGCTTCGCTGAACCCGACGCACCCCTACGAAAGCCTTGAATCACCGAGAAACCCAAAACCACTATAATGATCAACGCGACAGGCTCCAAGTAGGAATCCGCCCTGCCCCAATCCATATCTGCCTATTCCCTCCCCGGTGCTTCGCACTGTCCATGCATTGTAATCCCTATCCGTTTTGCTTGGCCTGTTCAATCAGTGCCTTAATATACTCATCGATCTTCCACTTGCCAAGCGATGTACCCCTGTAATAGACGGCTACCTCATTATCTCCGCCGGCGCCAGTCAGCTCCAGCGTATCGGTCTTGACGGTATAAGTCCCGTCACCGTTATCCGTATACGAGGCGCTCTTGATTTCACCCGCCATTGCATTAACCGCTTCCTTCTTCACACTGTCGGCTACCTGCGTGCCGATCGAGGTTATCGAATCAAGGTTCAAATCATTCAGCGTGTAGCCGCTGTAAATGATGACGACTATAACAATGACGGCGACGAGCGCCCATTTCACGACAGTTTTGACAAGCCGGATAATAATGAGAAGTACTACTAGTGCCACGACAAGAATTAACCAGTGCTCCTGAAAAAACAGCTTCCATGTTTCCCAGTCATAATTCAACATTTCCTCAAACACCAAGACACCCCGATTCATCTGTTTCCAAGCCATATGAGCACAGCTCCCGGCTATTCTAGCAACCTACTAGATCGCCCTGGCCCCGTATGCTCAGGTAACAATCATTATACCCCAGCTTCATCCTACCGTAAACGGCATTTGACCGGGACCTTCGCGTTAACATGGCTTGTCCATACATATCCTGTCCCCTTAATGAGTACAAGTAGGATATAGAGAATTTTCGAACTTTACGGGAGAGTGACTCATGCGAACAGCCATCTGGCTTTATCTGTTTTCCTTCGTTGCTGTATTCGATCTGCATGCCCAATACCCTATTCTGACGCCCTTCGCCGTCTCGATTGGCGCAGCCCCTTCGTTCATCGGCCTCATGATGGGAATGTACTCCTTGACGCATCTGCCCGGCAATATTATTGCGGGCTACAGCGTGGACCGGTTCGGCAGCCGCTTCTTTATCGTCATGAGCCTGCTGCTGGCCGGCGGGATTCTGCTGCTTCAATCGAAGGTCACCGACCCTTGGCAGCTCCTGACCCTGCGGTCGGTCAGCGGATTCGTGCTTGCCTTCCTCTCACCCGCCTGTATGGCCATGCTCGCCCGGATTACTTCCGACCAGCTGAAGCAGGGCAAGCTGATGGCTGGCAACGGCCTGGTCCACACGCTTGCTTCCGTCGTCTCGCCGGCGGCCGGAGCGCTTCTGGTGGCGAAGGTCGGCTTTGAACAGGCCTTCTACCTGCTGGGCTGGATACTGATCGGCACAGCGCTCTGTGCGTACTTCTTCATCCGTGAAGCTTCCGCGAAGACTTTGCCAGGTACGGCGAACGAGCCGGCAATGTCAACCGGCGGCCTTCCTGCTGCAGGCAGCAGCCCGCAGCCGTCTTCTTCAGCCGCACCATCCATGCCCTGGCTTGTCTATTCCCTGCCGGTGGCTATGTCCTGTGCCCAAGGCATATTGTCCTTTGAGCTCCCGCTTATGGCTGGCGCCAGCGCTGGCGTAATGACAACCGGGCTACTCTTCTCTGTAATCAGTCTCGGCGCATTGTTCACGCTCAGCCTGCTGTTCCTTAACAAGCTATCTCCATATGCCCGTACATTATGGGGCGCACTGGGATTGGCACTGACCTTCTTCGCCATTGCTATCAAGATACCGGTACCGCTGTACACCCTGCTCTTCGCTGCCGGCATGGCCAAGGGAATTATCTATCCCGCTCTCTCGTCTCTTCTTATCCAGCTCAGCGGGGGCACGCGGTACGGCCGGATGTTCTCCATTCTGTCCGTCGCCTTCTCGATTGGCGCCTTCTTGGGCCCGATGATCGCGGGGCAGATCAGGGAGACCATCTCACCTTACTATGTCGCTTTTCTGTCTCTCATGCTGGCCGTTATTCTGCTGCCTCTGCATACGATCCGGGCATCCTCCGCCCCAACACGAATTACTTCATAAGAAGAGAAGGGACCCTGTGACGCTGTTCCCTATCGCAGCTCCCATGCCTTTCGACATTTCCCGGGAAATGGGTACAATAAGAATAACGGGAGGTGGTCATGGTGGACATCGTTATTATCGTGGAAGGCAAGAATGACCGCAGCAGGCTGAAGCGGGTAGTAACGGACGAAGTTGATATTTTCTGTACCTATGGTACGCCCGGGACACTGCAGGTAGAGCGTCTGATCAAGCAGGTTAACGGGCGGGAGGTCTATATCTTCACGGACAATGATTCATCCGGCAAGCGGATCCGCGGCATTCTGCGCGATGCCTTCCCTGATGCAGAGCATATCTATACGAGAAGAGGTTATCCCGGGGTTGAAGGCACTCCCGAACCCTACCTGCTGGCTCAGCTGGATAAGGCGGGGCTCGGCGAGTATCTGATTTTCCCTGAGCCTGATCCGGCCATGGAACGCTGGAGCAAGGAAGATCAAATCTGAATATTCAACAGGAAAATGACGAAGGTTACCGTTATAATACTGGCTAATGTGGAAACGAATACTGCCTGTGAAGCAAATTCCTTCTCATTATCGAATTCAACGGCCAGCAGCACACTGCTGAGCGAGGTTGGAACAGCTGATGAGACAATGAGGGCGGCGGCGGTGAGACCGTCGATGCCAAGGATCAGCGTAAGGCCCCAGGCGATGACCGGCCCCCCGACAAGCCGCAGCAAGGCTGACAAGCCTACGTCATAGGCAAGCCTACCGCTGATCCGCCAGCTCATGCTCCCCAGCTGCACACCCAGTGTGATCAGCGCCGTTCCAATGAAGGCATCAGCCGTATAATTAATCGGCGTGTAGATAAACTCCGGAACAGGCACCTCCAGCCAGCGCATAACAAAGGCGAGCGGAATAACATAAATGATCGGCATTGACAATATCACCCTGCGGATGGCCCGCCAGTCTGCCTTATGAGCATTCACACTGTAGATGCCGTATGTATTGGGAATCAGCGACTGCAGCATCATGATTAGAACCTGAATCGACAGCGTGTACGGATTGCCCGCAAAGGCAAGCTGATTAAGCGGAATGCCGTAGTTTGCGCTATTATAGAAGAGAACACTGTTCCGCATGGCGCCCCGCATCCCCCCGTCATATCCCTTCAGCCGGATGACAATCTCCACCGCGCCATACTGCAGCAGCATGAAGATCAGCGCGAACAGCATCACAGTTCCGAATATGTCCAGCGATATTGGGGTTTCATACAGCAGCCTGAACATAAGTGCCGGGGAAAATAAATAAAAGTTAAGCTTGGATAAGGTCTTGATATCCAAAGAAAAAGCCCGCTGCAGAATGATGCCTGCAGCAATCATCACGGACAGCGGGAGTACGTTATTCCACAGAATGTGCAAAAATATCGACATCTGTTTATTCTCTTTCCGGGGCAGCTTTCATTCTCAGTCGTTCGCCACATTCTTAACATCGGCCACAACCGATTCTACGCTGGTACCCTCATCTGAGAAACCCCTAATATATTTCCGGATGTTTCCTTCCCGGTCCACAAGCACCAGAATATCCATATGGACAAGGTTTTCCGAGCCTTTGCTGATTACACCAAGGTCAAACTCCCGAGCAATGTTAACGATTTGCTCCGGTTCACCGCGCAGGAAATTCCATCCGTTCAAATCCAGCTGCATATTATCCGCATACTCGCGCATGGCTTCAAGGCTGTCCCGCTCGGGATCGATCGTTATCCAGTTAAATTCGACATCAGAAGGGAACAGTCCGTCCTTCTTCAGCTCGTCCTGCACATCGCTGGCCATTCTGGTCGTCGGCGGGCATACATCCGGGCAATTGGCGAAGAAGAAGTAATAAAGCCTGACCTTGCCGTCCGAATCAGAGCGCTTGGCCATGTTACCATCAAGAGCGGTCAGCTCATAATCCGGTGCAGCCTTGATGACTTCAAGCTTCTCCTCCGGCGTGAACACGAATCTGGATAAGACATACGCCGCCATAGCCGCAACCAGAACAAATAATGCAATCTGAAAGCTGTATTTCTTTACGAATGCCATAGTTTAGCTGACTCCTCCCTTCTAATAAGATTCAGGGCTGCAGCACAGCTGCGCCCGGCGTGTCTGCAACCATGATGATAAAGGTAAGCATCAGGTAGTTTACAGAGATCAGAAAATTCGTCTTGGCCCATCTTTCCGTATCCTTGGCTGTAATCCCCAGCAGCGTATGCCACATCCAGACGGCGCCGGCCAGCACAGAGACGATCAGGTAAATCTGCCCGACATATCCGTAATAGTGCATTAGAATACCGGCGGGAAGCAGCAGCAGAACATACGGGATCATCTGAAGCTTCGTTCTGGGAATGCCCTTCACCACCGGAAGCAGCGGGAATCCGGCAGCCCGGTATTCCTCCACCCTTCTGATCGCCAGCGACCAGAAATGGGCGGGCTGCCATAGGAAGAGCAGGGCAAACAGCAGCCAGGCACCAGCGTCTACCGTATTGGATGCAGCGCAGTAGCCGATTACCGGCGGCATGGCACCCGAGATTCCCCCAATCGAGGTGCTCCAGGTAGAGGAGCGCTTGAGCCACATTGTGTAGATTACAATGTATACAAACATGCCAAGCAGCCCCAGCCAGCCGCACAGCGGGTTAACCAGAACGAATAGAACAACTTCCCCTATAATTCCCAGCATAATCCCGTATATCAGGACAAAGGCGGGTGTCAAGCGGCCGGATGGCAGCGCGCGGTCCTGGGTTCGTGCCATCTTCAGATCCAGTTCACGGTCCCAATAGTTATTAATGACACAGGAAGACGCCATTGTCAGCGCGGAGCCGACCAGCATCCAGAGAAGCAGGAGCCAATCAACGTCCCACTTGGACCCGACCCAGAAGCCGCCGAAAGCGGCAATCAGATTGAGGCGAATAATCCGCGGTTTGGTCAACAGGTATAAATCTTTCAGCACAGCGGGCCTCCAATTATGATGCATAAAGGCTGACAAACACCTTCTGCCCTCGAATCGTTCTTAATCATACCGAAAATACCGCCGGTTGACAACGTTCTCACCGGCTGTTCATGATTTCGCCATGTGTTGTTTATCACACACTTAAAACCCAAAAAAAATATTACAAGCCGACTGTGTCAACATCTGCCCGGCAAGCTAATAAGATGTCATATAGTCTTGAGCCCATGGGCGCGAGCGACGATACCAGCTTCGAAAGGAGTGGATCCCGAACAGATGGCCAGAATTAAAACCAATTCCGAGGATGTCAAAATGCTGGCCCGCCTCATACGCGCCGAAGCGGAAGGCGAAGGCGAGTTAGGCATGCTTATGGTCGGCAACGTAGCTGTTAACCGGGTTAAGGCCGACTGCCTAGATTTCCGCAATCTCCGGTCCATCCGGGACATGACGTTCCAGAGGCCCGGCGGGTTTGAAGCGACACAGAAGGGTTACTTCTACCAGTCTGCGAGGGAGAAGGAAATCAGACTTGCCCGCCGCGTAATCAATGGAGAGCGGCAGCATCCTGCATCCAATGCGCTCTGGTTCTTCCGTCCGACCGCATCCTGTCCAGGACAATGGTATAACCAGGCGAACACCGGCCGCCACAAAAGCCACTGTTTCTTTGCCCCGACGACTGTCAACTGCCCGAATGTTTTTTAACAGAAAGCGAGGAATAGTCAAATGTATAATGTTAACCCGTCTTATGGTATGAAGCCTGCCGCTTATGGAACTGGCGGCCAGCAAATCCAGCCCTATGCCGGCTCCTACACTTATCCCGGCTGCACCAGTGCTCCAATGTCATATACTCAGTCACCAGGCGCAATGATGGCCCCCGGCATGCAGGGAAACGTACCGCCAAGCGTTCCTTTAGGAGGCATGGTGACGCCCGGCGCCGGCAACATCGTTACGATGCCCGCCATGGAAGAGTCCTATGTAGAGAACATTCTGCGCCTGAACCGCGGCAAGCTGGCTACCGTATATATGACCTTCGAGAACAACTCCCAGTGGAATGCCAAGGTATTCAAGGGAATCGTGGAAGCAGCCGGCCGGGATCATCTCATCCTTAGCAACCCGGAGACTGGCATGCGCTACCTTCTGCTGATGGTCAATCTCGACTATGTAACCTTCGATGAAGAGATTGCCTATGAGTATCCAGTAAACGGCGGCGTTGTGACCAACACGACACCGATGACAAGCGGCCGCTAGCAGGCCCGGAAAACCCAGGCGTGAATCTTATCTTTTCCGCCTTGAACATACTTGAACATACCAGCCCAGGGAGAGCTCTCCGAGCAGCGCTCTTCCTTCAGGGCTTTTCCCCGCTCCAGACTGTCAGCATGCCATACCTCGACGAACAGCCCTGGCTGATCCGTTCCTTCATATAAGATAAAGCTGTTGTCCGATTCTCTGATCCTCTCCATCCACTCCACATAGGCTCCTCTGAATTCCAGAGCAACCCGATATTCCACAAAGCAGGTATACATCCTGACCCCTCCTCATAATCAGCAGATATGAAGAACATACTAAAGCATGCACATAGTATATCATCATAACGGGAGGTCAGCATGCCATGGATTCCGGAACTCATTTGGTTATCGGTCTCGGTCTTGCGGGTTTGGCAGCGGTAGACCCCGCAGTCGCTGCGGACCCGGATATTTTCGGTGCGGTCATGATTGGTACGGTCGTCGGATCGCAAGCTCCCGACTTTGACGGTTTGCTGCGATTCCTGGGGAATGCCGCCTATATCCGGAACCACCGGGGCAAATCGCATTCCTTCCCCGCGGTTCTGATATGGGCCTGCCTCATTACAGGTATTCTCCAGCTAGCCTACCAGGGATCGCTCCCCCTGCTGCATGTGGGCGCGTGGGTACTGCTTGCTGTCAGCCTGCATGTGCTGACCGATATGTTTAATACATACGGGACACAAGCCTACTGGCCGGTATCCGACAAGTGGGTAAGATGGAACATTATCCATATATTCGACCCCGTTATATTCCTGACTCATCTGGCAGCCCTCCTGCTCTGGGCATCTGAGACGGCAAGCCCCTCGGTTGTGTTCCCGTGGCTTTATATCTTACTGGTGATCTACTACATTGGCCGCACCCTGCAGCGCAGCGCAGCAGAGCGCCTTGTGATTCGAATAGACACCTCCTATACCGAAGGTGACCGTTATACCATCATTCCCACGCTTACCATTCAGGACTGGAACATAGTCAAACACCAATATGACGGCGGCTTTGCCATCGGTCATCTGAAGGGACGAACACTGACGTGGATTGAGAACATCCGCTCTGTCCATCATCCGGCCGTTGAAGCTTCCAAGCAGCATGCCGATGTGAAGGCGTTCCTGTATTTTACCACCTTCACTTATGTGGAAGTGCGAAGCTACGCTTGGGGCTATGAGGTGCGCTGGTCGGATGTTCGCTTTCGGCATCGCAAGCAGTATCCCTTCGTAGCAGTCGTTGTAATGGATAAGGACTATCTGACCCTTGGCTCCTATATTGGCTGGTTGAGTGAGAAGCGGCTGGAGAAGCGGCTCCGGCTCAACAGCTATTAGCACCTTGACCCCCGCACCCCTTCCTGCCACAATGGAGGGGGTGCTGTCGTTTGCAATTGAACGATTTCCAAACACACAAAGAAGCCCGGGCTGCCCCGGACTTCCGCTTATCAATAGGTATACGTAGAATTAACGGTTGCCCGCCAATTGTTGTTCAGCGATTTGGACGAGCTTCTTAGTGATGTAACCACCAAGGGAACCAGCATCACGAGTTGCCATGTTACCGTAATAGCCGTCCTGCGGGATTTGGATACCGAGCTCTTGTGCAGCTTCGTATTTGATTTGTTCCAGTGCTTGGCTCGCTTGAGGTACTACCAACGTGTTGCTGCTGCGGGATTGGCCTGCCATGTTTGTAATCTCCTTTCGTCCTCTAAGCTGTAGTGTGTTGCAAGCTTGCGAGCTTATTATGTGCCCCTATTCGCGAATATATGCTTCCTTGTCTCAAAAAAAATGTAAAGGAGAATGTGAATGTCCAAATCAGTATCGCTGCTGTTTGCCTGCATCTCTGTCCTGCTCATGTTTGTAACCGCCATCATGATCAGCCATAACGGCTGGCTGGCCCTGCTCTTCTTCCTGATAACGATGGGAGTCATCGGGTACGGCTTTGTCTACAAAGCCCGCCAGAGAAGAAGAAAAGACGGCTGATCGCCGTCTTTTCTTCTTCTTGTAATAGTTAGTCACACAGCCCTGGCTGCTCTCCCGCATCAGTCCTTCGGCAGCAGGAACCCCATCTTTTCCTTTACGTCACGTACGGTCTTGTCGGCAATGGCAGAGGCGCGATCCGCTCCATCGGCCAGAATACGATGGATCTCGCCAGACTGTCTGATCTCATTATACCGCGCTTGCAGCGGCTCCAGAACCGAAACCACCTGCTCAGCCAGATCCTTCTTAAACCCGCCGTATCCCTGGCCTTCATAGCGGGCTTCAATTTCCTCCAGTGACAGCCCCGAGCAGTGCGAATAGATGCTCATCAGATTGCTGATTTCCGGCTTCTCCGCCGGGTTGAACTTCACTTCACGGCCAGAGTCGGTTACCGCCCGGCTGAGCTTCTTCCGGATGACATCCGGCGGGTCAAGCAGGGCAATGTAGCTGCCCGGATTCGGGTTGCTCTTGCTCATCTTCTTCGAAGCGTCGTCGAGCGACATAATCCGTGCGCCTACCTTCGGGATATATGGCTCAGGCGTAGTGAAATAATCGCCAAACCGGCTGTTAAACCGCCCTGCCAGATCACGGGTCAGCTCGAGATGCTGCTTCTGGTCATCCCCCACCGGCACAAGGTCAGCGTTATAGATCAGGATGTCCGCGGCCATAAGAGCCGGATACGCAAACAGACCTGCGCCGATCGAATCCTTGCCCGCTGACTTATCCTTAAACTGGGTCATCCGCTCCAGCTCGCCCATATAAGTCATTGTCGTCATCAGCCAGCTGAGCTCGACATGCGAGCGTACATGCGACTGAACAAAAACAGCTGCCTTAGCAGGATCAATCCCCGCGGCAATGAACAGAGAAGCTACTGCTTCTGTCTGCTCCCGAAGCGCTTCCGGCTCCTGAGGTACGGTAATCGCATGCAGATCGACGATCATGAAGAAGCATTGGTAGGTGTCCTGTAGCCGGACGAAATTTTGCATAGCTCCGATGTAGTTACCAAGAGTCAACTGTCCACTGGGCTGAATGCCCGATAATACGCGCTGCATCAACAACAGCTCCTTCCGCTAACTGGTTTACTAACCTTACCTGTCTGTCCCCTGATGTTTAGCCATCCCCCTCACTGGGTATTAATACCAGGATGCGGGAACGCAAAAAAGCCCCCGCCGCAAGGGACGAGGGACCGTGGTGCCACCCTTATTCGCTGGCATGAGCGCAAGTAAAAGCGCCGATGACAGCCTTCTGTTCCATAACGCGGAACCTGCGGAGAACCACCTGGCAGCGTCTGCCTTCCGGTCTCGGCTCCGGGATCCATTCAGCAAGAGCTTGACACCGGTTCACACCACCCACCGGCTCTCTGCAATCACAGCTGCGCGCCTACTACTTCCCATCATTGCCATTTAACCCGATTATACGCCGCAGTTCCGAAAAGTCAAGCCGCCTATGCCCTGTATATCAAGTCCTATGCGGTTCAGCTTAGCTTTGACTAGCGATAAGATTTGTCCCGGGTCTGTCCAGTCAAAATCTTAATGCACCAACCCAAGTCCTATGATACAATTGGGTCAATAGAACTACATATTGAGGTGAGTCGATGATGCTGAAGGAATTGCAAGTTGCACACTGCCCGTCCTGCGGTAATGTGTACCAGAAGAATCTCCGCAATCTGTGCAGTGAATGCTCCTCACGTCTAGACAACCAGTTATCGGCCATTGACCGCTATCTGGCGGGCAACCGTTTTGCCGACACAGCGAGCCTATCCAAGTGCACAGGGGTTCCCGTGAAAACCATTCACTCCTTTATCCGCAGCCGCAAATTGTGTATTCAGAATTATCCCAATCTGACAACTGCCTGTGAGAGCTGCAGCAGCCCCGTGCGCGAAGCGAAGCTCTGCACAAGCTGCTCGAGGCGGTTAACCGCGGAAATTTACTCCATGCTGGAGCAGGAGCAGGCTTTACGGCAGAGAACAAGGGAAGTATCAAGCTTCCAGATCCGGCGCTGACCCATTGAATTCATCCTAGTAAAGACACCTTAACAACTGTCTTCGGCAGACGTGTATCCACGCTGCTGAAGGCAGTTTTTGTTTATGGCTTCCTATATTAGTTGTCCTATGGACGCCCGTACGGGCATAGTCTATAATTAGTAACCGTAATCCTTACAGAAATGGGGTAAGAAGCTTGGCCAGTATCCTATTACGCTTTGCGCCTCCGCTGCTGATGATCTGCTGTCTCGGAATAATCGGACTTATTCTGACTGGCACCAGCCTATCGGAACTGCTCGATTTTTCACTTGATCCCGCCTTCATTCCAAGCTTCAAGACGATGTTTATCAGCATCATTCTGGAGGCATTTCCATTTATCCTGCTCGGCGTCCTGTTCTCAGCACTGCTGCAGGTATTCGTCTCCGACAGCGTTATTCAGCGGTTTACACCCAAGAACCCCGTTGCAGGTGTGCTGTTCGGCAGTCTGCTAGGGCTGCTGTTTCCGCTGTGTGAATGCGGCATGGTACCCGTCGTTAGGCGGCTGATCCGCAAAGGCATGCCAGCATATATCGGCATTGTCTATATTATAGCCGGCCCGATCCTGAACCCGGTCGTCTATACAGCGACCTGGACGGCATTCCGGACGCGGCCTGAGATTGCCTATTCCCGGATGGGCCTAGCCTTCGGCGTCTCCGTAATCACCGGCCTGATCCTGTATAAGGTTATTAGAAGCAATCCGCTGAAGCAGGCAAGTCCTGCTACTGGAGTCATCCACAGTCATGACCATCATCACGGGCATCACCATAGTCATGACCACGGCCATGCGGGAACAGCAAGCGTGAAGAACCGCTTCGCTTCCACTCTATCCCATGCCTCGGATGAATTTTTTGAGATGGGCAAGTATCTGATATTCGGCGCTCTGCTTACTGCCCTGATTCAGACTGGGCTCAGCCGTGATACGCTGGCAGGCGTCGGTGAGCAGCCGGTTCTATCCAACCTGTTCATGATGGCCTTTGCCTTCGTGCTGTCGATCTGTTCGACCTCTGATGCCTTCATTGCCGCTTCCTTCACCGGAACGTTCAGCGCTGGATCGCTGCTCGCTTTCCTTGTGTTCGGACCAATGATTGATATCAAGAACACGCTTATGCTGTTGTCCACCTTCAGGACCAAGATCGTGCTGGCACTCATCTTCATTACAGGCACGCTGGTTCTAATCGGATCAATCTTAACGGAAAGGCTGTTCTTCTCGTAACCGGCAGCCCCTGAAAGGAGTCTCATCCATGGAAAATGACTCACGCAGCCGCATGCTGCATCAGCTGATGCGGGGCCTAATCCTGACCGGCTTCGCCATGCTGATTGTCTACCTGGTCAAAACCGACAATATCGGCTACTATATTGCTCCCAGGATGGAGCTCTACGTCAAGCTCTCCGCAATCGGCCTGTATGCGGCTGCGGTATACCAGTTCTATGAAGCCATTCAGACGTGGATAGGGCGCAAAAGAGAGATGCAGTGCGACTGCAGCCATGATCCGTCGCCTTCCGCTGCCAAGAATACGCTTATCTATAGCCTCTTCCTGTTCCCGCTCGCGCTTGGCTTTCTGCTCCCTGACACCACAATGGGCAGTGCGCTGGCTTCGAAGAAGGGGATTACATTAAGCTCCTCCCAGCAGTTCAATACACCGGTAAACGCGGGCGGTGTACCAAATGCAGAAGCAAAGGCGGAAGCCGCTCCTATGAATGAAGGGTCTGACGCCTCAAGCGCAAGCCGCCAGCCTGAGACAGCTTCACCTGTCCGCATCGAGCTCGAACCCGGAGCTGTGCCCACCGGGGAGCAGCTGAATGCCATGTTCCCGGCGGACACCTATACGGAAACCTATGCCGAGCATGCGAAGAAGCTGTACTTCTCCGAGCGGATCGAGATCCCCGAGAAGTCGTTCATCGAGAACCTCACTACCCTGGATCTGTATCGTGTCAATCTGACCGGCAAGACAGTGGTCCTCAGCGGCTTCGTCTACCGTGAAGAAGAGATGGGCAAGGAGCGCTTCGTGGTCAGCCGCTTTGCCATGAACTGCTGTTCAGCTGATGCCATGCCGTATGGCTTGATGATTGATTATCCCGGGGCATCCCGGTATGCGGATGACGAATGGATTCAGGTAACCGGAAAGATGGACCTCACGACGTATAAGGATAATGAAATCATTTACCTTAAAGCGAACAAAATCGAGAAAATCCCGGCTCCCGAGTCGCCTTACGTCTATCCGGATTTCGACTTTGGCTTCTAACAAGCTTCCCTCCGCTTCCTGAATGTTTATGGATGTATATTTTTATCCTGTACAACCATACTAAGGGCAGCAAAGGAGGTGAGCAGGATGGCATCTAATAACCGCAACAGCAACACGCTCGTCATTCCTCAAGCCAGCGCAGCTCTCGATCAACTCAAATATGAAGTTGCGCAAGAGCTCGGTATCCAGATTCCACAGGACGGCTATTACGGTTATATGGCAACCCGCGACACCGGCGCAATCGGGGGCTACATAACACGCCGCTTGGTTCAAATTGCTGAGGAGCAGCTGGCCGGCCGCTTCAATCGTTAAACTGTATCACAAGTAAGCCCGCAGCTGCTTCCGGCTGCGGGCTTGATTTTTTGTCAGAACAGCATTACTAATTGAATTCCATGAATGAAGTCTTATGCTGCGGCTGATATCTGCTCATCCAGTTGACTGCGTTATAATTGGACTCGTACATCACACTGGCTGACCAATTCCTGCTGCTTTCCCTAACCGAAAAATCATACTGGATTTCACCATGCGTCCAATTGCGCTTCATCTGCAGCACCTCCACCGCCATCTTGCGGAACGCCGCCACCTGCTCAGCCGACAACCCTGTACCGGAGCAGGTATTTACCACTCCGTCACGTGTATCAATCGGATGATGCTTAACCCCATATTTGCCCACTGCATTATTCCGGATCTGAATCGATACTGTCCCGCCCACCGCATTGGTCAGTTCATTTTCCAGCTGCCGAAATACATAATCCACCTGCCTTGCTAATGGCATTTCTTCTACTGCTCTCATCATTAGTCTCCTCCACCCTATTTTGCATGATCTTTCCATCTGCTTACAGGACCTATTATATAGTCACAATCGACCATTCGACAATACTTTACATAGATTTTATTAGGTCTAAAGTATTATACATTGTGTGAACATCTGGTTTTATCTAATACAACCTACAAAATAGCGCTTACAAAATAATGAAATATGATGAACCCGTGGCATACCTGCTTTCCGCTGCATGATAACCCGGCATTCGGTAAAACTAGGTACGAACGAATTCTCGTCCGTTTATTCCGATTCAAACTAACAAGCAGAATTAAGGGAGGGCTGGAGCATGCGGCGGATATTGTGGACTGTGGTGATACTCCCCCTGCTCCTTCAGCTCTCTGCATCAGCTAGTCATACATCTTCTATGTATAAAGTCCGGTTAATAACCGGGAAAGTGGATACAGTCAAGGCAGCCTCTTCGGATCAGAGCAGCAAGAGCGCAGCTGTCCCGCGCAGGAAGCGCTACCGCAGGTCAAGTGTCCGCCATGTCCCCTGGTCCGTACTGCAGAGACGGTATCCCGGAAGCTTTGTCACGCGGGGGAACGGCGGGCGCAAGCTGGTGGCCCTGACCTTCGACGATGTCCCTGATCCCCGGTACACCCCTAAGGTGCTGGACATCTTGGCCAAGCATCACACCCGGGCAACATTCTTCGTGCTTGGCAGCCGGGCGGCGAAGTACCCGGAGCTCGTGAAGCGAATGGTCCGGGAAGGCCATCTGGTGGGCAACCATTCCTACTCCCATGCCCTGTTTGCCAAATCGTCACTGGCCAGCTACCGCAAGCAGATTGAGCGGACTGACCAGCTGCTCGCCAGGCTAACAGGTTACCGTCCCCGATTTATCCGCCCTCCGTACGGCGAGATTCTCCCCCGTCAGGTCGAATGGTCAAGGGAGCACGGCTATATTGTTGTGAACTGGGATGTCGATTCCGTGGATTGGACAAGCATCGGCAGTGATAAGATCATGGCGAATATCCGGAAAACGCTGCAGCCTGGATCTATCATTCTTCAGCATGCAGGCGGCGGTGACAGCCAGGACTTGAGCGGAACCGTTAATGCGGTGCCCAAGCTGATTCGTTATCTTAAGGCCAAAGGCTACCAGGCCGTTACGGTTGATGAGCTGCTGGGACAGCGGGGGCTGCGAGGTTAAGGCTCCTGGCTATAATACATATAACGTGACGCCTTGAATGCCAAACGTTAATGCTTTGGGCCTGCTGTCCGCCACGAAGATATCAATCCTGCTGCCTTTAATTGCGCCTCCGATATCGGAAGCTATGGCATACATGCCGCCCGCAGGCAGCCCGCTGTAGGAATAGCCGGTGATATACAGCTTGCTTCCAAGTGGTATCAGCTTCGGGTCTACTGCAACGGTACCAATTGCCAGCGGCTTGCCGAAATAATCAACTGCTCCCCACTTTCCGTTCTCAGCAGCTGACGCCGTGTAGACACTGGCCTTAGCCTGAATGACCTTCTTGTAGCTGGCCGGCTTCATGCCTGCCGCTCCCGCCTTCTGCTGACTGGAAGCAGCCGCAGCTGCCTGGTAAGTCACGGCACTCATCATCGTTGGCATCTTGGGAGAAGCTGACATAACGAGCGGTGCCGGACCGGCATCGGGTATATGGATATCAATGCCCGCAGGCAGATTGTGTGGATCTATCTCCGGATTGCTCTCGAGCATCTGCTCAAGCTTTACGCCAAAGCGCTGCGACAGCTTCCAGAAGCTGTCTCCTGGCTCGGTGGTATAAGTCGCAGCTGCTGCGGCTGAGGATGCCAGCTGGCCAGCTGTGATTGCCGTGAGCAAGGCTGCTGTTACGCATACTCTCCGGAACAATCCGTGCTTCCTGGCAGAGCCGCTCCTTGTAGAAGAATTAATAATATCGTTATGTGTTTGGTTGTGTAGTTGACGAGTTCCGGTCATGTGTTCCTCCCTCATTTGGCAGCCTTTAGATTACATAGTCGGATGGAAACGGTTAGGAGTACCGTTCCCGCTTAGGCTCCAACCGAGGATACCACAGGCTTTTGGGCGAAAGTAGAGGAAAAACCGACCAATTGGACCCAAACCCGCAGTACGAAGCGAATATGAGAATTTACTAATTGATGTAATATGGCAAAAAAAGGCCCGACGGCAGCTTGTGTACAGCTGAACCAGTCAGGCCTTTCCATTCGCTATGTGTGTTAACAAACCGGGTTTGCCACCGTCTGAACTCCCTGGAACAGGGTTGCCATATGAATCCGGTCACCGCTGAAATCCACATCAGTCACAGGCATGCCAAGCTGTACCGACTGCAGCCTAATCGTCCCCTGAAAACCGCAAATCCGATATACGCCGCGATCCGTACACACAAAGCTGTCATGGCCAACTGTCCGAACGGCGAACATAAACAGGCTGCCGAACCGGTATTTCTCAAAGCCGCCGCGCATATTCCCAACTGCCAGTTCTCCCTGCTCGGTAACACCCAGCACCCTGCTTCCGTATACGGTCAGACCGGTGACTGCCCCGTCAAGCGGAAATTCCGCCCAGGCGTCTGTGTAACGGTCATAGAGCGCAATCCCTTGATCATAACCCGCTATGATATAGTGGGGAAGCATCAGAATATCATAAACGACCGAATTGGGCATGGCCAGCCTGTCCCAGCCTGCCCCCGAATTTTCCCAGATACCATACTGGGTTGCAGCCAGATTACAGCCGCCCTGCCGTCTGTACTGAAAACAAGGGATTGCGATATCCGACGAATGCCAGCTGTCCCCCGTCAAGTAAAACAATCCTTGGTCCGTGCAGGCATGCAGAACGTCCTGCTGAAGAATCAGCCGGTTGACTGAAGTGGCATCAGGCAGTCCGTCGTTGAGCTGGTTCCAGTCCAGGCCAGCCTTTCTCCGGTATACGCCCTTTCCCAATGTAGCGGCATATATAGCATCTTCCCCGACGACCTTTACCGAGGAAAGCGGATATTGAATCTCTTCCCATGAACGCTTGGCCCCATGCGAGAACATCTGGTTCGAGCACCCCATTTCCACTAATAACTTAACTGAGAATCATTATCAATGATATATGGAAAAAGCCCGACGGTCAATTCCCAATTTAGACAGATAGCCGGCCTGCATAGGCAGACCGGCCCAGACCGTTCTTGAGACATGCTCCAAGCTGTTAATGCAGCTTGTCTGCTAGCGCGTCATCTTGGTCCAGAAGCCCCCTTTGAAGAACTTCGGCTCATGCGAGATGACGAACGCTTTTGGGGCAATTTCCGCCAGCGCCTTCATCAGCCTGCGCTCGTTGCTGCGTTTGACCAGCACCTGCATAACCAGACGCTGGCCGTCCCGCCCATCAGCCGGCCAGGAGGTTACTCCGTAGCCAAGCTGCCGAAGCTTGCCAGGCAGATCAACGGCCAGGGAATCCACGATCACCTGTACGACCAGGTAACCAAGTGCCAGGAACTCCTCGATTTTGCTTCCGAGGTACACCCCTATCCCAAAGCCGAGACAATACGCAATCATATTGGCCGGGTTCGTGACATTTTGCAGCACAAGATTAAGACCGACCAGATATACGAACACTTCGATCATCGCCAGAAAAGAGGCTGCGCCCGTCCGGCCTTTAATGACCAGAATGAGGCGCAGCGTAAAGAGTGAAACATATACAACATTAATGGCGATGATCGTAACGACCGTCTGCCAGTCGATCAGCATTAGCCGTTGCCGCGTTCAGCAATATAGGCAGGCCGCGGAGCTTG
The DNA here is from genome assembly GCF_003233845.1 of Paenibacillus sambharensis. Lineage (GTDB taxonomy): Bacteria > Bacillota > Bacilli > Paenibacillales > Paenibacillaceae > Paenibacillus_I > Paenibacillus_I sambharensis. The sequence continues at coordinate 172,799 of NZ_QKRB01000053.1, forward strand.
ACCGGAGAATGGCTCCGTCAATCTGTTCTCCGTGCTGTTGTACACCATAAACACGTTGCTGCGCGGATATGGCGTAATATTGCTGTTGGAGCCATGCATGATGTTGCAGTCGAACAGCAGGATAGAACCTGCTTTGCCTACTGGCGTGTCAATGCCATGCTCCTTCACAAGCTTCGTCAGACTGTCGTTGTCCGGCACACCGTATTCCTGCTTGCGCAGCGAATCCTTGAAGTGGTTTTCCGGCGTCTTGCCGACACAGGATACGAACTTCTTATGTGATCCAGGTACAACCATCAGCGGTCCGTTGTTTGCATAGTTATCTTCCAGTGCAACCGAGCAGCTGAGCGCACGCATGGAAGGCATGCCATCCTCTACATGCCAGGTCTCAAAGTCGGAGTGCCAGTAGAACTCCTTGCCCTTGAAGCCAGGCTTGAAATTGATTCTGGACTGATGGATGTAAACATCGCCGCCAAGCAGGTAGCTCACGATCCCTGTCAGACGCGGATCCTTCGAAAGTGCTTTGAACAGCATATTGTTCTTGTGCACCTCAAAGACCGAGCGTACTTCTCTGCCTCCCGGCTCACGGATAACGCCATCGGCATCCTTCTCGCGATACTCTTCCAGCATCTTGCGAAGCTCAGCACGCAGTGCCTCCACTTCACGGGCAGGCAGGAAATCTTCCAGGAACAGATAACCGTTCTGTTCGAAGAAATCCGACTGCTCCTTCGTCAGCGGGCTGTCCTCTGTCCAGGAGGAGTAGACGACCGGGTCCTTACGATCTGTAATCTCCGGCGTGTCTGATACGCGGGAAGGATATTTGTCCGCGATTGTAGAGTGGTTACCTACTTCCATAGTCATACGATCAGCTCCCTATTCATGGATTAGTTTGGATGATAAGCATGCATGAAACACATTGATTTGCTGCTGGCGGAAGCATTGCCGTCAGGCGGATGGCGCTTCGGCTTTATCCTCTTCAGGCAGCGGGTATACGCCGTCTGCATCATGCACTTCCTCGCCTGTTACCGGCGGGTTGAAGACACAGATCATGCGCATCGTGCTCTTGGCGCGAAGCAGATGCTTCTCGTTGCCGTTAAGCGCGTAGAGCGTACCTGGGCGGATCGGATAAATCCGATCCCCCTCAGGCTCGATCTCGCCTTCGCCTTCGATGCAGTAGACGGCTTCCAGATGGTTCTTATACCAGATCTGCGTCTCCGTCCCGGCCTTAATCAGCGTGTCATGCATCGAGAAGCCCATGCCATCCTTCTTCAGCAGAAGCCTTCTCGAATTCCATGTCTCTGTGTCTACGTCATGCTTAGTGCCAAGCACGTCTTCCAAATGTTTGACGATCATTTGCGATTACGCTCCTTCTCATATATAATCATGCCGCGCCGCGCGGCACTATATCCGATTCATGTTAAGCCTGGCCGGCGCCAACCAATTCTTCCTTGGCTGCGAGCTTATCTACACAGCCTTCGAGGATCTTCAGACCCGCTTCCAGGACAGCCGGCTCAATGGTCAGAGGCGGCATCAGCTTCGCCACTTCATCGAACGGACCGGAGGTTTCCATGATCAGACCCCGTTCAAAAGCCAGCCCGCAAAGCTTCGAGGCCATCTCCGGCTCGGTGAACGACAGACCCTGAATCATGCCCTTGCCCTTGTGCTTCACAGAGCCCTCTGGCATCTTCTCGATCAGTCTGTTCAGGGTGCTGCGGATTGCGTCTGCCTTCCCCTTGATGTCTCGGGTAAAGCTGTCATCCTTCCAGTAAGCCAGTGCAGCTTCCGCTGCCACAAAACCAAGGTTGTTGCCGCGGAAGGTTCCGTTATGCTCGCCCGGCTTCCAGATATCATACTTCGGAGAAATGAGCGTCAGCGCCAGAGGCAGACCGTAGCCGCCAATCGACTTGGACAAGCACACGATGTCCGGCTTGATGCCCGCTTCCTCGAAGCTGAAGAACGTACCCGTACGTCCGCAGCCCATCTGAACATCGTCAACGATCAGAAGAATGTCATGCTTGCGGCAGAGCTTCTCGATATCCTGAAGCCACTGGCGGGATGCTACATTCAGACCGCCTTCGCCCTGAACGGTTTCCAGAATAACCGCCGCCGGCGTTTCAACGCCGCTGCCCGGGTCCTCAAGCATCTTGGCCAGATATTCCACCGTGTTCACATTGTCACCGAAATAACCGTCATACGGCATGAAGGCTGTTCCGCCAAGTGCAACACCGGCACCGGCGCGCTTATAACCGTTGCCTGTAGCAGCCAGTGAGCCAAGCGTCATCCCGTGGAATGCATTCGTAAAGCTGATAACCGTGTTGCGCCCAGTCACCTTGCGCGCAATCTTCAAGGCACTTTCCACTGAGTTCGTTCCCGTTGGTCCCGGGAACATGACTTTATAGGTCAGGTTCCTAGGTTCAAGAATGGTTTCGTCGAATGTGGTAAGGAATGATTCCTTGGCCTTGGTAGCCATATCCAGACTGTGCGTAATGCCGTCTTCCAGCATGTAGTCCACGATTTTGCGGCGGATTGCCGGGTTATTGTGGCCGTAGTTCAGCGAGCCTGCCCCTGCGAAGAAGTCGATATATTCATTGCTGTTCGCATCCCACATCTTCGCTCCTGTCGCCTTTGAGAAGACGGTCGTGAAGCTTCTGCAGTAGCTGCGCACCTCAGATTCCAATTGCTCAAATACCTGCATGGACGGTTTGTCTGCGTTTTTCATTCCCTGTACGTTGTTCACCGAATCCCTCCTTGAGTGGTTTGGTTTCCTTGGTCTGACCAGTTGTTCCTGCATGCTCTTGCTTGCCTTTATATCGAAAAGGACCTACCCGCAGCAGCGGTTCATCCTCATGTGTCATTCCTGGTGGAAATAATGTGGACGGGTAGCCGTCAGCCGCTACGTCCAGCTTCGTTCCCATCGCATCCGCGAAGGTGCGGAACAGACGGTTCGAAGCCTGATTAGACGGGCTTACTGTCGCTTCCACATAGCGGATCTCTTCACCGCCGCGCGCTGTTACTTCCTTCAACAGACGCTTGCCGAGCCCAAGTCCCCGGGTTTCCGGATCAACAGCGATCTGCCATACGAACAAGGTGTTCGGCTGATCCGGCCGGCGAAATGCCGATACGAACCCGAGCAGCCTGTTGTCCGCCTCCGCTACAGCACAGGTATCCTTGAACATGTCGCACAGCAGCAGGTAACAGTAAGCCGAGTTGAGATCGAGCGTCCCTGCGCGTTTGATTAACTGATAGACAGCGGCTCCGTCCTTCTTCGTGGAGCGTCTGATTTTGACGTTATCCTTCGCTTTATTCAATTCCATACGTCACCTCCTCATGATGCAGCCCTTATGTTTGTTCCTTTGGTGATGGAATGTTCAATTTTTTATGATAGCCGGAACCGGCTTAGAAAGGACTGCAGCCGTTCGCTCTGCGGATTTTCGAAAATCTGCTCCGGCGGCCCCTGTTCCACGATATGGCCTTCCGCACCGAATATCACACGATCAGCTACATCACGGGCAAAGTCCATTTCGTGTGTGATCAGCATCATCGCCATTTCGCCTTCACGAGCAATCTCCTTGATGACTTCAAGCACCTCGCCGACCAGCTCGGGGTCGAGTGCGGATGTCACCTCATCGAATACCATGATCTTCGGATTCATCACTAGCGCCCGGGCAATTGCCACACGCTGCTTCTGTCCCCCCGACAGCATCGATGGATAAACATCCAGCTTGTCGCCAAGCCCGACCTTCCCCAGCATTGTTACCGCGCGTTCATGCGCTTCTTCTGCGGATATGCCCAGCACTTTACGCGGGCCAATGGTAACGTTGCGCAGCACGCTCATGTGCGGAAACAGGTTGAAGTGCTGAAACACCATGCCGATATTGCCCCGCATGCGGTGTAAATGCGCTTCATTCGCCTTCACAAGCCTTCCCTTGGACTTCATGTGCCAGAGCGGCTCGCCGTCAACTGTGATCATACCTCCGGACGGTTCTTCCAGCGTCATGAGCATGCGGCCCAGCGTTGTTTTCCCGGAACCGCTCGGACCGATCATCGCCACCTTCTCACCAGGAGCGATGTCCAGATTAATATCATGCAGTACCTCCAGGTCGCCGAATGATTTGCTGACATGCTCATAGCGAACGATCGGCTGAACCCCCGTGTCTGCTTGCCTCTTGCGGGTCCGGGCTGGAGCTTCCTGCCCGGCCGCTTTCTCCAATTCAGTTGCATTCATGCTTGCTGCTTCACCTCCTTGTCTAATCTACCCTTGCCTCCGGATTGCGGCTTCGATGAGGAATCCGTTCCGGATGAAGCACTCTGTTCCCTGTTCAAGCGGATCTCCATCATTCGGACAAGCACCGAGAACACATAGCTGATGATCAGGAACAGAACGCCAACCAGTGTATAGGCTTCGAAAGGACGGTAGGAGATTGAAATTGCATTCTTCGCTGTTGTCAGCACTTCAACAAGTGTGATGGCCGACAGAAGCGGCGTCTCCTTGAAGATAACGATCAGATAATTCCCCATAACCGGCAGTGTCGGCGGCAGCGCCTGCGGCAGAATAATCGTTGACCAGGTCTTGGTCCTGGAGAAGTTAAGCGCCTTGGCCGCTTCCCACTGTCCCTTCGGGACCGCATCAATCCCCGAGCGATACACCTCCGACATGTACGTGCTGTAATGAATACCGAGTCCAATGATCCCGCTCACCAGTGCAGTCGGTGCAGTCGGGAACATCGTGGGCAAAATGTAAAAGTACAGGAAGAACAGCTGTACGAGCAGCGGTGTATTCCGGATGAACTCAATGATGAGCCGGTTAACGGCCCGGACAATCCAGATCGGGGACCTGCCCAGCATCGCCAGGATAAGACCGCCGATTGCTGCGAATATGAATCCGCCGAATGTTGCCCAGAATGTCGTCTTAAGCGCCGCAATTAGATCTGGTAAAATGCTCCATGCATACTCCCAATTCCACATCGGTTACAACCTCCCCGCCGCAAGCTTCCGCTCAAGCAGTCTGACGGTGACCGATACGAAAGACGAGAGCACAAAATAGATCAAGAGCAGCAGCAAGAAAATATAAGGCGTCATGCTGAGGAAGTTATTACGCAGGATCAGCGCCTGGTAGGTCAAGTCGGACAAGGTGATGAAGTAAATCAAGGATGTGCCCTTGATCAGCTCAATCATCAGGTTGCCGAACGGCGGCAGCATTCGCAGCGCCGCCTGTGGCAGAATAATGTAGATCATCCGCTGCAGCGGGCTGAAGTTAAGCGCCCGGGCCGCCTCCGACTGCCCGTTCGGCACAGCGAGGATAGCACTACGGACAATCTCCGAGCCGAAGGCCCCATAGTTTAGCCCGATGGCAACCACTGCTGATGTTACCTTGTCAAACTCAACGCCGAGGAAAGGCAGTGCGAAGTACACCCAGAACAGCAGTACAAGCAGCGGCAATCCCCGAAACACTTCCGTGCAAATCTGTGAAATAATCCTCACAGTTTTGAATTTTGAAACCCGGCAAAGTCCGATTACCAGGGAGAGGACCAGGGCCGCCAATGCGGACAGAACGGCCACCTCCACCGTTACCTTCAGCCCCTCCCAGAGGAGGGGATAAAAGTCATTCCACGGTACATCCATCATCGTGTTAGCTGCAGAGCTCCTCTGCCGTTACATCCCCTGGCAGCTCAGCTTCGGTAAATCCAAATTTCTGCAGAATCTCCAGCAGCTCGCCGGATTCCTTCATCTTCTCAAGCTCCGCATTGAAGGCATCCCGGAATTCGGTATCATCGATCCGGAAGGCCGAGGCGCCATAACCGCGCACGTCTTCACCGTCGATTACTGGCTGGGTAAAATCAGCTACCCGCTCCAAGTTATCATCGTTAGCTGCATCCAAGCGGGATTGAAGGGCCGGACCCGTCATAGCCATGACATCCGCACGGCCGGTTTGCAGTGCATTTACCGCCGCATCCTGATCCGGTACGATGACGATCTGGTCACTTGGCACACCGGTTTTGTCCAGATAGCCAATCTCGACCGCACCCGACATAACTGCTACTTTCGCGCCTTTTTCCTTAATATCCTCATAGCTCTTGATGTCCAGCGGGTTGCCTTTCTTAACCGCAATCGCCTCACCGATGCTGTACTCCGGATTAGCAAATGCCACTGCCGGGCACCGGTCCTTATTGATGAACATGCCGGCTGTAATCATATCAAACCGTCCGGCCTGCAGCCCCCCGATCAAGGCGCCGAATTCAGTCAGTTCACCCCGCACCTCAGGCACACCGAGACGCTCTAGGATTGTCTTAGCGATCTCAACAGCCTCACCTGTCAACGTTCCATCTGCTTCTTTATATGCATATGGCTTCTCATTAGCAAACCCAATCGTTATGTACCCCTGCTCGATCGCTTCGCCGAGCGTTCCCCCTGCTGCACCTGCATTGTCAGACACTTCTCCTGCTGCCGGTACATTGGCATTATTGCTGCCGCCATTGTTCGTACCGCTAGACCCGCAGCCTGTAACGAGCATGATGGCGGCGAGCACTGCATACAACATTCCCTTTCTCACGTGACTCCCACAACCTTTCTACGTTATCGTTCTTTCCGACGCTTATTATGTTAACACGGTTTTCCATAGGGGTCATTTCCAGTCAGCTACCATATACAGGGCTTATCGTGGCTCACTTGGGATGAGGGGACATTATCCGGTTGGTTCTGCTTATTGCTCCCGATAAGGGCCATATCGTGACCGATTCGTCGGTTTACATGCCCTGCTGACTATGTTAAATAACCAAAACTTATAAATCGTTAACCAAGTTAGGACGGAAAAATTGTTGATTTATATGGGCTTTAAACACAGTCAGAATTTTCTCAGCCATAAGCAAAAGTTATAATCAGATAATTAGATCAATTCCGGCTAAATTTCGGGGTATACAGGAGGAGTTTTCGGTGTTCAATTTCCCCATGAGAAAAGGCCGCGCAGCCCCTCGGAGCTTCACGGCCTTAGCCATTTATCACCAGCGTATTCAACTTGGATCCTATTTCTGAAGTGCGATTCGGCAGCTGCCCAGCAGCTTTTCCGCCAGGAAGCATTCCAGCAGGTCGCCGTCCTCTAATGCACCTACTCCAGCAGGCGTTCCTGTGAAAATAATATCGCCTGCATCCAGGCCGAAGCGCTGGCCGATATACCGGATCAGCTCACTCGTGTGGAAGAGCATCTCGGATGCAGAACCGCGCTGAACCTCCTGACCGTTGCGCTTCAGCGAGAACTCGCGGTTGTACAGTGCCTGCTTGCCCGGGTATTCCTGCCAGCCTGTCAGCAGAGCGGAAGAGGGAAAGCCTTTGGCACTCAGCCATGGCAGGCCGGCCGATTTGGCTGTGCTTTGCTCATCGCGCAGCGTTAGATCCAGCCCCAATCCCAGGCCGTCTATGATGGCATCCGGCTCCACGCCAGGCTCATACCGTCTGCCGATCCGCAGCACCAGCTCCACTTCATAATGCACCGCACCCCGCTTGCCTTCCACTTGAACCGCACCGCCGTCAAGCGGCACAGCCGCATGCGTCGGCTTCAGGAAAACGATCGGTTCAGCCGGAACCTCATTGCCAAGCTCCTTCGCATGCTGCGCATAGTTCCGTCCCACGCAATAAATATTGCGGATGGACTGTAAATCTTCTGTACTTAGCGTACCCACTGCACCTACCTCCTTGTCACTTTACTATCCGGTGGTCTCATCGGTATTGGAGCTTCAGCCGGTTACAGCGTTATCCGGCTCCGCTGCTCAGCCGACAGCAGACAGGCATCAATCAGGCGCATATTGGCAACGGCGTCCTGAGCAGCGAAGCGCGGCGGCTGTTCGCCCCTTACCACTGCCGCAAAGTCATCCGCCTGCATCGTATACGCATTGACCTGCGGTGCCTTAATCTCCCGCGTTTGGTCTGCGGTATGTACATGAAAGACCGGATTATCGCTGTTAATGACGAATGCCTGCGGCAGCTCAATCCTGCCTTCCGAACCGACAATCTCCAGCACATTGCGGAAGGAGGCCCACATGCCGCAGTCGAACGTCAGCGCTACGCCTCCCGCAAATTCGACAAGGCCCGATGCCATCATGTCGACGTTGTCATGCTCTGCCGATACGAAGGTCTGAACGGTCACCGCTTCAGGCTCGGTTCCCAGCAGAAGCCGCGCTGCGCTTAGCGGATAGCACCCGACATCGTACAAGGAACCGCCGCCCCAATCCTTGCGGTAGCGCACATTCGACTTATCGTCGGCGTTGTTAAAGGTGAAGGCGCTGTGAATGGCCCGAATCTCACCGATCTCGCCCGAACGGATAATCTCCGCTACCAGCTCATACAGCGGGTGGTGCCTGTACATGAACGCTTCAGCCAGATGAACGCCAGCTCGTGCGCAGGCATCCACCATCTCCTGGGCTTGTCCCGCATTCAGCGCGAGCGGCTTCTCGCATAATACATGCTTGCCCGCCTCCGCAGCCCGGATGGCCCACTCCCTGTGCAGATGGTTAGGCAGCGGAATATAGACCGCATCAATATCAGGGTCAGCAAGCAGCGCTTCATAGCTGCCATAGGCCGTCTGAACATTCATCTCCTTGGCGGCAGCCTCCGCCTTATCCTGGTCACGGCTGGCAAGCGCTGTCACAACGCCTGTCTCCGATTGCTGGATCGCTGGAATAACAGCGCCTTTGGCGATACCCGCAGCCCCCATGATTCCCCAGCGCAGTTTATTGGACACGCGATTACACCCCTTCCTTCCACGTAATGGAACCATTATACTTCATGACGCCGATCTTTCCCATCCTAACATTCGACGACAAAAAACGCCTCGCGGCGTCCCTTCATCGTTGCTGTGAGGGCTTGCTCAGGCGCCTATCCGGGAACGCCCCGCCTGCATTGCGCAGCATACCCGAATGGCCTCCTGCTTAAGCAGCTTCTGCCTTGCAGCCGGAGCTGCAGGTGCCAAAAAAGCGCCGGAGGCATACAAATTTATCAGCGTCTGCTTGGCGGCCTCATGGGCCTGCTGTTCATCCTCCATAAGAAGATAACACATCCGGTAGCAGGCATTCTCCACCTCACGCAGCCGTTCAATCCGCTCTCTGCTCTCCATACGCTCACATCCTGTCTCCGGCCTGTGCCGGTCCGTTATTTCAATGTCATCACATACGTCACAAAATGATTGTGTCCTGCTGCCGTAGAAGCGACAATTTTCGTTCCTGATGGACTCCAGCGGATTTTGTCGGCGGCATACTGCAGATCAACCGTCAGCGGCGTAGTCGTCCCTGTAATGGTATCCGCTGCAAAAATCCCCTTCTCCCCGCCGTCCTCGGAAATCATATTATAGACAAGCTTGGTGCCGTCGGGCGACCAGCTCGTGCCGAACAGCTGTGTCGCAGAACCCAGCTTCATTAATTCATTCCCCTGCAGGTCTGTCACATACATCGTCATCTCGGTGTCCGAGCTGCGTTTAACCACCGCCAGCTGCTTGCCATCCGGCGAAGGTATTACCCAGACGACCCTTTCACCGGCAAGCAGCTTCGGCTCGCCTCCATCATCAGGCTGCATGTACAGCTGCTCATCGGCTACATAATAGATGCCGTCCGTGCCCTTAACCGCAGTGAAGAGCGACTTCGTCTCCTCCGGCAGCAGCTTCTCGGTACTGCCGTCCACGCTCCCGGTCATCACTTGGCCGCTGATCGTCTCAAACATGACCGTCCTGTTATCGATCCACTCCCCCGCGTATACATTGACCGGGTCTGTATCCAGCTTCACACTTTCACCCGTCTCCATGTTAAGGATATGGCCGTGGCTCGTAGCTTCTACAAAGGTCTTATAGAAGAGATGCTGCCGGTCAGGAGACAGCACCGCGAATCCCTGATTTTCATCAGCCGGGTTCAGCGCCTTGGCTTCCTTCGTCTTCATATTATACGTATAGAGGTTGCTTGGCTGGCTCTGCTCACCTTCAGTGTGAACAGGCTCGGCGTCCGGATTCGGCCGGCTGATAATGAGCACATCCTCGCTGAGAAAATCCATTCCTCTCGCATTATCGACCGTCTGAATCGAATCAACCGTTACCTGGTCCTGCGCCTTTTCCCCCGATTCAATTACGGTTATCGTCTTATCCGGCTTCTGAACCGTCTGCCTGTTCTCCTCCGCACCGCCTCCACAAGCGCTCAGTGCCGAGGTGATCGTCACCACAGCTGCAAATTTTATCGTCTTGCCCCACATGTTGTTCATACGTATGCTCCCTCCAATCAGTTATGCACCCATTATGCAGCCCCAATGTTTCGTCCGCATATCCGATTGTTTCGAAGTTGTAAACTTTTTCAGGCCTTATACAGCGGCAAGTATACCGTAAAGGTTGAGCCGCCGGCACTTGTCGCAGTAAGCTCCGCCGATCCCCCCTGCTTCTCAGCAAGCTCGCGCACCAGCGGCAGGCCGAGCCCTGTTCCGCCTGTTTCACGTGAACGGTCGCTCCCTCCGGTGAAGAAGGGCTCGAATATTTTATCCCGTGCATCAGCTGCAATCCCGGTACCCGTATCCGTTACATCGATCCGAAGTCTGGAATCCTCCGGGGCCGCGGCCAGCTGGATGCTGCCCCCCGGCTTATTATATTTCACCGCGTTATCCAGCAGATTAATCATAATGTGGAGAAGGCTCTCCCTGTCTGCCAGCACCACGGCCGGCTTCAGGTCAGTCGTTATCTGGATATCAAATCTCGCTGCCTTGCCGCTCATCCGGCTCACGACATCATACAGCAGCTCCAGCATATCGACCGGCTCCGCATGCTGCTCAAAATCGTACTTCTCAAGAGCGGACAGTCGCAGCACCTTATCCACCATATCCTGCAGCCTCGCCGTTTCCCGGCCGATACTTCCAACGGCATCCTCCAGCAGCTTCGGATCATCCCGGTACATGCCAAGCAGATCAATATATGCCCGGATAGAGGTTAGCGGCGTCTTGAATTCATGGCTGATATTGCCGATAAAATGCTTTTGCTGGCGCTCCAGCTCACGCAGCTTCTGTACCGCCAGCTCCAGCTTGTGCTTCTCCGCCTCCAGGCTGCGGATATTGTCTCCGATGGCTGTGCTCATATAATAAATATCACGTCCAAGCTCACCCAGCTCATCCCGCCTCTTCACAGGCGGCTGTTCCAAATACTCCCCCGCCCGTATCCGGTTGGATGCACTCCGAAGCCGGCCAATCAGCGCGGCGAACCGGTAGAAGTAACCGTAGCCCGCCAGAAAACCGCCCAACAGCACAGTGATTCCCACCGTCCAGAACTGCCTTTCGATCTGAGCGAGAAATTCGCGGTCCTGCCGGAGCGGGTATTGGAAGCGGACAGCGCCTAGCAGTCCTGACTCTCCCTCAATCGGGGCAAAATAAAGCAGCGAATCCCCGCCGGGAGATGTCTGATAGGCGAGTTTCCCCTGCAGGGCGTAACCCAGTGTATCGGCAATCTCCATCTTCTCCGCTGCGAGCGAAGAACTGCCAGCCTCCCTGCCCTGCTGATCATAAAGGACGGTCTGCAGCCCGCTGAGCATGGCGATATTCTGGGCCATACGCTGGCCCCGGCTCGCCATGAACGCCAGCGGCTCCGGCCGGTTCTCGCCTGTAACATAAGTCTGCCTCACATACTGCCCGGCCACCTGGCTGTGCTTCGCGAGCTCCGCTTCCATCTGCTCGCGCTGGTTGCGCTCAATCCCCTGCAGCACAAGCGTGCTGAGCAGTCCGACGGTCAGGGCCAGCAGGACAGCGATGGCAAGGCTGAATTTCAGCTTGATGCTGATCTTCATACAGATGCACCTGAGGCCTTATAGCCGATGCCATATACGGTCTGCAGGAGATGCTGGGAGCCCGGGCCCAGCTTTTTGCGCAGCCGCTGAATATGAATATCCACGGTTCTTGTTCCGCCGGCATAGTCCATTCCCCATACCAGCTCCAGCAGCTCCTCACGCGTATACACCCGCTCCGGATGTGTCATCAGCAGAGCGGCGAGATCAAATTCCTTGGGAGTCAGCTCCACTGCTTCTCCATCGACTGCAAGCAGCCGCTGCGCCGGCCTGATCCTGACGCTGCCAATCGCAATCTCATCTGCCTTCTGTTCCGCTTTACCATTCTTCTCGATTCGCCGCAGCAGCGCCTTGGAGCGGGCGATCAGCTCCCGGATATCGAACGGCTTGGTCATATAATCATCGGCGCCAAGCTCCAGGCCCAGCACCTTGTCAACGATATCATTTTTGACGGTGAGCAGAATAATGCCCATTCCCCTGCGGTCCTCCAGCCTGCGGCATACATCATAGCCGGTCAGCTTCGGCATCATGACATCCACGATCATCAGATCAGGCTGGAATATCCCCGCCTTGGCAACTGCCTCCTCGCCATCACCGGCCGTCTCTACCAGGTACCCTTCCCTGCGGAAGGCATAGGCGACAGCATTCGCTATATTCGGCTCATCGTCCGCGACGAGCAGCTTCTTCGGTTGTGTCAAACGGTGTCCCTCCGCTTCCTGCAACGGGCCATTCGGTCTGTTAGCGATCCTATATATGCATAGATATTCTATCTTATACCAACAAGTATGCCTGCACAATGTCTCCTCATCATGTCGAACTTGTTTCCAAGTTGTAAACAAATGCAGAATGCTGGAGACATGTATTCGACGATTCATGCGTGCAGAAGGTTCACCTGCCGGGAACAAAGCCGTGCTAAACTATTTGTTACCTTGTAACTGTTAGAAGAGTCTTATAATTAAACAAGCCATTACATATAAAAGGGGCGGAGGAATGTTATGAAGAAAATTCTGATCATCGTCACAGCCGGGGTACTCCTGCTAACGGGAACCTTGCTTGTTTACCAACAGTGGTGGAGTCTATCCTCAATAATCCATAAATATGGATTTTATAAGGAAGACACGATCACAACGAAGAGCCTAGCCATGCCCGATGACCAGACATATCACATTTTTTTACTGGCTGACCAGCACAATACCGGAATTCTGGTGGCCGAGAAAGCAAGCTTTGGGAGATGGAAGGCAACTCCGCTTAATTCCATAGTGGCTGAACGTTCCCGCAGCCATTATGGAACAGCAGTTGTGCCAGTGGCCAAATTTGCAAATGGAGGAGTGTACTTCGAGACCCATATGTTCATCGCAGGTCCGTTAAACCATGATGAAGGACAACAAATCAAGGGAAATGCTGATTTTGACTTGAGTGTGGAGTATTATAGCAAAAACGGGGACAAGATCATGTTTGTCCATGCTGTTCAAAATGCCCGTACCCGCAGTATGAGTTCTGTTCAGGTTCTTCAATATGGACAGGAAGCATAAGACCTCCCTATTAAAAAAGCGCAGGACAGCGTAACCCTTTACGCCAATCCTGCGCCTGAATCAACTTGCATGCTCATCATGTAGCGAATACCTTCGCCGCTAACCCGTCTCAGGCTGTGTAAGCTGGTTGGCATACAGCCCGTAATACTTGCCGCCCCTGGCGAGCAGTTCATCGTGAGTGCCGCGCTCGGCAATCTCGCCGTCCAGCACGAACAGAATCTGATCCGCATTACGGATTGTGCTGAGCCGGTGGGCTATGACGAAGCTGGTGCGCCCGTGCATCAGCTTGTTCATGGCATCCTGTATCTGCATCTCCGTCCGGGTGTCGACACTGCTCGTCGCCTCGTCGAAAATCAGGATCGCCGGGTCTGCCAGAATGGCCCTCGCAATCGTCAGCAGCTGCCGCTGCCCCTGGCTGAGGTTGCCGCCCTCGGCATGCAGAACGGTGTCGTAGCTGTCAGGCAGCTTCAGAATGAAGCCTTCGGCACCAGCAAGCTGAGCAGCGCGGCGGATATCCTCCTCGGATGCATCCGTCCGGCCATAACGAATATTATCCTTTACGGTTCCAGCGAACAGATAAGCGTCCTGCAGCACCATTCCGATCCGGCTGCGCAGGCTGTCCTTGCTGACCTCACGAATATCGCGCCCGTCGATCCGGATGGCACCTGACTCAATCTCGTAAAATCGCGTCAGCAGGTTGATGACAGTCGTTTTGCCGGCACCTGTCGGTCCGACCAGCGCGATGGTTTCTCCCGGCTTCGCTGTGAAGGACACATCCCTCAGCGTAATGTTATCGCCATAGCGGAAGGTCACCTGCTCGAAGCGCACCTCGCCCTGAACATCGCCGAGCTCCTCACCCTGCCTGTCATCTTCATACTCCGTAGATTCATCCATAATTTCGAACACGCGCTCCGCACCGGCTACACCGGATTGGATCATATTGTACTGATTCGCCAGCTCGTTGACCGGATTGCTGAACTGCCGCGAATACGTCAGGAAGCTGACGATAATCCCGATGGAAGCATAGCCGTTCAGCGTCATCCAGCCTCCTGCGACCGCCAGCAGTATATAGTTGAAATGGCTCATCATATTGTTGACCGGGCCGAGTGCGCCGGACAGTATCTGAGCCCTGATGCCTGCAGCGGCAAGCTGGCCGTTGATGGCGCCGAACTGGCTGACCACCTTGTCCTCCCGGTTGTACATCTTCACGACCTTCTGGCCGGAAATCGTCTCCTCGATCAAGCCGTTCAGGTCGCCAAGATGCTGCTGCTGATTCGCGAACTGCTGACGCGTACGGGCAGCGATAAGCTTCACCGTCAGCATGACCAGCGGGATGGTCACCATCGCGATAATCGTCAGCCACACATTCAGCACGAGCATCATTGTCAGTGAGCCAATCAGCATCATGACACTGTTAATGAGCTGCACCAGGCTCTGGTTCAAGGTGTTCGATACATTCTCAATATCGTTGGTCGTCCGGCTCATTAGCTCGCCATGCGTCTTCTTGTCGAAGAACCGCAGCGGAAGCTTCTGGAGATGACCGAACAGATCACGGCGCATCGTCCAGACTGTGCGTCCTGATATCCCGACCATCAGGTAAGCCTGCAGCCAGGTCACGATCGCGCCCATTACATACACGAGCAGCAGAATCAGGCAGGTGCGGAGCAGCCCGCTTCGGTCGTGCTGCAGAATGAAATCGTCAATCGCCCGGCCAATCAGATATGGTCCGGCCAGCGATGCGGCTGCTCCGCCGATTACCAGCAGGAGAACTGCCAAGAGCCCGCCCCGCTGCTGCCGCAGCACCTTCCACAGCCGGACCAGCGTAGCCCGGGTGTTGCGCGCCCTCACCTTGACCATCGGCCCGCGTGCCCGTCCGGCACCGAACGTCGGCATCGGCGGCCGCTTGTCTTCCTTAGTATCCATGCTTCCCCGGGGCTCAGCCATGGCTCACCGCCTCCTTCCGCTGCTGGGATGCGTAAATTTCCTGATAAACACTGCTTGTGCGCATCAGTTCATCATGCGTTCCAATGGCTGATAGAGCGCCGTTCTCCAGCACAATAATCCGGTCCGCATCCTCCACAGACGAGATGCGCTGGGCGATAACCACACGGGTACATCCTTCCATCATCCTGCCCAGAGCCTGCTGAATCCGTGCCTCGGTCGTAAGGTCGACGGCGCTCGTACTGTCGTCGAGAATCAGAATATCCGGCTTCAGGATCAGCGCCCGGGCAATCGAGATGCGCTGCTTCTGTCCGCCGGAGAGATTGACGCCTCGCTGACCAAGCTCGGTATCATACCCGGCTGGCAGCTTCATGATGAAGTCATGAGCCTGAGCCGCCCGGGCAGCCTCCATGACTTCTTCCTCCGTCGCCTCCGGACGCCCGAACCGGATGTTGTCGCGTATCGTCCCTGTGAACAGGACCGCCTGCTGCAGCACCATTCCGATCCGGCTGCGCAGCTGACGGGCATCCATATCCTTCACGTTGACGCCGTCGATCAGCACAGCGCCTTCGGTGACATCATACAATCGCGGAATCAGACTGACGAGAGATGTCTTGCCTGAACCGGTAGCCCCCAGAATGCCGACCGTCTCTCCCGCCCGGATATGCAGTGTGATGTCCTTAAGCACAGGAGCCGCTTCTTCCTTCCCGTAAGCGAACGTAACGTTATCGAAGGTGATGCTGCCCTGCAAGCCAGACTCTTGCTTTTGCCCGTGCCCTTCCCGGATTTCATCCTTTGCAGACTGCCGGTCCGCAATACCCGGCACTTCCTCCAGCACCTCGTTCACCCGGTCAGCAGATGCCTTGGCCCGCGAGAACATGACCAGCTGCATGCCGAGCGCCATCATGGCGAACAGCATCTGGGTCATATAGCTGATGAACGCCGCCAGATTGCCGACTGGAAAATCGCTGTCCCACGTGCTGATGCCGCCGAACCAGATGACAGCCACGATACCGAAGTTGAGCACCAGCATCATCAGCGGCATGCCAAGCGCAATGGTCCGTGCCGCCTTGAGGGCCATCTCCAGATAATCGGTATTGGCCCGGCCGAACCGGCTGCGTTCGAAGCGTTCCCTAACGAATGCCTTCACCACGCGGATGCCAGAGAGATTCTCCTGCAGTACCGTATTGACCTTATCCAGCCGCTCCTGCACCCTGCCGAACAAGGGAGCCGCGAACCGTCCGAGCACCACCAGAATAAGGATCAGCAGCGGAACAATGATAACCAGTATAAGAGCAAGCCGGGCATTCAGCATGAACATCATCACAATGCTGCCCACCGTAAGCGAGATGTCGCGGACAAACATTCTCAGCGACATCTGGACCATATTTTGCAGCTGTACCACATCACCTGTCAGCCTCGTTACCAGGGAACCAGCCGAAAAGCGATCCAGATTGTCGAAGGAATAGGTCTGTACCTTGCGGAACAGGCTGAGCCGCAGGTCCGCTCCGAATCCAAGCGCCGCCTTTGAGGAATAGACCGTACAGCCGAAGCCGCCGATCAGCCCGATGATGGCAGCGCCAATCATAAGCATACCTGTCGCCCAGATGGCTGACAGGTCGCCTTCCATAATGCCGTTATTCACAATCGAGGCCATCAGCCTTGGCTGCAGCAGATCCATGCATACCTCCAGGATCATCAGCAGCGGGGCCAGCAGCACCGCAGCCCGGTAAGGCTTCAGATAAACCGCCAATCGTCCCATGCTTCTACGTCACTCCATTTCTGTTGTACTGCCGCCCTCCGGATGCCTGCCAGCGTCAAACCCTGACAGGTCCTTGGCCATCTGCTGCAGCTGCCGGTGGAACAGCTGCTTGTCCTCCGCGCTAAAGCTGCGGAAGGATATCTCCTCCAGCAGTGCTAGCGCTTCCCTGACCGAATCCATGACACTGCGTCCCCGGTCCGTGAGGAATACGCGGGAGACACGCTGATCAACCGGATCAGGCCTGCGGACCACATGGCCGTTCTTAACCATCCGGTTGATCATCACGGTCAAGGTGGCGGGCTTGACCCGCATACTCTCGGCCAGCTCCTTCTGGCTCTGCCCGTCCTTCTCATGCAGGCGGAACAGCAGCGGCGGCTGGCCCGGGAAGATATCGTATTCCTCCGTTAGCTTGTGGAAGGTATGCCGGTGAAGCTTCATGACATGAACCATCAGATGTCCTGTCGATTGGCGAATATCAAATTCCATCGGAATCCTCCTCCATATGTTTAGCCGACTAACTATATCTCCAGACTACAACGCGTTAAGCATTGCAGTCAAGCCTTTTTGCTGTCTCCACTCACGGCCGGGGCTGCGCCCCGCGGGAAGGAATTGGCTGGCCGTCCCACAGCACCTCGGTTGCAGCCTCCCGCTTCTTCACATCAGGCTCCTCCAGCAGCACGAAGAAGTTCTTCGTTGGCAGGCTTCCCAGCCCATGCTTCTGAGAGAGCAAATCCAGATGTCTTCTATGCGAATCACCCTGTGCCCCGGAGATATTGCCCCCCTGCTGGGAAAAGGCATACAGCACGCCTGCGCTCGGCACGCGGGCTACCCGGAATTTCTCCACCGCGCGCAAATAGAAGTCCCAGTCCCAGTAATGATTCATCGCCTCGTCGAACGGGCCAAGTGTATCATGAAGGCTGCGTCTGTACAGACAGCCTGATGGCACGAAGGTTGAGAACTTCCTCATTTCCGCGGGATCATGCTCGTAGGCGAACACCCGCCGCGACAGCGGCCTGCGTATTCCATCCACAAGCTCATAGTCAAAGATCTCAACATCCGAATACACCAGATCATAATCGGCAATGGCCGCCAGCATCCGTTCGATATGAATCGGCAGCAGCAGATCATCATCGTCGCACAGCAGAATGTACTCTCCAGCCGCTTGAGCAAGAGCAGCATTACGTGCATGAACATGCTTGCGGTTTTCCGGCAGATGAATGACTTTAACCCGCAATTCGGGATACAGGGCCACTACCTCATCCACCGGCTCACCGGCATCATTGGCAATAATAATTTCCAACTTCTTGTAGGTTTGTCTCGTTAGCGATTCCAACAGCTCCCCAAGCTGTACAGGGCGGTTATAGGTGGGAATAATGACCGATACCAGCGGCTGCTCCAAGCGGCTCTTCCTCCTTGTAAACTTGCTCGTCTGTTTCCATCATAATCGCTTCCGATATGAAAATCCAGATCAGCCTGCAGAATCTGACCCCTGGGCAAAATCAAGCTTCAGCAGCCGGTCAATGGCATCCGGCTCAGACGGACGCCCGCACAGATATCCCTGTACCTCATGGCAGCCGAGCCGCTTCAATATAACCAGCTGCGCTTCCGTCTCCACGCCTTCAGCCAGCACGTCCATCTCCAGATGCTGCGAAAGGCGGATAATGGTCTCAATAACCGCGGCATCCTTGCTGCTGGTTTCAATATCGCGGATTAGCGACTTGTCGATCTTGATGGTACCGAATGGAAACCGGCTCAGCAGGCCCAGCGAGGAAAAGCCCGTCCCAAAATCATCAATTGCCAAAGCAACGCCCATATCGACGATCTCCTCACATACCTTGAGCGTCTGCTCCACATCCCCGATCATCGTGCTCTCCGTTATTTCAAGACACAGATTAGCCGGAGGGAACTGATACAGCACCAGCATGCTTCTCAGCTTCGCTGCAAAGGCCGGATCCTTCAACTGGCGGGCAGACAAGTTAACGGATATAACAAAATCCTCCCGGTCCGGGCTGATCCATCGCCTTCCCTCACTGAGTGCGGTCCGAATCACCCATTCTCCGATTGGCACGATAGCCCCGGTCTCTTCGGCCAGCGGTATGAAATCTCCCGGTGACACCATGCCAATCTCCTCCGACCGCCAGCGCAGCAGCGCCTCAACCCCGATCACCCGGTCTGTGCGGATGTCAATCTGCGGCTGATAATGAAGCGAGAATTCCTCCTCCTCAAGCGCCCGCTGCAGACAACTCGCCAGCTTCAAGGCCTTCTCGGCATTAGCCTTCTGGGCAGGGCGGAACAGATGAAACTGATTGCGGCCCTCACGCTTGGCCTCATACATGGCAGAGTCGGCGCTGCCTACTATTAATTCCACCTCGGTACCATCCCTCGGCGCTATTGAGATCCCGATGCTGGCTGATATCTGGAAGCGGCTGTTCTGAAACAGGAATGGCTCCCGAAGAGCACGGATGATACGGTACGCGCAGTCCAGTGCCTCATCCGTATCCGACAGAGAGGGCAGAAGGACAATGAACTCATCCCCGCCCATGCGGGAAACACATGCCTTGCCCGGAATAATGGATTGCAGCCGGTCTGAGGCCATTCGCAGCAGTTCATCCCCAGCGGAATGACCGAGCGTATCATTAATCCACTTGAATTGATCCAAGTCGATCAGCAGCACGGCCAGCTTATCGGTTTCGGGATTCATCTGCCCCAGATACTCGCCGAGCTTCTCCTGAAACTTCCGTCTGTTGCCAAGACCGGTAAGCGGATCGTGATAGGCGAGGAACTCCAGCTTCGATTCACTGTCCTTCTGCTGCGTAATGTCCTTGGTCATCATGAAGGACCAGATCTGCCCGTCCACTTCAATATATTCAACATCTGTCTCCATAATATAGCTTTCACCCAGGAAATTCGTGACGTGGACTTCCGCGTGAAAGGGCTCCTTGCTGGTAAACTTCTCATTTACCCAATCGTACAGCCTGGTGTCCTCAATCGTAATGAACGAATAGATCCGGCGGCCCTTCCAGCTGGCATCCCTCTGGTCGGTAATGCCGAGCATGCGGATGAATGCGGGATTCGTCTCAGCCATATATCCGTCCTGATCCACCAGCGCAATGCCGTTGCGCGAGAGCTTAAACAGCATCTCATATCGTCTGCCGGTTGTGGACAGGAAGTCATAGTTAACCATGACGTGCCGGATTGCGTACATAAGGAACAGCACGCTATAAGCCGACATAGCGCCTGGCGGCAGAATCGGTACATGCTCAGCATAAGGCCGGAATACGAATAGGGTGAGCACCGACCATGCACAGGTTAACACCGCGCCACGCAGCATAACCCGGTAACGGTCTTTCTCTCTGAGAACCCGCAGCCTGGGCCCGCTGCTGCGCAGCGCTTTGATGACCTGAACCAGGAACAGCAGTACGGCATAGCAGCCAGTTATCATAAGAACAGCTATCATAGCAGGGCTGTATACTTCGATATACCAGTAGGACTGCTTCTGAAGGGAAATCTCGAATCCCGGAATCGGAATGTACAGCGGTATAAGTCCAGCAAGCGGGGTAAGAGCCAGCACCTGATAACGGCGGCTGATCTTGGTGTAGGTGAACAAGCGGACAAAATACAAGCCTATCGTCATCGTGGTGAAAGCGGACGGAAGCTTAATATATCTTGCCGCCAGCAGAGCCGTTTCGTATGGCAGCACATTGAACAAGAATTCACCCAAGAATAAAAAGCTGATAGAGATAACAAGCAGGGCAGTCAAGCGATGCTTGATACTGCTCGGATTCCGCAGGTAAATTTCCGCGGACATATAGAAGAGCAGCAGGTAGGGGCCAAGCAAAAAGATTAAGGGGAGGAATAGATCGGTCATGGGGATCAGCTCCATTAATGTATTCTCAGAAGATGCGGACAAGCTGAATATGTAACAACAGGTGATAAAAGGCACACGCTCAAAACACTCAATGTCTATATCGGATGAAAGACACCGGTAATGTAGATGCACCTGACTGTTTTTAATAGCACCACAGAACTATCCTTTACGCCCTTATTATTTGACCCTTTGATCCTGAAAGTCCGCTTGCCCAACCCCCAATTTACCGGTGCAGCCCTTCGTGCTCAACATTGGAATTTTCAACCTGAATCGTTGTGTGACGGATTCCGAAACGTTCATCGATCAGCCGGATTGCCTGCTGCAGAATGTGCTGGCTGTCCCCTGCATCATCAATGAGCAGATGACAGCTCAGAGAGTCCATCCCCGATGTAATCGTCCAGATGTGGAGGTCATGTACGTTAAGAACACCGTCGATCTGCTCGAGAGCCGCTCTTACGGACCGCTGGTCGATGTTCCCAGGAGTACCTTCCATCAGAATATGCAGGGCGTTTACGAACACACCCCAGGCTCCTCGCAAAATCAGAAGGGACACTGCCACACTAATGATCGGATCCGCAATATACCAGCCGAACAGCCACATCACGAGACCCGCGCCGATCGCCCCGATGGAACCAAGCGCATCACCCAGAATATGCAGGTAGGCACTTCGCAGATTAATGTTGTTTTTCACATCACCCTTGCTCATCAGAAAATAGGCGCTCAGCAGATTGGCCAGGAGACCTATCAGCGCGATTACCATCATCGAGCCGCTTGATACAGCTGGCGGATTCGCGAAGCGCTCAACAGCCTCCCACACGATGAAGCCCGCAATGACAAACAGCGATAACCCGTTAAACAGCGCCGCCACAATTTCAAAGCGGTGGTAGCCGTAAGTTTTCCTTGGAGAAGCCGGCCTGGCCGCGAACCACACCGCAACCAGACTCAGGATAAGCGAGCTGCTGTCACTCAGCATATGCCCGCTATCCGACAGAAGGGCTAGACTCCCGGTAATCAGACCTCCGAAAAATTCCAGCAGCATGATGCCAAACGTAATCGCCAGAGCGATTATAAGCCCCTTCTTGTTCCCTTCTAAGTCAACATGGTGATGGTGTCCATGATGTCCATGATGTCCATGATGTCCATGATGTCCATGATATCCATGATGTCCGTGCTGATGTCCATGATGGTGTGTGTGGCGGTTTTGCTCTCCGCGGCTATGACTGCCGCTGTTGCTGTGGTTTTGGCAGCAGCTGTCCTCAGGCCCATGAGTATGACCGTCATGTGTGTGTTTAACCATCGCCCCGTCCTCCTCTACCTATGCTCCGCGTGGTCGATGGCCTGCCTTAGCAGCGAAATGACATGGGCGTCATCACAGCTGTACAGCATGGCCGTGCCCTCACGGCGGTACTTTACAAGCCTCATCGCCCTAAGCGTAGCCAGCTGATGCGAAACTGCCGATTGCGATATCTCAAGCACTTCAGCGATATGGTTGACCGAACACTCCTCCTGGGACAGCATATACAGAATCCGTATTCTTGTCGGATCGGCAAGTGCCCTGAAGATCTGTGAGACATCCAGCACAACCTCAGGACGTAAGAAAGAATGCTCTTCAGCTTTCATAGTCATACCACCTCATAACAAAATATAACTCATATATGAGCATATGCTCATATATGAGTTATATTACATTTAAGCTCCTGTGTCAACT
Source organism: Paenibacillus sambharensis (assembly GCF_003233845.1). Classification (GTDB taxonomy): domain Bacteria; phylum Bacillota; class Bacilli; order Paenibacillales; family Paenibacillaceae; genus Paenibacillus_I; species Paenibacillus_I sambharensis. The sequence continues at coordinate 195,393 of NZ_QKRB01000053.1, forward strand.
AGCCCGTTTCGTCCTTCGCAGGGAAGGGCCGGCTCACGTATGAACCTTGCGGTAATGAGCCGGCGGCACACCCGTAGCTTTCTTGAATGCCGTACTGAAATAATGCTGGGTCTCATACCCGATCCGCTGGGCAATTTCATTCATGGACAGATCGGTGTCATGCAGCAGCCTGATGGCTTCCTTGATTCGCATCTCAGTGAGCAGTGTGCTGTATGAAACACCGGTCTCCTGCTTGAACAGCCTGCTTAGATAAACAGAAGATACGCACAGCTCGGCAGCAACAGCCTCGAGACTCAGCTCCGGCTCGGCATAGCGCTCAGCGATAGCCGCCTTGGCGCGCCGGATTAACGGGGACAGCTTGGCCGACTTGAACACATCCGCCTTCGCTTCCGCATAGCACTTGTACACATCGGTCAATCCCCCTGTATTGGCGGCTAATCTGGCCTGAACCTGAATATTCAGGCAGTCAGATACCGCAGTTCCTATTCTCTCCCATGCCTCTTCGTCCGGCTGCTGCCAGAACAGCAGCACGATCATGCCAAAGTCATCGCGGTAATGAATGAACCGGCAGGAAGCCAGCACCTCCTCCACAATATTCTCAATCGCGAAGAGCAGCAGCTGACGGTCCTTCTCGGACAGGAACTGCTTGCCCTTGGAGCCTTCAGGCCAGCGGATCACGCCTACCGCTTCCGGCGGCCGGACCGGCATATCCAGGAAGGCCAGCTGCTCCCGGAGCTCCTCCTCGGACAGCTCGCCGGCTATCCATTCGAGGCAGAATCTCTCCCGCAGCATGTCCATATTCTTCTCAAGCTGCCTGGAGGCGAGAGCCATCCGTTCCTCCTGCTGCTTATCTGCCCTAAGTCTGGCCGCAGTCTTCTCAAGCAGCTCCAACAGCTGGCCCGGATTTACCGGCTTGAGCAGATAATCATCCACACCGAGCCGGATTGCTTCCTGGGCATAGCCGAATTCATCATGTCCGGTAATAATTATAATTTTGCAGGAGGGATGCTGCTCACGCAGCTTGCCGATCAAGACAAGGCCGCTCATGATCGGCATGTTCAAATCAACCAGTGCAATGTCCACTTTTTCCCGAAGAGCTATCTCCAGTGCTTCCTCCCCGTCTTCCGCTTCCCCGGCAATGGTCAGGCCAAGCTTCTCCCAGGGTACAGAGCCGCGAATGCCTTCCCTGATAATCGGTTCGTCATCGGCAATCAACACCTTCCACAGCTGCTCCTGTTCCACTAGTCTTCTCCCCTTCCTTCCTCCAGCAGCGGATGCCGGATCGATACGGCCGTCCCTTTGCCCGGTTCGCTCTCCACCTCTATACCGTAATCCCATCCGAAGGCGAGACGGATTCGTTCCTGAATGTTTACAAGCCCGTATCCGCCAGTTCCTTCCTGCGCCGGTTCTCCATGGCTCTGCCGCCGCTCCAGCTTGCCTGCCCTATCCAGCTGAGTACGGAGGGACTGCAGGGCTGCCGCATCCATGCCCGCTCCATCATCCTCCACAACAAGCAGCAGGCTCTTACCCTTTACAGCTGCGCGAATACGAACCATTCCCGGCCCCCTCCGCTCCTTAATGCCGTGATAGATAGCATTCTCGACAATCGGCTGCAGCGTCAGCTTCGTCACCAGCAGGTGACTGGACTGCGGTTCTGAATCAATCGAGTAGCTGAGCTTGTCCTTATACCGGGTCTTCTGGATTTCCAGATAGCTGCGAATATGGGCAAGCTCGTCCTGCAGCAGAATCAGCTCCCGTCCTTTGCTGAGCCCTATGCGGAACAGGCGGGACAGCGACTCCACCACCTCCGCAGCCTGAGCCGCCCCGTCCTTGCGGGCCAGCCACTGGATTGTATCGAGCGTATTGTACAGAAAATGCGGCTTGATATGGGCCTGCAGACTTCGCAGCTCCGCTTCGCGCTTCTGACGCTGTTCCTCCCCGACCTGTTCCAGCAGCCGGTTGATCTGCGTAAGCATGCCGTTAAAGCTGCGTCCGAGTATGCCCACTTCGTCCTGGCGTGTACCCGGATAGCGGATCGTCAGATTCCCTTCTTCCACCTTGCGCATGGTGGAGGCCAGCTGTGTGATAGGGCGGGATATGGAATAGGACAAATAATAAGAAGCTGTGATGCCGAGCAGACAGGCCGCGAAGACGAAGATCAGCAGGAACAGGTTGATCTGCCTGACCTCGGCCGCCGATTCCCGCACATCGAATACCCCGACTGTTGCCCAGTTTGTAAACGGCGAACGGGCATAGATGAATTGAAAGGAACGGTCACCGATCTTCTCGGCAAACGTTCCTGACATATCCTTCAGCTGATCCTTATCCAGTGATGCCGCAACGGAATAGCGCGGCGCATAGATGCTGTCCCCCTTGTCATCGACGACCATGAGGTAGCCGGATTTGCCAAGACGCACATCCTTCACGGTCTCCGCTATGACGCGCAGCTTCAGATCAATCAGCACGACACCAAGCGGCACCTGACGCTCAGGGTCCAGAATGGCACGAACGACAGAGACAACCTCATCGTCCCTGTAGTTTACATGGGTGATGACATTGCGCTCTGACGGATGGCCAATCATCTTGAATATGCCCTTCGCTGCTACCGCTTCCTTGTACCACTGCTCCTCGGTCAGGCTGCGGCTGGTTCGGGCATACATTTCATTGCTGATGTAATCACCATGAGCACCGACGACCATAATGCCGGCAATCTCCGGGTAGAGGGTGGTGAAGCCCTGCAGGAACTTCTTGGTCTCGTACCGCTCATTCCCCTGCTCCAGGGCTGCCTCACCCTCTTCCAGAAACCGGATAATAGAAGGATTGAACGATATAAAATACGTATGATTCTGCAGATTCTGCGCGTAGAAATCCAGGGACTGGCTTACACTGCCGATCAATCTTGCGGTCTGGCTGTTGACCTGCTTGCCGATAATGGTATCAGTCGCCCAGGCAATCAGTCCCCCGATTGTGGCTGCAGGCAGTATGCTGATCAGAATAAAATGAAGGATGAGCTTGTACCTGATCGGCCAGTTGTTAAGCGCAAGCGGATTGTTTCGCATCGATGTCATCCTCCCGGTCTGCTGGCGCATGATTCATTTGGCGTAATAGTCGTCCACACTGCCCTGTGTCACGATGGATATACCAGTGTCCACATACACAGGAAGCGGCGGAACCCGGCTGCTCTTCCGCTCTGCCCCTGGCTGTGCGATATCATGCTCAAGATGGAACAGATGCATCAGCGCCCAATACCCCATGTTCCATGTTCCCTGGGCGAGAGTCGCCGCTATAGTCCCTTCCTTCACCATATCCAGGGTGCCCTTATCCGTATCGAAGCTGATAATCCTGACCTGCGGCAGCATTCCTGCCGACTTTACGGCCCGTCCGACGCCAACCCCGCCATTGGCTTCCGTAGCGAAGACTCCAACCAGCTCCGGGTATTCCGCAAGCAGCGAACGGGCTACCTCTTCCGATTCAAGCTGGTCACCTTCCCCGTCTGTTACAGCCACGATATCGATCTCCGGATATTCCGAGTCAATGACCGAGCGGAAGCCTGCTGTCCGTTCCTGATGATTCAACTGGCCGGGCCTGGTTACAACTGCCACGGCCCCCCGCTGCCCAATCAGCTCCGCCATCTTGTGCGCAGCCGCTTCACCCGCATTGTAGTTGTCTGTCCCAAGGAATGAGTAGGCTCTGCTGGACGGAGCGCCCGAATCGAACAGCACAACAGGGATTCCAGCCTCAACCGCCTTATCAATCGTCGGCACCAGCGCCTCCGGGTCCATCGCCGATAATGCAATGCCGGCAGGCTTGCGGGCGATGACCTGCTCCAATACCGTAATCTGCTCGTTGATATCATACTGGGTGGCACCCCGGTATTCGACTGAAACACCGAGCACCTGGGCAGCATCCTCGAAGCCCTTCAGTCCGGTCCTCCAGTAGTCAATGCCCGACTGGAAGGTAACCATTACATATTTTTCTTCCATGGTGCCCTGCAGGCGCTCGTCTGGAGGAAGACCCGAATCAGCCGTTAGGCTCCGGAAGTAGAAGAAGTACAAGAAAATCATAAAGCCGGCAATGAGCAGTGTGTACAGCAGCAGCATTTTCTTCATCTCGTACGCCCCTCGACTTGAAATGACAGTTCCGCTTCTATTATACAGCGCCTGCAGCATTGGTAAATCGCAATCATTTCCATTGCCAGCCGGCATATGCCTTAAGCTGTCTTGTTTTTGTTGTAGAGATCGAAGGCAACAGCGAGCAGCAGCACCAGACCTTTAATGCCCTGCTGCCAGTCAATGCCCAGACCGACCAGCGACATCCCGTTATTCATGACTCCCATTACGAGGCCCCCGACAATAGCGCCGATTACCGTTCCCACACCGCCAGTCGCTGACGCGCCGCCAATGAAGCAGGCTGCAATGGCATCCAGCTCGAAGTTGACGCCCGCCTTCGGCGTGGCAGCACCAAGCCTTGCGGCGAACACCAGACCAGCCAGCGCGGCCAGGACGCCCATATTGACGAACACCCAGAACGTCATCTTCTTGGTCTTCACCCCGGACAATGCCGCCGCCTTCTCATTGCCGCCAAGGGCATATATATGACGTCCCATGATCGTCTTGCGCATGAAGAATGTGTAGATCACAATGAGCAGGAACAGCATAACAAGGATATTAGGAATGCCCGCATACGAAGCCAGCACATACGTAAACAGATTAATAATGACCAGCAGAATGGCTAGCTTGCCGATGAACAGCGGCAGCGGGAGTACATCGAAGCCGTAACGCTGCTGCGTCATCCTGCCCTTCCACTCGAAGAAAATGAGGATCAGCGAGACAGCCACCCCTGCCAGCAGCGTTACCATATGAAAGCCATAGTCTCCCGGAATATCCGGTATGAAGCCCGCACTCATCTTCTGAAAGGCGCGCGGGTAACCGGATATCGACTGTCCCTCAAGCACGATCAGCGTAAGCCCCCTGAACAGGAGCATGCCGGCCAGCGTGACAATGAACGACGGGATGCGCACGTAGGCTACCCAGAAGCCCTGCCAGGCTCCAATCAGAGCTCCCATCAAGAGGGACAGCAGCATCGCCGGTACAAAATGCATCTGCCATTCCACGATCATGATCGCAGACATGGCACCAACGAAGGCCGCGACCGAGCCGACGGACAAGTCGATATGACCGGTAATAATGACAAGCAGCATGCCGATTGCCAGAATAAGAATGTAGCTGTTCTGCAGAATCAGGTTCGTAATATTAATCGGCTTCAGCAGGATCCCGTCCGTCAGGATCTGAAACAGCAGCATAATGAGCAGCAGAGCAATAAACATGCCGTACTGCCTAATATTTCCTTTGAATAGCCGGCCCAGCGACCAGCCGGTCTGTCCCTTGGATAATTCCGCTCTCATTTCACACCAGCCCCCTTGCCCTTAGTCATCCACTTCATTAACACTTCCTGAGTGGCATCCTTACGCAGTACCTCGCCGGTAAAACGCCCCTCGCTCATGACATAAATCCGGTCGCACATCCCAAGCAGCTCGGGCAGCTCCGAGGAGATCATCAGGATTCCCTTGCCGCTGTCGGCCAATTGATTGATGATTGTATAGATCTCATATTTGGCTCCGACGTCAATTCCGCGTGTCGGCTCATCCAGAATCAGCAGGTCGGGATCGGTAAAAATCCATTTGCTCAGCACGACCTTCTGCTGATTTCCGCCGCTCAAGTTGCCGGTCTTCTGCAGAATGCTCGGCGTCTTGATCGCCAGCTTGCGCCGGAAGTTCTCCGCCTCCACGACTTCCTGGTTATCGTTCACCACCAGGGACTTGGAGATCTTCCCCAGATTAGCCAGCGTCGTATTCCGCTTGATGTCATCCATCAGAATCAGGCCATAATGCTTGCGGTCCTCTGTTACATAAGCTATCCCGTCTTCGATCGCCTGTGACACATTGCGGAAGATGACCTCCTTGCCGTCCTTGAACAGCTGTCCGCTGATGCGTCCGCCGTATGCCCTGCCGAATATGCTCATCGCAAGCTCCGTTCGTCCCGCTCCCATCAGCCCCGCTATCCCAACGATCTCACCACGCCGGATCTGCAGATTGACACCGTCAACGACCTTGCGCTCCTGCTGTGCCGGATGATGGACGGTCCAGTCCTTTACCTGGAAAAACACCGGTCCGATCTTCGGCTCACGCTCCGGGTAGCGGTGCGTAAGATCCCGTCCAACCATGCCCTTAATAATCCGGTCTTCATTAATGCTGTCCTTCTTCATATCAAGCGTCTCAATAGTCTGTCCGTCCCGCAGGATGGTAATGGAGTCGGCCACCTTCGTAATTTCATTCAGCTTGTGCGAGATGAGAATGCAGGTAATCCCCTGCTGCTTGAAGCTCAGCATCAGATTGAGCAGATTCTCGCTGTCCTCCTCATTGAGTGCCGCGGTCGGCTCATCGAGGATAAGCAGCTTCACCTTCTTGGACAGCGCCTTGGCGATCTCCACCAGCTGCTGCTTGCCGACACCGATCGTGGACACAACCGTGTCCGGCTGCTCATGCAGCCCCACGGTTTGCAGAAGCTCCCGCGTCTTGACGATCGTGTCATTCCAGTTGATCACGCCCCGGCTTGCCCGCTCATTGCCGAGGAAAATATTTTCCGCTATGGACAGCTGCGGGATAAGCGCCAGCTCCTGATGGATAATGACAATGCCGAGCTCCTCGCTGTCCTTAATATCCCGAAACTCACAAGCCTTTCCCTTGAATAAGATATCGCCGCTGTAAGAGCCATGCGGATAGACACCGCTGAGCACCTTCATCAGCGTTGACTTGCCGGCCCCGTTCTCGCCCATCAGCGCGTGGATTTCACCTTCCTTCACCTGAAGATTGACATCGCTCAGCGCTTTAACACCCGGGAAGGTCTTGGTAATGCCGCGCATTTCGAGTAAGATGTCCGCCATAATATTCACCCGCCTTCCTTAACTTGTGCCGCTTGCGTGCGGCCGCTTCTCACTCTAAGGGATCTAAATATCTGAACACGGCCTGCCGGACTGTTGAGCGTCTGCATACGGATTGCGGACAGCCGAAGCAGCTGCCCGCGTATCCTGCCTGCCAGCAAAGCCTGCTTCCTGTTCCTTACTTCAGCTGGTCTTCACTGTAATAGCCCGCCTCGACGAGCACTTCTTTATAGTTATCCTCATCTACGGATACCGGTTCGAGCAGATAGGCTGGCACGACCTTTACGCCGTTGTCATAGGTTTCTGTATCATTAACTTCCGCTTCTTCGCCCTTCAGCAGGCTATCAGCCATTGCGACGGCTTTCTTCGCCAGCTCCCGCGTATCCTTAAAGACTGTCATCGTCTGCTCGCCTGCCATAATGGATTTGATTGAAGCGAGCTCTGCGTCCTGACCGGTAATAATCGGCATTGGCTTGCTCTCGGAACCATAGCCGACGCCCTTCAGGGAAGAGATAATACCAATACTGATTCCGTCATACGGTGACAGTACGGCATCAACTTTTTCCGAGGAGTAGTAGGCACTGATCAGGTTGTCCATACGGGCTTGGGCGGTTGCGCCATCCCAGCGGAGGGTAGCTACCTGTTCCACATCCGTCTGTCCGCTCTGTACAACAAGCTGGCCTTTATCAATGTAAGGCTGCAGGACGGACATTGCGCCATCATAGAAGAAATACGTATTGTTATCGTCCGGAGAACCCGCAAACAGCTCAATGTTGAACGGACCCTTGCCTTCCTTCAGTCCAAGCTTGTCCTCCATATAGGAAGCCTGCAGCACACCCACCTTATAGTTATCGAAGGTTGCGTAGTAGTCGACATGCTCGCTCTGCTTGATCAGCCGGTCATAGGCAATGACCGGAATTTCAGATAGCGCGGCTTTATCCAGCACATCCGTCAGCGCTTGGCCGTCGATCGGTGCGACGACAAGCACATCAACACCCTTGGTAATCATGTTCTCAATCTGGGATACCTGATTCTCCACCACGTCCTCGGCATACTGAAGATCAACCTCATAGCCCAGCGACTCAAATTCCTTCTGCATATTGGCCCCGTCACTGACCCAGCGTTCAGAGGACTTGGTCGGCATGGAAATCCCGACTTTACCGCCTGAGCCTTCTGCACTGCCGCCTGCTCCACCGCTGCTCTCTGTACCTCCGCCGCTGTTTCCGCATGCGGCTGTCCAAACCATCACTACAACCAGCACGATCATTGTAAGCGTTCTCTTCATCATGTAATCGAACCCCTCTCTTCATCATTGGCTGCCGCTGCCGCAGTCTGGCTGCTAACCGGCTGATATCAGCATAAAGGACTGGAGGGGTCCCGGTCTTTCCAATCTGTTAACGGTTTTTTATACTTTTTCAACCATTAGGCCCGGAATCCGGGAGTTCTGAATAAGCAGGTGGAAGGAACGCCCATACTAACGAAGATTCGGGCATCGCTCTCTTGGGGTAATGTGGGGTATATCGGATTTTCAATAAGGAGGCAACGGTCATGAAGGATAACAACGAAATCAAACATTCACTCGCCACCGAACGTGATATTGATCCGGGGTTCGGCTTGTTTGAAGATAACCGCGTAAGCCAGGCAGTACCAGACGCAGAGGAGGAGCTGCTAAGCAGCTATCCCGAGGAGAAGGTGCGGAGGGAAGCAGCAAGCGATGAGTCAGGCGAAAGTATTGCGGACGTCCCGGATGCGGACACGATAGCCGCCGGAAGCCCGGTGGACCCTGCTTCACCCCATGATCACTTTCATGGAACAGACCTGCTGAATGGAGCCGGGGCCGATCCGGGTGAAGAGAAATTCGACCGAAGATTCGATACCGTCCGTGACAACCGGGAAGAGTAAAAAAAAGCACCGCATGGAGTGAACTCCTCTGCGGTGCTTATTACGCGTATGTACATTATGAAGCGACAGACTCGTTGGCATGCGCCGATGCTGTATAACGGAACAGCCAGTACCCTAGGAACGCATAGATAGCCGCCTTCAGCAGCCCCGCGAATGATAAATCCGTGAACGGGAACAGCGTGACAACCGCATAGATCCACATGGCGTAGGGCACATAGTTGATATTGCGGGATACGAGTGTGATCCATATGCCGAGCAGGAAAGTCTGATCCGACAATGCGGCAAGCGGAATATCATAGAACAGCGTATTCAGTGCGTTGATGCCGTCGTAGCTGTCCCAGAATAATCGATAAAGCAGCGTCCGGAGCGTAATGAGTCCAAGACTGCCGAACAAAATATGCATATCATACTGACGGATAAGATGAAACCATCTGAACTGCTCAAACCATTTGCGCAGATGAATTAATACATTGGAAAATTGCTGCACTACTGATTGCCCTCCCTGATACGTTCATTCTTGTAATTGATTTGTCTTTATACTAAAAGTCGCTGCCGCACTGCGCACAAAACTGCGTATCCGCCGCTGCTTTATAGCCGCATTTGGGGCAGCTCTTCTCATTCGTGATGAGTCTGATCTCCAGCAGGTTGGCCTGAATCTCTTCCTTCAGCACATTGACCCGGTCAACAAGCGGGGCCCATCTGACGGCCAGGTCGGCATTCAGTCCGGCTGTGCCGCCGCCGCTTGTTTCCGCCTCATACACCATTCGTCCAATTTCCTGCAAATGCTTGTCGATTTCCCCCTGCTTGGAGCTGTTCTGCATCTTCAGCCGGTTTACCTCAACAACAATCTTCGCCTTGTTCCCAGCTTCCTTCACACCTGACTTGAACTTATCCATGAAACTCACGGCCTGACTCCTCCTCGCTGACTTCCTGTACAACCCCATGTCGAAAAAGGGTTGATTCTGTCTGTTTTCACGCTGCCTTCCCACTATACCTGTGCTGAAGCCCGCGCACAATGACCATCTGCTTAAATTTACCTAAAAAAGAAGCAGACAGCGGTTTTCCGCTGCCTGCTCCTTAATGAAATCCTATGTTCAATTAAGCTGCCTGCTTGCTGCTCTCGCGCACGGTTACGACAATGGTTTCGCTTGATGTAACACCTGCCGCATTTACAAGCTCACAGCGGTAGCTGTATTCTCCCGGTGCTTTATCCGCAAAGGCCGTTTCGGCCTTCTGGGCGGATGGCGTTGCGGCTGTCAGCTGCTGTGTATCCACCAGCACGTCATTCTCATACAACCGGTATTCCGTGGCGTTTGTCCCCCACCACATATTCATCGTTACCGTGTAATTGCCGTCACGATCCCAATTGTCCTGGAACAGGGCCGGCTTGCCGGGATTCGCGTCCTTGACAACGACCACATGCTCCTGGCATGCCGTCTTGCCTGCTGCGTTCACCAGCTCACAGGTATACGTATATGTACCGTTCACCTTGCCTGTTACTTCATAAGACGCCGTCTGGGCGGACGGAGAAGCCGCTGTCAGCTTCTGCGTGCTGACCAGCTCGCCGTTCTCATACAGCCGGAACTCCGTGCCGTTCTCTCCCCACCACATGTTCATGGTGATCGTGTAGCTGCCGTCACGAAGTCCATTGTCATGGCCATTGTTATCTCGCAATACCGGCTTGCCCGGCGCCGCTGCAGGAGTCTGAATAACCTCATGCAGCGTTATATCGGATAAGCCGCGCGGCTTAAGCTGGTAGACACCTTTAAAAATAGCGGAAACACCAGTAATGTCGAGCACATCACCCTCTTGATAGGGGAAATCTTCCAGACTCAGCCCTGTCCGGACATCCACGCGGACATGCGTGCTCACGCCGTCCTTGACCGCGTCGAACTCGAAGGAGCCGGAAGGACTGGCTGTTATGATATTGCTTACAACCACACCGCTGAGTGCAATCAGCTGGCCTTGGTTAGCATCGTTCACGCTATCTGCCGGTGCAGCTGCCGGAAGCTCTGCCGTACCTGTCTTCTCAATGGCCGCAACATCTGCCAGCTCGAGCTCCGTATTATACAGCGTCAGCGGGGCTGTAATCTTGAGCACATCCCCTTGTTGAAATCCGCTTTGGGTTTGATAGACATAGATGCCGCCTGTCTCATCCTGCAGGTAGAAGGCTTGTCCGCCAAAAGAACCGGGCACAGTGGTAACTGTGCCCTCCACGGTAACGACTGTGCCAACCGACTTGCTTCTGGCATCCGCAATTGTGCTGAGCGCCGGAGCCGGATTCCCTTCTGCCGGAAGCGGCTCGGCCGGAACATTAGCAAGCGTAACGGATTTTGTCAGCAGGTTGCTTCCATTTTGCCGGAGGCGAAGGTTCGCCGCTCCGCTTGTACCCGGCTTGATGCGGACTGTTAAATCCTTATACGCACGGCCTTTGCTGTCAGAGGTCGCACTGAATGCGCTGCTGTATCCGTAAGCTGCCGGCCAGCTGCCGTTCTCGTTCTGAACCTGGGCAACCTGCGTGCCGCCCGCCAAGTAAATACCGGCGCTGAGTCCCGAAACTGTCGTATTCGCTGGCAGATTCTCAATCAGCACACGAATCTGGAAGGTCTCAGCGTTAGGCAGCTGAGCTTGATGCACGAAGCTGTAGACAGGATTCTGGACGACAGGACCCTGACTGCCGTAAGAACCCGGCTTGAACGTCGAAGGATCCCACCACTTGTAGCCTGCCGCTGGCGCAGACCATGGCTCAGCCTGCGGCTCCGTGGAGGCCGCCGGTTCTTCGAAGGCCAGCAGCTTTGTAGCGGTATCCAGCTTGAGGCCTTCTACCTGCTCCAGGCTTGTATAGCTCTCCTGCTCGGACAGCCAGTTAATCAGATTCACAAGCAGCACGCCGTCATCAACTTCCTTGAAGCCATCATAGGTTGTCTTCTTGCCGCCTGTCTCTTCACGCAAATATTTAGGCGTAGCATCCTCTACCGGTGAGGAATCCCCGATGAAAGCCGCCTTGCCTGCTCCCAGCTTGGATACCGCTACATAAGGCCCTTCTGCAATGCCGCCCCCGTTATATACACCCTGGTCCACGGCATGCGGCCATGCTTCATTCGTCTCAGGCACATAGACGATGCCCTTTGCTTTTGCCGGGTCCGTAATAGCAAGCGTGGAACCGGCATGCATCGCAACCGCCGATACGCCTTCCGTGATACCGAACGCCTGGTCAGGCGCTACGATCTGATTCGCTGTGACGTTGCCGAGCGAATTGTAGCGGAAGCGGACACCGAACTTGGTGCCGAGCCAGTCAGAGCTTACGACTCCCTGCATCGCAGCCGAGTTCTTTTCCTCTGTGCTCATGCCCTTGGCTGGATCTTCCCATGCGCCGCGGCGGTAGCCGTTGAACGCCTCCGAACCGTCCCAGCGATTCTTATTCCGGTCTGCATTATAATGATCGCCGATGAAGAAGATGCTGCCGCCGTCCATGACATACTGCTCCATGGCTGCCTGCTCGCTTTGCTTAAACGGAACATTAGGCTCCGCAATAACGAAGACGTCATACGCCTTCAGGTCGTCATACGTAAATGGCCCCGTCTTGCGCAGCTCTTTCACATAATAACCGTCATTAGCCAGTGCGTTCGCAAAATCCGAAAATCCGCCGTCGATGACCCAGTCGGCTGCGCCGGCTGTCTGGGCGTGTGTGTTGTCGAAGAGAACCTTCTTACCCGCGTTAGCATTAACTACCTTGGGCTCAATGTAAGGCGCTGGATCTGCCGGGCCTTCCGCCTTAACCGGGGCCAAACCGCCAGGCAAGCCCGTTACAAGGGTAACCGCGACCGTCAGGGCAACTAACCATTTCGACCACAACGTATTACCTTTTCCTGCTTGTCTCATCATTACCTCCTACTAATCGCTAAATTGCACTGCGCCACCATTCTATCATGGGATTCTCCCAACAGATGATATAGATTTTGTAAATTGGCAGCGTCCGGAACACTTATTCATTTATCCCTCATTTAAGCTTCATAAATGGTCGATTTATGACATCTCTCCGATTCCCTTCTACATTTATCGACAGCCCCAAAAATCGGTGATATAGTAAATCTAGCTTGATTGGCTTTGGCAAATGAAGGATTGATAGACGGCTGCCTGCTCCATGGATTCCGTCTCTTATTCCCTCCAGGGCTAAAGTTACTTTCGCTTCCATATACCTGTATGGAGACAACATTTTACGATGAGGTGATCGATCTTGAGTACAAGTAATCAGAATAGTCCGAATAAACTAACTACAAGCACAGGTGCTCCCGTAGGCGATAACCAGAATTCGCTGACTGCCGGACCGCGCGGGCCGGTCTTGATTCAGGATGTACACCTGCTTGAGAAGCTTGCTCATTTTAATAGAGAGCGTGTGCCAGAACGAGTCGTGCATGCCAAGGGTGCAGGAGCACACGGCTATTTTGAGGTAACCCAGGATGTATCCCGCTACACCAAAGCAGCGTTTCTCTCTGAAGTCGGCAAGCGGACGCCTATGTTCATCCGGTTCTCGACCGTTGCCGGTGAGCTCGGCTCAGCCGATACGGTACGCGATCCCCGCGGATTTGCCGTTAAATTCTACACCGAAGAAGGAAACTATGATCTGGTTGGCAACAACACGCCTGTCTTCTTCATTCGTGATGCGATTAAATTCCCGGATTTCATCCACACCCAAAAACGGCATCCCCAGACCCACCTGAAAAACCCGAATGCCGTATGGGATTTCTGGTCGCTCTCACCTGAATCGCTGCACCAGGTTACTATCCTGATGTCCGACCGCGGCATCCCGGCTACATACCGCCATATGCATGGATTCGGCAGCCATACCTTCAAATGGGTCAATGCGGAAGGCAAGGGCGTGTGGGTGAAGTACCATTTCAAGACAGAGCAGGGTATCAAAAATCTGGATGTTAACGTGGCGGCAGAGATTGCAGGCACGAATCCCGATTACCATACCGAGGACCTGTTCAACGCCATCGACAAGGGAGACTTCCCTGCCTGGAAGCTATATGTTCAGATCATGCCGCTGGAGGATGCGGATACCTACCGGTTCGATCCGTTTGACGTAACGAAGGTATGGTCCCAGAAGGACTATCCGCTGATTGAAGTGGGACGCATGGTGCTGAATCGCAATCCGGAAAACTATTTTGCAGAAGTCGAGCAGGCTACCTTCTCGCCTGGCAACTTCGTTTCGGGTATCGAAGCATCACCTGACAAAATGCTGCAGGGCCGCCTGTTCGCCTATTCGGATGCGCACCGCTACCGCGTCGGCGCTAATCACAATACGCTGCCGATTAACCGTCCGGTGGCCGAAGTGCGCAATAACCAGCGTGATGGCCAGATGCGTGCCGACGGCAACGGAGGCTCCTCCACCTATTACGAGCCGAACAGCTTCGGAGGACCAACTGAATCGCCTAAGGACCGCATTTCACCGTTCGAGGTGTCGGGTTATGCGAACAGTACAGCTTATGATCATGACGACCACTACACGCAAGCCGGTGACTTATACCGTCTGCTGAGTGAGGATGAGCGCACTCGCCTTGTCGCCAATGTCGTCGGCGCTATGAAGCCGGTTGAGCATGACGAGATCAAGCTGCGTCAGATTGCCCATTTCTACAAGGCTGACCCCGAATACGGACAGCGTGTAGCCGAAGGACTCGGACTGCAAGTACCCAAGGCCTAATATTATTGTCATCCGCGATACTTAACTGAACAAACAAAGGGGGTGTCCCATAAGTCATTCAAAATGACATGGGGCACCCCCTTGTTTATAATATGGAGTCAGCCTCTCTGTTATTGCTGTATGGAATGCTTACTTTGCTGCACTCCAGCCGATGTGAACGCCCTCGCGGTCCTCGCGAACCGGGTAGGTTCGAACCTGACCGCGGTCCGGTGCTTGAACTTCTCCGGTTGGCAGGTGAATCTTCCAGTCGTGCAATGGCTCATACAGGTACTCTCCACTGACAATACCTTCTGTCAGAGGGCCGCCCTTCTGGTGAGGGCTGGTGTTGTCTACAGCGAACAGTCTGCCATCTGCCAGGCGGAACACAGCTGCTTCCTTCGTTCCCGCACGTACCGTCTTGCCGACCAGTGAAGGGAATTCATCCGCCCCTCCGATGCGGGTCTCAACGATTACATTGCCAGCCGCCTGAGCGCTCAGCTCAGCTCCGTCGACCTCAAGCTCAATGTTCTCGTAGAATGTCTTGCGCAGGCTGCCTGTCTCGCGCATGACCTTCCAAGGATCAGCTACCATCGCCAACGCTTCTTCCACCCTCAGAACAAGTGCCTTCCGGTTCTCAATGTTATTCACGATGGCTTCAGACACAGCCTCCAGACCGACGCGCTCTACCCAATCCGATGTACGCTCTGCGTAGTTAGCCGTTTCCCGATAGTATTGGATGAATGCTGCCGATATCTCCATCAGCTCTTCGTCCGTCTTGACCTTGCACAGCAGATCGGCTTCACGCATCTTGATGCCGCCGTTGCCGCCAACATAGATTTCCCAGCCGCCGTCATTGCCCACGATACCAAGATCCTTTACACCCGACTCCGCACAGTTCCGCGGACAGCCGTTAACAGCCATCTTGAACTTCGCGGGCATATCGAGACGCTCGAATTTCTTCTCCATATCAATGCCTACGCCGATCGAATCCTGGGTGCCGAAGCGGCAGAAGCGTGAGCCAACACAAGTCTTAACGGTCCGGATCGACTTCGCATAGGCATAACCCGAAGGCATGCCGAGATCCTCCCAGATGTGAGGCAGGTCTTCCTTCTTGATGCCCAGAAGGTCAATCCGCTGGCCTCCTGTCACTTTTACCATACCGACATGGTATTTGTCAGCTACATCTGCGATACGCCGCAGTTCATCCGGTGAGGTAACACCGCCGTACATCCTTGGTACGACGGAGAAGGTGCCATCCTTCTGGATGTTGCCGTGCAGACGTTCGTTAACGAAACGCGAATCACGTGCTTCCTCATATTCAGCCGGATAGACCATTCCGAGATAATAGTTCACCGCAGGGCGGCATTTCGAGCAGCCCTCAGGATTGCTCCAGCCAAGCACATTCATAACCTCTCGCACATGCCGCAGTCCCTTGTCGCGGATAGCTGCGACGATTTCCTCGCGGCCCATTGTCGTACAGCCGCAGATCCCTGCCGGCTTGGCAGCAGCGGAATCGAACGAATCACCCAGCACATGGGACAAAATTTGCTCAACGAGCGGTTTGCATCCGCCGCACGACCGGGTCGCCCCTGTTGCCGCCTTGATTTCATCCACGCTTGTCATGCCCTGGTCCTTGATACAGCCGACAATCGCTCCCTTGGTCACACCGTTGCAGCCGCAGACAATCTCATCATCTTCCATTACAGCTGCCAGGTTGGCAGGCTGGCCGCCGCCGTAGCATCCGCCGCCGCCCATTAATGCGGCATGAATATCGGCTGTAAGCTCAGCCTCTTCCCGAACCCACTTCTGAAGACGCGATGACTCCGTTACGTCACCGAACAGGATTCCGCCGACGATCTTGTCATTCCGAAGCAGCAGCTTCTTGTAGACCCGCTTCCAGTCATCCCGCATGCTGACGACCCGAAGGTCAGGCGCATCCTGGAATTCCCCTGCGGAAAATACATCCACGCCAGAGATCTTGAGCTTTGTTGAGGTAACCGAGCCCTCATAAGGTGCAGTCTCGGCCTGTGCAAGACGCTTCGCCAGAACCTGGCCCTGCTCAAACAGCGGGGCTACAAGACCGTAGCATACACCACGGTGCTCGCAGCATTCACCTACCGCGTAGACATCCGGTGCGCTCGTCAGCATATAGTCATCAACGACTATGCCACGGTTGATGCCGATTCCGCTCGCTGCAGCAACCTCCGTATTCGGCTTGATGCCGACAGCCATGACGACAAAGTCCGTCTCCAGCTCTGTGCCGTCAGCAAATTGGAGCGCCTTAACACGTCCGTTCTCGCCCCGCACGCCTGCTGTCTGGGCTCCCATTCTGAACTTGAGCCCCTGACGCTCCAGCTCGTCCTTCAGCATACCCGAAGCTGCCGGGTCCAGCTGGCGCTCCATCAAGTCATTCATCAGATGGACTACCGTTACATCCATACCAAGGTTGTTCAGTCCCTTGGCAGCTTCCAGACCAAGCAGCCCTCCGCCGATTACAGCCGCCTTGCCGTATTGTCCGGCTGCTTCCTTCATCATTTCACAATCTTTAATGTCCCGGAAGCCGACAACGCCTTCCAGGTCCGCGCCCGGCACTGGCAGTATGAACGGCTTGGAGCCTGTTGCCAGAATCAGCTTGTCATAGCTTTCCTTCCGTCCATCGGCGGTGTAAACTTCTTTAAGCTGTGTATCCACCCTGGCCACTGTCGTGTCGGTATACAGCGTAATGCCGTTCTCCTTATACCAGCTCCAGTCATTCAGTACGATCTCGTCAATGTTCTTGCTGCCCTCCAGTACGTAGGAAAGCATAATACGGTTATAGTTCGGATAAGGCTCACTGCCGAAGATCGTAATGTCATAACGCTCCGGTGCAAGCTTGAGTATATGTTCGACTGTTTGAATGCCCGCCATGCCGTTGCCGACGAGTACCAGCTTCTTCCTGTTGTTGTTCGTCATAATGTCCGGTGCCTCCTTGTTTGCTTAGCATAACCACAGTATAAAGAAGCGGGGATATGCGCGATGTGATAAATCACACACGTCTCCCCGCCTCCTGCTTGCAAACCCGGAAGCTGTAACAATTTGGACAATGATCTTACTTCGCTGCCCTGCAGCCATCCCGCATTAGTGATGGCCTACAGGTCTTGCAACGGGCGCCGCTTCACCGGCCTCGACTGCTTGCGTACGTTTCCTGGCTTCAGCCTGTTTGCTCTTCACGGGCGAAATCAGCCAGTACATGGTTCCAACGAAGAAAGCTCCGCCCACTATATTCCCCAGTGTAACGGGTATCATATTATGGAACCAGCCAGCCAGTGTAATGGTATCCGGATGCGGCAGCATCAGCGCCAGACTCAGAACCGTCATGTTGGCAATGCTGTGCTCATATCCGGATGCGATGAAGGCGAACAGCATCCAGAAGATCAGGATCAGCTTGGCTGTATCCTCCTTCGCCCGCATGGCCGTCCAGAGCGAGAGACAGACCAGCCAGTTGCACAGAATGCCCCGGAAGAACGCTTCAGAATAGCTGAGATGCATCTTCTTGGCTGCTGCTGTGAACAGCAGGCTGCCCGGCTCCACGTGAGCAAACAATCCGGTGCCCAATATAAGCAGGCAAAAGAACAGCGCGCCGGCCAGGTTTCCAAAATAACAGTAAAACCAGTTGCGGAGCGTATCCTTCCAGGTTGTCTTGCCTGCAAGTGTAGCCATCGTAAAATACATATTATTGCCGGTGAAGAGCTCTGCTCCAGCGAACACAACCAGCGTCAGTGCAATCCCGAACGACATGCCCATCAGCATCGACGTTACCGGAGACCCGGCAGCCGCGAGCGGGGCGCCAATAGTAAAGATCAGGATGATCCCGATCCCCACGTATACTGCTGCCAATGCTGCCGCAAGCAAATACCGCGGCCTGCTGGAGTCCAGCAGCTCCTTCTTCTCAACAGCCTTCTTGATCGCCGCTTCAACGGTTTCTTTAAACATTCGAACACTCTCCCCTTATCAGTCACCAACAGCTTGCCTGCCTGCTGCCGTATCTGTGCACTCTTGTCCGGTGCCGAAACCCACTAGGGCCGCTGAAGATGAGTTGTTAGCATAGTCACAGTATAGAATATTTGGAACTATGAGTATGTGAATCAATTCACAATCTTTTATTTCTCCACAGGCGGTCATCAATCCCCTTGTAAACAACTGAATTCCTGAGATTATAGGAGCATTTGGCAGTTCCTTTCAAGTCTGTGATCTGGTGCACATTTGCTGATAAATAAAAAAAGAGCCGTCCGGCGGTTTCTCACATGCCGTGACAAGCTCTTTTGTCCTATACCATTCATGCTACACACTCTTCTTCGTCCACCGGTTGGCATAGGCTGAAGCGCCGTACGATTCCGGTTTTACCCTTGCCGCATAAAGTCCCATTGCTTCGACCCGGTCCACCATCTCTTTCACATACTGTGAGGTCTTATTGATCGTCGGGTGTGTGCCGGCATCAATATCGATAAACAGCTCCAGAACTGCACCCTTATACAGATACGGGAGAAGCGTTTCCTCCATCTCCTCCAGTATTCCACCCATGAAGCATGCGGCGATTTCCTGTGACAAGGAGGTTTCGACAGCCAGCTTCTCGCGTATAGAGCGCAGCTCTCGAGGTACAACTACCTGACGATAGCAGGCCCAGGCTCCTTTGCCCATCCGGCGTATGATGATGCCAGTAACGAACTTGGTATGACCGCGAAACACTTGACTGTCCGTCCCGATAACAAAATGGTATTCACTTTGCGGATCCTTGCCCATAAAGGCCAAAATCCGTTCCTTAACCTGCTCCAGCGTCATTCCGCTTTCTGACACATTCTGAAACACAAGCTCGTCAGACCTTACAGCCTTTATTTTCCGCTTCATCATCATCACCTGCACACATTTTCTAGTAAAACGTGCAATAAGGCGGCTGCGACTACTGCTGCATGTTCCAGGATTTACATCCCGGCTGTTTTATCTTATGCTGGATTCACTGGCACCAATAATTTCCATTCTAAGAAATGGCTTACCAACAGTGTGGCCAAAGCCAGGTGCATTATGCGCCGCACCAGACAACTAACATGTGGTAAATGGCTTAGCCCCGCTTAACCGGTGCCGGAGGATAACCGATTCTAAAGCAGGCAGGTGGAGAGATGGAATGGCTTAATAACTATGAGGAAGATTTGAGACGGGTATTTGCCCGCGTGAAGGATGTGGCTGCCGGCTTTCCCGCACCGCTCGATCGGGAGAGTCTGTCATACCTGAGCCACTTTGATCCCTGTCTGGAGCACAGCAGCAAGAACTATATCTGTTACCTACTTCCATTCTGGCTAATGGGACAAGCTGATGTCAAGCCCACCGTCTGCCGCGACCTGGCCGCCGCCAACGTTATGGCCATGCTTCACTTCTTCATTATCGACGACGCGATGGATACGGATGACGGCAGGCGCTGGCTGTATTTACCGGCAGGCCAGCTGTTTTACGAGGCGTTCCAGGACTGCTACAGACAGCATTTCCCCGCGGCTTCCCCCCTGTGGGAGCTTTACAAAAACTATATACGGGACTGGGCGGAGCAAGTCGTTTCGGAACGGATTAATGGCACCTCACCCGGCGACTGGGCCGCAATTGCCCGCAAAGCCGGACCGCTCAAGCTCTCCTCATCGGCTGTGCTGCTATTAAGCGGAGCAGGCGACCGTATCCCTGATATCTCTGAAGCGGTAGATCTTGTACTTACCACCCTGCAGCTGGCAGACGATTGGGCGGACTGGAAGGATGATCTGAATGTGGAGGGCAATAATGCGCTGCTTGCGCTGATCCGGGAGAAGCTCCAACTGGGGAAAGACGAGCGGTTAACAGCAGAAGCTGTCAAGCAGGCTGTTTATGTCGATAAGGCTCTGGCAGACTATGTATCATTGGCTAATCTCAATCGGGAACGTCTAGCCCAAATCGAGAATGCTCCCGTGCATCTAACCGCATTTCATGACTATATTTGCAACCGGCTTGAAGAGGATGCCAAGCAAATAGAATCCAGCCGTATGATGCTTGAGCAGGGAGGCTTGTCCTACTGGTTATCTAAACTAGTAAAATAATGGTAGATAGCTTTATATATTCATGATATACTAAATTTGTAATAAAAATCTATTTTATGGAAGGGGTATGTGTATGACAGCTGTAGCTATCCAATCGGAGATTATCCAAAAGGCCTGGTCTGACCCAAGCTTCAAGCAGAAGCTTCTGACTGATCCGGTTGCAGCCGTGAAAGAAGCCTTCGGCATCCAGTTTCCCGAGTCGGTAAAAATCACGGCCGTCGAAGAGTCGGCGGATAACGTGTATCTTGTTATTCCGCCAAGCCCTGCGAAGCTTAACGATGGAAAGTCAGGCGCCAACGCCGTCTGGTAAGGAGCTTCTGTCAACAGCCGGAAACTTAACGATAGCTTCTGTTCCGGCCCCTTTCTTACTCTTAAATTCGATTGTTCCATTCATAACCTCAATGATGCGGAAGGTAACCATAAGACCAAGTCCGGTACCCTTCGTCTTCGTTGAAAAGTAGGGCTCTCCAAGCTTGGAGAGCTCTTGCTCATCCATTCCCTCGCCATTGTCGAAGATATGGACAACCACCTTGTCCTTGGCCTCGTATGCCCAAACCTGTACGCATCCCTTGCCATTCAAGGCTTCAACACTATTCTTCATCATATTGATGAAAGCCTGCTTGAACTTGGAGGAGTTGCCCATAATGAGCAGATCTTCCGGGATATCAACAACCAGCGATGCGCCCAGCTGGGTGGCAAGCGGCGATAATATGCCTTCTATTTGTTTGATTTCCTTGGCTACATTCAGTACAACCAGCTCATCGAGCTCCGGCTTGGCGAAGGTCAGGAAGTCAGTAATAATCCCCGACGCCCTGTCCAGCTCATCAATTGCCATCTGCATATAGACTCGGTTCTGATTATCCGTCCTCTCTGACAGCAGCTGGAGGAAGCCCCTCGTTACCTGCAGCGGATTGCGCACCTCATGGGCAACAGATGCTGCAAGCTCGCTAATGATCTGCATCTTCTCAGTACGCTGCAGCTTATGGTTGAACAGCTCCAGCTCCTTGGAATAAGCAAGCAGCTTGTCATGATCGGCAGCGATCCGGCGCGCAAGCAGAACCACAAGCGTGCCAATGAGGCAGATGACCCCGATTTTCCATAGAAACAGCTCATAATGGGTGGAACGGAAGTAGAAGATCGCCAGGTCCGCGATGCTTGCAACCGCTACCATTGCTATACCCACGGACAGGATAACGGCATCCTTGTTCCCTTTAACAGCATTTAGCAGCGCAAGGGCGGTCAGCAGAACAAATTGGAGAATCATGGCGATTCCCATTATCGTAACCGTAAAGAAATAGTAAAGGTTATAGAAACGGTCCTCCGTCAGCACATTAAATACCAAAAAGACGATGCTGAACAGGGAATAACCCATCTGGAACATCCAGAATTTGCGGATAACCGGATACTTGCCTTCAAATACACGGTCAAAGAAATACGTTACAGAAGGAAGAAGCACAAACAGCGATACATCAAACAGCAGCAGGATCGAATGGCCATACTGCCCGAATAGCATATAGGTGATCGGCGAATAGACAACGAGGAGGACACCTGTCGAAAGCGCGACAAGACACAGTGAGATCCAGATATCACGCTGCCGCCGTGTCAAAAACCCAGAACACACCAGCATAATGCTCGCGATGAAAACGACCGACCCGCCAAGCAGCAGATCGGGCAGGTCCCGTTTGACATAGCTTTCGGAAAGTGCCGTTAAATCACCGATGCGAATCTCGGATTGAATGCCGATCCGGTCGCTCATCGTCGTCAAGCCGACTAAATATTCTCTGTTCCCCAGGTCCTTGTCCAGCGGGAGCAGCAGCTTGTTATTATCAAACATGAAGGTTCGATTGCTCTCATAGACAAGCCGGTTATTGTTATAAACCTTGATATCATGGCCGTACAGCTTATCAATAAGCAATCCGGGCCGTTCAAGGCTGGTTGGGGGTACCGTGAAACGAATCCATGCACGATTAACACCATCGGGCCTCACCGTGACCGGATGATCGGCGGTCACGAGTATCCACTCACCACTCTCTATGGAAGCGTGCGGCGCATAGGCAGGTTCATTATCCGTGATCCACTGCAGCTGCCACTGCGTAACAACCGGGCCCGGCGGCTTCCTCTCAGTAAGCAAAAAAGAAGGAACCGACAGAGCGGCTACAATAACAATAAAGAGGAGAAAAGCCAGTCCCGTCAGCTTGGGCACGATGAGATAGAACCCCCTTGTTCATGAGAGCCATCAAGCGGCATCACGTTAGTAGTCTCTGTATGATGTTCGACGAATCCGCCTTTTCTCCTCCAAGAAAATTACTTATTACTGGAAAAAATTAATCATTATTGCATTTCATGACGCATTAATCTGAATTCAGCCATCTGTTCATACTTGGTTTCAGGTCTTCCCCAATTGCAATAAGGATCAATTGATATGCCGCCGCGTGGTGTAAAAACACCCTGAACCTCAATATATCGGGGGTTCATTAAGCGGATCAGATCATCCATAATTATATTCATGCAATCCTCGTGGAAATCGCCATGGTTCCGGAAGCTGAACAGATAGAGCTTCAATGACTTGCTCTCCACCATCTTCACGTCCGGAATATAACGAATCGTGATGGTCGCAAAATCCGGCTGTCCCGTCTTGGGGCACAAACTCGTAAATTCCGGACAGTTAAAGGTCACCCAGTAGTCACGGCCCTGATGCTTGTTATCGAAAGCCTCCAGAACCGAAGGCGTATAATCGTACAAATAGCTGGTCCCCTGATTGCCAAGCAG
This sequence comes from Paenibacillus sambharensis, assembly GCF_003233845.1. GTDB lineage: Bacteria > Bacillota > Bacilli > Paenibacillales > Paenibacillaceae > Paenibacillus_I > Paenibacillus_I sambharensis. Next base: position 218,775 of record NZ_QKRB01000053.1, read on the forward strand.
CGTTACGCCATCCAGCTCATGATCTTCTCTTCCTGCCATGCTGTCATCCTCCTGATATCGAATTTAACCATCTATATGAATTCTTCATTCTGCAAATGTAATGTCGCTCGCTCTATACGCCCCGCTTGTTTCCCCAAATCCATGCATGAAGCTGAGGAAGCACACGGGCACGGTTCAGTGACGGTCGCTCTATGACCTCTGAGACAAGCTGTTCATATCTGCCAGCCAGATGAATCAGCAGTACGGATGCATCCGCTTCATCCAGCCGGTCATTGCCCGCCTGGATGAACAGCTGCACATCCGGGTAGCGCTGCTGAACCTGCACAGCATAATCCAAATCACACACGTCAAATACGACGACCTTCAAGCTGAAGGCCGATCCGGCTGCGGACAATTGGTGGATAATCGAGTCCAGCATCTCCCAATCAGTCTTCATTCCGGAGCTTGGCGGCTTCGGTGAAAGCGTCAATTCATCAATCTCGGTAAACCAGTCCTGCCAGCGGCTTCCCTGGGTTTCCAGAGCTGCCCGCTTGCCCCTGCTGTGCAGCAGGCTAATGAACTCGCCAAGACCGGCAAGCAGAGCCGGGTTGCCTCCCGACAAGGTTACGTGGCTAAAGCGGTCCTCCCCGCCGGCCGTTTCACACAGCTCTTCATAGATATCATCCGCCTCCAGGAGCCGGATATCCGCTTTGGCCGTCCCGTCCCAAGTGAAGGCGGAGTCGCACCAGGAGCAGGCGTAATCGCAGCCTGCCGTCCGGACAAACATCGTCTTCTGCCCGATGACCATTCCCTCTCCCTGCACGGTAGGGCCGAAGATCTCCAGGACAGGGAACCGGGACGGGACCGTCCTGCTGCTGTTAGCCGGAGTCATGGCTGTCTGCGGCTGTCCGCTCATAGGCTGCCTGCTTTCGGACGGTAGACGACATAACTCGTCGGTGTTTCCCGCAGGAACACCTGGACACAGCGCGGCCTGTTCGGCTGGGTATCCAGCTGCTGCTGGACAAGCTCAGCCACCGTCTTCGCCACCACTTCCGTTGTCGGGAAGCGTGACGGAACCGTATCATCAAACTGCTCACTGTCATCGTTAAGCAGGGTGTGGTCGAAACGGTCATGGACCAGCTTCTTGAGCAGGGAGAAATTCACAAGAAAACCGGTATCATCCAGATCATCGCCCGCAACGGTAATGTTGACGAAATACGTGTGGCCGTGTACCTGACGGCATTTGCCTGCCGCCTCGGCCGGAACATAATGTGCAGCCGCAAAATGAAAATCCTTGTTCAGTTCAAATTGATAGGGGTGAACGACTTGCGGATAGATCTGCTGCATCACGACCGCACACCGCCTTCCCGTTCAAGAAGATAATCCTTCAAGCCGGCTGCGCGCAGCCGGCAGGCCGGGCATTCTCCACAGCCGTCCGCCACAATGCCGTTATAGCAGGTGAGCGTGCGTGTCCGCACAAAATCGAAAGCACCGAGCCGGTCCGCGAGGGCCCAGGTTTCTTTTTTGTCCAGCCACATCAGAGGGGTCTCGATAACAAACGGATAATCCATCGCCAGATTAAGGGTTACGGATAAGGACTTGATAAAGTTGTCCCGGCAGTCCGGGTAGCCGCTGAAGTCAGTCTCACATACACCCGTTACGATATGCCGGGCGCCAATCTGCTTGGCCAGTACGGCGGCAAAAGAAAGGAACAGCAGGTTGCGTCCCTCAACGAAGGTTGAGGGCAGCCCGTTGTCCATCGTCTCAATGGGGATATCGCGCGTAAGCGCGCTGGGTGCCAGCTGGTTAAGCAGGGACATGTCCAGCACATGGTGCGGAACATCCAGCTCTTCAGCAATAGAGGCGGCGCAGTCCAGCTCTGCAGCATGGCGCTGGCCGTATTGGAAGGTAATGGCTTCTACATGGGCATAGCGCTGCTTCGCCCAGAACAGACAGGTCGTACTGTCTTGACCGCCGCTGAACACGACGACCGCTTTATCCTTGTTCATGATGTCATCTCCTAAAGATGGACAAACAGGCATCGCCTGCATCAGGGTGCCGTTCATCCGTAGTTTTTTATAGAGGGAGTTCGCGAACCTCTCCTGAGCGGCAGGTCTTGCAGACCGCATCTCAGCATCTCTTTAGTTGCACACCGTACTATAGCACAGAAACCGCAGGCTTGGAACCATTAGTTACGGCTAACTGTACAAAAAAATACTGCCGAGGGCTATTGAGCCGCCTGCAGTAACAATTGCGGTCACATAAAACCGCGTAATCAGATGATTATCATAAAACTGTCTCTTAAAGCAAATACTTTGCCTGTATTTATATAGGCTCTGTGTGGGTGCACTTGTCCTGGATGCTGCCTGCAAATCTGTTCGCCATTCCCACGCTGCTGACGATATTGTATCACCGGCTGCCGGGATGGAAAGAATTCGCAATCGCACTGGCAGCCGCTTCTGCTGTCATCTCTTACCTTTCCCTGCCGCTCATGGAGCGGGTTGAGATCTATACAACCAAGGACTGGAATGCTCACTTGTCATTCTTCAGCCTGCTCATCATGGGCTCGTTGGCCAAATGGATTGTAGATACACTGCAGAAGCTTCAGGATCGTTCAAGAATCAACAGCCGCCCGTGACCATAACCTGGTCAGACCTGCTCAAAATACTGCGCACTTTCCACCATCGGTGTACAGTCGGTATGATCGCCCGATAGACCAATCTCAAATATAAAATCACTGTCTGCAACGTAGGGCTTTACCATCTGCCAATTGATCCGGCCCTGTCCAAGCGGCAGCGCATCATGCGACTGGCCCATGCTGTCCACCAGATGATAATACTGCGCATACGGCTTCGTCCGCTTCAGCACGTCCTCCAGCTTGTCATTGTCACCCTTGAACGCAATAAAGGTATGGCTGACATCGACGTTCACTGGCAGCCGCAGGGGAACAATCACCTCATCTATCAAATGAGGGTTCGCATAGCTGAACAGTCCTTCAATGGAATCCTCCCAGAGAAAATATCCATGGGCAAAGGACTCAATAGCCGCAATTTTATCACGCATGCGCACTGTCAGCTCCCGGTCGACTCTGCCGCAGCTTTCGGTGCCTGAGTAGTTGCCGTGAATAACGCAGCGTACCTCTTCACTTTGGCAGATCTCCGCCAGCTGATTCGAAGAATCCAGATAGAAGCGCTCCATCACCGGGTCAGTGCTCATAATATCCAGGAACCGGCCTGCGTATTTCGGCGGATGATGCAGGTACACACGGCAGCCCTTCTGCTTGACAAGCCTTATTCGCTCACGAATAAGCGCCGGGTTCTTCAGGTCATCCGCGCTTAAGAAAAATTCAATGATGGACGGATTATACTGCAGCCTGTCCTCAATACTCTTCATCTCTAAATTAGCCTTCAAGCGAATCAGGTTCATCTCTATCACCCCACCGCCCAGTATACCATATGCGTGCAGGGGTGCACGCTAAGGTTCCGTGAAGGCAGCTGCACGATCCCGCGGCATCCGATGCTGCAAGTTTACTGGTTGGTCTTGCCATACAGCAGCAGATTACAGTATGCTACTCAAGGTGCGCTGAACAGACAGATACGGCATGCTCCGCATGTCCGGCGCTTTTTTCGGCAATGTTATAACAGGGGGTGGGTAAAGTTGGAGACGGAAAATGAAAAACCCGAGCTTATACCAGTTCCTATTTGGCGCTGCAAGAACAAGGAATGCAAGAGTTGGGTCAGAGATGAGCTGACTGCTTCCGCAAATCCGGAGTGTCCGATCTGCAAGGGTCCAATGGGACGCAGCATGAAGCATCTGCCCAAGCTTGTGAAGAAGCATAAGGCTCCGCGCAAGAAGAAGGAAGAATCATTGTGGTAAAATAAAGCAGCAGTGGCGCTCACCTTGTCAGGGGGGCGCCACTGCTGCTTTTGTATGGACTAATCGCAAGTCCTGTCCTTACACGACCGAGCAGGATTTGCCATTAATATAGTAAGCGTCGGTTTGATACACTTTAAAGGCAATCTCCATATCCGTAACACCTGCCAGCCTGGCATGTCTGCTGATTGCTTCAGCAAACCGGTCTCTCACCTCACGGCCCCGCTCGAACCATGCCACTTCTATAAACGGAAAGGTCTCGACCCTCTTGCCGTCCATGACGCTGACTGTCTCGATACAATCCACCGTAAAATTATCGGCTCCGCATTCGCATAGAATGGCCAGCTCTTCCACGAGCGGCAGACTGATTACAGCCATTAGCGACGAAGGAATGCCTCTCACGGTTAACTGCGGCATCTGAACACCTCCCGGGATTTTTCTACATTATAGCACACGTTTCCAGCCTGTCTGTGACAACAGCTTGTCTCAACCATCCTCTCAGTCGCGGTAATCAAGCATAGATACAATAAGCGCCACCGCCTCAGCACGGGTTGTTTCAGCATTCGGAGCAAACCGCCCTGCCCCCCGGCCCTTCATCAGTCCCGCCTCTGCGGCGGCTGCCACTGCTTCACTGGCCCATCCTGGTACAGCTGAGGCATCTGTGAATGAAAGGGAAGCACTCTCTGGAAGATCAAGCTTCAGAGCACGCGTGACAATGACCGCCATTTCGCTGCGCGTGACCGGACGTCCAGCGCGGAAGGTCTGGTCCGCGTATCCGGATAAGAGACCTGCTTTAGCTGCTGCCTGAACACTTTCTCTAGCCCAAGCCGGGATTGCTGCCGCATCCTGGAACACGGCTAATGTACCGGAGCCTGCCGGCAGCCCGAGAGCTTTGGCAAGCATGACAGCAAATTCTGCCCGTGTAATGACCCCTTGCGGACGGAAGCTGTCATCCGGGTAACCGGTCACCCATCCCTCCATCAACGCACGGGTTATGCTCTGCTCCGCCCAATGTCCCGTTATGTCTTCTGGAATCATTGGCTGCGGCTGCGGCTGCGGCTGCGGCTGCGGCTGCGGCTGTGGCTGTGGCTGTGGCTGTGGCTGTGGCTGTGGCTGCGGCTGCGGCTCTGGCTGCGGCTGTGGCTGTGGCTGCGGCTGCGGCTCTGGCTGCGGCTGCGGCTGCGGCTCTGGCTGCGGCTCTGGGTGTGGCTCTGGCTGCGGCTCTGGCTGCGGCTGTGGCTCTGGCTGCGGCTGCGGCTGCGGCTCTGGCTGCGGCTGCGGCTCTGGCTGCGGCTCTGGGTGTGGCTCTGGCTGCGGCTCTGGTACAACTTCATTCTTTTCCAGCACGAACTCATCCACTACACGGCCCGCGACCGTTCTCGTGATAAACTTCAGTGTCCGGCCGTCAACCTCAACAGCCGCATACATCTGTGTCTGCTCTGTATCGGTGACCTTCTGCCAAGGCTGCACGGTCAGACCATAATATTTCGGGCCTGTCTGCCCTGGAATAACGTAAGTGGTACCGCGCCCTTCTTCTGCAGGCTTGCCGCCCTTCATGGCATGCGTACGCAGGTAGATATGATCGTGGCCATTCATAACCAGATCAACCCCATACTCATCAAAGACCGGTACCCACTGCTCTCTAATGGAAGCTGTGTCGTACATGCTGCCGTAAGGCCCGCGGTGAAACACTACCACCTTCCACAGCTTGTCCGCTGCGGCAAGGTCCCTGCGCAGCCACTCAGCTTGCTCCTCATAATCGTATTCACTATTCAGCACGGCGACATGTATATTGTTATAGTCATACGAGAAGTTCGTTCCCTTCTGACTGTCAATTCCGCCGTCAGGGTGATTGAAGTGCGCCAGGAAATCACCATTCTTCTTCGTGCCTGTCACCTCATGGTTCCCGACTACAGAGACCATCGTGTTATTCCTGAGCAGCCCGGCGGCAGAGTCGAACCACCAGTTCCACTCCTGCTCCTTAAAGCCGTTATCCACCATGTCACCAAGATGGATCATAAAGTCAGGATCTGGGTAAGCCTCGAACGCTCTGGCAGCTGTATTTCCCCACAGCCGGTAACCGGCTTGGTCTGCCGCCTGGGAATCGCCGAATACCAGGAAGGTTGTCTGATCCGAGTCAGCCGGAGCGGTCCGGAACGTTCCCTCGTCACTCCACACGCTCTCACCATCACCAACTCTGTAACGGTATAGCGTGCCAGGTTCAAGCCCGGTGACTGCCGCTTTATGCACACGGATTACGCCCGTATCAAGTGTGTTATGCGTATAGCCGCTTCCTTCTGTCTGGATCACGGTCGGCCCTTCGAATGGCTCCTCGCCGTACACGACCTCGACAACCGTCCGGCCCGTATGCGGATGCGTATTCCAGTTGAACTGTCTGGACGATTTCGGATCTTGACCCATCCCTATCGTTATATTGTAAGGCTTAACTGCTCCGCCAAGCTTCAGCACCTCGAACACTGCAACCGGGCTGTACTGCTCGCCCTTGCTCGCCTGAATGCTGTGTTTCTTGACCTCAGCTGTGAGCCTGTCGGTCTTCAGCTTCCCCTCGGCATCCGTACGAAGCGAGCCATCGCCCACCTCAATCCCATCTGCCAGCAGTACGGCGTCAGCTACAGGCCGACCCTGGGCATCCGTTACTGTGAAGGTGGTCGAGAACCCCTGTCCGACCTGGTCATCCCAAGCAAGCTGAAGCTCGTGTCCGATGGCAGATTTCAGCGGCAGACCAGTGAACCCGGCCGGGCTCCCGGAGCCAGCCAAGTGATTGGATCCCGACCGGAACGCGATCGTATGGATGCCTGCCGCAGCCGGCTTCACACGGTACGAGATTTGGGCGAGCTTGTCTTCTTCCGTCAGTACGGCCGAATCCAATCCCGCGAAGGTCAAGCGGACAACGCCTGAAGCTGGATCAAGCGCAGCTTGAAGCTGATGCTCCTCTACCTTGCCGCCCCTTATAACCGAGATTCCCTCGGCCACCGACGGATCTAAGCCAAATTCCAAATGACCGCCCAGCAGCTCCTCCGGCTGCCTGGCGCCGATATCTACGGTGTAAGTACGACCGGCAAATACGTTGTCCGGAGTCGTATAAGTCAGCTTCGCCGAGCCGGTATCCACCGCGAACATCCAGGTCTGAATCGTCTGGTTCCCATCATGGTCCCTAACTGCCGCCTTCACGGTGTGGACACCTTCCTGAAGCGGGTCTGCAGGCACGTAAGTTATTCTTCCCTCCGGCGGATAAAGGCCGTGCTGAACATGAACTCCGTCAACATACATCCGGATAGAAGCCGGGTCAATCAGTGTTGTTCCCGGATGCTTCACCGGATCGTATCCGTCATCCTCCGCATATACCGTAATAGTCGGCTTCGTATGATTAACTACCGCATTATCAGCCGGACTAAAGCCTTTCAATACAGGGGGAGTTCTGTCTTCGTCCACCGGGCCATATACGGCCCTTATCTGATCGATATAGATCGCGCCTGCGGTCTTATTGTTGTTGCTCGTCTCCATATAACGGACGGGCATATCCATTGACAGCGGGGCTGTCTTTCCAGCCGGCACATCCGCTTCTATGTAGCGCCAGCCTGTCCAGTCCACACCCGTCGTTGAATCTGTAAAATTAATCGGGAATGCCGCCCCGCTGCCGTCCCGCATCTGTGCGCGCAGCCAGTGCTTCTGACCGTCGCCGTATACCCACATCCCAATCTTCTCCGGATAACCGGGAACCTGGATACGCGTATCCACCCCCTTGGCCTGAAGATAAGCACCTGATGTGCCCGTTTTACCCGTAAAATCATAGGACAGCTTAAGAGCCGCTGAACCATAGCGGACAAAATCCGGATTGCTCTCCGCTTCAATCGTCACCGTGTTCGCCGCTGCACTTCCAGCCATATAGCGATCCAGTCCGCTCTCAAAGTCCTCCAGCAACGCGGGCGGGAGCCCGACATGCACAATCATCGACGCCTGGACATCGCGGTAGCTGACATGAATGCTTCCGCTCACACCCGATTCTTCGGCTGCCCGGAATATCCCCTGCTCGTCGATGGTGCCGATCGGTCCTTCAACCCGCCACTGCAGGCTTGCTCCATCTGCATGAACAATCTGGCCGCCGCGGAGAGCCTGAGCCGACAGTTCAGCTGTCTCACCCGAGGTGAAGGTGCGCACCTGATCTGGAAGCACCAGCCCAGTGAGTGTATCCACCACCTCAATCTCTGCATTTCCGCTCTCCAGCCCGTAGACCGATGCTGTTACCGTCCCGGCTCCTGCCGAAAGTCCGGCCTGGAACAGGCCCCCACCATCAATCGTTCCGATGGAAGGCTCTGCCTGCCATTCCGGCATGCCATTGTAAGCGGCGGGATGCCCGCCGGCATCGACAGCCGCTGCTTTCAGCGGGAGGCTTGAGCCTGCGAGCACACGCTCCATGCCCGGCTGCACAACCAGCTTCGCGGCAGGCCCTTCCGGCGCCTTGTTCACGAGCAGAAGACCGTTGCCGGTCGCCCGTTCACCGCCATCCGAGCCGCGGTTCAGCATGCGAAGCGACGCTTCTCCAGGCAGCTTGGCAGCGAAGGTCGAGGAGCCGCCCCCATCGAGGTTCATGGCGTCCACGACACCCATATCCGCCAGAATACGGGCAAGCTCGTTTGTCTCTACACCTTCGCTGAAGCCGGGCGCCCGTCCGTCAATTTCGAAGAGGACAATAGAGCCATCCGCCTTGGTCCCAATCGCCGTTCGCGGATGGACGCCCGCCGGGCCGATGCCAGCTTGGACAATACCATCCTTGATAAGCGGACCTTGCCCGCCGATTGCCACCTTCACATCATCCCACTCTCCATCCAGGGCAAAGCTGGCCTGCACCTCATCACCTGGCTGAAGCCCCTCCAGCAGCACCCGCGCACTCCCGGAAGCCGACAGCACAGCTCTCCCTTCGACGAGCGGGGTATCGCCATGTCCCTTGCGGATCTCAGCCACAGTCATTCTCAGCGTCTGGCCGCTCTTTACCCCGCCATCCACAATATCCAGCACAACCTCGTCACCTGACTGGCCAGACTTGGTTGATGTATGATAGTCCGATGTATAAAGGACGATTTCGTTATCTCCGCGGAAGCGGTTGATATGAGTCAGCTCACTCGTGATTCCGCCAATGGTAACGGTTTTGCTAAGCTTCGGCATTCCATATAGAGAGCTCCCGTCGGCCTTCAAGCCAAAGGCGAAAGACGAAATCCCGCTGTTGAGAATGGTTCCGTCCTCCATAAACAGCCCGTTCGGCACGCCTGTCGCATTGCCGCTGATCTCATAGAAGTCACCGTTAATTCCCGCAATAACACGGCTTCCCGGACCATCCGCATAACGGGCCATCTGGGTAACCCCCTGCATTCCGTACACCCTGCCCGATTTCGTACCCGCCTTGAGCTCCAAATTCGGGTTGAGCGGATCAAAGGTCACGACATGCATATTTTGCAATCCGCGCCCCGTCTCCATGCTGTACCAGCTGTAGCCTGCCCCCGGGGCAAGCTCGGCGGTACGCATATCCAGCACACGGCCGTACCCGGTTTCCGGCAGCTGTGCCGCGTAACCGGCCGGCACAAGAGCAGACACCAGAACTGCCAGCGCCAGGAACAGCTGCATGAAGCGAGAAGCCCGGTAATCATGTTTCATTCCCATCTTATTTCTCATCCTAATCCTCCTGTTTCCACTCTCTTGTACAAGCACTACCCAGTATGGCGGGCAAAGATCAGTGTCGTATTTTGCAGATGATAAGAAAGCGTAAAGCCCGGGCTGATTTGACAAGCGGCGATGTTTTCAAGATGATGATAGCTATAGAGACAGACATTAACAGCAGGATAGGAAGGGAAGCGAGAATACAATGAAACTATTGATTAGCGACCTCGACGGCACAATCATTCATAACCATTCGACCATCAACCAGGAGGATATTGACGCCCTCCATCAGGCGGCGGAGGCCGGTGTTCAGATTGCGTTCGCATCCGGCAGAATGCAGCCCGAAATCGAAGCGGTCATGCAGCAGCTGAACCTGCGCGTGCACACCATTTCACAGAACGGGGCCTATGTTCATATGTCAGACGGCGAGCTGGTCTCCGAGCAGGCCTTCGACCGCGACAAGCTGGTTGCACTGGCGAAAGCTGGTGAGGGCACGCCGTTTCTGACCATGATGTGCGGACCGGATCACTATTTTGTCGAGGAAATGACGGCTCATGCTGAGGAGATCGGAAGCCGCCTGATGGCGCCCCTCCACGTCATCCCCGATGCGAGAAGCCGTCTGGGCAAGGATATTGTCAGCGGTAAAATTTCGTTCTTCGGCGAGGTCGAGAAGCTGCGGGCTTTCATGCAGAGCCTGAAAGCCGAGCACGGCGACGCAATCGACGCCTACATTTCGGATATTGACTGCATGGACGTTATGCCAGCTGGCGTCTCGAAGGGAACGGGGGTCAAGGTGCTGCAGGAGCGGCTGAAGATTAGTCCGGAAGAGACCGTATGTATCGGGGATTCCTTCAATGATATATCCATGTTCGCCGGCACTCCGCACAGCTATGCGATGACAGCCAGCCACGCGGATGTGAAAGCCGCAGCGGCACATGAAGCGGAGAGCGTAGCGGCGATCATCCGCCGGCTGCTGCACAGCTAGCAGCTGGGGCCGCGGTACAACGCTTGCTAGCATGAAGAAGGGGCGGTTGTCCGAAGAATATGGATTAGACTGGTTTAAAAATAAAGCAGCGGCAGCCTTGGACCGAAAAGAAAGTCCTGGGCTGCCGCTGTTTTATTGAACTAACATGGACAATGCGTGCTCCGCTAGCAATCGAGCAGACGTCCATAATCATTCCACTGACCGTACATTTTGTTTGCTCTCGTGTTAATTATGAATTTGTCTAATCTGCTCCTAAACAATTCCGGCTGGTTCTTAACGCTTTGTATCGTATCGATCCGAACCCTTCTATATAGATCCGGGAAAGCCCTGAAATGATCATAGACTTGCTGATCCTCTTTTATCCGCTGCTCAATTCCTTCATCTATTCGAAATGACCGGGGATCCAAATCAGGCAGCACCCTTCTTCCTTCATCTGTCATCAACCCCAGCCTTTCAAGGCGGCGGACACGTTCTTTGTTTAATTCCGTCCATGAGCTCTTTTTGCTCCTGGGAGAAAGCCTCTGAGCCAGCTCCGTTTCGGACATTTTCTTCTTGACGCCATCGATCCACCCAAAGCACAGCGCTTCCTCGACTGCATCCAAATATAAGAGCGTATCCGGTTTGGGCTTCATACTAACCAGGACCCAGCATGACTTTTCAGCATTACCGTTCTCCTGCAGCCATACCCGAAGGTCTTCTCTCGATTGCACAGAAATCAATTCCCCCACTTCCATAGTTGAGAACGAACCTCCATCTTCATTTATGAAATTCCAATTCATTCAAGCTTGCCTTTTCCACCTGTATTTTGACAACAGCCGCTTTTGCCATGATCAGTAGGAAAGTAATCAGCAGCAGCAGGATCCCGCTCCAGATAAGCTGCTGCGCGCCCAACCGGGAAATAAACAAGCCTCCGATCCATGTCCCTATCGTAATGCCGACATTCGAGAAGGAAACAAATAAGCTGTTGCCAAATTCGGGAGCTTCCTGAGCGTCCCTCATCAACAAGGCTTGACTTACAATAAGGCCTCCGGCATGTACTGCTCCCCACACGAATACGATAACCGCCATCGGCCATACATAAGAACCCCAATAATAAACAAATAGGTATATGACCGCGTATACGAGAGGAAACAGGATAACCGTTAGTTTCATGCTTTTGTTTACCAAGTACCCGAACAAGAAGTTTCCTGCGATCATGGTGACGCCGAAGATCATCAGCATCACACTGATCCAGGTACCGTCCATATGGGTGACTTCTCCGAGATATTCAGCGAAATAGCTGTATACCGAACTCATCGCCGTAAAGATCATCACCACGATCAAGATCGTTAACCACAATTGAGGCTTGCGTAAGATGCGGAACTGCTTGCCGAAAGACATTCTCTCCTTAACAGGCAAGGAGGGCAGCCAGAGCAGAATGCCTATAAAGGCAAGGACGCTCACGATGGCTCCAAACAAGAAGGCAGCCTCCAGCGAAATTTTGGTAGAGACGTAGGACGTAATCGGCACGCCAAAAGCAAATCCAGCGGTTACTCCGGCCATAACCCGAGTGACTGCATTGCGGCTCTTCTCAGGAGGAACTAGGCTGGCAGCGGCCACAAGCGCAATCGAAAAAAAGACAGGATGAAAAAATGCGGGAACAATCCGGAAGGCCAGCATAACCTCGAACCTGCTCGTATAAGCATAGACCAAATTAGAGACGGCAAACATCAGAATCGCGGTTAGCAAGACCGCCTTTCGATTCATGCCGGAAGCAAGCAAAGTTAGGAATGGTCCTGTAATCGCAACGATTAGCGCAAAGACACTCACAAGGTACCCAGCCTCAGCAGGGGTTATGTTGAATTTTTGAGCGACTTGCGGGAGAACGCCGATCAAGCCCATTTCTGTTGTAATAATGCCGAATATACCCAAGGCCAGGAAAAAGATAAGCGAAGAATAGCTATTTTTCATCACTCGAGCCTCCATTGGTATAAAAAAATGACCTTCAACTGCAAGGCCATTTTTTGGAATGAGTTACCGTTTGTTGGATATTACGTCGTCCAGAAACTGATCCGCATCGCTGTTAAATTTCCAGTTAATCCCAAACTTATCCACCAGCATGCCGAAGCAGGATGACCACGGCGTATTGGATAATGGCATGATGACATGGCCGTCAGCCGACAGTCCTTTAAAGTAACTCTCCAGCTGCTGCTTGTCATTCATGACCAGACTGATCAGAACGTTATTCCCTTTCACCAGCTCGCCTGTTACCGGCTTCATGGAGGGCAGTACGTCCGACATCATGAGCTTACCGCCCGCGAATTCGATCGAGGACTCCATAACCATATTCAACTCATTTTCGGGCAGCGGGTAGCTTGGATCTTGCGGAAAGTCCTTGAATTTAACCTTCTTCACTTCCGTTGCCTGCAGAGCCTCCGAGTAAAATTCAATCGCTTGTTCGGCAACCCCATCAAAGTTCAAATACGCAATAGCAGACATTCAACATAACCTCCTTCTTGTGATACATGTAGTATAATGGATAATAGGTGACATCTTATTGTCACCATTCCGATATCATTTAGAAAAAAGAGGGCCATAATGGACAAAGTGGAGAGACTCATATCAATTATCATGATACTGCTGAAAAAAGATGTTGTTTCGACAACGGAGTTCACGCAGCTGTTCCAGGTATCCAAACGAACGATCCTTCGCGATATGGAAACATTGAGTTTAGCGAACATCCCGATCTATTCGGTCAATGGGGTCAAAGGCGGCTACGGCATCATGGATGAATACAAGGTGGACAAACGCCTCTTAAGCAGCTCCGATTTAGAAAATATATTAACGGCACTCGGCGGATTGGAACAGATTCTCCTTACGGAAGATGTGGAAAGAACGATAAAAAAAATAGAGGCTATGGTCAGCCCATTGTCTCTGCATCGTTCCGTTCAGCTGTCATTTTATAATTGGCAAGGCCGATCCGAGGTTCTTGAAACCTTAAAGACATGTCAAGAATCCATCTTGAAGAAAAGGCTTGTTTCGTTTGAATATACAGATAAAGACGGGGCTGTAACGAGCAGAATGATCGAGCCTTATGAGCTGCATTTTAGCGAGTCGAGCTGGTACTTGAGAGGATTCTGTCTGCATCGGCAGGGATATCGGACATTTAAATTATCACGGATTGATCATATTACGGTGGATGAACGTGCGTTTCAACCTAGAGATGATTGGTCAGAGCAAGGACATCAAGCAGGTTATCTGCCGCAGCTTGTCGCGATCAAGGCATGGATATCGCCCAGCATCAAAGATCAGATCATCGAAAGGTATGGACGAAGAAGTATTGAAGACCATAGATCTGGATCTCTATTAGCAACCATGTATGTCCCTCAAAATCATACGGGATTTCAATTCTTAGCAAGCTTCGGCACTCATCTGACAATTGCAGAGCCCCAATCCTACGTTGAAGACTTTCGGAGTTACTTGCATCAAATGATGGAAAACTATACTTGATAGAGATCTCGTCTCGGCATAGTGAAAAAATCAGGAGGGAGCTGCCATGAAGATCTTAATATCTACTCCTGATTCCGTTGGCAATCCTTCACCCACAAGCAACGCTTGGTTTAAGAAAGACAACTGGCTGTTCGTAATGATCTTGGGGCAGGTTCGGAACAAAACATGCTTCAGGTCCTTATTGAAGCTGCCAGCCTGTCGATCACCTCGTTAATCCGATCATGTGTCCCCCCTTTTCCAAATTGCCTCAACGAACTGTTGTTGAGAAATAATCCTCCAAGTGTTGTTTGAAGTCCCATTCGACTATCACATGTCAAAAGATACGCCTTTAGCCGTACGGACAACCCACCGTACGGCTAAATAGCTGCTTAATCTTCTGGCCTGTTCAAGGCGAAAGCTCAATCCTCTTCACACGCGGCGTTACCAGGCATGCTGCCTGTCATCCTGCCGCCTGCAGGCAGCCGGTTTCCTGCTGCGGCGGGCAGGGCCTCCGTAGCATTCTCCCGTCCCTCTGGCTTCCATGCGAAGCCTTCACCCGATGCCGGCAGTCCGGCAATACGCCCCGCTTCACGAGGTTCTGACGTCATAATATCAAATAATATTCCCATTTGTTCACAATCCTTCTTTCTATCCATTCCGTTAGTTAACGCCTGTTAATCCTTATACGGATCAAATTCATTCGCACCCGCCATACAGACGCCGATCGGCTTCAATACATGGAGCACCTCAACGGTCTCGCTGTGCGCATCCAGCACCTCCTGCAGCTTCCTGTACACGAACGGACTCTCGTCTGTACCGGCGCCCCGCAGTTCGACCCCGTAGTCTTTCACTGCATGAAGCATCTGCTCCTGACTGATCGCTCCTCCGGAGCGGGTGCGCGTCTTCCAGTTCATCTTGCCCGCGGCCTGTGTCCGGCTCATCACCCGGCCCGCCCCGTGCACCGTACTGTAAAGCGCATCCCGGTTCTCGGCAGTATCTCTGCCGCGGACGATGACTGATATATCTCCCATGCTGCCGCCTATGAAGCCGAGCTGCCCGGGTGCCGATGGAGTCGCTCCCTTGCGGACGACCATGCAGTCACGGCCCTCATGCCGCTCTCTCCAGGCAAAATTGTGATGATTATGCACCTCGAAATCTGCAGCTGCACCGAGGATATCCAGCACCTGTGCGATGACATAATCACGTCCTGCATAGGCATAGCGGCCTGCGAGCATCATCGCCCGCACGTACATGTCACCGACCTCTGAAGCAAGATCCAGCAGCACAGGCGGCTGGTCCATTGTCTCGCCCGGCGCTTTGGCGGAAAATTCCCGTCCGGCTGCCAGATTAATGAAACCGCTCGCTGTCTTATGCCCGAAGCCACGGCTCCCGAAGTGGTTCGCCACCCACAGCCGGCCTGTTGCCGCCTCCTCGAACAAATCGACAAAATGGTTGCCGCTGCCGACCGTGCCGAGCTGGCTCTGCGCCAGCGTCTTCAGCTTGTCGTGCTCCTGTCGTCCGATCCGGCGGTATACATCCCAATCCGGATCATCGAACAACTCGTGATCCACACGCTCGTTGTTCACACGGCCTACGCCAAAGGAAATCCGCGCCCCGATAGCATCCATAAGCTTCGGAAGCTGTGCCCGAATATCAGCTGCCATCAGATTGGTGCGCACCGCCTTGTTGCCGCAGGCGATATCATAGCCGACACCTGATGGCGACACCTGCCCGTCATAGGCCACGACACCGCCGATCGGCTGGCTGTAGCCCTTGTGATGGTCCGCCATCAGCAGTGTCCTGACGACACTGCCTGTCTGTGAACAGGTCAACGCCTGCAGCAGAGCCCCTGGATCGGGCGAACCCCATACCCGTACTCCATCTATAACTTGATAAGCCATGAGTAGAAAACCCTCCATTGTATGATTATTGCTTGCTTCCGGTCACGGTAGCTGCCCCCTGGCTCCACCTGCCTGGGGCATGCCTAAAGCCCCGATCAGGCGGTTACAAATCCGACCCGCCCGTCAGCACCTTCCTTCACCCAGACATTCGTCCTGCCCTTGTGCAGGTCTTCCTTCATCTGGCTGATCAAACCCTTCATATCCACCCGGCCCTCGTAATGCTTCTGCAGAGCCGCCGACACATAGAGCTCGCCGAGCTGAGCGAACGAGAACTGCTCAGTTAGACGTGCCGCCTCTGCAGCCTGCTCTTCGCCAATCAGCTTCTCGAAGCCCTTCAGCTGCATGAATGATGCCCGCAGAGCCGTATCCGGCAGCTTGATTTCATAGGCACGGTCAAACCGTCCCGCCCGGTTCATCAGCGCCGGATCGATTTTCTCCGGATAATTCGTTGTTCCGATCAGGAAAATCCCTTCCTTCGATGTCGCCCCGTCCAGCGTATTCAGGAAGAAGGAGCGGACCTGCTCCGGCATCGAATCAATGTCTTCAATGACGAGCACCATCGGAGCCAGCTTCACTGCCTCCTCGAATACCTCCTGAATGGAGCCGCTGCAGGTATGCTCGGTAATCTGCCAGTATGCCACTGGGGCCTGAACGCTTCCCGCAATGGATTTGACAAGTGTCGTCTTGCCGTTCCCCGGCTTGCCATAGAGCAGAACCCCCCGTTTGTAGGGAATACCGTACGTTTGGAAGAATGCGCGGTCCTCCAGGAAGAACTCATCAATCGATCGGAAGATATCCCGCTTCAGCGGTTCATGCAGCAGCACCTGCTCTCTGGAAACCGCCCGCGTGATCGGCTCTTGATGCCGGACAATGCCGTGCTCCCCATCAGTAAACACGGTCACCCTGCTGCGGTCCGACTCCCTGCCCCGCTTCTGCATATGCACCAGGAAGGCATGCAGCGCAGCATCCGATTCCGCAAAAATATAATCCTCGCAGTAAACGCCATGCTCATTAAAGGCCGGCACCTTCGCCAGCGCAACCTTCCACTCGGGATATGCAAACAGATTGTTGCGAAGCGCCGGGTAAACCCTGTATCCGGTATCGTCCGGTTCCGAGCGGTACTCGAAAGCCCTCGCCTCAATCCGGTCGAAAACCTGAGCCATGTATTCGACATCCTTGCTGCCTATGCGGATATCCTCCTCAAGCAGGTCCCAAAATTCATTTCTGCCCGAATCCTCGCTGAAGTAAAGATTGAACGGAGAACCGAACCGCTTCTCCAGCAAGGTACTCACCCGGTCAATCGCCACGGCATAATTATTGTACTGCGGCAGGTCATGAACCGTCTTATCGCCGTAGGTCATCAGACTCGCCAGGGCCGGCTTCCAATCTCCCGCTTGTGCCTGTTTTCCTGCAGCCTTATCCGGCTTGTTCACGGCTTGGGCTTCTCTGCCGCCTGTCTGCGTGCTGTTTATGCTCGAGTTCATTTTATTAGTCATATAAGTCGTTATCCTCTTTCCGGTATATAATTCGTAGTTGGTGAATATCAAAAAAAAAGACCATCCCGCATCATGCGAGACAGTCTTGGGTGCCGGATAACACTGCTCTCCAAGGAACAAGCAGCCTTCTCCAAATAAGCGCCATGCTTTAAACCGGACATTCTGCGTCCCGGCCGGCAGGCAGGTACAGCCTGTCTGACCGCGTTCCCGCAGAACAGCTTGCCCGCAGCAATACTGTCTCATTATATAATTTTGCAGCTGTCCTCTCCTGCAGTGTCACTGTACCCGCCTCCTTTGTTCAATATAGTTAAGAAGCTGCTTCGCCCCGTCTCTCTTCCTGATTCAGCCCCTCACCAGGGCCAAAATCCATAGAAAAAAGGCTGCGGGAGCGCAGCCTGTATCGTTCTTCACATGTTTGAATAACCGATATGCCGGCTGATGCCGGGTTATAGATCAATCATGAAGACCAGTAAGCTGCGTCCGTGACGCGGGGGTGGTATGGATAGCCTGCACGTATGGCTGATCGCCAAAAGTCAGCTGCACGTAGGTCCATGTTACGCTCCGCATTTTCCATACCTCCCTTTCGTCCGTCGTAAGAATGAACACATCGTAGCACGCCATTTTCAAGCTTGTCAACCAATATTATGAATAATTATCGACTATTTCGCCTGAATCTCTTATACAATGAACCGCTGGCATCTGCTTATAAACCTGCTGCGATCCCTGCTTGCTGAACCCGCATGAATCAATCGGGAGGCCCAGGGGTAAGTAGGAAGAAACAGAAACGGGGGGCTGTACATGCTGCTGCAAAGTCGGTTCTTTCGCTGGTGTCTGAGAATTATCTGCATCCTGCTGATCCTCTATCTCGGCACAAAGGTCAGCTTTATTTTCCGTCCGCTCGTATCACTTGTTAATCTGCTGCTCATACCGGTCATGCTCGCCGGCTTCTTCTACTATCTGCTGCGGCCGCTAATCAAATGGCTGGATAAGCTTGGCCTCCATCGCAAGTGGTCCGTCCCTCTGCTGTTCATTATCACGGCTGCCCTTCTGGTATTTGGGGGCATATGGGTTTGGCCGCCGCTGCGCGAGCAAATTGAGAGCTTCATCGATCAAGCTCCGGAGATTGCGGATGACTTAACCCGGCAGGTGAACAGCTTCATGGAGAATGACATGGTTAACGGCGTTATTCCCCAGCAGAGTGAGCTGTGGACAAGAGCAAGCGAATACATGAACAATTTCATTACTGGCGCCTCCGATTATATGACCCGTGTCGTCTCGTTCGTTTCCAGCTTCGTGATTGTTATAGCCACCGCTCCCATCCTGCTCTTCTATATGC
This sequence comes from Paenibacillus sambharensis, assembly GCF_003233845.1. GTDB lineage: Bacteria > Bacillota > Bacilli > Paenibacillales > Paenibacillaceae > Paenibacillus_I > Paenibacillus_I sambharensis. The sequence goes on from NZ_QKRB01000053.1 coordinate 237,486, forward strand.
TGAAGGAGGGCGGCAAGCTGCAGCCCAGGCTGGAAGCTATGATACCGCGGCGCTACCGCGCTGAAGGCGGAGAGGCGCTTGAAGAAATCGATGAGGCTTTAAGCAGCTACATCGTCAGCAGGGTTGTCGTCAATGTCGCATTGGGCGTTTTTATGTACATTGGCTTTCTGATCATCGATCTGCCCTATTCTTTGCTGCTCACCCTGGTATCTATTGTCCTTAACTTTATCCCCTACATTGGCGCATTGCTGGCCACTGTGCCGGTTGTTATTGTAGCCCTAATCGAATCACCCATGATGGCGCTTTGGTCGGTTATTATCATCTTCATTGCTCAGCAAATTCAGGATAACGTCGTTTCACCGCTCATTTATGGCAAAAGCTTGGCCATGCATCCTGTCACGGTCGTTGCCCTGCTGCTCGTGGGCGGAGACTTGGCCGGAATAGTAGGCATGCTGCTCATCATCCCGATGTACATGGTTGTCCGTATTATCGCCAAGCATGCATACAAGATCTGGAAGCGCAGTAAGGAGAGCGGGACCATAGAGATTGCCGGCAGCAAGCATGATGTGGAAGTGTAGCCAAGCAAGCAGAAACTGAATAAGCCATAATTTATCCGGTTATCCAGCCTCCGCCAGGGCAATGCTAGAGAAGATAAAATCCGCAGGCACGTCCAGCCGTCCGAGGGACGATATGTGTAGAAGCCTCCTGCGGATTGGAGGTGAACAGAGCATGGCGGACAAGGATAAGGACAAGAAACCGAGAATTGAATTTAGCAGTGTATCCGATAAGAACGAAACCGAACAAGTCAACATTGAGATGGATAAGGTGTTTTACGGTGAGAAAGAGGAGGAAGAACAGGTTGCGGAGCGAGCAGCCACTTACTTTTTCCGGGATTAAAATATTCATGAAAGCTTACGTGAAAGTCCATTCCTTGGATAAGGAGTGGGCTTTTTTTGCTTGATTATTGATACGTAATGTATCCTGACACTCTAAAAGCGGCTTTGCCGGCAACCTGAAAATTTTACAATCCCCTTTGTAGACTGGTGTTTTATTTTGTCGTACAAAAAATCGACAAAAAAACCCAGTTACGGGATGTATCCAGAGGGTGTATAATACTGGAAAACGGCTGAAAGTATGTGTTAGATATCATAACACAGTAAGCCGAGTCCTGAACCTTGCGGTCAGGTTATATTACATAACTATGCTGTATGCATGAGAAAGGTGGGACAAGCTCGGTTTTATCCATCGCTCCCTGAGTCAGGCACAGGCAAAGCAATGTACACAGTATACAGAATAAGGAGTGAACGTATTGAAAAAAGCAAAGATAGCTGGACTATTAACCGCGGCAATGCTCGTATCGTTGACCGCACAGGGCGCAGGCGTTGCTGCTGCCGCCAAACCGGAAGGGAAACAACTGATCTCCCAAATTTCCAGTCAGGAGCTGCAGCTTCCCGGCAAGTTTACTCTCAAGCAGACAGACGAGAAGCTTCGGCTCGCTGGCGAGAGCAGCTCTGCTGAGGAAGCTTCTTACAAGCTTGAGCAAATAAGCGGGGATCAGGCTGCAGCCGCCGTGCAAAGCAAGTCTGCGGCGCTTAATTTCGTCCCTTCATCGGAAAGCAGCAAATCGGTTACCGTTATTGTAGAGCTGCAATCTGAGCCGCTTGCGGTGCATGAAGCGCAGCTGAAGCAAGGAAAGATGAAAGCTGCCAGCAATCATAAGACCGTTATCGCCAAGGAACAGGCTTCCTTCCAAGCTGCAGCCAGCCGCTTACCGGGCGCCAAGCTGAAGCATAAGTACACCAAGGTATTCAACGGCTACTCCATGACACTGCCGGCTAACCAGGTGGACCGCTTGACTGCGCTTCCTGGGGTCAAGGCCGTCTACCCTTCCCATACTTACACAGTAGACCCCATGACAGTGCAGCCATTGATGAATGACAGCGCCCCCCATATCGGTGCAGGCCTCTACTGGGACAGCGGCTACGATGGCGAAGGCATTAAGGTTGGCGTTATCGACACGGGTGTCGACTACAATCACCCCAGCTTGAAGGATGCCTACAAAGGCGGCTACGACTTCGTAGACGATGATACAGATCCAATGGAAACACAGCCAGACCCGAATGATCCTGAAGCAGCTACCAATCACGGTACGCATGTCTCCGGCACGGTACTCGGCAGAGGAAATCCCGAGAATCCGGACGGCTCTACCGGCTGGGTGCGCGGGGTAGCACCTGGCGCTGACCTGTACGCATACCGCGTTCTGGGTCCTGGCGGCAGCGGCACGACGGAGGATGTAATAGCGGCTATTGAGCGTTCTGTTGAAGACGGCATGGACGTCATCAACCTGTCGCTCGGTGACGAAATTAACGACCAGTTCTCTGCTGATTCCATTGCTCTTAACAACTCCGTACTGGCTGGAGTCGTCACTGTTACATCGAACGGCAATGCGGGCCCTGGAGACGCTACAACGGGCACGCCGGCGACCTCCGAGCTGGCCATCTCTGTTGGGGCATCAACACCTCCTGGAACCGTTCCGCTCGCGGACGGCAAATCCTCACTGACCGATTCGGTCTCTTATGATCTGCGTGTTATGGCTTATAAATCGGACAGCAATTATAAAGAACTGAAAAGCAAGAGTCTGCCGCTGGTTTACACCGGGCTTGGTAAAGCAGAAGACTTTGCAGGCAAGGACTTAACCGGTAAAATTGCTTTCATCAAGCGCGGCGAAATTGCTTTCACAGAGAAGATCGCCAATGCCAAAGCAGCCGGCGCTGCTGCAGCTATCATTTTCAACCGCGACGATCTGGAGGGTCATGCCGGCAATCTGCTGGAAGACTCGCCGAAGTACATCCCGACCTTTGACATGAAGGGAAGCGACGGCAGAATGCTGCTTGCAGCCCTAGAAAAAGCAGGCGAGGGAACCTTCACTCTGACCGGGTTCGGCAGCTATGAAGATCCCGGCGACGAGATGGCTGATTTCTCCTCTCGCGGCCCTGCCCTGCCGGAGTATGAAATCAAACCGGATATATCCGCTCCAGGAGTATCCATCCGCTCCTCCGTTCCTGCCTTCGACGGCAATTATGAATATGCATATGATTATTTCCAGGGAACGAGCATGGCCGCTCCGCATGTAGCCGGTGCTGCCGCACTGTTGCTTGACCATGACGCGGATTTGACGCCTAACCAAATAAAATCGCTTATGATGAACACCGCTGTCAAACTGCAGGACCGCAGCAGTGAGCGCTATTCACACATGGTGCAGGGCGCCGGACGCCTTGATCTTGGCTCCGTCCTGGAAGCAAACGCAATTGCCATGGTCCGGGAAACAACGGCAGCTGTTGCTTCGGAGGAACTGACTGAATATCATACGGGCAGCATATCCTACGGTGTCCTGAAGCAGGGCAGCGAAGCATCCCGTACGGTTGATGTTGAGAACATCAGCGGCAAGAGCGTTTCCTATGACATCACAACGGTATGGTACGGTACTGCTCCAGGCAGCCTGGCAGCGAGCAGCGCCCAGGTTACAGCAGCAGCCGGCGAAACCTCCTCCTTCGAAGTTGATTTAGCCATTGATACTGATATGCCTGACGGCCGGTACGAAGGCGAGGTCATCCTGACCGAGACCGCGGGAGAACGCGTCCTCCGCATCCCGGTAGCTGTTTATGTGATGGAAACGATCGAGCTGCCAAGCGTTGTGTCGGACGTTGAGATTACGCCGGATATCTTCTCTCCTAATGAGGATGGTTCGCTTGATACCTCGGCAATCACCTTTAATGTGAACGCAAAGAATGATTATGTTTCTCTTGATGCCTACGATGATGCTACCGGCAAATGGCTGGGAACCATTTTTGAAACAGACGGCCTTGAACCGGGAAGCTACAAGCTGAGCGGCTGGAACGGCGAAGTCGTCAAAGAAGGAGAAATATCGGTTCTTCCCGATTCCCTGTATGTGATGGTGCCGTGGGCCGGTACCGATGGCGGGGATATTGAGCCTATCGATGATGAACTCGTACCTTTCGTCGTTGACACGGGTGCTCCCGAGGCTTCCGTTGATGAGAAGCTGAGCAAAGTTACCGAGGATTCTGCAGTTATTACCGGCCAGGTTGATTCCGATCTGCTGATCGATATCTTCGGCGAATACTCCGGCATCGGAGCAGGAGCCATGTACGAGCGTAACGGGGAATGGCTGCAGGCCGATGGAACAATTGCGGAAGATGGCGCGTTCACGATCCCTGTTCCTGTGTTTGCAGGAGATAATATCTACGAAGTATACGTCTATGACCAGGCAGGCAATGGCATGACGGTACCTGCCAAAGTCATTACGTATACATCAACAGCCAACCCGGATCCGACCGATGCATCGGTAACCGTGAAGACACCTGAAGCAGATGTCAAGGCTGGTGATCCTTTCACGGTGGAGGTCGAATTTGCCAAGCTGACGGATCTGTACTCCGCGCAGTTCAGTTTGACTTATGACACAGCACTCACGAAAGGAACGGTCAAGCCAAGTGTAACGATGGCCACTTATCTGGAACAGGCTAATCCGGGCGCGTCCCTCATTTATGATGAGAAGCTGGTCGATCTCGGGAACGGCAAGCATCGTGCGGATTACATCCTGTCCATGGTAGGTGACGTCAGCGGCTTCACCGGCAGCGGAACACTGGCGGAATTCAATTTCTCGGCAGCTGTCAAGGGAAGCTATGACTTCCAGCTGTCAGATGTGCGCTTCCTTGGAAGCGAAGGCCAGGAAATCCAGCCCGGCACCATTAACGGAGGCAGTGTGAAGGTGGTTGAGGAGCCTGCGGGCCCTGGACCAGGCGAACACATGATCAGCGGCAGCATCAGTGCCGAGGCATTCGGTGATGAGGTCAACTTCGATGACGTATGGTACAAAGGCGAGGACGGCAAGCTGCAGGTAGTTGTTGAAGCCCTGGATGCTTCCGGCAAGGTTGTGAAGATGGGCACTGTGAAAGCGGACGGCACGTATGCGATCAGCGTACCGGCTGGAACGTACACGATCCGCGTTGTCGTACCTGGTCACATCAGCAAGTCGGAAACCGTGAAGGTTGACGGAGCGAAGAGCGTAAGCTTCGGACCGCTGACTGCGGGTGACGTTAACAACGATGCCGTTATTGATCTGGCTGACCTTAACCAGGCGGCAAGAGCCTTTGGCAAATCCGCACCATGGTCCTCCAAGTCCATTGGCCAGACAGATATCAACCGTGACGGCGCAGTCAACATCCTGGATATCTCGTATATCCTCAAAAATTACGGCGAAAACGAGTAACGTTTCCGAAGCTGTTCTAACCTAACTGCCGGTGGGGCCTGTGCCCCGCCGGTCCTTTTCATTCCATACATCCTGCTGCTTACTGAAAGGGGTTCTACTCTTGAACAAATCGTTGAAATGGATCATGCTTCTCGCACTTCTCCTATGCTCCCTTCCATTCCCGGCCGCCGCTGCAGCCGGACAAGCCTATCCGGTTAAGACGCCGCAGCTCAAAGTCGTGCTGTCGGACACCAACCCAAAGGTAAACGACACCTTCCAGGCGGATTTCTGGATGCAGGGCTTTGTCGGCGACTACAAACGCGTAGAGGGAATTGAATTCCACCTGGTCTTTGATCCTGCTCTGGTCGAGCCGGTAATGGACGGAAGCACAGGCAAGCTGGAAGCGAAGCTGTTCCCCGAAGCCAGCAAGCCGATTACCTGGAGCAACTCCGTGGACAAGAAGGGGAAAATCGCCTTTGCCCAGACGCTTCCGCCCAAAAGCAAAAGCGGTTATTTCACAGGCAGCGGCAAGATCGGCTCCGTTACCTTCAAAGCGCTGAAGGAGGGGGCTTCCACCTTCCAGATGACAAATTCATTGGTCATTCTTCCGGAGCTGGCAGGCGTTAATGTCAAGCATGCCCATAACAGCCTGACCTTCCACATCGGATCGGACAAGGCTCCAACCGAGAAGATTGAGGAGGTCGGCACTGCCGCTCCGGCAGGCAAGAGCCGGACTGCGTCCGAGGTCATCGCTGCCTACTCGGATGCGAAGGAAATCGAATCCTTGCCGTGGGCTCAGGAAGCGATCGCCGCCTTAACGGACTACGGCGCGCTGAAGGGCAACCAGCACAATGCCATGGGCCCGAAGCAGGCGATGACCCGGGCGGAGTTCGTTCAGCTGCTGGTTGCAGCCATGGGACTGGAAATCAAGCCTGCGGGCGGAACAGTACTGACTGACATCAAGCCGGAAGACTGGTATTACGACGCGGTAACAGCTGCCGCTGCAGCAGGTGCTGTTGGAGGCTACAAGGACAAGGCAACAGGCGCCCTCAGCTTCAAGCCGAATAACAAGATAACCCGCGCGGAAATCTCAACGATTCTGGCAAGACTCCTGGATAACCCGGCAGCTGCTGCAGAGGGAGCAGCCTTCAGCGATGTGAAGGCCGGACACTGGGCCCGCGCTTCCATCATGAAGCTGGCCGCAGCGGGAATTGTAACGGGTGGCAGCAACGGCAGGTTCGCACCAGAGAATCCGGCCACAAGAGCCGAGGTTTGTGTCATGATTCACCGGCTGATGCTGAAGCAGTAATATAAGGCGGGTGCAGCGATTTTCCGGCAAAAGGAAAAGCAGAGAGCCAGATAACGGCACTCTGCTTTATTTTTGTGGAGATGATTACTCCTGCCCGTTATCCAGCCACCTGCCGATCAGCTCCAGACAGACGATCACATTAATGGACCACTGGGACACCGTATTCGTCGAGATGCCGGGCACCCCGGCCATTCGCTTCATATACTCCCGCGCTGGTACTTCAAGCGGCTCGGGCGGCCCTGCTATGAACCAGTGGTCGCCGCCCCGCAGCAGCAGCTCCCATGCCTCCCCTGCAAGCTGCCGGTCATCCCGGCGGGCTGCCGCATACGCCATCATCGACGTCGCCAGCATCGGAATGTTCCAATCCACGCCCTGAATGCGGCCGTCAGTCAGTTCTGCCTTCCGCTCCGGCGGCAGCGTATAGAACGCTCCATACTCCGCTGCCATGTCGCACCACTCCGGATCATTCAGCAGCTCCGCCATCTCCATCCATATCTGTGCGCCGCCCATGCAGATCATCAGATGATGGCCCCAGTTCTCGTCTCCCATATGCTGCAGCTCGCCTGTTTTCGGATCATAGCCGAATACAGGGCCTGTCAGCAGCCGGTCCGGCATCTGCTTCAGACAGGCTATTCCGCGCAGCATTTTGTCACGATAAGCCGTATCTTCATAACGTTCCCACTGCACCAGCCAGTTCGAACAGAAGGCCGACCAATCGGGCCCGCTTCGTGTGTGGGTTGGAAATTGATCCTTCGGGTAATAGGCGCGCATGGGGTCAAGCCCCACCGTGGCGTAGTCCGCGTCCCGGACGGCATCCATCCGGTCCGAGATCCGCTCGTCGGCGGTCAGGTAGAAGTAATAACGGTGCAGGCCCGCCATCGCAATCCGCGCCTCCTTGCAGCCGCAGCCCCAGTGCAGCACATTATGCCTGCTGCCAAGGCCCGCATATTCACCGATATGATAGACGTCAACCTCGCTCGTATGCCGGGTCATGGCCTCCGCGAAGCGGAAGATGTCCTTCCGCCCCGTCCGGAGGAACATGTACCAGAGCCACATGTTGGGCGCCAGCTCGGTATTCTGCCAGGCACAGCCGCCAATGTCGTACCGCCACGTATGCCGGACAGAATCGTAGCTGTGCATGACATCGCCATAATCCCAGAAGCCGTACCAGCCCCTTCTTTCCACCTCGTCCTCGTAGAAGCTGTATAATCCAGCCAGCGTATCCTCCAGATGAGCCTTCACCGGTGTGCTCCGGTCGGGCAGGCTCCAGACGCCAAGGCTGCCTGAAGCATGGTAATGCTCCGGCTTGCACACCAGGAGCGGCGGCGATTCCAGCAGGTCTGCCATGCGGTCCAGCTCCTGCGAATCCGGCGTACCGGCCAGGCACCACAGCGTGCATTCATTGGTGTTCGCAATGCCGTATGGTGTGCTGCGCATTTCCTCTGCGCCCTCATAAGCCGACGCCACATGCGTCTCTGTGTCATAATGGCGCAGGTCCATCGGCTCCGCGTCCCTGCTCCACAGCCAGACTGTTATGTTAGCCTCACTGCCTGCAGCATCCGTAACCTCGAGCGCTGACGGAGCCTTCTGCCAAAAATACCGCAGGCCTGCGGCAAGACCGCCTCCCTCGCCGCCCGCATAGACGAGCCCTCTCGCTCTGCTGCCGGAGGAGGCTTTAATCCAGCTGCAGCCTTCTCCCGTCCGCTTCTTCATGGTGTAGGAATCCGGCGTCAGCTGGCTGAGCTTGTAATCATTCCACGTAGCCGCGTCGTCCATGAGTTTTAGAAAATTCGCGTCTCTATCAGGCGTAAGCTCAATTAGGCGCCCCGCTGTCTGTTCCCGGTACAGCTCATCATACGGGGGATTCAGCCGGAACATCATTAATCCCTTGGGCGATTCCGCGAACCATCCCGCCTCGCCGGCAAAACGTACATGACGGTTATAAGAAGGCCCGCGCATCGGCACATCAAACTCCAAACCCACTGCCCGGATAAAATCCTGATGCGGATTGCCGTCGTACACGAAGCTGTGGACGATCCGGATCTGCTCCAAGCCTGCGTAGAAATACAGACGCAGAGTGAACGGCAGCCATTTTCTGCCGCTGGCTGTCACATGCCGCCCATTCACTCGGATAACAGCCCGGAGCGGGCCCTGCTGCTCGATCTGAAGCGCTTCAACCTCGCTGACCATCTGCTCTTCCCTGACCGTTCTGCCATCCGGTTCCTGTATCCGTACCTCGCGGATGCCTGTCAGCTTCCCTCCGCAACACACCTTCATGCCTTCCTCGGAGCGGATAACCTCGCGGATGATGGAAGGCCCGCTGCGCGGCAGAATGCAGCGGATGGCGCCTGTGTCCACCACAACCTCTGCCGTGCTGTCCGTTACAGTCACCCCGGAGGATGTGACTTCTGCGGGCTGTTCTGCAGACCGGACCACCCGGTAGGCTTGCGCCGTCTGTCCGGGAGTGAAGACAGCCGCATGAGCCGTCCATTTGACACTGCCGTCAGGCCAGTAGGCCAGCGGCCAGCTCTGCATCGGCAGTGGAGCGCCATTACTGGCAGTGCCCTCCTCCCCCGCGGCTTCCCGCAGGGCAAGCTGATCTTCGCGCTTCAGCTCCCCGCGATTCCATGGAACCCCCCAGGTGACACCTGCTGCTGCATCCGGCTTGTGTCCGCCAAGCCAGCTTAAGGCTGGCCCTGTCCCTGAGTCTGTACCCGGTCCTGTACCTGCAACAGACTTCGCACTCCTCCCCGTGGTTTTGATGGTCATGCCTGCTCCCCCTCTCCGCTTTGCGGCAGCAGCTCATGTACACGCAGGTTCGCGTATTCGGCAATAAGCGGCACCATCTGCCGGAAGCCTATTTTTCCTCCGCCCAGTACCGGTCCGCAGCCGCTGCCAGAGTCCATGCATCTGAAGAGCTCAATACCATCAACGCTGAAGCTGATCTCTCCGCCGTTCTTCACGATCTGCATCCGGTAGGGGCCGAGCAGACCGCTTCCGGATGACACAGCCGGAAGCGGGTCCGCACCTTGGGCCAGCAGGTGGAAGCCTCTGCTCTTGCGCAAATTGCAGGTCTGCAGCCTCCTCTCCTCGGGATTACTCTTGCGGTAATACGAGATATGATAAGCGTTGATGCTGCCATACCGGTACTGGTCATACGGGCCATTCCGCTCCGGAAGCCGGGGATCAAACAGCTCCTCCCCGCCAGTTCCCGCGGCAGCGAAGAACATCATCGCAAGCCCCTCGGCATTCACCGGATAGAAATCCCACTCAATTACGACCCGTCCCGGAAGCGTCACCGGACACCAGTACACGATGTTAGCCGCCTGGCCGTCTTCCGGACTACGGATGCTTTCCAGACGCATGCGGCCGCGTGGAAATGTGACAGCCCCGTCGCCTTCCATCACAAAGCCCTCTGCATCTCCCGGCCGCGACAGTGCATTCTCATACAGCAGCCTGCCAGCCCCCAGCCCGCTCTGTGTTTTATACCGTTTCCCGTCGTGGCGCTGCGCCTGCTCATTCATGGGTAGCTCCCTCCCTCTCCCTTAAGCTGTGCCAGCGGTTGAACCGGGCCATCTCCACACCCGCCAGCATGAGAATCCCAATCCCATGGGTATCATTAAGCAGCCAGGGCAGATCCTCCTTGTAATAAAGCGGGGAGAATGAATAACCCGATCCCCTGCATACCCCGTATACATTCCCTTCATCATCAACTGCCTTGCCGGCGATTCCCTGCCAGCCGCGCTGTACCGCCATCCTGTACCGGTCTTCCGCCGCAAGCCATCCCAGTCGCATGCCCTTCGCAATCGCATACACGAACATGGAGGTACAGGAGGTCTCCGCATAGGAGGCTGGATCATCCAGCACCTGATGCCACATCCCCTCCTCATCCTGCAGCGGCAGATATCCCTCGCACAGCTCACGGAAGAACCCTTCCAGCCAGCCTCGGTCCTGATGCTCTACAGGCATGGCAGCTAGCAGCTCTGCCAGGGAGAACAGCACCCAGCCGTTCCCCCGGCCCCATGGCACGCCGGTCGCCCTGCCGAATTTGAAGTCATAGACATGCGACATGATCTTCTGCTCCGGTAAGAACAGGTAACGCCGGTACAGCCTGAACTGCTTCGCTGCGTCATCCAGATAAGACGGATCGCCGGTAAGCCCGGCATAACGGGTGAGGAAGGGCACGCTCATGTACAGGTCGTCGCACCACATCGTATGCTGCATGAAATCTGTGCTGCCCCGCACGCGGTACAGCGCCCCGTCCGGCAGCCGGTCCTGCCGCCGGCTTATGTACCCGGCAATCCGGTCAGCAGCGGCACGTGCACCCGGCAGCTCCCCGTTCTCCATCGCCGCCAGCATCGCAGCCCCGAAGGAGCCGCAGTCGTCCAGGCTGTCAATCGCGGCCAGCTGGTGATTAATTCCTGGTGCGCCATAGAGCTCCCTGTCCCGGCAGGCATAACGGTCCATCTGCGTGCACGCACCGATGTGACGGCGCGCATAAGCGGAGAAGTCTGTTCGTCCAAGCTCTTCGGCCGCCGCCAGCAGGCCGTACAGCGTTACCCCGAGCGGATAATTCCAGCGCCCGTAATGAGTGGTCTCCACATAAGGACGGATGACTGTATCCGGCTGGTCCGCCTGCCAATATACCAGGGCACTCCCTTCCCCTTCATAAGGGATATCCAGTCTGCACAGTGCCTCAAGCTCCGGCTCCGCTCCAGCTGCACAAGGACCAAGAAACAGCCAGGGTCCCGCGTCCGCGCCACGGACCTCAACCGGCTTGACCAGCTGATAGTCTCCTGAAGCCTGCAGAGCCGCCAGCTCTGCTTCCCAGTTTCCACCTGCACATACAGCATGTATCAGCACATCATGAGTGCCGCCGCGGACGGGCAGCTCCAGCATGACCATGCGCCGCTCGGGTCCAGCCGATTGATAGACTGGCAGGCCTCCCACGAATACCCGGACTTGGCCAGCCACATACCCTTGAAGCCGGACCTGCCGCTCCTCAGCGGCATCCCAGTCAGCCACAAGCCGGGACCACCCGTAAGCCGACCTCCCTTCCTGCCTGCCGAACAGCCTGACAAACGAGCCGACTGCCAGCTCCTCTTCCGTCCAAGCTGCCTCGGGCAGCCACTTGAGCGGAGAGGGCTGAGCAACCGCCGGGTTCAGCAGAAGGGCGTCCGTCGGGCTGTCGGTGCCATTGTAGTCAACCGGCTCTGTGAACAGCCAGCCCTCCTGTCCTTCACGTCCTCCTGCGGGAATGATCACATGAAACGGCATTCCTTTGATCGAGCCCGTGCCGAAGAGCCCCCCGCAGCCGATCCCGGTCTTGATGAACCGCAGCACAAGCTGGTTCCAGCCCTGCCGGAGTCCATGCCGGAACCAGTAGCGGCGGTCAGGAAACACCTCCTGCTCGATATTCGACTTGAACGCTTCCTCCCCGTTTATATACAGCACAGCCGGACCGAAGCAGCTGATGCTGAACGGCCGCATGCCAGCCTCCCCGCTCCAGAGCTGCGCCCATACATACACGGCCTGGCCTTCCCGCATCTGCGGGAACCTGGATGCCAGGTCGAAGGTGTACCGGAAATCACTTCCCCGCCGGAATCCGCCCTTCCAATAACCCCTGTATACGAACGGCGCTTCAGGCTGATCAGCGATATATCGCTCCGCCACCAGCTGCATGGTCTCGCGGGGGTCATTCCCGTCTCGAACGAAGCTCTCCGCCGGGCTGCTGTATGTCTCGGCCGTCCATTCATTCATTCCGCCGGCTCCCCCTTCCACAGATACTCCCCTCCTGGGTACAGGGTAGAGCTGTACAGCCGCTTCGGCTGAGGCAGCGGAACGCCCGGGTTTGCGGCTGTCAATTCTACAGCCTCCGAGCCAAAAACCGATACCGCTTCATCCGTATAGATCAGCACCTGCTCCCGTCCGCTGCCCGTCAAATCCGCATGCGCCGCGTAACCGTCAACCGGGAACACTGTGCTTTCCCGCATATATCCGTCATAGAGGGTTGGCAGGACACCGCCTCCCCGCCGGTAAGCGAGAATGTAGTCGAGCGGCCCCCCGTCCCAATTGCGGAGGGTCTCAATGATGGTCAGCCAGCCGCTAGTCTTCCGGTCTTCCTTCCAGATTTCCCGTCCCTGCGCATCAAGCAGGAAGAGTGCATCTTTCCCGGACTCCGTCAGCACGCCGGTCGTGTCCCCGCGCTCCATCCGGTCGAGACCGGCAACCTGAAGGCCCGGCAGATCAGAACGAAACTTGCCAAGCGCCACATGCTGCGACTCAATCGACCCTTCATACCGCCAGAGCTCCCGTCCCTCTCTGTCATACATAACGGTGACGCTGCCGCCGACTACAATCTCCTCGCGGCCGTCCTGACCGTCTACATCCCCTACCCAAATGCAGTCCGCATGATCTTCCAGCTCCTGGCAGGACCACAGCATTGTGCCGTCATGATCCAGCAAATCATAACCCGCCATCACCTCGTCGCGGCCGTCGCCGTCCAGATCAAATACCCAGGGAAAGTGACCCGGGTTGCCATCATGCGTCCACAGCAGGCGAAAATCCCGGTCCATCGCCCACAGCTTCTTGTAGCGGTCCTTCAGAATGACATCCCCGGCATGACTGCCTCCTGTTAAGTTAGCCACGACGATACAGTCATGGGCTTCCTCTCCCGGAAGCTCCCATGAGCGCTTCTCTTCTCCGGTTGCGCCATCCAGCACCCGGAACCGCTTGTTCATCACGCATACGATTTCACAGATGCCATCCCCGTCAATATCGCATATTTGCGCCGGGTAGTCCGAACCGGGCCGGCCGGCATCCGGGTCAGGTGTGCCAACCTGCCAGAGCAGCCCTCCATCCAGGTCATAGGCAGTCATACACTGCACCTGATGCGGTACATACCGGTCATCAATGCCCCCGTCCGCCTGAACCATCACGATCTCCATACGCCCGTCGCCATTGATGTCACCGAGCAGCATCTTGCATCGCACGCCAGCCTGCCGGATATCGAGCTTGCGCAGCAGAACCGCATCCCTGCTTACCGTATTCATCGTATTCATCGTATTCATCGCCCTTCTCCCTTCATTGTTCGTGCCTTGACAGCAGCATTGCCTGCGGGAGTGTGCTGCCCGGCAGCGCGTGTCCCGCAGGCAATCCTTCCTGCATCCTATTGCTTGTTATCCGTTAGATTGCACAAGCGATCTTATTTAGAGTTGGATTCCTCATACAGCTTATTAATCTCAGCAATATAATCGTCCCCTCCGCTGCTTCTCCAGAGGGCAATTGCTTCGTCCAGGCCCTTCTCATCAAGCTGGCCAACGATATATTTAATCCTTGCGTCAGCGATGATGTTGTCAAGCTGCTGGCCCTTTTGCGCGTAGACCTGAGACACAAGCGGTTCAGCCGGATTGGCCACGATGATCGCTTCGTTCGCCTTATAAACCTCTTCAATCTGCTTATTCACGTCCGTCTGCTCCAGAGGCGGAAGAACCTGCGGGATAAACATCAGCATCTGATTCATCGCTTCATATTCCTTCACCAGCGCAACATCAGCTTCTGTAACAGTCGAGACCAGGAACCCGTCCTTCATTTCGTAATGACGTCCTTCCATGCCGTATGACAGCAGCAGCTGCATCTTGGGATCATTGATCTGGTCGAGGAATTTCAGCACCCGCTTCAGCTCCTCCTCAGTCTTGACCGCGGATTTGGAGATGGCAAGCATCGAGGAATAGCCCTGTGTCGGCATATCCCGATGGCCCTTCGGACCGACCGGCGCCTGGTGCACCGACATATAGGAGGACTCGCGCTCCGCCTTATCCTGCATCCGGCCGTCGATCCGGCGGGCCATATCAGCAACGTCCACCACAGCGCCAGCCTGGCCGTTGACCAGCGGGTCCATCCAGACGGCAGGGTCCATGACCGCAAAGTCTTCGTTCACAAGCCCTTCTTCATACAGCTTGCGGAAGAAAGCCAGCGCATCCTTGTACTCCGGTGTCATATGAGTCGGCACCAGCTTGCCGTCCTCCCCCACGCCCCACTTGTTAGGCGTGCCGAACCAGACCTGCATGATATCCCACGGACCTGCATACTTCGTGACGACAAGGCCATAGGTATCATCCTTGCCATTGCCGTCCGGGTCCTGCTCCTTGAACGCCTTCAGCATGCTGTAGAACTCATCAATCGTCTTCGGCGGCTCCATGCCGACCTTCTCAAGCCAATCCTTATTGATCGTCAGTCCCATCCGTCCAAGCGTCCGGGCACGATAAATGCCGTACAGCTTGCCGTCTATCGAGGAGTTGGCCAGCACCACGTCATTCGCCTGGCTGAGGTTCGGATAGTCCTTTAAGTAAGGGGACAGCTCCCAGAATGCTCCCGCCCGTGCTGCATTAATGAAGCTCGGCGTGCGGTCAACCACCATGACCGACGGCAGCTGACCGGAGGCAAGCGTAATATTCATCTTGTCAGGGTAAGAGCTGTTCGGCACAAACTGCATCGTGATGTCTGTATTCGTGTAAGACTCCAGCTCCTTCAGCACCGGGCTGTTCTTATCCGGCAGATCGGTCTTGAACGACGGTACCATAATGCTCAGCTTCAGCGGTGACTCCTCTGCCGTGCTGCCTGCGGCAGCGCCTTCCCCGGCCGTCTCGGCCTTCGTATCCGCCGGCTGGGTCCCGCCGCTGTTCCCGCCCCCTCCAGAACAGGCTGCAAGCACCGACAGCAGCATAACTACAGACAACAGCACAGCAAAGCCCTTGGCCTTACGGCCCTTCTTGTTCGCATACAGGTTCATGAATCGTCCTCCTCGGTTGTTTTACGGCCCAAGGCCGGTGTTCAGCTTCATACGGATGAACAGCTGTTACCCCTTAATGGAGCCCAGCAGCATACCTTTGGCAAAATGCTTCTGAAGGAACGGGTAGACCAGCAGAATCGGGATCGTACCCACCACGATGACGGCCATTTTGACCGACTGCTCGGGCGGCTTCACATAATTCGGGTCCATGCTCCCCACATCGCCTATCGCCATCTGCGACAGCATGACAATTTCCCGGAGCAGCACCTGCAGCGGCCACATCGTATGATCATTGAGGTACAGCAGCGCAGAGAAGAAATTATTCCAATGGCCTACCGCGTAGAACAGCCCGAAGGTGGCGATGATCGGTTTGGACAGCGGCAGCACGATGCGCCACAGCACGCCGAGATCAGTACAGCCGTCGATTCGGGCTGACTCCTCCAGGCCAGGCGGCAGCTCCTGGAAGAAGTTGCGGATAATAATCAGATTGAATGCGCTGATCGCACCGGGCAAAATAACTGCAGCGTAGCTGTCCAGCAGACCAAGCTCCTTCACAACGAGATAGGTTGGGATCATCCCCCCGCTGAACAGCATGGAGAAGATGATCAGATTCATAATCAGCCGCCTGCCAATCAGATCACGCCGGGACAGGGAATAAGCCATTGTCAGCGTGAATGCGAGATTGACCAGCGTGCCGACTGCCGTTATGAAGATCGACACCCCCATTCCCCGAAAGATCGTCTCCGATGAGAAGATATAATGATAGGCGCTAAGCGAATAGTCACGGGGAATGAGGAAGAAGGAACGCTCCGACAGCTCCGCTTCGGTTGCGAACGAGCCGGCGATAATGTAGATGAACGGCAGTACGGTGACCAGCGCCAGAGCCGCAAGGAACAGATAATTCAGCCCGTCGAACATTTTTTCCGCGAGTGAGTCATGCTTGCTTCTCAAGAGCAGACGCCCCCTTTCCCATTAATAGAGCCCTTCCTTGCCGAACCGCTTGGCCAGCCAGTTGCTGCCGAAGATCAGAATGATTCCGACCACTGACTTGAACAGCCCGATCGCCGTGCTGTAGCTGAATGCGCCTTGTGTGATGCCGACAAAATAGACATACGTATCGAACACGTCCGCGACGGTGCGGTTAAGCGAGTTGGTCATCAGAAAAATCTGTTCAAAGCCGTTATCAAGGAAGTTCCCCAGCCGCAGGATAAGCAGAATTACAATAACTCCGCTGATGGCCGGAAGGGTGATATGCCACAGCCGCTGGAAGCGGCTCGCACCATCCACAACCGCTGCTTCATACTGCTCCATATCGACCGATGCCAATGCCGCCAGGAAAATAATCGTGCCCCAGCCCGTCTCCTTCCACATAATCTGCAGAATAATCAGCGGCCGGAACCAGTCCGGATCGGACAGGAAATTGATTTTGGCGCCGGTCAATTGAACAACCAGCTCGTAGATCACGCCGCCCTGCGTGGTCAGGAACACATAGGTCATGCTGGCCACGATAACCATCGAGATGAAATGCGGCACATAGACCATCGTCTGGACGACCCGCTTGAAAATTCCCACCCGGATCTCATTAAGCAGCAGCGCAATAATGATTGGAGCCGGGAAGAAGAAAACCAGGTCATAGACGGCCAATATAAAGGTGTTGCGCAGCAGCCTTCCAAAGTCCGGATTGGAGAAGAAGTTGCGGAAATGCTCGAAGCCGACCCATTCACTGTTCCAGAAGCCTATGAACGGCTGATAGTTCTGAAAGGAAATCAGCACGCCCCACATGGGCAAATATTTGAATACAAGGAAGTAAAGCAGCCCAGGCAGCAAAAGCACATACAGCCATCTGTCCTTCTTCAGCCTGCCAGCTAAGCCACGTTTCTTCTTCACCGGGACCGGGTCCGCACGTTCCGCGGCAATAACGGGCTCGGCAGGCAGCATCGTCGTTTTCATCGGCTCATCCTTTCGGTTTGGAGTGTGTGGTTGCAACCCCTTGAACCGATTATGAGGGATGAATGTAAGGGCTTACAATTCTACATTTTTGCAGGCGGAAATCCTTGTTCCATAAGGATTTTCCGCTCTTGGTGGTACTCTTTTGCAACCCTGTACTTTGTTGCCTGTCAGGCCATCTCGCGGTACTGGGTGGGCGTAACACCAGACTGCTTCTTAAATATGCGGTTAAAATAGCGCTGCTGGTAGCCGACCGCCTCCGCCACCTCGGTAACCTTCATATCCGTGCATCGCAGAAGCTCCTTCGCCCGGTTAATGCGAAGCTCGGTCACATAGTCGATGAAATTAACGCCGGTAACCTGCTTGAACAGCCTGCTCAGCGTATAGGAGCTAGTGCCGGCCAGATCAGCACAGCTTTCAAGCGAGATATCCTCAGCGAAATGACTCTGAATGTATTCTATGGTCTGCTCAACCAGCCGTCTCAGTTCAACACCGGCCAGTGCCTCCCGCTCGGATAAGAACGGCAGAATCGCCTTCTCCTTCAACAGCTTCAGCATCCGCTGCGGATCACGCAGCTGGGACAGCCGGCCGAACAGATTGGCGCCGCCGGACAGGCGCAGGGGGTTCACACCCGATTCCAGCATCATGTGGCGAATGCTTCCGAGCAGCTGCAGCATCGTCTGCTGCAGCTCCGTCTCCGTCCGGCATGCCCTGACAGCCTCCCCGAGGAAACGTCCGGCAGCTGCCTCCGCTTCCTCGCGTTTGCCCTGGCGCATGGCCTGCACAAGCTCCAGCTCCGTGCCGAACGGATACTCCGCCCCGCCATCCGGCAGGTCGTAATTGTCCGGGTCCTGCATATTAAGCAGCTGGTTGCGTCCGATAAGGCGGCGGAAGCCCGCTGCCCGTTCAAGCTCCATATACGCTTCGGTAACACGGCTTATCGTATCCACCGGCCGGCTAATAGCTGCCGCCACCTGAACACGCAGCAGCCGGTTCACAGCAGATGTTACTTCTCCGGCAAGCTGGCTGAGCAGTTCCGTACCCTCATCTTCTTCAGGCATAATAACGAACAAGCCAACCGAAAGATCATGAAAGTTGAGAACATTGTATTGCTCCAGCCGTGCCGCCGCCAGCTCCTCCATAATGTTGGCCGCCGCAAAGGTCAGCAGGCTCTCATCCCCGTAGGAGAACCGTCCTTCCTGCTCCCAGCCCGTCAGCTGAAAGTGGACAATATAGAACCGGCTGCCCGGCGTCTCCCAGCCGTAACGCTTCATTCGCTCCCGCAGATGTTCTTCGGAATGTGTGTACAGGTGACCCTGCACAAGCTGGAAGAGAAACCCGGTCCGCAGGCTCGGCAGCTGGTCATTCAAGCGGTTCTCCAGGTCGCGCCTGACCGAAGCGGCCTGACTCCACTGACTTTCTATATATTGAAATTCATCTAAGCCTCTGGGCGCCTGGCCTGTATCGCTGTCAAACCGCCTGATAAGCCGCTCCACAGGCGAGTACATCCGGCGAGATGCAAGCCAGGAGAGCAGCAGCGCAAGCAGCAGACCCGTCGTGCTAATCAGCAGAATGATATTGGAGAGGGTAACAACAGGCGAAGTTATCGCCGTTACGGGCGCTGCCGATATGTAGGTCCACTCTGCTTCCACCCGTCTCATGGGACCATAGGATACGGAATAGGTTACCCCGCCATCCTCCCACAAGAAGGTACCTGCCCGCTCCTTGCGCTTCAGCACTTCCTCACGCAGATGGGCCTGAAGCTCCTTGCCCCCGGACTTGTCCGAGATAACATATTGCCCTCCCTCATCAAGGAGGAAGGTTGCCCCCTCGTTGTAGGGGGTCATCGTCTTCAGCAGGCTGGCGAGTCTGTCCTGCTTCAGCGTCACGACAAGAACACCGAACGGGGCTGGACTTTCACCCGGAATGCGGTGAACCAGCCGAATGGGTTCATTCTCAGCATCCTCCCAAGCAGCCTCAGCCTCAAGGGTCAGCTCATCCATTCCTGGCCTGGCGGCATCGGCAGGGGTCACGGCTTCGATCCCGCTCGCATCCCCGCCTCCTCTCTCATTGCCCCGAGAGACGCCTCCCGGTACTGTGCGGCCCGTCCAATAAATGCTTCGCGGGTCCGCCAGCAATCCCCGGTAGGCCTGTATGACTTGTGTGTCGGCCAACTTATAGTAGCCGGGCTTGAACAGCACCGGATCTTTACGGTCAATGAACAGCTCGACATTATCAATCAGCGGATGTGAGCCGTTCACAATGACCAGCGTCTTCGTAATGTCGTAGGTTTCCTGAAAGCTGTACACGTAATCCAGCTCCTTAAGCTCTGAGCCGAAGCGCGGGCTGAAGGCCCAATGAGACAAATCCAGCTCCAGATAGGCAAGCTGGTCATCAATATTGCGCACCCGCTCCGCGACCTGGCCCCTGTGCATATCGCTAAGATCCCGCTCCATTCCGCCGACGCCAAAGAAATAGATACAGACACCGGTGATAAAGCCCGGAATACTGGCGATGAGCAAAAACAGAATCAAGCTCTGGCGGTAGAATCTTCCCCTGTCCCCCAACCTGCGCCATGCTGTCTCAGGAAGCTTGACAAGAAGCTGGTTAAACTTCACAGAATCACCCCGTCGATATTAGTTAAGCGCTTACATTTTACATTGAAATGAATACCTCCTTCAATTATATGGTGCCATGAATAGGAAAGAGCCGTTAAAAATCAGATATATTTGTTCAAAATTCAGAGGTCTGGCCCTTCCCGGTCAACAATATAGAGCGACTGTGCTGGCCTGCCGGAAGTCTAAGTGTCTTCCCGGACAGGCAGCACAGCCGCACCGTTCCGCTAATTGCGAATAATAATGTAGACAAGGTAAACCACGTACGAGGCGGCCAGGATGATCCCTTCCGACCGGGCTATGGTGTAGCGTGTCCGGGAGAAGATGAACAGTACGATCATCAAGCCGATCATAATCAGCATATCTGACGCAATCTTGGGGTCCACGCCCAGCGGGGCAACAGTGGCGGCCGTTCCCAGCACGAACAGCAGGTTAAAGATGTTGCTGCCCACAATATTGCCAAGAGCGATATCTCCCCTCTTCTTAAGAGCCGCTGTAACCGAGGTCACAATCTCCGGCAGCGAGGTGCCGATTGCCACAATTGTCAGCCCCACCAGCGTCTCGCTCATGCCAAGCGCGAGAGCAATCTGGGTGCTGCTGCGGACAACCAGCTCACCGCCGATAATAATGCCGGCCAGTCCAAGCAGCGTAAACAGAATGTTACGCCCCCATCCCTTGGCCCCCGCCGCATAATCTTCACTGGGCTGCTCCCTGTTATTGAGCGCAGCTTCAATTATGTAGTACAGGAAGATCGCAAAAAACAGCAGCAGGATGATGCCATCCCCCCGGGTAATCCAGCTGTTTCCTGCCTCCGCCCCCTGCAGCGCAGCATCACTAATCAGCACCAGCAGCGCTACACTCGCGAGGACTGTAAACGGGATTTCCTTGCGGATTGTCGCACTCTCCACCTTCATTGGTATTAGAAAGGCTGTCAGCCCGATGGCAAGCGTCGTGTTCAATATATTGCTGCCCACGATATTGCCAAGCGCCACATCTGCATTTCCTTTCAACGCAGCGAGTATACTAACGGTCGCTTCCGGCGAGCTTGTTCCAAATGCCACAATGGTAAGTCCGATCAGCATTGGCGATATCCGCAGCAGGGCCGCTATGCTGGATGCACCCTCGACAAACCAGTCCGCCCCCTTGATCAATAGAGCAAATCCAATGACCAGCAGAACGTAAGACATGCTGCTTCACCCCATTTCCAAATATTGAACGATAACATGAGCTTATTATGATCCCAAGCAGGCAAGACTAAACCACTTTTCCGGATAAATCCAAGCCGTAGTTTCCGCTCTTTCCCTCCCGAATATCTTCATGCTGCCCTAGGAAATATTCGAAAATATCGTATACTGAATAGAGTATAACACCATGTTCCGTCAGTCCCGCATCCTAAGGAGGGATCATGTGAGGGATCAAACGAAGAACCGATTATCCATCTACGAATATATATATCGTCACGCACCCGGCGGTATTATCGTCATGACGCCGGAAGACGGCCGCTGGCGAATGATTAATCCCGCCTTCTGCCGGATGCTTGGTTATCCAGAATCCGAGCTTCTCAAGCTTTCTTATATAGATGTTACTTACCCGGAAGACCGTGAAGTAACCAATCACCACGAAGCGCTGGCCTACCTTTTGAACAGCCCGGATGGTGTGATGCAAACCGAGAAACGCTATGTCCGCAAGGATGGTTCAATCATATCAGCTGAGCTGCATACTTCGCTTATCCGTGACGAGGATACCGGGATGCCAATCTATCTGGTTACCCATTTTATTGAGACGACCGCTCGGAAGGCTGACGACCAAAAGCTGCTGGAAGCCCGCGACCTGTATGACTTGATTACGAAGAATGCGCAGGATCTTATCTCATTAAGCAGCCCGGATGGCACAATCCTGTATATCTCACCTTCCACAGAAGAAACACTCGGTTATGCTGCTGATGAAGTCATTGGACGGAATCGGCTGGAGTTCTACCATCCCGAGGATGCTAAGGTTATGCGTGAAACCTCGCTATTCTCCGACTCGGATGTATTCACGCGCAGACTCCGCCATAAGGATGGGCACTATCTGTGGTTTGAGACATCCTTCAAGGTGATGCGCAGCCCGGCAGGAGAGGTTACGCGGGTGCTCGCGATTGGACGCAACGTTACGGCACGAATTAAGAATGAACAGACACTTGCCCGAGCCCAGCAGATTGCTCTAATCGGCTCCTGGGAATGGGACCTGCTGTCAAATAAACTGTATTTCTCAGCTGAAATACGCCGAATCTTCGGCTATACGATTCAGCCGGTCGAAGAAGATTATGCATCTTTCATTGCTGCTATTCATCCGGAGGACGCCCGGGAGGTCGGGCATGTTATCGGGCGGACACTTGAGGGTGAGCCTACCACCCAAACACGGTACCGGATCGTACTGCCAGACAACACAGTCAAGACCATCCATTCACAGTGGGAGGTTACGTACGGTGACCATGGGCAGCCCGTTCAAGTCATTGGAATGGTACAGGATATAACAGCCCATGTTGCCATGGAAGAGCAGATCAAGAATAGTGAACGCAACTATCGTCTGATTTCGGATCATTCCAGAGATATGATCTCCAGGCATGCCGTCAATGATGAGGTCACCTTTCTCTACGCATCTCCGGCATGCCTGCCTCTGCTCGGTTACATGCCGCAGGAGCTCGTCGGCACGAGCGGCTATACACATGTCCATCCGGATGACCGGTATGCAGTCCAGGAATTCCTGGCTGCCAGCCAATCGGACAATGCACCAAACAGTACCATTATATTCCGCTTTATGAAGAAGGACGGCAGTCATATATGGTTTGAATCAACAATCCGGTATACCAGAGATGAAGAGGGCCGGGTTCAGGATATTATTGCGGTTTCCCGTGACATTACCGAGCGCCGCCAATCCGAGCTGCGTCTGCAGGAGAGCGAGCAGCGCTTTAAATCATTATTCGAGTACAACCCGTCCAGCGTATTCTCTCTGGATCTTGACGGCCATTTCCGTTCCAGCAATGTGAATATGGAGCTGATGACCGGATACAGCAGGCAGCAGCTGACAGGCATGCATTTCCGGCAGCTGGTCGATGAAGCTCACTTGCCGCGCGCCCTCCAGCACTTTGAAGAAGTGAAGAAAGGAAAGCCCCAGTCCTATGAGATTCGTATTACGAACAAGGACGGGCTGCATTTTGAGGCCAGCATTACCAATGTCCCTATCATTGTGGATGATCATATCGTCGGCGTTTACGGCATCGCAATCGATATCACCGAACGCAAACGTTATCTGGAGCAGGTTGAGAAGCTGAGCTATGAACGAGAGCTGATCTTCAACTCGGTATCCGAGGGGATTGTGGGCATAGATACGAACGGCACGGTAATGTTCTTTAATCCCGCAGCCTCCTCTCTGCTCGGCTTGGAAGCACAAGATTGGCATAACAAACAGATTCTATACTCCTTGCAGCACACCCATGCAGATGGAACCCACTATGCTCCCGGCGAATCTCCGCTGGTCAAGGCGGTGCGTAATGGAACTGCCCTTGAGAGCAGCGATGCCATCTTCTGGCGCAAGGACGGGTCCAGCTTCTTCGCTGAATATGAAGTGACACCGCTGGCTGACCGCGGCCAGCGCAAGGGCGCCGTGATTGTCTTCCGGGATAAGACCGGCGAGAAGGAGATTATACGGGCCAAAGAATATGCTGAACAGGCTGACCGGTCAAAATCCGAATTCCTGGCCGTTATGAGCCATGAGCTGCGCACACCGCTGAATGGCATCATCGGCATGACCGACCTGCTGGCCGATACCCCCTTAAGCGAGGAGCAGCACGAATTTGTCCATATTATCCGGGACAGCAACGATGCACTGCTGCGGCTGCTGAATGAAATTCTGGATTTCAGCAAGATGGAAGCGGGCAAGATGGAGCTTGCGGCGGGGCCGTTCAGCATCCGGCAGACAATCGAAGGGGTTGTGGAGCTGTTCACAGCCAGGGCGATTGAGAAAGACCTTACCCTGTCCTGCTCCATTGGGACCGGGATTCCGGAGCTGTTAACCGGAGATGAAATGAAGCTGCGCCAGATTCTCGTCAATCTGGTCGGCAATGCCCTGAAGTTTACAGAGGAAGGTTCGGTATCCGTGGATGTATCGCTTAAAGCGCTGAGCGGCAGTCATACCTGCCTGCTGGCATTCAGCGTGAGTGATACCGGCATAGGCATTCCCGAGGATAAGCAGGCCCGGCTGTTCCAGTCATTCACCCAGCTGCATCCTTCGCTGAACCGAAAGTACGGCGGAACGGGACTTGGGCTTGCAATCTGCAAGAAGCTGATTGAGCTGATGGACGGGCATATATCGGCAGAGAGTGAGGACGGGATCGGTTCGACCTTCACCTTCATCCTCCCCTTCACAATCGCTTAAGCCGTCAGGACCACCAAACCTATGGAGAAGCGTTGGGATCAGTTCGCTTGCCAGGCGGGAGAGCCCATAGGCTGGTTCGGGGCTGTCCCTAAGTTCTTAGGACTTAGGGACAGCCCCTATTTACTGCTGCAGATCTCGGATATTTGAACAATTATGTCTGATTTTCCATTACTCCATCTTTTTGTAATCGTTTACAATACGATCAAGACGGAATATCATGTCACGCTTCTGTAACAATTGGAGAGCCAACCGCCCTCCATCATGCCGTGCGTGCATGATGGGACAGCCTGTACCTGCCCGTTCAGGCTGTCTCCCGTCTTTTCCTTATTTCATCCTGAAAGGAGGGAAATTACACTTTGTAGACTTTCAGCCGCTATTCAAAACGAATACTCTAAAGGAGGAATGTTCATGTTTGGCCGTTTATCATCTCCTTACCGCTTGACAGCAAAGATGCTGTTGGCGGCCGCTGTTGCGCTGGGTACCCTTCCATTGTCCGCCGCGGATACTGCTTCCGCAGCCAATGCCCGCCAGATGGAGAAGCTGAACCGCGGCCTGGTAGCCGTCAAGGTTAATTCTGGCGTATTCTTAAGCTGGCGGCTGCTCGGCACCGAAGCAGCCTCTACCTCGTTTAATGTGTACCGGGGAAGCACGAAGCTGAACAGCAGCCCGGTTACCGGCAGCACCAGTTTTACCGATCCGCAGGGCAGCACGTCATCAAGCTATACGGTGCGGGCTGTTGTGAACGGCCAGGAGCAGGCTGCCTCCCCTGCTGCTTCGGTATGGGGGCAGCACTTTCTGGATATTCCGGTCCAGAAGCCGGACGGCGGTATAACGCCTGACGGTGTAAGCTACAGCTATCTACCGAATGATGCAAGCGCGGGCGACCTGGATGGCGACGGCGATTATGAAATCGTTCTCAAATGGGAGCCGACCAATGCCAAGGACAATTCGAAGAGCGGGTATACCGGACCGGTCTATCTGGATGCGTATGAACTGAACGGCTCCCGCTTATGGCGGATCAACCTGGGACGCAATATTCGTGCAGGAGCCCATTATACCCAGTTCCTAGTCTATGACTTTGATGGAGACGGCAAGGCTGAGGTTGTCTGTAAAACCGCTGACGGAACCGTCGATGGCACAGGCGTTACAATTGGCAATGCCAATGCGGATTACCGGAATTCGGGGGGCTATGTCCTGGACGGACCTGAGTATCTTACCGTATTCGCCGGTACTAACGGACGCGCTCTCACAACTGCCAACTATGAACCTCCGCGCGGCAAGGTCTCCGATTGGGGGGACAGCTATGGCAATCGTGTTGACCGTTTCCTTGCCGGGGTTGCCTACCTTGACGGGGTGCGGCCAAGCATCGTTATGGCACGCGGCTATTATACGCGAACTGTACTTGCCGCTTACGACTGGCGGGGCGGCCAGCTGACCAAGCGCTGGATCTTCGACAGCAGCAGCTCGGGCAATTCAGCCTATGCCGGTCAGGGCAATCACAGCTTGAGTACTGCAGATGTGGATAACGACGGCAAAGACGAAATCATCTACGGCTCAATGGCGGTCGACGATAACGGAAAGGGCTTGTACTCCACCCGTCTGGGCCACGGCGACGCCATGCATGTAAGCGATTTCGACACGGACCGTCCTGGACTGGAGGCGTTCCAGGTTCATGAGTCTGCAGGCGCACAGTATGGTGCGGAGATGCATGACGCAGGCAGCGGCCGTATCATCTGGGGTGTGCATACTGGCACGGATACCGGCCGCGGCATGGCGGCTGATATAGATCCCCGCCACAAGGGCGCCGAAATGTGGGCCTCCGGAGGAGTCGGTCTGCATACGGTTAAAGGCGTGCGGATCAGCACAACCGCTCCCGCCTCCTACAACTTCGCCATTTGGTGGGACGGTGATCTGCTGCGTGAGCTGCTTGATCACAACTGGTCCGGCTCCAGTGCCACAGGAGTCGGCAGGATCGACAAGTGGGATTACAACAGCCAGCGCCTTAATACCATTCTGACCGCTTCAGGCACCAACTCCATCAATCATACCAAGGGAAATCCAAGTCTGCAGGCCGACCTGCTCGGCGACTGGCGGGAAGAGGTTATCTGGCCGCGTTCGGATGGCAATGCACTCCGGCTGTATACGACAACTGCCGCAACCTCCCACAAGCTGCACACGTTGATGCATGATCCGGTCTATCGGCTCGGCATCGCCTGGCAGAACACCGGGTACAATCAGCCGCCGCACACCAGCTTCTATCTTGGCGAAGGCATGACGGCACCCGGCCAGCCTAATATTTATACCCCGTAACTGCGTGGAGGGGACCCATCAGTCATCAGAGATGAGCTGTGGGGTCCCCTCTTTTTGTTAGTTCAGGTAGAATCAAAGCCATCAAAGAGGCGAGTAAGCTGGATATGCCCGCCAGATCGCCTTAAAACCCACTACCTAAGTGCCTTCGGCAGCTTCACGGCTGTAAGCTTTCCCGGTGTCTGAATAATGATGATGCCATCTGTCTTTAAAGTAGGTGCATATTCACTTGCTCCCGTTCTTACCTGGAATAACGATTGGCCGGACATCAGATCCATCCCGTGCAAAATACCATTCTGCTGGCCTCTGAACAATGCCTTACCATAAATATCGATTTGCACGGGCATCCCTTCCGCCCGCAAATCAATTTTCTGGCCGTTTACCGTCTTAACGCCCGTTAGCTCACCCGTCTCAAAGTCCCGGTACATAAGCCGTTGCTGCGCTATCCCCAGCAGCTGCAGCTTGTCGTCATTTGGCTTGGTGAAGGTACGAACCGGCTTGGAACCTTCCTTATAGCTTCCGAAATCATATACAGCGATCTTGTCATCCTGCTCGACATAGAGGTCATCCCCCTCAAGTAAAATCTGTCCCCAGCTGTACGAATATGGGGGCTCGCCTTCCAGCTTCCAGCTGTATACCCGCTCACCCTTCTTGTCTCCGGTCTTCAGGTTAAAAGCATTGATCACGACACTGTGTTCCGGCTTATCTTCCTCATCCTGCATATAGCGGTAGTGTACAGAGTACACTATTCCATTCTCTACCTTGATCCCTTCTCCCTGTCCAAAATGCCCCCACAGCTTCTTGCCTGTCTTCTTGTCGAAGGCATCAAGCTGAACCGAAGTAAGCGCCCCCTGAACCATAAAGGTCCGAAGCACAACCCCGTCCACTTCCGCGAGATACTCGGTTCCATTATCATCGGCCATTGGCTCATTGGCCTTCCAGCGCAGCTTGCCGCTGGTAGCATCAAAGGCGAAGGTCATGCTTCCCTTAATCACATAGATGGTGTCCTCCGCCGGGATAATCGCTTCAGTCCGTACCCGTGTGTCAATCCAGGTGGATTCCTTCGATACCCACTTCTGCTTGCCGGTCTTGGCATTAACAGCATACAGCTTGTGGTCAACCGTAAACCCATAAACAGTTCCTTTACCATACGTGACCATCGGCACCAAATCCTTGCCATAGGTCCACATGCGCTTGCCGCTTGAAGCGTCCCACGCAGCCAGCTTCCCGCCGGAGAAAGCAAAGACCCTCCCATCCGCCGCCGCCGCTTGTGGAACTGGTCCATACTGCATTTCATGATTCTTATAATTATCGACCTGGGCGGTCCATACGGGTTTAACGACGGGTGAAGAGTGTGTAGGCCCCGGATAGTTATGCCTCACCGAAATATCAGCCTGCTCGGCCCGAGCTGTGCCCGTCATCATTGTTACGCTTGCCTGAACCAGCAGGATGCCTGCCGCAGCACCCGCCAGCAGCGTTCTAGCCCACAACCTCTTGCTCCTGTTCTTCTTATCGCTTGCCACAGATGAATGCTCATTCATATTAGCGCCTCCATTCTTATCTTGCGGCACCTGCCGCCAATCATTTGACGCCCAGCCCAAGCGGAAGGTTTCATGACCTGCGGCTCTGAGCTACATAACCCGCTTTCCCGCGGCATATATAATGGAGAATAAGCAGTCGAGGGGGAATAGCAATGGACGAAACAGCAGCACCTCTGAGTCCCGTTGTGCAGCCGCTGCAGGTCGGCTATCAGCCGGCTGCCGGAACCGTGATCGGTGCAATCCCGGTTGTGCCTCAGCCTCATCACTATGGGCTAAGCTACGAACCTGTCTTCGTAGACCATCTAAGCAGGCATACCGGCCAGCAGATTGGCGTCGTGACCACAGCAGGCCGGGTGGAAGGAATCTTAAGCGGCGTGGCTGTCGACCATATCCAGTTGAATGCAGGGGGAAAAGCATTACATATGCGAATCGCCCAGATCGTCTATTTCGAGGGGTTGCCCATCACCTACGAACATCCGGCGAATGGCGGTCTTCATCCATAGAAGACCGCGGCAGCATATGGGCCCGCCCTAAAGGCATGCCCATGCGGGCAAACTAAAGGGAAGCAGGGCTTATGGACGCCTTGCTTCCCTCTTTTTCTCCTATGTATAGGCTACTTAATCGTTTCTCTGCCAAACAAGCTGATCCGGTCTCTGCCAGCCTGCTTGGCCGCATACAGAGCCTGGTCTGCCAGGTAAATTAACTGCTCTGATACGGGCTCTGCCGAGGCGTTGACAGCCGCAACCCCTATACTTAAGGTTACGAAGCTGCTGACAGGGGAAGCTGCATGCGGGATTTGCAGAGAGCGGACCTCTGTTCTGACAAGCTCGGCTAGCTCCATGGCCGCCTCTGCAGACGTGTTGTCCAGCACCGCGACGAACTCCTCTCCGCCGTACCGTGCCACCTTGCAGGTATCCTGATGGAATACAGAAGCCATGACTTGTGCAATCTGCTTCAGACACTGGTCTCCCGCAATATGCCCATAGGTATCATTGAACTGCTTGAAGTGATCCACATCGATCATAACAGCCGCAACAGGGCCAGCTGTGCCTTCTGCCGCATAGCTGCTGCTGTCCAGCAGCTCTTCCAGAAATCTGCGGTTATACATCCCCGTAAGCGGGTCTGTATAGCTAAGTACGCGAAGCTGACCGGACACCCGGTCAAGCAGGCGGTTCTTGTGCCGCAGCTCAATCTCAGACATCACCCACCGGCTGAATTCCACAAGCAGGTTCGTGTCCGCTTCCGTCCATTCCCGGTTTTCCCCGTCCATAATGAACAGGCTGCCGAGCACATTGCCCTTGGAGGAAATCAGCGGAACACCCGCATAGAAGCGTACGGTATACTTCTGCAGCAGCTGGTTGTGCCTGAATCTCGGGTCTTCAAGCGCATTATTCACGATAAGCGGTTCTCTATAGGCAACCACATATTGACAGAGTGATTGTTCCCGTTTGGTTGAACGGGCTTCCTCCAGCTCTGGAGGCAGGCCCATGCAGGATTTGAACCACTGCTTGTCCTCTGTAATCAGAGATATGGCGCAAGCGCCAGTATGGAAAACCCGCTGTATAATCCGGGTTATACGGTCAAACGATTCTTCAGGCAGGGTCCCGACTAAATTCAGTTCTCTTAGCTCCTGAAGCCTGTTCAGCTCGCCGGGAATTAATGAATATTCAACCCTCTCATTATGCATAGCCATCATGTGCCTCCTTGGTGCCAATACCTGATTTTAGCATATACCAGCTCCTTCACCCATTTAAAATTTACCAACTTCTACACCTTTTTGTCTGCGCCTGTATAACGATTCCTCAAATGTTATATGGATGCGTCACTTCACTAAATGCGTTGACGCGGCAGCAGATATTCGCCAACCCCCGTGAAGGTCAATAGCCCATTTTGTCGAACAAGCCAGAACAACACCGTAAACATCCTGCCTAAAGCCCATCGGAATTGCCCGCCGCTCATGGTATGGTAATGGAAAGTGGAAGGAGTGTGCGGTTTGGCCAAGAAATTTACACGAAAACAGTTTGTTGCCCTGCTTGGTGTAGCCGGGGCCAGCTTTCTAGGCGGAAGGTTCTTTCCCTCAAATAGGGTGCTGCAGGATACAGGGATGGAAACCGGGAATATGGTCTATGCTGAGAGTGCCCGGACCCCCGCCGGAGCCAACTCTAATGCTGTCATAACGTTAGGCAGGCGGCTCACCAAGGAACGGACGGATGACAGCCGCCTGGAGCGGGCAATCCGTCAAGCGCTGTCGTATCCGTACGCGGTCATTCAACTGGATGCCGCTGAGCTTGTTTTGACCCGGACCGTGAAGATCGACGTATCCCGTTATGCCATCTCAGGCGTTGGAACCGTGCTGAACTTTAAGAAGCTGCGGGATTCTGTCGCCATCCATCTGTTTGCCTCTGCCGACTATATGAAGCAGTATCAGAACACGCATGTTGCCCTTCACGGGGTTACACTTAAGGCCGCCAGCCAGCAGGACAGCCCGCTCAAAGGAACAACCGGCCTGCTCATTGGCGACTCAAAGCTGCCGAACAATTCCATGTTTGAAGTATCGGATGTTAATCTGGAGGGCTTCGCCTACAATATCCGGTTTACGCATAATGCCTGGCGGGTTAACTTCGTGCGGGTCATCAGCCGCTGGGGAGCTCACTATGTGCCGCCCGTGCTGAAGAATATGGGAGAGAATATCAGCTTTGAACGCTGTGCGTTCTTCGATAACGGTGCCCATTGGGTGATCGGGACAGGCACCTTTCATTTCCATATGACCTCCTTCAACAACTCAAATATTACGGTCAACGGGGATGCAGTCGTCACCCTTGAGCAGTGCCACCTGGAACGGCCGGGAAGCAAAGCTTCCACCTCGCACCGAATCCGCATCGAGCATCCTGGCGCCTCCGTGTATGTAAATAATACGGTAATCGTTCCTCCTGGTGACCAGGTGGATGAATTCCTCGATACGATGTTCTATGTCACAGACGATAACACGCAGCATGGCCTAACCCTGCATAATATCCGGTTAACACCATCCAGCAATTACCTGCCCTTTAAAAGCATGGAGAAAAGCGGTGGCGGCCGGCAGCTGCTGGTCAGCGGCAGGGGACGTGTACAGGCGGACGGCCTCTCCATAGGCAGCCACTCCAACAGCTTCGCAGTGGCTGAATCGTTAAACCTGATTTATAACGGGGATGCAAGCAATGGCACGGATGGCTGGTTTGTCACAGAGGGCTCGTCGTTTGCCGTAGACCTTGCGGAGAAGAAATTTGGCGGGGGCTCCTTCAACCTTTCCTCCACAGCCGGGGCTGCCTCCAGCGTTTACCAGGACTTCCCCGTTCTGCCTCAGAAGCTGCTGTGCGGACAGCTGTGGAGAAAAGTCCGGCTTACCGGCAGAGGCCGTGCCGAAGTTGATATCAAGTACTTTAACTATGCGGGACAAATGATGGATACAGCCATTTACACGAAATATGAGTCGTCCAGCGATTGGGAGAACAAGAGCACCAATTTCTTCTCCGTTGTACCTGCGGGAGCCTGCAGGGCGCGGCTTATTCTTCGTGCGGTCTGTGATTCAGGACAAATTGATTTCTGGGTGGATGATATCATTATCAATGTGGTCTAAGGAGCCGTTCAGGAAAGCCGCCAAAAGCTCAACTGTTGCTACAGGATACTCAAGATGCGGATAGTGGCCGCTTCCCGCCAGGACGATCTTCCTCGAGTCCGGAAGCCGGGTATCCAACAGCTGGCAGGCCTTTCTGTTGAAGGGATGATCACTCCCTGCTTCGATTATCATCACCGGCTGCCTGACCTCCTCAAGCCGTCCAAGCGCGTGAGGCTGCAGCGGCTTTGCAAGCGTTGGGCGGCTGCTGTAGAATACCTTATTCGCTGTGTACATCTCCAGCAGCTTCTGCGCCCGGCTCTCGTTACGCGGTATGAGGTAGCGCCAGAACCTGCTGTTCATAAACCGCTGGGCAGCCTTCTCGATCCCCACCCGGTTCACAAGCAGGTAATCGGCCATGCCCTCCCACTGCATGCGCAGCGGATACTTCAAGCCGTGGATTGAAGGAGCGACAAGCACAAGCTTGCCAACATATTCTGGATTTGCCAGCGTAAAATCGAGTGCTGCTGCTCCCCCGAAGGAAGAAGCGGCGATATGTGCCTTGCTGATGCCGAAGTAGTCGAGAACGGCCTTGATATCCTCATAGTAGAAAAATGGCTCTGAAGGGGCTGCGCTTTCTCCATAGCCGCGCTGGTCATACCGGATAACGGTATAGCTTACGGCCAGCTGATCTGCAAGCCCATCCCATACCGTCATGTTCGAATACCCGCCGTGCAGCAGCAGGAGCACCTCCCCATCTCCCTTTACCTCTGTTCTTAGCTTCGTGCCGTTTACTTCACAGAATCCGCTCCATTCCACTAGCTACCCACTCTCCCTTCCAATAATTGCAGGGCTTCCCTGCACCAGCTGAGTCTGGCCTCCGTCGAGAGAATCCCATAGCGAAGCGTGAGCAGCCAGGTCGGGAACTCTCTTGTCTCATACACAGCCTTCAAATCTTCTTCCTGCAGTCTAAGAATATCAAGTCGCTGCTGCAGCTCCACCTTCTCCTGGCGAAGCAGCCCCATGATAATCTCATCCTCCTCCATCCCCGCGAATGACACCTTCAGCAGCAGTTCATCCCGGTAATTAATTGGATTTACAGGCTCGGCCAGCCATGACCGAAATACGGCACGTCCCTCATCCGTTAAGCTGTAGACCTTCTTCTGCCGAGGATGGCCGGTTACACGCATCTCGGCATATCCCTTGCTCACCGCTTCCTTCAGCATGGGATAAATTTGTCCATAGCTCTCACTCCAAAAGTAACTTAGCGATTCGGTGAACTGCTTGCGGATGTCATAACCGGATTGCGGACCTCGCGTTAATATCCCGATAATGGCAAACATTGTGTTGTTCTTCCTGGCCAAAAAATCACCCGCTTATCAATGTATCTAACAGATATATCTGTTAGATACATATTAATAAGAGCCGCCTCCATTGTCAATCGTTTCCTCTATTTTATAATAAAAGACAGCCTGTACGGCAGGCTGTCGAACTCGATTCGTTCATCCGGGCACTTTGTCTTCAGCAGCCCATCAGCGGGGCCTAAAAACTTACGGATTTACAATATCGTGGGCATGAAATACAATCGGGGTATATCCGAGCACGCAGCCTGCTGCCTACCTGGATATGTGGAGCAATTATTCTTAAAGACCTGAAGGGATGAACATCATGGCAAATTTATTCAGCGGACTATTAGGCAACTATTCGGATGTTTCGGTGCAGGAGCTGGGCAGTCAGTACGGCCAATATCTCATGCCGAATGAGCAAATTCAGATGGGCTTCAAGCTGGTCAGAGACACATTCATGATTACCGACGAGCGGCTGATTTTCATTGACCACCAAGGTGTGACAGGCCGTAAGACAAGAGTCGCTTCCATACCGCTGAGCTCCATCTTTGAGGTTACCCTGGAAACAGGCGGCACCGGCTTTGATGACAGCGAAATTACGATTACCTACATCTCGAGTCCTTACCATAAGGGCAGCAGCATTCAGCAGAGCACTTACAAGTTTGAATTTGGCAAGAAATTTAATGTCCAGCCTGTCTATGTAGCGCTCCTAACGGTTGCACACCATAACCATAAGCGCTTGAATGGATAACCCCTGCCGCACCAGGCAATGGCATGGGGCTGCCCGTTGTCAGACCTGCTGACAACCGGGCAGCCCCTCTTCTTTTGGGCCGTTCCAGACAGCCTAGCTGTATAAATCCGCATCAACCACCGGGTGCCCATGATGCCTCTGTTAACGCGCCCTCCTCCTCTTCCTGCCCAGCATACCGCGCATCACAAAGAACAGGTTGGCGGGCCGCTCTGCGATCCGTCTGGTGAAATAAGCGTACCACTGCTCGCCAAAGGGAGTGTACACCCTTACCTTATAACCGTCCTTCAGCAGTTCATCCTGCAAATCCTCCGCGATGCCGTACAGCATCTGATACTCACAGCGGACCGGCTTGCCGGAATGGGTCCTCTTCACCTTCTTCAGACGCTCTATGATCTTCCGGTCATGCGTGGCAATCGCCGTGTAGCAGCCTGACCGCATATGCTCCTCTGCCAATGCGATATACTGCTTGTCGACCTGCCTTTTGTCCGGGAATGCGATATCGGCAGGCTCGCTGTAGGCCCCTTTTACAATACGCAGATTCGCATCCAGCTTCTCCAGGCGCTTCCGGTCCCTGGCTGTGCGGTACAAGTAGGATTGAATGACGACTCCCACATGCTCGCCGCCATGACGTTCCCTTAGGCGCTCATAGATTTGCAGGGTAACCTCGGTTACCGAGCTGTCCTCCATATCAATCCGGATGAAATTGCCTAGCTCCCTCGCCCTGCCCACAATCCGGTCCATCAGTTCTATGCAGTAACCTTCATCAAGCAGCAGTCCAAGCTGTGTCAGCTTGACGGACACATTGGCATCCAGCCTGTGCGCATGAATGGCATCAAGCGTCTGCAGCACCACCTCAGCCGCTTCTGCCGCCATCTCCCTGCTGTCCACGCTCTCCCCGAGATAATCAAGCGTTACCGCAAGTCCCCGCGCATTCAGCTCCTTGACCTTATCCACTGTATTCTCGAGCGATTCCGCCGCCACAAATCTCCCTGCGCCTAGACGCATGCCGTATGTGGTAACAAATCCCTTGACCAGCCGGCTGCCCGTCACCGACAATATCGCTTTGCGAAACAATAGCACACGGCCCATCCGTTTGCCCCCTTTGGTTCATTCATGTCTACGCCCTGTTCTGATCCTCACCGTAGTGTATGCGCCCAGCGGGCCGGGTAGGCTAGGAAACCTGTGTATACAACCAATCCATAAATTGCAACAATCCCCTCCCCTTAAACGTCTGTACCTGTAAGAGACATCTGTAAGAGACAATAGAAACCAGACATGAGCATAGCAAACCCGCATCCATTAATAGGGAGGTTGATGTTGAAATGTCAATTGGTAAAAGGTTTAGCAAGCCAGTCCTTGCGGCGCTTCTCGCTGTACTGCTGATACTTGCAGCCGCATCAGCTCCGCGGACACAGTCCCACATCTCAGCGGCAGAAACCGGCATAAGGATTGTAGTGAATGGCCAGGAGCTTGCGCTAAGCACGCCGGCGGTTAAGCATCAAGGCACGACAATGGTGCCTCTTCGGCAGATAGCAGAAGCGATGCAGGCGGAAGTGAAGTGGACCGGCCATGGAGATGATAGGACTCCTGCTTCCGTACAGCTTGCCCGGCAAGGGCGGACCGCCGTTCTGACAATTGGCGGGACCACCTTGAAGACAGACGGCGTAACGGTTAAGCTGGACCAGCCTCCATACGTAAAGGCTGGCGTTACCATGGTTCCTCTGCGGGCCATTACGGAATCGCTCGGTGCTGTTGTGGCCTGGGAGGCGAAGAGCCGCACAGTGCAGATCTCGGAGCCGGCTGAGCTCCCTGTCGTCGGTACGATGGAGAAGATGAATGAGCTCCTGGAGGCATCTGAGCAGCGCAGCGTCCAGGCTTTTGACAGAGGGCCAGTCAAAGAAGAGAGCGCTGGAGCGGCCGACGGCGGAAGCAGCAAGAATGCGGCCGACACGGCTGCGCCAGCGGCGGGCGTTACAGACAGTCACTCGTCCACGAATGTGCAGGTGGAGGGTGTGGATGAAGCGGACTGGGCGAAGACGGACGGCAGGTTCATCTATCAGCTCAGCGGCAGCCGTGTATTCATCACCGATATCCGTGACGCGGCAGACCCCAAGCTCGCCGCAACATTGACCTACAAGGAAGAAGACCATTTCTACCCCCAGCAGCTGTACGCCGACGGCAAGCATCTGATTGTCATTGGGCAATATCAACAGCCTATCGCTATTGAGCCGGGCCCCGGGGATGGCAGCACCGATAAAGCTGTTACGGCGGACAATGAGGTATTGCGCACGCGGAGCAGTGAACTGTGGATGCCCATGAGAAGCAGTATCCGCACGCTTATCTATGAGATATCCGGCAGCGGGCAGCCCGCATTGAAGCGGCAGACCCAGATGGAAGGAAATTATCTGACCTCACGCAAGATCGGCAGCTCGCTGTATGTGCTTACGAACAAATTTAATTATCCTTACCGGGCACTGGAAGGGGAAGAAAACAACAGCGCAGCCTATGAGCCGGTCTACAGCGATTCACTCTCCGGCGGGACTGGAGATCAGAGGCTTCTGCCTCTCGATAAAATCCGCTATTTTCCGGAATCGCCTGAAAGCAGTATGCTCCTGGTCGGTTCTGTCAACCTGAGCAAGCCGGAAGAGGAGCTGCAGGTCTCCGCCTATATGGGCTCTGGCCAGACGGTCTATGCTTCCGCCAGGCACCTCTATGTGGCAATTGCCAAGTATGAGGATGGCCACAATACAGTCAAACAAACGACCGTTATTCACAAGTTCAGGCTGGATCAGGGTAAAACGGTTTATATTGGAGAAGGCTCTGTACCGGGAGGCGTGCTGAATCAGTTTTCCATGGATGAGCACAACGGTTATTTCCGTATCGCCACGACCAGCGGTGACATGTGGGCTTCTGGGGAAGCTGCCTCGAGGAACAATCTCTATGTGCTCGATGAGCAGCTTGCCAGAGCCGGGACACTTGAGGGTTTGGCGCCAGGGGAGCGAATCTATTCCGTTCGGTTCATGGGGGAACGCGCCTACATGGTCACCTTCCGAAATGTCGACCCGCTGTTCGCCATTGATCTGCGGAATCCGTTCGAGCCTTCCGTTCTGGGCCAGCTGAAGATACCGGGCTACAGCGACTATCTGCATCCTTATGACGAACACCACCTGATCGGCTTCGGCAAGGAAACCATTACCCTTCCTGCCAAGGGAAGCGGGCCGGATGAGGTTACGGCCTTCTACCAAGGCATGAAGATCGCCTTATTCGATGTCACCGATGTCTCGCAGCCGAAGGAGAAGTTCAAGACTGTGATCGGCGACCGGGGAACTCATTCCGAGCTTCTGAATGACCACAGAGCGCTTCTCTTCTCGCGCAGCAAGGGACTTCTCGCCTTCCCGGTTACCGTAATGGAAATCAAGGAGGATTCTCCTGAAATTGAGACCGGCGGCATTCCCGCCTACGGGGAGTTTACGTACCAAGGCGCTTATGTTTACAGGATCGATACGGAGAAGGGCTTCGAGCTGCGGGAGCGCATTACCCATCTGACAGAGAAGGATTATGCCAGAAGCGGGCATTACGGCTTGAATGACCAGAAATCCGTACGCCGTATTCTGTATGCGGGGGACACCCTGTATACCCTGTCTGAGCAGGTACTGAAGGCGAACAGCCTGAAGACCATGGAAGAGCAGGGGACACTGCACTACCCTGCAGAGAAGGAGGGCTCCGGCAGCCCGGGCATGAAGATCGAATAAGCTGCTGTATTCGAAAAGGGCCGTCGGGACATCCATTGTCCCGACGGCCCCCTGTTTTCTAGGGCACTCATAAATCTATGTCCTCTGTCGTATACTGGTAATAGAATAATAGATCTGAGACACGAAAGGAATGAGCCTGTTAATGGATTCAGCTGCCAGCAAGGATAACCCCATCGTACAGTATTACATCGTTAACCATGATCTTGGCATGTCAGCCGGTAAAATTGCCGCTCAAACAGCGCATGCCGCTACTACCCTTACCCTGCATGCCCTGCTCAATGAAAAGGGTGGCAGCCAGGAGCTGTTCCGCGCCTGGCTCGAATCGGGACAGCGCAAGATCGTGCTGAAAGGCAAGGCCAATGAGCTAGCCGAGCTTGCCGGCAGCGGTTACCTGGCCATCCGTGACGCCGGGCATACCGAGGTCCCCTCGGGCTCCCTGACAGTTGTCGTGCTGCCTCCGATGCTGAAGAGCGAGGCACAGAAGCTGACCGGCCGCTTTTCTCTGCTGTAGCACGTTCACCATATCGTTTGCTGTCTACATCAGCCAAGCCGCCAGACCGGCCAACAGGAAGAAGACAACGGCCAGCAGTGCCGACCAATTGACAAGCTTCTGCTTCAGCTGCCGGTCCTGCGGCTCCTCCGTCCGGTACTGTCCCTGCTCACGGTCTACCCCTGAGAATCCCCTTAACGCAAAGCCCGATACCGCCAGGCATGCAAAACCCGCATAAATCAGCCACTGAACCACTTTGTATTCTCCTTTACCATTATATTCGCCTGTTTATTACCATATCATGAAAACCTGGACACTGCATCCTGGGGGCCGGACAGCGATATCCATCCGCGGGCGCACTGAAACATTAATCATTTCTAACTGTGAGTTGAGTTTGAGGAAACGGTGCGCGGTTATATCTATAGAGAGCAGATAATCCTTACTCTGGAAAGGAGGTTGTTCCGATGCTGAAAATGAAATGGTCGAAGCTGCTTCTGACCGCCGTCATGAGTGTATCACTTGCTTTCGGTGCGGCCGCTTGCGGTAACGCCGATAATGATGTGACGCTGGATGGTCCGGATACACAACCGGATACCTCGTACGAGTTGAATCAAAACAATACGCTGACTGAATAATGATGTGTTCGCAGACAGAGAGCGGCCGCCTTTAGAAGCCCCGCTGCCTGTGTGTCAAACCCTCTCTATGTATGCCAAAAAAAAGCGCCTGTGTTCCGGTACACGGAATACAGGCGCTTTTTGTGCCGCACGCTTCCCACCCAGCCGGCTGACTCTTTTGCTGCTGCCCAAATAAGAAATCCCCCGTCATGTGTCTATACCGGCAGCTATGCCTCCACATATGCTGTGTTGAGAAGTGAGAGCTTCTAAACTTAAAGAATGGAGTGATTCTCAAATGGCATACGGAGCAGGCGTAGGTGCAGGTGTAGGTGCAGGTTGTGCCCCAGTAGCAGGTGCAGGTCTGTGGACATCGACTGGTGCAATTCTGGTTCTGTTCATTCTGCTGGTAATCATCTCCCGCGCATTCGTAATTTAATGCAGACGGACTGAGTATACCGCAAAGAAGGCTGTCTCGGGCAGGTTCCTGCCTGAGACAGCCTTCTTGTCTTAAGAGTCCATGGCTCCTTCTTACTTCCTGCCATAATCCGCTTTTATTTCGCCCCACAGGTGAGTCTGCCACTTTAAAACCTTATTCGGGTAGGTGTGAGTCCGCAGCCATTGCTCGGCCTTATCAATCAGGAACCAGATCTCGCGGGTCGATGCATCGCGGGGAAGCGTGGTGGCTACCGCCTTCTGCCTGACCCACTTCATCGCGTTAACCGAATCGCTGTACACCGTCTTGCTGCTGCCGCGTTCCTGAAGATATTCCAGCGCATGGACAATAGCCAGAAATTCACCGAGATTGTTGGTCCCCTTGCTGACCGGTCCGTATGCAAACAGAATCTCACCGGTACGTGTGTCAACGCCCTTGTATTCTACTGGCCCAGGATTGCCGCGCGTGCCGACATCGACCGAGATGCTGTCGTAATCGATCTCACCGGCTTCCTCCAGGGTGACAGCCGCCGGCCGTCTGAAGCCGCTGGCAGAACCGCCTCCGCTCTTGGCGCTTCCCTGTCCCCAATGGGCTCCGGCCCCTTCCTTAAATGCCTTCTCTGCCTCAGCCTGCGAGCCGTAGGACTTGAACTTTGCCTGCGGAAACTTATTGACCTGCTTCTGGCATTCCGCCCAGCTCGTATAGATGCCCGGTTTATGACCGGCCCATACAACATAATATTTACTCTGCGCCATTAGGTTGTTCGGCTCCTTTTATTCCGGCTGCGGTCGGAATCGCTTCTGACCCGTTTGATCCCATCATTTCCAATAGTCCTGCAGTCCATCCGCAATGGCGGCTGCTGCCTTACGCTGGTAGGACGTTGTACGAACCTGTGCTTCATCACGCTCGTTGGTAAGGAATCCAAGCTCCACGAGGGCGGACGGAACAGCATTTTCCCGCAGAACATGGTAGTCGCCGAATGCAATGCCATTGCTCTTGATGCCTGTGTCTGCTTGGCCAAGCCGGGTTTCGATTGCCCGCGCAAGCGGCTCATCCTTATCCTTCGAGTAGTAGAAGGTGAGCGTTCCTGATGTTTGCTTCGGAGAGGAATTATAGTGAATGCTTACGAAGGCAGAAGCGCCTGAGGTTGAAGCTAATCTGACCCTCTCGGCAAGAGATGGCTTGCCATCATCGCTTGTCCGTGTCATAACTACCTTAGCACCGCGTGCTCTTAATTCCTCTGCCAGATACATGGAAGTGGACAGGTTAATTTCCTTCTCAACAGTTTCATATGTAGTACCGATCATGCCGGGGTCACTGCCCCCGTGGCCAGGATCGACCACGATCGTTCTTCCACTGAGAGAACCTGTGGAACCTCCACCGCTTATAGAGGCTGTGGTCACAGCCAAGCCGGCTGATGTGCTGGTGAGCGCCACATAATCCGCTGACACCCAGCCCTCTTCCTTTGCTTCCGTACGTATCTTGAGCCAGCCTTCACGGCTTTCCAGCACGATCAGAAGGTCTCCCTTCTTCACCCCGGTTACAACCCGGTACCCTAGCCCAGGGCCCGACCGGACACGCAGCGTATCCGCTGTTACGGTGGCGTTTGTTCTGCTCGTGCTTACAGCCGCCGCTGTGGATGCCTTACTGCTTCCAGATGCGGTTGTAACAGCTGCTGTCTGAACGGCGGCACCATTTACCTTCTTAAGATAATAGCCTGCCACCCATCCGGTTACATGCTCGTTCGTTACGTTCATCCACCCATGCGTTTCCTTGGTTACTCTCACCAAGTCGCCACTGTTCAGCTTTCCGACAACCTCAGCGCCTTTGGCCGGTTCACTTCGTACATTAAGTGAATCTGCATAAACCTTGTACAGAGTGCCCGTTGTTCCGGCTGCGCCGAACGAAGACCATGTCAAGCTCACAACTACGCATACAACAAAGACTGTCAACATGAATGCTCGCATAATTACCTCGCTTTGTTGGTAGAATGTTCTATCATTATATCAATCTTGGCCGCAGGGTCAAAAGGTTCGTAGATTCCAATTGACCAAATTACTTCCGTGACGGCAAAAAAAAAAGAGAACGGCCCTTCTGGAATTAACCAGAATTGACCATCCTCTAATCGGCTCAAGTATAAATTATTCTATTTAGGGCTCTATCCCCCACTCCAGACTGCCAGATATATAGCCAGTAATCCTGGCTGCATCCACATGACTCGCCGCAGTGGCATTGAAGGAATAGTCATCGGTCTGGGTGTAGGTGCTCCAGTCATTACGTTCCAGACGGCCACATTTCGAAGGTTACTGTAGCATTGCGGTCAAACATGTTCGCAAAATCCTTACGGAAGGTAACCGTGCTCTTATTGTCATACGTATAGTCGCCGCCCCATTCCAGATACTTCGTCCAGTTGTTCACCTTATCCACTGGCTGGCCGGTCTCATCCACCGCCCATGCATGCTTGATCTTCATGCCGTTATAGTTGAACGGCACCACGAGATCGCCGGTGAACGGCTGTGATTTATTAATAAGGAGCGGCTGCACCGTTGCTGGCTTGTAACGGATGACATTGACCTCGTTATCCGCGCCCTGGCTGAACTTGAAGGTCAGCACCGCCTGCTGGCCCAGCTTGCTCGCATCCAGAATCTTGTTCAGATAGCTTGCCTTCAAGGTAAACGTTGTGCCGCTTACCGTGTAATCCATACCGCGCGTAAGCCTGGCCGTACCATTGTATACATCTGTCAGCGTGTTGCCGTACAGATCCAGCGCTGCTGTAATATCCGTTACCGGACTGCCTTCGCGGATATAGAACTCACCCGGCCAGACGAAGGAATTCGGGATGCCCTGCGCGGCGTTAAGAATGTACTTGATATAGTTATCCGGTTTCATCTTCAGGTTCACTCGGTCAAAGCCGCTGTTCCAGCCGTCATCCCAGAACATGGTGGTAATGCCGTTCTTGTAGGCTTCCTTGTTCACGTTATCCATGAAGAAGCGTGCTTCCGGCCAATAGACGATGTCGCTCATCATCGCATATTCGCCAAGGATAACAGGAATGCCCTTCGCCACATATTTGTCATGCAGCTGCTTGAAGATGCCCGCCACGCTTGCCTTGTTCTCCGGCGTATTCCATACCGGCATATTCCAGCTGTTCGAGGCGAACTGATACGGATAGTAATGTACCGTTACAGCTACATTGGGGTCATTCGGTGCGGTGAAGGACGCCAGCATTTTCTCCGGGTCGTTCCACTCGCCGCACACAACAACAAGCCGCTATATCATGTAAGCGCATTCATTAAGTGCCTTCATAATTCTACAATTTTCATTAGTAAATTACAGATTTCCCAATTATTTAAGATGTTCTCAGGAAACTCTCCTCTTCACTGAACTTCTCTAACAACGCTCACTTTCGTTACAGAACAGAATCGGCCTTTTGAAGGCGAATAGCGATGGTAAGGTTCATCAAAGTTTTCGGCCGGTTTCACTTTGCTAAGCAACGTCTTCTTCAGATTTTGACAATGGAAGAGGGGCGTCCCTAGGTCCTTATGACTTCTGAGACAGCCCCTGCTTGACCGGCTTACCAGCCTCTTATCTCCTCACTAACCCCGAACTGGTGTCCGCGATCTTCGACATTCATGTGTCATCAGACCCTCCCGTCTGACACCTTCATCAATCAATTATGTATGCGGCCCATCATTCATTCTTCAAGGAGGATCTTATTCTGCTGCCAGCATGTCGACAAACTTGATATCGGCCGGGGCAAAATCAAACATGCGAAGCTCATTCCGCGCAACCCATGTATACCGGTCATGGTCCGTCAGCTGCACTTCTCCCCCCTTATAGGCAGCCATGCAGGCATGCAGGCGTATGACACGCTCCCCATAAGCATGGATATTCGTACCGAGAAGCTCGCCGGGCTCAACGTCCAGGTTCATCTCTTCCAGAAGCTCCCGCTTAATGCAGCTCTGTACCGTTTCCCCCTCTTCCAGCTTGCCGCCGGGAAACTCCCAGAGTCCCTCCTCAGGCTTTCCCTGCTTGCGCCGGGCAATAAGGATATAACCGCGTTCATCCTCTATAACTGCCGCTCCTACGTCAATCACTTGATCATCTCCTTAGTTGAACAACGAGCCAAGAACCGCACCAATCCGGTCCTTGATCAGCAGCCGCGCCCGGCTGTCATACGGTGTCTCCGACTGATTAATAAGCACCAGCTTATTGCCTGGGTAATAACGGACAAGGCCTGCCGCAGGGTTAACTGTAAGCGATGTCCCGCCCACAATCAGGATATCCGCTGCTGCTATTGCGTTGGCTGCTTCCTCAAGCACGTCCATGTCCAGCATCTCTTCATACAGGACGACATCCGGCTTGATTGTCCCTCCGCATTTGGAGCAAACCGGTATCTCGCCAGACATTTCCAATACATCTTCCAAGCTGTAAAAGGCCTTGCAGTCCATACAATAATTCCGCTGTACGGAGCCATGAAGCTCTAATACACGCCTGCTGCCTGCCGCCTGGTGCAGCCCGTCTATATTCTGCGTAACGACCGCACTTAAACGGCCCTCCTGTTCAAGTCTGGCAAGCGCCAGGTGGGCAGGATTGGGCTTCGCATCCCGGTAAATCATCTTGCTGCGGTAAAAGTCATAAAATTGCGCCGTATGCTCCATAAAAAAACTATGACTCAAGATCCGCTCAGGCGGATACGCCTGCTGGTTCTCCATCTGATACAAACCGGTGGCAGAGCGGAAGTCCGGAATATGGCTTTCGGTCGAAACACCCGCCCCTCCGAAAAACACGATCGTGCCCCCGCCATCAACAAGCTGCTTCAATTCATTATACCGATCCTCCACTGACGTTCCCTCCTTAACCTAGCCTATAGAGCTATTGTATCACCCCACATCCCAGGAGCCAAAAAATACGGCTTATCCGCAGCAAACCCTCCTTTTCCTCCTTGTACCATGGGAGCCTTCACGGTATGATCAGCATAAGGAAATAATAGGCGGTGATTACCATATCTAAATTTATTCAGTCTTATGCCCGGCATCTCTCTATAGGCTCGCTGGTTCTTCCTTTAGCCTGTGTGCTCCTTCTCCTGGATGCGGGGACCAGGTCCGGCAGTGTCCTT
Source organism: Paenibacillus sambharensis (assembly GCF_003233845.1). Taxonomy (GTDB): domain Bacteria; phylum Bacillota; class Bacilli; order Paenibacillales; family Paenibacillaceae; genus Paenibacillus_I; species Paenibacillus_I sambharensis. Next base: position 281,775 of record NZ_QKRB01000053.1, read on the forward strand.
TGGCAGCTCGAAGAGGCGACAGGTCTCCCCCCGTTCAACGTACTTCTGTATCTTAGTTTAATGGCTCTTGTGATCAGCGTCGCGGGGTTATTCGGAGTGAGAAACGGGAGAACCGCGGCAGTCTCTACCGCAGCGATAGTACTTAGTATCGTCTTAAGCGCCTTCTGCTCTATCATGGTGCTGTTCGGTATGATCTTCCTCTAACAACCCACACACCGGGTACAAAAGAAGCGCCCCCGGACAATGAACATGCCGGGGAGCGCTTGTTTTTTGTGTATAGACTAGGCCTGATCGAATTTCTCTACAATCTCCGCATAGGACAGCAGTCCCGTGTGCGCATAGACCAGATCGGCCTTCGCCAGCGTTTCCTCTGACCCTATGCCTACCGCAAACATGCCTGCGCCTTTAATGGCTTCAACGCCTACAACCGCGTCCTCTACACCTATACATGCCGATGGCTCTACGCCAAGCAGCTGCGCGGCTGTCAGGAAAATCTCCGGGTCCGGCTTGCCTCTCTTGATTTCGGCAGCATCCACGATGACATCAAATTCATCCTTCAGCCCTAGCGATGCCATAACCGTAAAGGCATTCCTGCTGACCGAAGCAAGCCCAAGCTTCAAATTCCGGCTGCGGATCTCAGCCAGCAGCGGCGCGATTCCCGGCAGTATATCCGCCGGTGTAATCTGCTGGATCAGCGTACCGTAATGATCATTCTTCTTCGCCGCCAGACTGGCCTTCTGCTCAGGCGTAAACTCGTCTTGACGGCCGCCCAGCACAAGAATTTTCTCCAGGGATTCCATTCGGGATACACCCTTCAGTTCTTCGTTGAATGCCCGGTCGAATGTAATGCCAAGCTCTTCGGCCAGCGCCTTCCAAGCCAGATAGTGATATTCCGCCGACTCTGTAATGACGCCATCGAGATCAAAGATAAATGCCTGCAGAAGCTTGCTCATAGCGCCACCTCTGCCTTACGTTCAATGGCTGCTTTAACCTCACCGTTCGCTGGCAGCGTACAGCTGACATTGTACAAGCTGAAGATGAGCTCCGGACCTTCTTGAGATATTGTGACATTCTCTTTATCCACGTTAATCGTGAGATAATGCCCCCGGTATACAATCTTGAAGCTGTAACGGTCCCATGCATCCGGAATGAACGGTGCAAAGGAGAGCGACTCATTCGCTGTACGCATGCCCGCGAAGCCTTGGACAATTGCCAGCCACGAGCCTGTCATGGACGTAATGTGCAGGCCGTCCTCGGTATCATTGTTATAGTTGTCCAGGTCAAGCCGTGCAGTCCGGTTGTACATTTCATAGGCTTTCTCCTCCATGCCCAGCTCTGCAGCCAGCACGGCATGAATACAAGGGGAAAGAGAGGATTCGTGAACGGTCATCGGTTCATAGAATTCGAAGTTGCGGCGCTTCTCCTCCATTGTGAACTGATCATTCAGGAAGTAGATGCCCTGCAGTACATCCGCCTGCTTGATAAAGCAGCTGCGAAGGATTTTGTCCCAGGACCACTTCTGGTTAAGCGGCCGGTCCTCCGGGCTAAGCTTATCTACCGTCTTCAAATCTTTATCAAGGAACGTATCATGCTGAACGAATACCCCCAGCTCCTCGCTGTACGGGTAATACATTTTATCGACAATCTCCTGCCACTTGGCGGTTTCTTCGTCCGTAATATACAGGTTGCGCACACGGTCGCCGTAGCCGCCGCTCTTCAGCTCCCCGACAACCTTCAGTGTGTATTCCAACGTCCAGGCTGCAATGCGGTTCGTATACCAGTTATTATTGACATTATTCTCATATTCATTAGGACCTGTCACACCGTGAATCATATACTGGCCCTTCTTCTCATGATAATGCACACGATCCGTCCAGAACCGGGAAATGCCCGTCAGAACATCAATGCCGTATTGATGCAGGTAGTCGTGATCTCCCGTATAATTCACATAGTTGTACACGGCATAAGCGATTGCGCCGTTGCGGTGGATTTCCTCGAAGGTGATTTCCCACTCGTTATGACACTCTACGCCCGTGAAGGTCACCATCGGATACAGCGCTCCCTGCAGGCCCTGCTGGCGCGCATTATGATAAGCCCCATCCAGCTGGTTATGACGGTAGATCGCCAGATTGCGGGCTACCTCCGGCTTGGCAGTGGACAGGTACAGCGGAATGGCATAAGCCTCCGTATCCCAGTAGGTTGCACCGCCGTATTTCTCCCCTGTAAAGCCTTTAGGACCGATATTCAGGCGTGCATCTTCCCCGTAATAGGTGCTGAACAGCTGAAACAGATTGAAGCGGATCCCCTGCTGTGCTTCTGCATCGCCTTCTATTTCGACATCGGCGATTTCCCAGCGCTGCAGCCAGGCCTGCTGATGCTCATCCAGCAGCTTCGCATAGCCCTTGCCCTCTGCACGCGCCAGAATTTCCCTGCCTTTAGCCGTCAACAAGCCAGCTTCGTGGTCCCGGTCAGTCGTTACAGCCACATACTTATAAAGCGTCACCATCTGGTTTTGCTCGGCTTTCACGTCTACACGGTTCTCTACATATTTCTCCTGCTGAGCATGGGTTACACTAGTGACAGGAGCATCAACGGCAACCTTCATAGCAGCTGATACCTGGAATCTTGGCGCCTCGAACGGATTTTCCTTTGTCTTGACGGACAGGTGCGCTTCATATTCCCCTGCATCTCTGTCTACCCCGAGCCAGAAGTCTTCCTCATAGTTGGAATCCTCGTTCCGCACATCCCCATCCAAATACGGTATGAAGGTAACTGTCCCGCTATAATTTTTCGGTGTCACCGAGTAACGAATCACCGCCAGTTCTTTCTCCGCAAGAGACAGGAAGCGAACAGCTGTTATGTCGGTTTCCTTCTCACCCTGCAGAATCGTGAAGGTACGCTTCAGAACGCCGTGCTGCATATCCAGCTCCCGGTAGTAGTTCTTCACTGTCGCATTGTGCAGGTCCACTTCCTCTCCGTCGATTAATACGCGGATACCGATATAATTGACCGAGTTGATCACCTTGCCGAAGTAGTGAGGATAGCCATTCTTCCACCAGCCCACGCGTGTTTTGTCCGGGAACCAGACACCCGCAATATAAGAACCGCGGTGCGAATCACCAGTATACGCTTCTTCGAAGTTCCCGCGCATGCCCATGTGTCCGTTACCAAGGCTCATTAAGCTCTCCGCCAAGCGAAAATCTTCCTTATGAAGCTCTTCCTCAATAATTTTCCAATTGTCCACTTGATTAAGTCTCTTCATGGTTTGCACACCCTTTTCTCTAATTAGCAATTAGGCAAACGTTTGCATTAAACAGTGCAGCTTTTTCGTTTCTAAGACCGATTATAATGAATTCACAGCAAAAATAGAATGCTTTTCTACAAAAATTCTTAGATTTTTTTATTTTCTCTCGAAACTAAACCCCCTTTTGTGCAAACGTTTGATTAAAGGTGGATTTCCCTGCCCGTCCGCAGTCATCCCTGGACAGCAACCGCTCCAGCCCCCGGACAAAATCAAAGCTGCAGGTGCCTTAACGTCGAAGAGAGCACCCTGTAGAAGCGCCCCCTTCACCTATATCACCTGGGTATTCCGCTTTCCGGCTTCCTATTCCCTCAGCCAGCCAGCTCTTCATTATTCCTGTAATATTCCGCTGATAACATACTGTTCAGCTCCGTTGTGAAAGCCAGCTCCACCCGGTAGCCTGTTCCGTCAGGCTCTGTCGTCAGAATCCAGTAGGTGCCCCGTGCACCCGCCTCATCCAGACTGTCCCATACGACCACGAAGTGCCAGTTATCCCCATAGCGGACATCATAGTCCTGGACACGGCTTTCCACCAGTTCCTCCCGGTAAAGCGGCTCAATGACCAGGGATTCCACCGTACCGATACGATTGACCCAGTCTGCGAACGGCTTCATCGCCGCCTCGTCCTGTCTGGCAAAATAACTTTCCTTACCGCCGGCCGCTGCTGTGAAGGCAGCTTCATTCCCCTCCTGTGCCGCCTGATATAGCAGCGCAACCATGTGCTCTGGCGGCAGAATCGGTGTCGTATAGATTTCCGACAGGAAACGTCTGTCCTCGATAGCAGCCCGTATACCGGCATCAGCCAGCTCTTCCTGAGCAGCGCCTGCGGCCAGGCCAAAGGCACCTTCATAAATTGACACCCGGTCAACAACCTTCGCACCGCCTCCCAGCGGTGTAACCACCCATAGGACCCAATCAGACTTCCGCTGCTCCCTTACGATCTCCGCCTGGCTGCCGTATGTATGTTCAAACTCCTGCAGGGTAGGCGCTGTTAACAGAAACTTGTCATACAGCTCCAGAGTACGTTCGGCAGCAGACACCGCGGATGCTTCTTCCTGAAGCTCCTGGAGACTTTCCGGTGTGAACATCACACGAGGTATCTCCGCAGTCTGCGCATACTCTGTGCGGTCCCCCCGGGACAGTGCCTCATGCATTGCCTGGACTGTCTCCACCGCCAGAAGCGGCACGGGACGATCACTCTCCTGGACCTGATTGGAAGCAAGTGCAGCGGTTGACGCAGGTGCCGCAGTACGCCCGGCGCCGGCAGATAAGATGCCGACCACACCTGATTCGGCTTCTGCTTGTGATCCTGGGGATGGCGGCACCACCTCCGGCTGTTCCGCATATTTATCCGAGCATGCCGCCAACATGGACAGAGACAGCACAATAGAGACTGCAACCGGTACAATGGTTCGTATTCGCCGTTTCTTCTTCATAGCAGACCCTCCGCTTACATAAATGAGAGAATGTAACTAGTTCTTATGTCTCTATTCTAACACAATTATTACAAAATAGGTCTATCCATGTCGAATAAAATAACAAAAAAGACACTGCTTTCGGGATTGACCCGTCCTGCAGTGTCTTTCTCATTCTTCATTCTTCTATGGACCCGTTAACATATGCCTCGGGAACTATACTTCCTCATCCGTGCTGATCAGCGTATGCAGCAGCCAGCCGTCTGTTTCGCTGAACACCACCTTGTATTTCGAGATGAACTTGCGGTTCTTGGACGTGCCGTCCTTAGAGGTAATCATATACTTTTCGGCTGTTGTCACCTCGTAGGCCCCGTCGCTCACTTCCTCTGCCTTCTGGACCTTAACGCCCAGCAGCTCCTCGGTAATGCCCTTCTTCTCCAGATAAACGATATAATCCGCAGATTCCTTGTAAGCCGGTCCGGAAGGTTCCATCAGATGGGATACATAGCTGAAGTCCCGGTTATTGATCGCCTCAACCGAGGCGTTTAGATAATCCTTCATGAAGACCTGCATCTGTTCGAGAGCTGACCCCACAGACGCGGAAGCTGCAGCAGCGGCGACCCCGCCATCAGCCCAAACGCTGGTGTACAGCGCTGGCTTCTCTTCGGTATGCGTAACCATATGCTCATCGTTGAAGCCATAATTATTTTCGACTAGCTCAACCAGCCACGTCTTGGCCGATTCATCATATACAAGCGTAATCTCATACATATTCGACAGCTCTTCAAGGACTGGCTCTTCATCTGGATAGAAGTGATCCTCCTCGACATGCTCACGTGTATTAAGCGTCACATACCAGTGCCCTTCACTCCGGTAAAGCCGGAAGGAGTCCAGGTCAAAGTCCGTAGCCATATATTTGCCGGCATAACTGTAACCATGCTGCTGGTTGTACTCAACGCTTTCCTGCAGGCCGGCTTTGTAATCCTCTGTCGCCGTCGTCATTCCATCCACCTTGCCTGATGTGAAGGCTTCTAGGAACTCACGTGTGTTAAGGACCACCAGATCCATAATGCCCTGTTGAAAATCCTCGTTGTCTGCAAGCTTGATATCTACGTAGCTGTCCTCAATCGGCGCCTTGCCCGACTGCATCTTGCCCCATGGATACTCCACCTCGATGGATGCTGTCATAGAGCCGTCCGTTAAGACCGGGCCAATCATAGACTGCTCGAACGGATTAACGCCGGTATCGTTATCATTAATGAACAGTATGGCTTGAAGACCCTCTGTATCGTCCAGCCCGGTATACACGGATATATCTTGTCCCTCCAGATACAGGTCTGCTATTTGCTTACTGCCCACTGCGACTAGACTAATCTCCTCTGTGCGGGAAAGCTCCATATAATGGCTCTTCAGCTTCGCTTCCAGGTTGTAGATTCCCGGCACATAAGGACCGAACGTCTTGCTGTAGTCAAGCTTGTCGGTCACCGCCAGCTCCTTGCCGTCCAAGAGCAGGCTGACATCCTTATAGTTGGTCTCAAGCGTCAAGTAGACAGGTTCGACGGTCAGCTCAAACTTGTCGAAGATGAGAAATTGTTTGCCCTTCTTCTCCAATACAACCAGACCATCCAGCCCGTAATTATCCCGGGTACCGTAGTAACCGTTTGTCAGCGACGCATCCTCATCCATTCGGGATGACTGGCGCTGAAGGCTGGCGGCCACCTCCTTCACCGCATCCGGATTGGCGTCTAAATAACGCATGAATCCTGCCACCGATTCCTCATTGATCGCCAGCCGCTCATCGGTTGAAGTCAGATAACGGGCAGCAGCCTTGGCATCCTGCTTATTAAGCGCCTGCTCAAACCCGGCGATCAGCCGTTCCTTGCCAGTCAGATGAGCGCCGATCAGATATCCTGCCACAAGTAGAATAACGAAGGATGCACCCACTGCAAGTTGAATCTTTGCTTTCCTCGGTAGCGGTGCTCTTGGCTTGGCCACCACCTGCTGCTGCACCGTTCGCTGCTGCCCGGTCTGAGACTGAACTGTACTGGTAGAAGCAGATGTACCGCAGGATTTACAAAATTGGGCCCCTTCCGAAAGGGCAGTACCGCATTCCCGGCAATATCTCATGTTGTCCTATCCTCCAATAAAGTAAAGTGCACACAGTTGCTATTAATAGGAGGAAAACGGCAGCTGTCTGACAATCTGATCAACGAGAAAGGATGCCATCAGTATAAGGGTAATGAATGTCGCGACATAAGTTAAGACCGTCCCATAAATCGCATCCAGACCCGTACCTGGATTGTTATTAAAGCTGTTTACAACGAAGGCGGGAACGGTAAAGATCGCCCCGACAAACCCAAGCAGCAGGAATATGCCGAGCAGCGATGACTTCAGGGCAGCGAACACGAAAGCAACGACAAGCAGCGCGACGAATGGTACGAGAAAAGCTCCGAATCTCGCAGCCACTTCCTTGAAGCCTGCCTGGGACTTGGCCAATCTGACAGCAGCGAAGCAGTAAACCGTGACAAGCATCATTAAGATAGCGTAGGTAATAGCAGGTTTAATAACCATGCTGCCGAACGATGGCTGGAACCGTTCACCAAGTGTTAATGCATAGAACATAAGCGGAATCAGGACGGCATACAGCACAATGGTAATAATCCCGTTCACGAACTGCTCTCCGCCCATCTGGCGTCCTGCTGTATAAGGGCTCTTGAGCGTATTCAGAAAATAGTTCAGGTACATCTTGGAGCCGGATTTCGCCTTCTGCAGGTAAGGATTCAGCTGGTCCGTCACAGTTGGTCCTGTGCTGCCTGGACCTGCTTGCGCCTGTCCTCCCGGATGAGCAGCAGGCCCGGAAGCTGGCATAGCGGAAGCTGCCGCCGTCTCTACTCCCGCTGAACCAGACGGCATTAGTCTCGTTCCGCATTTCTCGCAAAAATTACCGCCTTCACCGGTGTGTCCACAATTTGAGCATTGCATCATAATTCCCTCTCATTTCATCGAAAGTATGGAATCCCAGGCTGCATCAGCCCGGATCATTCCTATCATTTTCCCCTAATATGGGTCAAAGTTCCTTCCTATTATGATAGAGTCGAGTAATTTTGACAATGATTTATCCTACTTTTTTCCTAATTTAATCATTGAAGATGATGGCTGCGGCACAAAAAAGAGAGCCTCCGCCAGCTGCGGAAGCTCTCTCTTCGATTCTTTCACCCCACAATGCCCATCATCCCGTGTACAATGGTTCAGTTATACGTTCCGGCTCCATTCCGTTATCAGCCGCTTGGCCAGTGCGGTCAGATTGTTCGCGGCAAGCTCTGAAATATGATCATTCTTCGTCTTGCCCTGCAGCTCTGACAGGAACTTCTCCATGAACTTGATCGCCTGCTCATATGAGCCCTTGTCTGCGTGGTGAAGGGCCTGTTTTAGCGAGTTCTTCAGCTTGTCAGCTACCGGGCCCTTCACATCGCCTGCTGCAATGTAGCCTGTCAGCATGCTGCACAGCTCATTCCTTGAATCCGGTGCAGGGGCTGCAGACTCGTGCAGCGGCACTTGCGACCAGTCCATATCGGAGGCGAAATAGAAGCTCGGGTAGGCCGGCTGGTTGTAGCCTGAATTCTGCCAGGCAATGCCGGTACGGTACTGTGCGTCGTGCATCAGCGTATAGAGCTTGCGGTCCGTCACCTCTGTGCTCAGATAAATGCGGATCGCCGAGCTGTCCACGGTGCGGACAAGCAGCTCTTCACGCCAGTCGCCGAAGATATCGGCAACGAGCGACGGATTGCCCTTCGTATGGTTATTCGTGCGCGTTCCTTCCGCGGTCAGAAGGATGCCGCGCTTCCAGTCGCGGATAACCGGTGTGGCATCGATTGCCCCGTCCACGATCTGGGTCGTCATGTTGGCCGCCCACTTGATATTCATGTTCGTACCAGGCATTGTGGTTCCGATCTGCTCGCCATCCGCCGTCCACAGGCCGACTGCCCATGTTTCCAAGCCCCGGTGAGCCGGATCGATGTCGCCTATCATACCGCGGCCGGTATCCTTACCGGTATAACCGCCGTAGATGACCTCGCCCGTCTTGGCGTCACGCAGTGCATAACCGTACGGTGCCCAAGGCCCGCCTTCGAAGACCATGAAGATTTCCAGCCCAGGCCGGTCTGGATCAATATCAGCAACATGCAGGGCATCACCATGGCCAAGTCTCGCTGTCGTTCCAGGCGCTCCGCTTTGCGGCGGCATCACGTCCATGGAGCTGTACAACAGCGAGCCGTCATGATCAATCGTTGCCCCGCCGTATATAATTTCATGCTTGCCGTCCCCGTCCACATCTGCCGTGCTGAACGAATGCGCTCCCTGCGTCGTAATCGTTCCGAATTCCGGATCGGTTCCGTTCCGCCCATGCGGTCCGTCGTTGAACGGATTGGTCATCGGCGTCCACCCGCTGTCCACATACCAGTATTCCTCAAGACTCTTGCCGTTCCAGCTGTAGGAAACAAGCGTGGTACGCGTGTAATAACCTCTTGCAAACACCGCATACGGCTTCTTACCGTCCAGATAGGCTACTCCTGCGAGGAAGCGGTCCACCCGGTTGCCCGGCTCGATCCGCGACATCGCATAATCGCCCCACATGAGGCCGTCGTCATGGCGGCCGGGCTTATAATGGATGGTCTGCAGTTCGGCTCCCGTCTGACCGTCAAAGACCGACAGATATTCCGGCCCTTCCAGAATGAAGCCCTCGAATGCCCGAAGGTTGTTGCGAGCACTGCGGGAAGTCGCATACACATCTACAAAGTAGTCCGCAAGGCTCTCCGCATCAGCGCGAGACAGCGGATAGGAGTAGCGCTGTTCAATTCCCCAGCTTTCCTCCAGCGTCTTCGGCCAACTGCCGTTTACAACCTCTTCGTGCCTATGCCAGCCCATGAACATCTTCACCAGATGCTCATAGTAGCCGCTGCTGCTCATCCGGTAATCATCCGTATGGCTGTAGCCTGCCGCAATATCGTCCTTCGGCATCGTAATGAACTTTTCCGAGGTGACATTCCCCTCCCGGTCATACCGGAGGATTTTGGTTCCCGGTGCGGTCTTGAACATAAGCTCTGCCCTGTTGTCCCCGTCAAAGTCGTATACCATGAACTGTGTATAATGAGCGCCAGAACGGATATTGACGCCAAGATCAATTCTGTACAGCAGCGTGCCATCAATGGTATAGCAGTCAATGTAAGTATTGCCCGTGTAACCGACCTGTGAGACATCCTTCGAGTTGGAAGGATCCCATTTAACGAAGAACTCATACTGTCCGTCGCCATCCACATCCCCGACACTCATGTCATTCGCGCGATAGGTATAAGCTTCACCTGCGGGGGTTACACCATCCTCCGGCTTGGTCAGCGGCAGGTCATAGTAGCTGTCAGCCCAAGGCGATACAGCCTCGCTCTGATCAATCTCCCTGCCGCCTGATACGGCAGCTACATGATACTTGGCATTCACACTTCCATCCTTATCCAGGTAATTCGTGCTGTCCGTTACGGCTGCAATACGCTTGCCATCACGGTAAACGTGGAAGTCCGTTCCCGTCAGGCCGCCTGCCGAATAACCTGTCGCTTCCTCTGCCAGCAGCCGCCAGCTGAGGAACACACCTTCCGATGTATGGGCGGCGACGAGCCCCCTGTCCAAGCTCTCCAGCTGCATGCCTGTACGCTGACCGCCTTTCTTGCCCTGAAGCTCCGCTGCGGTTAAGCCAGAGGCCCCCGTCAGCATGAGCGGTACCGTCAGAGCCGCTGTAATAATAGTCCGAGCTATCGAAGATTTACCCCTTGCTGCCATCCATGATCACCATCCTGTTCGTATTCATGGTTCAAGTTCGTCATCCCGTCACTCCCCTGGCAGCCGCCCGCTCTGATGTCAATTTTCCCTATAGCCAACTTCTGATTGCGCTTACATTCCTCGTGTCAGCTTCACCTCCAGCGTTAGCTCTGACCTGCTGGTCCTTTCGATTCCCTTTTCATTATAGATTCACCAATCGTCCCCACACATGCAAAAATCCGAGTTTTTATGTGAAAAAACAGAGTTTCGGCAGGCTTAATCGTCCCCCTTTCCACTTATTAGCAAATTGCTGAGCCGCATTGCTTTCAAGTGCCAGCTGTTACAAAAAAAGCACCCCGCAGGCCATATAGGTCCTGCAAGGGTGCTGGGTGCTACCGATGCTGGTACATGAATCGTTCCATATAATACATGAACGGACGATTGTAATAGCTGGAGAAATACATGTCGCTGCCATGACTGGCCAGCGGCATTGAGATCAGGGCAGCCCCGCTGTTCCCTGCTGCTTCATAAGCCTCCTGGAACGCTTCCGCGATCTGTGGAGCCACAATCCCATCATGCGTGCCTTGATAGATTAAGGCCGGGGGGCTGTCTTCCTCCACCAGCAGAGCCGGATCGCTGAGTTCCTCCGTCCCGTCTATTCCCACATACCCCGGAAGACCATTAGCCGGATAGAACGGAATAATTCCCTTCACGGTTAGCCGCGGATCGAGCATCTCCTCGTATTCACCGCCAGCCATGGCAAGGGCGGCCGCATTGGCGAGCTGCCCGCCGGCTGAACCGCCTGAGATGAAGACTGAGGAAAGGTCTGCTCCGTACTCCTCCGCCCGGTCAGCCATGAACGTGGTGAACAGCCCGATATGTCTCACCATATCATCTATGGTGAAATCGCCAACGATATTGTCCGGCACCTCCGCGTAATCGATGAACTTCTTTTCACTGCTAAGACCATACTGAACGTCGAATACGACATAGCCCTGAGCGGCAAAGTACTTGTTCACCTCGGCGAAGTTGCCCGCACCCTTGTCCCCGATCGTCCAGCCGCCGCCGTGAATCCGGATCAATACAGAACCGCTGCCCGGCAGCTGCTCAGATGAATCTGCAGGCATGTACACATCGTAATGAAGCTTAATGCCTTCATCGACGCCTTCAGTCCCCTCGTAATAGACGATATTCTCCTCCACCGTATAACCGCCAGATGGTGTGCCATAGAAGTACTCCGGAATAGAGAAGGGAATATCCATGAATGCTGCATGCACCAGTGTATCCGGGTTAGTCCCGAACGCCCGCTCATACTGCGCATCCGCACTGCTCAGCATGGACGGCACCCGGATCAGCGGCAGAAACAAGATAATGACGAGCACAGCGCCGACAACCCGTACCACACGATTAAACCACCCGCCGGAATGGTTCCGCCGTAGCTTAAGCAGCAGGGCCGTGGCCCCGAGCATCATCAGCGCCAGGAACATCGCATATTCAGGCACCATCACTTCCAGAATACCCGCACTTTCCTTCGTCAGCAGCTCATAGCTGATATAGATGCCCGCGAGCAGAATCAGACAGCACACGACCATCACAGCAATTCTCACCGAAATCTTGAGGCGGCCCGGACGGTCGGTGAACCGGAACATGATTTCCTGCTCAGGATAACGCAGCTTATTCAGAGCGAGCAGCCCGCCGAGCAAAAATAGAAGCAGCATAATGGCAATCGCCAGCGGACTTCTGGATGTCAGATTCGTCACCTCCGACGAAGCGCCTGTGTTCATAGCCGGGACCAGCAGCATGCCTGCCGTATGCAGGGCAAGATAGCTGTACGCCAGTCTTCTGTTCTGTTCCCCCCTCGCTGCCATAATCGGGTTGCCGATCAGTACAACCAGCATCAGCAGTCCGTACGCATTCCACAAGCCGCCAAATTTATCCGGCATGACCGTGACGAACAGCAGGCCCCCAGCCAGCGATATAACATTGAAGGCCAGCAGTACAGCAATAAGTACCGCGCCCAAGCCTGTCCTTGCCCCTGGACGAAGCGAGGTTTGCGGCGAGATTCCATAGTACGCCATTGTTCCAAACTCCCCCTAAGCGTGTGCATCGATTATGTATTCCAAGTCGACAGAAACTTACACCATTATATTATCCTATCAAAGATGGCATAGCCGGGGCAATGTTTAGGAGAGGAATCAGCATAGGAACAAGGTTCGGCAGCCCTATACTATGGCTTGCCAGCCGCCGACCACATCAGTCCGACAAGCAGAGGATACAGAATAAACAAACCGACCGTCACAGCGGATAACCAGCGGATCAGCAGGGTTTCTCTCGTCCTCTTGCCTACCAGAGTAAACACGAAAGCAAGACAGAATCCCGCCATGAACAAGGCATACAGCGTACTGTTGGTTATTCCGATATTAATGTTCATCGTGTACAAACCTAGGAAGATTGCGGACAGGATAAACATGATTCTGGCCCCAAGAATTTTGATGCACCTCCAGCGAATTTACAACCTATCATCCATATATGGTTGTATATAGTAATATACATCACCATATGTAACCTTCACAAAACATCCTTCCCATTCAACGAAGGAAAGGCCACCAGTCACACCGGCAGCCTCCATCTTTTATGCATCCCATCAGACGGGCCTTCCCGCTCTTCTACTGTCCCAGCTGCTTAAGCTGGTCAAGCGTACCTGTAATTTCGTTCAGCGTCTGCGCCATAGGCGAATTCTGCAAATCACCCAGGTTAATGGTGTTCTTCTCCAGCTGCTCCAGATATGTGTTAACCTCGGCAAGCAGCGTTGCATTGTAGCTCATCAGCTTATCATGAACATTCTCCGCAAAGGCAGGTGCCGATAGGTCGTTAAACTGAATTATGTCATTCTTCATATCCTCAAAGGACCGCTGTAGCTCATCTCTTGCCGCAGGGTCCAGCAGTGCCTGCTCGGCCCTGTAGGGAAGCGACTCAGCAAATGCAGCCGCGTCCGTCACATATGAAGTTGCCTCATTAACATAATCCAGCGACTGGTCTACCTTTTCAATCAGCGAACAGCCCGAGGCAACCAGCCCTCCGAGCAGCAAGAGCACAGCCATCAAGGGACGTATGAATGCGTTCATTCCACCAGCCTCCTATTGTTGTGAAACCCGATCCTTACCCTATACTACTCTTTAAGCTTAGACGAGGTTTCGTTATTCTAGAACACCGGGACTACAGAACGCGGGCAACAACTCGGGCAACCGATGAATCGGCGCCGATGTGCAGGGGCAGTGCAATCACTTCAAAGCTTGCGGAGGCGGGCAGTCTGCCAAGATTGGTGAGATTTTCAGCGATAAGAATGCCGCTTCGAAACAGCAGCTTATGAACATGGAACGGGTACTTGTCGGGCGAAGGTGTGTCGAGGCCCACCATCTTCACCTGCTTGCGCACAAGCAGCTCGGCCAGCTTCTCCGTCAGCACGGGATAATCCGTAAAATATTCCTCCTGCCCAAAGCGTCTGCTGTAGCCGGTATGAAACAGCACGATCACATGCTCGGGGATGGCCTCTTCGTATTCCGCCTTATAATCAATGACCGCTTCCCCTGTTACATCCAGCACGCAGCCTGCGCCAATGAAAGTATCAAGCGGGAAATCACTCAGCCGTTTATCCGTATCAAGCAGGTGCATAGGCCCGTCTATATGGGTTCCGGCATGCATATTGACCGACAGCTGATGATTCGTATAATGGTCCTTGCTCAGATGCCTGGTCTGACGAAATTCAGTCCGGTTGTCCCCCGGGTAAACAGGCATATCATCCTGAATGAGATGAGTTAAGTCAATCAGCATCGTTGTTACTCTCCTCCTGCGGTCCTGCCGCGGCAAATCTAACCGTCTGCCAGGACCACTCTGTCTGTGTATAAGCTTCATGAATACCTGTTTCGCAAATCAGTTCCTTAGTGACGAATTTATAGCGCAAGCTTGCGGTAAAATTGGCTGTGAAAGGGAATGGGGTCACGGCAATGTCCTCCTGGTTCAGCCAGACAGCAGACAGCTGCCCTTTGCCGTCCGGACTGAAGGGCTCCGAGCCCGCAAAGCCTGACCGATACCACGGATGCTCGTGCTTCTTATCAGCACCCGCCTCGTTCAGACAAACGTATAAGGACAGGTCGTCACATAACTGCAGCATGCGAAAGTGACTCTCCACCATCCTGCTGTCCAACGGGGACAGCTGCGCCCTTAGCCTCTCCTGCCTTCTGGTCTCATGCTCATAAAAGGCGAGGCAAAATTCGTCTTCCGTATTGTGAAAGACCCGGAAGGAAGCATAGTGCAGGCTGCACAACAGGGCCGCATAAGGATTCATCTGTTCAATCTGGTCGATCCCATAGCGGTAGAGAACGACCTTCGGCTGCAGCGGATAATCAAGAAAAGAATAGGGCGCCCTATTCTTATCGTTCCAGATCGGTACGCTGTCCAGCGCAATCCAGCTTCTGTCATGCTCCGTTATGGCCGCTAGCACATCTTCTGTAAACGCTTGATTCATAATGTATGCTGGCCGGAAATGCCGCGCAATCTGCCCTGACAATTGACCGTGGTCATGCTGGGCAATCAGTATAAAACCGTGGTTCGTCTCCCGAATAATCACAGACACACCCCCTTGGTTACTGACAAGAACTTCTATTTTTAAGATAACACAGATTGTCAAACTAAGCGCGGCATACAGGCAGGAAGCTTCTATATAAAAAAAGATCGCTATGGTGTATGCACCCATAACGATTCGTATTTTCCAAGTAGGGATTTACAGCTGTGTACTGCTGCCAGGGCTGTGGCCGAGAAGCGCTTGTATTAATGTTATGCTGTAGGTTTCCTGTTCAAGAACCCGCTCCAGCCTGGATAGAACGCGTTCTTCATACGTACTGTTGTAATCCGAGAGATAAGATTTAAATATAAGGTTGGCAATAACCATCCAGCTCTGCTCTGCAGCTGCATAAGCATCAGCTAAGCGCTGCTCTCCCACAGAAACCAAGTACCGTTGTAAGTGATATCGGGTATGAGAAACCTCTCGAAGCTCATCAGCAAAACGTTTCAGGAGCTTTGACCGTAAGGCCGGATCCCCGATTTGCCCGATTTCGCGGATAATGTCCTGTGTGACACTGACTGCCGGCAGCCCTCTCACTGAACCCGGAATGGAAGGCATGTCCTGGTCCAGCATAGCTTTTACATTATCAAGGAGTACTTGCTCCAAAGCTATAGGCACATTCACCGTCTGGTTATGGAGATTGCGCGGCCGAAGGTAATGGGTGTGCAGCTGCCCTCCCAACAAACTCCCCATGGAATACTCGATAACTTGGCTCATCTCTTGCAGGGATAGCATTCCATGACAGTTATAATAGTGATCGCAATATTCGAATTCCTTATTCTTGTAGCCAATCAATTCAATACAATGATTCGCGTGCAGCTGTTCCTTGTAAGGGCTAAATGGAAGATAGTAGAGATCGGCTTCCATGATCACCGATTGATTCTCGTCCAGGTATTCCAGAATCGCAGCCTTATAATCCTCCTTGTTGTTCCATCTGCCCGTTTCAAGGTTCATATAGGTCCGTTCCCTTATAACTTGGTCAATATCCTTATAGTAAGGATTAATTACAACTCCGTCATCTATTTTGGTTACGAGATATCCAGACTGCGTGAACAGGGGAACCGTATCCGCATTCTTTCGGAGAAGTGCCGCTGCTACACATACATGAAAACAATTAAAGCGTGTTTCGCTATATAATGTAAAATCCATTTCATTCCCCTCCCAGCACTTCATGCCTTGCTCCTTCACTGCTATGACGCTTTTGGAATGCTCTAATATAAGAAGGAGAGACAAGCAATATGCTTATCTCCCCCGTCCCATGGATGGTGTTAAGCTTATGCCATCGCTTTGCTAAATCCTCCGCCTGATCCTATTCCTCCGCCCCAGCCTCCATCATATAGCGAATTCATTTGGAGTCTGTCTTTTTCAAGAGAAGGAGCGGCTGTCTTGGCTGCAGTCTGGCTGTTGATCCAGGAGAACGAGGCTTGCGCTGCCCCTGTGTCAGTTACGGAATAGGATGTCATACCTGCCGTGGACGAAGCCGCAGCAGGCAGTGCTTGTCCAACTACAGGAGATGCGAGTACAGCTGTAGCAACCACAACAGAATACACCACTTTTTTCATACAAAAATCAACCTCCTCATTGTAATATACAGCTTAGACCGAAACACATGAACAGAACCAGGCGACGGCGTAATACGGCTGGATTTGACGCAGTTGGGCTATCCTCCCTCCTGTAATAGGGTGGCCTGGCCTGCCCATTCATCTTCTCATATTGACACTATAGTCACTCTGCTTATTGCAGGGATGTCTGCCGCTTAATTACTCCATAATTCCCGAGTCGGACTGCCTGTCAGCGCGCTGCCTCTCTTCAATTGTTATCGCGAATATATGCATGCAGAGATTATCCGCCAGTTTCATTCCGTCAACCGCGCAGGGCAGTTCAACGGCCACGGCTTCATACCAGAGTATCGGCTTGTACTGCGGCAAAGGTCCTCCATTGCTGTGCAGACAGCTCATTGTAATAGCTGCTCTGTTGGTCGCGAAAGGGGTCTGCGGGATAAAGTAGGATAAACGCAGCGGCTCCTCATGAATCCATTCCCGATGTCTAAGCAGCGCGAGGGGCTCCATCATATTGCCGTCGTTGCTTGCCCCCAGGACATGGATCACCGCAAGCTCGGATTCCGGAAATTCAATGATTTGCCCTTCGGGCACCACATTATCGAAGTCCCCCCCTCTGCCCATTAAGAATGGAACATCATCCACAACAAACACTTCACCCAGCGGCAGCTCTTCTGCCGGAAAAGAGCAGCCCGATGCGTTAATCTCTCCTTTATCCCGTTTGTCGATGGTCGTTATCCCCCGATTATTCATGCAGCCGGTCAAATCGAGACATTTAAACTGGCGCAATGCCGACACCCCTCTCCGTCCGTTGGAGTCTGTTCACTAATAGATAGTCTTACTGTAACCTCTGTACGGGTGGTGTTTCTCGTCGTATCTTGATCTCTCGTCTGCAGTAAAACGCGGAAGTGTCTGACAACACAAAAATAGAGCCCTGATAGAGATGGGCTCCATTCTGTAAAGCTTATGCTTGCCAGTCCGTAATCCTCTGGAACGACGGCTTGGGCTCATGCTTCTCGTCGAATACGAACGGCCAGTTCTTGCGTCCCCGTACCGGAAAATCATCCAGCCACGTATAGTCATCCGCGGCACCCCAGAAGGTCACGGCTGTGATTACGTCCCTGTATTCGCGCAGCATACGGAATACCGCGTCGTAACGCTCGGCCTGCTTCTCCTCCATTTCGGCCGTCGGCCTCACAAGATCAGTGCGCCTGTCTTCGAAATCAAAGACCGAAATGTCCAGCTCTGTAATCTGCACCTGCAGCCCAAGCGAGGCATAGCCTTCGATAGCTGCCCGAATCTCATCCAGGCCCGGGCCGTTCAAATTCCAGTGGCCCTGCATGCCCATGCCGTGCACCGGTACGTCCTTCTCCTTCAAGGAGCGGAGCAGACGAATGATTTTGTCCCGTTTAACCGGGTCGGACTCGTTGTAGTCGTTATAGAAGAGTATCGCTGCAGGGTCCGCCTCATGGGCGTAGCGGAAGGCCTCCGCGATGAAATCCTCGCCCGCAATATCCAGCCACGGCGAACTGCGCAGCCAGATATCGCTCTTATCCTCGATGACCTCGTTGACGACATCCCAGGCATATGCGCGTCCCTTGTAGCGGCCGACAACTGTATCAATATGGGATTTCATCCTCGACAGCAGCAGCTCCCGGTCAGCCGGCTGTCCGTCCCTGCCCTCAAACACCCATTGCGGTGTCTGATTATGCCAGACAAGCGTGTGCCCGCGCAGCTTCATGCTATGCTCATCGGCAAACGCCGCAATCCGGTCCGCTGCTTCGAACGTATAGCGTCCCTCTTCCGGCTGCAGCCGTTCAAACTTCATATCGTTCTCGGCCGTGATGCTGTTGTAATGCCGCGAGAGCACCCCTTGCTGTGATTCAATCGTCTTCAGGTTAACTGCCGCACCGATGTCAAAATAATCCCGGTACCGTGCGCCAAGCGACGGCACATTCGTTACTGCTTTATCCGCTTCAGCCAATGTCTGCACCCCTCACCCATAAAATAATTCCTGATCCATACTGCTGTTGTCTGTCTGCCCGTCCATCTGCCCGCCTGCCGTGCTGACGGTACAGGGCTAGTAAATCAGCCGTCCATGCTCATCCGGAATGCCGGACTTGCGGTAGAAGTAAGTATTGATTACATCACGCCACTGCCGGGCATTATCCAGCTGCATCTGCAGCCGCTCACTAATCTGCGCATGACGCTCGGCATCCACCTGTCCCTCCAGCTGCCGCCAGTCACCGATCCATTTCTCCACCTGCTCCACTCCGGCAAAATGCGTGTCATAAATATGCTGAATAACCGTCTTGCCGGATTTCAGAACATGCGTGTAAGGGACATGATGGAAGAACAGCAGCAGCTCATCCGGACAGCTCTCCAGCTGCTCGTAGCGCTGCCCCACCTCAGGCCGATACTGCGCTGTATACCCCGTGCCTGTCGCCTGCGTCCGGTCCACGCCGATTCCGTCCCGGTCGGCAAAATGATACGTGCCCCACTTGGAATATTCGTAACCGTCCACGTCAACGCCATAGTGATAATGCGGCGTCACCATCCAGCCGACGCCGAGCGGCGCTGTATAGTGCTCATAGGTATGCCAGGACTCATGCAGTATCCGAGTAATAACGGCTCCTGCCGGGTCTTCTTCACTCACACCAAAGGTCATCATCAGCCACTCGGAAGCAATCTCCTCGGCGGACAGCTCCGGATTCCATATCAGCCGCCCGTAACCGTACAGATTCGCGGCTGCCAAGTGATGCCCCGTCCAGTTCGAATCATCCCCGATGCTGGTCACCGCCGTAATGCCGCTGTACCTGTAAGGATGAACCTCTCCTGCTGCAATCCGTTTCACTGTGCTTCCCTCACCGCTGCAGCGGGTGTCAAAGTCCAGCACCCCCTTCCACTGCGGCACCAGGTAGCACACATCCCGCTGCTGGCCGGTGTATTCCTGCGTAATCTGAAACTCGACCATCTGGTTCGTACGCTCCATCGCGCCGATCAGCGGCGATACCGGCTCGCGCACCTGAAAGTCCATTGGTCCGTTCTTGATCTGCAAAATAACATTATCCTTAAACCTGCCGTCCAGCGGCTTGAAATGATCATAAGCCGCGCGCGCGCGGTCCGTTGACCGGTCCCGCCAGTCCTGATGGCAGTTGTAGACGAAGCACCGCCAAAGCACCAGCCCGCCGAACGGCTCCAGCGCTTCAGCCAGCATGTTCGCTCCGTCCGCATGGTCACGCCCGTATGTAAAAGGACCCGGCCGGTTCTCCGAATCGGCCTTGACGACCACCCCGCCAAAGTCTGGGATATGGTGGTAGATATCTGTCATCTTGCTCCGCCACCAGGCCCGTACCGATTCATCCAGCGGATCGGCTGTCGGAAGACCGCCAAGCTGCATAGGACTGCTGTAATTAATGCTGAGGTACAGCGTGATCCCATAAGCTCGGAAAACATCCGCAATACGGGCCACCTGCGGCAGGTAGCGCTCGGTGATCAGCAGCGTCTCCAGCTCATGCACATTAACGTTATTAATGGCTATGCCGTTAATGCCCACAGAGGCCATCAGACGGGCATAGTCAGTGATACGCTTCGAATCCGCAAGCACCTCGCCGTCCCGGAAGAAAATCGACCGTCCGGCATAGCCCCGTTCAATGCTTCCGTCCATATTGTCCCAATGGTTGATCATCCGCAGCCTGCACGCCGGATTCTCCATTATATTCAGGCTTGCAAGATCAGCGCCCGTCCGGAGCAGACGGAGCAAATGAAAGACGCCATACAGGGCACCCCGTTCATCTCCTCCCGCCACAATGATGCATGGCTGGTCCTTATCTCCCGAACGGGTACGAATCCGGTAGCCTTCGGCACGGACACCATCAGCCAGCACCTCATCAATGACGGACGAGCTCCCGGCTGTCCCGACCAGCACACAGCCACCCGCCTGCTCTGTCTCTGCAACGATTGAGGGCTGCCATCCAAGCAGCGCTTCCAATCCGTTAACAAGCTCCTGAACTGCCGTCTCCAGAGGCCCATAGCCCGTTGCAGCACCGGTAACGGCAATCCGTTTCAGCCAGCTGCGGTAACGCTCTGCTGTCAGGCGGGCGGCTGTGCCCGCATCTCCGCCGCCCAGCCAAGCTTTATAACCTAATCCAGTCACCGTCATCTGATTACCTCCCTATATTCGCTGACAAACCTCAGGCCTTCCGACGCAGCAGCATCGGAAGGCCATGAAGCAGGCCGGACGATTTCGTTAATCCCCCAGGCATGCTGTCTGATTAAGTTAAGCATTAGCCCTTTACGCCGCCAACCGTCATTCCCTTCACAAAATACTTCTGCAGGAACGGATACACCATGATGATCGGAAGGCTTGCGATGATTGTCATCGTAGCCCGGATTGATGTTGGCGTCACCATGGTCTGCCCGCTCTGGCCGGCTGCGAACTGATCCGCCGCAGTCATAGAGTTGGCTGCCGTGTTCGAGGTAGAAAGAATCTTCATCAGCTCATACTGCAGGGTACTCAAGTCTAGGCGTGATGAGTTATACAGGAACACATCAAACCATGAGTTCCATTGGCCGACCGCCACGAACAACGATATGGTAGCAAGCGCTGGAACCGTCAGCGGTAGAACAATCCGGACGAAGGTTGTAAACTCCCCTGCCCCATCGATTTTGGCCGATTCCAGAATTCCATCCGGCAGCCCCTCGATAAAGGAGCGCACAACGATCATATTGAACACACCGATGATGCCGGGGAAAATATACACCCAGAACGAGTTGATCAAGTCAAGCTCCCGGATCAGCAGGTA
Organism: Paenibacillus sambharensis; assembly: GCF_003233845.1. Lineage (GTDB taxonomy): Bacteria > Bacillota > Bacilli > Paenibacillales > Paenibacillaceae > Paenibacillus_I > Paenibacillus_I sambharensis. The sequence continues at coordinate 303,281 of NZ_QKRB01000053.1, forward strand.
AGTCGGAATCAGCCCGCCGCTGAAATACATCGTAAATACAAAGGCAATCGTGACGAACTTCCGCAGCACGAACTCCTGGCGGCTGACCGTGTAGGCCAGCATGGCCGTACAGAATACCGAGATGATGGTCCCTAGAATGGTACGAAACGCCGAAATCAGCGTCGCATGATAGATGGATGATTCATTGAAAATATACGCATAATTCTCCCATGTCCATTCCCTCGGCCATAGATAAATGCCGCCGCGGATTGAATCATTCGCATTATTGAAGGACAGGGCAAACATATTAATGAACGGGTACAGCGTTACAACGACGAGTACAAGCATGAAGATAATATTGCACGTGTCGAAAATTTTGTCGGACCAGCTGTTGTACCGTTTCCGGGACGAACTCAAATCACTCATCGCATAGCCTCCTTACAGGTTAGAATCTGGCTGTGCCGGCCGCTCCGGCCGGCAGCTTCCAGACGGGAGATCACGCTTAGAACAGCCTGCTCTCTCCCATCCGCTTCGCAATATAGTTGGCCGACAGCAGGAAGACGAAGCTGACAACCGTCTTGAATATGCCCGCAGCGGTTGCGAGTGAATAGTTGCCCAGATTCATCCCGTATTTCAGCACGAATATATCAAGGTTGTCGGAATAATCGACCGTCATACCGTTGCCAAGCAGGTATTGCGGCTCGAATCCCGCCTCCAGAATATGCCCAAGGTTCATGATCAGCAAAATGATGATTACCGGCTTCAGGCCTGGAAGCGTAATGTGCAGGATACGCTGGAAACGGCTTGCACCGTCAATTTCGGCAGCTTCATACTGTGACGGATCAATGGTTGTAATGGCCGCAAGATAGACGATGGTGTTCCAGCCAACATCCTTCCATACCTCGGAAGCGCCCAGAATGCCCCAGAAATATTCACCCTTGCCGAGCCATAGAATCGGCTGATCAATCAGATTTAATTTGGTAAGCAGAATGTTTACAATGCCTTCCGGCGCCAGCGCAGTCGAGATAATGCTCGCTGCTACGACCCAGGAAATAAAATGCGGCAGATAACTGATGGTCTGTACAAACCTTTTAAATACAAGATTTCGCAGCTCGTTAAGCAGGATGGCCAGCGTGATGGCCGTAAAGAATCCAAGCACGAGCTTAATCGAGCTCATGACAAGTGTGTTGCGAAGAACCTGGTAGAAGGTGTCGTCCTGAAACAGAAATTTAAAGTTCGTCCAGCCTACCCATTCCTGATCACTGAAATCCTTGGCAGGTCTGTACTTCTGAAACGCGATTGTCCAGCCCCACAGGGGCACATACTTGAATAGAAATAACCACAGCAGGAATGGTACCGACATCAGCACCAGCATACGCTGCTGAACCAGCCTTTTGAAAAATAACCGCAGGCCGGTATCCTGTTTCGCCGGCTGCTTAACCGGTGCAGGTGCCGTATTCATTGCAGTTCTCTCCATCTGGGAGTTCTCCTTTCCCTTTAAGCCTTACTCCATCCAAATGGCGGGAGGCCGGAATGCTGTTGCATATCCGGCCTCCCGTAACCATAGCCGCAGCCCGGAACGGCCGTGCCGTTCCTCTTACTTTAGCTGCGATACCCGGCGTGATGCCGAATTACCAGTTGCCTGCTGCACGATCCTGTACAATCTTCGTAACAAATTCCTCATAGCCCTTGTAGTCGAGCTTCTGGAATTCTCCTACATATTCATTCCAGATGGCTTCAAACTCGCCCGGTGCCGCCAAAATCAGGCGAGGCAGGTATTTCTTCTGCAGGTCGCTTGCCTTCTGGCCGAAGATTTGCTCCGGTGTACCCTGCCCTTTATTAATACTCCATGCAGGGAACCATGGGCGCTCATCAGGCTCCGAGAAGTAACCGGAGAACGTTTTTGCCCCGAACGCTTCAAGGATTTTCTTGTCGCCTTCCGTATAGTCTGCTGCCGCAACCTCAGGCTGATTGCCCACTGCGTATGCATTGCCGTTCGCCAGAACAGAGGCACTGCCGTAACGAGGCCAGCTGTACTCAAAATATTGGAAGCCGTAGGAACGCTTGAAATCAGGATCATTGCGGTCTCGCAGCTGCTGCTCATTCATGTAGTAACGTCCGTTCTCATCAACACTGTATGTCTCACCCTCGACGCCCCACTGAACCAGGATTTGGTTCTCTTCCTTCAACAGGTTATCGAAGTATTGAATGATCCGGACCGGATCCTTCGCACTGACCGAAATACCGATACCGCGGTTATTGACGAATGCCGGCGGGTCAATGTACTGATCCTTGATACCCTCATCAAACACGATCGGCAGCGGCGCATAGCGCTTCTCGTCAATGCCCGCAAGCTTCAGGTTGTTCGTTGCATCGCCAACCTGCCAAGCGTAGTTAAAGTAACCCAGCACACGGCCCGATGTCAGCTTGGCCAGATACTGGTCCTTGTTCATGACGAAGGATTCGGCATCGAACAGGCCTTCCGCATTGATTTCATTCAGCTTCTTCATCCAGCGCTTCTCATGCTCCCCAGCCTGATAGACCTTCGCTTCCTGCGTCTCCATATCGACAATGACGTCACCGTCATTCGGATATCCAGCCAAATGCATCGCCGGGTTGGACAGCGTGAAGAAATTATCCGACACACCCGCGAACGATACGAAGCCGATTGTCTCCTTGCCGTCCACCTTAGGATACTTCTCCTTATACTGCTTGATCAGATCGAAATACTCATCCAGCGTCTTGATTTTCGGATAGTTGAATTCCTTCAGCACCGACCGCTGAATCCAGAATGCTCCTTGCCCGATGCCCGGTTCCGGAATATACCCGATGTCAGCCGAGTAGGGCAGATGATAGATCTTTCCGTCTGCTTGACGGAATTTATCCATGTATGGCCCATAAACCCGCTTAATGTTTGGCCCATGCTCTTCAATCAGTTCATCCAGCTCTATAAATGAGCCTGCATCCAGCAGCTTATCGATTTCACCGCCCGCATCAATAATATCCGGGTAGTCTCCGCTTGCAATCATTACGCCTGACTTGGTTTTGCTGTCCCCGACCAGAAATTCCATCTTCCAGTCAACACCTGTCTGCTCCTGCAGCTTCTTACCGATGACGGTATCGCTTGCCAAAACATCCTTGCCACTTGCAAAGCTGTAATACGTATAGGTGACTGGGTCCTTGCTGCCATCATTCGATCCAGTAGCATCTGAAGTTGAGCTGCCACTATTACTTCCTGGAGGGCTATTGTCCCCTGCCCCGTTGCTGCAGCCGATCATAGTAACTGCAAGCACTGCTGCTAGCGCGGTGCCGAGCCATTTTCTCTTCCTCATCTCTTGATCTGCCCCTTTCAAAAATCGCTTCTATAATGTAAGCACTTTCATTATAGAATGAAAACGATTACTTGATTACCCGTCAAACTTTAGCTCCTACTTTGAAAAGCATAGTTAAAACAGATCCTCCAACAAAACCCATTAAGTCGGCTCCCTGAGCGGCAGCCGGATTTCAACGGTCGTTCCGCTGCCCAGCTCGCTCTCTATGCGAAAATCAAACGACTCCTTGAAGCACAGCTTAAGCCGGTAGTACGCGTTCTTCATTCCGACATGGTCACCCATCTGATCATCGCGCTGTAAGTATTCAAGCACCTCGGCCAGCTTCTTCTCCGTCATGCCGAGACCGTTGTCCCTGAGCCTGAATACCAGCATGCCTTCCGCAATGCCAATCTGCAGCGTAATCAATCCTATACCCGGCGAGCCTTCGATCCCGTGAATGCTGGCATTCTCCACGAAGGACAGGAACACCATCTTCGGGATATGCTGTTCCCGGACCGCGTCCTCAACCGTTAGCTGATACTCCAGCTTGTCGCCAAACCGGTATTTCTGTATTTCAAGGAAGCATTCGATCAGCTCCAGCTCTTCCTGTACCGTCACCCAATCCCGGCTCCACGATATCGATTTCCGGAAAATTTTGGCCATATGGTGCACGATTTTTGCTGTCTCGGACTCCCCCTTGATCAAGCTCCTCATTCGGATTGTCTCCAGGGCGTTAAACAAAAAGTGCGGATTGATCTGGCTGTGCAGAGCGTGGAGCTGTGCCTGCCTCTGCTTGATCTCCAGGTCCTTCTTCTGAATATCTGCCACATAGACATCATTAATCAAACTATTGATGGTCTCGGTCATCCGGTTGAAGGCAAATGTCAGCTGTCCGATTTCATCCTTGGAATCCTCCTCGGGTATCGTCTCGAAATGCTGATGCTTGACCCGCTTCATATACCGTAGAATCCGGACCAGCCGTACGTGAATCGACCTCGAGATGCCGGCGATAATCAGTGAAGGAAGCAGGAAGTTAATACAGGCCAGGTATATCACGAAGGTACCTGATTTATAGACATCCTCCAGCATAACCCGCTCGTCCATCAGACCATGCAGACTCCACCCGTTAAGGTAATTGTTATTGACATACACCTTCGTAAACTCGATGGACTTATCCGGCACCTTAACCTCCCGCAGCTCCGTGCTGCCGCTGTGCCAATCGACATCCTTATCATTCGTATAGTAAACGGTACCATCCTGACCAGTGAAATACAGTTTCCCTTGGAAGCTTGTATTCTCAAACAGCTGGCGGATCGTGTCCATGTTCAGTTCGATTCGAATAAAGCTGGTATAGACACCTGCCTTCTTGAACTCCAGCCGCTGCATCATGCTGAATAAACCACCACTCTGAATCAGTACCGGGTGTGAAGCTGTTTTGCGGGAAAACATCTTGTACCACTCCGTGTCCTTCACAAGTGGAGTCAGCGGCTGGAATGGCCCAGAGGCCATAATAGTCGGATTATCCGTATAGATCATAGTACCGCGGATTGTCTTGTAGGCATTCTCAGATTTATTAAACACAGCCCGCAGCTGTGTGTTATAAGCCTCCACATATTCAAATTCAGATGTGAAGGTACGATCCAAATTATCATTTAAGATCGGATCAATGTAATACAGGTACGAAATGCCAGCCGCCTCGTCGATCACAGCCCTCAGCTCCCGCTGCAGCTGTTCGATTGCAATATCCGCATCGCGGGTTTTCTGGTTCTTGATATTGCTTGTCGTAACCTGATAGAAGATTACATTCGTTAGTACAATCGGGATAAATACCGACAGCATGTACATCAGCAGCAGCTTATCCCGCAGCTTGACATGATTAAGACTGAACTTTTTAAAATTGAACCTGCCCATCTGTAACCGCCACCTGTTCCTGTTCTAGGGTTTGCCTGTTCTGCCCCGCAGCTTATTGCGGTAGTCCGTTGGTGTCATATGCTCCAGCTTCTCGAATTGAGTGACAAAATAATCCGCATTGGCAAAGCCTACCTTCTCGGCAATCTCGTACATGCGCAGGTCAGTCTGACGCAGCAGCTGCTTCGCTTCCTTCACCCGCAGCCCCAGAAGGAAGTCGTTGAAATATACGCCATACGTCTTTCGGAACAGCTGCCCGAGATACACCGGATTCATATAGAATATCGAGGCGATTGATTTGAGATTCAGGTTTTCCCTGTAATTCGCTTCAATATATTTGCGGATCTTCTCGATGCCGCCCTTGGCCTGCTCCCCGCGAAGCCGCAAGATCAATCCGGCCGCTTCCGCGGCAAACGCCGTCATCAGCTGCCTCAGCCCTTCCAGCCGAACATGTCTGCTCTGCCAGTCCAGCATAGCCGGAAGGGATTGCAGCTCGTTCTCATCTCCGTCCATCTTGCGGATGATGTTAATCACCCCAATCACGCAGCGGGTAATGGCATTGGTGACCGCATTTGGCGCAAAACGCTGCTCCCGGAAAACCGCAAACAGCTTGTCAATGGATGCTGTATAAGCCTTCTCGTCATTCTCCTCCAGCTGCTCCAGCAGCGAGGCATACAGCTCCTGCGCCATGTCGAAATAATACAGCGGTGTGCCCCGGACATCGTCGATCAGGATGATATCCCTCCCATCCTCGGCAAATTCATAGGACAGCGCCTCGTTGGCGCTCTGGTAAGACTCCTTCACATCCTGAAGCCGGTTCACCGTCTGGCCGACATACAAGGTCACAGCGGCATCCTTAACCTTGGACAATGCCCACCGAAGCGACTGATAGACAGACATGGCCGACAGGTCGCCCTGCTCAGCGGCAAGCCTGCGCAGATCCAGCAGCACGCCGTACATGCCGGGGCTCTGCTCGTACATCGGTATGCGGCTGTCAGAACGGTCCGCCAGCGGCTGCAGGGCGCATACAACATCCTTCGCCGACCATTCCGGCGCCTGATCGGGCACTGCCGGGTGCAGCTCCGCAAGCACATAGACAAACCGGGACTCCTGAGGCAGCCCGATCGCAGCTGCATACTGGCTTATATCGCGCTCCTGGCAGCTGCCGTGGAGGAGCGCCTCCATAATGGAGGCGGTTACATGACTGCCGCCAGCCAGGGTGGCGAGCTTGCGCATGCCCAAGACACTGGCTAGCTTGCGCAGCGTAGCGGTGAGCTCTTCCTCGTCAATCGGCTTCAGGATATAATCATTCACCCCGTAACGGAGCGCCTGCTGGGCGTACTTGAAGTCGTGGTAACCGCTTACGATAATGAAAGCCGGATTCCACTGGCGCTGATTCACTACAGCCGCAATCAGGCCGAGACCATCCAGTACAGGCATCCGGATATCGGTCACCACGAGATCCGGCTGGCATTCATCCATTAAGGCCAGCGCCTCTTCACCATTGTCCGCCTCCCCGCATATTTCATAGCCAAGCGCTTCCCAATCAATCAGATTCAACAGTCCTTTTCGGACAAACATCTCGTCGTCCACCAGCAGTACTTTATACATGGCTTCTCCTCCCCGCTCGCCTTCATTATAAAATATGTTCGCACTGGGCACAGCACCAATAATTGGTTATTTCATGGCAAAGACCGCTGTCCGGCATTCAGCCGGCAACGGTCTTGATTTAGTCACCCACAACAGTCTTTAGTTAGTCAGTTGAACAGCCCCGAATTTCGCCGTACTCCGGTAGGAATCGCCTGTCGGATCATTCCAGATCCTTACGGTATCCCGTTTGCCATCCCCATCTTCATCATTGTTGACTTGAAGATCGAAGCCGATCACCCGGCATGGCTTGGAATCAGGCAGCTTGATCGCCGCCTCCACCACATAGCCGCCCTCGACAAGCTTGACTGCCGACTGAATCTGTTCCTCCGCAGCATTCCCGCCGAAGGAACGAACGTTCTGGAAGTTAATGCGGAACTGGCCATCATCCGGCTCATATTCACTGCTCTTACCGTTGTTTGCGTCGAGGAAAATTTCTACCGAGTCCTGCTCGTGTGCATTCGCGCCCGCATCGCTGAGCAGCCGGTCATTGACCTTGGCCAGCACGTATAGATAATTCTCATCCCACATGACCTTGACCTTCGCAGCAGCGCCGCCTGTTCCCTGCACCTGGACATCCGTCGACAGCTCAGACGCTTTGCTCCACCCTTTGTCCTCAGCACCGTCAATCACAGGCTTGCCTTTGACCGCCTTATGAATCGATACAGCCTTGACCAGCTTAAGCTCGCCGAACCGGGATGTATCCAGCTGCTGATTGCCGGTCGTATCGCTCCAGGACATTTGCGCCCCGGTCGTATCCGCATCCGTAATCCGGATATCGAAGCCTTTGAGCCCGTTTTCCATCGCTGCGGTAATTGGGATTGAGGCTTCAAGCCGGTAGCCGCCGGAGCGCTCCTTCACATTGTAGAACACGCCGGAGACGGATTTCCTGGAACGGGGCAGCGTATAATGCTTGTCGTCCGCCTCATAAACCGCCGTTCGGCCGTTGTTATCATCCAAGAACAGCTCCACCCGGTCATTCGGATTACGCGTGCTGTCGTTCACATCCGCCAGAACATAGAGCCTCTTGGCATCCCACAACGTTTTGAACGAAGCGCTGATCGTCCCCGAACTGAGGAGGACAGCCTTCTGCGCCTGCCAGAGCAGCTCCTCCTTCTGATCCACCTTGGCGGTTCCAAAGGCGGCGTCATGGCTTTCGTAACGGGCAGGAAGTCTCGATGGATCAACGATGGCCCAGAATGCCGGCTTGGACTGCAGCTGCTCGTCGAAGAGAAGCGGCAGATCAAGACGGGCGATCGGGAAGTTTTTGAGCCACGTGTTGTCATCTGCCATCCCCCAGAATATAACAGAGCTGATATAAGGCTTCAGCCGGATGAACTCCTGCATCAGCTCACCGTACCGGTAGCCCTGCTGCAGCAGCAGCTCCTCCGGAACCGTCTCGTATTTATCCGTATCGTTGCTGTAGACCGACACATCAAGCTCGGTAATCTGATTGTCGAGGCCCAGCTTGCCGAACATCTCGATCGAATCCGTAATCTGCTTCAGTGATGGTGAATCAATGCGGATATGGGTCTGGTGCCCAACGCCATCGACCGGAACACCATCCGCCAGCAGCTCCTTAACCAGATTGTACAAGTCCTGCGCCTTGCGCGGGGAATGCGTATTATAGTCGTTAATGTACAGCAGCGTGCCTTCCGGCGCATACTTGCGGGCATAGCGGAATGCTTCCTTGATATAATCTACTCCGCAGATCTGATACCACTTGCTGCTTCGCAGTCCGCTGGAATCCGAGATAACCTCATTCACGACATCATAGGCATACACATCTGTGCCAAAATGCTCGACGACCGTCTTGATATGCGTCTCCATCCGCTTCAGCAGCAGCTCCTTGTTCGCCTGCCGCTTCACTGGATCGGTCTCACCCACCATCTCCTTGCCTTCCGGGTCCTTGAAGAACCAGTCCGGCGTCTGGCTGTGCCACACAAGCGTATGCCCGCGGACTGACATGCCGTTCGCCTTAGCGAATTCTACAATCGCATCCGCACGCTCGAAGGTGAATATGCCTTCCTGCTTCTGCAGGTAATCCGGCTTCATCACATTGCCCGCTACGACAGTGTTGAAGTGCTTCTTCAGCAGCTCGCCATGCTGTCCCTCAAGCTCGAACGGCTCAAGCGCGGCACCGATACCATATTTGAACTGCCCGGCCAGCGCTTCATGCAGGGATGGGATATCCTGCTCAATGCCAACTGGCGGGATATAGGCAAGCGTGAAATCATCCAGGTAAAAGGACGATGCGCCGCTTCCTGATTCCACGTAGACCGACAATGAATCCGCCTTATTCCGCAGCTGATAATCGCCAGTCAGTCTCACCCACTCCCCTGAAGTTACAGGTGTATTGCCAACTACGGTGTCATAGCTGTTCGTCCCCTCGTAGCCCCGCTGGATACTGAGCCTAAGGTCAGCCGGGCTCTCGCCAGGAGCAAGCTTGACCCATACCGACAGCTTGTATTTGCTCTGCTCATGCATCTTGCCGGATAGGCTGAGGCTTGGACCTGAGTAGGTCTCGGTTCGTCCTGTTGTCAGCAGGCTGTAGGTTCCGCTCTTCGCATCGGCATCCGACACTGTGAGGGTTTCACTGCCCATACGAGGCGACCAGCCCTGGGCGGTGCCATCCTCAAAGCCGGTTGCGATGCCGGACTGATCGGCCGGCGGCTGCACGGCAGCGCGAATGACCACATCGTCCAAGAGAATAACATCCTGTTCCCCTGAGCTCTCCACATAGAGTGTCAAGCCATCCATTGTCGTACTGTATGAATAGGTGCCCTTTAGCTGCACCCAGCCGTTATCCGTTATGGCAGCCGACACAATATTCGGGTAAGCGGTCGTCCCGCCCGCCGGGTCCTCCTGCATGGTCAGCTTCACGGTGCTGGCCGCTGCGCCTGCCGCCTTCTCGGGCAGCTTGACGGAAGCGGATATTTCATAGGACGCTCCGGGCTGCAGCAGACTCTTCACATTCAGACTTGGCCCATTCCAGGCTGCCGTTCGTCCTGTCGTCTTCAGGCTGTATTCACCAGAGACTGCGCTCTCGCTTGTAGCACTGAGCGTCACGCCGCCGCGCGGGCTCCAGCCCTGAACCGTGCCGTCATCGAAGTTATAGGTGAGCGCCTCCCCTTCAGCCGCCTTCACCTCTGAAGCCAGCTGTCCGCCCATCGGCAGCAGCAGACTCACGAGCAGCAGACCCGCTGCCGCTGTCTGCAGCACCTTGGATCTTAACATTACACAACCCCCTTTTAAGGAATGGAATGATGCAGCGATTCCATGCCGTGCCTGTGCTTGCTTAAGATACAGCCTGGCCTATATAATTTGGAATCGCTTACATTTACAATTGTATGCGTTCCCCCTGGTCCGCCCTACCCTATAATCTTTACAATTTACTTTGAAGATTATAGGAATTCCTGCTGGTTTATAGATGGACAGGCAACCGCTGCTCATGCAACCTCACGTTGAATTCAGCAGTCCTTATAAATTCGCTAACGAATCTCACAATCGCTATTAGCCTTCAAATGGCCGATTCTCTCCTGTTACGAATCTGAGCGTCGCTAATGTCCTAATTATTCAAGGAAATTGGCGAAAACTGCTTAATTGGACGGCTGAGATTCGTTACAGTTGATCAAACTGCGAATTTGGAGTATTAACGTGTGTGAGATTCGTTAGCCTTGCAGACCAATGACCCGAGCTATAATTACTGCTTCTCCCATATGAATAAGATCATACGGCATTGAATCAAAAGTCAGAAATGGCGGCGCAGGGATCGTTTCTGATATGCTCCCCATACGGTAGACAGGTGAAAAATAAAAACCTGTTTACTGTATAGGGAGCATTTTTCATGCCTAGAAATAAACTGAACGCTTTAGAAAAATTGGCAATCCTTCAAGAGATCGAAGCTGGTCATATTGGAGTGAGGGCAACTGTTAAGAAGTATGGCATTGCCATGTCTACGCTTGCGAATTGGCAACGTCGTTATCGGTTGTATGGTACTGAGGGACTAGAGGTCCGTAAACACAACCGTAGTTATTCCGAAGAGCTGAAGCATCAAGCGGTTAAGGATTACTTGGAGGGGAAATTGTCACAGAACCAAGTCATCGATAAGTACGGGATCGCTTGTCGAGCGCTGCTCTTCAATTGGATTAAGAAGTATACTGGTCATAGCAGCTTAAAAGCCTGTACAGGGGGAACAACAGCTATGACCAAGGGACGTAAGACAACATGGCAAGAGAGGATCGACATCGTCCTATATTGCCTTGCGAATGGACAAGACTACACGAAGACAGCAATGCAATTCCAGGTTTCTTACCAGCAAGTATACGGATGGGTGAGAAAGTATGCAGAAGGCGGACAGGATGCTTTACAGGATGGTAGAGGGCGTGCCAAGGCGCCTGAAGAGTTAACGGAAGTCGATGAACAAAAGTACGCGATGAAGAAACTGGAGTACGAAATCGAGCGACTCCGGGCGGAGAATGCTTTCTTAAAAAAGTTACAGGAGTTCGAAAGGAGGTGTCCCTAAGCCAACATCGGCAAGAGAACATCTACCTTGCCATTCAAGCTGTCCAGCGCACAGAGTCAATGACCATACAGCTTTTATGCGGCGTTGCTGGGATTCCGAGGTCGAGCTATTACAAGTGGCTTAATCGAACACCTAGCTCACGTGAGCTGGAGAATAGAAAGCTGACAGAGATGATGATGTCCATGTACGAGAAAGTTGAGGGCACCTTTGGTTACCGGCAATTAACGTTACATATGCGCCGAGAATGGCAACATCCGATTAATCATAAGCGAGTGCAAAGACTGATGAGGATTAAGAGAATCCAGTCCGTCATCCGCAGAAAGAAAAAGAAGTATGAGCGTTCTACGCCGCAGCAGGTAGCTGAGAACGTGCTTAACCGCAAGTTCCAAGCGGAAGCGCCGAATGAAAAGTGGGTTACAGATGTCACGGAGTTTAAGTATGGCAATAGCCAGAAGGCTTATTTAAGTGCCATCCTCGATCTTCATGATAAATCGATTGTTTCTTATGTACTTGGTCACTCGAATAATAATCCTCTCGTCTTTCAAACGTTGGATTTGGCTTTACAGGCAGCCCCTAATAGCAAGCCTTTAATTCATAGCGACCGTGGCTACCAGTACACGTCACTGAGGTTCAAAGAAATGCTGGACAAGGCTAATATGACGCAGAGTATGTCCCGAGTGGGCCGTTGCATTGATAACGGTCCGATGGAGTCTTTCTGGGGAACCCTAAAATGTGAGAAGTATTATTTGCATACCTACCGCACATATGAGGAACTAAAGAAGGATATCGATGACTACATTCACTTTTACAATAATGAACGGTTACAGGCAAAACTAAACGGCCTCAGCCCCATAGAATTCAGGACGAAGGCCGTTTAACTAACTTTTATTTTTTGTACTGTCTACTTGACGGGGTGCAGTTCA
>NZ_QKRB01000054.1 GCF_003233845.1 Paenibacillus sambharensis
GGCCCCGGAGGAGCGGGCCGGCGCGCAGCGGCCCGCTAAGGCGGCGCAGGCGCGCGGGGCGGAGCCCGCGGCCGCGCCGCGCCGTACAGCCGCAAGCCGTGCGCAGCGGCTGTACATCAAGATCACAGCGGACCGCGAGCAGCCTGCGCTGCTGGCGCAGCTGAAGCAGCTGCTCGCTTCCCATGCGGGTCCGCTGGACACTGTTCTGTTCTATGAACGCGAACAGAAGACGATGGTGCTCTCGGAGAAGAGCCGGGTCAAGCCGTCTCCATCGCTGATAGCCGAAATCGACAAGCTGCTCGGCAAAGGCTCGGCAGTCGTCAAATAACCGAAGGCATCCGGGTCCTGCGCTCAAGCGCTGACTTTGATGCCTTCTTTTTTTTGGTCACATGATTTAACCGAAACTGACACATCGGGCCGGGTTCGCGCATATACGTAGAAGTACACAGGACAAAGCCTGTAACCATGCGCCTCCACCAGGAACAGATCAGGTGGGGGCGCCGTAGACAGGAGGTATGCGGTTGACTGGCGCGATAGAAGATTGGCTGGAGAGACGGGGCGTTTGCATAGAAGAGGTGGCGGAGATCGTCCATACCCTGCAGCGGCCTTATAATGACAAGCTGACGATGGAAGACTGTCTGGAGAGTGTCCGCGCGGTGCTGGGCAAGCGCGAAGTGCAGTACGTGCTCTTTACGGGTATGGCGCTAGACGAGCTTGCGGAACGGAAACTGCTTCCCGAGCCACTGCAGGCGATCATGGAGTCGGATGAGTCCCTGTACGGCGTGGATGAAACGGTTGCCTTGGGTATTGTCCATGTTTATGGCATGATCGGATTGACTAGCTTTGGTTATTTGGATAAAGTTAAGCCGGGTGTCATTGACAGGCTTAACCGGGATACCGAGCATATTCATGTGTTCCTGGATGATCTGGTGGCAGGTCTTGCCGCTGCAGCCTCGGCCCGGATTGCCCATCAGGACCCGGCTGCCAAGGATTACGGTCTGCCGCGCTGGGCAGATCCCGAATAACCGGAGACAGCGTACGAACGACTGCCGCTAATCGATTATTTTACTTGATTTCCCCATGCAGCATTTCCCGCAAAAAAGCCGCCCGGGCCAAGCCTTTTAGCGAGTATTATGCTTGATTTACGGGCATTCGCGGCCGCCCGGTTTGTTGCGGCCCCAAGCGGTCTTATGATATCATTATGGCAATATACGGCCTCATTCCGAGTATTTTAGGGGGTACCATTTCAATGTGGACGGTAATCTATATCGCTCCTACAGCCAAGATTTCGGAGAGGATCAGGACGCGATTGACTGAAGAAGGCTTTATGGTGAAAGTCCGTCCCGTCAATCTTTCCAAGCATCAATTTGAGATATTGGTTCCATCCGGGGAATTGGAAGAGGTTCAGGAAGTGCTGAATTCCATTCTCCATTCATGACGGTTCATTCCCGGAAGTGCCGACACCGGCCCGGAACGACAAGCATAGCCTCGCTGGAAGGCGCGCCGGCCGAGATGTGTGTCACTAAACTATTGCGCCTTGTGAGGTGTCCCGATGTTTAAGGATTTGTTTCATAAGAAGAAATACGCCACGGTTCCATCCGAACGTCCGAAACGGGATATTCCGGAAGGGCTGATGAATAAGTGTGCGAAATGCGGCAACATTCAATACAGTAAGGAATTGGAGAAGAATCTGAAGGTATGCTCCTCATGCGGCCATCATTTCCGGCTGAATGCCTGGGAACGGATTCAGATGATTATGGACGACGGGCGGCTGACCGAGTTTGATGCGGACATGCTGTCCGAGGACCCGCTCGGTTTCCCTGGTTATGCTGACAAGCTGGAGCAGCAGAAGCTTAATTCCGGCCTGAAGGACGCAGTTGTAACCGGCGAAGGAGAAATCGGCGGGTTTCCCGTTGTTGTCGCCGTGATGAGCTTCGATTTCTTCAGCGGCAGCATGGGTTCTGTTGTCGGGGAGAAAATTACGCGCGCCATCGAACAAGCCCATGAGAAGCAGCTGCCGGTTATCATTTTCTCAACATCCGGCGGCGCGCGTATGCAGGAGAGCATACTCAGCCTGATGCAGATGGCGAAGACAAGCGCTGCGCTGGCCAAGTTCCAGGGTGCGGGCGGATTGTTCATATCGGTTATGACAGACCCGACAATGGGCGGGGTAACGGCGAGCTTTGCGAGCCTCGGCGACTACAATCTGGCCGAGCCTGGCGCTCTTGTCGGTTTCGCGGGACGGATTGTCATTGAGCAGACAATCCGGCAGAAGCTGCCGGACAACTTCCAGACAGCGGAGTTTAATATGCAGCACGGGCAGCTTGATATGGTCGTACACCGCAAGGAAATGAAGAGTGTGCTGACAAGGCTGCTGGATATGCACATGGTGAAGGAGGTTGTGCCTCATGGCGGGTGAGCTTTCCTTTGAGAAGCCGCTTTCCGAGCTTCGAAACAAGATTGACGAGCTGAAGCGGTTCGGCCAGGAGAAGGGCATTGATTTTACCGATGAAATTAACCGGCTCGAGCAGCGTTACGCGCAGCTGGAGCAGGAGCTCTACAGCGAGCTCACGCCTGCTCAGAAGATGCATCTGGCAAGGCATCATCAGCGGCCGACGTCGCTGGACTTCATCCAGACGGTATTCACGGATTTCCTCGAGGTGCACGGCGACCGTCTCTTCGCGGATGACCTGGCCATTGTCGGCGGGCTCGCGAAGCTGAACGGCATACCGGTCACCGTCATTGGACACCAGCGGGGCAAGGATACGAAGGATAATATTGCACGTTTCTTCGGCAGTCCGCATCCGGAGGGCTTCCGCAAGGCACTGAGGCTGATGCAGCAGGCAGACAAGTTCAAGCGGCCGATTATCACGTTCATCGACACGAAGGGTGCTTATCCCGGCAATACGGCAGAGGAACGAGGCCAGTCGGAGGCCATCGCCCGCAACCTGCGTGAAATGGCTACCTTTGGCGTGCCGATCATCTGTGTCGTGATCGGTGAAGGCGGCAGCGGCGGGGCACTTGCTCTTGGAGTAGGCAACCGGGTGCTGATGCTGGAGAATGCCATCTACTCCGTAATTTCGCCAAACGGTGCCGCTTCCATTCTGTGGAAGGATGCCTCCAAGGCGGATCAGGCGGCAGAAGCGATGAAAATCACAGCCAAAGACCTGAAGGATTTCGGCATTGTGGAAGAAATCATCCCTGAGCCTCATGGCGGAGCGCATCGGAATCTGGAGCAGCAGGCGGAAGCGATCAAGGATGCGCTTTGGCGCCATCTCCAGGAGCTCTCAGCCATGGCGCCCGACACACTGGTTGAGGACCGTTACCGGAAATTCAGGAAGATCGGCATCTATGCATCGGCGGCTGCATCCGGCGGAGAGTCAGGCGCGGATGAAGAGTTGCCGACAGAACCGATTGAAACAGCCCCCCTTTAAATGGTAATATGATGAAGAAGGTGCGGAAAATCACGATCTGTGGAAGATGCTGTCGAAAAACTGTAACCAAATTGTTATTGAAAATATGGTAAATGCTACTGTACAGATCGACGGTATTCGTGTAATTTTAACAGAGACGTGTTTAACACAGCTTCCCCGCAACAGCTGCGGGTGAAGCATTTTCTTGCGGGATAGGAGCGTCAACTGCGTCTAAGCGAGAATGTTTCATAAGAGACGCCTCTATTTCCCACAAACAGGTAGATAAACGGAGGAAACCACTAATGCGGAAAACGAAGATCGTATGCACTATCGGCCCGGCCAGCGAATCGCTTGATAATCTAAAGAAGCTTATTATGGCAGGGATGAACGTTGCTCGTCTTAACTTCTCCCACGGCGACTTTGAAGAGCACGGCAACCGGATCAAGAATATCCGTCAGGCATGTGCTGAACTTGGCAAAAGCGTTGCTATTCTTCTCGATACCAAAGGACCGGAAATCCGTCTTGGCAAGCTGGCTGAAGAGCCGATCGAGCTTGAACAGGGCGATTACATCGTGCTGACAACGGAAGAAATTCAGGGCGACCGTAACCGTGTGCCGGTCACCTACAAGAATCTGCCGGCTGACGTTCAAGTCGGTTCCACGATCCTCATCGATGACGGCCTGATCGGATTGACGGTTGTTGATATCCAGGGCACAGAGGTCAAATGCCAAATCGTCAACAGCGGACAAATTAAGAGCAAGAAGGGCGTTAACGTGCCAGGCGTACATATTTCCCTGCCGGGCATCACAGAGAAAGACGCTGGCGATATCGTTTTTGGTATCGAGCAGGGCGTAGACTTCATTGCCGCTTCCTTCGTTCGCAAAGCAAGCGATGTGCTTGAAATCCGTGAGCTTCTTGAGCGTCATAACGCTCCCCATATTCAAATCATCTCCAAAATCGAAAACCAGCAGGGCGTTGACAATCTGGATGATATCCTTGAAGTGTCCGACGGTCTGATGGTTGCGCGTGGCGACCTCGGCGTAGAAATTCCGGCAGAGGAAGTTCCCCTGGTCCAAAAGCAAATGATTGAGAAGTGTAATCGCGCAGGCAAGCCGGTTATCACTGCTACTCAAATGCTCGACTCCATGCAGCGCAACCCGCGCCCGACGCGTGCGGAAGCAAGTGACGTGGCGAACGCTATCTTCGACGGAACGGATGCCATCATGCTGTCCGGCGAAACGGCTGCAGGCAAGTACCCTGTGGAATCTGTTCTGACAATGTCCCGGATTGCTGAGCGTGCGGAATCGGCTCTGCATTACCGTGAAATCTTCACGAAGCAGGCGAACGCTCAGCAGACAACCGTTACGGAGGCAATCAGCCAGGCTGTTGCCAACTCGGCGCTTGATCTGAACGCTAACGCGATCATTACATCGACAGAAAGCGGTTATACGGCGCGTATGATCTCCAAGTACCGTCCTAAGGCGCCAATCATTGCGGTAACGCCTGTTGAGCAGGTGCTTCGCCGTCTGGCTCTCGTATGGGGCGTTATTCCCGCACTTGGCACACCG
The DNA here is from genome assembly GCF_003233845.1 of Paenibacillus sambharensis. Classification (GTDB taxonomy): domain Bacteria; phylum Bacillota; class Bacilli; order Paenibacillales; family Paenibacillaceae; genus Paenibacillus_I; species Paenibacillus_I sambharensis. Next base: position 4,982 of record NZ_QKRB01000054.1, read on the forward strand.
GCTGAAACAACGGATGAAATGTTCGATATCGCTGTTCAAGGCGCTATCAATACAGGTCTTGTCCGTCTTGGAGACACGGTTGTGATTACAGCAGGTGTTCCGGTTGGCCGCTCCGGCTCCACGAATCTGATCAAGATTCACACGGTAGGCGATCTGGTTGCGAAGGGACAAGGTATCGGAACATTGGCTGCTACAGGCAAGGTTGTTGTAGCGCGTACGCCGGAAGAAGCAATTGCGAAGCTGCAGCGCGGCGATATTCTGGTTACTCCGTCCACCGATAAAGAGTTTATGCCGGCAGTTGAGAAAGCGGCAGCTGTTATCACCGAGCAGGGCGGGATTACGAGCCACGCAGCGGTCGTTGGCCTGAATGTTGGCATCCCGGTCATCCTGGGTGTCAGCAATGCAACTGAGCTTTTCAAGGACGGTATGGAAGTTACGGTTTATGCAGAAGCTGGCGTGATCTATACCGGACAAGCCAGAGTCCTGTAAGCTGGACAAGCCCGCATTATCTTAATAACGAATGAGCCTCTTGCAGGCAGAACAGAGCGATGGTGCTGACACCGTCGCTCTTTGTTTCATCATCGAGTACCATTGGGTAGAATGAAGTGGTAAAATTAGAGAAGGAAGGGATAGCATGGCTGCTAATTGGCATATACACCGCCTGCGTGTCCGTTACCAGGAAACAGATCAGATGGCGGTAGTTTATCACGCCAATTATGCAAACTGGTTTGAGATAGGAAGAACAGAGTACATCCGGCAAGCAGGGGTTCCTTACCGGACATTTGAGGAGATGGGTCTCCTGCTGCCGGTCACTGAGCTTACGATTAAATTCGAGAAGCCGGCTTTGTATGATGATCTGGTGCTGATTTGTACCAGACTTGCAGACATGAGCCCGCTGAGGGTTGCATTCGAAACACAGGTACGCCGCCTGCTGCCGGAAGAGGCTGGCTCAGCAGAGCCGGACGGCAGCGCGTCTGCGGGGGATCTGCCGGGAGAGCTGCTTGTCTGGGGAGGTACACGTCATGTTTGGGTTAATCGTGACTGGAAGCCGCACCGTCTTGACCGGACAGCCCCTGCCTTGTACGAGCGGCTGCAAAGCCTTCTGCACAGCAGTGAGTAGGACACGAATGAGGAGGCATCATATGGGGAAATGGATACTGCTTGCTATTGTTATCGTACCAGCGGTTGAAATCTGGGGTATCCTCCGGATGGGCAGCTGGATCGGAGGGACAGCTACCTTCCTGCTGATCCTGCTGACTGGCGTTATCGGCGCTTACCTTGCCAAGAAGGAAGGCCGCAAAGCGCTGCTTGAAGCACAGCAGCAGATGCAAAGCGGCCAGATTCCCGGCCGGACACTGCTGGACGGCATTTGTATTGTTATTGGCGGTGTTCTTCTGCTTACACCCGGCTTCATAACCGATGCGGTGGGCTTCTCCCTGCTCATCCCGCCGACGCGGATGATCTATAGGGGCGTCCTGCTGAAGTGGCTGGAGAAGCGGATGCGCAGCGGCCAGTTTGTCGTCCGCCGCTGGTAAGCTTGCAGACAGCCAGCGGGTGTGAATAGGGCTTGCTGGCTGCAGGCTGCTTGTTCTGCGCACGCCTGTTTATTTTCTGCGCTTGCCATATTTGATGAAATGATAGGTATCCCGGAACACATCCGCCTTCTGAAAGGCAGTGATTACCACCAGCGCAACAGGACCGATTATGAGACCGAGCACCCCGAACAGCTTCAGGCCAACAAACATAGAAATCAGCATTGGGAGCGGCTCCATGCCTACACTGCTTGCCAGCACTTTAGGCTCAATGATTTGTCTGGCTGTGATGATGATGATGAACAGGACGGACAGACCGATCCCGAGCGAGGCATCTCCATAGAAGAAGACATAGATAATCCAAGGGACGAAGACAAGGCCTACGCCAAGGTAGGGCAGCAGGTCAACGACGCCAATCAGCAGGCCGATTGTTACGGCATAAGGAACCCGGAGGATCAGCAGGCCGATAATAATCAGGACAGCCGTTATGGAAATGATTATCAGCTGGGTGCGTATGTAACCGAACAGAGCCTTCTGAACATTGGTCGTTACAATAAAGGTCGTGCGTCTGATCTTCGTGGGAAACCAGCTGTTTAGACGGGTTGTGTAGCGGTACCAGTCCTTGCTGATGAAGAAGGCGGCCATTACCACAATGACGGAGATCATGGCAAAGGTCGGAAGCGAATAGATCATCCGGATCAGGAAGCTGAAGAAGAAGGAAGCGGCCTGGGATAGGGCATCTGTTAATACAGTTGTTGATTCCGCTGCATTTGTCTTGATCGTCTCCTCAAGCTCGGGATGCTGGGCGTAGAACTCTGTGATACGATTCGTCAAATTTTTAATTTCGTCCCGCTCCATGAGCTTCTGAATCGTTTCTCCCCACCATGCTATAGTGGAGTCCACTTCACCGGATAGATAGATGATTTCATTAACAATGCGGCTTACCAGCGCCGCCGCTATCCCGCTGATCAAGCCCACAGCGACAAGGAGAGTGGAGATAACGGCCAGCCAGCGTGGGAAACGCGCCTTGCGCTGCAGCCAATTAATAAGCGGGTTGAGAAGATAGGCGAGCAGCCAGCCGAATACAAAGGGATAAACAATTGGCGTTACATACATGAAGGCCAGGATCACAACTGCTATAAAGGCCGCAACCCACAAGGCCCGCGTTGTCCGCTGCCAGAATACTCGATCCATATCCGTCCTCCTTTCGGTAGTGGTATATTGCTTGTACATTACCACCGGGACGGACACTTTACGCAGGCAGAGGCTTGTTTACTTCGCGGCAAGACTCTTTTAACATCTACATAATAAACATGTCGCATAATGGGAGAAAATGACGGGGAGGATCCGGTTATGACCAGACAGTTGTCACAGTATGTGAATCGAGATTTGAGCTGGATCGAGTTTAACAGAAGAGTGCTGGAAGAAGCACAGGATTCAAGCAATCCGCTGCTGGAGCGGGCGAAATTTCTGGCTATCGTTACCTCGAATCTGGATGAGTTTACAAGCGTGCGTGTAGCGGGGATACAGGATCAGATGAAAGCGGGCTTAACCAAGATTGATTATACGGGTTATTCTCCGGCAGGCCTCTGGAAGCGTCTGATGAAGCGGACGCAGATGATGGTTGCCGAGCAGTATCGTACATACCGTGATGTGCTCAGGGGGCTGGCGAAGGAGGGTATCATCATACGCACGTATGAGGAGCTGAATCCGGGCCAGCAGGAATCGCTTGAGGATTATTACAATGATATCGTCTTCCCGGTTCTTACACCGATGGCTTTCGATCAGAGCCGGCCGTTTCCTCTTGTACATACGAAGGAGCTTTATCTGGCTGTTCTGCTGCGCAAGGATGGTCATTCGCATGAGGAGGAGCCGTATTTTGCCATTGTGCAGGTTCCTTCTATTCTGCCCCGGTGTGTAAAGGTGCCGGGCAGGGGCAACAGCAAGAAGCTGGAGTATGTGCTGCTGGAGGATATAATAGAGCGGCATATGGATACGCTGTTCTATGGTTATAAACCTTTCTCTGTCTGTCCGTTCCGCGTTACGCGAAATGCGGATCTGACACTTAACGAGGAAGGCGCAGAGGACCTTCTAGAGGAGATTGAGAAGGAGCTCAGGAAGCGCAGATGGGGCTTGCCAGTGCGGCTTGAGTTTGCCAAGGGGATGAACGAATATGCCCTGGCGGTGCTTCAGGAGGAGCTGGAGATCGGCGAGAATGTCGTTCCGATTGAAGGTCCGCTCGACCTTTCGTTCCTGATGAAGTTCGCCGGCTCCATACCCGGACGGGACAACCTCCGCTATCCGCCGATGGAGCCTGTATATCCCCGTGAATTCGAACAGGCTGAGGACATGTTCGAGGTGCTGAGGCAGCGCGATGTGCTGCTGTACCATCCGTATGAGTCGTTTGAGGCGGTGAACGATTTTGTGCAGCAGGCCGCTTCTGACCCGGATGTGCTCGCTATCAAGATGACACTGTACCGCGTCAGCGGTCAATCTACTCTCGTAAGAGCGCTTGCCAAGGCAGCGGAGGAGGGTAAACAGGTTACGGTTGTGGTGGAGCTGAAGGCAAGATTTGATGAGGAACGGAATATTGCGTGGGCCCGGCAGCTGGAGAAGGCGGGCTGTCATGTGGTATACGGGCTCGTAGGCCTGAAGACACATGCCAAGATCCTGCTCGTTGTGCGCCGGGAAACCAATTATCTGCGTCGTTATGTTCATGTCGGAACAGGGAACTACAATGGCAATACAGCCAAGCTGTATACGGATGTCGGACTGTTCACCTCGCATCCGGTGATTGGAGCAGATGCTTCCGCACTGTTTAACGAGATGACCGGTTACTCGGCGCCTTATGAATGGCGTGCCTTTGCCGTGGCGCCAAGCGGTCTGCGAAGCAGGCTGTATGAGTTGATCGACAGGGAAAGCGAGCACGCCCGGCAAGGCAGGCCTGCTCATCTAATCGCCAAGATGAATTCGTTATCCGACCAGGGTATGATCGACAAGCTGTATGAGGCATCACAAGCGGGTGTCAAAATCGAGCTGATTGTGCGCGGGGTATGCTGTCTGCGCCCAGGTGTTCCCGGCAGAAGCGAGAATATCCGGGTGATTAGTATTGTAGACCGTTTCCTTGAGCATTCCAGAATTATTTATGTCAGCAATGGGGGTCAGGAGGAGGTTTATCTTTCGAGCGCGGACTGGATGACCCGGAATCTGACCCGGAGAATTGAGCTGATGTGTCCAGTGTTCGATAATTCCCTGCGCAAGATCATGATTAATATCCTGCAGCTCAACCTGCGCGATAACGTTAAGGCAAGAGAGCTGCAGTCGGGCGGCGGCTATATACGGGTTCATAATGAGCTTACCCCGTTCAGAAGCCAGTTCGAAGCCAAGGATACACCGGAATGGAAGGGCTATGTCTAATGGTGTCTAGAGCAGTATGGGCACAATACCCCACACTTTCTTGAAATCAGCAGCCATGCTCTCGACTTCCTTCCTCTCCATGTCGAGAGGCGCAGTGGCAGAGTCTGCAGTCAGCAGCAGCTTGGTGGAGCTAATCTCGATATTGAGGCTCCCGATAAGCTGCGACTTGCTACGGTCCAGCGCGATGGCGAGCTGCAGCAGTGTTCCCAGTCTGTAAATCAAGTCAAGATCTTGTTCTTGGAGCGGCGGCTGATAGGCATGGTGAAGATGCCGGGCACCGCTCTTGTTTTTGTAGGAGGCAATGGCCGAAGCTAGTATAATCCCTCTGTGAGACAAGCCGTTCAGACGGCTGTTGGTCATCAGGTAGAATGTATGCTTGGCGTAATGGTAGTAGTCGATGCTTGCTCCAATCCTGAACAGCGAAGAAGCCGTATGAAGCCAGATGGATGCATCCTTGTCCAGGTCACAGGCAGGCCTCAGGGTCTCATAGAGCTGCATCGCCAGCCTGTTTACCTGTCCGACATGTCCCTGTGGTACATCCGGGTACAGCGCCTGCAGGTTGGCGATGCTGTACTCCAGGACGTCATCCAGCCTGCTTCCTTCCTGCAGCAGGGAGTCATAGAAGAGGCCGTCACGCAGTCCCGCGCCGCAGACCAGGTAATTGCTGGCTTGAACAGCCCGGCTGAAGCATCGCAATATGGCGAGTCCCGGAACGATAAGATCGGCTCTGTCCTTTGACAAGCCTGGTGTTTTCTTGCGCTTGTCCAGCGGCAGGCTGCGAAGCTCGCCAAACAGGCTGTCCATCTCGCCGTTATCCATCTCATAATTATGGGTTAGCGGGAGCGGATATTTGGTCTTCGCCTGGTGGATCTTGGCGGCTGACCGTACTGTTCCCCCGACTCCAACGAGCGGAAGACCCGGGAATTCCTTGATCCAAGGCTCTGTATCAATGGCATGAAGGATATAGGCTTCGAGCTCCTGCAGGCCAGGGTCCTCAAGCATGCCCTTTGGCGCATAAGCCTTGGCCAGATTTACGCAGCCGAAGGGGAACGAGTAGCTGCGCCTGAGCCTGCCGTCCCGGAAGAGCGAGAGCTCTGTACTGCCCCCGCCGATATCGATCAGGAAGCCGTCCCGGATCGCCATGGTGTTGATCATACCGAGAAAGCCGTAGGCAGCCTCCTGTTCACCGCTGAGAATCTCGATCTCCATACCGGTCTCCCGCTGCAGGTGCCCTACGACGTCGTCGCGGTTAACCGCATTGCGGATTGCTGCCGTGGCTACCGTTCGTACCCGGCCTGCGCCGTGATGCTGGCAGAGCAGGCGGAAATGCCGAAGTGTAGTGACAAGCCGCTCGGCAGCAGCCTCGTTCAGCCGGTCATGCTTGTCTATTTGATCGCTGAGCCTCCCGGCCTGCTTGCTGCTGTCCACTACCCTGTAAGCTCCCAATGCTGTCCGTTCATAAATGACCAGGCGGATCGAGTTGGAGCCAATATCGATAATACCTATGCGTTGTTCCGTCATATCATGGTTGTCCTTTCTGCTTACTGAAATCCGGTATCCAGCTAACTTATAAGGTTAGTGTACCACTAAGGCAGGCGAATACGAAAGCGGCTGTAAAAGGGAGGTTATGATGGAGATGTTGTGGGAATAATTCCCTTGTAGCCGGGTTGTGACGAAAGTCAATGTTCAGCCGCAAATTTATCAGAAAAATATCTTTATGATGGCGATAAAGCATTTTTATTTCTCTTTTTGTTCACAACCCTGACAAAATCCTATATGATTAAAAAGATGCATGGGCTAGAAATGATTTCGTTTACATTGCATAACGATGGCACATTTTGACGTTAAAGGAGAGAGAAAGATGACAGCAACCAAAGGACTTGAGGGCATTGTCGCCACTACCTCGTCAATCAGCTCGATCATTGACGGCGTGTTGACTTACCGCGGCATTAACATTGATGAGCTGGCGGAGCATGCGACGTTCGAAGAAACCGCATACCTGCTTTGGTACGGCAAGCTGCCGAACGCTGCCGAATTGAAAGGTTTGATGGATGAATTAAGCGCCAGTGCCGCAGTACCTGCCGAGGTGCTTGAGCAGATTAAGCTCTATCCTAAGGGAACAAACTCGATGGCTGCTTTGCGGACAGCGGTTTCAAGCCTAGCGCTGTATGATGAGTCGGCTAACGATATGTCAGCCGAAGCCAATCTGCGCAAAGCCATCAAGCTTCAGGCCCAGCTCCCGACAATTGTCGCCGCATTTGCCCGCATCCGGGAAGGCAAGGAACCGATCGCTCCGAAAGCAGGAGCCACAATTGCCTACAATTTCCTGTATATGCTGACAGGACAAGAGCCCGAAGAGGTTGCTGTGAAAGCGCTCGATCAGGCGCTTGTGCTTCATGCGGACCATGAGCTGAACGCCTCCACGTTCGCCGCACGGGTGACCGTTGCCACACTCTCCGACATCTATTCCGGCGTCACATCCGCAATTGGCGCGCTCAAAGGGCCGCTGCACGGCGGTGCCAATGAAGCGGTTATGGTCATGCTCGATGAGATCGGTTCGGTTGACAACGTAGAACCTTACATTAACGATAAGCTGAACAATAAAGTGAAGATTATGGGCTTTGGCCACCGGGTCTATAAGAACGGCGATCCCCGTGCCAAGCATCTGCAGCATATGTCCCGTGAGCTCGGCAAGCTTACCGGAAACATGGAGCTTTACAATATGTCGGTCAAGATCGAAGAGCTGGTAACAGGCCAGAAGGGCCTCAAGCCAAACGTTGATTTCTATTCGGCATCCGTCTATACGACATTGAAGATTTCCCGGGACCTCTTTACGCCGATCTTTGCGATCAGCCGTGTGTCCGGGTGGACCGCGCATATTCTCGAGCAGTATGAGAACAATCGCCTGATTCGTCCGCGTGCCGAGTATACGGGCCCGTCGGATAGTCCGTTTATACCGCTTGAGCAGCGGTAAGCTAGCAAACTGGTCAGATGGCAGAACAGGATGACAAGGGAAGGGGCAGGACGGGAACCAGCAGCCGCAAGGATGGCGTCCGACCCTTCCGGAGCAAGTGTGATATAATAGACAAGCAATAAGAAGTTGATAAGGAGGAATTCATTCGATGCAACTGGAAAAATTCGCAATGCCAACCGAAGGTGACAAGATTACGATTCAAGACGGTAAACTGCAGGTGCCTAACAATCCGATCGTGCCTTTTATCGAAGGTGATGGTACCGGACGCGACATCTGGCGCGCTTCCAAGCGGGTTCTTGACGCAGCGGTTGAGAAGGCATATAAAGGTGAGAAGAAAATCGCCTGGTACGAGGTGTTCGCCGGCGAGAAGGCATTCAATACATACGGTGAATGGCTGCCTGCTGATACGCTGACTGCTATTCGTGAATACATCGTGGCCATTAAGGGGCCGCTCACAACGCCGATCGGCGGCGGCATCCGTTCCCTGAACGTGGCACTGCGCCAGGAGCTGGATCTGTATGTTTGCCTGCGTCCTGTCCGTTACTTTGACGGCGTGCCTTCGCCTGTCAAGCGGCCAGAGCTGGTGAACATGGTTATCTTCCGTGAGAACACAGAGGATATCTATGCCGGTATTGAATACCAGGAAGGCTCTGATGAAGTGAAGAAAGTGATTGCGTTCCTGCAGGAGCAGATGGGCGTTAAGAAAATCCGCTTCCCGGAAACATCCGGCATCGGAATCAAGCCGGTTTCCTCGGAAGGCTCGAAGCGTCTTGCACGCGCTGCGATTGAATACGCGATCAAGCACGGCCGCAAATCCGTGACACTTGTTCATAAGGGCAACATCATGAAGTTTACAGAAGGCGCGTTCAAGAACTGGGGTTATGAAGTTGCTGAGCAGGAGTTCGCTGACAAGACGTTCACCTGGGGACAGTACGACCGTATTAAGGAAACCGATGGCGTAGATGCAGCTAATAAAGCACAGGCAGAAGCGGAAGCAGCCGGCAAGGTTATCGTCAAAGACGCTATTGCAGACATCGCGCTGCAGCAGGTATTGACACGTCCTACCGACTTTGATGTCATAGCTACCTTGAACCTTAATGGTGACTATCTCTCTGATGCGCTTGCTGCTCAGGTTGGCGGCATCGGCATTGCGCCAGGCGCAAACATTAACTACCTGACCGGTCATGCGATCTTTGAAGCGACGCACGGCACGGCTCCTAAATATGCGGACAAGGACGTTGTAAATCCGGGCTCGGTTATTCTCTCCGGCGTTATGATGCTTGAGCACCTGGGCTGGCAGGAAGCAGCGGATCTGATCTACAAGGGTATGGAAACCTCGATCAATAACAAGACTGTAACCTATGATTTCGCGCGTCTGATGGATGGCGCTACAGAAGTGAAATGCTCGGAGTTTGCGGATCATATCATTAACAATCTGTAAGCTCAGCGGTCCGGCAGCGGACCGACATTTCGGGAATTCATAGGAGGTTGGCAGGGAATATGGCAATCAAACGGAATAAAATCACGGTCATTGGCGCTGGCTTCACCGGTGCGACAACAGCCCTTATGCTGGCGCAGAAGGAGCTCGGAGATGTCGTGCTCGTCGATATTCCGCAGCTGGAGAATCCGACCAAGGGCAAAGCGCTTGATATGCTGGAATCGACACCTGTGCAGGGCGTGGACGCGAAGATTACGGGCACTTCTGATTACGGCGATACGAAGGATTCCGATGTTGTGATTATTACGGCGGGGATTGCGCGCAAGCCGGGCATGAGCCGTGATGATCTTGTGAACACGAATGCAGGTATCGTTAGATCCGTGTGCGAGAACATCAAGGCTACCAGTCCTGACGCTTATGTCATCATCCTGAGCAATCCGGTTGACGCCATGACATTCGTAGCGAACGAAGCACTCGGTTTTCCGAAGAACCGCGTAATCGGCCAGTCCGGTGTTCTGGATACGGCACGTTACTGCACGTTCATTGCCCAGGAGCTTAACGTGTCGGTAGAGGATGTCCGCGGCTTTGTCCTTGGCGGTCATGGCGATGACATGGTGCCGCTCGTTCGTTATTCGAATGTAGGCGGTATTCCGATTGAGAAGCTGATCCCTGCAGACCGCATTGAAGCAATCGTGCAGCGTACACGCGTTGGCGGCGGAGAGATCGTTAACCTGCTTGGCAACGGCAGTGCTTACTATGCGCCGGCTGCTTCGCTTGTCCAGATGACAGAAGCGATTCTGAAGGACAAGAAGCGCATCATCCCGGTGATCGCACTGCTTCAAGGTGAGTATGGATACCAGAACCTGTTCATGGGTGTGCCGGTTATTCTGGGCGGTGACGGCATCGAGAAGATATTCGAGCTGGACCTGACCGCAGAAGAGAAGGCGGCGCTGGACAAGTCAGCGGATTCTGTTCGCAACGTCATTAAAGTCATTACAGGCTAACACATAGAATGTTTCGCAGCAGTGCAGGGAGCACCTGCACGCAAGACCCTGACCTTAACGGCAGGGTCTTGCCGTGTTTAACAGCCCCTGCATATTAACTGCTGCACTGAAAGGAAGGAACGAGATGACTGGCAGGCAACGGGAGCAGCAATGGGAGGATTCCGGATCAGGACAGCAGACACAGCAGACGGCATTGGAGCAGGCTGCGGTGCTGCTGAAGTCGGTGTACGGCTACGACAGCTTCCGCAAAGGACAATCGGATATTATCGGCGGGCTGCTGGAAGGGCGCGACACACTGGCGATCCTGCCGACGGGCGGGGGGAAGTCGGTTTGCTACCAGATTCCGGCTATGCTTCTGGAGGGAACGACTGTTGTCGTATCTCCGCTTATCTCGCTGATGAAGGATCAGGTGGATGCGCTGAACAGGCTGGGTGTGCCGGCCGCTTATTTGAACAGCTCACTCGGCGCTGCCGAGTACCGTGACGTCATGCGTTCGGCAGCTCGCGGCGATTATAAGCTGCTGTACATTGCTCCTGAACGGCTGGATGCTCCGGCCTTCTCCGGCCTCCTCTCCCAGATGCGTGTACCTCTCATCGCCATTGACGAGGCGCACTGTGTCTCGCAGTGGGGCCACGATTTCCGTCCGAGCTACAGGCAGCTCGCCGGATGGATCGGCCGCCTTCAGGACCGGCCGCTTGTTGCCGCATTTACAGCAACGGCTACACCGGATGTAGCCGAGGATATATCCGCGATGCTGTCGCTGCGAAATCCGAATGTGTTCGTGACGGGCTTTGCCCGCTCAAATCTGTCGCTCTCCGTGCTAAGCGGCGGGGATAAGCGTGGTTACCTGCGGCAGTATTTGGCGGAACGGCGGGAGCAATCCGGCATCATTTACGCGGCAACCCGCAAGGAAGTGGAGCAGCTGCATGCCGAGCTCGGCAAGTGGGGATTGGAAGCGGGCAAATATCACGGCGGATTAAGCGATGAGGAGCGGACGGAGAACCAGGAGAAATTCCGTTTTGACGAGCTTCGTGTCATGGTGGCCACCAATGCCTTCGGAATGGGGATCGATAAGCCGAATGTCCGGTATGTCGTGCACTATCAGATGCCCGGCGACATTGAGTCATACTACCAGGAAGCAGGCCGTGCCGGCCGTGACGGCGAAGAGAGCGAATGCGTGCTGCTCTTTGAACCGCAGGATACACAGATTCAGCGGTTCTTGATCGACCAGGGGACCGGCGATGAATCGCGCAAATCCATCCAGCTGTCGAAGCTGCATGCGATGATGAATTACACGCGTACAGAACGCTGCCTGCAGCAGTTTATTGTGGAATACTTCGGGGAAGCGGATGTCGCTCCCTGCGGCAAGTGCAGCAGCTGCCTGGATACGAGCGAGCCAATAGATATAACGGCGGATGCGCAGATGGCGCTGTCCTGTGTTGGCCGGATGAAGGGCCGGTTCGGGGTCGTGATGGCAGCGAAGGTACTGAAGGGCTCCGGAGAGAAGCGAATCCGGGAGTTTGGCCTGGACAGGCTGACGACCTACGGTCTGATGCGCAGCCGCTCGGAGAAGGAGATTGCTGACCTCCTGTACTGGCTTGTTGCCGAAGGACTGCTGCGCATGAGCGACGGTCAGTACCCCACAGTCGCCTTGACGGCGAAGGCGCTGCCTGTGCTCGAGGGCAAGGAGACGCTCTACCGCCGTAAAACCGTGCTGTCGCAGCCTTCCCGCAAAGCTCTGGGAGGTGCGGCATCGTCCAGCTCCGCTGTGAATACGCCGCTCTTCGAAGCGCTTCGCGCCTGGCGCAAGGAAGCGGCCGCTTCAGAGGGCGTTCCGCCGTTCATGCTCTTCTTTGATGCCGCTCTGCGGGAGATGGCGGAAGCCCGTCCGCGGACACTTGATGACCTGCTTGGCATCAAGGGTGTGGGTACGGCGAAGGCGCACAAGTATGGCCGGGCAGTGCTGGAGCTTATAGCTGAGCATACTGGGGGCGGGACGGATAGCGATAACGGCTTATCCGAAGGTGTTGCCGAGAGTGACAATCGTTCTGCTCCCGCACAAAGGCCGGCTTCCCGGCGTGGCGGCTCACCGGAGGAAGGCAGAGCGGAGGCCAGTCACACGGTTACCTGGGAGATGTTCCAGAGCGGCATGTCGCCACAGCAGATTGCAGCGGAGAGAGGAATGAGCTCCGTTACGATCGAGGGTCATCTGATCCGATGTGCCGAGGAAGGCTGCGAGCTGGACTGGTCCCGCATTGTAAGCGAGGCACAGGAGGCAGCCATTCACCGCGCGGCTGACGAGCTCGGCGAAGACAAGCTGAAGCCGCTGAAGGAAGCACTGCCTGAAGACATTGATTATTTTATGATTAAGGCCGTATTGTGCAAGCGAAGACTAGGAGCCTGATTTTGTCTTTGAATTACGATTGCAGTATACTATTTAATAGATTAATTTGGGGGTGCTGATGATGTTGAATATTATGCTGCTGCTTCATGTTATCGGAACAGGCGGTATGGGCTTCTATCTGCTGCTGCCGTTCCTGGTGGGGCGGACCACACAGCTGACTGGGGAAGGGCAGGCAGGGCTGGCTGATGGGCTGGTGCTCGGCAACCGGATTGCACAGTACTTTCTGGTCCTGCAGCTGCTTACTGGCGGTTACCTGATCTCGCAGGCTGGCGACTATACGGCTCTATGGATGGTTATCGTCATCGTACTGTTCCTGGCTATCGCTGCGCTTGGCGGAATAATGACTAAGCCGCTGAAGGGAATCGTTTCTTCGATCCGCTCTGGCAAGAGTGCAGCAGAGATGATCAAGCGGGTCCGGACGATGAGCCTGATTGTTCTGGTCATTTACCTGGTTATTCTGTATTTCATGCAGTACCCGATGTACAAGCAAGTCGTATAGAGGCAGCAGAGACAGTAGAGTCAGAATCAGCCATAGCGAAGGGAGAAGGGGAACGTGACTGTTCAATCACCTGATTTGATTACATTCGGGGAAACAATGGCCTTGTTCATGACACCGGAATTTCGCGCGCTGGAGCATTCATCAGCGCTGGAGCACTCATTTGGCGGCGCAGAGAGTAATGTAGCGATTGGAGCGGCCCGGCTGGGCAGCTCCGTCGGCTGGTTTGGAGCGCTGGGGCATGACCCGTTCGGCACCCGTATCCTGAAGGCGATCCGCGGAGAAGGTGTGGATGTATCCCGTGCCCGACTGCTGGCCGGTGAACAGACAGGCTTAATGTTCCGGGAAAGCATCGCGGGCAAGCTGGCCGTTCATTACTACCGGAAGCATTCGGCGGCAAGCCGCATGGAACCTCAGCATCTTGATCAGGCATACATACAGGGAGCGAAGCTGCTGCATGTAACAGGCATCACGGCAGCCATTAGTGAAACCGCTCGCAATACGATGCTGGAGGCAGTGCGGATGGCGAAGGAAGCCGGCGTGACCATCTGCTTTGATCCGAATCTCCGGCTTAAGCTGTGGAGTGTAGAGGACGCCCGCCGCGTCCTGCTGCCAATTGCTGAGGAAGCCGATTATTTCCTTCCCGGGTGGGATGAGCTGCAGCTGCTCTACGATACGGACAGTGAACAGGATATCATGGCCCGTCTTGCGAAGCTGAAGGCCGTCTCGGTTGTGAAGGGCTATAACGGCAGCACGGTTGTGCTGGAGCGGGGAAGCCGGTCCGACGTACCGTTCTTCCCGGCGGAGAAGGTCGTCGACACGGTTGGAGCGGGAGACGGGTTCTGCGCAGGATTTCTGTCCGGCCTGCTGCGCGGCAGAACAGCAGTTGACGCCGTACGGATTGCCAGCATCTGCGGCTCGCTGGTCGTTCAAGGCCGCGGTGATTGGGAAGCGCTTCCCGACTGGCAGGCAGTCGAGCGTCTGCTGGAGGACCGGGCATGGGTGGAACGCTAGTCTAACCATTAGGGCATGCATATAGAGAAGAAGCTCCTACAGTCGGCTGACTGGAGGAGCTTCTTCTTTTTAATTGACTAATATAGTGTTCACTCCGAGTCACACAAGCCCCGCGGTTCACCCGGCTAATTCCCCGTTCACCCATGTGGCTTGATGCTCAAGCTGTCTGTTCAGAAGCACCAGATCGGCAGACTTGCCGGATGCTATTGTACCGAGGTGTTCCTCCATGCCGAGCAGCAAGGCGGGATTAGCGCTGGCCAGCCGGCTGGCTTCCAGAGGGCTGAGACCGCAATGCTCGATTACAAAGCGGAATGCGCTGAGCATCGTTAACGTGCTGCCTGCCAAGCTGCCGTCCTTCTGGAGCCTGGCAACCCCATCCTTGACGGACAGCGGTAGGCCGCCAAGCTCGTAGCTGCCGTCGCCAAGCCCGGCTGCCGAGATGGCATCTGTTATAAGGATGACCTTGTTGAGGGGCTTGCAGCGGAGCAGCAGCCTGATGGCACCCGCATGAACATGATGACCGTCGGCGATAACCTCGGTACTGATGTCATCCAGGGTCAAGACGGCACCTGCTGTACCGGGCTCCCGGTGGTGCAGGCCGCGCATCGCATTAAACGTATGTACGGCATGCTGAAGCCCAGAATTGGCCGCCTCCGTGATGACGTCGTATGAGGCATCGGTATGCCCGCAGCTGGCGACAATCCCCTTCTCTTTCAGGAACCGGATCAGCTCAGATGCGCCGGGCTGCTCGGGAGCGAGTGTTACGATTCGGATCAGGTCCGGGTATTCTGCAGTCCACTGCTTCAGCCACTCTGTATTCGGTTCCGCAATATAGGCGGGATTTTGGGCGCCTGGCCAGCGTGGACTGATGAACGGGCCCTCCAGATGAGCCCCCAGGAGCCGTGCTCCCTTGCTGCTTCCTTCCTGGCGGAAGGAAGCAGCAGCGGCAAGCACCTTGTCGATAGCAGGCTTGGATGCCGTAACGGTTGTGGCCAGCATTGCGGTTGTGCCATGGGCAGCGTGGAAGCGGGTAATCTGTTCGTAGGATGTGTCAGAGGCATCCATGAAATCGCCGCCTAAGCCGCCGTGACAGTGGATATCAATAAAGCCGGGCAGCAGCCATCCGCCATCTGCATCAATAGCCGGGCAGTGCCTTCTGCCATCTGGTGAAGGCAGTTCAGCAGAACCGGCATGGGGCGGAGCGGCTCCGGTTGCTTCTACTGCATGAATCTGTCCATTCCGGATATGGACGCTGCCGTGTATGATAGCACTGCCTGCTGCAATCTGGGCGTTATACAGCCGCCATTCCGTTTTAGAATCCGGCATCAGGCAGCTCCTTACCGGCATCCGCATCCAGCAGAACGGTAACATTGGCATGGGTCTGCAGCAGGGATGCAGGGCATGCGGTTGTAATCGGCCCGGCCAGCGCTTCGTTGACAACGGCAGCCTTGTCTGCCCCTGTAACGACAAGCAGAATAGACTTAGCCTTCAGAATCGAACCCATTCCCATGGTAATGGCCTGCCGCGGCACCTCATCCTCTGAGTCGAAGAAGCGGGCATTAGCTGCACGGGTCTCCGGCTTCAACGTGACCAAGTGGGTTTCCCCGGTTAACGAATGACCCGGCTCATTAAACCCGATATGCCCATTATGGCCAATACCGAGAAGCTGCAGGTCGATCGGATGTTCCGCTAGCAGGCTGTCATACCGCCGGCATTCGGCCTCAAGATCAGCTGCGATTCCGTTAGGTATGTAAGTGTTCCGCTGGTCAAAGTCGGTATGACGGAATAAGTGATGCTGCATGTAATACCTGTAGCTCTGCGGATGGCTTTCGGTGAGTCCGACATATTCGTCCAGATTGAAACTCCGCGCTCTTGCAAAAGAAAGGCGGCCCTTCGCATACATGCCCACGAGCTGCTCGTATATGCCAATGGGTGTCGAACCGGTGGCGAACCCCAGCGTACAGTCAGGCTTATCCTTCAGAAGCTGCGTGATCAGCTTGGCTGCCTCAGTATGCAGAGCTGCCTTGCCGGTGAATCTCTTGATCTTCATCGCTTTAAGCCTCCTGTCCAGTCCTCTTTTCCCTTAATACTACCCTCACCCTGGTGGCTAATCAACACAGCCCGCTTGAAACATTCGTAAACGAAAATTCATAGACTGCACATCCCGCTGCCCATTGCCCTTCAAGGATTGCCGAGCCCTTCATAATATGTCGAAACATCGCGTTTACAGCGATATATAATGTGTGTATAATCATTGTATAATGTTTGTTTATGAATGTTCTTTACATGAAATATAACCTATAGAGCAGGGAGACAGCCTAAATGAATACTACCGGCACAGTTGTTGTCATCGGTGCAGGCCCAGGCGGGCTTGCGGCCGCTATGCTGCTGGCATCACAGGGCTATCGGGTTAAGGTGATGGAAAAACAGGCCTACGTTGGCGGCAGAACTTCTGCTGTCAAGCTGGGGGATTACCGTTTCGACCGGGGTCCAACCTTTCTGATGATGCCAGGCCTTCTGGAAGACATGTTTCATTCGGTTGGCCGTTCCCTGCACGATTACGTGCAGCTGAAGGAGATTGATCCGCTGTACCGCCTTCAGTTTGGCAGTATACGTTTCGAAGCCACAAGGGACAGGAAGCGGATGCTCGCGGAGATTGAGCGCTGTTTTCCCGGTGAGTCGGCTGGCTATGAACGATTTATGGAGGAGGAGGGCAAGAAGTTCAAGCGGGTTATGCCCCTCCTGCAGCGGCCGTTTCAACGGGTTGCGGATTACGTGAAGCCGGATGTGCTGCGGGCGCTGCCGCGGCTGAATTTGCGGGATACCGTTTATGGGAGGCTCTCCCGGTATTTTCAGGATGAGCGTCTGCGGTATGCCTTTGCCTTTCAGGCGAAGTATCTGGGCATGTCACCTTGGGAATGTCCCGGAACGTTCACCATCCTGTCTTATATTGAGCATGCATTTGGCCTGTGGCATCCGATCGGCGGAGTTAACCGGATTTGCGGGGCAATGGCGGATGTGACCTGCGAGCTGGGCGGTACGATTCATCTTAACAGTGGAGTAAAACAGGTCCTTACCTCCGGCGGCCGGGCCGCAGGCGTACTGCTGGAGTCAGGCGAACGTGTGGATGCGGATCATGTCGTCATCAATGCGGATTTCGGCACTGCGGTTACCCAGCTCTTCGAGCCGGGCCAGCTCCGCAAGTATAATACTGACAAGATCAACAGCCTGAAGCTCTCCTGCTCGGCATATATGCTGTATCTGGGCGTTAACAGGAGAATAGATTTGCCGCATCATACCGTGATGTTTGCGGATGATTATCCGCGTAATGTCCGGGAGCTGATGGGCGGCTCGCTGTCCGGGGATGCTTCAATTTACGTACACAATCCGTCAGCTATTGATCCGACGATGGCACCGGAAGGCAAGTCTGCACTCTATGTGCTTATGCCGGCGCCTAACCTTAAAGGTGCCACAGATTGGAGCGATGAAAGGGTAAAGGCAGAAGTGAAGGCCTATGTGCTGGACCGGCTGGAGAGAGAGCCTGAGCTCGCCGGGCTGCGCAGCGATATTGAGGAGGAGGCGGTCATTACACCGCTTGATTGGGAGCAGTCCATTCATGTCTATCAGGGAGCAGCTTTCAATATCGCCCATTCGGTCGACCAAATGATGATGCTTCGGCCGCATAACCGGTTCCAGGATGCCCGCAACTGCTGGCTTGTAGGCGGCGGAACGCATCCGGGCAGCGGGCTGCCGACGATACTGGAGTCCGCACGGATCAGTGCCGGGCTGATTATGAAGAGTGACGGCAAGGCCGCTCCTTTTCACCAGAAGAGTCAAGGGATCGTTCAGCCGGGTACGATAAGGCCCATGATGAAGGGGAGGGGTTCGGTATGAGGCTCGGAATAGTGGGCGGCGGTGTCGGCGGGATGATGACGGCATTGTATCAAGCGGCAAAAGGGATGCCAATCACCCTGTACGAACGATCGGAGTTGATGGGCGGACGGCTGGCGTATGAAACGGATGGGGGTGCTTACCGGATTGACCGGGGTCCGACGATTGTTCTTTTGCCTGATATGCTGAAGAGCCGGCTGATGGAAGCGGGGATACCGGAAGAGAGAATCCCGCTTGTACCGCTTGATCTGATGTACCGCATTCATTATGCGGACGGGACCGTACTGACGAAGTACCGTGACAAGGAGCGGATGGAAGAGGAGCTGGAACGGCTTCATCCCGGAGAAGGCAAGGCGTTCAGGCGTTATATGGCGGATATGGAGCCGCGGTTCATCGAAGCCAGACAGGCTTTCCTGGAAAGGGCGTTCCTGCGCAAACGTGATTTCTTTACCCCACGGAATCTCCGTTTGCTGGGACGAATGCAGGTCTTTAAGAGCGCAAGCCGGCTGGCCGATTATTATTTTCGCACAGAGAAGGCGGCTGATGCATTCTCCCTGCAGACACTCTATGTGGGCGGTCTTCCGTTCGGTACGCCTTCCCTGTACAGCTTTATCCCTTATGCCGAGCATGCGGATGGCATTTGGTATTGGAAGGGCGGATACGGAGCATTGGCAGGACTGCTGGAAGAGAAGGTCCGCGCGGCCGGCGTGGATGTACGAACGGGTGAAGAGGGAAGCGTCAAGCAAATCGTAACAGGCACCGGCAGGGTCAGCGGGCTTGTAACAGAAGATGGTGTCTATCACAAGCATGAGGCAGTTGTTTATAACGGCGATTTCCCCGGACTTCACCGGTTACTGGACAGAACGGAGACGGATATACCAATCCGTAAGTTTAAGCCTTCATCAGGCTGTGTCCTTATCTACTTGGGTTGCTCCACACGATGGGGCCATGGCAGGAAGGCTGTATCCGGGCCTGGGGCAGAGGGTCAAACAGGACGAACAGCGACTGACTGGTCGGTCACGGTCCATCAGTATTTTCTTCCCCGCTCCTTGCGTGCAAGCTTGAGACGGATTGCCAGTACGGGCAGGCCCCCGGCAGAGAGGGAAGAAATACCGGCCTACTACATCTTTAATCCCTGTGCTGTTGATCCGGAAGCGGCACCGGCCGGGGAGAGTGTGCTGTACGTGCTGATTCCAATGCCGGTTGCCTGTGACGGAGAGCGCAGCGGGAATGCGGGGGTGGAGTGGAAGCAGGCTGCAGAGCAGCTGGCTGACAGAGTGCTGGCTGACGCTGAGGAACGGGCTTTTCCGGGTCTAAGGGAATCGATTCGCTGGAAATCGGTCCGCTCCCCGGCAGACGGAGCAGCGGAAGGCTGGCACGGCGGCGGTGCATTTGGAATCGCCCCAACCTTGAACCAGTCGGGTGTGTTTCGGCCGCAGATCGTTCCTTACCCGGTTAGAGGGCTGTACAGTGTCGGAGCTTCTGTGCATCCGGGTGGCGGAATTCCGATTGTCATGCAGGGAGCCAGGCTGCTGGCCGACCAACTTGAAAGGGAGTGGCCGCAATGAACAAGAAGATAGTAACGGAGCTGCAGGCTTGTGAAGCGATGATCAAGAGAGGCTCGACAACCTTCTATAAGGCATTTGGCTTCCTGCCGTCACCAAGGAGGGAGGCGGTATATGTCATTTATGCCTTTTGCCGGATGATTGATGATGCGGTCGATGAGCCGGAAAAAGCCGTCTATACGCTGGATGAACTGTCCGCGAAATTTGAGCGGCTTGAGGAAGCAGGCGGGCATTTCATCTGGCCAGCCCTCCGGTGGCTGATGGCCGAGTTTCCCGTAAGCAGGGAGCCGTTCCTTAGGCAGATGAGGGGACAGCGGCTGGACGGTCACCGGCTTCATTACAAGACGGTGGAGGAGCTGGAGGAATACGCTTATCTGGTAGCGGGAACGGTGGGTGAAATGCTGATTCCCGTTCTTCATGACCGGCCAGGCGAGGAGATGAGAGAGTCGGGAGTATGGCTTGGCAAAGCCATGCAGATCGTGAACATTATCCGGGATGTCGGCGAGGACAAGGCGAAAGGGCGCAGATATGTTCCCCTTGAAGTCATGGAACGGCACGGCTACACGCCAGAGATGTTTGACAGCGGGCTGATTAATGATGCCTGGATCAGTACGATTCAGGAATTGTCCGGGATGGCTCGTCAGTGGTTTGCGAAGGGGCTGCGGGACCTGGACGGCTATCCGAAGGTGAGCGGGTTCTGCGTGGAGCTGTCGGCTCTGATGTACGAAGCCATTCTGGATAGTGTGGAGGCGGGCGGCTACGATGTATTCCGCAGCCGAGCTTATGTGAGCAGCGGCCGGAAACTGGTCATTGTGCAGCGGCTGATGAAGCGGCATGCGGTAATGCCGCAGGATGCAGATAAGCGGACACCCGGCACAAGTGCGGTGTCATGATGAATCTTCCTCCGCTTAGACGTGCCGGCAGACGGTTCAGCTGGGAGCTGCTGCGCCCGCTGTTCTGGTTCTGGTATGCAGCAGGGCTGCTGCTGATGCTTCTATGGGAGGTGCCGCAGCAGCTGCAGTTCAGCAACGGACTATTTCTTATCTTCTTCTCCTTATATGCCGTCTATCTGGTTACCCGCGTGTATGACATTAATAATAGAGACCGCGGCAGCGGCCTGCTTCTGATCCTGGCTGCTGCGGTGACTTATGCTGCAGAATGGATTGGAACGGTCACCGGCTGGCCCTTCGGCAGGTATGCGTATACGGATACGCTCCGTCTGTTCGTTGAGGAAGTGCCTGTCGGCATCGCGATGGCCTGGGTAGGAATATTAAGCATGTCACTGCTGCTTGCGAGGTCGCAAAGCCGCGTGCTTCGCGCGCTTGAGGTGGGGGGATATGCGCTGCTGCTGGACCTTGTGCTTGATCCGGTTGCTTACGCCAGGCAGTTCTGGATCTGGCTGGAGCCGGGATCCTTCGGCAGCTTTTACGGGGTGCCGCTGCAAAATTTCGCAAGCTGGTTCACGATTGCCGCACTGCTGTCCCTGCTGTTCCCGCTTCGGGCTGCACCTCGGGCACTGAGAGAAGAAGCAGGACGCCTGTATATAGGCATGCTGCTGATGTTCGGTTTGTTGGCCTTTAAGGAAGACTTATGGCTGGCTGGAGCCGCGGCTGCAGCCGGAGCTCTCTGGATGGAAGGGAGGCTGCGCCTTGATCGAAGCCGCCAAGAGCAGGTTCTTTGACTGGATCTTCTATCGTTATAATCTGCATGTTCTGCTTCGCCGCAGCTTCCGCTATGCGGGGATACACGGCGAGCTTGATCCGCCTCCTGACCCGACGGGGTCCGGGGGCTGTCTCTATATAATGAACCACAGCTCCTGGTGGGATGGCCTGCTCGTCTATCATGCCTTCCGTACTTGTACCCGCCAGGATCATTATGTGATGATGGACGAACGTCAAATGCGGGATTACCGGTTCTTCCGCAAAATTGGCGCCTTCTCGATCGATAAGACCTCGGGCAAGGGCATGCTGGAATCTCTTTCTTATGCCGCCGCTCTCCTGCGAGAGGGCAAGCGGGTGTGGCTGTTCCCGCAGGGGGACATCTTCCACCTGGAGCAGCGTCCGCTGCGGTTTCAAAGCGGGGCAGGCTGGCTGCTGAACGCTGTGCCGGATACGGCCGTCGTTCCGGTTACAGCCTACTATTCGCTCTATCATCATCAGAAGGCAGAAGCCTCGCTGATGGCCGGCGATACGATCCGCAGCAATTGGGCCGCCTGGTCCAGAAGAGATATTGCTGGAAGCTTGCGGGATGTGCTGACCAAGCAGCTCGATGCTCATCGAAGCCTGGTGGTGAACAGCGGGGCTGACCTTATGTCATCGGGCTTCAGGCCGCTGCTTGCGCCAGGCCAATCGGTTAATGAGACATTCACAGCCATGAAGAAGAGGGTGACAGAGTGGAAATCGTTCTTTGGGTCATAGCAGCTGTTCTGCTGCTGCAGCTTATATTTGCCCTCTGGAATGTACGGCAGCTTCCTGCCTTTGCCAAGCATGGAGTTTCGGCGGAGCAGCTCCCGGGTGAAACACCGAGGTTATCCGTATTGATCCCGGCTCGCAATGAGGAGAAGCGACTGCCGGGGTGTCTGGAATCGCTTATCGCCGCTGATCCGGAGCTTAAGGATATCGAGATTCTCGTGCTGGATGACCGTTCCGATGATGGCACAGCACGGGTGGCCCGGTCTTATGCCGCAAAGGATGCAAGGATCAGGCTGCTCGATGGGATGCAGCTGCCTGCGGGCTGGGCGGGCAAATGCCATGCCTGCATGCAGCTGGCCGGGCAGGCATCGGGCAACTGGCTGCTGTTCATGGACGCGGATGCCCGCGTTGAGCGGGGGGCCCTAAGCCGTGCGGCAGCCGCTGCGGAGCATGCCGGAAGCGGCATGATTACAGGCTTCCCTTATCAGGAGACAGGCAGCTGGCTGGAGCGGCTTGTCGTGCCGATGATGGGCTTCACAATTGCCTGTCATCTGCCGATCCGGCTTATTGCCGATTCCCAGAGTCCGATGTTCGCCGCAGCACATGGGGCGTGGATTATGCTGGATACGAAGCTGTACCACAGCATTGGCGGGCATGCGTCAATCCGAGATGAGCTTGTGGATGATATGGCACTTGCCAAATGCGTCAAGCGTGCAGGCGGCAAGCTTCTGCTGACTGATGTGCGCGGCATTGTACGGATGCGGATGTACAGCAACGCTGGTGAGGTCTGGTCCGGCTTCCGCAAAAATGTCTTCGCTGGCCTTGGACGGCGTTCCTTGCTCCTGTTCATGATTATGCTGCTCTACAGCTTACTCTATCTCATGCCTGCCGTGTGTCTGGCCGTTTCTCCTTGGAATGGCCCGCTGCTGCTGCCGGCACTGGCAGGCTTCACCGCCGCTATGCTTATCAAGAGGACGGCTGACCGGATGCAGGGACAGCCTGTCTGGCTGTGCTTGCTGTATCCTGCGAGCATTGCTGCCGTCCTGGCGATTGCCGCCTCATCATGGGGTGCGCACATCAGCGGAAAAGGGTACAATTGGAAGGGCAGGGTTTATAGATGAGAACATACACCGGTAAGAAAGTTGTCGTTGTCGGGGCAGGTCTTGGCGGTTTGTCTGCTGCATCCAGGCTTGCGGGTGCAGGCTTTCATGTAACAATGCTGGAGTCGCAGGCAGCGGTTGGAGGCAAACTGCAGCGCATCGAGGAGCATGGATTCCGGTTTGACCGCGGTCCGAGCACAATCACGATGCCTGAGCTGTTTGCCGCTCCGTTCCAAGCTGCGGACAGGCGAATGGAGGATTATTTGGATATGTACCGCCTTGACCCAGCCACGAGAAATGTATTTGCCGACGGTTCGGTAGTGGATTTGACCGGCTCCATGGAAGCCATGGAGGAGCAGATAGCAAGCTACAGCCCGGAGGATGCGGGAAGCTTCCGCAGCTTCATGAAGGAAGCGGGGCGTCTTGATGCACTGGCCAGGTCACAGTTTCTGAACCGTCTGCTGCTGGACTGGCGGGAGAAGGCCGACCCGCGCCTGGCGGCCGCGCTGATGCGAGTGAGGCCCCTCACTACACTCAACAAGCTGCTGCGGCGGTATTTCCGCCACCCGAATACACTGGCTTTATTTGGCCGTTATGCGACCTATATCGGCTCGTCCCCATACCAATCACCGGCAATATTTGCTATGCTAGCACAAGTGGAAGCGGTATCGGGTATTTATGGGGTGAAGGGCGGAACGTACCGGATTGCGGAAGCCTTGGCGCAGCTTGCTAGAGAGCAGGGTGCCGACATCCGTACAAGTGTAAAGGTGAACCGGATCAAGGTGCATGCCGGCCGGGCAGCGGGTGTGGAAACGGATCAGGGGGATTTTCCGGCTGATATCGTGCTTGCCAATGCTGACGTATTGTCTACTTACCGCTGGCTTCTGCCCGAGCATGAGCGGCCGTCCATGTCCGACCGCAGGATTGCCGGCTATGAGCCGTCCTTGTCCGGATTTGTAATGCTGCTGGGGGTACAGAGGAGCTATGAACAGCTGCTTCATCATAACGTGCTGTTCCCGGGAGTCTATGAGGAAGAGTTCGATTCCATATTCCGCCGCAAGCAGGCGCCGCAGGATCCGGCTGTCTATGTGTGCCATCCCGCATACTCGGAACCGGATGCCGCACCTTCGGGAGGGAGCAGCCTGTTTGTGCTGGTGAATGCGCCCTGCCTGTCCGCTGGCTGGTCGTGGAAGGAGAACAGGGAAGCGTATGCGGAGCGGGTCACCGGGCTGCTGGCGGCCAGGGGTATATGCGGACTGAATGAAGCCAAGGTTAAGCGGTTGTATACGCCTGATGATCTTGCCAGGGATACGGGCGCCTACAGAGGCGCGATCTATGGCATTTCATCCAACACGGCAGCCCAAACCTTCTTCCGGCCTGCGAACCGGTCACGCGACATTGAAGGACTGTGGTTTGTCGGCGGTACAACCCACCCGGGCGGAGGGACGCCGATCGTGACATTGTCAGGGCAGCTTGTTGCTGACCGGCTTATTGATCTGTACGGTTCAACTTGAGTATGAATGATGGGAGTCGATCTATGAAACGGGAGCAGAAAACGATACAGGATGCAGGTCGCATTACGGCCAGACGCAAGAGCGAGCATATCCGAATCTGCCTGGAAGAGCGGGTGGAAAGCAGAATAAGGCCGGGCTTCGATGGCTACCGGTTCAGGCATGCTGCCGTACCGGAGCTGAATTTTCAGGATATCGGGACCGAAGCACATTTCCTGGGGAAGAAAATGGCGGTGCCGCTGCTGATCAGCTCCATGACGGGCGGTACGGATGAGGCTGGCGCCATTAATCTGCTGCTGGCCGAGGCTGCGGAGGAACGCGGCTGGGCGATCGGGCTAGGCTCGATGCGCGCAGCAATTGAGGATGCCGAACTCGCCTCGACCTTCAGGATCAGACAGGCGGCTCCCAGCATACCGGTTCTGGCAAATGTCGGCGCCGTTCAGCTGAACTACGGCTTCGGAGTGGATGAGTGCCGTGAAATCGTTGAGCTTGCAGAAGCGGACGGGCTTGTCCTACATCTTAACAGCATGCAGGAAATCTTCCAGCCGGAAGGAGACACCAACTTCAAGGGTTTGCTGGAGCGGATAGAAGCGCTGTGCGTGAAGCTGGAAGTGCCGGTAGGGGTCAAGGAGGTCGGCTGGGGCATTGACGGAGCGAATGCAGTCCGGCTGGCAGAGGCAGGTGCCGCCTTCATCGATGTTGCCGGAGCAGGTGGCACCTCATGGAGCCAGGTGGAGAAGCATCGCAGCGCTGATTCGGTCCGCAGAGAAGCGGCGGATGCCTTCGCGGATTGGGGAATTCCGACGGCCGAATGCATCGGGGAAGTCCGCTCCCGTCTGCAGGATGTCACTGTTATCGCTAGCGGCGGCCTCAGAAGCGGCGTGGATGCTGCCAAGTCGCTTGCTCTCGGCGCGGACTTGGCCGGCTTTGGCAGGTCCCTGCTGGCAGGAGCGGCGGTTGGCGGGCGAGAAGAGCGCCTGGAAGCGATTCATCATCAGCTGGAGCGGATTGAGTTTGAGCTTAAGGCTGCCATGTTTGGAATAGGTGCTGCGGCACTGGCGGAGCTGCAGGGTACAGACCGTCTTGTGCGCTTATCATAAGCAGGGATCTACAGGAGGTACATAGTCGTGGGGGAATGGTTTGAACACAGCTTTGGCACGGATTATATGATCGTATATAAGCATAGGGACTGGGACAACGCATACCGCGAGGTCCGCAATATGGTCGGTTATTTGGGACTGCCGGAAGGGGCCGCGGTGCTGGATGTCGGCTGTGGAATGGGAAGGCATGCTCTTGCCCTGCATGAGCTGGGCTTCAAGGTTACGGGCATGGATCTCTCGGAACAGCTGCTGGCAGAGGCACGGGTGCGAGATGCGGAAGGACGCGTGAGATGGGAGCGCGGCGATATGCGGAGCCTGCCGTTTGCGGACGGCCAATTTGACGGAACGGTAAATTTCTTCACCTCCTTTGGCTATTTCGAGGATGAGGCAGACAATCGGGCAGTTATCAAGGAACTGAGAAGGGTCCTGAAGCAGGGAGGCCGGTTCCTGATTGATTTCCTGAACCCGGTGTATGTGCAGGCGAATCTGGTTCCGCATTCGGAGCGGACGGATGAGGATACGGGCTGGATAATCCGTGAGGACAGGCGGATTGAAGCCGGTGCAGTCATCAAGGACATTCGGATTATTCTGCCGGACGGCGCAGAGCGGGTTTATACAGAACGGGTCCGGCTCTATCAGCTTGACTGGTTCGAGCGCGAGCTGGCTGCCGCAGGATTGCAGCTGGAACGGGTGTATGGGGATTATGACGGGTCCGACTATGACAGCCGGGAGTCGAAGCGGCTGATTATGACTGGGGGCGTAACGGCTTGAGTATGTCTGGCAACGGGCTTGCCGTCCATCTGTGCGATAATGGCTGGATTCGGGTGAAAGTGCCGCTTCCCTTCTCCCTTCGATACGTGAACAGCTATCTGCTGCCGGAAGCTGAAGGCTGGACGCTGATTGACCCGGGGCTGCACACCCCGGAGGCAGCAGCTCTATGGACAGAGGTGCTCAGCGGACTTTCCATTACAGCAGGTCAAATCAAGCGGATTGTGCTGACACATCAGCATCCGGATCACTACGGGCTGGCCGGCTGGTTTCAGGAGCGGTCCGGGGCGCCTGCCTGCATGTCGCTCCCGGCGCACCGTTATGCGCTAAGATTATGGGGAGAAGACCGCAGCTTTGACCAGGAGCTAACCGAACAGTTCAGACAGCATGGGATGCCGGAAACGCTGCTTGAACAGATAGCCAGCCATCTTGCGGGCTTCGTAGAACGAGTAAGCCCTCAGCCTGAGGTCACCTATATAGAGGAAGGTATGAGCATGCAGTTCGGCGGCAGGTCGTGGGAGCTTCTTCATACCCCGGGTCATGCGAGCGGGCATATCTGCTTCTATGACCGGACTGGGCTGGAGATGATCTGTGGCGACGCCGTGCTTCCGGGAATTACGCCCAATATCAGTCTTGTTCCGGGAGAGCACCCAGATCCGCTGCAGCAGTTTCTGGACAGTCTGAACCGGCTGTCACGCTTTGATGTCGTCATGGCTTATCCGGGTCACCGGGAACCGTTCGCCAATTTCCGCGGCAGAACGCAGGATTTGATTACGCACCATGAACAGCGTCTTCACCACATAGAAGGACTCCTGCAGGAGCCTGTAACCGGCTATCAGCTTTGTGAGCGGCTGTTCGGCGCGCGCACGATGGGCAGCGCCCATAATTTGCGGTTCGCCATGTCCGAAACGCTCGCGCATCTGGAGCATCTGGTGCACAAAGGACGGGCTGCCAAAGTAAAGGCTGGCTATGGGCTGTTCAAATATGTCTCGGCAGTCGTTTAGCACGAGAGCAATCAATCTGTCAACACTTCATATACACAAAAAGATCGCCAGCGCGTGTCCACAAGGGGGACTTGCGCTGGCGATCTGCTTATGGTGAGCCAGTATAACAGCCGCCTGTCAGGCAGGCCAAATGCTAGTCGAGCGGCACGTTCGTGCTGCCTTCCCGCTCTGCCTGCTTGCGGTGTGCAATCCGGCTGCTCGCGGAAGCGGCGACAGCGCCAACAATATCGTCGAGGAAGGTGTGAATCTCACGATCCGACTTATCGTTCAGACGCATAAGCACGCCGGGCTTCAGCTTGTCAATGTAGCCGAAGTTGGTAAAGCCGATACTGCCATAGACGTTAACAATGGACAGTGCCAGCACTTCATCGCAGCCATATAAGCCTTCATCATGTTTAATCATTTCCTGCAGCGGCGGCAGCAGCTTGCCCTCTTCCGCCAGCAAATCGAGCTGGATGCCGGTCAGAACGGCATTCTGGACTTCCCGCTTGGAGAGAACCGCGTTGACGTTCTGCTCACATTCCTCAATGGTCAGGTCTGGGAAATAAGCCTGCTGGAGCACCATGACGAGCTCAGCGATTTCCCTCTTTGTAACGCCCCGCTTCTCAAGCCATTCCTCGGTTGCTTGTGCGACGAGCTTGCTGTTTAGACTGTACTTGCTTGGATCAGACATGTTCAACACCCCTTGTACGATTTTGGCCGTTAGTGGTCTAAAAAGAAGAAGGGCTCGTATACATAGTACTACAAAACGATGGTTGTACCAAATTTCGGACACACATGCAAAGGGGAGGCTCGGTTACTATGATTCGAACTGGTGGATGGAAAAGAAGGACGGCGCTGGGGGTGCTTGCAATCCCGCTGCTGACGGCCGGCTGCGGACTGCTTCCAGGTCAATCGGCAGAGCAGATCGATCCGCCGATGGTCCAGTATGATACGGGTGCTGCCGAGGCTGCACAGGCGGGAGCTGCCCTGGCGGAGTCGGCTGTGAAGGAGAAGGGCAAGCAGCTGACGGTTTACTTAAAGGACAGCGGGGATTACCTGGCACCGGTTACGATTATGGCTGACACGGGGGAGGAAGCGGGTGCTGCCGGCCGCATTGCGCTGGAGATGATGGTTGAGGACGGACCGCATGCGGGCGAGCTGCCGGTCGGCTTCCGGGGAATTCTGCCTAAGGGTACAAGTATCAACAGTTTGCATATTGATGCCGGGCAGAAGCTGGCAACCGTTGATTTTACCAAGCCGTTCACCGATTACAGCCTTCAGGACGAAAGGAAAATTGTCGAAGCCATCACGTGGACGTTAACGGGAATTTCCGGTGTGGAGCAGGTTCAGATTCTGCATGAAGGGGAGAAGCTGATGGAGATGCCGGTCGACGGTTATCCGCTCAGCAAGCCGCTCACCCGGCAGATCGGCATTAATCTTGAAGTAGGCCCGGGTGTCGAGCACAGCCAGTCCATGCCGGTTACGCTGTACTTCTCCGCGCTGTCGGAGGATAATGAGCAGTATTATGTCCCGGTAACACGCCTCGTTGACCGGAGCGGGGAGCCTGCCAAGGAAGCGCTCCAGCAGCTGATTGCAGGACCTTTGGACAGCCGCGAGCTAAACTATGTTATGACATCGGACGTGCAGGTGAAGGCAATCAGCCAGAAGGGCGACACCGTTATGGTTGAACTGAACGAGGAAACCTATGAGGAAGGACAGCAGCTTCCAGCAGAAATGCTCCAGGCAGTTGTGCTTTCCGTCACAGAGAACACGGGTGCTGCAAAGGTATTGATCCGGGTCAACGGCTTATCGGACGTGGTCGATACCAATAACCGCTCCTACGCGGAGCCGGTGGGAAGACCGGATTTTGTTAATGCACTGAAGGCTTGATGCGGAAATAATGCCAGTAAATAGGGATGGAGGACCTGTCTGCCGTGCGGATCCTCCTCCTTTTTTCTGTTCCAAGAGGTGCTACAGGCCTTCTGACAATCGCTTGGCATGACCTCAGGATGCTTTTCCCAGATGACTTTGGTAAAATAAGAAAGGCTTTCAAGGCCACCATCAGATGATCAGGAGGCTTACCGGATGAGAACAGATAAACGCCAGAGCGATGAGCTGAGGCCGGTTACAATACAACTCAATGTTAATAAATATGCTGAGGGCTCTGTATTGATTGAGATGGGCGAAACCAAGGTGCTGTGCACGGCTACTGTGGAAGAGAAGGTGCCCCAATTCATGAAGGGACAGGGCAAGGGCTGGATCAATGCGGAATATTCCATGCTCCCTAGAGCGACGCAAACCCGCAATCAGCGGGAATCGGCACGAGGCAAGCTGACCGGAAGAACCATGGAAATTCAGCGCCTGATTGGCCGCGCGCTGCGCTCGGTCGTTGACCTTCAAGCACTTGGGGAGCGGACGATTACACTGGACTGCGATGTGATTCAGGCGGATGGCGGGACACGGACTACATCCATAACAGGCGCTTTCGTTGCCCTGTCGCTTGCTGTACATAAGCTGGCGCAGCAGCATACCTTTGCCAAGTATCCGATCACCGATTACCTGGCATCCGTAAGTGTGGGGGTTATTAAGGAAGAGGCGCTTCTTGATCTTAACTACGAAGAGGATTCACAGGCTAAGGTGGATATGAACGTCGTCATGACCGGGGCGGGAAAATTTGTGGAAATCCAGGGAACGGGTGAGGAAGCCCCATTCTCGCGGGAAGAACTGGACATGCTGCTGATGCTTGGCGAGACAGGAATCCGTGAATTGATCGGCAAGCAGCGAGTGGTGCTGGGCGAAGCGGGCAGCAGAATTGGAGTTCAGCTGGCATGAATGCGGCAGGCAGCGGCAATACGGTAATCGTAGCGACGAAGAATGCAGGTAAAGTCCGTGAGTTTGCCCATGCGTTCGCCCCGCTGGGTTTAACGGTTCACAGCATGTTCGATTATGATCATCTTCCCGAAATCGTTGAGGATGGCGACACCTTCCGGGCGAACGCCAGGAAGAAGGCGGAGACGGTAGGCCAGGCACTCGGTCTGCCTGTGCTTGCGGACGATTCCGGTCTTGAAGTGGCACTGCTTGGTGGAGCGCCGGGCGTCTATTCCGCGCGCTATGCCGGAGAAGGGGCCAGTGACAAGGCGAATAATGAGAAGCTTCTTCGCGAGCTAGAACGGATCAGAAGGGAGCACCCGGAGACGGATGTACAGTTGGATAACCGGGATGAGGCCGGCATTCTTCCGGATGGAGCGAAGCTTCTCAGCCGTGCGCGCTTCGTGTGCGCTCTGGCATTCTATAACCCGATCTCCCGAACCTTCACGGATTCGGAGGGCTTTGCGGAGGGCTGGATTGTTGACAGGCCGTTCGGCGTGGAAGGCTTCGGGTACGATCCGCTCTTCTGGGTTCCTTCATTTAACCGGACTATGGGGGAGCTGTCCAAGGATGAGAAGCAGTCGATCAGCCATAGAGGCCAAGCACTGAAACGGCTAATTGACAACCTCGGCGGCCCAAAGGCAGACTAAACAGGCAGTACACGTTCATAGTCAATGAAAAAGGGCTGATCCACTCCCGTTCGCTTGCGAACAGGTTTTGGACTCAGCCCTTGCTGCATAAACGAGCATTGTTAGCGAATAGTGACTTTATACGTCCGCAGCCAAGTGTCCACTTGCGTCAGATAGGCAAACAGCTGCGGACCGGACATCAGCTGACCAAACCACGGGATGTTCGAAGTGGCAGCGTCCGATTCAGCGATCTCTCTTATTTTCTTGACATTAATCAGCTGCAGCAGCGGTGATGAGCTGTCGTCCAGCACTTCCAGAAGGCGGCTCCTGACCGCTTCCAGATAATTCGGGTTATGGGTCTTAGGATAAGGACTCTTCTTGCGCGTTAATACATCATCCGGAAGCACACCCCTAAGCGCTTTACGGAGAATACCCTTCTCCCGGTCGCCGGCTGTCTTGATCTCCCAAGGTATATTGAATACATACTGAACAAGCCTGTGGTCGCAGAATGGCACCCGGACTTCGAGTCCCACAGCCATGCTCATTCTGTCCTTGCGGTCGAGCAGGGTTGGCATGAACCTTGTAATATTCAGGTAGGACATTTCGCGCATCCGCTGCATTGCGGCATCTTCGCCAGCAAGCTTGGGGACTTCACTGATTGCTTCAGCATACCGGGCCTCGATATAATCCAGCGGCTTGATCCAATCGGCGATGTCCGGAGCCAGCAGCTCCGCACGCATAGCAGAAGCAAGCGCCCAAGGGAAGGTGCGTGCCTGAAGCGATTCTTCCCGATGGAACCACGGGTACCCGCCGAATATTTCGTCAGCAGCCTCGCCGGAGATGGCCACGGTGGCATTCTTCTTGATCTCCCGGCAGAACAGATAGAGGGAGGCGTCTACATCGGCCATTCCCGGCAGGTCCCGTGCAAAGACCGCTTCATCCAGTGCGCCGGCCAGCTCGGGCGTGTCGAAGTAGATGTTGTGATGCCGGGTTCCCAGATGCTCGGTCATTCGCTTGATCCAGGGCGCATCGGAATTAGGCTGAAAAGCATGCGCTTTAAAATGCTTGTCGTTATCGACGTAATCGACGGAGAAGGTGTCCACTATACCTTGGCCGGTAGAGTTATAGTAATTGACAGCCAGGGTTGTGAGCGCGCTGGAATCCAGCCCGCCGGACAGCAGGGTACAGACCGGCACATCGGAGATGAGCTGGCGTTCGACCGTATCGCGGAGCAGCTCGCCGACCTTGGCGGCTGTAGTCTGTACATCGTCTTCATGTGGCTGGCTCTCCAGCTTCCAGTATGTCCGGGTGCGGACCCCGGATCTGTCGACCGTCAGGCACTGGCCTGCTCTAAGCTCGGTGAGCTCACGATACACGCCTTGCCCGGGGGTACGTGCCGGACCGATAATGAATATTTCCGCAAGTCCTTCCGCCCCAACCTCAGGCTTGAAGGATGGGTGGGCCAGAATAGCCTTTGGCTCGGAGCCGAAGATGAACAGTCCTTCTGCACGGCTGTAGAAGAAAGGCTTCACCCCGAGTCTGTCACGGGCTGCGAACAGCTTTTGTTCATTGGAGTCCCAGATGGCAAAGGCAAATATGCCGTTGAAGCGCTCCAGCGCTTCTGGTCCCCATTCCACATAAGCGGCAAGCAGAACCTCCGTATCGCAGGTCGTCGTGAAGGTATGTCCGCGCGAAACCAGCTCATGCTTTAATTCCAGAGCGTTATAGAGCTCTCCATTGTATACGAGAACGAATGTATTGTCCCCGGCTTGCCTGATCATGGGCTGCAGGCCGTTCTCCGGGTCAATAACGCTAAGCCTGCGGTGACCAAGCGCACAGTTCGCAGTAATCCAGGTGCCCGAAGCATCGGGTCCCCGCGCTGTGAGCGTATCCGTCATTCTTTCAAGTGTTGCGCTTTCCTGGGTCAGATCATGCGACCAATCGATCCATCCGGTGATTCCGCACATATCACTCAGTCCTCTCCCGTCTTTATTTCCGTCATAGCGCGGTAATGGAGATATATGCGGAATCGAGGCATAAAATGTCTGTCCGCTTGGAACTCTAACCGTGCAGATATCTTTCACCAATAAGGAGCTGTACGGCATGCAAACTGGCAATGATGCGTATTTTGCCCGTAAACCGTTCTATGTGTCTGTAGGTGCCGGTCAAATATTGGAGGATCCGGGGGCTGCTGCTTACGAGCTGGAGATCAGGGCAAACGAGGAAGAGCTGAACAAGCTGCAGGAGCTGTTTGAGGAGCTCTCAAGCATGGACGAGGCGCAGGTGTTCCATTTTGTAAAACATCCTTACGGCACGGCAACCCGCGGTGAGATCAATGATGGATACGAAGGGATCCTGGCCGATATATATAAGCTTCTGCACATGCTGGGGACAGATGAAACCAAGCGGCATATTGAGAGCATGCATACGAATGAGCCGGAGGGAACGGTATGATACAGGTAATCCATGCCGCATTCAGAAGAGTGGCGGAGCGGGACGGAAGGACGTGCGGCGAGGTAGAGGTGAACACCGATCAGGCGGAGGCGCCGAAGGTGCTCGCTTATTTTGCCGCAGCGAAGAATAATGACTATGACCTGGTTGCGGTCGTGAAGAACGACGCGGATTATGAGATCGACTGGTATGACAACAGCATGCATCAGGCCTTTACCGACGAGACGGCGATATTCAAGGCGGACGGGGCGGAGGAGAGCGGCGAAGAGCGGTCATCCTTCAAGGAGCAGGTCTTGTCGCACGGAAACATCAGAGAGGAGCTCCGCCGGGAGCTGATAGGGTAAGCATATATTCTGGACAAAGAAAAACAAGCCTTACGACCTTGCGGAAGTAGGCTTGTTTTTGTTCATATTCCAGCTGGTAGAAGACTCTCGGCTTTGAGCCGTTCGAGGCTTGCGTTCTTTCTCGCCAAGGGCTGCGGTTGCGTTGATTTCGCCTCCGAGCACAATGATGATGGCACTGATGTACATCCAGATCAGGAGCACCATCACCGCCCCCAGGCTTCCGTATGTCTTGGTGTAGTTGCCAAAATTATTTACATAAAAGGAGAAGAGCAGCGAGGTCACGATCCAGCCGATTGTGGCAAATGCAGACCCCGGTATGACCTCCTTCCAGGTCAGCTTGCGGTTTGGCGTTACCCGGTACAGCAGCATGAACACCCCGAACATGACAAGCAGCGGTATGACATATTTCATAATGCCCCATAGAAGCTCAAAGCCCGCCGGATACCCCATCCATGAGAACAGGTACTCGCCAAGCACCCGGCCGAAGACGACCATCAGCATAGCCAGCAGAATGACCACGGCCAGCACCAGCGTTGACAGTATCGCGATTCCTCTAACCTTCCAGAAGGGGCGGGTCTCTTCCTCATCATAAGCCTTGTTAATCCCCTTGATTACGGCGTTAATGCCGTTGGAAGCCGCCCAGATTGTGGCCAGCATACCGAAGGAGAGGAGGGCGCCGCTCTGGTTGTTCGTTACTTCGTTGACGATTACCCGGACACTCTGACCTGTTTCCTCAGGAAGAAGCCTGATTAATTGTTCAATCAAGTCGCTGCCGGACAGATGCGCATACCCCAACACACTAACAAGAAAAATCAGAAAAGGGAAGAATGCAAGGATCAAATAGTAGGTAAGCTGAGCCCCCAGGGCCGGAACCTCATCATCCTTCACGCGGGCATACAGCTGTTTGCCAAAGTAAATCGTTTTTTCTTTGCGGTTCATCGGCAGCCTCCTTTCTATTCTCGGTTAGTTTATGCTCTATTACCCTGGCTTGTTTGCCGATAATCGGCTGGGAGAGAGCGATTAGGAAGAGGGGACTACAAAACGTGAATATTTTGTATAATTCGACATTATTTTTGGGTTTGTTATTGATTTGTCCGCTTGGAAATAGTATTATGAATCCATTCTTCAAATCTCAAAGTCTTCCATTTCCTAAGATTGTACAACTATCAGACTAGACACGATGAGACCCGCAGACAGAGTAGTTCGGGCGCTTGGAAGGGGAAGGATACGAATACGATATTCCTAGTATATTCAAATGGTGAGAATGATTTTCAATTGTATGCCACTGAATCTCTTATTATATAGGGGCAAAGCTGCCGAAAGGCAGTGACGCAAAGCTACAGGGACTACAACCGTTTATTAAGCTGCGGTAATGTCAGCCAGCTCCAATCATGGCGTCTGGATGCTCCATTTTACAGGAAGCACTTGATGCTTATTTTGCTGTGCGCGCTCATCTCAGATGGCCTTGCGTCTACACAACTGAGTTGCGAAATAATGAAGAATAGAGAAAGAGGGTTCGTAATGGATAGGGAGAGTATGACAGACATCAGGCAGCTGTTTCCCAGTGATGATGGTAATGCGGAGAGACGAAATGTAATGCTTGGTCTGTTTGAACAGCTGCTTAAAGGGACTGATGCGCTGAAAGATCCGGATGCCGTCTATCTGAAGGGCTCCAAAGACCGGTCAGGCTCGTTCTACCGTGACATACTGAAGACAAGCTCTGTGCCGGCCCAAGGAATGAAGATGGAGGAGGTTGGAGACAAGCTGCTTCACCTGCTTCATGCGCATCCTTACCACACCAAGTATTTTCTGACCAATATCCTGCCTATGGCGAGTATCCCGGGCATCGCCGGCATGCTGGCTGCATTTATGGTCAATGGCAACAATCTATGGGATGTATACGGTCCTGCAGGGGCAGAAGCCGAGGTTAATGTAATCGCGATGATGTCCAGGGTGGCCGGCTATGACCCGCTTGTCAGCGGCGGCTATACAACCTGGGGAGGACAAGGTGCGATTTTTACCGGCCTCAGGATGGCGATCGCCAAATTTGCTCCGGAAGCCAAGCGTAGGGGAGTGCCGGACAATCTGTATGCGTTCTGCTCGGAAGCGGCTCACTACAGCTTGTATAAGTCTATGGAAGCGACCGGGCTCGGCAGCGACCGGCTGGTCCGTGTGCGTACACTGCCCGACAGCTCAATGGATACGGCAGACTTGAGGCGTAAGCTCGAGCAGGTGATTCATAAAGGCGGAATCCCCGTCTATATCGTGGCTACGACCTCGACAACGGATGCCATGGGGATTGATGATGTAAGCAGCGTCCGCGAGACTGCACAGTCGGTAGCAGCCGCTCACGGCTTGCAGCGGCCGCATATTCATGCTGATTCTGCGCTTGGAGGATTTTTCGCTTTCTTCAACGATTATGACTTTGAAGCTAACCCGCTTGCTTTTTCCGCTCCAGTGCTTGAGGCGTTGGGAGCAATCCGCAGCAGGATGATTCATCTGAGCCTGGCCGATTCGTTGTGCTTTGATTTCCAGAAGCTCGGACAAACGCCGTATACGACAAGTCTTTTCCTGGTGAAGAACGCGCAGGATTTGAATTTGGTTGATCTTGAGCCGGAGGAGACCCCTTATGTTGGACACCGCGGCTACGGCCAGTACCATACCGGCTACACGCTGGAATGCTCGCGGATGGCCAGCTCGATCAGTATCTATAGTGCGCTGCTTGCTTTCGGGGCGGACGGCTACCGCAGGCTCCTGGCACAGTTCGTAGAAGTAAATCTGGCTTTCCGCGCTGAGCTTGCGCTCCGTGCTCCTGAGCTTGTGGTCGTGAACCCGGCTAACCCGGGGATTATCACCCTGTTCCGGATATATCCGAAGGACGTGCCCGGCTTCTGGGAAGAGGTGGCAGGCGGATGCACGCTGGACCAGATCAGAAGAACGAACGAGATGAATGAACGGTTGTTCGAGGCGCTTGGCGAAGGCCGGGACCGGATGTTCTTCGGCGATACCAAGAAGCATCTGGTCGTGAAGACGAAGGATGGCAATCAGACTGCGCTCTATGCTTCCAAGCTGTTCGTGATCTCGCCATACACGCAGGTAGAGCATGTAGGAGAAATCGTGACCTACTTGAAACAAGTTGCAGCAGCCGTCATTGCTGAATATGAAGCACACTCCATGAAGGAAGGTCTGGTTCCCCTTGAAACGTAAGCCGACAACAAAACAAACATCAGGCAAAGGCAAGATCGGCATTACCCGCTCCTTGACAGGAAAAATTCTGTTCTGCATTCTCTTGATTCTGCTGATGGCCTGCAGCGCCTTCGCGATCTCCGGCACGCTGATCAACAAGGAACTGTCGGGCAAGCTGCTGGAACAGTTTGACAGGCGTCTTGAAACGAATATCACGATCGCACAGCAATCGCTCCGTCAGGTGCCGCTGTACAATGTTCCGATTCAGGCTCATAATGATGCCCGCTATAATGCAATCAAGAAAGTGCTTGAATCCCTGCAGGAAACACACGGTCTTGAGAGCGTCTATATCCTGTCCAATCACAGCGGGACTGAGCGGATTGACGTGCTGACCGGCCTGCCGGAAGACTTCGGTACGGCATACGAATTTACGCCGGAGATGCACGAGGCCATGCAGAATGATACTGCAACAACAAGTGACGTTTACAGTGATGAATTTGGTACTCATAAGTCAGTGTTTGCTCCTATGAAGAACGTACAAGGTGAAGCTTACGGCATATTGGGCATTGACCTGGATGCCAGCGCCATACCGGAAGCAGCCAAGCAAGTTCAGTTCACGACGATTCTGATCACCGTCATTGTTGCCGTACTGGGTATCGGCATTGCCCTGATCCTGGGACGTATCGTGACCAGGCCGATCCGTATTCTGATGGATGCAACCGAGAAGGTTGCCGCAGGCGATCTCAGCGAGACATTCGAGATGAAGCGGAAGGATGAGCTTGGCAGACTGGCTGCTTCCTTCAAAGTCATGGGCCATAACCTGCAGGGTCTGATACACCAGATTGCGAGCATGTCTCAAGAGATGTCAGCCACGAGCCGGATGCTGCACCATAATGCACAGGGCACCAGTGAAAGCTCGGATGAAGTGGCGCAGTCCATGAACAAGCTCAGCGACGGGCTTACTCATATTGTGGACAGCATTTCGTCCAGCACGTCGACGATCTCGGATATCGACAGCGAGCTTGCGGTAGTAACCGCTGAGGTGGGCAGCATGCGTGAAATTTCTCACCAGGTCAAAGGACAGTCCGAGGAAGGCCAGAAGCTGGTTGAGCAGACGCTTCAGCAGATGGAAACGATCCGGGATGTTATGCTGCACTCCCGTGAAGCAGCCCAGAAGCTTGGAGACCGTTCAAGAGAGATTGGCGAGATCATCGGCATTATCTCCGGCATCTCCCAGCAGACCAACCTGCTGGCGCTGAACGCTGCCATCGAAGCCGCGCGTGTTGGCGAGCAGGGCAAAGGCTTTGCGGTTGTAGCAGGTGAAGTGCGCAAGCTGGCCGAGCAGTCTGCCGAAGCAGCCCTTTCCATTACAGAGCTGATCTCCAGTACGCAGGAGAACAGCAATCTCGTCATCGAGCGGGTAGCGGAAGGCTACCAGGCCGTGGAGCAGGGGCATGGCTGGATTACCGGAACGTATGCAAACTTCAGAGAAATTCAAAACGGCATCATGAACTATTCGGAGCGCACGGATCATCTGCTGGAAACGCTGGTCGGCTTTGAGCGTTCCTTCGCCAAGATAGCGGATGCCATGCAGCAGATATCTGGCGTAACGCAGGAGCAGGCAGCAGGCTTCGAAGAGGTGGCAGCCGCTTCCGAGGAACAGAGCGCATCTGTTCAGGAAGTTACAGGCACGATTGGCAGGCTGTCCGAGCTTTCCGAAGAGCTGCAGAAATCCATCGACAAGTTCAAGATCTGATAGGCATCCGTATAGGCTGTTGTATGGATATGCCGTATATTATATTAGGTAGAAATACGTAAACAGGCCGGGGCATCCGTAATGGAACAGCCCCCGGCCTTTTTTTGACGGGTAGAATATTGGGTAACGTAAGTCTGTAGAAGAAAACCGATGGAAGAGGAGTGATTCTTGTGGAGCTGTTATTTGTCAGCGGCCTGACGGTGGTCCTGTTTATACTCGGGCTGTACCTGCTGAATATCATCACAAGCATCTGGGCCTACAGAGATGCACGGAGCAGGGGTAGGAACCGGGAATTTTGCCTGCTTGTGCTCATAGGTACGCTGGTCTTCCCGGTGCTGGGGCTTATTATATATCTTATCGTCCGCAACGATTAATGTAATCCGCCATGTTCCACAGGCATATAGAAAAGAACCGCTTCACAGGAAGCGGTTCTTCGGCATGTATAACTAAGAACGTCCCAGGAGGGATTCGAACCCCCGACAACTCGCTTAGAAGGCGAGTGCTCTATCCAACTGAGCTACTGGGACAGGATGCAAGCGAGACAGAAACATGAATCATTGTACCACGGTCGTCTAATCCCTGCAAGCATTATTTGTGATCGGATGAGATCGCAAAAAGTCCGGTCTCTGCTGGCAGGAGACAGCAATGGTTATATTAGCATAGAAGAGGGTAAAAATCAATATAGGAAGAAATGCGTCTTTTCTTTCTGTTGACAGGTCATGCTATACTTAATGAACGAAATCGATGACGGGCCTTCACCCGCAGTCCCGGTGCTCGAACAGTACCAGGCACGCGGGCCTGGATCGCATGTTTAAAGGCGGTGATTCCTTATTACGACCCCTAACCATCCGCATGAGGATTCGAAGGATAATGTATATCTGTTTCCGAAGATGCTGGACCATTATCAAATCCAGCTTACCCGGCTGCTGGAAGCGGAGCAGTTTGGCGAAGCCAAACAGCTGCTGCGGTTCCTGCTTAATTGCCAAGGGGAAGAAGAACATCATTACGAAGAATGGCGGAACCTGCTGGCCTGGATAGAAGTTGCTTTTCCCGATAAGGGGGACGGCGGCCCATATATTGAAGAGGCAGAGGACGAGGATGAACGCTTGATGAGGGAACGGGCCCTTGGCTCCTCGCAAGCTGACAATACCGATGAGGACTATGTCCGCCAGGTTCTTCACATCATGCAGCATCATCCGGTTCTGGAGCAGCAGCTGCTGGCGCTTGAGCGGGCGGTATACCTGCGCAGCGAGGAGGTGGACCGGACCCTGCTGGAGTGGCTGTCACATGAGCCGCTGCATCCGGCCATTCAGTTCAAGGCTCTGCAGTGCCTGAGGAGGCGCGGTGTTTCGGGAAGAATACATATTGCCGACCGGGTAGGAGAGTCGGTGGAGCTTGATATCGAATCGACTCCCCTTGCGATGGAGGAATTTCCGGAGGCGGTGGTGGCCATTCTGGAGAGGGTGGAGCAGATTACGGAGGTATCCGATCCGACCCTGCCCCATTTTGCCCGTGAGCTGTGGAAGGAGTACTTACAATTTCTGTACGGCACCTCCGATTATAACCGGATGCTCGATCCCGATGAGGCGGTTGTGGACAGCTGGGCTGCGGCCCTTCATATGAATCTGCTGCTGGTCGCATACGGCTCGGCAGATGATGAAGCAATACGCGATACATACGGCATACCGGAATCGCTCAGGTTTCGTTATGAGCAGGCCTGCAGGGCGCTCAGGCGCGTTGGAATTACCGGTATTGACCCATCAGGACAGCCTTGATATTAAGCGCGATGTTAGTTTATAATGGAATGGTTTAAAATCGTGAATAGAATTGACGGAAGTGTCAGTTTTGGAGGGGAAGGCATAATATGAAAGCAACTTGGGAAACAATAGAAAAGAATCAGGGTGTCCTGAACGTTGAGGTGGATGCCGATCAAGTGACAGAAGCGCTCGACAAGGCGTTTAAGAAAGTGTCACAGAAGGTTAATGTTCCGGGCTTCCGGAAGGGCAAGGTGCCTCGCGGTATCTTCGAAGCGCGTTTTGGCGTGGAAAGCCTGTATCAGGATGCAATTGATATTCTGCTTCCTGATGTATACTCGGCTGCGGTACAGGAAACAGGCATTCAGCCAGTTGACCGTCCGGAGATCGATGTCGAGCAGTTCGGCAAAGGCCAGACATTCATCTTCAAGGCTAAGGTAACGGTTAAGCCGGAAGTGAAGCTGGGCGAGTACAAGGGGCTGGAAGTGCCGGCCGTGAGCACAGAAGTAACCGAAGAAGAGCTGAATGCGGAGCTGGAGCGTCTTCAGCAGCGCCATGCTGAGCTCGTTGTAATCGACGAAGGTGCGGTTGAGAACGGCGATACGGCCGTTATTGATTTCGACGGTTATGTGGATGGCGAGCAGTTTGAAGGCGGTCAGAGCGAGCGTTATTCGCTGGAAATCGGTTCCGGATCTTTTATCCCGGGCTTTGAAGAGCAGATCATCGGCATGCAGACCGGCGACTTCAAGGATGTGGAAGTAACCTTCCCTGAGAACTATCACGCTGAGCATCTGAAAGGAAAGCCGGCTGTATTCAAGGTGAAGCTGCATGAGATCAAGCGCAAGAACCTCCCGGCTCTGGATGATGAGTTCGCGAAGGATGTCAGTGAATTTGATACGCTTGATGAGTACAAGCAGGACTTGTCCGCCAAGCTGAAGGAACGCAAGGAGAAGGAAGCAGAGCAGGCTCGCGAAATCGCT
This sequence comes from Paenibacillus sambharensis, assembly GCF_003233845.1. Lineage (GTDB taxonomy): Bacteria > Bacillota > Bacilli > Paenibacillales > Paenibacillaceae > Paenibacillus_I > Paenibacillus_I sambharensis. The sequence continues at coordinate 46,561 of NZ_QKRB01000054.1, forward strand.
GTTGTAGACAAGGTTGCGGCCAATGCTGAGGTTGATATTCCGGCTGCGATGGTTGCAACGGAAACCGACTTCATGCTTCGCGACTTCGAGAACCGCCTGCGCATGCAGGGAATGAACCTGGAGCTGTACTACCAGTTCTCGGGCCAGGACGAGGCTGCTCTTCGCGAGCAAATGAAGTCCGATGCCGAGAAGCGCGTTCTGAACAACCTGGTGCTGGAGCAGGTTGCGAAGGAAGAGAACATTTCGGTTACCGAGGAAGACGTGAACGAAGAGCTCGAGAAGCTTTCCACATCGTATAACCGTCCGGTGGAAGAACTGCGCGACATCTTTACGCGCAACGGCAACATCGAGAACCTGAAGGAAGACTTGACGCTCCGCAAGACGATCAAGTTCCTGCTTGATAACAGCAAGACAGCTACGGAAGTGGCGTAAGCCGCACCCGTCATAACCCAATCACACAGAGATAAGGCACGTACTTCAGGCACGTGCCTTATTTCGCCCCTACATAGCTTTTTGTATAAAAATGGGGAATTTCCCCCGATACATATTGATCGTTGACGCCCGTATACTGTACTACACAGAAAAATGACATGCAGAGCTGAACATGATAAAATGATAATTGGTATTCGATCCCGAAAAGAAAAGAGGTTGGTCACATGAATCTTGTACCGATCGTGGTAGAGCAAAGCAATCGGGGAGAACGATCCTACGATATTTATTCCCGGCTCCTTAAGGACCGGATTATATTTCTAGGGAGCGCTATTGATGATGATGTGGCCAATGCCATCATCGCGCAGCTGCTGTTCCTGGCAGCTGACGACCCGGAGAAAGACATCCATCTCTATATCAACTCGCCAGGTGGTTCGGTAACGGCGGGAATGGGTATTTACGATACGATGCAGTTTATCAAGCCGGACGTATCGACGATCTGTGTCGGTATGGCCGCAAGCATGGGGTCGCTGCTGCTTACAGCCGGCGCCAAAGGAAAGCGATTGGCGCTGCCGAACAGCGAAGTAATGATCCATCAGCCGCTTGGCGGAGTACGCGGTCAGGCGACCGATATCAAGATCCATGCCGACTGGATTTTGAAGACCAAGCAGAAGTTGAATCAGATTTATGTGGACCGTACCGGCCAGCCGTACGACAAGATCGACCGTGACACGGATCGGGATTATTTTATGAGTGCGGATGAAGCGCTGGCTTACGGGCTTATTGATAAGGTCGTCACCACGCCCACGCCGAGCATTTAGTCATTACGAAGAAGGGGTGATCCGATGTTTAAGTTCAATGATGAGAAGGGCCAGCTGAAATGTTCGTTCTGCGGCAAATCCCAAGACCAGGTGCGCAAGCTTGTTGCCGGTCCTGGTGTTTATATATGCGATGAGTGTATCGAGCTTTGCACGGAAATCGTCGAGGAGGAGCTCGGCCATGAGGAAGAGCTCGATCTGAAGGACGTGCCGAAGCCGAAGGATATCCGTGATATCCTCGACCAATACGTGATCGGGCAGGACCAGGCCAAGAAGTCGCTGGCTGTTGCTGTCTATAACCACTACAAGCGAATTAACTCGCAGAGCAAGATTGAGGATGTCGAGCTGCAGAAGAGTAACATTCTTCTGGTTGGACCAACGGGCTCAGGCAAGACACTCCTTGCTCAGACAATGGCCAAAATTTTGAACGTGCCGTTTGCAATTGCGGATGCAACCTCGCTGACGGAAGCAGGCTATGTCGGTGAAGATGTGGAAAATATCCTCCTCAAGCTGATCCAGGCTGCTGATTATGATGTGGAGAAGGCTGAGCGCGGGATTATCTATATCGATGAGATTGATAAGGTCGCACGTAAATCCGAGAACCCGTCGATTACACGCGACGTATCGGGTGAAGGGGTGCAGCAGGCACTGCTGAAGATTCTGGAAGGCACCGTTGCTTCGGTACCTCCGCAAGGCGGACGGAAGCATCCTCACCAGGAGTTTATCCAGATTGACACCACCAATATCCTATTCATTTGCGGCGGAGCATTTGACGGCTTGGAACAGCTGATCAAACGCCGGATCGGCAAGAAGGTTATCGGCTTCAATACAGGAGGCGAAGGACAGAAGGATTTGAAGCCGGGCGAGTATCTGTCGCTCGTGCTGCCGGAGGATCTGCTGAAGTTTGGTCTGATTCCGGAATTCGTCGGACGTCTGCCGGTTATCTCTGCTCTGGAGCCGCTTGACGAGAAGGCCCTCATTCGGATTCTGTCCGAACCGAAGAACGCGCTTGTCAAGCAGTATCAGAAGCTGCTTGAGATGGATAATGTCAAGCTGGAGTTTGAGCCTGCGGCGCTTGAAGCGATTGCGAAGGAAGCGATTAAGCGCAACACAGGCGCACGCGGACTCCGGGCGATTATCGAAGGCATTATGCTCGACGTGATGTATGAAGCGCCGTCACGCGACGAAGTGAACAACTGCCTGATTACCGAGAAGGTCGTTCAGGATAAAATCATGCCGGAGCTGACAACCAAGAAGGGTAAGAAGAAGGAAGAAAGCGCCTAATACGGATAAACGTCGAATCCACCCTTGCCGGGAGCCGCTAATGCGCTCCCGCAGGGTGGACTTTGACGTTCATAGGGAGAGGGAGACTTATGATACACAGGAAAGATACCATACCAGTCAAAGTCGGGAATCTCACTATCGGCGGCAGCAATGAGGTCATCATCCAGAGCATGTGCACGACCAAGACGGCGAACGTAGAGGCGACAGTTAATGAGATCCTGCGTCTTGAGGAAGCCGGCTGTCAGGTGGTGCGCGTGACGGTGAACAATGTGGAAGCAGCGGAAGCCATTAAGGAAATCAAGAAGCGCATCCACATTCCGCTTGTTGCCGATGTTCATTTTGACTACCGGCTTGCCCTGAAGGCCATCGAGAACGGGATCGACAAGGTACGTATTAACCCGGGCAATATCGGCCGCAGGGAGAAGGTAGAGGCGGTAGTAAAAGCGTGCAAGGAGCGGAACATTCCGATCCGGATCGGTGTAAATGCCGGCTCGCTGGAGAACCACCTGCTGGAGAAATACGGTTACCCGACACCTGAAGCCATGGTAGAGAGTGCGTTGTTCCATATCGGCATTCTGGAAGAGCTGGATTTCCACGATATTATCGTTTCGCTGAAAGCCTCGGATGTGCCGATGGCCATTGCCGCCTACAGTATGGCAGCCGAGAAAATCCGTTATCCGCTGCATCTGGGGATTACGGAGGCGGGGACGCTGTTCTCCGGCACTGTCAAGAGCTCCGCGGGCATTGGGGCCCTGCTCGCTATGGGGATTGGTAATACAGTAAGGATTAGTCTTAGTGCTGATCCGGTCGAAGAAGTAAAGGTGGCACGCGAGCTGCTTAAGACCTTCGGTCTGATCACCAATGCGGCAACCCTTGTGTCCTGCCCGACCTGTGGACGCCTGGATATCGATCTCTTCTCGATCGCCAATGAGGTGGAAGAGTACATATCCCAGATTAAGGTTCCGATTAAGGTATCTGTACTGGGCTGTGCGGTCAATGGACCGGGTGAGGCGCGTGAAGCTGATATTGGTATCGCTGGAGCGCGGGGTGAAGGGATGCTGTTCCGCTACGGAGAGATGATCCGTAAAGTTCCTGAAACTGAGCTGCTGAGCGAGCTGAAGAAGGAGATTGACGAAATCGTTCGCGTCTATGAAGCTACAGGGGAAATTCCCGGCCGAAGCAAGCATATGCCAGTGTAAAGCTGTCATTCCATCCATATAAATTCCATAAGACGTTACGGTTATTCCTACCGGCAAGGGGCAATACTACCAAGTATTAGCCTTTTGCCGGTGTTTTGCTTTTGAGAGAAGCTTGCCGCTTGCACGGGCGGAACTTTCCAGAATGGCTGCCCGGTACATAAACAAGAGGATGCAGTGGTGTAGAAGCAGGTTAACCGGTTACCTTTGGGAGGAGCGGATTGGAATGAATTTAAGTATTGTGTTGATGTTGATTCAAGTATTCTTCGCCGTTGTGATCGGCTTGTATTTCTGGAATCTTCTGCGTAACCAGAAGACGAACCGGTCTGCGGTGGATAAGGAATCGCGCAAAGAGATGGATAAGCTGAGAAAATTGCGGTCGATTTCACTTACCAAGCCGCTGGCCGAGAAAACGCGGCCGCAGTCAATGAATGATATTATCGGCCAGAAGGACGGACTGCGCGCATTGAAGGCTGCCATGTGCAGCGCCAATCCGCAGCATGTCATTATTTATGGGCCGCCGGGTGTGGGGAAGACGGCCGCCGCCAGAGTTGTGCTGGAGGAGGCGAAGAGGAATCCTTCATCGCCATTTCTGGCAGAGGCGAAATTTACTGAGATTGACGCAACGACCGCCCGGTTTGATGAGAGGGGTATCGCTGATCCCCTGATCGGATCGGTCCATGACCCGATCTATCAGGGAGCGGGCGCGATGGGTGTGGCCGGAATCCCCCAGCCGAAGCCGGGGGCGGTTACCAAGGCTCATGGCGGCATGCTCTTCATCGATGAAATCGGTGAATTGCATCCTATCCAGATGAACAAGCTGTTAAAGGTGCTTGAGGACCGCAAGGTTTATTTGGAGAGCGCGTATTACAATTCGGAAGACCATAACATTCCGATGTATATTCATGATATTTTTCAGAATGGGCTGCCAGCGGACTTCAGGCTTGTCGGAGCGACGACCCGATCCTCGACGGAACTGCCGCCGGCATTGCGTTCGCGGTGTATGGAAATCTATTTCCGCCCGCTGCTTCAGGATGAGATTGCGGTCATTGCATCCAATGCAATTCAGAAAATTGGGTTTCCCACCAATCAGGAAGCGGTTAATGTCATTATGAAGTACGCAACCAACGGCCGGGAAGCGGTGAATGTCGTACAGCTGGCGGCCGGACTTGCGATGTCGGAGAAGCGGGATACGATTACGGCGGCAGACATTGAATGGGTAGTGAACAGCAGTCAGATTCCGCCTCGGCCTGACCGGAAGGTTCCGGCAGAGCCTCAGGTGGGATTTGTGAATGGTCTAGCGGTTTACGGTCCGAATATGGGCACACTGCTGGAGATCGAAGTCAGTGCGATTCCGGTCCGCAGCGGCAAAGGCAGCTTCACCATTACAGGTGTTGTAGATGAGGAAGAACTCGGAGGCGGCTCCCGGACACTACGCAGGAAGAGCATGGCGAAGGGTTCAGTGGAAAATGTGCTGACCGTGCTTCGCCGTTACGGCTTCCAGCCGCAGCATTACGATCTTCATATTAACTTTCCGGGCGGTACACCGATTGACGGGCCTTCCGCAGGGGTAGCCATGCTGACGGCGATCGCCTCTGCGATTATGGGAGAGCCGGTTGACAACAAGCTGGCGATGACTGGTGAGGTAGGAATTCACGGCAACATCAAGCCGGTAGGCGGGGTGCTTGCCAAGGTAGAAGCAGCATTCCAGGCAGGGGCTGAGACGGTACTGATTCCGAAGGACAATTGGCAGGACATATTTGGCGGTTTGGAAGGACTCAAGGTCATTCCCGCGGATCATGTGGATGATCTGTTCAAAGCGGCATTCCCGGCCGTCGAGCTGCAGGTTCCCGAGCTGGAAATCGTTAAGCCTGCTGAATTATTTCATGCACCAGGGGTGTCGTATTTGCAGGCGGATTCCGCGGAATGATAAAATAAGGGGAAAGACATTTTTGGAGGTGCTTGCATGGGACCTGGAAAAGGAAAAGGGCGGCGGCTGCCATTGCTTCCGCTGAGGGGTCTTCTTGTGTATCCCAGCATGGTGCTCCACCTAGACGTCGGCAGGGATAAATCAGTCCGGGCGTTGGAGCGGTCAATGATCGAAGATCATATGATTTTGCTGTGCTCGCAGTCGGAGGTCAACATTGAAGAGCCGACAGTAGAAGATATATACCGAGTGGGAACGATCGCGCGTGTCAGGCAGATGCTTAAGCTGCCGAACGGTACGATCCGAGTTCTCGTAGAGGGCGTTGTCCGCGCCGAAATACAGGAATACTTGAGCAATGATGAGTTTTATGAGGTGATGGTGAAGGAACTTCCGGAGCAGGAGTCAACAGATCCGGAGATTGATGCGCTGATGCGCACGGTATTGAACCAGTTTGAGCACTACATCAATCTCTCCAAGAAGGTAACGCCAGAGACGCTGGCGGCTGTATCGGATATTGATGAGCCCGGGCGGCTGGCGGACGTTATCACAAGCCATCTTTCGCTGAAAATCAAGGATAAACAGGAGATTCTCGAAACGGTAGATGTACGCGCCCGCTTGGAGAAGCTGCTGGACATTCTGAATAATGAGCGGGAAGTGCTGGAGCTTGAGCGGAAGATCAGCCAGCGGGTCAAGAAGCAGATGGAGAAGACACAGAAGGAGTATTACCTCCGCGAGCAGATGAAGGCGATCCAGAAGGAGCTTGGCGATAAGGAAGGCCGTGCCGGTGAGGTGGAGGAGCTTCGCAACCAGCTGGCAGAAGCAGGTGTGCCGGAGAGCGTCAAGGAGAAGATTGAGAAGGAGATCGACCGCCTGGAGAAGATGCCGGCTGCTTCGGCTGAAGCAGGTGTAATCCGCAACTATGTGGATTGGCTGTTGGCGCTTCCATGGAACAAGCTTACCGAGGATGACCTGGATATCAAGAATGCTGAAGCTATTCTGGACGAAGATCACTACGGCCTTGAAAAGCCGAAGGAGCGGGTGCTGGAGTACTTAGCCGTGCAGCAGCTGGTCAAGAAGATGAAGGGGCCTATTCTCTGTCTCGTCGGCCCTCCAGGGGTGGGCAAAACCTCGCTTGCGCGTTCTGTGGCCAAATCGCTTGGACGGGAATTCGTCCGGATATCGCTTGGCGGTGTGCGTGATGAAGCGGAAATCCGCGGCCACCGCCGTACTTATGTCGGCGCGATGCCGGGCCGTGTCATACAGGGGATGAAGACAGCGGGCTCACTTAACCCGGTCTTCCTCCTGGATGAAATCGACAAGATGGCGATGGATTTCCGTGGAGACCCGGCATCTGCGCTTCTGGAGGTGCTGGACCCTGAGCAGAATAACACATTCAGCGACCATTTCGTTGAGGTGCCCTTTGACCTGTCGAATGTTATGTTCATCACGACAGCGAATGCTGTTCACAATATTCCGAGGCCGCTCCTTGACCGGATGGAGATGCTCTATATACCGGGCTATACGGAGCTTGAGAAGATGCAGATTGCCCGGAAGTATCTGCTGCCCAAGCAGAAGCGTGAGCACGGGCTGGAGGAAGAGCAGCTTGTTGTTGAAGATGACGCTGTAATGCAGGTAGTCCGGGAATATACCCGGGAATCCGGCGTCAGGAATCTTGAGCAGCAAATCGCAGCACTCTGCAGGAAGGCTGCCAAGGAAATTGTGGCCAGTCCGGAAGCCGCTCCGATTACTGTGGACACCGACAAGGTCAAGGACTGGCTCGGACCGGGCAAATTCCGGTTTGGTCTTGCGGAGCAGGAGGATCAGATCGGCGCAGTTACCGGGCTTGCATGGACAGAGGTTGGCGGGGACACGCTTGTCATTGAAGTGACCGTACTGCCCGGCAGCGGCAAGCTGACCCTGACAGGCAAGCTGGGCGATGTGATGAAGGAATCCGCTCAAGCCGCCTTCAGCTATACCCGGGGCAAAGCGAAGGAATTCGGGATTGATCCGGAGTTCCACGAGAAGAATGATATTCACATCCACATACCGGAAGGAGCGATTCCTAAGGATGGCCCGTCCGCGGGAATTACGATGGCTACCGCGCTGATCTCAGCGCTGACCGGCCGCTTCGTATCCAGGGAGGTGGCGATGACGGGCGAAATTACACTGCGGGGACGTGTGCTGCCGATTGGCGGACTGAAGGAAAAGTCACTCGCCGCGCACCGCGCCGGCATCAAGAAAGTATTGCTTCCAAAAGACAATGAACGTGACCTGCGCGATATCCCGGACAGCGTCCGAAGCGAGCTGGAGTTTGTTCCGGTTGCGCATATGGATGAAGTGCTGGAGCATGCGCTTACCGTTCAAGCTGATGTACATTAATCCGTTACTAACCGAAAGCAGGGAAGCCTTTTATGAAGATCAAGCAAGCCGAGTTTGTAATCAGTGCCGTTAAACCGGACCAATTCCCTGAGGACGCCTTGCCGGAGATTGCTCTGGCAGGGCGTTCAAACGTGGGGAAATCCTCGCTCATCAACCGGATGATCGAACGCAGGAATTTGGCAAGAACCAGCTCACAGCCGGGAAAGACACAGCAGCTCAACTATTACCGCATTAATGACATGTTATATTTTGTGGACTTTCCAGGCTACGGTTATGCCAAGGTTTCCAAGGCCCAGCGGGCCAAGTGGGGCGAAATCATCGAATCCTACATCCGGGAGCGCGAGCCGCTGAAGCTTCTCATCCAGATTGTCGATATCCGCTTTCCGCCGACGGAGGATGACTGTCTGATGTATGATTGGCTTAAGCACCATGACATCCCGGTATGCGTCGTCGTCACCAAGTGTGACAAAATCCCGAAGGGCAAGTGGGATAAACATATCCGGATTGCGAAGGAAACGCTTCAGGCTGATCCGTCTGACCAGTTTGTTTTATTTTCCTCCGAAAAGGGTATAGGTAGGGAAGAGCTGTGGGAAGTAATCCAGCGAGCAATTGCCGGATAAGGCAGAAACCCGCTTAACATTCGCTACAAAAGAGAGGATACAGCGAAAAAGGCTGGCCTCTTCGTGAAATCCACGGGATTATTCAGAAATATGCGGAAATATCGAGCCTCGCCGGCAAGAAGTTGGAAGCTAAATGGCTTATAATAGAATCAGGCAGAAAGTCATGTAAGTTTAAAGAATTGAGGAGATTTTTATGGCTCAACGGTTAGCCACGGAATATGTGAAAGCCTGTCTGCAGTTAACGGCGCAAGAGATGGCCAAGTTTGTCCGTTTCATGGGAGATCAGAATGTTCGCATGAAGGTGCGGGTGCTCGAGAACGGCAATCATGAACTGGCCCTCGTGGATGAAGCAGCGAGTGAAGAAATCCGCCTGACCTTTGAAAGACATGAAGAACTGTTTGTGTGTGTGCTTTCCTGCCGCCTGGTTCATCAGAAATTAACTAACGCCATGCGCAAAGCGGTATCCACCTTCCGCGGCGATGCGATCGTGAACCGTATCTATCCGAATTATACGATGGTTTACCACTATAAGAAGGGTGCTGTTCAGAAGATTGAAGAGCATGCCGCCGGTGAAACCCGGACGGTCTTCGAACTGAAGGATACACTCGGTCAGCTGGAGCGTGTGTTCCATAACCGCCAAATCGAATTTGAGATTGAACGGATTCAGAGTGCGATTAATGAGCTGCTGGACCTTCGGAATCAGTCGAAGAACCCGGTCGAGATCAGCGACATTGATGCGCGTCTGAAGCAGCACACCCAGAAGCTGTTCATCCTTGAAGCTCCTTGAGCAAGGGTTGCAAGCTTGAATCTAAACCGCTAGAGCCTTCCGGCTATGGCGGTTTATTTTTTTACTATGAAGACAGCACAACCATACGGAGACGCTCATACTCTGTCTACGGAACATGCGCAGCGGCCGTGAAGATTAGAGTTTGTACATCCAGCGTCGGATTTGAAAAAAACTATTGCATTATTCGACGATAGATGTTATTTTTAACTTCGTTGACATGATAATAGGAACCAGGATTCACTCAGGACATGTAATGTTGCGAGAGATTATTCCCTCGGGTAGTGAATGACGTAGGTCCTAGCGGATGAAATTTTTCAAACATTTTATTCCTAGGAAGGGGGAACCGGAAGATGGAATATTCAACTTTCGGAAGACATGTAGCTGTTGACACTTGGGGTGTAGATTTCGATTTGCTGAACAACGCTGAGTTCTTGCAAGCTCAGATGGTAGAGGCTGCAGAGGCATGCGGCGCTACAGTACTGTCGGTACAATCCAAACAGTTTGAGCCTCAAGGGGCGACGGTTCTTGTATTGCTGTCGGAAAGTCATCTCTCCATTCACACGTATCCTGAGAGAGGTTTTGCCGCACTGGATTGTTATACTTGTGGCGAAACAGTAGATCCTCAACTCGCGATTGATTACATGATGTCGGTATTGAAGCCAACCACGATTCATGCCAAGAAGCTTGTTCGCGGCTTGGGCGAATTACAGGTGGTTGACCCTGAATTTAAGCATGTAGAGCTGGTCAAATCTTAACCGGCATGATCGAATAACCACAGCTGATGCTGTGGTTATTTTTTTTGATATTTTCCTCTTGCGGGTGTTTCTGGTATAATCAACCGAGTGCTTGTTTACACTATATTTGGTTGATTTGCATTCAAATTTTATTCATAAATGAATCCGTACAACCTGTCGAACTATGCTATAATTAACACAGCTTAAGATCAAGTAAAGGTGGTGACGCATGTGCACATCATAGTGGTCGGTCTGAATTACCGTACAGCTCCCGTAGAGGTCAGAGAACGTTTCTCGTTCGCTGAAGCTGATCTACCGGAGGCGGTCAGACAGCTCAAACATACGAAGAGCATATTGGAAGGCGTCATTGTCGGTACTTGCAACCGCACAGAGATTTATGCGGTCGTGGACCGTCATCACCTGTGCGGACATTATATAAGAAGCTTCATGGAACAGTGGTTTGGACTGCCGCGTGACCAGTTCACGCAGCATCTATATATGTATGAAGACGATCGTGCGATTGATCACTTGTTCCGTGTTACCAGCGGACTGGATTCCATGGTCATTGGTGAAACCCAGATTCTGGGGCAGGTCAAGAATGCATTCCTGCTTGCCCAGCAGGAGAAAGCGACCGGGACGCTGTTTAACATGCTGTTCAAGCAGGCTGTTACATTGGCCAAGCGTGCCCATGCAGAGACTTCAATTGGTGAATCGGCTGTATCGGTTAGCTATGCAGCAGTCGAACTCGGCAAACGGATATTCGGCAAGTTCAGCGGCAAGACGGTCATGATTATCGGAGCGGGCAAGATGAGCGAGCTGACAGCGAAGCATTTGCACGCCAATGGTGCAGAGCGGGTGCTTGTTGTAAACCGGACTTACGAGCGTGCCCTGGAGCTTGCGGGCAAGTTCAAGGGCGAGCCGATAACGCTTAAGGAAGCGGAGACCCGGCTGCATGAAGCGGATGTGATCATCAGCTCGACGGGAGCGAAGGATTTTGTGCTGACGAAGATGATGGTTCAACAGGAGATGCAGCGCCGTAAATCCCGCCCGCTGTTCATGATAGATATCGCCGTACCGCGTGACCTGGACCCTGCGATTGCAGATATTCCTAATGTGTTCCTCTACGATATTGATGACCTGGAAGGCATTGTGGAGAGCAATCTGGAGCAGCGGCGCCGGGAAGCGGTTAAGATTGAAGCGATGATCGAAGAGGAGAAGGACGAGTTCCGCAGCTGGTACAAGACGCTTGGCGTCGTGCCGCTGATCCGCTCCCTTCAGTCGAAGGCAGCCGCTATCCATGAAGAGACGATGGGAAGCATGCTCAATAAGCTTCCGGATCTGGATGAGCATGAACGGAAAGTGATCAGCAAGTTAACCAAGAGCATGGTGAATCAGCTGATGAGCGAGCCGATTCTTCGGATCAAGGAGATGGCTGGCGACAAACGGGCCGATGAAGCGATGGATTTGTTTGTCCAGCTGTTTGCGCTTGAAGAGCCGCTCAAGGCAATGAATGAAGCGCAGCGGGTAGCGGATGCAGCCCAGCCTAAGCTGGCGCCCGTGCGAAGCACGGTTTCGCGGACAGCGCCTGCGGCCAGCGGATTCGCAACCGCTACTCCATAGGTTGGCCTAACGGGAGGCACCCATGGTAACACACAATCTATTATTCGACACGATGATTTACATGTATGCCCTGAGCCTTCTGTTTTATTTCTCCGACTTCGTCGACGCAAGCCGGAGAGCGAAACGGATGGGAACAGGGCTGCTTATTTTCGTATGGACCTTACAGACTGGCTATCTGCTAATGCGGATGGTGCATCATGCTGATTTTGCGCTTCTGTCCAGACTGGAGTATATGCTGTTCTTTTCCTGGCTCCTTGTAACGGTATCCTTGGTGGCCAGCCGTTTTTTTCGGATCGACCTATTGGTCTTTTTTGTCAATGTGATTGCTTTCGTCCTGCTTACGGTTAATTTATTCAGTAACGCTTCAGAGGAAATGCCGCTTGCCACCTGGCAGCTGGCCCGTGAGCTGTTATATGTACATATCAGTCTTGTCTTATGCGCGTATGCGGCCTTTACGTTTGCCGCTATATTCTCCGGGATGTACCTGTTTCTTCATTTTCAGCTGAAGACGAAGAACTGGTCGAAGACGATGCGGCGGCTGCCCAGTCTAGAGAGCATGGAGCTGTATACGTTTCGTTCCGTTGTCATTGGCGTTCCGCTGATGATTATGTCACTGGCCTTTGCGGTCGCATCGCTGCTGTTTGAAGGGCGGATGGCATTTTTGCTGGATTGGAAAGTGATTTCGTCTTTTATTGCGCTGTTCTTCTATATCAGTTACGTGGTTAAACGCACTCTCTTTAACCAGCCGGGCTGGAGAACGACGCGCTGGAATCTGCTCTCCTACGCGGTGTTAATTTTGAATTTGCTGCTGAGCTCGTTTTCACGGTTTCATTCTTTCTCCTGATAAAGGCGGTGGCTGCTGATGGTCCGATATTATCCGGTTATGCTGATGGTCGAGGGTGCTCGATGTATCGTAATTGGCGGCGGGCCGGTGGCAGAACGTAAAGTACATGGTCTGCTGGAGGCTGGTGCGGAGGTCGTGGTGGTGAGCCCTGCCGTCACAGCAGGCCTGGACAACCTGGCCGCAGGCGGGTTTATTCACTGCTGTAAGCGGGAATACCGGGAACAGGACCTTGAGCATGCAGCACTTGTTTTCGCAGCTTCGGGTGACAGGGCTGTCAATCGGGAAGTTGCGGAAGCGGCAAAGCGTCGGGCAATCCCCTGTACAGTGGCTGATAAGCCATTGGAAGGGGATTTTGTCACACCTTCGGTTGTGCGCCGGGGAGATCTGGTCATAGCTGTAACGGCTTCAGGGAGCAGTCCGGCTCTTGCAGCCCGTGTTGCACGAGAGCTTGAGGAATGCTATGGCAGAGAGTATGAGGATTTTACAGCTTGGCTTGGGAGGCTGCGCATGATGGCGGCAGCGGAGCTGAAGGACAGCAGCTTGCGGCATGCGGTGCTTCGCCGGGCCGTACATATGATGGGCACCGACTGGCGATTGGATACCGATGAAGAGCGGATCCGGGAGCGCTTATATATGATTAAGAGTCAGCTAGAAGGAGGAATGGATGATGACAGACGCAGCGAATGACAGCCGGAAGCCGGTCAGAACCATTGTAGTAGGTACGAGACAGAGTGCTTTGGCGCTGACTCAGACGGGACAGGTTATTGAGGCGCTTGAAGCAATTTGCCGGGAGCATGATTTGCCTTACCGCTTTGAAATTCGTAAAATCGTAACCAAAGGGGACAAGATTCTTGACGTCACCTTATCGAAGGTAGGCGGGAAAGGTCTCTTTGTGAAAGAGATTGAGCAGGCGCTAATGGATGGCGACATTGATATGGCGGTCCACAGCATGAAGGATGTGCCCCATGAACTTCAGGCGGGCATGATGATTGGCGCGGTTCCCAAACGGGTGGACCCCCGTGATGCACTGATTACGAACGGCATCGCTACGATAGCAGAGCTGCCGCAGGGAGCCAAGGTGGGTACGAGCAGTCTGCGCCGTTCTTGCCAGATTAAGCGGCTGCGTCCGGATTGCCAGGTGGAATGGATTCGCGGGAACATCGATTCCCGGATCAGGAAGCTGGAGACCGAAGGGTTCGATGCGATACTGCTGGCAATGGCTGGTCTGCAGCGGATGGGCTGGGAAGACAGGGCGGCAGCGGCGATTCCTACAGAAGAATGTGTTCCGGCTGTTGGACAGGGAGCCCTTGGCATTGAATGCCGGGAGGAAGACGAGCAGGTGCGTGAGCTGTTGGCCTTCTACAGCCACAGGGAAACCGTGCTTGCTGTAACGGCAGAGCGGACATTCCTCGGTGTGCTGAACGGAGGCTGCCAAGTGCCGATAGGCGCTTATGCGACGGTGGACGGAGAAGACATCACCTTGACTGGCATGGTGGGTAAGCCGGACGGCTCTGTTATTCTGAAGAGAACCTCGACCGGTACTGACCCGGTAGAGCTGGGCAGGCAGCTGGCAGCGCTGCTCGGAGAAGACGGAGCGGAACGTATTTTGGCGGAAGTTAGGGGATAGAAGAATGACCAAGGGGAAAGTGTATTTGGTAGGGGCTGGTCCAGGCGATCCGAAGCTGATTACGGTCAAAGGCCTGGAATGCATCAAGCGGAGTGATGTTATTGTCTATGACCGGCTGGCAAGCCCTCGTCTGCTGAAATTTATGAAGCCGGGTGCGGGGAAGGTTTACGTAGGTAAGCTGCCCGACCGCCATACGATGAAGCAGGAGGACATTAACCAGCTGCTGGTTGATCTTGCTCTCGAAGGGAAGGTCGTTACGAGGCTGAAGGGCGGAGACCCCACCATATTCGGCCGTGTGGGGGAAGAAGCTGAGCTTCTGCAGGAGCATGGGATTGAATATGAGATTGTTCCTGGCATCACATCGGCCATAGCTGTTCCAGCCTATGCGGGGATACCGGTTACACACCGGGACTTCGCTTCCTCGCTGTCCATTATTACCGGTCATGAAAGTCCGGAGAAGCTGGACCGCTCCATTCACTGGGACAAGGTGACCAATGCCACTGGAACACTGATTTTCCTGATGGGAGTAGCCAAGATTGGCTATATCAGTGAGCAGCTGATAAGGCATGGCAAATCTCCTGACACTCCGGTTGCGCTTGTCAGATGGGGCACGCGTGTGGAGCAGGATACACTTACAGGTACACTTTCTACTATTGAGCAGCGGGTCATTGAGACGAATTTTCAGCCGCCTGCGGTTATCGTGGTGGGTGAAGTGGTGCGTCAGCGGGAGAAGCTCAAGTGGGTGGAGCAGAAGCCGCTCTTCGGCACACGGGTGATGGTCACCCGGGCCCGTGCACAGGCCAGTGAGCTGGTGGAACGGATCGAGGAGCTTGGCGGCGAGCCTGTGGAATTCCCCGTTATTGAAACAAGAGAGCCTGCAGGAGAAGAGCCGGCTGCCGCAATCCGTGCAGCAGTAGAGCAGGGGGAAGAGTATGACTGGATCTTCTTCACGAGTGTGAACGGTGTCGAGTACTTTTTCCGCTGGCTGCAGCGCTTGGGGCTCGATATCCGCCGGTTCGCCAAAGCGAGAATTGCTGCAGTCGGTCCCAAGACAGCAGAAGCTCTGCGCGGCTTTGGCCTCTGCACAGATGTGCTGCCTGTGAAGTTCCAGGCCGAAGGGCTGCTTGACAGTCTGGAAGAGTCGCTGAAGCCCGGACAGAAGGTGCTGCTTCCGCGGGGCGATCTGGCCCGGGAAGTTCTTCCTGCGGAGCTTCGGAAACGGGGACTGCTGCCGGTAGAGATCGACGTTTATGAAACGGTAATGGCTGACTCTGATGATGAAGATATCTTGGAATACTTGCATAATAATGATATTCATTATATTACGTTCACCAGCTCATCTACGGTTACGAATTTGTTGGCACGTTTGTCCGCGCTTGGAGCAGAGGATCCTGCCGGCTTGATCGCCGGTGCCGAACTCGCCAGTATCGGGCCTGTTACCTCGCAGACCGCTGCCCAGGCAGGACTCAAGATAGATATAGAAGCAGCTGAAGCGACCGTTGAGGACCTTGTCCAAACGATAATCAGCCACAGGCAGAAGGAGAGAGGAACACGATGAGCTACCCGATTGTGCGCCACCGCCGTCTCCGCCGAACTGCGGCTCTGCGCGGTCTTGTCAGAGAAACCGTGCTGACGGCTAATGATTTTATTTATCCGGTATTCGTCACTTATGGCACCAATGTTAAGGAAGAAATCCCGTCGATGCCGGGTGTGTACCATTTTTCACTGGACCGTCTGGAGGAGGAGATCCGCAGAGCGCAGGATGCCGGTATTCAGGCTGTACTGCTCTTCGGAATTCCGGAAACGAAGGACGCAGTCGGCACTTCGGCTTATGATCCGAACGGCATTGTTCAGGAAGCGACAAGAGCGGTCAAGCGCTGGGCACCGGATATGCTGGTCATAGCGGATACCTGCCTGTGCCAATTCACCGATCACGGCCACTGCGGTGTCATTCATCAGCATCCGTCCGGTGCCGCGGCTGTGGATAACGATGAATCACTTGAGCTTCTAGTCCGTGCGGCTGTTTCGCAGGCGGAGGCGGGCGCAGATATGATCGCCCCTTCGAACATGATGGACGGGTTTGTACAGGCGATACGGGCGGGGCTTGATGATGCGGGTTATGCTGATATCCCGATTCTCTCTTATTCCGTTAAGTATGCGTCCGCCTTCTACGGTCCCTTCCGTGACGCTGCCCATTCGGCGCCGCAGTTTGGTGACCGCAAAACGTATCAGATGGACCCGGCCAATATCCGGGAAGCGCTGCGCGAGGCAGAAACGGATGTGGCGGAAGGCGCTGATATGCTGATGGTAAAGCCGGCGCTCGCGTACCTGGATGTTATTCGGGCACTGAAGGAGAACTTTGACCTGCCGGTCGTGGCGTACAATGTGAGTGCAGAATATGCAATGGTCAAGGCGGCAGCTGCGAATGGCTGGCTGGATGAGCGGGCGATTGTGCTGGAGCTGCTGACCGGCATGAAGCGTGCGGGTGCTGATCTAATCATTACTTATGATGCGATCAATGCCGCAAAATGGCTGGCGGAGCGTTCCTGACGGGACTGCTTGCCTGCTTTGAACAAGGATAGCGGCGGCCGCTCGCATGGAGGCAGATACCTGCTGCGAGGCGGCCGCGTTTGTCATAGACGGCCGGTTAAGCTGCCGGCAGTATCCCAACCATAAGGAGTGAACTTAACGATGAACCAACGTCTGGATCACAAATCAGCAGCAGCATTTGAGCAGGCTAAGCGGGTTATTCCCGGCGGCGTTAACAGTCCCGTGCGGGCATTCAAATCCGTTGGCTTGACACCGGTATACGTGGAGCGGGGAGAAGGCTCCAGAATCTATGATATTGACGGCAACAGCTATATTGACTATGTGCTTTCCTGGGGACCGCTGATCATGGGCCACGCTCACCCGGAAGTGGTTGAAGCGCTGAAACGGACAGCGGAGAAGGGTACCAGCTTTGGTGCTCCTACGGAACTGGAAACCTTGATGGCAGAGCTGGTTGTGGAACGCGTCCCGTCGGTGGAAATCGTTCGTATGGTCAACTCCGGTACCGAAGCAACGATGAGTGCGCTCCGCTTGGCAAGAGGCTACACGAAGCGAAGCCGAATTCTCAAGTTTGAGGGTTCCTATCATGGTCACGCGGACAGCCTGCTAATTAAGGCGGGATCGGGAGTGGCGACGCTCGGACTTCCGGACAGCCCTGGAGTACCCGAAAGCATAGCGTCCCACACGATTACGGTGCCGTATAACGACATGGATTCGGTACGGCTGGCATTTGAGAAGTTCGGAGAAGAAATCGCGTGTATTATTGTTGAGCCGATTGCGGGGAATATGGGCGTTGTGCCGCCGCAGCCCGGATTTCTTGAGGGACTGCGGGAGATTACCAAGCAGTACGGAAGTCTTCTTATTTTTGACGAGGTGATGACTGGCTTCCGTGTTCATTACAATTGCGCACAGGGATTGTATGGCGTAACGCCGGATCTCACATGTCTCGGTAAAGTCATCGGCGGAGGACTTCCAGTAGGAGCCTATGGCGGGCGAAGAGATATCATGGAAATGATGGCGCCAAGCGGACCGATCTACCAGGCCGGCACGCTGTCAGGCAACCCGCTGGCCATGGCAGCCGGCTATACGACCTTGAAGCTGCTGACACCGGATACATATGACCTGCTTGATCGTCTTGCGCAGCGTCTGGAGCAGGGATTTGCAGCCAATGCAGCCCGGCTGGGCGTGCCGGCGACCATTAATCGGGTCGGCTCGATGGTTTGTCCGTTCTTTACCGAAGGTCCGGTGACTAATTACGATGCAGCCAAGCAAGCGGACCTCGGACGGTTCCGTGCTTATTTTGCCGGCATGCTCAACCGCGGTATCAGTATTGCCCCATCGCAGTATGAAGGCATGTTTATATCGGGTGTGCACACAGAAGCGGATATTGACGCTACGATTGCTGCGCACGGCGAAGCATTGCAGGCTCTATGATGGAGAAGAAGGGACAGATGGTCCTTGATTTGCAGCGTGCAGCACGAGAAGGGGAGTGGATCGCAATTCCACTTCCCGCTGTTTTGCCAGAAGGCTTGGATGCCGGGAGCCATCCGCATGATGTGCGGAAGTGGCTGCTGGCTCTTGCTGTATTCCCCGACAAGTGGATTAACCGGCTGTTCTCGGTCGGCGGGATCAGGCTGGATAGCGGCCGACTGCTGCTGAAGGCTTATCCGCATGTTGATCTGAATGCTCATCCGCTGTTAGCCGGCGTGCCGGAAAAGAGGAATGTAGAAGGCCTGGATGAGCCGGTCATTCTGTATGAGGATGATCATTGCCTGGTTGCCGACAAGCCGTCCGGCATGGCTGTTCATCCGTCCCGCCCCGGCCACTCGGGCACACTGGATGAATGGGTTCTTCGGCATGCGCTTGAAACAGGACAAGCGGCTCTGCTCCGCCACATCCACCGTCTTGATGATGATACAGCGGGTCCCGTCCTGTACGCCAAGCATGACCTGGCCCAGTGGCGGCTGGACGAAGCGATGCGTGACAAACGGATTGACCGCCGCTATGAAGCATTGGTTGAAGGGGCGGTTAAAGCTGACCGCGGGAAAGTGAACGCGCCGATTGGCAAAGACCGGCATCATCGTTCGAGAAGGCGGATTACACCGGATGGGGATCATGCGGTTACACACTATCAAGTGCTGCATCGCGCCCCCGCCGCCTCCCTGGTAACACTTCAGCTGGAGACAGGCCGGACGCATCAGATTCGAGTCCACATGGCTCATCTTGGCCACCCGCTTATCGGCGATACCTTGTACGGCGCGCGCAGACAGAGCAGCCTCACGCATCAGGCGCTTCATGGAATAGAATTGACCTTTCCCCACCCGTGGCTGTCCCATACCGTTGCGGTTAAATCAGTAAGACCTGCTTGGTGGACTGCGGCTGCCCGGAAGCTTGGCTTGCTGCAAAAATGATAGGCATGCCAATGTTCCTCCTGCCATATAGATAGGTATTGAGTGAAGCTGTTTGCAGCTGGGTATCGCTTGAACAGTCAATACCGGAAGGGAGGAACAGCCGTTGAATCAATCAAGCGGACTACGCTTTGACGTTTACGAACGTGTGCACTTGCCGGTTGATGTCGCGGATATTCATGAGTTGGAGGAAATTGAGCTGGTCCCTCACATTCAGGTTGTGCATCAGGGGGATCAGGTGCTGCTGCGCGGCAATCTGCTGCTCAGCGGGGTTTACGGTTCAGAAGGGGAAGCGACGGATTCCCGTACGCTGGAGCATTGGATTCCGGTCGAAATTACACTGCCAATGAATCGTGTCCGCTCCCTGGAAGACATTACGGTGGAGATCGATAATTTTGATGTGGACCTGCTGTCCGCACGAACGCTCAACATTACAGGGGTCTTGTCCTTGACAGGGGTAGAGACCCGTGATCAGACTCCGCCAAGCTACAGCTGGGGAGCGGAGCCGTTCACAGTTGTTCATACGAAGGATGAAGCGCCGGAGCAAGCCTATTTGCCCGCGGAGGGGGCAGAGGCTCAGCATGCGTCCGAAGTGCCCGCTTATCAGCAGCAGGATGAATCTGAACGGGACAAGGGCTATGCGGCAGGTGAGCAGCTGCCGGCCGCAGCAGAAGGAGCGGCTGAAGAGACAGCGGATACGCCAGAGCCTGCGAGTGCTGCCGTTCAAGATTCTGTACGAACGCAGCAGGGAAGCAGCCAGCAGGAGAAGGCGGAGCAAGTTGAGCCTGTTCAGTGGTCTTCCTTCTCTTTTGCTTCGGATAAACCCGCTGCAGAAGAGGCTTCACAGCCAGCAGCATGGAACACTGGCCCGCTCCGGATCGAGGAAAACGAGGCTTACCGCCAATACCGGGCTGGCAATGAACCCGGGCCTTGGCAGAATCAGGAGGCTGTTCGTCTTCCCGATGCCGGTTCCGCGGATTCTGCTCATGTATCATGGACTGCCGCAGAGGATCCCGGCAGCGAAGCATCAGAGGCTGATACAGCAGCAGAAGGCGCGGCCATGCAGGAACCCGCCCTCGAAGCGGTTGATAACTCCGAGTCCGAGAGAGAGCAGAAACCTGCCGCATGGAACTCTTGGCCGGCAGAATTTGCATCGCAGACTGCAGAGTCGCATGAGAGTAGTTCAGATATGAGTCCGAACGAGAGAGAACGCATAGAGTCAGCGGTTGAGGCATCGGCGGATCAATTGGCTGACAAGGCAGCTGCACACGTGGAGCAGGAGTCGGAGGCTTTGGAGGCGAATGCAGCTGCTTCTGTACCGCTAGGTGCCGCTGCAGCCGGAAGCAGCGAAGAGCTTGCTGAAGTCGTTACGGCTTCAGCAGACATGCCGGCAACTGCCGCTGAACCGGTAATTCAGCAGGATAAGGCCAAGCAGGAGATGAAGATCGCCTTAGGAGCAAAACGTCCAGAGGAAGCGAAGGCTGGAGCGTCAGATGCCGGTTACAGTTCCCTGCTTCAGACCTCCAAGCGGGATCAGGCGGCCAAAGCGGCCGAGCTGGAACAGGAATTTACGGCTAAGGCGCAGGAACGAAAAGCGCAGCTGCCTTCTGAAGGCGATGAGATCGAATGGAAGAAGCTGTTCCTCAGCAAATCGGACGGGGAGCGTGAATTCCGCAGGGTGCGCATGTGCATTGTGCAGCGGGAGGATACCCTTGAAACAATCGCAGGGCGGTATGAGCTGAATCCGCGCGAGCTGCAGCTCTATAACCGTCTTAATGAGCAGTCCGTCTCAGAAGGTCAGGTTCTGATGATTCCCTAGTCTCTTTCATTACGATTGAGGTACTATACAAGGGGCAGGGGCAATGCGGTTGACGGAAAGGAATAAGATCGTTATGATAGGTAATAATAGCAATATCATATACCTATCTACAATGAAGGGGAAGAGTACGCAGCAATGCCTTCAGAGAGCGAACCGTGTTTTGGCTGAGAGGTTTCGCAGGATGTAACTGCTACAGGTCGCCCCGGAGTTGCCCGATCGAACGGATAGTCCGGGAGATCCGGCCGGCAGGCAGCCGTTATCGATCACGAAGTGCCGTATGCGGATACTGTATACGGAACAAAGGTGGTACCACGGAAGTTCAGCCTTTCGTCCTTTGAGGATGAAGGGCTTTTTTTGTTTGCCTGCTTAATGGTATGGAGGGTAATTACCGTCCGGCTTACCGGATATGAATAAGTTTGGAGGTTAACGCAGATGGCAGAACGTAATGAAATGAGTGGCATGAATGACAATGGCCCGGCAGGCAAGCCGGAAATGCCAACAACCTATGATCCCAAGCAGGCGGAGCAGCGCTGGTATAAGTACTGGCTCGACGGCCGTTATTTTGAGGCTGGAAAGCGTCCTGATGCTCCAACCTTTACAATTGTAATCCCGCCTCCGAATGTGACGGGTATGCTGCATATCGGTCATGCGCTTGATTCTACGCTTCAGGATATCTTGATTAGGGCTAAGAGAATGCAGGGCTTTGACACGCTGTGGCTTCCGGGTATGGACCATGCGGGCATTGCTACCCAGACGAAGGTTGAGCAGAAGCTGCGTGAGGAAGGCAAGTCGCGTTATGACCTCGGCAGGGAGAAGTTCCTCGAGCAAGTATGGAATTGGAAGGGACAATATGCGCAGACCATCCGGGACCAGTGGGCCAAGATGGGTTTGTCGCTGGATTACTCAAGGGAACGATTTACGCTTGATGAGGGTCTCTCGAAGGCGGTTAGAGAAGTGTTCGTCCGGTTGTATGACAAGGGCCTGATCTACCGCGGCAAGAAAATCATTAACTGGGATCCGGCTGCGCGGACTGCACTGTCCGATATTGAAGTCGAATACAAGGAGATACAGGGCAGCCTGTATCATTTGCAGTATCCGCTTAAGGAAGGCGGCGGCTACATAACGGTGGCAACGACCCGACCGGAAACGATGCTCGGCGATACGGCTGTAGCAGTTCATCCCGAGGATGAGCGGTACAAGCACCTTATCGGCCAGCATCTGGTGCTGCCGATAATCGGCCGGGAAATCCCGATTATCGCGGATGAATATGTAGAGAAGGAATTCGGCAGCGGAGCGGTCAAGATTACGCCAGCCCATGATCCGAATGACTTTGAGGTTGGACAGCGCCATAATCTGCCGCAGATTATCGTGATGGACGAGACCGGCACGATGAATGCGGAGGCAGGACCTTATGCCGGACTAGACCGTTCCGAATGCCGCAAGCGGATCGTGAAGGATCTGCAGGACCAGGGCGTATGCGTCAAAATTGAAGAGCATGTCCATCAGGTCGGCCATAGTGAGCGCAGCGGAGCAGTGGTGGAGCCTTACCTCTCTACCCAATGGTTTGTAGCGATGAAGCCGCTCGCTGAGCGGGCTATCGAAGCCCAGAAGTCAGGCAGCGGTGTGCAGTTCGTGCCGGACCGCTTCGAGAAAATCTACCTGCACTGGATCGAGAACGTCCGCGACTGGTGTATCTCCCGCCAGCTGTGGTGGGGACACCGCATTCCAGCTTGGTACTGTGAATCCTGCGGCGAGATGCATGTTTCCCGTGAAGATCTGTCGAGCTGTCCTTCCTGCGGCAGCGGCGAACTTCGCAGGGACGAGGACGTCCTGGATACCTGGTTCAGCTCTGCGTTGTGGCCATTCTCCACACTGGGCTGGCCCGATGAGACAGAAGATATGGACAGGTTCTATCCGACAAGCGTGCTTGTAACCGGCTATGACATTATATACTTCTGGGTGGCCCGTATGATCTTTACCGCCCTTGAGTTTACGGACAAGATTCCGTTTAAGGATGTTCTTATTCACGGCTTGGTGCGTGATGCTGAAGGCCGCAAGATGTCCAAGTCGCTTGGCAATGGCGTAGACCCGTTTGAGGTTATTGAGAAATACGGTGCCGACGCTATGCGTTTCATGCTGTCTACAGGCTGCACCCCCGGCCAGGATCTCCGGTTCCGCTGGGAGAAGGTCGAGCAGGCGCGAAACTTTGCCAACAAAATATGGAATGCTTCGCGGTTTGCCTTGATGAACCTGGAAGGCGTGAGCGCAGCCGATATTGATATTAAGGTTCCGCTGGGAACGGCTGACAAGTGGATTCTGCACCGGCTGAACGAAACCGTTCGCGAGGTAACGCGCTTGATTGACAGCTATGAGTTCGGGGAAACAGGAAGAGTTCTCTACAACTTTATCTGGGATGATCTCTGTGACTGGTATATTGAGTTTGCGAAGCTGAGTCTGTATGGCGACAATGCCGACGCCAAGCGGGCGACTCAATCGGTACTGGCTTATGTGCTGGACCGCACACAGCGCCTGATTCATCCGTTCATGCCATTCATCAGCGAGGAGATATGGCAGCATCTGCCTCATGAGGGCGAGACGATTACAACGGCAAGCTGGCCGGTATATGAGACTGCGCTCGAGTCGCCGGAAGCGCTGCGCGAGATGGAGCTGCTGATGGATATGATCCGGTCTGTCCGGAATATCCGCGCTGAGGTAAATGTTCCGATGAGCAAGAAGGTCGAGCTTCTGGTTAATGCCGCCGGGGCGGAAGAGCTGGCGATTTTGCAGCGGAACGAGGAGTTCATCCAGCGCTTCTGCGGAACATCGAAGCTTGAGCTTGGACAGGGGATATCAGCTCCGGATAAAGCGATGACAGCGATTGTAACAGGTGCAGAACTGTATCTGCCGCTGGCTGGGCTGATTGATATTTCCCAAGAAATAACCCGGCTTGAGAAGGAGCTCCAGACGCTGACCAGCGAGGTGGAGCGTGTGGAGAAGAAGCTGGCGAATGAAGGCTTCGTAGCCAAGGCTCCTGCCAAGGTCATTGAAGAGGAACGCGCCAAGATGAAGGATTATGCTGACAAGCGCGATAAGGTTGTTGCAAGGATAGCGGAGCTGCGCGGTTAATGCGCAAGGCGGAAGGAGGCCGGTCCCATTGACCGAATATCAGCAGGACCACGCTAATTCACTTAAGACTTATGAAGAAGCGAGAGACTGGATAAACGGGCTGATTCCGTTCGGAATCCGTCCCGGGCTGGAACGGATTGAACGGCTGCTGGAAGCTCTGGAGCATCCCGAGCGGAGGCTGAAATTCATACACGTTGCGGGAACGAACGGTAAGGGCTCGGTATGTGCTTACCTGCAGTCGGTTCTACAAGCTTGCGGCTATGATGTCGGGATGTTCACCTCTCCTTACATCACGAAGTTTACGAACCGGTTTCAATACAACGGTGAAGATATACCGGAAGATACACTCGTCGATCTCGCCAATAAGCTTAAGCCGCATGTCGAGGCTATTGCGGCTACGGAGCTTGGTTCGCCTACCATGTTTGAGGTTTCGACCGCACTCGCTATTCTTTACTTTGGCAGGGTTGCCTATCCTGATTATGTCGTCTGGGAAACCGGCTTGGGCGGACGCCTCGATGTCACCAATGTGGTTAATCCCGTCGTGTCCGTCATCACGAACGTCGGGCATGATCACATGGATGTTCTAGGTGACACGATTGAGAAGATCGCCTTCGAGAAGGCCGGGATCATTAAGCCGGGTGTTCCGGTCATCACGGCTGTAAGCCAGCCTGAAGCACTGGCAGTTATTCGTGAAACGGCAGCCGCCCGCAAGTCATCCTTGTATGTGCTGGGCGAGCAGTTTCATGAAACGATGGTTGCGGTTAATGAGCAGGAACAATCGTTCCGGTTTGAAGGGCCCTTCCGGAGCGTGGAACCGCTGGCGATCACACTCGCGGGCGCTCATCAGCGCACCAATGCAGCCACAGCTGTTATGACGCTTGAGGTGCTCCGCCAGTATTATGCGCTGATTGTTGATGACGAAGATCTGCAGCGGGGATTGCTTCATGCAAAATGGCCGGGCAGACTTGAGCTTGTCCGGCAGGACCCCCGTATCCTGCTGGATGGGGCGCATAATCCGGAAGGAATGGCTACACTGGCTGCGGCTCTTAAGAGCACCTTTACTTACGGGAAACTGCATTTGATGATCGGGATGCTGGAGAATAAGAATCATCGGGATACATTGCGGCATATACTACCAATAGTGGATACTTTAATCGTAACCGAGCCTGATTTCCGCAAGAAGCTGGCGGCCGGGCAGCTGCATGAGCTGGCCTCGTCCATGCCGGAATGCAAGGCAAGTATAACGGTTGAATCGGATTGGCGAAAAGCGCTTGAGCTGCTCGAGCAACGGACAGCTCCGGGCGACCTGGCAGTCGTATCCGGCACATTGTATTTAATCGCCGATGTCCGCTCCCGCTTGCTCTACAATAAGGATTCTGAAAAAGGTTGGTGAAGCGCAAGTTGAACACGGCAGAGCACGTTCATTTCATCGGCATCGGAGGATACGGGATGAGCGCCATCGCCAGAGTCATGCTGGAGATGGGCTACAAGGTGACCGGATCCGATGTCGCCAGGCAGGAGCTGACCGAGAAGCTGGCCGCCAAGGGTGCACAAATCTATATTGGACATGAGGCGGAGCATGTGGAAGGGGCCAACCTGGTCGTCTACTCAACCGCGCTTTCCAAAGACAATGTAGAGCGTAAGGCGGCAGAGCTCCGTAATATACCTGTCATACACCGTTCGCAGATGCTGGCCAGGCTGATGAATGCCGGTAAAGGCATAGCGGTCGCAGGTGCCCACGGGAAGACAACAACTTCGTCGATGATCGCACTGGTTATGGAGTCCTGCGGTCTGGACCCGACTTATATAATCGGGGGAGAAATCGTAAATGTTGGAACCAATGCGAAGGCAGGCAAAGGTGAATATGTGGTGGCCGAAGCTGATGAAAGTGACGGTTCCTTCCTCCACTATCATCCGGCTATCGCCATCGTGACCAATATTGAAGCGGATCATCTGGAGAACTATGACGGCGACTTCAATAAGCTAAAGGCAGCTTATGTGCGATTTCTCTCGCAGGTTAAGGAAGACGGCAAGGCCATTGTATGCATAGACGATGAGAATGTACGTGATGTACTGGCTCAAGCTGAAGGCAAAGGTGGCCGTATTGTTACTTATGGCTTCGATAGACCGGCCGATTATATGGCTGCCGATATCGAGCTAGGAGACCGTAAGGTTTCCTTCAATCTTGTGAAGGAAGGCAGCGTATTGGGACGTATCGAGCTGTCTGTTCCCGGCCTGCATAATGTGAGCAATGCGCTGGCCACCGTTATTACTTGCCTGGAGGCAGGGGTGCCATTCGCAGAGGTCGCTGAGGCTATTCTGGATTTTCGCGGCGCTAAGCGAAGGTTCCAGGTGTTGGGCGAAGTGAATGACATTCTTGTTATTGATGACTATGCTCACCATCCTACTGAAATTCAGGCGACGATCAGTGCGGCGAAGGCGACTGGCAAACGGATTGTTGCCGTATTCCAGCCCCAGCGGTATACGCGTACCTTCTTCCTGCTGGAGCAGTTCAGCCGGGCATTCCCCGAGGCGGATCAGGTGATTATCACCGACATCTATTCACCCGCTGGCGAGCAGCAGATCGAAGGTGTCAACTCACGGCGTCTAGTGGATATGATAGTGGAGAACAGTAACGCCAATGCCTCCTATCTGCCTACCAAAGAAGAGGTGCTGGATTACTTGGCTGAAAGTGTAAAGCCCGGAGACCTTGTCATTACAATGGGCGCGGGAGATATCTGGAAGGTAGCCGTATCACTGGCCGAGAAGTTGAAAGGCAAGTAAGATTCGCTGCTTGAAGCAGTAACGGCAAACAGCCGTGCGAGATACAATCGCATGGCTGTTTGCTTTTTTGCCAATTTTATGGTGTGCGGGCGCTCATAAATCTCTTAAACCGGTCATAGAATACTAGTAGATGATATGGACAAGGAGAGATTGATATGAAACCGAAAGCGCGCATCACCTATCGTTTCGATCACAAGGCTCAGGTAAGCGGCAGGCCGTCTGCAGAGAACCGGGTGCCGCCGGTTTCCGGCTCCAACGTCATTTCCTTGTATCCGGATGAGCTGAAATTTACAACCGATGTTGAAGCATGGAAAAGCCCGTTCCAGGATGATCCGGCTGCTCTTGAGAAACTGATCCGTGAGAGTGAAGGTCTAGACACAAAGCACAGAGATAACCGAACAGATGCAGACAGAGAGAGCGGGCCCCAAGTGGTATATGACATAGAAGGTACTGAGGACATCCAGCCTGCGGTCCAGGCAGACCGGGAGAGAGAAGACCAGGATCGGGCAGACCGGGAGCCGGTCCAGCTGATTCCGCTGGGGGATGAGCAGACAGGCGGGCATGACGGGTATGAGACCGCTGCGAAGGCGGCTAGAGACAGGAGAACCGCAGATATACGGACCGTGCAGGATAGACAGATAAACAGCAGGACAGCGCCAAACGTAAGCCCGGGTCAGGGGGATTTGCCGGAGCCTCCTGTTATGAACATGGATGATCAGGGCGAGATGAACTATACAGGCTATGTGGTTCACCGGCAGCAGCCGGGCGGCCCTTCCTGGCTTAAAGTGATCGGTTCGGTCGGAGGGGCTCTCGCTACGGGTGCGGTATTTGGGTATCTGCTGCTCTCGCTCTTCTCGGGCGATGCTATTCTGCCAAGTAGTGAAAGCACCGGTAAGGTGGCGGATGAACCCGTTGCGATAAACAGTCCGGCTCCTTCCAAGGGCGCAGCAAGTCTAACAGCGGCTGACATTCAAGGTGAAACCTATTACTTGCTGCAATTTGGCGTATTCAGCCAACCGGAGGGGATGGAAGCCGCCATCGCGGATCTGAAGAACCGGGGTTATTCAGCGGCGGCGTTGCAGGGAGACGATTTCCGGGTATATGCAGGTATGGCAACGACCAAAGCCGAAGCCGAAATGCTGGCCAAGCAGCTGGGCGGTCTGGAAGTATATGTGAAGCCGGTTGACATCCCGGAAGTCAGCGGATTTCCTTACAATGGCGATAAGCAGGAGGCGGAGCAGTTTGCGGTACAAACTAGCGAGCTTGCAAACCATTTGGGCACGTTAACCGTTACTATATTGGAGGGCGGTTCGGAGACCGGAGCCGGGGAGAAATGGCTGGACAAGTATAAGGCTTGGAAGGCGCTTCATGATACGTTCCGTAAGGGGATAAGCACTGAAGGTGCAGAAGCGCTCAGTCGCATAGCCACTGCCTACGAATCGGCCGCCAAGTCTGTCTCCGCCTATCAGGTGAAGGAATCGAGAAGCTACCTGTGGCAGGCCCAGTCGGCACTGATGGAAGCGGTTTTCGCACAGAAGGAATGGTTTGGCCAGTTTTGACGCATTGTAAACCTGTACTTTCCAACGTATAATAGAGGACAGGTGTCAAAAAAAGGCGAGGGACGTTGGAAGATGCGGAAAAATGCGTGGATTCTTGTGTTGTTCATCATCATCGGACTGGTGGCAGGTGCGCTGGTGTCGCGCTGGCTGGTTGGCATTCCGGTGTTGTCCTTTTTAACGGAAACGGCCCAGCTGGTATGGTCGCCCGCAGCGGATCTTGTGGTGTTCAGCTTTGATTTCACGTTAAGGCTGGATATCAGCCTGATTAGCATTATAGGCGTCATTATTGCCGTATGGCTCTACCGGAAGCTGTAAATGTCCGGCTGCCATTTGCGTATAAGGAGCTGAATGATTGTGAATTCTGCCTATACTCCCTCGGATAAAATGCCTGAACGTGTGGTTCTGGCATCAGCCTCGCCGCGCCGCAGACTGCTTATGGATTCGCTTGGTCTTCGAATACCGGTGGAGATCGTAGCATCTGACGCCGATGAGACAACACCGGATGAATGGCTTCCGGCGAAGGTCGTTGAACAGCTGGCAGTCCGCAAAGCCGAAGCCGTCAGAGGCAGAATCCTGAGCGAAGGCGGCATGCAGCCTTCTGCCGTTATTGTCGGCGCAGACACAATTGTTGTGCTGAATGGAGACAAGCTGGGCAAGCCGGCTGATGCTGAGGAAGCAGCTGCCATGCTTAACCGGCTACAGGGCAAACCGCATGAGGTGTTTACAGGTGTAGCTCTCATCGATTTGCACAGCGGCCGCATGAGGGCCGAAAGCCGGGTAACCCGCGTACATATGAAACCGCTCGACGCCGCGAGGATCGAGCGGTATATTGCTTCGGGGGAGCCGAAGGACAAAGCCGGTTCCTATGGCATTCAGGGACTGGGTGCTGTGCTGGTAGACCGGATCGAGGGCTGTTATTTCAATGTTGTAGGCCTGCCGGTGTCGCTGCTCGCGGAGCTTCTGGCCGATTTTGGAGTGGAAACGATTTAAGGGCTGCCCTTGCAGCCGGACAGGAGCAGGTATGAACCGGGAGCGTTTGGTCCTGCGCGATGTTCCGAATGAAGACCGACCAAGAGAGCGCATGATGACAATCGGAGCGGAAGCGCTCAGCCATGCTGAATTGCTGGCTATCTTACTGCGGACAGGCACTCGGAATGAGTCCGCCGTCCATCTGGCTTCGCGCATATTAAGTTCGTGCGGAGGCCTGCGGAATTTAACAGACATGAGCCTCGCAGAGCTAACAGCTATCCGGGGAATCGGCCCGGCCAAAGCGGTGCAGCTTCGTGCGGGCATAGAGCTTGGACGAAGGCTGTCGCAAAGCCGGGATGAGGACAGGCTTACGATCCGTCGGCCGCAGGATGCGGCTGATTACTTGATGGAGGAGATGCGCTACCTGAAGAAGGAGCACTTCGTCTGTCTCTTCCTGAATACGAAGAATCAGGTTATCGGCCGGGAAACCTTATCGATCGGCACCTTGAACGCTTCCCTTGTACATCCGCGGGAAGTCTTTCGTGCCGCCATGAAATGCAGCAGCGCCTCGCTGGTCTGTGTGCATAATCACCCAAGCGGCGATCCGAGCCCAAGCCCTGAAGATATAGCCATTACCGAACGTTTATGCAAAGCGGGAGAGCTTGTCGGCATTGACGTCCTCGACCATATTGTCATTGGAGATAACCGTTACGTCAGTTTGAAGGAACAAGGTTTAATGTAATATAATAAGAGGGATTGTCTGACAGATAGAAGGGAGTACAGCGATGTTTGGAGGGTTCACGAAGGATTTGGGTATTGATCTTGGAACAGCGAATACCCTTGTATATGTCCGTGGAAAAGGAATAGTCGTTAGGGAACCGTCAGTAGTTGCCCTGCGTACCGATACGAAGACCATTGAAGCAGTTGGCGAGCAGGCCAAGAAGATGATTGGCCGTACTCCCGGCAATATACGTGCTGTAAGGCCGATGAAAGACGGGGTAATTGCCGATTTTGAGACAACAGCAACAATGATCAAATATTTTATCCGCCAGGCACAGAAGCAGCGCTCCTTGTTTCCGCGCCATCCGAACGTGATGGTCTGTGTTCCTTCGGGGATTACTGCTGTTGAGAAGCGGGCGGTAGAGGATGCAACCAAGCAGGCCGGGGCTCGCGAAGCTTATACGATTGAAGAGCCTTTCGCAGCGGCCATCGGTGCGGATCTGCCAGTCTGGGAGCCGACAGGCAGTATGGTTGTCGATATTGGCGGAGGCACTACCGAGGTGGCTGTTATCTCGCTGGGCGGAATTGTAACCAGCCGCTCCATCCGGATAGCCGGGGATGAGATGGATGAAGCAATCATCCAGTATATCAAGCGTATGTACAACCTGATGATCGGCGAGCGGACCAGCGAGCAGCTTAAGCTGGAGATCGGTTCGGCTCTGCCGCTCGATAAGACCGAGAAGATAGAGATCCGCGGACGCGACCTGGTTACCGGCCTGCCGAAGACGATTCCAATCTCTTCGGATGAGATCACCGAGGCGTTGACAGACACAGTAAATGCTATTGTTGATGCGGTGAAAGTGACATTGGAGAAGTGTCCGCCTGAGCTCTCAGCGGATATTATGGACCGCGGTATTGTCCTTACAGGCGGCGGCGGGTTGCTGCGCAACCTGGATAAGCTGCTTGCCAGGGAAACCGGGATGCCCGTTATCGTAGCGGAGAATGCGCTTGATTGTGTGGCTATTGGTACAGGACGGGCACTCGAGAACATCCACCTCTTCAAGCCGAGAGGCGGCTCGTCTATCCGTTCGAAGCGCTAGGACACGTCAGGTAATAAGTTTAATGAATCAGTAATGGGCGGGTGAGCAGACTGTTTAGATTATTCCGAAATAAACGATTGTTCGCGCTCATGATTGGCCTGATCGTCTTTGTCGCTGTCATGGGGTTCTCGCTCACCAAGCGTGATAAGCTGTCTTGGCCAGAGAACTTCATCGGCGATTCTGTTACATTTGTTCAGCAATGGTTCTACAAGCCCGCTGGTTACTTAGCGGGCTTGTTTGAGGATGTAAGGACGATGAAGGAGCTCTATCGTGAGAACGAGCAGCTGAGAATGACGACGGCGAAATATGCGCGGGATGCTACCGCTTATAACTTCCTGGAGCTGGAAGTTAAGCGGCTGCAAGAGGAATTGAATTTTACAAAACAACAGGAAAAGATGAATGACTACAAGTTTGTGATTGCCCAGGTAGTTGCGGATAACCAGGACCCTTACAATAATGTAATCAAAATCAATCTTGGATCCCGCAACGGCATTAAGCCGGACATGGCTGTAGTCACCGTGGACGGCATGGTCGGTGTGGTCAGCCGGGTATTTCCCTTCTATTCAACCGTAATGCCGATTACCGAGCTGAATACGGAATCCTCAGGAGCAAAGCCAGTCGCCGCCACGGTACTCGGTAACCTTGATTCCTTCGGTATGATCGACAGCTATGATGAGCAGACAGGAATGCTACTATTGTCCAAGATAGCCGAGGATGACAAGCTGAAGGAGAAGGATACGGTTATTACCTCAGGTCTTGGCGGCGTGTTTCCGCGCGGTCTTGTTATCGGTACTGTGGAATCCCGCCAGGTCGGTGATTTCGGCCTTACACATATTGCGGAGATAAAGCCGGCTGCCAAGCTGGACCGCTTATACGAGGTGTTTGTCGTAGTACCGCCGGAAATGGAAGGGCTGGAAGAATGAATCTCCGCCTTGCAGTCTTCCTGATGGTTTTGTTGTTTCTGATTGAAGGAACGATTTTCCCCTGGCTGGTCCCTGAACCCTTGATCGGACGGCTCGTGCCTCATTTTGTTTTTGTTTTCGTCCTATATTCAGCATTATACTCGGGCCGGCATACGGCTTTGACACTAGGGCTTGTCTTCGGCCTTCTGCAGGATATTGTCTATTACGGCCACCTGCTTGGTGTTCATTCATTTGCGATGGGAATTTGCGGTTATTTAACAGGTCTGCTGCTGGAGTATAGACGAAGCCCTATTATGATGGCGCTCTCTGCCATTGGGATCGGATCACTGCTGTATGATTCCCTGGTCTATTTCATATACAAGGCGTTCCAAATTACCTCGGAGACCTATGCTAATGCACTTATGGATCATATCCTGCCCAGTCTTTTTCTGCAGCTGGGCTTCGCGCTTGCACTGTACATACCGGCAAGACGAATGTTTGAGAATTCGGGCAGAGGCAGTGCGGAAGATGTCGATTAGGCGTATCAAGCAGGATTCCGGGCATTGTGAACCGAAATGTATAGGTTCAGGGAGGGAAAAGCGTGACCGAAAAACAGCATATTACAATCAAAGGGGTCAAAGAAGGTCTCGTCTTTCTGCTTGATGACAGTTGTGAATTCGGAGAGCTGCTCGACGAGCTTCATTATAAGCTGGAAACGACACACCAGCAGCTGCTGACCGGACCGC
This sequence comes from Paenibacillus sambharensis, assembly GCF_003233845.1. Lineage (GTDB taxonomy): Bacteria > Bacillota > Bacilli > Paenibacillales > Paenibacillaceae > Paenibacillus_I > Paenibacillus_I sambharensis. The sequence goes on from NZ_QKRB01000054.1 coordinate 79,506, forward strand.
TGGTCCACGTACAAGTGAAGCTTGGAGCCAGACGTGCGAGTGAGGAAGAGAAGGAACGAATTGTATCGGTTATCCGGCAGCGGGGCAATCTCTTGGTTCAGTCTGTGGACGGGGAACAGGATGAAGAGCTTGCCAAGGCAGCTAAGAAGGATGATTTGAAAATCATAACGGGTGTCGTCCGCTCAGGCCAGACGATTCGGCATGAAGGCAATATCATGCTGATGGGTGACGTCAATCCTGGGGGGACCATCATGTCGACCGGTGATATATATGTGCTGGGAGCCCTCAGAGGTTTGGCGCATGCGGGAGTGGACGGACGCCGGGATGTGATTATTGCTTCATCCATGCTTCGTCCGACCCAGCTTCGCATTGCGGACATTATCAGCCGTCCGCCGGATGAATGGATGACAGGGGATGCCTTCATGGAATTCGCCTACTTGCAGGAGGGGCAGATGAAGATCGATAAGCTGTCACAGCTGCACCGCTTGCGCAAGGATCCGATTGTGTTCAAAGGAGTGTAACAAATGGGAGAAGCTATAGTCGTTACATCGGGCAAAGGTGGAGTAGGGAAGACGACTACCTCGGCCAACCTGGGCACTGCGCTTGCGCTGCACGGGAAGAAAGTGTGTATGGTAGACACCGATATTGGTCTGAGAAACCTGGATGTCGTGATGGGGCTTGAGAACCGGATTATATATGATTTGATCGATGTGTCGGAAGGCCGCTGCCGTCTGAACCAGGCCCTGGTAAAGGACAAGCGGTTTGATGAGCTCTATATGCTGCCGGCTGCCCAGACGAAGGATAAGCACGATATTTCACCTGAGCAGGTGAAGGATATTGTACTGGAGCTTAAGAAGGACTTTGATTTTGTCATTATTGATTGTCCGGCAGGGATTGAGCAGGGCTTCCGCAATGCTGTCGCCGGCGCTGACAGGGCGATCGTCGTGACCACACCCGAGAACGCGGCAGTTAGAGATGCAGACCGGATTATTGGATTGCTGGAGCAGGCGCAGATTTCGGCGAAGCTCGTTATCAACCGGATTCGTCCGACAATGGTGAAGAGCGGCGAGATGCTGGACATCGATGAAATATGCCAGATTCTAGCCATTGACCTGCTTGGCATCGTACCGGATGATGAGAAGGTGATCAAGGCAGCGAATGCCGGAGAGCCGACTGTTATGGACCCTTCCTCCCGGGCTGCGATTGCTTACCGCAATATTGCAAGGCGGATCTTAGGGGATAAGGTGCCGCTGATGCAGATGGAAGACAAGAACGGCATGTTCAAGCGTCTTAGGAAGTTTCTTGGAATAGGATGAATGCGCTGTGCTAAATAAACTTAAGAAGCTGGATTGGGGCATCCTGCTGATTCTGATCATGCTGATGATCATCAGCACGCTTGCTGTGCGAAGCGCCACTTACGGTTTGACGGGCTACGATAATTATGACCTCAAGCAGCTGTTCTTCTTCGCAGTAGGTTTTGTGGTGGTCATTACGGCTACACTGTTTGATTACCGAGTCATTCTGAAAGGCTGGCATGTGCTCTATGGCATCGGGGTGCTGCTGCTTGTGCTTGTCTACTTCTTTGGAGACAAGATTAATGGGGCGCGCAGCTGGTTTACACTCCCGGGGGGGCTGTTGTCCTTCCAGCCGGCTGAGTTCATGAAGATTATCCTTGTGCTAACACTCGCCGTGCTAATGGGCCGGAGGGAAGGGGACCGGCTGTCCTTCCGCAGTGACCTGCTGCCGATCGCCGCGTTCTCACTGCTTCCGTTCCTGCTGGTTATGATTCAGCCTGACCTTGGCAACGCCATTATCTTCGTGGTCATCGTGCTTGGCATGCTGTGGATTGGCAACGTCAAGTACACCCATGTGCTGATCGGGCTCACCGCAGTGGTTGGCGGACTTGTGCTGTTCGTGACGCTGTTCAATACCTTTAATACGGAAATCAAGGATTATCTCAGCTCTCATGATAAGGAGCACTGGTACAAGCGGATCAACACCTACATTCACCCGGAGACAGCTTCCGATGATGACAAGCATCAGTCGGAGAAATCATTAATTGCCATCGGCTCAGGCGGTCTGACCGGTGACGGGTACATGCAGGGGGATTCCAAGAACCGCAAATTCATCCCTTATGCGTATTCGGACTCCATCTTTGTGGTCATTGGGGAGGAGTTTGGCTTCCAAGGCTCGGCTGTGCTGCTGCTGCTGTATTTCCTGCTAATTTATAGGATGATAATCATCGCCTTCCAGTGCTATGATTTGAAGGGCTCTTACATCATTATTGGTGTTGTATCGATGTTCGTCTTTCAAATCTTCCAGAATATCGGCATGAGTATCGGCTTGATGCCAATAACCGGCATTACTCTCCCGTTCGTCAGCTATGGCGGCACCTCGCTGCTGCTGAACATGCTGAGTATCGGACTGGTGTTCAGCGTTAAGGCGCATCAGGAGAAATATGAGCTGGTTTAGAAACGGTATACTCAATAAATATAGGGCTGGCGCAGAGGTTCGGGTGAACCCGGTACGCCAGCCCTGTTTGTTGATGAGAACGATCAGCGCTTATTCGAAGAGCCTCAGGAGTATAATCCCGCAGATCGCCAGGATCATGCCTGTCAATTCCTTGCGTGTAAACTTCTCCTTCACAACAATTCGGGTATAAAGCAGGATAACGACCACATTCATCGCAACTACGGCGGATACGAGGCCGGTCACACCGAGATCGAAGGCCTGCAGGATGAATACCATCCCGATCGAATTCGTAATCCCGACGGCCATCCCGATGCCGAAGGTTTTGCCGCGGCTCCACTGTGCAGCTGCTTCCGCGATGACACGGCTGTTATCGGCCGCCGCTCTTCGGCGTTTGGCTGTGCCGGAAATATAGGACAAGCCGAACAGCACGGTTCCGGTAGCGAACATGCCGACTAAAGTGGGGAAGGTGGCGGCATCCAGCATCGTTGACCACTTGCCCGCCATATCGTTCAGACCGAAGAATAAGGTCGTGAGCAGCCCCCATTTGACCCCCTCCAGGTGCTTGAAGGAAACATCTCCCGAAAACCGGATCAGCAGGATGCCCGATAGAATGACAGCGAAGCATACAAGCTGCAGGCTGGTGAGCGTCTCTCCCCAGATGGCAAAAGCCAGCAGCACAACCACAACCGGCGGAAGAGCAGTCAGTACGGCAATCAGGGAAGCCTTGCCCACTGAGAAGCCTTTTACCATGCAGGCGTTGGCCCCAAAAGAGAATACGCCCATCATCATGCCTGTAAGCGCGGTGAACGTCCATGGTTCACCGAGCACCAGGGCACAGGCCAGACTGATCAGGGTTCCTGTAAAGAAGACGCCGCACAGCATCAGACTCCGTTCCATTGGCTTCGTGGAGGTCCAGTGATAGAGCACACCGCGCAGTCCGAAGCTGACAGCTGCCAGTGAAGCAAAAACGAGCCACATGAATAAATAGTCTCCTTTGGATGAATTAGCCGTTCGAAGCGAGCCTCTATAGAGCTTACCACCATACGGAGAAATTTAACAGTTATGCGGAGAGTTCAGCACAGCCATAGTCCTGCTCTCCCCTTAGGGAAGCGGTCTTCCACGTGATGCCAGATATAGCCGGTACCATTCTTCGCGGGTTAGTGGAAGACTGACGGACTTGGCGCAGGCTTTGATCCGCTCCGGGTTGACTGTGCCGATTACAGGCTGTACGCAGGCCGGATGCTTCATTAGCCATGCCAGCACGATCGCCTCGGGGCTTGTATCCTTTTCTTCGGCCAGTTCGGTAACCAGCGCAGCGGTATCCCGGACATGATCTGGCTGATCCTCAAGCGGCGCGCCCGTAAAGAGGCCTCTTGCCAGCGGTCCCCAGGCTTGAATCTGTATGTTTTCCATGCGCATGAATTCCAGTGTTCCTTCAGGGAAAATCTGGTCCTTCCCTGCCAGCTGGTTGATATGAACCCCTTGGTCAATCCAATCGGTGTGAGCCAGGTTGAGCTCCAGCTGATTGACAATGAGGGGAACCGTACAGGCGCGTTGGAGCAGCCTGATTTGTCCGGCGCCCATATTGGACACCCCAAAGTGGCGGACCTTGCCGGCGGTGACCAGTTTCTCGAAGGCAGCGGCCACTTCCTCGGGCTCCATGAGGGGATCCGGACGATGCAGCAGCAGAATATCCAGGTAGTCGGTCTTCAGCCTGCTGAGGATGCCATTCACGCTGCTTAGGATATGCTCGCTTGAAAAATCAAAGCGGTGAGGCTTGTCTGGCCCTTCACTGAAACGGATGCCGCACTTGGACTGAAGAATGATGGATTCTCTTAACCCGGTATGCTCGCGAAGGGCGCTGCCGAATACCATCTCCGCCTTACCCATTGTATAGATGTCGGCATGGTCAAACATGGTAATGCCTGAAGCCAGCGCGGCATCCATCGTTTCGGACGCCTGCTTATAATGCTCGGTTGTAAGCGGCTCGCTGTTCCAGCCGCCGCCAAGTCCCATGCAGCCCAAGACCAGCCGGCTTGCGGGTATTCCTCTGCGCTGAAGTGGTAATATCGCTGTCATACTAATCCTCCTCGTATCACTCGGTCATAAGATTTCTGCTGCAATGAGAAATGCCCCCATACGGATATTATAGATGGATTCGCCCCCGAAAATAAGCAGTGAACAACTGTATACGTTATATACTGCAGTATAGCGACGACATAAAAGGGACTGTTCTTTCATATTTTGATTATGAACAAGCTATCCGTGGACGGCCCTTCCAGTGCCACTCCGCGGGAGAAGGGAGCGGCATATATGGCAGAACGAACCCGTGTGAAGCAGCGCAGGGAGGAACGTATTCGAGAGCTGATGGATAGAAGATTGCAGGAGAACAAGCCGCTTGACCAGGGAGAGTCTAAGAACAAGAGCAAGGCAACCCCTTCTCTTGGACAGCAGATACAAGCGGGGTCGCGTGATCAGGTGCACCGGACAGGCATGAACGCGCAGCCAGCTGGCGAGGAGCGGGATCCGGAAGCCGAATGGAAGCGAAGGTCGGAAGACTGGCTGCGGGGAGGAGGCAGGCTTCCTAACCTATCCCAGCTTGATGGGACTGGCAGAGGAGCGTCAGCCGATGATGATAACCCGTCCAGGCATGGCGGCTGGGGAGGCATGAGGCTGAAGCTTCTGGTATCGCTCATCCTCTTTGGTTCCATCTGGGGATTATTTGCTCTCAGGCCCGCTGGCACAGAGGATATCCAGCAGTTTGTGCTAAAGGCGCTGACAGAGGAGCTGGACACGGAAGCGGCGGCGGAATGGTACAAGAAAACCTTCGCGGGAGCCCCGACGTTTATTCCGATATTCGACCGGACGGCAACTGAAGCAAGGCGGGTGGATGGTTCGGTGACACAGCCGGCAGCCCTGCCGATTCTGGATGGCACCGTTGTGCGCTCCTTCGCAGAGACATTGAATGGCGTGGAGATAGCTGGCCCCCCGGGCAGTGAGATTACCGTTATCGAAACCGGCCGGGTTGGCCTCGTTTCTGGTAATGAGGCTGACGGATACAGCGTAGTTGTTCAGCATGCGGATAACCGCACATCCATTTACGGGCGGCTGGAGGAAGCTGCAGTGAAGACAGGAGACTGGATGGAGACAGGCGAACGCGTCGGACGGCTTGCGGAGAAGCCGGAGGGTGACAGCCTCCTGTATTTTGCAGTGCGGGTGAATGGCCGCTATGTCGATCCGACGGATGTGGTCCCGCTTGATTAATGTCCTCGGTATCCGCTGGGGGATACATCCCCTGTTCGTACTCGTCATGGCCGCATCCTTGATAACAGGCTATTTCGTCGAGCTGCTGGTTCTCTTCAGCATTGTGCTGATCCATGAAGCGGGTCATGTGCTGGCCGCACAGAGCTTCGGCTGGCGGATCCGGGAGGTCCGGCTTCTGCCATTCGGCGGTGTGGCCGAGACTGAGGAGGCTGGCACGGTGCCGGCGCTGGAGGAAGCGGTGGTAGCCGCCGCCGGACCGCTTCAGAATCTCTGGATGGGTGCGGCTGCCTGGGCGCTCGGTGCATGGGGCGGCTTTGACGCGGGGTGGTCGGAGTATATATGGAAGGCCAATCTGATGATCGGGCTGTTTAATCTGCTGCCTGTACTGCCGCTCGATGGCGGTAAGCTGCTGTCAGCACTGCTCAGCTGTACAAGCTCTTATTACCGCTCCCTCTACATGGTGACAAGACTGAGTCTGGCCGTAAGCCTTATAATCATTCTGTATGCCTGTTACCTGCCGGCCCATCACGGGACAATTCAACTTAATCTGCTGGCCATCGGCATCTTCCTGTTTGTTTCAAACTGGACCTATCTGCGCAATATACCCTATGTCTTCGTAAGGTTTCTGATGCATAGGGAGCTGCATGCTGCACAGCTGAAAAATGACTCGGGGGAGCATCCCCTTCCAATTGTTGTTAAAGCGCGAGATTCACTCGGAGATGTGCTGAGAAGGCTGCGGAGAGGGCGCTATCACTTGGTCTGCCTGATACGTGATAAAGGAAGCGTGCAGGGTGTGATTCCCGAAGAGCACATCATCCAGGCGTACTTATCGGAAGGAAAACCGGGCCGTGCAGTTTCCGAGCTTTTCAGGTAAAATAAAGGTCAAAATGGGCCTCTGGCGGGTGGAGGACTGCGATGAAGCAGATGTTGGTGCATGTAGAACGGGATGTTGTCCAGACAGCTGTACTGACGAACGGGAAATTGGACGAGTATTACACCGAACAGGCGGCGGATGGCCAGACGGTGGGCAGCGTTTATAAAGGAAGGGTCGTCAATGTGCTGCCCGGAATGGAGGCGGCTTTCGTCGATATCGGACAAGGGAAAAATGCCTTTCTTCATATCGATGACCTGCTGCATCCGAATTTGGAGCAGAAGCCGAGGGAGAAGCCGCCTATATCCAAAGTAGTGCGCCCCGGGCAGGATATCCTGGTGCAGATTGTGAAGGAGCCGATTGGGGGCAAGGGAGCAAGGGTAACCACACATTATTCCCTTCCAGGCCGCTGGCTTGTCTATATGCCGTACGCTGACTATGTCGGGGTTTCCAAGAAAATTCCGACGGAGGGCGAACGAGCTAGGCTGCGGCAGGCCGGGGAGTCGGTCAGACAGGCGGAAGAGGGAATTATTCTACGGACAGCTGCAGCTGGCGAAAGCACCAATTCACTGGCCAGAGATGTCGCGGCTTTAAGGGGTCAGTGGGCAGGCATACTGGAACAAGCCGAGAAGGCAGAGGTGCCCGCCATCGTACACCGGGAAGCGGGGCTTGTGCAGCGGGTCGTGAGGGATATCCTCGATGCGGAGACCGATGAAATCTGGATTGATGACAGCAGGGCTTACGAGGAAGTACTGACCTATGTCCGAAGCATGGCGCCGGCGATGGAATCGAGGCTGCTGGCCTACAGTGAGACGGAGAAACTGCCCTTGTTCGAGAAATTCGGCGTCAGCAGCGAGCTGGACAAGGCCTTTGGCGCACGGATACGCCTCACCTCTGGAGGCGAGCTGGTGTGGGATCAGACGGAGGCCTTGACGGTGATTGATGTGAATACCTCCAGATATACGGGGTCCAAGGATCTTGAGGAGACGGTATTTAATACGAATATGGAGGCTGCGGCTGAGGTTGCGCGTCTTCTGCGGCTTCGCGATGCTGGCGGTATTATAATTATTGACTTTATTGACATGGAATCGGTAGAACACCGGCAGCAGGTTATGGGCACTCTTGAAGCCTTGGTGCGCAAGGACAGGACCAAGTGCCATGTCGTCGGCTGGACCAAGCTCGGCCTTCTGGAGATGACAAGGAAGAAAGTCAGAGGCCGTTCCTCGGGTAAGCATCTAGAGCCATGTGCAGCCTGCAAGGGACGCGGAACCTTATATGTGAATCGCCCTTCCCAGGATTAAAACATTTGGTTTAGTGGTTCCCGGGAGGGTGCTATAGTAAATATCAGGCTGCCGATAGAATCGCTTGATAAACCAGCAGTCGTATGCTATAATCATTCAGTGTGTGTGTCTAGTGCTTGTTGCTATGCATGCTACAACCGCTCCGGACAGGTTGGAAGAGCAGTTCCGCTGAGGAATTTGCCACCTGGTTTTCAGGCGAGTCTTAGACATGAGGAGGTGCACCATCTATGTATGCAATCATCGAAACTGGCGGCAAGCAGTACAAGGTTCAAGAAGGCGATGTGCTCTACATCGAGAAATTGGACGTTGCAGAGGGCGACAGCGTAACGTTTGATCGCGTTCTGGCCGTATCCAAAGGCGAAGGCCTGGTTACAGGTTCCCCTGTAGTCGCTGGCGCTGTTGTTTCCGCGAAAGTGGAGAAGCACGGTAAAGGTCAGAAGATCATCGTGTATAAATACAAAGCCAAGAAGAACTATCGCCGTAAGCAAGGTCATCGTCAGCCGTACACGAAAGTGACGATTGGCAAGATCGAGGCGTAAGAGGTCCGAATTATGATCTCAATCACGCTGACCCGTCGTGCTGCGGACAAACGAATTCTATCGTTTGCTGTGGAAGGTCATGCGGAATATGCGAAGCCGGGCAAGGATATCGTATGTGCCGGGGTTTCCGCTGTGACGGTTGGAACAGTCAATTCGATTGAAGCTTTAACCGGATTGGAACTTCCGGCCTCCATGCGGAACGGCTGGCTGCAATCGGATATCCCGTCAACGGGAGTTGAAGCGAGTGACGACAAGGTTCAGCTGCTGCTCGAATCGATGGTCGTTATGCTTCAAACCATATCGGAATCCTACGGCAAATACGTCGTTATAAGTGAACAATCGGTATAGAAGGAGGGTATAACCATGTTGAAACTGAATCTTCAGCTATTCGCTTCCAAGAAGGGTGTAGGCTCGACGAAGAACGGACGTGACAGCATCTCGAAGCGCCTTGGCGCGAAGCGTGCTGACGGTCAAGTTGTTACAGCTGGCAGCATTCTTTACCGCCAGCGCGGTACGAAAATCCACCCGGGCAACAACGTTGGCATCGGTAAAGATGACACGCTGTATGCAAAAGTGGAAGGCGTTGTGAAGTTCGAACGCTGGGGTCGCGAACGCAAAAAAGTGAGTGTTTACCCCGTGGAAGTAGCTCCTGTAGCTGCAGCCGTAGAAGCTTAAGACACCAACACCGAAACCCGGCCTGGTTCACAGGCCGGGTTTTTTTTAAATACCGGGACAGGTAAGTTTTGCCTTAGGTTTCTCTTGGGCTGTAGGGTATGGCTGTGCTATACTTGGTTGGGGTTAGGGAATGAATGGAAACGAAGAGAGGACTCGCTAATGAATCAATGGCGGACTATACGCCTCTACACAGCCGGTTCTGTGCTGCTGCCTGCCGCAGCAGTATTGCTGTGGCCGGACAAGCTTTGGGTTCACGGGATATTTGTACTCTGGACCCTGCTTGCGGCAGGGCTGTGGGTGTGGGTAGAGCGAAGAGAATGGAAGAATAGCGCCGCTCACAACAAGCAGACACTCCAACTGGCGGCAATTCGCACACTGAACCACCATAGGCATGACTGGATGAATGATTTACAGGTTTTGTATGGCTATCTTCGGCTCAACAAACCGGATAAAACAATTGATTGCGTGGAAAAAATAAGAGAACGGATGACGGTGGAAAGCCGGATCGCCAAGCTGGGCGTACCGTCATTGATATTGTTTCTTCAATCCTTCCGCACGATGACTAATGCTGTGCAGCTGGAAATTGAAGTGACCGATGATGTTAACTTATCTGAGCTGCCGCTTCAGGCAGAGGATGTCTCAGCCGCATTGATTGATATCATTAATGCTTATCGTTTTGCCGTGAAATCGGGAACCGGGGACGCAGCGCATCTGGCTTTATCCATTGCACGGAACGAGGAAGCGGTAATCATTAGTATTGAATATGACGGAGAGCTGAATGATGCGTCTGAACTGCATGCCAAATGCAAGCAGCGGCTCAAGAAATCTCCTCTTAAGGTTGAGCTGCTGGAGACAGATATGAAAGACATGGTATTGCGCGCTGAACTGCGCAGCTGAACGGAGGAACATCATGTTTGTAGATAAGGCGAAGATATTTGTAAAAGGCGGGGACGGCGGGGACGGGATAATCTCCTTCCGCAGGGAGCTGTATGTTCCTGAAGGCGGGCCCGCGGGCGGCGATGGCGGCAACGGAGCCAATGTTATTTTCCGTGTGGATGAAGGGCTTCGTACGCTTGTTGATTTCCGGTATCAGAAGCACTTCAAGGCCCCTCGCGGCGAGAAGGGGAAGACGAAGGGGATGCACGGCGCGAATGCCGATCATATGGTTGTCAGAATTCCGCCAGGTACCGTCATTGTAGATGACGATACTCAGGAAGTCATCGCTGATATGACCCGTCATGGCCAAGAGGTAGTTGTGGCCAAGGGCGGACGTGGCGGCCGCGGCAACATCCGCTTTGCGACAGCGAGCAATCCTGCTCCCTATATATCCGAGAACGGGGAAGAGGGACAGGAGCGCTGGGTCGTGCTGGAGCTCAAGGTTATGGCTGACGTAGGGCTGGTCGGATTTCCGAGTGTTGGCAAATCGACCCTGCTGTCTGTGGTGTCAGCGGCCAAACCGAAGATAGGAGCCTACCATTTCACTACGTTAACTCCTAACTTGGGCGTTGTAGATGTAGGTGAGGGCCGAAGTTTTGTAATGGCGGATCTTCCGGGACTTATCGAAGGGGCTGCGGAAGGCGTTGGACTTGGCCACGAATTTCTGCGTCATGTGGAGCGTACAAGAGTCATTATCCATGTCGTGGATATGTCAGCCTCCGAAGGCAGGGACCCGTTTGAAGACTGGGTGAAGATCAATGAAGAGCTTGTGAAATATAATGAGAAGCTGGCGGACCGCCCGCAGATTATAGCAGCAAACAAAATGGACATGCCCGAATCCGCAGACCAGCTGGAGCTGTTCAAGGAGCAGCTGGAAGAAGTGCGGGGGGATAGAGAATACGAGATTGTCCCAATCTCTTCGCTGACGAAGCAGGGGATACAGGAGCTGCTATACAAGGCAGCGGATCTGCTGGATCAGATGCCGACTGCACCGGAAGTCGATGAAGTGGTTGAGGTAGAAGAGCGGAAGGTGTACAAGTACGAGAAGAAGGATGATGACTCGTTCACGGTACGCAAGGAAGATGGCTATTATGTTGTTGAAAGCCCAAGCATCGAACGCTTTATTAAGCGGACGAATCTGAATTCGTATGATGCGGTTATGCGCTTTGCACGCGTGATGCGTAACATGGGTGTTGATACCGCGCTGCGGAAAGAAGGAGCTAAAGGCGGAGATTTGGTACAAATCGGTGACTTCAGCTTTGAATTTTTCGAAGGCGCAGATTACTACTTTGGCGAGTAAGGGCAAGCGGAATGGATGGCGTTTATCGTCGTCTATTGCCGCTTGTTTTCATTTTCGGTATGATGAATTACATATACCATTCCATGCGTCAGCTATTTTATGCGATTAAATAATGAGTGGTTCGTTTAAAAGGGTTATATCGGACGGGGGAGACGGCAGGAATGTTTGCGGCACAGCGCAGGGAACAGATTATGGCGTTATTGAAGGAACAGAAGCAAGTTATTGTAAAGGAGCTGGCTGTCCGTTTCGGCGTTTCGGAAGGGACGCTGCGGACCGATCTGCGGGTAATGGAGGAAGAGGGGCTGCTGGAGCGGACACACGGCGGGGCGGTCATGCCGCGGACGCAGATGCATGATTCGGGGTATGCATCAAGAAGTGAGCTTAATCATGAGGAGAAGCGGGCAATCGCGAGGGCAGCCTCCGCGTTTGTCCACCAAGGGCAGTGCATTATGCTGGATGCAAGCTCAACGGCATTGGAACTGGCCAAGCTGCTCGTGGATTATGATTTTCTTACCGTCGTGACTAATGGCTTGGAGTCTGCTATTGAGCTCAACCGCAATCCGCGCATCAATGTTATCCTGATCGGCGGTGTGCTGCGCCCGAGCTCCCGGACGGTAGAAGGACTGCTCGGCAGGAGTATATTGGAGGAGGTTCACGCAGACTATTTCTTTACTTCAGCAGAGGCCTTTCATGCTGAGGCCGGTATGACGGATTTCAGTCTGTATGAGGCAGAGCTCAAGAAGCGGATGGCCGCTAATGCCGCGAAAGTCTGCGCGATGGTGGATCATACAAAGCTCAACCGCCGCTCTATTGCGACGAGCGTCCAGGTATCCGGTCTTGATATGCTGATAACTGACCGTCTTGCAGACCGGCGTCTTCTGGAATCCCTTCATCATCTACAGATTGTAGTTGCGGATTAAAGGACTGTTATTCATTGATGCATGTGTTCATAACCGTAAGTAAGTGATAATCGATTGATAATGAACAATTGTCGGCCGCAAATGCAATCAAATGTTGACATTCGATAGGAAAATCGAAAGAATTGAAAGGGAAATATAACGGAAAACGGAGCAGAGGTGGATAAAGGATGGAGACCATGATAGAGAGAGTGAACCGGCTGGTCGCTGAGGATAAGGGCGGCTGGCATTATCATACCGTGACGCTGGACGAGATTGTGGTGGAGAGCGGAGCTTTGTCCAGAGTGCCGGCTTACATTCAGAATCATGGCTATAACCGTGTTATCATCGTCGCTGATGACAATACGGCACGGGCGGCAGGCAATGAGCTTGTGGAGCTGCTGGTGGAAGCGGGAGTTGCTAATAAGCAGGTCATGGTGAAGCCCAATGCAATCGGGGATGTGGTTGCGGATGAGCAGACCATTATTCAGGTAATGCTTGAGATCGATCATGAGACGACGGATTTGATCGTGGCTGCTGGATCAGGAACGATTCATGATGTGGTGCGGTTTATTGCCTACAAGATGAATAAGCCGTTCTTGTCGGTGCCGACTGCGCCATCTGTCGACGGCTTTAACTCGAAGGGTGCGCCGCTCATCATCCGCGGTGACAAAATCACAATTGCTGCTTCATCTCCGGTGGCGATATTCGCGGATCTTGATATTCTGACTAAAGCGCCTGCGGCGCTCGTAGCTGCAGGGTTTGGTGATATGCTGGGCAAGTATACGTCCCTGTTCGACTGGAATTTTGGAAGGATTGCCGCAGGCGAGCCTCACAGCAGGCTCGCGGAATCGATTACGAAGGATGCATTGGAGCAGTGTGTGCGCCAAGCCGAGTCCATAGCCCGCAGAGATGCGGAGGGGATTCGCAGCTTGATGAACTCCCTGATCGAATCAGGGCTGGCCATGCTGATTCTTGGCGTATCTCATCCCGCTTCGGGTGCTGAGCATCATCTCTCCCACTATTGGGAGATGGAGTATCTGCGGCTTGGCCGCAAGCAGCTGCTGCACGGTGCGAAAGTTGGTGTAGCTTGCACCATTATTTCCGAGCTGTACCATCGGCTGGCGGATGAAGGCTGGCTTGGTCAAGCATTGGAGTCCGATCCGGCTGACCATGAAGCCTTCCAGGCCATTCATGAGCATCGGGAGGAGATTGAGGCGGCTATTAGAGCCATCCCTGCTCCTGATCAGCTGAAGCAGCTGCTCAGAACCGTTGGAGGCTTCACGGAGCCGCTGCAGCTGGGTGTTGACAGCGAACTGTTGTCACGCAGCCTGCGGGGAGCGCATCATATCCGCCCTAACCGGTTTACCCTGCTGCGTGCCTACAATAAATCCATGCAGCCCTCCAAAGTAATGGTATAAATAACGAAAGAGGTCTTCTCGCTGGTGAGAAGACCTCTTTTTTCGATTGTTGAGATACGGAGTTAAGAATTCTAGGAGGTGACCCGCATCTTCTCGTCCTGTCTGGCTTGAAATTGAACCAGCATGAAGCTTGTCATAACCAGAATCAGGAAGGTGCCGTGCTCCCATAGCTCGGCCCTGTCCCCGAACAGAATATCGCCGGCTGAGAAGACAAAGAAGATCAGCATGCTTATTTTGAAGGCAAGGGACTGAAGGCTTTTGTTTGATGCTGACTTCACTGCCAGCACGACAAAAGCTATGGCCAGCAGGATCTCTATCACACTGATCGCATACAGGCAGATCGCCGATATATAACCCGGCAAGTTGAGTGTGGCAAAATAGTTGGCGAATTTCTCATCCCGCGTCACGCCATAGAAGTAATTGTGGTTGAAGAACTTGTCGAGCCCGTTCAGCAGCCAGAACATAGCCCAGAAGCCGTGGACGATAAAGGCAAAGGAGAGTTTGTTATCGAGGGCCTTAAGAAACCGGTGGGCACCTCTCTGTGAAGAGTCATTGACAGTGTGGTAAGGCTTCATCGAGCCGCCTTGAACAGTTTTCATAAATTACACACCTCTCGTGTTTCTTATTAGAAAATAAAGTAATTTTAGATAAAAACATTACCTTGCGTAGTGTTTATATCTCATTAATAAAAATATAAAGCGGTATAAGTACATTATATTTCCAGTAAAATCAAAAATAAATAGGGGCTTTCTAAATGTTTGAAATTTGACAATACTTTAATAATCTCTCGCGCTGCAAGCTGGCCTTCCGATATAATAGAAAGCGCGACAGAAGGGCGGTTAACCCAATATTGCCTATTGCGGCCGTGTGGCTGTTTCGATATAATGTCCACTATAGATGTACAGTTGTCTTTGTGAGGAGGACGATAGATGACGGATCGTTATTATGTCGTCCGCGAGGACATTTTGCCGGAAGCGATTGTCAAGACCATGCAAGTTAAAGGCATGCTGCAGCGAGGCGAAGCCGAGACGGTACATGAAGCAGTGGAACGTGTCGGGCTCAGCAGAAGTGCTTTCTATAAATATAAAGACGGCATCTATGCTTTGAATCAGCTAGGCAGGGAACGGATTGTGACCGTTTCGATGGATCTTGATCACCGCTCGGGTGTTTTATCCAAAGTGCTCGGGCTTGTGGCCGATTCCGACGGCAATGTGCTGACGATTCATCAGAGTATTCCACTGCAGGGTTTGGCCAATGTGGTAATCTCGGTGGATACATCGGGCATGCCTGCGTCGCTTGGGGAAATGCTGGACAGCATTCGTTCACAAGACGGAGTACGCAAAGTGTCGGTAATAGGGCAGGGATAGATTAAATGGATCGTGGAGGAGAGCGTATGAAACCAGTCAAGGTAGGATTGCTAGGGCTTGGCACTGTCGGAACAGGTGTTGTCCGCATCGTGGAGAGACATCAGGAGGATCTGCTTGGCCAGGCCGGTTCACCGATTATCATTGAACAAATTGCGGTTAAGAACACGAACAAGCTGCGGAGTGTACCTATTGATGCGGACAAGTTGACGGATGATCCTTGGGATGTGATCCGCAATCCGGAGATAGATGTCATTATTGAAGTTATGGGCGGAATCAACCAGACGAAGGAATATATACTGGAAGCTCTTGCCTCAGGCAAACACGTTGTCACGGCAAATAAGGACTTGATGGCGCTGCATGGTCAGGAAATACTGGCGAAGGCACGCGAGAACCGCTGTGATGTGATGTATGAAGCAAGCGTGGCGGGCGGGATACCGATTATCCGCACCTTGATTGAGGGATTCTCTTCCGATCGAATCACCAAGATTATGGGCATTGTAAACGGCACAACAAACTACATGCTCACCAAGATGACCCAAGAGGGTGTTTCCTACTCCGACGTGCTGCGGGAAGCTCAGGAGCTGGGTTACGCTGAAGCAGATCCCACTTCGGATGTCGAAGGGCTGGATGCCGCGCGCAAGATGGCGATCCTTGCCACACTCGGCTTCCGCACCAACGTTGCGCTTGAGGACGTGTCTGTCAGAGGCATCTCTTCGATCAGCCAGGAGGATATCCAGTATGCCAAGCGGCTCGGATATGAAGTGAAGCTGCTCGGCATAGCAGAGCGCGAGAACGATGCAATCAGCGTTACCGTACAGCCGACGATGGTGAAGAACACGCATCCGATTGCTTCCGTTAACGGAGTATTCAATGCCGTATACGTATATGGCGAAGCAGTGGGTGAAACGATGTTCTACGGTCCGGGTGCAGGTGAAATGCCGACAGCGACCTCGATTGTAGCAGACCTAGTTGCCGTTGTTAAGAACCTGAAGCTTGGCGTGAACGGCCAGCAGGCGGCCGCTATTTTCCGGGACAAGAAGCTGATGAGCGACGAGCAGACAATGAGCAAGAATTTCCTGCTCCTTCATGTGGATGACCGTGCGGGGGTACTGGCTCAGATCACGCAGGTGTTCGCCGAATACGGCGTCAGCCTGGAGTCCGTTCTGCAGCAGCCGAACCCGACCAATCCGGAAGCCGAAATTATTGTGATCACCCATGACGCTAGCAGGGCATCCATTCAGAAGGTGCTTCAGGTATTCGAATCGCTGGATGTGATCCGGACGGTGAAGAGTGCGTACCGGGTGGAAGGCTAAGGCTTGTTACTGCCTGGTGGCGGGATCATTCATAAGATTCATATCGTTAATATAGACCAACTTACTATAAAAGGAGTTATTTGAAATGCGATATTTAGGACTGCTGGAAACGTATAAGGATATGCTGCCGGTAACGGACAAGACTCCAATGCTGACCCTTCATGAAGGGAATACGCCGCTCATACGTGCGGAAAATTTGTCAAATGAGCTGGATCTCGATATTTATTTCAAGTATGAGGGCTTGAACCCTACAGGCTCCTTCAAGGACCGCGGCATGGTGATGGCAGTCGCCAAGGCGATGGAAGAAGGCAGCCGGACGATCATGTGTGCTTCGACAGGCAATACTTCGGCCGCGGCTGCGGCTTATGCTGCCCGGGGCGGATTAAATTGTATCGTGCTCATTCCTAACAATAATATTGCGCTCGGCAAGCTCGCGCAGGCGATCATTTATGGCGCCAAGGTTATTGCCATTGAAGGCAACTTCGACCGGGCCCTGGAAATTGTGCGTGAAATAACGGCCAAGCATCCGATCACACTGGTAAACTCCGTTAACCCGTACCGGATTGAGGGCCAGAAGACGGCAGCGTTCGAAGTGAGCGACCAGCTTGGCAAGGCACCCGATTATTTGGCCATACCGGTCGGCAATGCCGGTAATATCTCCGCTTACTGGAAAGGCTTCAAGGAATATTATGAACAGGGTAAAATCAGCTCCTTGCCTAAGATGGTCGGCTTCGAGGCAGAAGGCGCCATGGCGATCGTCAAAGGGGAGCCCATCGCAGAGCCGGAGACCATTGCGACGGCTATCCGGATCGGCAATCCCGCCAGCTGGAAGACAGCGGTTGCTGCGGCGGAAGAATCGGGCGGCCAGATTAATTATGTAACGGACGAAGAGATCCTGCATGCCTACAAGACAATTGCAGGACGTGAAGGAATATTTGCGGAGCCGGCATCGGCGGCTTCGATCGCCGGCGTTATGAAGCTGAAGCGCGAAGGCGTCTTCCGCGGCGGGGAGACGGTTGTCTGCGTCCTGACCGGTCACGGCCTGAAGGACCCGAACATCGCGATTAAGAGTGTTAACGCCGAGCCGGTAGTGGTGGAGGATTCCGAAGCGGCTGTTATGGAAGCCATCCGCAAGCTGGAAGGTGAAGCGTAATGCAGGGGCGGCGGGTACTCGTTAAGGTGCCTGCCAGCACGGCCAATCTTGGGCCGGGCTTTGATACGCTTGGCATGGCGCTGCCGCTGTATAGCTGGATTGAGATGGGACCAGCGGATGAAGGGACACGGATTAAGCTTTACGGGGATCACTTGAACGGCATTCCGGAAAATAAGGATAATCTGATTTTCAAGGTGGCACAGCTGGTATTCGATGAGGCAGGGGTAACGGTGCCGGAGCTGGACATTGCCATGTACAGCGATATCCCGCTTACACGCGGCCTCGGAAGCAGCGCAAGCGCAATTATCGCTGCTCTGACAGCGGCGAATGCGATGATCGGCAGCCCGCTCTCGGAAGACCGGCTGTTCCAGCTGGCCACGAAGCTTGAAGGACATCCTGACAATGTGGGAGCCTCGCTGTTTGGCGGCATTATTGTGGCATCATGGGACGGCGATAAGGCGGATTATATCCGGTTGGAGCCGCATCCATTACTTGAAGTGCTGGTGGCGATCCCGGATTTCCAGCTGTCAACGGAGAAGGCCCGCCATGCGGTGCCGGATACGTTCACGAAAGCTGACACGGTCTATAACGTGAGCAAGAGCTCTCTCTTGGTAGCCGCTCTGGCGGCAGGTAGGCTGGACAAAATAAAGGATGCGATGCGCGACCGGCTGCACCAGCCATACCGTGCCGCGCTTATACCGGGCATGTCGCATATTCTGGCGCATGCTGCAGATTATGGAGCGCTTGGAGCAGCACTCAGCGGAGCGGGACCGACTTTGCTCGCGCTGGTGGAAGCGGGAAGCAGCCGGAAGGCAGAGCTGGAGCGCTTCATGCTGGAGTCCCTGGGCTCGGAGGGGATTCAGGCGTCGCTTGTATGGCTGAAGCCATGTCTGCATGGCCCTGCTATTAACGTTCTAGAGGAAACCCCGGAGCGGTTGCCGTTCATAGAACGGATCAAAGGAGAAGTAAAGGCATGATTAAAGTAGCGCTTCTGCCAGAGGGTTCAACATCCGATGATGCGGCCCGTTATTTATTTCAAGGAGCCGAGGCTTCCTTTGCCTACCATAAGCTGATTGCGGATGTGTTCCTGTCGACAGACGGGGGATCGACCGATTACAGTGTCATTCCTATCGAGAACACGATCGAAGGCTCTGTCAGTCTTCACAGCGACTGGATGGTACATGAGGTGGATCTGCCCATCCAAGCAGAGTGGGTCTATCCCTCCGTGCAGAATTTGATCGGCCGCAGCAGTGAATGCTGCAGCGGGGACGGTAAAACGGACTACAGCCGGATCGTGAAGGTTATGAGCCATCCAGTAGCAATGGCTCAGTGCACCGGCTTCCTTCGCAGACATCTTCCGCATGCGGAATGGGAGAATGTCAGCAGCACAACGGAAGCGGTGAGGCTGGTGAAGGAAAATCCGGGAGCCGGCTGGGCGGCAATCGGCACCAAGAGTGGGGCAGAGCTTCATGGCCTTGACGTGCTAGAGGAGCGCGTAACGGACCATAACAACAATTTTACCCGGTTCTGGCTGATCGGCCGCAGACCGTTCGAAGCCCGGTCCTCCGAGCATTACAAGACGAGCATCCTGGTCACGCTGCCGGAGGACTTCCCGGGTGCGCTGCACCAGGTGCTGTCGGCTTTTTCCTGGCGGAAAATCAACCTGTCACGGATAGAATCCCGTCCGACGAAGAAGAAGCTTGGCAATTATTATTTCTTTATCGATATTGCCATGTCGCTTGATACGGTTCTGCTGGCAGCCGCGATCGAAGAGATCGAGGCGCTCGGGTGCCAGGTGCGTGTGCTTGGCAGTTACCCGACCTTCGCTTACGAGCCATCGGGCCGAGAAGCGCTTAACGCGGGCCAGCGCTGCTGAGTGTCATGGCAGTGTGGCGGGATTTCATACAGGATGGAGCGTTCTTCGACAGCAAGCAGCTGCCGGCGGGCGCTTCTGCTGTTTCTAATAGGATTTTGTGCTGACGCTGCAGATGGCGTACATGCCCCATGGGGACAATCCGTATCATTTTTTTGAGCTTTTTTTACGGTTTTAGGGGACATACGCCTACTCTCCTGCATAGGATGTAATGAATGACGGCAGGTGCCCTGCAAGAAGCCAGGCAGAGCCGCCGCGACAGAAGTCCGTGACAGGAGGTAATTCGGCACGTGAAAATCCATATGGTCAAAAAAGGTGACACGCTGTATAAAATTGCAGAAAAACATGGCGTGACACTGGATGAAATCGTAAAGCTGAACCCGGAAATTGAGAATCCAGATGTAATTGATGTAGGAATGAAGGTGAAGATTCCGGGCACGAAGCCTGAAGCGCCGGCAGGCGATTGGGTCCATCAGCATGTTGTTGCACAGGGCGATACGCTGTGGAAGCTCGCGAAGGCTTGGGGAATTCCGCTCTCCGACATGATTAAAGCGAACCCGCAGCTGAAAAACCCCAATGTTCTGATGACCGGTGAGGTTGTCAACATTCCGAAAGCGATGGCAGAGACAGAGAATCCGGCGGTTATGCCGGAGCTGAAGGAGCTGTCCGGGCATGGGAGTCCGGATAAAATCTATACCGGACCAGCTGCAGATAAGCTGCCGACCGCGCCTAAACTTCCCGAGACGAAGCTTCCTGAGGTAGAGGTGAAGCCGCAGGCTTACCAGGTCAAGCATCAAGTGCATATCGATCTGTTCAAGCAGTTTCAGGTGCCTTCCGCAGAGGTCATGTTCGAACTGCCCAAGATGCCTGAGAAGAAGAAAACGGCGCCTTGTCCGGAGTATGTCAAACCGGTTGAACAGCCGGTATGTCCGCCGATGCCTGTTTGTCCTCCTGGCACAGTACCTGTACTTTACCCTTGCCCGCCTGGAACGGTTCCTGTCGCAGGATGGGGCTACCATGGCGAGCAGGCCGGCCATATGCCGCAAGGTCCTGGCGCTATATCCCCCTATCAGCACACGCCTGAACCGGGTGTATGGCCTGGTGCTCAGGGCAGTCCGTCTGCTGCGGCCGGATGGCACAGCCATCCTGCTCATGCCGGCTACTTTGATACGCAGGCCGTGCAGCCTGGCCAGCCGGGTCTTTATGGGCAGTTTGGACAGTACGGCCAGCAGGGTATGCTTCCTGGCGGCATGACAGAATGGCCTGCGCCTGGCACAGAAATGCAGCCCGGCATGATGATGCCTCAACCGCCGCAGAGCTTCGCCCCTGGAATGATGCCGCCAGGATATCCGGGAGGCTGGACACCGGATGGACTGCCGGCCCAGGGCGGCATGGCTTCCGTGTATGGAGCCGGCTATCCTTCAGCAATAGGGATGGGCGCAGGTGCACCGCCTGTGTTTACAGGCTTCGGCAATCCGGGCTTCGGCATTCCAGGAGCAGCGGGATCACCTCTCATGGCCCAAGCGGGCAGTATTGATCCAGGAACGGGCAGCAGGGAGCAGCAGGGTGACTATGGCAGTACGGATAAGCGGGATGGAGAGGATGCTCCGGCACCGGCGGCAGAGGATAAGAAGCCGGCGCGCGCGTCTTCCCGGAAGCAGCCAGGCAAAGCCTCTGTCCGCTCCGTCAAGAAGGAGTCCGTCCCGAAGAAGACTGCCGGCAGAACGCGCAGCAGGGGCCCGTGGATTAATCAATAGATTGCATAGTGTTCATGCAACGGACTGCGCCTACAGTGGATGAGGGTGCAGTCCTTGTTTCGTTTTGTCATGGAAATGGCTGCCGCTCCAGACCGATCTGATTCCTGTGCATAACCTATGCATACCAAGGAAACAATAGGGAAAATCGATTTTTGAAGGAGACTTCCTTATGATGGGATTTAGCCTTTGGAAGCAGTTGAAGAAGCGTCTACGCATGCGGAAGAGGCCGACCTGGCATCTTGCGTCCATAGGGGGACTGGCAGTACTGGCGGGCGTCCTGGCAGCTGCTCTGCCGGCACAGGCAGCGCCCAGATATGAAGCGGAAGTGCGGGTCGCAGCGGATCGTGCAGCAATTCAGCCCAAGCTAGAGGAGAAACAGCCAAGTGTAATTGAAGCGCTGCGCAAGAACAAGCAGCCGTTACCGGTCAGCATGAGGCGGATTTATCTGTGCGGAGAGGAATCACAGGCTGTCGGTCTGCGGACAAGCAGTCAGATTATCGGGATGCTGCGGAGCAATCCAGGCTGGACGGCTGTTATGGACCCGGGGGGAACAGTCGTAATCGAAGAGCGGATCGACGATTTGTCGCCGGCCTGTAAGGAAAGTGCCGTCTTCGGGATTAGCAAGGACGATTATCTCTCCCTCTTTGAAGGGCCACCATCCCGCAATCAGGTGCTGCGTACCTTCTATCAGCTCGATGTCCGGTTTATGGAGAGCAGTCTGCCGGAGGAGCAGGTCAGAGCGCTACATGAAGGCATTCGCGTAACGGACCGTGAGGAGTTCAACAGTGTATTGTCCAGCTTCAGCGATTATGCGCTGCCGGAGAACAGGGAGATACAGGATTTAACCTATTGAAGGCGGCTGGATCGGCTGCAATAGTGTTTGGCTAGAGGCGCTTTCCGGCGCTTCTTTTTGCTGTGTCTTCAAACCCGCGCTGATGCGGGTTGTTCTCATGAGTACGAACATTTGCTATAATGGGATGAAGCTTAGGACAGCATCGGCTGATGAGGGAGAGAATAGCTTGCGAGTGTTGGGGATTGACCCGGGAATAGCCATTGTTGGCTTTGGATTTATAGATAAGATCGGCAGCAGACTGGTTCCTGTCCAATACGGCATGGTCGAAACGAAGGCGGGAACGCCGCAGGAAACAAGGCTGCTGCAGGTTTATGAATCGGTTGGCGCACTCATGGATAAGTACAAGCCCGACGCCGTTGCGGTGGAGAAGCTGTTCTTCAACCGCAACGTGACCACCGCGTTTACGGTCAGCGAGGCCAGAGGGGTCATTATTCTCGCTGCCGTTCAGCGCGGGATCGCAGTGGCTGAATATACGCCTATGCAGGTCAAACAGGCGATTGTGGGATACGGCAAAGCGGAGAAAAGGCAGGTCCAGGAAATGGTCCGCATGTTCCTTAAGCTGGCTGCCATTCCGAAGCCGGATGACGTGGCGGATGCTTTGGCTATTGCGATCTGCCATGCCCATTCAGCTGTTCTGCTGCAGAAAACGAACGGAGTGACGCGTCCATGATCGATTTTGTAAGAGGAATGGTGGCTCATATTGAGCCGGAATATATTGTAGTGGATGTTCATGATACCGGGTACAGAGTTTTCACGCCGAACCCCTATGCATTCTCCGCTAAAGAGGAGAAGGTGACGGTTTATACCCATCATCATGTGCGGGAGGATGCAATTCTGCTCTTCGGCTTCGCGACCAGGGAGGAGCAGCAGTTCTTCCGCAAGCTGCTGGAAGTATCGGGGATCGGCCCGCGAGTGGCGCTCGGCGTCCTCGCTGCCGGGACACCGGATACCGTCGTGGCGGCCATCCGTCAGGAGAATTTGGCGTTCCTGACCAAGCTGCCGGGTATCGGCAAGAAGACAGCTCAGCGGATGATACTGGATTTGAAGGATAAGCTGGCAGCCCATCCCATGGATGCTTCCGAGCTTTCGTCATACGAGATGCCATCAGCTGCTGCTTCCGGCGCCGGCAGTGCGGCCTGGCAGGAAGCAAGGGAAGCGCTCACGGCGCTTGGCTATACCGCGTCCGAGCTGGACAAGGCATGGGCGGAGCTGGAGCCCTCGGTCAGCAGTGATGAATCCGTAGATGCGTTAATGAAGCGTGCGCTTCAGCAGCTGTTTAAAGGTTGACGGGAGGGGCTTGAGTAATGGACGACCGAATTATATCCGCCAACCTGATGATGGAGGACCAGGCGGTTGAGCTTAGCCTGCGTCCCCGTTACTTGGCCGAGTATATCGGACAATCGCAGGTCAAGGAGAATCTTAAGGTATATATAGAAGCGGCCAAAATGCGGAAAGAGGCACTGGATCATGTTCTGCTGTATGGTCCGCCGGGGCTTGGCAAGACAACCCTCTCCAATATTATCGCCAACGAGCTTGGCGTTAATATGCGGACGACATCAGGACCCGCTATTGAGCGGCCGGGAGACCTGGCTGCCCTGCTGACGAATCTGCAGGAAGGCGATGTTCTCTTCATTGACGAGATTCACCGTCTTCACCGGACTGTCGAGGAAGTACTCTACCCGGCGATGGAGGATTTTGCGCTTGATATCATGATCGGCAAGGGGCCGAGCGCCCGTTCAGTGCGGCTCGACCTGCCGCCGTTCACGCTTGTCGGCGCTACCACAAGAGCAGGACTGCTTTCTTCGCCGCTCAGAGACCGGTTCGGTGTTGTCAGCCGGCTTGAGTTTTATACCGTGGACGAATTGGCCTTCATCGTATCCCGCGCCGCCGATATACTCGGTGTTGAGATGATTGGCGAAGCATCCCGCGAAATTGCAATGCGTTCGAGGGGGACGCCGCGGATCGCCAACAGGCTGCTGAAGCGGGTCCGCGATTTCGCTCAAGTCAGAGGCGACGGGATGATCACTTACGAGCTGGCGAAGCATGCGCTGGAGCTGATTGCGGTTGATCCGATGGGTCTTGACCAGATTGACCACAAGATGCTGAGAACGATGATTACGAATTTCAGGGGCGGCCCGGTCGGCCTGGATACGATTGCGGCGACCATTGGCGAGGAGAGCCAGACGATCGAGGATGTGTATGAACCCTATTTGATGCAGATCGGCTTCCTGCAGCGCACTCCGCGGGGACGTATGGTGACGCCGCTGGCGTATAAGCATCTTGGCCTGCCTGTCCCTGGCGAGAAGAACGAGGATGAACAGACGCTGTTCTAGTCTAGAGGAGCAGCTGTGGCACACTTGCTGAAACCATGAACACGGGATATACGGAGGCCGCAGAGGGAGGGTTCTGGTTGGGAACAACGGGGATACCGAAGGAGACGCTGTATGTGCTGTATGACAGGACCTGTGTGCTGTGCAGCGAAACAGTGGCCCGTCTGAAGCAGCTTCACGCTTCCGCCGAGCTGGTATATGTGCCGCTGCAGTCGCTTGATGAGCCGGTTGCTCCGAAAGTACCTGGCGCCGCATCGCTTGACAGAGAGGCACTGCTGGAGAAGCTGCATGTTGTGGATGCTGCAGGCGGGGTGTACGCTGGAGCGGATGGAATCGTGCGCATTATGAGAACGGTACGCGGCCTGCGGCAGCTGGCCTGGCTCTACCGGATTCCAGGCATGAGGCTCCTTGCTGATGCGGTTTACCGGTATGTGGCCAGGCGCCGGTATGATTGGTTCGGCCGTGCAGACGAGGGCTGTGCCGGCGGGGCATGCGCCATCCCCCGCCAGGACGGTAACGAAGACAGGAAGGGGATGAAGGAATGAGAATGACCGGGGGTATGCCTGAGAAAGGCCGAGCACAGCAGGGTTCCGGAATCAGGCTGCCAGGAAGCAAGCATAGCAGACAGCTGGCCTATTGGTTCATGGTGCTGACAGTGGCCCTGGCCGGTACAGTGGCCTACAGGGTTCCGGTGCAGGCAGCTGTTCCGGCACTGGATAATATCCGCGTGGCCATATTTATGGAGCTTCCGGGCAAATATACGCTTAACACCCCTTCTGCTACGCTATCGGGAGCTGCAGGTCTTGATATCGGCTTCCGGGAGCCGGGAGGAACGGTTGCAGTTATGCAGACTGCAGCGAACGAGCAGACACAGTTTATGCTGGACGACTATAAAGTGCGTGTTGCAGAGACAACGGATCTAGCCGTGGCGGCAGCTGCGTACAAGCGTCTTCAGACCTCTTCGGGGAGCGGGATGATTCAATCACTGCCGAAGAACGGCAAGATCGTATACCAGGTGCTCGAGGGCAGTTATACGACAGCAGCTCTTGCCCAAGCAGCCCTGGAAAAGTGGAGCAAGGATACGGCGCTGTCCGGAGCCGCAGGAGCCGGGATGTTAGTAACAGGGCCCCATCGCCTTGAAGCGGGCTCATTCGGCACGCTGGCCGAAGCACGCGAAGCGGCTCAGGCATTCGGAGCGGCGGGTATAGATGCCTTCCCTGCAGTCAAGCCGCCTTCTGCAGCGGATGGACAAGCAAGCTACAGCGTCCTGGTTGGAGCTGCGGCATCGGAGACAGGCTTAGATGCAGTAAAGACCGCGGCCGCGAAGATTACCGCTTACGGTTCCTTGAACTTGTTCGATCCGACAGCAGGCGCTTATCTGAGGATCGTGAACGATCATACGATCAGCCAATCTGCTAAGGCAGGGGTGTCTTTCGCGCTGCCGCAGGAAGGAACGAAGGTCTGGGTTTCTGCAGCGGGAGGTCCCGGGGGTGTGAAGCTTACCGAGCGGTACAACCGGACATACCGCGGCGCTTTTGAAATCAGCGGCTTCAACAAGCGGCTGGCCGTCATTAACGAGCTCCCGTTTGAACAGTATCTGTATTCGGTGGTGGGCGGGGAAATGCCGGCTTCTTGGCCGGCCGAGTCGCTGAAAGCCCAGGCGGTGGCTGCACGAACCTATGCGCTTTACCAGGGCTTCGGCTTTAAGATCGCTCATGTGGTGGACAGCGTATTGAGCCAGGCTTATGGGGGAATCGGCTACGAGAAGGAGCAGACGATTGCAGCAGTCGATGCGACAAAAGGCGAGGTCATGCTGCACAAGGGAAAGTTGATTGAAGCGCTCTTCTCCTCAAGCGCAGGAGGAGCAACTGCCGATGCTGCGGAAATTTGGGGGAATCCCGTAGCCTACTTAACGTCGGTGCCAAGCTCTGACGAGGTTTCGGAGAAGGGGCTGTACAACTGGTACCGGGTAGCGCTGCCAGACAGCCGGACCGGCTATATCCGGGAGGATCTGCTCGCCCCGACCGGATCGAAGACTCTGACAGGACTTGATGTGATGTCGGTAAAGACGGATGGAGCGGCTGTCCGCCCTATCCCGCTTGTCCAGAGCAGTGTGGAGCCGGTAACCCGGTTGAATACCGGCACAAGGGTCGCGGTGCTTGAGAAGGCTGTCCAGTCCAATGAAATGTCATGGGTAAGAGGACCATTCAGCCCTGAAGCACTCCTGAAATCGATGAGCGGAAAGTCTGCTACAGCGGTTGCGGGGCCGGTTACAACGCTGGAAGTCGGCAAGCGGGGTGTTTCCGGGCGTGTAACCGAGCTGCTGGTTAACGGCCGGAAGCTGGATGTGAAGACACCCGACACGCTGCGCTCTGCCCTGGGAGGTCTGCCAAGCACCCGGTTCCAGGTTGATGAAACCGGACGCTATGCCATCCTGGGCGGCAGCGGCGCTGCCCGTCAAAAGCCGGATAACAGCGCAGTCTATGCGATTGGGGCAGACGGCAAGCCGGTTAAGCTGGATGACCCGGGTCTGTATATTATGAGCGGGAAAGGAACGGTCCGGGCAGCCACGAAGGACCCGTCGTTCCGGTTTACAGGCACAGGCTACGGGCATGGTGTAGGCTTGTCGCAGTGGGGTGCGCGCAGCCTTGCCGACGCAGGGTATGACTACCAGTATATTTTGAAATACTATTATAATAATGTGACTATCAGTAAGGACGGAAGATAAGCGGATGAATGTAGATCAATTTGATTTTCACCTGCCGGAGCACCTGATCGCCCAGACGCCTCTTAAGGAGCGTACGGCATCAAGGCTGCTGGCGCTGGATAAGAAGGCCGGTACGATAACGCACGGTATATTCAGGGACCTGAAGCAATACCTGCGTCCGGGAGATACACTGGTTCTGAATGACACCCGTGTCCTGCCCGCCAGGCTGCATGGCGTCAAGGCCGATACGGGCGGCCAAGTGGAGCTTCTCCTCCTCAAGCAGGAGGAGAACAACCGCTGGGAGACGCTGGCTAAGCCAGCCAAGAAGCTGAAGGTCGGCACTGTGCTTCATTTTGGGGAATCAGCCGAAGGAATTCCGCTTCTGAAAGCGATTGTACGCGACGAAGGCGATATGGGAGCCCGCACGGTTGAGTTTGTTTATGAAGGCATCTTTCATGAGCTTCTGGACCAGCTGGGCGAGATGCCGCTGCCTCCTTACATAAGAGAGAGGCTTGATGACCGCGAACGTTACCAGACGGTATATTCCAAGCACGAAGGCTCTGCCGCCGCACCAACGGCAGGGCTGCATTTTACCAGCGAATATCTGGAAGAACTCCGGGAAGCTGGGGTGGAGACTGCCTTTGTCACCCTGCATGTGGGGCTAGGAACATTCCGGCCCATGTCCGTCGACAAGGTGGAAGAGCATGTGATGCATGCGGAATATTATGAGCTGAGTGAAGAGAATGCCCGACTGATCAGGAACACAAGAGAGCGGGGCGGACGTATTGTTGCAGTGGGCACGACGTCAGCGCGGACGCTGGAGACGATTGGCAACCGCTATGGTGCCGACCATATTCAGGCATGCAGCGGCTGGACGGATATTTTTATTTACCCGGGTTATGGGTTTACCCTGACAGATGCCCTGCTGACTAATTTCCATCTCCCAAAGTCCACGCTGGTCATGCTGGTCAGCGCGCTTGCGGGGACGGACCTGACGATGAAGGCTTATGCCGAGGCCATCGAAAGGGAATACCGGTTTTTCAGCTTCGGCGACGCGATGTTCATATACTAGGATTGGATGAGTGACTGTGGCGATAACATACGAATTAATCAAACAATGCAAGCAATCGGGAGCAAGGCTGGGCCGGGTTCATACCCCGCATGGCATCATTGAAACGCCGACCTTCATGCCCGTAGGGACCCAGGCGACTGTCAAGACGATGAGTCCTGAGGAATTAAAAGCAATGGATGCGCATATTATTCTTAGTAACACCTACCACTTGTTTCTTCGACCGGGCCATGAGCTGGTGAAGAAGGCAGGCGGACTGCATAAGTTCATGAATTGGGACCGTCCGATTCTGACAGACAGCGGCGGCTTTCAGGTGTTCAGTCTGAGTGAGCGCCGGAAGATTACGGAGGAAGGGGTAGAGTTCCGTTCGCATCTGAACGGGGACAAGCTCTTCATTTCACCGGAGAAGGCGATGGAAATCCAGAATGCGCTGGGTTCCGATATTATGATGGCCTTCGATGAATGCCCGCCTTATCCGGCGGAATATGAATACGTGAAGCAGTCGACTGAGCGTACGTCAAGATGGGCCGAGCGGTGTCTGAAGGCACATGGCCGCCCGCAGGACCAGGGTTTGTTTGCGATCGTGCAAGGAGGCGCTTACGAGGACCTGCGCAGACAGAGCGCGCTTGATTTGACTTCCATGGATTTCCCGGGGTATGCTATTGGAGGATTGAGCGTAGGTGAACCAAAAGCCGTCATGTATGAGGTATTAGAGCATACGGTTCCTCTGCTTCCGACACACAAGCCTCGCTATCTGATGGGTGTAGGCTCGCCGGATGCCCTGATTGAAGGCTCTATTCGCGGCATTGATATGTTCGACTGTGTTCTGCCGACCCGTATTGCCCGTAATGGGACAACGATGACAAGCGAAGGCAGGCTCGTTATCCGCAATGCGAAGTTTGCTGAGGATTTGGGGCCGCTTGATCCGGCATGCAGCTGCTATACCTGCACGAATTACTCCCGTGCCTATATCCGGCACCTGCTGAAAGCGGACGAAACCTTCGGTATCCGTCTGACTACGTATCATAATTTGCACTTTTTGCTGCAGCTCATGAGGGACGTACGCCAAGCCATCATGGAAGACCGGCTGCTTGACTTCCGGGATTCCTTCTTTGATAAGTACGGCCTTGTCGATAATGAGAAAGGTTTTTGAAAGGGGGGATATATATGTGGTTAGCAGATGCAGCAGCCCCAGCCGGCGGTGGTCTAATTCAAATGCTTTGGCCGTTCGTTCTGATGTTTGCGGTATTTTATTTCCTGCTTATTCGTCCGCAGCAGAAGAAACAGAAGCAGCGCAACCTCATGCTGAACCAGCTGAAGAAGGGTGACAAGATTACCACGATCGGCGGTATGCATGGTACGATTGTAGAGCTGACAGATGACACGGTTGTCCTGCGCGTTAACGATGCGACGAAGATTACCTTTGAGCGCAGTGCGATCAACAATGTCGTAGCATCAGAAACTGTAACTGAGAAAGTCTAAGCAACAAGAGCGGGTTCACGTCCTCACGGCCGGACCGCTTTTTTTTGTGTGCCTATATCCAAAACAAGCGGTCTCCGGAATCTGATGATATCCGGGGACCGCTTGTCTTGTTGGAGAACTAAGCTTACTTGGCTTCGTCTCTGGCGTACAGCATACCGACTTTACCCAGTGCTTTGCCAGGAAGAGACCGCAGCTGGGCGATTCTTACGCCCATTAGAGATGCGAATAATCCGAGCATTACACCGCCAAGCATATCGGTCAGCCAATGAATGCCGAGGTAGAAGATCGAGAAAATAATAATCGAGGCGCTGATCCCGCAGAACCATGCCCACCCCTTGATGCCTGAGCGGAATGCCAGCATCGCCATCGTAACGGACATCGAGGTATGGAGACTCGGGAAGCAGTTATCAAGTCCTGACAGCTCCCTGTACTGCGATTCAAAGCTTGGGAACACGTCCAGCATGCGGAACTGAACGGTAGGATCGAAAGCCCATACCTCTTTCACCGGGAAGAACAAGTAGAAGGGGATGGCGATCAGATAATTTAACATAACGGCATAGCAGGTCGCATAGAACAGCTGATAATTTTTTTTATAGGTATAGATACCAATCGAGACGATAAGCAGCGACTGAAAGACAATCAAGTACATGAAGGACAGGAAGGACGTCATCCAGGGGGCATAAAAGAGATTCTGGAGCCCGCTGACAAAGCCGCCTTCAAGTGAATGAATAAATCCGGTAAAGTCGCTGGAAATATTCATGTTCTCCTCCAGCGTTAATTCCCACTTGTTCAGGAACAATATCGCTAGCAGGGCTCCGAAATGGAGCAGATAACGGGGCGACGATGCAAGCTTTTTCAAGAAATGAATAACCGGAATTAATGGAAAAGTGCGCGTGCCGGCCCACAATAAAATGAAGACGGTCAAGGCCGTAAGCCACGTAACCGTCTGCATGGACGCGTATTGGATCATGTTTAGGAGGTCCTCCTGAAATGTATAGTTCACTTCAATAACTATGCCAGTATAGCATAGAACGAAGCGGCAGAACTATACGACTGAAGACCAGTTCCCTAATTATTTTTGGTTCCAACGCCAAACATTCCACCAACAGCTCCAGCTGGTACGGCAGCGGCCAGAAGCATGAATGTCTCGGTCGTGAACGGAGCATTGGCTGCCAGGAAGCCAGTGACGATAATCAGAATGGCATAAATGCCGCCGGTGACGGCCCCTTGATACCAGCCCTTGCTCTCCGACTTGCGTCCGGCAGCAAAGCCGCCGGCGAGTGCGGACAAGCTGTGCAGTATCCAGGCGTACAGCTGCAGGCTTGTTTCCTGCAGGCCGCTGTAACGGAGCATAAGAGACAGCAGGAGTGCACCTGCCATCAGCCAGATCATTGCGATAACCGTTCCGACCAGCAGGGCAGAGCCCTTGCGTACATGCGTAACACCTTTTGATACACTTCTCATTGGATTAACCATTGTCGTTCCTCCTTAGAGGCTGTGACAAGCCTTTTTTACACCTTATTGCTTCTGCCGGATAATTAGAACAGTTGTCCTGTTTTTAATTTGCATGAGGGACTCCTTAGCAGGCTAAACTACCGCTTACCGGAAGCCAAGACGCAGCGTGACCATCAACCGGTCGGGGAGGCTGGAGCTCTTGTATGAAGTACTGCTATTGCTGTTTCTAGTGGCTGTGATCTGGGTCGCTGCATTAATCGGTGTACTTGCTCTGCTGGCTGGAAGCGGCGGAAGGCTGGGGCTTGCCGGGGGCGATCATTCGCACCCGTATCTGGATTCACACGTGTCACTGGCAAGTAACAGGACAGCGGAAGGAGGCAAGACGGCATACCGGCTCGAAAAGCTGCCCCTGCTGCTTATTTCTGAGGGGAAAGTTATCGAAGAGAACCTCAGGCAGACAGGTAAAACCAGGTTTTGGCTGAATCGTGAAGTGACGCTAAAGGGAATTAAGGGTATCCGTCAGGTGTGCTGGTGTACGATTAATTTCCGGGGGGAGCTGTATATTCTGGGTGATAAAAATCTCAGCTGATGGTTTAAGGCAAGTTCCGCCCCCGAACGAGTTACTTAAAGAAGCGGCCAAAGTATGGAACCCGGGCCATGTCATGCCGGTCAATAATATTCATCCACACCATCAGTAGCAAATAAACTGCAGCGCCCGCCGTGCAAGCGATCAGCAGGTTCAGCCATTCGGCCTGCAACGGCGCGCTGCTCATCGTCAGACGGGAAACCGCCCCCATAATAATCATAGCTGATCCCACCTTAATGAAATCAAGAAGCTTCATATGGAAGCCGACTGCCCTAAGTACACCAATGCCGTGAAGCAGCGTCACCAGCACGATGTTTACATTGATGGCTATAAGTGCTCCGTTGATACCGAGATGGGGCAATGAGGCGAGCTGAGCAATGAGCGCCAGCTTGACCGCTGCACCAATGAAGGTGTTCATCAGAGCGGTTCCCGGCTTCTCTAGGGCCTGAAGGGCAGCCTGGAGAGGAGCCTGAAGGTAAACAAATAACGCGACAGGGGCCATTAACTTCAGCATGGGTGTAATTTCAGCATGGTCATACAGCAGCCGGCAGATCGGCTCCGCAAATAAATACATGACTACAGCGAATGGCGCCCCTGATACGAGAGCCAGGCGCATGGATTGGTGCAGACGCTTGTGAATAAGCGCTCTGTCTCCTCTGGCAGCCGCTTCAGACAGCGAAGGCACGAGTGAGACTGCAAGGGAATAAGTCAATGCAGTGGGCAGGAGAATGACGGGGATAATCATCCCCTGCAGTGCGCCATACTGGGCTGTCGCTATTCCGGTCATCACACCGGCTGCTGCGAGGCTGCGCATGGTGAAGATGGATTCAAGCAAATAAGACAGCGAGCCGACCAATCTGCTGCCGGTTACGGGCACAGACAAGCCGAGCAGCTTGCGCAGAGCTGAAGGTTCACGGGCGGCAGGCGGCGTCAGAGCAATTTCCTTGGGGCTAACGGTTTTCGAATCGTCCGTCTGAGACAGATCTGCTGCTGGCGAGTGAGTAGAATGGAGGCTTCTGCGGTCCTTGCTGTGCTGAATATACAGTACGCTGAGGCCCATCAGTTCACCTATGATCACACCTGCCATCGCGCCTGCCGACGCCCACTCAAGCCCGTAAGGCAGAAGCAGGCTGGCGAGCAGCAGCATGAAGATGATGCGGACAACCGTTTCGGTGATTTGGGACACAGCTGTCGGGACCATATTCTGGCATCCTTGAAAATAACCGCGGTACACGGAAGAGACCGCTGTGATGGCGAGGATTGGGCTCATGCATAAGAATGTGAAGTAAACCCTGGAGTCAGTCAGGATGTGAGTGGTGATCCAAGGTGCAAGAAGGACAGCAGCGGCCGTAAACAGGACTGCGAGTGTTAAGGTGAGCTGCAGTGCTGTGCGGAAAATAATCCGGACGCGTTCTTCGTCTCCCTGGGTCTTCGCTTCAGCGGTCCATTTGGCAACGGCAAGCGGAATTCCGCCGGTTACAATCGTGATCAGCACGATCATGAACGGATAGGCCAGCTGGAACAGACCCACGCCTTCGGCTCCGATAATTCTCGGCAGGGCAATGCGGGGGATAAATCCGAGTATGCGGTTAATGATCCCGGCTGCGAGCAGTATCATAGCTCCTTTAATAAATGTTTGCTTCGTCTTGCTCAAGGTTACGTCCCCTCATCTCTATGGAAGGCTGGCGGGCCGGCCTGTCCGTGCCCTATATTTCATATGTATGCAGCCTGTCTTGCCGCATGCCAACATTTCAGTAAATCGTTGGGTTCAGCAGGATAATGCTGCGGGGCAGCGAATAAGTAACGGATAGACGGAATATCGGGGAGGCTTGCGACGATGTCGGAACAGTCATTGACCGATGAGGAGCTAACACAGCTGGTGGAATCGCTTTGCGAGAGCAAGGCGGAGGAATTCAGACTAATCGGGTATGAGCATGTAACAGGCAGGGAAGTATGGGACTGCGTCAGTGAGAAATACAGCCGGACAGGAATGCCGGCGCTGCATCAAATCGTGAACGATATCTTATCGCTTAAGACGACGCAGTTTATGAATTTCTTGACCTTAGGCGCTTACAAGGGGACCTACTTCTAGAAGTCGGGTCTCTTTTTTTGACTCGAATTTCAAGCGTCGTTATAATGGGAATATTGAGTAGACAAGGGGGAGCAAGAAGGCAATGAATAGAATGCTGGCTTTCATCCTGATTGTGGTTGTTACGTTCGGCGCTGTTGCGGTCACAAGTCCGGGGCTCGTGCGTGACATTAATCTGGGTCTGGATCTTAAAGGCGGGTTTGAAATTTTGTACGAGGCGGAGCCGCTGGAGCCGGGCGGTGAAGTGACAAAGGATTCTCTGAATGAGACGGCAAGAAGTCTGGAGAGCCGTATTAACTCTACTGGGGTGACGGAGCCCGAAGTAGTAACAGAAGGCGACAACCGGATTCGTGTCAAAATTGCCGGTGTAGCCAATGAGGCCGAGCTTCGTGAGACGCTGAAGCGTCCCGCGGAGCTGACGTTCCGGAGTATGCGCGGATGTGCGCCGGAAGCCGGATTCTGTAAGGTGGAGCTGGTAGGCAGCGACTTCGTGGAGAACGGAGCGAATGTTGAACAAGACAGCTTAGGCGGCTCGAAAATTACAATGAAGCTGAAGAGCGCCTCGAAATTCGCAGAAATTACCCGGGAAATAGCCAGGCTGCCGCTCGGCCAAAACCAGCTGGCGATCTATCTGGATGAGGAGCAGCTTTCAGCTCCTTCCGTTTCGGGTGAAATCAACAGCTCCAGTGCAGAGATTACAGGCGGCTACACACGTGAAGAAGCCAAGAAGATTGCCGACATTATTAACCTTGGCGCGCTGCCGCTCAAATTAACGGAACGGTACACGCAGTCAGTCGGCGCGACGCTGGGACAACTGTCCCTTCAGCAGACTGTCTTTGCAGGTATTCTGGGATCGGCCATTGTGCTGCTGTTTATGCTGGTATTCTACCGCCTTCCAGGACTGGTAGCATCGATCTCCCTCATCGCATATATATGGCTCCTGCTTGTTGGGGTCTGGCTGATGGAGGTAACACTCACCCTCCCGGGTATTGCGGCTGTAATTCTTGGTATCGGCATGGCAGTAGATGCGAACATTATTACCTATGAACGGATCAAGGAAGAGCTTCGCAGCGGCAAGAGCATCTTGTCGTCTCTGAAGGCGGGCTCCCGTAATTCCTTTCGCACGATTATGGACGCGAATGTGACGACCATTATTGCAGGCAGTGTGCTCTATATGATCGGTACTGGTGCAGTTAAGGGATTTGCGGTGGTTCTTATCATGAGTATCATCATAAGCATTATCACGAATGTCGGGTACTCGCGCCTCCTGCTTTATCTGCTGATTCGCAGCAACATAATCAAGAACAAGGCGCTGTTTGGTGTGAAGGAGAGTGAAATCCGTGCATTATAATTTGCGTAAATTTGATTTCATTAAGCTGAGCCGGTATTTCTTTCTATTTTCGATTGCCATTACAGTGCTTGGTGTGATCACGCTTGCCGCCCTCGGCATGAACTATGGGGTAGATTTCCGTGCGGGCTCCAGTATGGACCTGGCCGTTCAGAAGAATCTTCAGGACCAGAAGGAAGAAATCCAGTCCTTCCTGGATGAGCAGAATCTTGGCAGATATACACTGACTGTTGGCGCTGAGCGGGTCTCGATCCGCTTTGATGACATCCTGACTGATCAGGAAGAACAGCAGCTTAAGCAAGGCTTCGCAGATACCTTTGATCCGAAGGCTTCAGCGGAGGTCTATACCGTAGATGTTCAGATGGCACGTGAGCTGCAGACCAATGCCATGATGGCGGTTGCACTTGCCAGTGTCGGGATCATTATTTATGTCAGCATCCGGTTTGAATGGCGGTTTGCGGTGGCAGCTATTGTTGCTTTGCTGCATGATGCCTTCATCGTTATCAGTCTGTTCTCCATTCTGAGACTGGAGGTTAATCTTCCATTCATCGTGGCTGTGCTGACGATTATCGGTTATTCCATTAACGATACGATCGTTATCTTCGACCGCATACGAGAGAACATGCGGTTTGCGAAGCTGAAATCGAAGGAAGATATTGCGGCACTTGTCAACGAGAGCATCTGGCAGACGATGACCCGTTCGATTAATACCGTCGCTACCGTATTCGTAACCGCGCTTTGCGTTTTTCTGTTTGGCGGCGAGTCGATTAAGCTGTTCTCGCTCGCTATCTTGTTCGGTTTGGTCAGCGGCGCTTACTCGTCCATCTTCATCGCAAGTCCGCTGTGGCTTGTGCTGAAGAATAAGCAAAAACCGAAGACACCGGCTAATACCCAAACAGCCGGCTAGAAAGGTGTGAAGCACATTGCGAAAGCAGGGGACACTTGGACAACCATCCGCGGGAAGCAAAAATCTGTGGGGAAATGCCGGACTTGCCCTGCTTAAGGGAGGCGCTGGCTGGTTCACAGGCAGCCAAGCATTGCTTGCAGACGCCTTCCGCAGTGCGACGGATTTAGCCAGGGATTATGCGTCTTCTGTATCGCAGCAGCGTCAAATCAAGCAGGATCAGCGGCGTCCGGCCGACCTGAAGAGCAGGCAGGCTGGCGGTGATCAGGCCTTTACGCTTGTTATTTCACTGCTGCTGCTCATCGTCGGAATCGAAATTTGCATATCGGCGGTCCGGTTTACTGCGGACGGGATAGTAGAAGCGCCTCATGGGGCGGCCATGATTGTGATAACGGCGGCCTGGCTTCTTAAGATCCTGTTCTTCCCGGAGAAGGGCCGTGCTGCAGCTGAAATGTACGTATCCGCTGTCGTTCTGCTGGGGACGTTTACCGCATGGCTGGGCGGTCAGCTGGATGTGTCCATGCTTCTGTATGGCGACCCGGCAGCGGCCTTCGCGGTCGGGGCCGCTGTAGCATGGAACGGCTATCGTCAGCTGGCCGGCGGGCTTGCATCGTCCAGAGCCTCTGGCTTAGCGAAGACAGATGAAGCGGAGTTGTCAGCGGCTGTACAGCGGATGGATGGGGTTATCGCCATCGGTTCGCTGTCAGCCTGGGAACAAGGGCATTATGTTGCCGTGGAAGTCACAATAAGTGTCAATCCAAGAATAACGGTTCAGGAAGGGCACGAAATAGCCAGACGTGTCAGGGAGCATCTGCTCAAGCGTTTTATTCACTTAAGCGAGGTTCAGGTGCATGTTGATCCTTATGACGGAGGCTATCCATACAAATCCAATCATGATCCGAATGAGGAGCATATACCGACGCTGCTGCAGTAAGCCGGCAGCGGCGGTTTTTTGCTGCTTGTGGGATTACACGCTTCTACGGCAGGCTGGTAGGTATTTATGGGCAGGGGGGAAGAGGCGTTGCTTAATTCGAAGACCCGCTGGGTCGTTTCGAAGCTGACAGACGAAGAAGAGAAAAGCGCAGCCCTCATAGCTGGTGAACTAAGCTTGTCGCCGCTTACGGCTAGACTGCTTTTGCAGAGAGGGATTACTGGCGTGGAGGCTGCTAAGCGGTTTCTATATGGAGAGCTTGAACTGCTTCATGACCCATACAAGCTGAAAGGGCTGGAGCAGGGCGTACACCGAATCCGGCAGGCGCTGGCCGGGGGAGAGGCCATCAGGATATACGGGGATTATGATGCGGATGGGGTTTCCAGCACGTCGCTGATGATCCGGCTGCTCAGAAGTCTCGGCAGCACGTTCGATTACTATATCCCGCACCGGCAGCTGGAGGGCTATGGCTTGAACAATGCGGCGGTAGAAGCTGCAGCTGCTGCCGGCGTGAAGCTGCTGATAACCGTTGATACAGGGATCAGTGCAGTCGAACAAATTGCATACGCCGGTAAGCTGGGCATAGATGTTGTAGTAACTGACCATCATGAGCCTCCTGCGGTTCTGCCGGAAGCGGCGGCCATTATTAATCCGAAGCAGAAAGACTGCCCGTATCCCTTTAAGGGGCTTGCGGGCGTTGGAGTGGCATTCAAGCTGGCGACAGCTTTGCTCGGCCGTACCCCGCTGGAATGGACAGATCTGGTCGCTCTGGGTACAATTGCGGATTTAATGCCGCTGGTAGATGAGAATAGAGTGCTGGTAAAAAAAGGCCTGGAGCAGCTAAGGCATACAGCTGAACCGGGTTTCCGCGCGCTGGCTGAAGTCAGCGGTATTCATCTGGACAACCTAAGCTCAGAAGGGATTGCCTTTGGCATGGCACCGCGTATTAACGCTGCTGGCAGACTAGCGCATGCCGATATCGCGGTCAGGCTGCTTGCGTCCGCCGAGCCGGCTGAAGCGGAGCTGCATGCGGATTCGCTGGATGCTCTTAACCGCGAACGCCAGCAGATTGTAGATACGATGGTGAAGGAAGCAGAAGCGCTCTGGTCGGACAAGTGCCGGGCAGCAGCCGGACAGGGAAAGCCCGAACCAGGGGTGATCGTCGTAGCTGCGGAGGGCTGGAATGTTGGCGTTGTCGGTATTGTCGCTTCGAAGCTGATCGAGCGCCACTACCGGCCGACCTTAGTGCTGGGCATAGACCGGGAGACGGGCAAGGCGAAGGGCTCGGCCCGTTCCATAGACGGTTACGACCTTCATGCGGCTTTAACCGAGTGTGCCGCCCTGCTCGAACATTATGGGGGACACCAGGCAGCGGCAGGCATGACACTGCACCGGGACAGGCTGGATGAGCTGGAGCTCATGCTTGACAAGCTGGCGGGGGAGTGGCTGCAGGAGGAGGACCTGATCCGCAAGACTGCTGTTGATCTGGTGTGCGGTGCAGATGAAGCTGACCTTGATACCGTCCGCCAGCTGCAGCTTCTTGAGCCGTTTGGGGCGGGGAACCCGCAGCCCAAGCTGCTGGTAACAGCAAGCCGACTCAAGGAAAAGCGGGCGATCGGCAAGGAGGGCAAGCACCTCAGACTGACTGCTGCCCGCGGCCGTGGAGCATTAGAAGCGGTTGGCTTCGGGCTCGGCGAGCTGGCGAAGCGGATAACGGAAGAAGCAAGCGTAGAAATGCTGGGTGAGCTTAGTGTGAATGAATGGAATGGGATCGAGAAGCCGCAGCTGCTTATTCGTGATCTTCGTATTCCGCACAGGCAGTTCTTTGATGGAAGGGGAGAGAAGGACCCTCTGACAGTCATAAGGCAGCTTCAAGCATTGTACGCGTCACCGGGTGCCTTGCAGCAGCGCCCAACAGGTAACCGGCAGCCCGGAGCAGAAGAAGCCTGTATCCTGATTCTGACTCATGATCCTTCGTTTAAGGAAGCTGCAGCAGGCATGGAAGCGGTTCGTGCGGATGGATGGGATACCGGGGGGGCGAAGCATTCTGTGACCCTTCACTATGATCAGCTGTCTGGTCTTGAGATGGACTGCACCGTGCTTGTGCTCCTGGATAAACCGCCGTGCGGAGAGAGTCTGTCCGCATTCATCCAGCGTTCTGCCAGTCTGGAGGCTGTCCATGCGCTGTATAAGCCGGACCGGCGTGCCCCCCGCTTTCCGGAACGCAGCCACTTTGCGGAAATTTATCAGGCGGTTCGCAAGCTATCGCCAGGTGAGCTGATTTACGACCGTGTCCATCTTGCTCTGGCTTGGACCGGGTGGCCTGAGGCAGCGATTCGCATGATGATTGATGTATTTATTGAGCTGGGGTTTATCCTTTCGGAAGAAGGCAATCTGAAGATTGTTACAAAACCGGAGCGGAGGGATCTGGCAGAGTCCAGGCTGTATAAGCGGGCTGAACAGGCGGCCGTTTATGAACGGCTGTGGCTTGGTCCAGCTGCCGAGCTTGGGCAGTGGCTCAGAGGATTGTAAATAACTGGCTGTAAAAGTTTGTTTCCATTCGGCTTTATATTTGATACGATCACATTATTCCACTTGGTCCTAGGAGGATTACAGATGAACTTCAAAGATTATATCCGTGTTATCCCTGACTTCCCGCAGCCGGGAATCCGGTTCAAAGATATCACCACCCTGCTGAAGGACGGGGAAGCTTACCGGGCTGCCATCGAGGCGCTTAAGGAAGGAGTTAAGCATCTCGAGATTGATATTGTTGCAGGCCCGGAGGCACGCGGATTTGTCATCGGTGCACCGCTGGCGCTGTCACTGGGCGTCGGATTTGTGCCGATCCGCAAGAGCGGCAAGCTTCCTGGCGAAACCATTGAAGCATCGTACGACCTCGAATACGGCAAGGACCGTCTGGCTATGCATAAGGATGCGATCAGCCCGGGACAGCGTGTTCTTATTGCGGATGACCTGCTTGCTACGGGAGGTACAATTTCCTCCACAATGAATCTGATCAAGTCGGTGGGCGGCGAAGTGGCCGGAGCCTCATTCCTGATTGAGCTTTCCTACCTGTCCGGAAGGGACAAGCTGAACGGTGTCGATGTGTTCTCGCTTGTTACTTATTAATACCCAGCTGCTGCGGCAGATGCGTATATTCCGATAGTCTAAGGCCCCAACCTGCCAGCTACAGCAGGTTGGGGTTTTCCTGTAATGGAATGGCCAGTATTACACTTCCATCTATTTCCTAATACTGATTCATCCGCAGTCAGGTGACATGAAGCTTGGATGAAAGCGCGCGGCAGGCAGTTGACGTTTGCCCATTATTACAGGCATAATATTAGAAAACTCGGAAAGACAAGATTCAAATTGTCGCGAGGGACTCTGTTTCGGAAAGGACGTTTCATGGGCATAGAGCAGTTACTCGAAAAGGCATCGACCTACCTGAGAGAATCGGACCTGGAGCGCGTCAGGGAAGCCTACGATTTTGCCGAACAAGCCCATCACGGCCAAGTGCGAAAATCGGGAGAACCTTATATATTGCATCCGGTTGCGGTTGCGGAGATTATTGTGAACATGCAGATGGATGTGATCTCTATCATTGCGGCTCTCCTTCATGATGTCGTGGAGGATACGACGGTGCCGCTTGAGGAAGTCCGCATTCGTTTTGGTGATACATGCGCCATGCTGGTTGACGGCTTGACCAAGCTGGAGAAGATCAAATTCCGTTCCAAGGAAGAACAGCAGAATGAGAATTACCGGAAGATGTTTGTGGCGATGGCGCAGGATATCCGGGTCATTCTTATTAAGCTGGCTGACCGGCTGCACAATATGCGTACCCTGAAGTTCCAGTCAGAGGAAGCCCAGCGGCGGATCGCATACGAAACGCTGGAAATCTTCTGTCCAATCGCACATAGGCTTGGCATCTCGGCAATCAAGTGGGAGATGGAGGATATCGCGCTGCGGTATCTGAACCCTCAGCAGTATTACAGGATTGCCAACCTGATGCAGAAGAAGCGGGTGGAACGGGAGCAGTTCATCTCAGACGTGATCAGCAAGATTAAGGAGAAGCTGTCGGAGATGGGCATTGAAGGTGATATCTCCGGCCGGCCCAAGCATATCTACAGCATCTTCAAGAAGATGCAGGACAAGAACAAGCAGTTCAATGAAATCTACGATCTGCTGGCGATCCGCATCATTGTCGACAATATTAAAGACTGTTATGCTACGCTCGGCATTATTCACACGCTGTGGCGGCCGATGCCGGGGCGCTTCAAGGACTATATCGCAATGCCGAAGGCGAATATGTACCAGTCGCTGCACACAACGGTGATCGGGCCTAACGGCGAGCCCACGGAGGTGCAGATTCGCACCTGGGAGATGCACCGGACGAGCGAGTACGGTATCGCTGCGCATTGGGCGTATAAGGAAGGCGGAAGCAACCCGAACACAAGCTTCGGCGAGAAGATGAAGTGGTTCCGGGAGATTCTGGAGCTTCAGGATGAAGCGCGGGATGCATCCGAGTTTATGGAATCACTGAAGATGGATTTCTTCTCCGATCTCGTGTTTGTATTTACGCCCAAGGGAGAAGTGTTTGAGCTTCCTGCGGGTTCAGTGCCGCTGGACTTCGCTTACCGGGTCCATACAGAGGTGGGCAACCGGACGATTGGCGCAAAGGTGAACGGCCGGATCGTGCCGCTGGATCATAAGCTAAAGACGGGAGATATTGTTGAAATTCTGACGTCTAAGCATTCATATGGACCAAGCCAGGACTGGATCAAGATCGCGCAGTCCTCCCATGCCAGAAGCAAGATCAAGCAGTGGTTCAAGAAGGAGAAGCGTGAAGAGAATGTCGCGAAGGGCCGTGACATGCTGGAGCGGGAGCTGAAGCGTCTCGGACTGGAGCCCTCACAGTGGCTGCAGGATGATAAGCTGATGGAAGCGGCGAACAAATTCACCTTCCATGATATTGAGGACATGCTGTCCGCTGTGGGCTTTGGAGGAATTACGGCGGCCCAGATCGTGACCAAGCTGACGGAGAAGCTCCGCAAGGAAGCAGAGGAAGCAAGCAAGATTGAGCTGACTTCGGAAGTGAAAGAGATGAAGTCGCCGACGATTGCGAAGAAGAAGCGGCCGACACACGGCATCCGTGTGAAGGGCGTTGATAATATGCTGGTCCGGTTCGCACGCTGCTGCAATCCGGTGCCCGGCGATGAAATTGTCGGTTATATAACACGGGGCAGAGGCGTTTCGGTACACCGGACGGATTGCAACAATATTCCAACCACAGGCGACGGGGAAGAAGCAGCGCGGGTGATTGAGGTGGAATGGGAGCAGTCGGTGGAAGCGAACTATGCCGTCGATATTGAGATCCGAGGTCACGACCGCAAGGGCTTGCTGAACGAGGTGCTCCAGGTGGTATCGGAGAGCAAGACGAATATCTCGGCTGTATCGGGCCGTTCAGACAAGAACAAGCTTGCGTTGATTCATATGACGATTCTGATCCGAAACATTGAGCATTTGCAGTCGGTTGTCGACAAAATCAAGCGCATTCAGGATGTGTTCTCGGTACACCGGATCATGCAATAACATTGGCAGGGATGAAGGAGACTCGGGAGGATACGATGAGAGTTGTTGTACAGCGCTGCCGTTCGGCCTCCGTTACGGTCGCAGGCGAGGTTACCGGGACGATCGAAGAGGGGCTGATGCTGCTCGTCGGATTTACGCAGAGGGATACAGAGCGTGACATCCGCTGGATGGCGGACAAGCTGGCCGGTCTCCGGATATTCGAAGATCAGGATGGGAAGATGAACCTGTCCGTATCCGACATCGGCGGTGCCGTACTGTCCGTGTCGCAATTCACCCTCTACGGGGACTGCCGCAAGGGTAGAAGG
This sequence comes from Paenibacillus sambharensis, assembly GCF_003233845.1. Lineage (GTDB taxonomy): Bacteria > Bacillota > Bacilli > Paenibacillales > Paenibacillaceae > Paenibacillus_I > Paenibacillus_I sambharensis. Next base: position 122,292 of record NZ_QKRB01000054.1, read on the forward strand.
CCCAACTTCATGGCTGCTGCCAGACCGGATCAGGCTGAGCCGCTTTATAATCAGTTCAATGAATTGCTGCGTGCCCAGGGCCTGCACGTTGAGACAGGCCGCTTCGGCGCTATGATGGATGTAGAGCTTATTAATTGGGGACCGGTAACACTAATTGTCGACAGCCTAGACGGTTAGATTCCGGGATGCTGGAAACACTAATGGCAAATGGAGACAGAAGATGTCGAAAGGAGCCAGAAGCAGCCCATGCGACAAGCACCCAAGGAGCAGCAGATCATAAGGACGGCTAACGGGCTGATGCAGGCAGAACGCCGTGAGGCCCTGTCCGGCATGACAGCTGCCGACAGGGCTCCCGAACGTCCTGCTTCAGCCTTATGGTCGGGAGGACGGGCCCGCCCGCACAGGGAGATGCTGTAGTACCGCAAGAGTAATAGAAGCACCGTGCGTTTAGGCGCCGGTGTTTCTATTTTCGATTCTTGCGTAAACGCTTTATTTATTGTAATAAGACTGTAATCTAATTAACATGTTCCTCTAATATCGTCCGGCTAGAATAATAGTCGACCCCCTTTTTTATACGATATAAACTTTGGACCTGCGGCCCCAATGGCTGCAGGTTATTTTCTTTGGTATGACCTTAAGGCCCACGGCGGCAAAAAAAGCTGTGCGAATCTTGACTTTACGTGTCGTGGCAGGTAAAATTGGTAATCAACTGAAGGCAGCGGATACAGCTGCAGAAGATTCGATGACGGGACCAAGTAATCTGCATCACATACCCAGAGAGAGACGTCCAGGCTGCAAACGTCTTTATGCTGAGCAGGCGAAAGAACCTCCCCGAGAACGTCCGGTGAACTGGCAGACCGCTGAGCGGTATGCTGTAATAGCTGGTACGCGTGTAACGGGCGTTAACCGTTGAGCGGTTAGACTGCATATTGGCAGATGACCGGAACATGGGTGGTACCGCGTGAGCTGATAACAGTCTCTCGCCCCAAGCGCAGCGTGCGCTTGAGGCGGGGGACTTTTTTACATTCACCGCTATTTCGGCAGACCGGCAGCAACAGCCGCTGCGAAATGTTAAATACGAAGAAGGAGGGGATGCAGATGGCTTTTCAGAAGCCGCCAGGCACACAAGATTTTCTTCCTGCTGCAACTGCGAAGTGGCAGTTTGTGGAAGGCAAGGCCAGAGAGCTGTGCCGCAGCTATAACTACCGGGAAATCCGGACGCCGATGTTTGAATCGACGGACCTGTTCAAGCGGGGGGTCGGCGAAACAACGGATATCGTGGAAAAAGAGATGTATACCTTCACGGACAGGGGAGACCGCAGCATTACACTTCGTCCCGAAGGGACGGCAGGTGTGGTGCGGGCCTACGTCGAGAACAAGCTTTACGGGGAGCCGGACGTCGGCAAGCTGTATTATATCGGCCCGATGTTCCGCTATGAGCGCCAGCAGGCAGGGCGTTACCGTCAGTTCCACCAGTTCGGCGTGGAGGCGCTTGGTTCAGCCGATCCGGCGATTGACGCGGAGGTGATCGCGCTCGGCTTGTCATTCTTCCACTCCATAGGACTGAAGGATGTGCGCGTGGAGATCAACTCGGTTGGTACTCCGTCCGTCCGCGCTGCTTTCCGCGAGAAGCTGCTTAGCTTCCTGGAGCCGATGCGTGAGACGCTGTGCAAGGACTGCCAGTCACGGATGGACCGCAACCCGCTGCGCGTTCTGGACTGTAAGACGGACCAGAAGCATTTCACGGATGCGCCTTCGATACTGGATAGTCTGGATGAGGAGTGCAGCACGCATTTTGAAGCGGTAAAAGCATACCTGGAGGCCATGGGAATCGGCTATTCTATTAATTCCCGTCTGGTACGCGGACTCGACTACTATACGCACACCGCTTTTGAATACAAGGCGGAAGGCATCGGGGCAATCGACACGGTTGGCGGCGGCGGCCGTTACAACGGGCTAGTCGGGGAGATCGGCGGTCCGGATCAGCCTGGCATTGGCTTTGGTATTGGTCTTGAGCGGGCTGTCATGCTGCTTGAGAGCAAGACGAATGAGCTTGAAGGCCTCAGCCGTCTGGATGTGTATGTGGTCGGGCTCGGCGAGGACGCAGAGCGGGAAACCGTACGGATCGTGCAGCAGCTCCGGGAACAGGGCATTGCCGCCGACCGCGATTATCTCGGGCGCAAGATGAAGGCACAGATGAAGTCGGCCGACCGCTATGAAGCGCGCTTTACGGCGATCCTCGGCGAGGATGAGCTGGCGCGCGGCGAGATTGCGCTGAAGCATATGGAATCCGGCGAGCAGCGTGTGGTATCACTGGACAAGCTTGCGGATGAAATCAAGCAGTCCATCTCACAATAAACCAAAGAGGAACATAGAAAGGCAGGAACTAAGATTATGATGCTCAAAACACATGACTGCGGCAAACTGACGAAATCCGATGTCGGAACAAAGGTAACCTTGAATGGCTGGGTACAGCGCAGACGCGACCTAGGCGGCGTGCTCTTCATTGATCTGCGTGACCGTACCGGTATTGTACAGATCGTATTTAACCCGGACTTCTCCGGAGAAGCGCTTGACATTGCTGACCGCGCCCGCAGCGAATACGTGCTTGCTGTTAGCGGTGAAGTGGTCCAGCGTGACCCGGAAACGTTCAATCCGAACATTGCGACAGGCGAAATCGAAATCCGCGTTAAAGAAATCGAGATTATGAGTGCGGCCAAGACACCTCCATTCCCGGTTGAGGATGGCGTGGAGGTTGATGAATCGCTGCGTCTGAAGTACCGTTATCTGGATCTTCGCCGGCCGGAGATGCAGAACACGCTGCTGCTTCGTTCAAAGGCAGCCAAAATTTTCCGTGACTATCTGGACGACAATGGCTTTATCGAGGTGGAGACACCGATTCTGACCAAGAGCTCCCCTGAAGGCGCGAGAGACTACCTGGTACCAAGCCGGGTTCATCCGGAGGAGTTCTATGCGCTTCCGCAATCGCCGCAAATTTTCAAGCAGCTGCTGATGGTCGGCGGCATTGAGCGCTACTACCAGATCGCACGCTGCTTCCGTGATGAAGACCTCCGTGCGGATCGTCAGCCGGAGTTTACACAGGTGGACATTGAGACCTCCTTCCTGTCCCAGGACCAGCTGCTTGATATGATGGAAGAGCTGGCGGTTAAGCTGTTCCGTGAAACGGTAGGCGCCGAGCTGTCCCGTCCGTTCCAGCGTATTACGTATGCCGATGCCATGAACAAGTATGGCTCGGATAAGCCTGACCTGCGTTTTGGCCTGGAGATGGAGGATATTACGGATATCGTCTCCGGCAGTGATGTGAAGGTGTTTGCAAGCGTGGCTGGCTCAGGCGGCGTCGTCAAGGCGCTTAATGCCAAAGGCTGCGCAGGCTGGAGCCGTAAGGAGCTGGATGATCTGCAGCCGTTTGCGGCACGCTACGGCGGCAAGGGTCTTGCATGGGTCACCGTCAAGGAAGGCGAGTGGCGCGGGCCAATCGTCAAATTCTTCAAGCCGGAAGAGATCAGCGCATTGACTGAACGCCTTGGCGTCGAAGAAGGGGACCTGCTCCTGTTCTCGGCCGATAAGAAGAAGGTGGTTGCAGATGTGCTTGGCAACCTGCGTCTGAAGATTGGCCGCGAGCTGGGTCTGATTGACGATTCCGTCTATAAATTCGCTTGGGTAGTTGATTTCCCGCTGCTTGGCTGGGACGAAGAGGCGAAGCGCTATGTAGCGGAGCATCATCCGTTCACCCGTCCGCATGAAGATGATCTTCATCTGTTCGAAACCGACCCTGGCGCCATTCGCGCACAAGCGTATGACCTTGTTCTGAACGGTTATGAGGTTGGCGGCGGTTCGATGCGGATCTACAAGCGCGAGGTGCAGGAAATGATGTTCAAGGCACTCGGCTTCACGATGGAAGAGGCTTATGAGTCCTTTGGCTACCTGCTTGAAGCGTTCGAATATGGCACACCGCCTCATGGCGGCATCGCCTTTGGTTTTGACCGTCTCGTTATGCTTCTGACAGGCCGGACCAACCTCCGTGAGACGATCGCATTTCCAAAGACAGCGAATGCCACAGACCTGCTGTGTGACGCGCCGGCGCCAGTTGAGCCGTCCCAGCTTCAGCAGCTGCATATTCGTACCGTGCCGAAGCCTAGTGCTAAGCCTGGGCAGGCAGAAGCACCGAAAGCTTAACAACAGAACGATACCAGGGTGACTGCCTGAAAGGCAGTTATCCATGGCTAACATGATGGAATGGAAAAAGTGTGGACTGTCTCATTACGGGTTAATTTCCTGGAGAGGCGGTCCATTCTTAAGTAAACGGACAGCAGGCAGGGATATGCTGACAATGATGATCTGCCCGGAAGGAGCGATGTTTAAGATGCTGCACCAGTTTTCCCGTACGGAGCTTGCGATCGGGCCTGAAGGGCTTGAGGTAATGAAGAACAGTACGGTTGCCGTGCTCGGAATCGGCGGAGTCGGTTCCATTGCAGCCGAGGCGCTGGCCCGGACTGGGGTAGGCCGGATTATCCTGATTGACAAGGACGTAGTCGACATTACCAATGTAAACCGGCAAATCCATGCGCTTACGACTACGGTCGGCCAGCCAAAGGCCGATCTGATGCAGGAGCGTATCAAGCTGATTAATCCGGAGTGCGACGCGGTTTCGCTGCGCATGTTCTACACGGAAGAAACTTATGAGAAGCTGTTTGAATATGAGCTTGATTATGTGCTGGACGCATCCGATACACTGTCGTATAAAGTTCATCTCATCAAGCAGTGTCTGGAGCGGAAGATACCGATCATCTCGAGTATGGGAGCGGCTAACAAGATGGACCCGACCAAATTCCAGGTGGTCGATATCTCGAAGACCCATACGGACCCTGTAGCCAGGGTGGTGCGCCAGAAGCTCCGCCGTGAGGGCGTAAAGCGAGGGGTTAAGGTTGTATTCTCGACTGAGGAGCCTAAGAAGCCTCGAGAGGACGTAACCCAGCGCATCGTACCGGAGAACGCACCGGAAATCCGCAAAGCAAAGATGCCGCCTGCGAGCAACGCCTTCGTCCCGCCTGTAGCCGGACTGATTATGGTGAGTGTAGCCGTGCGTGAGCTGCTGGAGCGAAATGGTGTACAGCTGTGAATGAGGCCTTGGTGCGCAAATTGCGGCTGGAACCGGGTATGAAGGCTCTTATCATGAACCCGCCTGAAGATGCTTATATCAGGGAACTGGGATTAGCGGAAGAGGCCTGTCGTTTCGACGAAGGAGCTTCCGGAAAGTATGACTTTGTCATGCTGTTTGCTGGATCCGTAGCTGAACTCAACGAATATGCGCCGTCAGCGGTGACGGCTGCCAAGCATGACGGCTTGCTGTGGATCTGTTATCCCAAGGGCAGCTCGGGGATTAAGACCGACCTTAACCGGGATAAGGGCTGGGAAGCTGTAACGTCAAGAGGACTGGCGGGCATCGCTCAGGTAGCAGTGGATGATACGTGGACAGCCAGCCGTTTTCGCCCTTCTTCCGCCGTAGCCAGCAGAACGAGACCGCAGCGCATCCCTGATAAAGGCTCCATGGCTGGCTCCCGGGCTGCTGCGGCCGAAGCGGAGACAGTTCCGGTAGAACTGGGACAAGCATTGGCTGCGGAGCCTGAGGCAGCCGCATTCTTCGACAGGCTGCCTGCTTCTGGCCGGAAGGAATATATCCGCTGGGTGAAGGACGCCAAGCGGGAGGAAACACGCACCAGGCGAATTGCTGAATCGATTCAGAAGCTGAAGCAGGGAATGAAGGGCCCCTATGCCAAGGGCTGATCGTACTCGTGCTCCAGCACGCTCAAAGAGCCGGCGGGGATGAAGGATGTACCTGCCGGTTTTTTGTGCTGTATTGACCTGTGCTGATAAAGGCAAGTAGAGAACATGTGTGCGAATATGGTATAATGGCATTGAAATAATTAAGTTACGGACGAAAGGAAAGCGGATATGGACTTATTCTCCTATCAGGAAGAAGCAAAGCCCCGGGCCAGGCTGCTAGCGGACCGCATGCGTCCAGAGACGCTGGACGACTATATCGGCCAAGACCATATCGTGGGCCCGGGCAAGCTGCTTAGAAGGGCGATTGAGGGGGACCAGGTGTCTTCCATACTGCTGTATGGCCCTCCGGGCTGCGGCAAGACAACACTTGCCCATATTATCTCAAAGAAAACCGAGGGAGATTTCATCAAGCTGAACGCCGTCGATGCGTCGGTTAAGGATGTCCGCGAGGTCATTGACCGGGCGAAAACGACGAAATCGATGTACGGCAGGAAGACAATCCTGTTCTTGGATGAAGTCCATCGCTTTAATACATCACGCCAGGATGCGCTGCTGCCGGCTGTGGAGCAGGGGATTATTATCTTTATTGGCGCTACGACCGAAAATCCGTTCCACCATGTTAACGGGGCACTGCTGTCGAGATCTACGCTGTTTCAGCTTGAGCCGCTGACCGGGGAGCATGCAATGGAAGCCATGCGGCGTGCGCTGAAGGACAAGGACAGGGGCTTGGGCTTCATGAGGCTGCAGGCCGATGAGGATGCGCTGGCACATATCGCTTCCATGGCCGGAGGCGACATCAGGAGGGCGCTCAATGCGCTGGAGCTGGCTGCTGTAACGACGCCATCGCAGCCGGATGGTTCCGTTCATATCAACCTGGAGGTTGCTGAGGAGTCGATCCGCAAGCCGACGATGAAGGCTGATGAATCTACCCAGTACGATGTTCTGTCAGCCTTTCATAAGAGTGTCAGAGGATCCAGCGATGCGGCATTGTTCTGGTTTCTGTACGCGGTAGAGAAGCTTGGGATGGACCCGATGACCTTCCTGCGGCGGTTGATTGTGGCCTGCAGTGAAGACATTGGACTGGCGAATCCCCAGGCGATGGTGCAGGCAGTAACCGCAATGGACGCCTACCATAAGATCGGCTGGCCGGAGGCCAAGTACAATATATCGCAGGCGATCCTGTTTGCGGTGGAGAGTCCGAAGTCCAATGCGGTCACGGAAGCGATCGGCCGTATTGGAGCGGCGATTGAGCGGAGCGGTACGATGGAGGTGCCGCTGCATCTCCGGGATGGCCATTATAAGGGCTCCGTGCAGCTTGGCCACACCGGTTATTTATACCCCCATGACTATCCGGGCCATTATGTGGAGCAGCAGTACCTGCCCGACAATCTGCGGGGTCATGACTATTACCGGGCAACAGCGCAGGGCATGGAGGAAAAAATCCAGCAAAATCAGGCCAAACGCCGCCGAAACCGTGGTACACCGAGATAGAAGGGCAAAAATCATCGTTAGAGCCAGCAAAAGGTTCATAAAGGTCAACCTATGCCGAATAAACATAAATACAGCCTTGAAACCGGCGTTTGACGCCGAAGGCCATGATCGACTAATCTTAATTATTATAACGATTTATTATATTTTATACCCTGAAGGAGGTGCACCTGTCCCCCGCTAAAGCCGCCAGGCGGCAAACGGAGACAGGGAATCGTTGAACAGCGACCCGTTACCCATATTTTTGAGCTTGATCTTGATTTTGTTACTGGTATTTTTGAACGGCTTTTTTGTAGCGGCTGAGTTCGCCATGGTTAAGGTGAGAGGCAGCCGGATTGACTCCCTGATGCTTGAAGGCCACAAGAGGGCCCAGTATGCGGTTCAGGTGACGAATAACCTGGACGCCTACTTGTCTGTCTGTCAGCTGGGCATCACGCTGGCTTCGCTTGGTCTGGGCTGGCTCGGTGAACCGGCAATCGCCAGGATTCTTGAGCCTTGGCTGATGGAGCTCGGAGTCGGAAGTGCAGTAGTCGTTCATACGATTGCATTTATTATTGCTTTTTCGCTGATTACGTTCATGCACATCGTGCTTGGTGAATTGGCGCCTAAGACGCTTGCAATCCGCAAATCAGAGGGCATTACGCTGCTGACCGCGTGGCCGCTGATTATTTTCCACAAAATCATGTATCCGTTCATCTGGTTTCTAAATGGAACCGCCAACAGGTTGTTGAAGCTGTTTGGCATTGCACCCGCATCCGAGCATGAATCCGCCCATACGGAGGAAGAAATCCGGATTTTGATGAAGGAAAGCCATAAGAGCGGGCTGATTGACAACACGGAGCTTACCCTCGTGGACAATATCTTTGATTTCGCGGATACCACTGCGAAGGAGATTATGATTCCACGGACGGAGATGAACTGTCTGTACGCCAATCTCTCCTTTGAGGAGAACCAGAAGTTTGCGCTGCAGGAGATGCATACCCGTTATCCGGTCTGCGAACAGGACAAAGACAACATTATCGGTTTCGTCCATATAAAAGATCTGCTCAAAGTAAGTGCCCAGAAATTGACCAGCATCCGCCAGATAACACGCCCGATTACGACGGTGCCGGAATCGATGCAGATCAGCACACTGCTGAAGCTTATGCAGAAGAAGAAGACGCAAATTGCCATCCTTATTGATGAATACGGCGGTACCTCCGGTCTGGTCACACTAGAGGATATCATGGAAGAGATCGTCGGTGAGATTCAGGATGAGTTTGATGAGGAGCGTCCGGATCTGGAGCAGCGCGACGAGCAAACCTATTCAATCAACGGCTTGATGCTGATTGAAGAGGTGAACAGCTACTTCGGCCTTGAGATCGAGAGCGATGATTATGATACGATTGGCGGCTGGATTTATGCACAAGTGGAAATTCCGCCGAAGAAGGGGCAAAGCGTCTATTATCGCGATACCCACGAATTCAAGATCGAGGAAACCGATCATCTCCGTATCTCACGAATAACGGTCAAACTCCTGGACTCTCAGGATAGCGAGGATCCGATGCTTCAGTCGGAGACGGGATAGTAAGCAATAGAAAAGGCTGCCGGCGGTCCTAGTGACCAGACTGGCAGCCTTTTTTTACAATGATTGAAGCTCTGGCTCTTACTTGCCAACCGGATGTAACGGATCTGGAATAAAGTAAGCCTTGTAGCTTACCCGGCCGCAAGGCTTTACCGTTAACGCGTTGTAACCGTGCTGCCTGGCGCACCTTCGAATTTGGCCGGGTCAACCTTGTGAACGCGGTCAATCGTACCGCCGCCGAGGCAGATCTCGCCATTGTAGAAGACGACGGACTGGCCAGGCGTAACAGCCTTCTGGAGTTTGTCAAAGACAACCTCTGCTGTCCCATCCGCCAAAACGTTGACGGTTACGCCTTGATCAGGCTGCCTGTAACGGAACTTGGCCGTGCACCGGAACGAGCCTTCCGGCTTGGAAGGAGCAATCCAGTTGACGCCCGCAGCTGTAAGTCCTTCGGAATACAGCACGGGATGGTTCTCGCCCTGCACAACGATCAGCTCGTTGCGCTCCAGGTTCTTATCCGCGACGAACCAGGGCTCTCCGGTGCCCGATCCGCCGATTCCCAGCCCCTGGCGCTGACCGAGGGTGTAGTACATAAGCCCGTCGTGACGGCCTTTGATCTCACCTGTCCGTACATCAATCATGCTGCCAGGCTTGGCCGGCAGATAGCCGCTGAGGAACTCCTTGAAGTTGCGCTCTCCGATAAAACAGACGCCCGTGCTGTCCTTCTTCTTCGCAGTAGCAAGACCGGCTTCCTCTGCAATGCGGCGCACTTCCGGCTTCGGCAGGTGGCCGATCGGAAACATCGCCTTGGACAGCTGTTCCTGAGACAGTGCGTGAAGGAAGTAGGTCTGATCCTTGCCGGCATCTACACCCCGCAGCAGACGTACACCACCGCCAGACTGCTCTACACGGGCGTAATGTCCGGTTGCCAGGTAGTCAGCACCGAGACTGAGCGCCTTCTTCAGGAAATCGCCAAACTTGATCTCGCGGTTGCACATGACATCGGGATTAGGCGTGCGCCCGCGCTTATATTCATCGAGGAAGTAGCTGAATACTTTATCATAATACGCTTCCTCGAAATTAACCGTATAGTAAGGAATGCCGATTTGGTCGCACACACGGCGGACGTCCTCAGCGTCCTCTTCAGCCGTGCAGTGGCCGAACTCATCGGTATCATCCCAGTTCTTCATAAAAATGCCGATCACATCATAGCCCTGCTGCTTGAGCAGAAGTGCGGTTACCGAGGAATCGACGCCGCCCGACATGCCCACGACTACGCGTGTTTCGCTGTTGCTCTTCTGTGTCATTATATTCACCGCCTGACATATAGCCTGATATGCAACCAAAACAATGTTCTGGCCGTCTTAACATTGTACCACATCCCGCAGTATGTTTTCATATCCAGACGGCAAACGGGAAGGATTCGATGATGAGCAAGTCGCAGGGCATGAGTCGAACGAATTAATTTATGGAGGCGACACGTTTTTTAACGCAAACTTAAATTGATATGTTAACATAGAACTGTTATGGGAATACCATGGTTTGCTTTAGGTTGATACTACAGGTGCAGGCCCGTTGGGCGGGCCGGTGCCGTTCGGACGGAAGAGGTGCGCATAATTTGAAAATCTCAACGAAAGGCCGTTACGGTCTGACGATTATGATGGAGCTTGCTGCTAAGTTTGGCGAGGGTCCACTTTCTCTTAAGAGCATCGCGGAACGGAACCAGTTGTCGGAGCATTATCTTGAACAGCTGGTTGCGCCGCTGCGGAATGCCGGTATGGTGAAGAGCATCCGGGGAGCCTATGGCGGTTATGTGCTGTCCAAGGAGCCCGAAAGTGTAACGGCAGGCGACATTATCCGGATTCTGGAAGGTCCGATTTCGCCGGTCGATTTTACCGAAGAGGATGATCCGGCCAAGCGGGATCTGTGGCTCCGGATCCGGGACAGCATTGCAAGTGTGCTCGACTCCACGACACTGGCTGACCTGATCGCCTTTAAGGATGAGAGTGAAATTGACAGCTATATGTTCTACATTTAAAGAAGACTAGGGAATGATAGCGATGAGAACCTTTTATCTGGATCATGCAGCTACGACACCGATGCATCCGCAGGTAGTGGAAGTGATGATGGACATCCTGCAAGGACAGCCGGGCAATGCTTCAAGCATCCATGCTTATGGCCGTGCCGCCAGGCAGCGGCTTAACAAGGCAAGAGACCTGACAGCGGAGGTTATCGGCTGCAAGCCTTCCGAGCTTGTCTTCACTTCGGGAGGAACGGAAAGCGACAATGCTGCCTTGATGGGCGGAGCGGCCGCCATGCGGAAGAGGGGCCGTAACCATATCATCACATCGGCAGTTGAGCATCACGCGGTACTGCATGCCTGTGAGGCGCTCGCAGAGCGGGGATTTGACGTAACGGTTCTGCCGGTTGACCAGGAGGGCAAAATCCGGATAGACGATTTGCAGCAGGCCCTTCGTCCAGAGACAGGCCTTGTCAGCATTATGTGGGGGAACAATGAGGTGGGTACACTGCAGCCAGTTGAGCAGATCGGCGAGCTGGTGCACAGCCACGGTGCTTTATATCACATAGATGCTGTGCAGGCTCTGGGTGCTGTACCTATCCGTCTGTCAGAGCTTGCGGCAGATTTCGTGTCCTTCTCGGCACATAAGATTAACGGGCCGCATGGCACCGGTGCGTTGTACATAGCAGCAGGAACACCGTTTGAGCCGTCTGTCTTCGGTGGAGCGCAGGAGCGCAAGCGGCGGGCTGGAACCGAGAATATCGCCGGAATCGCCGGCTTTGCCGAAGCGGTGCGGATCTCTGCTTCAGATTTACATAACAAGGCTCTCGATACGGCGGCACTCCGCGACCGGTTTGAGCAGCTGATCCAGGAAGCACTGGGCGAAGACCGTGCCGTGGTCAACGGCAGTCTGGACAGCCGTCTTCCCCACATCACGAACATCAGCCTGATCGGAACGGATACGGAGACGATGCTGATGAACCTGGATATGGAAGGTATAGCCGCGGCAAGCGGATCAGCCTGCACATCGGGCTCGCTTGAGCGCTCGCACGTGTTGAAGGCAATGGGCCTTCCGGAGCAGCGGCTTATGTCGGCCGTGCGTTTCAGCTTCGGTTTGGGGAATACTATGGAAGAAGTGGAGACAGCGGCTGGCAAAATTGCAACCGTTGTGAAGCGAATCCGTAGTAATACTTAGGGGGCTTACGATTTATTGTGATCAAGCTTCAGAATGTGCTCAGACTGCCAGTTATCGAGATTGGCACGGGCGACCAGATAGGCAAGGTGCTGGATCTGTGGTTCGATGAGCACTGGGTTGCCTCAGGCCTGATTATAAAGGCAAGCAGATGGTGGCTGACAACCTACTATACTGCTGTTCTATGGGATAATGTACAAGCTTGCGGCAGCGATGCAGTCATGATCAAGGACGGGAAGGACGTCCGGCGTCTTCGCGCCTCCGAGATTGGCCGTACCTTCCAAACAGGCATGATCAAGCTGCGGGATATGGCGGTCATTACCGAGAAGGGCCACCAGCTTGGACATGTCTCAGATGTTTATTTTAGGAAAGAAATGGGTACACCATTAGTAGGGTTTGAATTGTCAGATGGTTTTGTCTCGGACTTGATGGAAGGGCGGAAGTGGCTGAAAGCACCCGCTGACCCTGACGAAGTCACATTGGGGGAGGATGCCATTATCGTGCCTGCCCGCTGCGAGAGAGACCTGGAGGCAATCGTCGCTTCTGAAACGGGAAAATAGGGAGATATGCTTTTATGATGAGATGCCCCAATTGCAACTCGAAGGATATCGGAAAAATCGGCTCGCACCAATTTTATTGCTGGGGCTGCTTCATAGAACTGACAGTTAACGGAGAGAAGATGTCTGTATTCCAGGTAGAGGAAGACGGAACACTCAGCTCTCTGGACGATCTGTTTTTTGAAGATCAGCCAGTCCATCACATTCACGCTACATAAACGGCGCGTCCCGCGCGCACGGAGCACCAAAGACAGCCCCTTAAGGCTGTCTTTTTTTGAGGTTTGTAAGCGCTCAGCCCCCTTGAGGAAGTTATTGCGTTCAGGGAAAAAGGATGAATTGTCCACCTTGTACATATAATGATGGTACAGGTTCTGATTGACGCGGTGCAAAGGGGGGATAGAGTGGAAAAGTGGTCCAACAGCCGCTTGTTTTATGGTCTTGTTCTTGTCATTCTGGCACTTACGGCGCTGCTTCTTCTGCTGCAGCTGAAGCCGGTTATTGTAGTGGTGTACAGTTTTCTGAAAACAGTGCTGGCCCCTTTCCTCATTGCGATGATCATCTCTTATGTGCTTAATCCGATTGTCTGTATGCTTGCCGAACGAAAAATGCCCCGCTCTGTAGCCGTGCTGTTGATCTATGCGGTTTTCTGCGCGGCGCTTACGGTTCTGCTGCTCAATCTGATTCCGATGTTTGTCGAGCAGCTTGAGGCGCTCAATAAGCATGCCCCGGAGCTGACGATGCGGGCGCAATCGTTTATAAACGACTTGAACAATAATTCCTTCCTGCCGGAGAGCATCCGGTCAGGCATTAATAATTCAATCTACGAGCTTGAGAAGCGGATGTCGGAAGCGGTTATCTCCTTCGTGAATAACATCGGCGCCATGATTAACGTTGTGTTTGTGGCTTTTATCATACCGTTTCTCGCGTTCTACATCTTGAAAGATTTCGCGGTGTTTGAGCGTACGGTGATCGCCTATGTGCCCAGTGCGCACAGACAGAGTGCCGTCCGGCTGTTCAAGGACATAGACGAGGCGCTCGGCAGTTACATTCGCGGTCAATTTATCGTCTGCGTGCTGGTCGGCATTCTGGCTTACATCGGCTATTGGCTCTCCGGTCTGCCGTATCCGCTGCTGCTGGCCGGTGTTGTCATGATCACCAATGTTATTCCTTATCTGGGGCCATTCCTCGGGGCAGCGCCCGCGCTGGTCGTCGCTTCGACGATTTCATTCAAAATGATGCTGCTTGTCGTCATCGTGAATACGGCCTGCCAGGTGATCGAGAGCAATGTGATTTCGCCGCAGGTCGTCGGCCGTACTCTTCATATGCATCCCCTCACAATTATATTTGCTCTGCTGGTCGGGGGTGAAATAGCCGGTCTTGTCGGACTAATTCTGGCTGTTCCGATCTTTGCGGCACTTAAGGTGATTTTGCAGCATCTGTTCGCTTATTACGTGCGCCGCAAGACCATTTGACAGGTTTCGCCGCCTTCGCTATACTTTTCATTGAATATACCAGCTGTAACCGTATACCGGCTTAAAGCGATGATGAAACATAAGTAAACCGGAGCCCGCCAGCAGAGAGGGGATTCCGGCAGTTGTCCTTTCACGGGACCTGCCGGCTGTGAGAATCCTTGGCGAACAGGACGGTTGAAAGCTCGTTTCAGAGCGTGAGCGAACCTCACCGGGTAAGACCCGTTAACGTCTTTAGTGAAGGCGATCGGCTGTTGTTTTTCGGACCGATAACCAGGGTGGTACCGCGAACACAATTCGTCCCTGCATCATGCAAGGGCGTTTTTTATTTTTTTATAACCATTGGGGGTAACCAGTCATGAAAGCAAGTGAAATCCGTTCCAAGTGGCTCGCCTTCTTCGAAAGCAAAGGCCACAATATCGAGCCGAGCGCCCCGCTCGTGCCGCATAACGATCCGACCCTTCTATGGATTAATGCGGGAATGGCGCCGCTTAAGCCCTATTTTGACGGGCGGGTGAAGCCGGAGAATCCGCGGATTACGAATTCCCAGAAGTGCATCCGCACCAATGACATCGAGAATGTCGGCAAGACGCGGCGTCACCATACGTTCTTCGAGATGCTCGGCAACTTCTCCATAGGCGATTATTTCAAGGAAGAGGCGATTACCTGGGCCTGGGAGTTTCTGACGAGCCCGCAGTGGATCGGCTTCGATCCGAACCGGCTTTCGGTTACCGTCCACCCCGAGGATGAGGAAGCATTCGAGTTCTGGAACAAGAAGATCGGTCTTCCTGCTGAACGTATTATCAAGCTGGAGGATAACTTCTGGGATATCGGCGAGGGCCCATGCGGACCTTGTACGGAAATTTTCTACGACCGCGGTGAGAAGTACGGGGACCTGGCGGACCCGGAATGCTTCCCTGGGGGAGAGAACGAGCGTTTCCTCGAAGTCTGGAACCTTGTATTCTCCCAGTACAACCATAACAAGGACGGCAGCTACACGCCGCTTCCGAACAAGAATATTGATACCGGCGCAGGCCTGGAACGGTTCGCTTCTATTCTGCAGGATGTTGAATCCAACTTTGATACAGACTTGTTCATGCCGATCATTGAGGAAACCTGCCGGATCGCAGGCGTAAGCTACAAACAGCAGACAGAGACCGATATCGCATTGAAGGTAATCGCGGATCATATCCGTACGGTTGCATTCTCGGTTGGCGACGGCGTACTCCCTTCCAATGAAGGCCGGGGTTATGTTATCCGCAGACTTCTGCGCCGTGCTGTGCGCTATGGCAAGAAGCTCGGGGTTGACCGTCCGTTCCTCTTCAGCCTGACTAAGGTGGTTGGTGATGTGATGGGTGTCTACTACCCTGAGGTGGTGGACAAGCGTGAGTTTATCGAGCGGGTGATCCGGACCGAGGAGGAGCGCTTCCACGAAACGCTGTCTGACGGGCTGGCAATATTGTCCGGCCTGGTGGAATCAGCGCGGGAGGCAGGCCGTACAGTAATTGGCGGCGACGATGCGTTCAAGCTCTATGATACGTACGGATTTCCGTTTGACCTCACGGAGGATTACGCGGCTGAGCATAACATGACGGTTGACCGGGAAGGCTTTGATGCGGCTATGCAGTCGCAGCGTGAGCGTGCCCGCTCTGCTCGCCAGGACTCCGGCAGTATGAAGGTGCAGGGCGGACCGCTTGCTGATTTGACGGAAGTAAGTGAATTCATCGGGTATGACCGTCTTGAGGCAGAAGCCAAGGTCGTGGCGATCATCGCGGACGACCAGCTTGTAGATACTGCAGCAGAAGGGACGGAATGTCTGGTGATTCTGGACAAGACGCCGTTCTACGCAGAGAGCGGCGGTCAAATCAGCGATCTGGGTACTCTTACCGGCAGCAGTGTCCGTGCCGAGGTAACCGATATGTCCAAAGCGCCGCACGGCCAGCACGTGCATGTTGTACGGGTAGAGTCGGGCTCGCTGCGTACCGGGGATATGGTAAAGGCAGAGGTTACCCGCGGAATGCGCGACGATATCATCAAGAACCATACGGCGACGCATCTGCTGCACAAAGCGCTCAAGGAGGTCCTCGGCGAGCATGTAAACCAGGCAGGCTCACTGGTTGAGGCAGAACGGCTGCGCTTTGACTTTTCACACTTCGGGAGCATAACGGCTGAGGAGCTTGCGGATATTGAGCGCCGGGTGAATGAGCAGATCTGGGCCGGCACACCGCTTACTATTGAGTGGAAAGAGATCGGGGAAGCCAAGGCGATGGGGGCGATGGCGCTCTTCGGTGAGAAGTATGGGGACACCGTCCGTGTTGTCCAGGTTGGCGACTACAGCATTGAGCTGTGCGGCGGCTGCCATGTGACCAACACCGCCCAGATCGGGCTGTTCAAGCTGATCGGCGAGAGCGGCATCGGCTCGGGCGTGCGCCGGATTGAAGCTGTTACAGGCCGTCATGCGTATACGTATATGGACGGGCAGCTGGAGCTGCTGAAGCAGGCGGCAGGCATGCTGAAGTCCAATGTGGCTGATGTGCCGAAGCGGCTTGACGCACTGTTCGGTCAGGTGAAAGAACTGTCTCGTGAGAACGAGTCGCTTCAGGCGAAGCTGTCCCGGATTGAAGCAGGATCGCTGGAGCAGCAGGTGAAACAGCTGGGCGAAGTGAAATTCCTGGCGGCCGCGGTTAATGCGGGCAGCATGGATGCACTTCGCGGCATCGCCGATGAGCTGAAGCCAAAGCTTGGCGGACAGACAGTGATGGTGCTCGGCGCCAAGCAGGACGAGAAAGTCAACTTCGTGGTCAGTGTATCGGAAGATCTGGTGAAGAAGGGCTTCCACGCCGGCAAGCTGATCAAAGAGATTGCAGCGCGCTGCGGGGGAGGCGGCGGCGGTCGTCCGGATATGGCCCAGGCAGGCGGCAAGGACCCGTCCAAGCTGCAAGAAGCGCTTGTGCTTGCAGAGGAACTGGTTCTCGCAGAGGCAAATGTGATATAGTGGAAATATGATAACGGTTTTACCCTGAAAGGTAGGTGCGCTGGCGATGAGTTCCATGGACAAAACAATGAAGTTCAATGTGAAGGCAGAGGAGATGGAATCTTCTTCAGAGGAGATTTTGCTGTCGGTCTACGATGCTCTGGTGGAGAAGGAATACAATCCGATTAACCAGATTGTCGGTTATCTTCTGTCTGGGGATCCGGCTTACATTCCCCGCCACAACAACGCCAGAAGCCTGATCCGCAAGATGGAAAGAGATGAATTGATCGAGGAGCTTGTCCGGGCTTATCTGCGTCAGCACAGGTAAGCTCTGCGAGCACAGGGAAATGGGGCCGGCAGTACATGCGTGTAATGGGGCTGGATTACGGCGACCGGAGAATCGGTGTTGCCGTAAGCGACGCGTTCCGGTGGACCGCCCAGGGTCTTGGCGTTGTCGCTAAACGACGGGACAGTGGGGAGCTGGAGGAAATCGCCGGCTTGGTTAAGGAACACGAGGTCAGTGAAATCGTTGTCGGTCTGCCGAAGAACATGAACGGGACGATCGGGCCGCGTGGCGAAATTTGCATCGCATTTGCGCAAACCTTGCGCGAGAAACTAAACTTACCTGTTCACCTATGGGATGAACGGCTGACCACAGTATCCGCGGAGCGAACCCTGCTTGAGGCGGACATCAGCCGCAAGAAGAGGAAGCAAGTGGTGGACAAAATGGCGGCAGCGCTCATTTTGCAAAATTTTCTTGACTCTAATACGAAAAGGTGAGGGTAACGATGACAAAGGACGACATGCAGTTTGAAGAACCGGAAATCATATATATTCCGGATGAAGAAGGTAACGAGGAAGAGTTTGAAGTCGTGATGAAATTCGAAGTTGATGGCTCTGACGAGAAGTACATGATGGTTGTGCCGCTCAGCAGCGAAGAGGAAGAGACTGATGAGGTGTACGCGTTCCGTTATGAGGAAGACGGCGATGATCTCAAGCTTTACACGATTGACGATGAAGAAGAATGGAACATGGTCGAAGAGACCTTTAATACGCTGATCGGCGAATTGGAAGAGAGCGATTAGCTGATGGCTGAACAGGGATTCTCCAGTACCGTCGAGCGGCTCGCACGCCTGAAGGATGCATTTGGCAATGAGCTCGAGCTTGTGTCCGATGATGGCAGTACGGAGTCGTTTCGTATATTAGCGGAGTATCGTGCCGGGATCGGGGCTTATGCGGCTCTTCAGACACCTGCCATGCGGAAAGAGGACGAGATTGCCTTCTTCAAGGTTGTGGAACAGCCGGGCGGTGAGCTGAGTCTGGAATCGATTGACGATGAAGACGAATGGGAGTCCGCAGCAGAGGCTTATGATGAACTGCTGTTTGAACAGGAATAACCGATTTGAGGCTTAACAAGTATGGATATAGGTAACAGAAGGGGCGGGATATCCCGTCCCTTTACCCTAGTTGTCAGTATGTTGAGGAGTTGAAATAAGGGCATGGCAGAACCGTATACAACGGGAGGGCATACGGGCCGGGAGGATATGAGTCCGCCCAGTTCCAAAAGCCGGATCACCATGTGGGTGGTGCTGACTCTGCTGGGGCTTATGCTGGCCGGAGCGGGAAGCATCGCCTTGTTTGTGTGGAACGGACTTCGTCCGGCGCCGGAAGGTGAACCGGTCCAGTTCGAAATACCGAGCGGCTCTTCCCCGTTCAAGGTAGCAGAAATTTTGGAAGAGCAGGGCATTATCCGCAATGCATTTATCTTCAAGTATTACCTTCGCTATGAAGGAGAGGGTTCCCGGTTTCAGGCCGGAACGTATGCGATGGCACCAGGCACATCGCTGCAGTCGGTTATCCGACAGCTGAATAATGGCGATACAGTCAAGCCGGATACCTTCCGATTTACGATTCCCGAAGGCTACACGGTGCTGCAGATTGCAGACAAGCTGAGCTCCGAAGGATTGGTGGACCGTGATGAGTTCCTGCGTTTGGCTGAGCAGCCTGAGCTGTTTGACCAATCGGGTGCGGTTAAGCATGTACCAGCTGATAACGGGAAGCTTCGTCATAAGCTGGAGGGATATTTATTCCCAGATACCTATGAGATGGTTAAGGAGAGCGGGGAGCAGGACATTCTGCAGCGGATGCTGCATGAGCTGGACCGCAAATTGGACAACCTGCCTGCCGATTGGCAGGACCAGCTGGATAAGCTCGGCATTTCATTTCATGACATGATGACGATCGCTTCGCTGATTGAACGTGAGGTAGTCGTTGACGAGGAACGCAAGCTGGTAGCAGGTGTTATCTACAACCGGATTGAGGACCATATGCGGCTGCAGATTGATGCAACCGTTCAATATATGCTGGATAAACCAAAGGAAAGACTGTATGAGAAGGATTTGAAGGTGGAAAGTCCGTATAACACCTATCAGATTGACGGCATACCGCCTGGACCAATTGCAAGTCCAAGTCTGGAATCCATTGAAGCGGCTCTTTATCCAGAGGATACGCCATATTATTATTATGTAACCAAGAAAGATGGCACTTATGCACATTTGTTCGCCGAGAGCTATAATGAACACTTAAGAAACATTAGGCTGAGCAATCAAACGGCGAAGGAAGGAGCGGCAGACAATGGATAACGGTTATAAGCCGGAGCTGCTTGTCACGCCTTCCTCTCTTGAGGAAATGCGGCTGCTTGGCGCGGCCGGGGCGAATGCGTTCACGGTTGGCGAGGCCCGTTATGGCATGCGGCTGGCGGGTGAGTTTGACTTGAAAGCCGTGAAGGAAGCGGCGGAATATACACGGGCCAATAACTTCAAGCTCTATGCGGCTGTCAACAATCTGATCGATAATGACACGCTTCCCGAGCTTCCGGCCTATATTCGCGGACTGGCGGATGCGGGTGTAAATGCAGTCATCTTCGGAGACCCGGCGGTTATGATGACGGTACGTGCTGAAGCGCCGCAGCTGGAGCTACACTGGAATGCCGAAATGACTTCGACAAACTATGCCACAGCGAATTACTGGGGAAAGCGAGGAGCTTCCCGGGTGGTACTGGCTCGTGAGCTGAACATGGAGCAGGTTATTGAGGTGAAGCAGCATACACAGCTTCAGGTAGAGGTTCAGGTGCATGGGATGACGAACATCTACCATAGCAAGCGCAGCCTGCTTCACAGCTATCTTGACCACCAGGCTAAATCGGGCATTGAGTCGGAGTTGAAGGAAGAATCCGGAAGCTTTGGACAAACAGGAGGTCTGTTCCTCATTGAGACAGAGCGTCCGGAAGAACGTTACCCGATCTATGAGGACAGCAACGGTACGCATATTATGAGCTCTGACGATATCTGTATGCTGGAGAATTTGCATGAATTGCTGGATGCAGGCATTGACTCCCTCAAGATCGAGGGCATTCTTAAGACACCGGCGTATAATGAAACAGTCGTTCGCGCTTACCGTCATGCCATAGATGAGTATCTGAAAGATCCGGCCGGCTATCAGTTCCAGGATGAGTGGCTGGATCCGATTCGGGAGCTGCAGGATCCGAGGCGTGAGCTGTCATTCGGATTCTTCTATAAAGAACAAGTGTATTAATGATGTCGCTGCTGCATGCAGCTTCAGGAAACTTAACGAGCACAGGAGGTGTGGAGAACATGGCAACCATGACTAAACCCCGTCATACAGGCAAGCGGCACCGTTTGGACAAGCCGGAGCTGCTGGCTCCTGCCGGCAGTCTGGAGAAGCTGAAATTTGCTGTGCATTACGGCGCTGATGCTGTGTATATAGGGGGGCAAAAATACGGGCTCCGCTCCAACGCCGGCAACTTCAGCTTTGAGGAAATGAAGGAAGGCGTGGAATTCGCAAGCCGATATGGCGCGAAGGTGTTCGTTGCGACCAATATCTATGCGCATAACGAGGATATCGAGGGCCTTGAACAGTATTTGAAGGAGCTTGAAAATGCCGGGATTGCGGCCATCATTGCGGCTGATCCGGCTATCATTGAAACTGCCCAGCGGGTAGCTCCAAAGCTGGAGGTTCACCTGAGCACCCAGCAGTCTACGCTGAACTGGCAGGCTGTGAAGTTCTGGAAGGATGAGGGACTGCCAAGAGTAGTGCTGGCCCGTGAGACCAGTGTGGAGGAAATTGCTGAAATCAAGGCTCATGTTGATATCGAAATTGAAGCCTTTATTCACGGCGCAATGTGCTCTTCCTTCTCCGGAAGATGTGTGCTGTCGAATCACTTTACAGACCGTGACTCCAACCGTGGCGGATGCTGTCAGTCCTGCCGGTGGAAATATGATCTGTTTGTCGATGAAGATGCTCCGGCTTTCCAGGAGCAGGATGACAAGTTTACGATGGGCTCGAAGGATCTCTGCATGATTGAGCATCTTCCCGATCTGATTGAAGTCGGCATCGACAGCTTCAAGATCGAGGGCCGAATGAAGAGCCTGCACTATGTTGCTACGGTCGTTAACGTATACCGCCAGGCGATTGATGCATATTTTGCCGATCCGGAGGGCTATGAACTGAAGCAGGAATGGCTTGATGAAATTCATAAGGCTGCTAACCGACCGCTGAACACCGGGTTCTTCTTTGATACGCCTGGTGCAGAGGATCATATATATGAGCCGGAAGACAAGCCGGCCCCTTATGATTTCGCCGGAGTGGTTATGGCTTACGATGCTGCAACAGGCGAGGCATTGATCCAGCAGCGCAATCACTTCAAGCCTGGGCAGGAAGTCGAGTTTGTGGGGCCGGAGGGCACCTTCTTCAAGCAAATCGTTGGGACGATTACCGATGAAGAGGGAAATAAGCTGGACGCTGCGCGTCACCCTCTGCAGCTGATCAGGATGCAGGTGGAGCATCCGGTTAAGGCGATGGATATGATGCGGAAGCGGACAGGGAAGAGCAAGTAATGCAGGCTGCTGCTTGAAGATGATATGAAGATGATATGAAGAGATTTCTACTATAGGTAGAAATCTCTTTTTTTTATCCAATAGACCTAACATTTTAACAAAATTCGACCGATACTATCTATAAGGATGTAGGTAATTTTAGGGAAGAAAAATGAACAGGTGTTTATAGTTATGACTATAGGACTATATTAACCTGTGCACGAAACACCGGGAGTGATAGATAATTCTACAAGCTCGGCCTTCAGCACGAAGATTATAGAGACAATCAGTTACCAACAATTTATCGGGTGGTGTCTTAGTTATGAAGTTCAAGGGGTTCAGGAAGCAGGACAAGACAGGATTGACCAAGTCACAGTCACAGGATAAGCAACAGGACAAACCGGAACAACCGGACAAGGCTGGCAGTCGAACCGGGACAAGCAGATTGGCCAGCCTGCTGCCGTCGCCTGCCAAACGCCAGATGTTGAAAAGCAAGGTGAAAACGCATTCAGGTACTGCATGGAAGGGTACCAGGAAGCTGTCCTCCTGGATGTGGGAGCAGACACAGGCGCTATTGTCGGCTGGGGTATCCAAGTCGGTCGGAACGAAGCTATTCTTGATTATTTTCTCGGGTATCCTGGTTTGCGTTCTCACTGTAGGGCTCTTCTCCTACTCGCGATCGAAATCGATTATCGAAGATAAGGTAGCGGGCATGAGCGAAGAAACCATTGTTCAGACAGCTGGCAAACTGGACCTCATGTTCCAAAACTATGAAGCCATGTCCATGCAGCTCGTTGTGGATACCGAATTCCAGAATGCAGCGCGTGATCTGCTGGCAGGCAATGAAGATGATTTTACCCGCTTTTCTCTCATACAAGAATTGGACACAAAGTTTCAGGCTTTCTTAAACACGAACGGCAAGACGCTGTTTGGCAGTGCGATGATCCCGCTGGCGGAGGGCCTTAGTGTTATCAACGGGGGAGGAACTCAGCTTACAGACGTTGGTGCGATGCAGACGGATTGGTATGACAAGGCGATAGAAGCCAACGGCAAGACATATTGGATACCAACACAGCCGAACGGTCTGAGCGGCACGAACAGCACCCCGTCGATCGGAATGGCGCGAGTGATTAAATCTATGGCCAACAGTGCGCCTTTATATTTGCTTGTGATGGAGATTGATTACGACATCATCGAACAGCAGGTAGCGGATATCTCCCTTGGTGAGGACAGCATGCTGAACATTATTGATAACAACGGCAATATTGTATTTGGTCCTAATGAGGAAGTATTAGCTCAGCCGTTTGATATTGACTTGAGCACACATGCGGAGGAGTCAGGTTCACTGCGGACTGAGCGGGGAGACGGTAAAACTGTATTGGCTGTCTACGATACCTTCAGTACGATGCCATGGCGGGTTGTCGGCTCCATACCGGTGGATTCGCTTGTCGAAGATGCTAAGCAAATTCGGAATCTGACCTGGATTATTGCGGCAGCCGCTGCATTGATAGCGATTGGTATTGGCTTCCTTGTTATCCGTATGATTGCTGTCCCGCTTGGTCAGCTGCGCAACCTGATGAATGAGGGGGAGAAAGGCAATCTGGCTGTCCGCTCGGATATCCGCAAGGAAGACGAGATTGGCCAGCTGGCACAGAGCTTCAACAAGATGATGGAGCAGATCACAATTCTGGTTGATCAGACGAATTCATCGGCCAAGGAAGTGCTGAGCACGGCAGGCGAATTGACAGAAGCTTCTCGTAAGACAGCGGTGGCGGCGAAGGAAATTGCAGTTGCTACAGAGGAAATCGCGAACGGCGCTTCCAGCTTGGCAGTCGAAGCCGAGCGGGGAAGTGACATTACCGAAAGTATGGCAAGCCGTATGCAGAAGGTTACCGATGCGAATACCGAGATGGGGGCATCGGCTGCAGAAGTGGAGCGTGCAAGTGAGAAGGGTACCCGGTATATGGGCGAGCTGATTCAGAAGACGGGTACAACGGAAGAAATGACACGCAGCATGGTAGAGAAGGTGGATAAGCTTAAAGACAGTACGAGTTCCATTCGCAAGATCCTGGATGTCCTCAATAATCTGACCAAGCAGACCAATATTCTCTCGTTGAATGCCACAATTGAGGCAGCGAGGGCTGGAGCGGCAGGAAGAGGTTTCATGGTGGTTGCTGACGAGATCCGCAAACTGGCCGATCAGTCGCGGCAGTCCATTGATGTTGTCGGCCAGATTACGGAGACGATCCAGACCGAGATTGAGGATACGGTATCCGTCTTATCCGAAGCTTATCCGCTTTTCCAGGAACAGATTCAGTCCGTTAAGGAAGCCAATGAGATTTTCTTGTCCGTTCAGAATCAGATGAGCGGCTTTGCCGGTCAGCTGCAGGCTGTGACTGCATCGGTATCACAGCTAAATGAAACGCAGTCGGTTCTGACAGAAGCAATGGGTAATGTGAGTGCGGTAGCTGAGCAATCTTCAGCTACCTCTGAGGAGGTCGCTTCCCTCAGTAATGAACAGCTTGGCATAAGCGAGGGCCTTGTGGAGCTGTCCAACAAGCTGGAGGAAGTGTCCAACAAGCTTCAAAGCTCGCTCTCCCGTTTTGATACGGGCAGTCAGCGGACTACAGATTAAGATAGGATGAAGATGAGATAAGCATGCTAGGCACAGGCTGATTCTGTCAGGCTGTCTTCCAAGGGATGAGAATCCTGGTGAAGACAGCCTGTTTTGCTGTCTGTCGGGGATGGAACGTCTGCCGTATGGTGAAACTGGTAACGGTCGTATTACTACTACTCGCGGGGAGGTATCCGTATGAACAGAGGCAGGAAGCAAGGTTTTACAAGGACCGGCCGTGCACGACGGATTGGCATGCTGGCCGTCCTGTTCAGCTTAATCTATCTTGCCTATATGGCTAGATTGGCGGTCATTCAGACTGGACTTTGGCCTGCATACGGCTCCTCGCTAACGGAGCATGCGGTCAGGCAGCGTCAGGAAGGGATCGTCCTAGATTCAGGCCGGGGCCGGATTACAGACCGAAATGGCCAGCCGCTGGCCGGCCTTCAGATATACGCGCTGGCTGCGTTTCCCGATCAGTCTGTTAGGCAGGCTGACACCGGCCCTTCATCCAAGCTGGTACAGCTTGCCGCTCTGCTGCATACCGATGCACAATCGTTGGCGGACTGGTTAGCTGCGATTAAGGAACCGGAGCTGTGGCATGAACCCGGTAAGAAAACACCTGCTCCTGTCTCTGCCGAGCTCGTAAAGAATATAATGGCATTGAATATGAAAGGCCTGTACGTTGTCCCTTACTCGATTCGCTATCACGAATCACTGCCAGGCATTCACGCGATCGGGTACGTCAGCCAAAATCCCGAGCAGATTGCCGAGCTGTATGCTTCAGAGCTGGCCTCCGGTAAGATGAAGCTGTCTGACCGTGTAGGCGGAGAGGGGCTTGAGCGCTCGCTGGACAAGCTGCTGAGAGGGATAGGCCCTACTGTTCTGTATCGCTCCCAAATCCGTGAGCCGGGTGGACTAGCGGGCAGAGAGGTGCGATTAAAGCAGCCCGATAATCCCTACTATCCGCTTGAGGTTGTCACAACCCTTGATCTCCGGCTGCAGAGGTCGATTGAACAGTATGCGGAGCAAGCAGGCCTTAAAGAGGGGGCCATTGTCGTCCTGGAAGCTGACAGCGCAGATATAGCAGCTGCTGTGTCCATGCCTGCATTCAACCCCAATCATATTCGTGAAGGCGGCAGGGAGACGGTTAACCATGTCTTGCAGCCTGCAGCGCCTGGCTCGGTGTTCAAGCTCGTTACCGCTGCAGCAGCGCTGGAGGCCGGCGTTACGGATTACAAGGAGACGTTCCGCTGTAATGGCGAATATGGACATTACGGCTTGTCCTGCTGGCTGCCCGGGGGGCATGGAGAGCTGAATTTAACCGAGGCTCTTGCCCAGTCCTGCAATGTCACATTTGCTGTCTTGTCAGAACGGTTAAGCGCGGGGGAGCTGTCTGCTGCAGCCAATCAGCTGGGGCTAGGGCGGCGTATAGGCTGGTATACAGAGAAGGGCCATGGAGTACTTAAAGGACCGCTTCGTCCGCTTGTTGAGGAGGCGGCGGGACGTATCTTTGTTTCGGAAGGAGAGTCGGCAGCGGACAGCGGCGCTGTAGCCCAGACCGCCATAGGCCAGCGGGATGCCGCTGTTACGCCGCTCCAGGCTGCGAATCTGGTCGTTACTCTCTTGCAGGGCGGCAGGGTGCTCGCGCCCAGGCTGGTCAAGGAGATCCGTTATGCCAATGGGCAGACGATGATGAGTTTCCCGCTGCAGGATTCTCCTTCTCCGGCAGGCCGGATCAGCGTAGAGACGGCCTCCGCCCTCCTGAAGGGTATGGAGGCTGTAGTTGACCACGGAACGGGACGGTCGATCGGTAAGGCTGGAAGCTGGCAGTTAGCCGGTAAATCCGGTACGGCCCAGTCCTATTTGAATGGACGAGAGGTTAACCACCAGTGGTTTACGGGATTCGGACCGGTACATAAGCCGCGTTATGCGGTAGCTATACTGGCCAAGAATCGGCCTAAGGACAGTGCGAACCAGGCGGTCGTTATCTTCCGGGACGTTATGAAGATAATTGCCCAGCATGAGAAGAAGCTGCCTTGATGCTCTTATGAGCAAGGCAGCTTCATCCACTGGTGCAGTGACAGCAGCTTAGTCAGCTCTTGGCGGACTGCTGGGAGGTACTAGCGGTTGACCGGGTATTGGTGGTCCGCTATCCGGTGGTGCGGCGGGATCGTCATATTCGCCCTTAGGCGCACGGATCCATCGTTTGAAATAGCCCTGGTCGTACAATGCTTTGATCAGAATAACGAGAATCGGGGAGATTATGACACCGCCTACTCCAAACAGTGAGAGTGAGATGATCATAAAAACCAGCATCGTATAAGCGGACACGCCGAGTGTGTCTCCTGTTATCTTGGGCTCCAGAATCTGCCGGGTCAGAATGACGATGAGGAGGATGGCGGAGAGCCAGATCGCAAGCGCAGTATTTCCGACAATAAACAGATAAATGATCCATGGAATGAACACCGTAGATACGCCGAGCAGCGGAAGCACGTCAGCGATGGCCGACAGGGCTGCAATCATGAAGGCGTTATTGACGCCAAGCAGCAGCAGCGCCGAAAGAATGACGACAAAGGTGATGGAAATCAGAATAGCCTGTGCTTTCAGGTATCCGCCGATACCGGCGAGCACATTATCCTTCAGGAAGAAGAAGGCCTTCTTGAAGGTGTTGGGTGTCTTCAGTTTGGCGGTCTGCTTCCAGCTTTCAATTTCGACACTTAAGAAGTAAGCCAGCACAATTCCAATGACGAAGTTGAAGATGAAGGAGGACAGGGAGGACAGGAAGCCGACAAGAGAATTTAGCACATCCACGGCTACCCGTTGTCCCCAGGCAGTCACGGTGCTGATAATCTGCTGCGATTTGGTGACAAGATCCATATCAGCCGGGAGGGCGCCGATCTGATCCTGGGCCCAGGCAATCAGGTTTGTCGCCTGGATGGTCAGCAGCTTCTGATATTCGGGCAGCTTATGGATCAGCTGTGTGATCTCATTGGTTAGGAGAATGCCGGCTCCAATAAAGGCGCTGAGGATGACCATACTGAAGAACAGGATCGAAACAGCGGAAGCCAGCGATTTCTTGATTCCAATCCGGCTCAGCCGCTTGGCAAGCGGCTCAATACAGAGGAAGATCACGAATGACATGAATACCGGTGTGGCAATCCGGTAGAGGAAACTGAAGGCGTACATCGTAAGCCAGACTGTTAAAGCGATAAGCGCAATATCAAATGCCGTGCGCCAATATTTCTGGTAAAACGTGATCATCGGCGTTCTCCTTTGGTCATGGTAATATTTGCCGGTCTAAACGTATACACTTCGTTATATGTATGGTTGCCTGCTATTTTTGATTGTACTATAGAATTAAAAATATGCCTATTTCTTAATGCATTATGATACAATAGTTTAAGCTTGGCATCTAGCGGAGACGCTCACAGGAGAGCGTACATAACGAGATAGCGGGGAAGCGACAATATGGAGAACTTACTGCTGTGGGGATTTTACCTCCTGACTTTTTACGCCTTTCTTCCTGGCTTTATCAGCAGAACCTTCGGATTCCGGGTCTTCAAGAAAGGCCGTGCAGAACAGGAAATTGCCCTGACATTTGATGATGGGCCAGATCCGGTTTATACACCGATGCTGCTTGATCTGCTGCAGCGGTTTGACGCGAAGGCGACCTTTTTTGTAGTTGGCGCTAATGCTGAACGCCATCCCGAGCTGCTGAAGCGGATGAAGGATGAAGGGCATATCGTTGGCATTCATAACTACGTACATAAGACGAACTGGCTGATGAGACCTTCAACGGTCAAGAAGCAGATTGAACGCACTAGTGAAATAATTGAGGCTGCCACAGGCGAACGTCCTATCTATTACCGGCCGCCTTGGGGCATTGTCAATCTCTTTGACTTCTCTAATATGGGTTATCTGCAGATTATTCTGTGGTCGGGCATGTTCGGCGACTGGCGAAACCGGGTTGGGGCTGAACGACTTACCAAACGGATGATGAAGAAGCTGAGGCCAGGAGAGGTATTGCTGCTGCATGATTGCGGGACCACATTCGGAGCGGATCATAATGCCCCCGTCCAAATGCTTGCCGCATTGGAGGCTTATATGACTGCAGGCCGGGAGCGCGGATACCGTTTTGTGGCGATCGATCAGTTGATTGCCCTGACCGACAATGCTTGTGACAAAGCGGTTAAGCGAGAGGCTGCCGTATCTGGCAAAGCTAAGATCAGCATGTGGAAACGGGCCGCCATCAGCCTCTGGATCGGCTGGGAAAAATGTTTTCGGGTGATGTTCAAGGTGGAAAGAATCGGCACAGGAGATTCGATCTTCCATTACCGGATATGTCCTTACCACGGCGAGCCGCTGAAGCTGGCGGACGGCCGCATCATCCGGAATAATGACCGGGTGATCGAGCTTCATTTTGATAACCGCAAGCTGCTCCATGTCATGATGAATTCCCGGTCGGTGCTGCAGAGCGCCATTCAGCTGATCAGGGAGGTCGAGCATTCTCTTCCGAAGCTGGCTGTCCATATGGCAGGCCGCAAGGAATTTGAAGGGGTGAGCGGCCTCTACGGCGTCAGTATGATACACCGGGGGTCGGAGTCGTTCGGATTCAGCGTACTCGATCTTCCCAAGGGACTGTTCAATCTATTAACCCGATTCTATCTGCGGCTCCTGCTGCGGGTGCTTCACCCGGGAGGAGGCAAGCGGGTGACGAGTAAGAAGGGAACGCTTATCCCTCGCATTATTGCCATGTCGATGGATGAATTTCATAAGCGGTACGACCCGCCGACCACACCCGACCGCCATTGGACAAGACCGCCGGTTGAGCTGGCACCAAAGCCTATAAGAGCATATGAAGCTGACAAAGCCGCCGGTGAAGTTACACCTTGAGCGGCTTTTGTTCGCTTTTGTAAGAACAGATGTGAAATTATTGACTTTACAAAATTTCAATCCTTCCTCATACTGGAATGGAGGAAGCTGATAAGCTGTCGGCTGCTGTAGAGAGGATGACGTAGACGATTGTGGAGAAAGCACTGATATGGGACAAGCAGGAGGACAAGCAGGCCAAAGTAATAGATGCGGCACGCATGTATTATGAGCTTGACTACAGTCAGCAGGAAATTGCCAAGCGTCTTGGGGTATCGCGCCCGACTGTATCCAGGCTGCTCCAGCTTGCCAAGGAAGAAGGCATTGTTCAGATCCGGATTGTAGATCCGAAGAAGAACAGCGGGATAACGGCTAGACGGCTGGAAGAGCGGTTTGGGCTTAAGAAAGCGGTGGTGGTACCGGTCCCTGACGAAGAAGAAGCCGTTATCAAGCGGTACCTGGGCGAAGCAGCAGCCGGGTACTTATGGGACACTGTCCAGGACGGGGATATTATTGCCACGACATGGGGAACAACATTGTATCAGGTGGCTGTTCACCTGAGGCCCAAGCATGTCCGGGATGTGAAGGTCGTGCAGTTAAATGGCGGTGTCAGCCATTCCGAGACGGATACATACGCGCATCAGATTGTTCAGCTGTTTGGCAAAGCCTTTCAGACATCGCCCTATTTCATCCCGCTGCCGGCCATCGTCGATCACGCGGTCGTGAAGCATGCCATTGAGGCGGACCGGCATATCCGCAATATTCTGGAGCTTGGCCAGCGTGCTAACATCGCGATGGTCACTGTGGGTGCGCCTACCGATGATTCCGTGCTGATTAAAGCGAATTATTTTACAGAGGCTGATCTGGCTGTTATCTACGAACGCGGAGCGGGAGATATCTGTTCACGGTACATCGACGTGGATGGCGTTCTCTGCAGCCGGGAGCTGGACAACCGGACCATTGGCATCACACTGGATGAGTTGAAGAAGAAGGAACAGTCGATCCTGGTGGCGGGCGGTATCAGCAAGGTCAATGCGGTATACGGAGCACTTAAGGGCAGGTACACAAATGTGCTAGTCACGGATCAGTATACAGCAGACAGTTTGTTAAAGCGGGAAGAACAAGCAGCAGTCCGTTAACGTGAGCAGAATTATTATAAGGAGAGTGTAAAACAATGAGTCAAACGATTCCAACCCAAGAGATTGCAGCTTATATTGACCATACTCTGCTGAAGCCGCAGAGTACCCTTGAGGAGATTACAAAGCTCTGTGAAGAGGCAAAGACCCACCAATTTGCAACGGTATGTGTAAACCCGTTCTGGGTGCCTGAAACGGCTCTTCAGCTTGCTGGCTCGGGCGTCGGCATTACAACGGTCGTTGGTTTTCCGCTAGGAGCAACATCGACCTTCGCCAAGATGTCAGAAGCCAGAGATGCCATAGCGGGGGGAGCCACCGAGATTGATATGGTGCTTAACGTAGGGGCGTTAAAATCAGGCATGGACGATATAGTCGAGGCGGATGTATCGGGAGTGGTCGGCATGTGCCGCGGCCGTGCAGCCGTTAAGGTAATTCTAGAGACGGGTCTGCTGACTGATGAGGAGAAGGTAAGGGCATGTCTGATCTGCAAGGCGGCAGGAGCTGATTTTGTCAAAACCTCGACAGGCTTCGGACCCGGTCAAGCCACGGTTGAAGATATCGCGCTTATGCGCCATACCGTCGGGCCTGATATGGGTGTCAAGGCATCTGGCGGTGTGCGGGACATGGAAGCGGTACAGGCCATGATCGCTGCAGGCGCCACACGTATTGGTACAAGCTCTGGTGTAGCTATTATGTCCGGCGGCCAAGGACAAGGGTACTAACACACCCTTTTCGACTATGCAGGATCTCTATAATCAAAAAAACTGCCCCTTGTATCGGTCGATACAAGGGGCAGTTGCTGTATTTTAGATCTTCATAACGCCGCCCATGCTGGCATTGGTTACCAGATGGGAGTAACGGGCCAGGTAGCCGCGGCGGATCTTTGGCTCGAAGCCTTTCCACTGTGCCTTACGTGCGGCCATCTCCTCATCGCTGATCAATACGTTCATGGTACGGTTGTTCAGATCGAGTTCCACGATGTCGCCGTCCTGCACGAAGGCGATCGGTCCGCCCTCGGCAGCCTCCGGAGAAACGTGACCGATGCTGATACCGCGCGATGCGCCGGAGAAACGGCCGTCTGTTACAAGACCGACCTTCGCACCAAGACCCATACCCACGATCTGGGAGGTAGGGGCCAGCATTTCCGGCATGCCCGGGCCGCCTTTCGGACCCTCATAGCGGATAATAACAACATGCCCTTCCTGAATCTTGCCGCCTGCAATGCCGGCAAGCGCCTCGTCCTGGGAATCGAAGCAGATCGCAGGACCTTTATGATAGCCGCCGACCGATTTGTCGACTGCACCAACTTTAATGATTGCACCCTCCGGTGCGATGTTGCCGAACAGTACAGCCAGTCCGCCGCGTTCGCTGTGCGGGTTGTCAAGCGGATGGATGACATCCGTGTCCTTGATTTCCTGGCCCTGTACATTCTCGCGGAGTGTCTTGCCCGTTACGGTAATGCACTCTCCGTTAATGGCGCCTGGCTTCTTCAGCAGCTCGTTCAGAACCGCAGACACACCGCCGGCGTTATGCACGTCTTCAATATGATAATCCGATGCCGGAGCGATCTTCGCCAGATGCGGCACGCGCTCGGCAACTTCGTTAATGCGGGAAATCGGGTATTCGAATCCTGCTTCATGAGCCAGCGCCAGTGTGTGAAGTACTGTATTGGTTGAACCACCCATTGCCATATCAAGCGCAAATGCATTGTCGATGGCATCCTTCGTCACGATATCACGCGGCTTCAAGTCCAGCTTGATCAGCTCCATGAGCTGACGGGCTGATTTCTTAACAAAATCACGGCGTTCTGGAGCAACAGCCAGGATTGTGCCGTTGCCTGGAAGGGCAAGGCCAAGCGCCTCTGCGAGACAGTTCATAGAGTTCGCTGTGAACATGCCGGAGCAGGATCCGCAAGTCGGGCAGCCGTACTGCTCAAGCTCCTGAAGACCTGCCTCGTCAATTTTGCCAGCCTGGAATGCACCTACGCCTTCAAATACGCTGGAGAGCGAGATGGAGCGGCCGTCAGAGGTTTTGCCTGCTTTCATTGGTCCGCCGCTGACGAATACGGTTGGGATGTTGACGCGGAGCGCACCCATCATCATACCCGGGGTAATCTTGTCACAGTTCGGAATACAAACCATACCGTCGAACCAGTGTGCGTTGACGACAGTTTCAACGGAGTCTGCAATAATTTCACGGCTTGCCAGTGAGTAACGCATGCCGATGTGGCCCATTGCGATGCCGTCGTCAACACCGATTGTATTGAATTCAAAAGGAACACCGCCGGCTTCACGGATCGCTTCCTTAACCAGCTTGCCGAATTCCTGAAGATGCACATGACCGGGTACAATGTCGATGTATGAGTTGCAGACCGCGATAAACGGCTTGCCAAAGTCTTCTTCCTTAACGCCAGCAGCCCGAAGCAGACTGCGGTGCGGAGCTCTGTCGAACCCTTTTTTGATCATATCGGATCTCATTTTATTAGCCGCCAAGATGTTCCCTCCCTGTTCTTGTCCTGCCAATCATTTTAGCATAAGCCCGACCCATTTGCTAGGGATTTCAAGCGTTTTGTCGATTCCTGGCGGATATGAATGTGTCAGAGACCAATGAAGGGAGGATTTGGAAAGATAATGGGCCTGCTAGTCAATGCGGAATGAAGAAATTGCAAATTCAGCCATGGTATGTGTTAGTTTTCCTTACATGGAAGGTTTACTTACATGACAAAGGGGGCTATAATGGCTTTAGGAAAATCAATCAACAGGAGTGGTAGCTTATGCAGCTGACCGAACGGGAAAAGGAAAAGTTACTGGTTACAATTGCGGCTGATCTTGCAAGGCGGAGGCTTGGCAGGGGAGTCAAGCTTAACTACCCGGAGTGCGTGGCGCTGATTACATCTGAAATTCTTGAAGGTGCCAGGGATGGGATGAGTGTGGCTGAGCTGATGGAGTATGGCACAAGAATCTTAAGGCCGGATCAGGTGATGAAGGGTGTGCCCGAGATGATTCACGAGGTTCAAGTGGAAGCTACCTTTCCGGATGGGACAAAGCTTGTAACCATTCATCATCCGATTGCCGGTTAGTATATGAACAATCTAGCTTGGAAGGGATAAGAAGCCGGAGGGAGCGTGCAGCAGTGATACCAGGAGAATATAGAGTAGCAGATGGTGATATTGAGCTGAATGCCGGCCGGGCTTGGAAAGAACTGGTGATCGTCAATACCGGAGACCGTCCTGTCCAGGTCGGTTCCCATTATCATTTTTTCGAAGTTAACAGAGGGCTAGAATTCGACCGTGAAGCCGCGTTTGGGATGCGTCTTGATATTCCGGCGGGAACCGCAGTGCGGTTTGAGCCGGGTGAGGAGAAGCCTGTCCGGCTGACGGAAATCGGCGGCGCTCGGCTGGCCTATGGTCTGAATAATTTGAGCAGGGGTGAAGCGCAGAGCGGCGGAATGAGCGATGAAGTCCGGCAGCGGCTGAACGCATGGAAAGGAGACGGGTCATGAGCAGGATGGACAAGAAGAGCTATGCCCAGATGTTCGGACCCACAACAGGTGACGCTGTACGGCTTGCAGATACCGAGCTGTGGGCAGAGATTGAACGGGATTATACCGTTTATGGAGATGAGTGCAAGTTCGGCGGAGGCAAGGTCATCCGTGACGGCATGGGACAGTCTAGCGGCGCCCTTCACAGCGACGGGGTGCTTGATACCCTTATTACTAATGCAGTCATTATTGATTACTGGGGCATTGTGAAAGCGGACATCGGCATCCGGAACGGTCATATTGTCGGAATCGGCAAAGGGGGTAACCCGGATCTCATGGATGGAGTCGACGCCAGCATGGTTGTAGGGGCGGGGACGGAAGTCATCGCGGCTGAAGGCAAGATTGTCACGGCAGGCGGAATTGACGCACACATTCATTTTATCTGCCCGCAGCAGATTGAGACGGCGCTTTCCTCGGGGGTTACCACGATGATAGGCGGAGGCACGGGACCAGCGACGGGTACGAATGCAACCACCTGCACACCGGGGCCGTGGCACATGCGGAGGATGCTGGAAGCAGCAGAAGCCTTCCCGATGAATCTCGGGTTTACCGGGAAGGGCAATGCCTCCTTCACTGGACCCTTGATTGAACAAATCGAAGCCGGGGCAATCGGGCTCAAGCTTCATGAGGACTGGGGGACCACGCCCGCAGCAATTGATGCCTGTCTGCAGGCAGCTGACCAGTATGATGTGCAGGTGGCTATTCATACAGATACGTTGAATGAAGCCGGTTTTCTGGAGGATACGCTTGAGGCTATTGGTGGCCGCACCATACATACCTACCATACGGAGGGTGCCGGCGGCGGGCATGCACCTGATATTATCCGGGCGGCAGGCGAGGTGAATGTGCTCCCGTCGTCCACGAATCCGACACGTCCCTTTACCGTGAACACGATCGAAGAGCATCTGGATATGCTGATGGTCTGTCATCACCTGGACAGCCGGATTCCGGAGGATGTCGCGTTTGCGGACTCCCGCATCAGGCCGGAGACGATTGCGGCGGAAGATATTTTGCATGATTTGGGCGTGTTCAGCATGATCAGCTCGGATTCACAGGCAATGGGCCGGGTGGGCGAGGTTATTATTCGTACATGGCAGACTGCTGACAAGATGAAGCGCCAGCGCGGTCCGCTTGCGCCTGATACCAAGAGTGACAACTTCCGGATCAAGAGGTACGTGGCCAAATATACGATTAACCCGGCGATTACACATGGGGTATCGCATATCGTGGGCTCACTGGAGCCCGGGAAATTCGCCGACCTGGTCCTCTGGAGTCCAATGTTCTTCGGAGTGAAGCCGGATCTTGTGCTTAAGGGAGGCAGCATTGCCTATGCGCAGATGGGGGACCCGAATGCGTCGATTCCCACGCCCCAGCCGGTCTATGGCCGGCCGATGTTCGCATCCTTCGGTAGGCTGCTGACGACCAGCTCCATCACCTTCATCTCCCGTGCGGCATATGAGAAGGGCGTTCACGAAGAGCTTGGATTGCAGAAGCGGATTGAACCAATCCGCGGGTGCCGTGGAATATCGAAGAAGGATATGGTCCTCAATGATGCTACGCCGCTAATCGAGGTAGATCCGGAAACCTATCAGGTAAAGGTGGATGGGGAGCTGTGCACCTGTGAGCCTGCCGAGATTGTCCCGATGGCGCAGCGGTATTTCCTGTTTTGAGCAAGGCGCACACAGATGAACAGGAAGGGGGAGGGCACATGATTCCTTGGCTGGCTGTGCAGCAGCTGCTGGACTCGGCACTGCCGGTCGGCGGATTCTCTCACTCCTTCGGCTTGGAGACCTTGGTACAGGAGGGGCGGATCACGACGGTTCTGGAGCTTGAGCGATATGCCGGTGCAATGCTGCTGCAGAGCTGGGCAACGAGTGATGCGATGATTATCAAGGCTGTATATGAGTGGGAAGAATCAGGCTGGGAGCAGGTTTGGGCCATTGAGAGGCTGGTTCATGTTCAGCGGATTGGAGCGGAATCCCGCACCGGAGTGGAGAAGATGGGCCGGAGGCTAATGCAGCTTGCGGTTAGTATCCATCCGGATCTGGACTGGGAGCCGCTCAGGAAGGCGTTTGCCGAAGGACGATGCTTTGCCTCCCATCCGCTGGTTCATGGCATTGCCTGTTTGAGATTAGGTGTGACGCTTGAGCAGGCTGTACAGGGATATCTGTACACTTGTATTGTCACCTGTGTAAACAGTGCACTGCGCCTGATGTCGATGGGGCAGACAGAAGGGCAGAAGCTGATTGCGAGGCTGTCACCGCGAACGGCGGAAGCTTGGCAGCTGGTTCTGCGGATGAATCCAGCTGATGCCTATACCAATATGCCGATGTCAGAATTGGCGATGGTTCGTCACGAAACACTCTATTCACGGTTGTTTATGTCTTAAGGAGCAGGCGGGGCGAGGTGTGAATGCCTGCAATAACACACAGGGGGAATGCGCAATGTGTCAAGGACAAGGTCATCATCATCAGGAATGGGAGAAGCCGTCTCTTGACCGGTCCCGGCCGGTTCGCATTGGGATCGGCGGGCCGGTAGGCTCCGGCAAGACAGCGCTCGTCGAGCGTATCGCGAAGGCGCTCAGCGGCAAATACAATATGGCGGTCATCACGAATGATATCTATACGAAGGAAGACGCGCGTATTCTGCTGCACACAGGATGCCTGCCGGAGGAACGCATCATCGGCGTCGAAACAGGCGGCTGTCCGCATACGGCAATCCGGGAGGATGCTTCCATGAATTTCGAGGCTGTCGAGGAACTGGAAGCCCGGTTCGATAATCTTGATTTCATTCTGATTGAAAGTGGAGGAGACAATTTGGCAGCTGCATTCAGCCCGGAGCTGGTGGACCGGTTCATCTATATTATTGACGTGGCTCAAGGGGAGAAAATCCCGCGCAAAGGCGGACCGGGAATCATGCGCTCTGATCTCCTGCTGGTAAACAAAATTGATCTGGCTCCCTATGTAGGCGCCAGCCTTGAGGTAATGGAAGAGGACACGAAGAAGATGCGGGGCGACCGTCCGTATATCTTCTCCAACCTGCACGGCGGCGAAGGCGTCGACCGGATTGTGCACTGGATTGAGCATGAGCTTCAGCATGCCCAGGGCATTGCCCATTCCCACTGAGCAGCAGCGGGAGGAGAAGGTTTCCCGCACCTCCTTCCTGCGGGCGGAGTTTGACCAACAGGGCGGTAAAACGGTCATGACAGGCAAATATCAGACCGCCCCGGTCAAGATCGCCAAAACGTTCGATTACAGCGGGGAGCTAGCCGCTATTGTCATGGATGCCTCTCCGGGCATGCTCGAAGGCGATATCTACCAGTTTGACTGGCGGGCTGGTCCAGGCACATCTGTCTATGTAACGAATCAGAGCTACACGAAGGTGCATCCCTGCAAGGAAGGCGCGGGAGCTGTGATGCAGCAGCGCTTCAAGGTGGAGGAGGGTGCTCTGATGCAGAGCATGATGGAGCCGATCATGCTGTACCGCGGCGCCGCCCTGATGAATGAGTCAGAAGTGCAGCTCGGAAACGGGGCGGTATGGATGCAGGCAGAGGTGTTGAGTCCGGGACGGCTGCTGCGCGGGGAGTCATTCGTCTACCGGAAGCTGGATAACCGTCTCAAGGTTTATCATGGTGACGAGCTTATCTTCTATCAGCGCCAGCTGATCGAGCCCGGTCTGCAGCAGCTTAAGGCGCCCGGATCTTGGGAAGAGCAGACACATCTTGGCACACTATATGCCTTCTCCGACCGGATCAATGCCGGCTGGCTGGAAACTGTCAGGGCAGCATTGGAAGAGCTGCCCGAGGAAGCAGGGGCACATGCTGTGCTGGCAGGGGCAAGCCTGACAAGCAAGCATGGCTTGGGTGTGCTTGCAGCCGGCCGTACAGCCTGGCAGCTGCAGAGGACACTGCAAGCCGTATGGACGGCCTTGCGGCAGGAGAGGCTTCAAGCACCGCCGCTCCGGCTGCTGTCATAGTAACGCCGCAAATATCCGTATCAAGCTCTGCAGGGGATGGCCCCGAAGAGCTGGGTACGGATATTTGTGTCTGGTCAGATTTTTTGTCGAATAATGATGATTTATATCACAAGTGAAGCCTGTGTTCCGATATAATAGTCATACCTGACAAAATCATTGCGGGTTCCTTAATGGGCGAATCCGACGACAGAAAGGCGATTTTCATGACCGAATGCGAAAGCTGCAGCTCTGCGGCACCCTTGTATGACCAGGGAACAGTGGAATTGTACACAGCTGATCACGACCAAGTCCGGGCATATCCCTATAAGAGTAAGGAAGAGCTGTTTCATCTTCTGAAGCGCTTGCAGGCGGAGGAGGAAGGCCGGCTTGTCCGGGTTACGGGTGAATCGGACCCTTACCGTTCCCGCACAGCATTTCTCCCAGTTCATTATTATATGCAGCGGCTGGATCATAGTGATATGGTCAGTTTAATCAGTGCAAGACAATTTACGAGTCACATGCAGCCCATTTATGAGGCGTCCGGCGGTTCTGTGTACGGGTATGAATTTCTGCTCCGGCCGCTGCCGGAAGGTCCTGAGTTCAAGCCCTATGAGCTGTTCGAGACTGCCAGACGGACAGGCCTGCATTCCTTTCTGGACCGTCAGGCCCGAATCAGTGCCATTGAGGTGGGTGCGGCACTGGTTCCGAGGGGCAGGAAGCGGTTTATCAACTTTCTTCCTTCATCCATCTATAATCCGGATTACTGTCTGAGCCACACGTTTGCGGCTATCAAAAGACTGGAACAGGATCCGGCTGATTTTGTCTTTGAAGTCGTTGAGACGGAGAAGGTGGAGGATGTGGAGCATCTGAAACGCGTCTTCAGGGTGTACCAGGATAACGGTGTTCAGGTGGCGCTGGACGATGTAGGCCAGGGACATTCGACCCTGGCGCTCCTGAAGGAGCTGAAGCCTGATTTTATTAAGCTCGACCGTTCTCTTGTAGACGGCTGCCACCAGTCCCTGGAACAACAGGGGAAGATTGGCGCGATCCAGAGCCTGGCGGAAGCTTATGGCGGCATGGTATTGGCCGAAGGCATAGAGAAAGCAGAGGAATGGGAGTTCTGCAAGAATGCGGGTATCCAGCTCGGACAAGGCTATCTCTTCGGAAGGCCTTCCCCTGCGCCTGTGGAACCGAACAGCTAACCTGAACGAAAGTATTGGTGCGGCAGGCCGCGGGCTGTCAGGATGAGATCATCCGGCAGTCCTTTTTATTTTGTCTGCATGCGCCAGCCAGCTTGTTGTAAATACCCGCATGGAAAGTTAAGTTTATGCTCACACTACGAAATATTGGATGGAATAAGGTGATGACCGATGGTTTCGTTAGTGTCCGCTGTTCTGCTTCTCTTGCTGATGTCAGGGTTGGCCGTTATGGATGCTTTCATCTATAAAATGCCGTTAATGGAAGCGGTGGAGATGCTCTGGGTTGACAATTTGCTCAAGGGTGAGGCGCTGCTTCTGCTCTACATACCGGCAGTACTCGCGTGCGCCGCTGTCATTGATTTTAGACGCTGGCGGGCAAGGAAGGAGGGAAAATAGATGACTACTCCGCTGCTGGAGCGCATCTCCATATGGCAGCTGTTCGTGCTTGTTTTTCTGTTTCAGGTGGGTTCAGCCATTGTTGTAGGGGCTGGCGCTGCTGATGCCAAGCAGGATCTGTGGATTGCCGAGCTAATGGGATGTTCGATTGGTCTTGTCCTCGTGCTGATCTATGTTTACATCCTACGCCTCAAGCCGGGGAGCAGTCTCTATGATATTCTGTCCGTTACCTTCGGCCGCTGGCTGGCAACGCTGTTTGCGGTCCTTTATATCCTGTATTTCTTTTACATAGCAGGCCGCGTCCTGCGTGATTTTACAGAACTGCTCATCATTGACGTCCTGCCGGAAACGCCGCTGGAAATTGTGACCCTGCTGTTTATTCTGACGGTGATCTATATGGTCTATATGGGAATGGAGGTACTTGGCAGAATGTCGGAGACATTTGTGCCGTATTTCATTACCTTTGTTCTGCTTATTACGTTATTTCTAATCGCCGGTCAAGACATCAAGCTCGAAAACCTGCTGCCGGTATTAGGGGATGGATGGGATCCTGTCATGAAGGTCGTTTTCCCTGAGCTGATAACCTTTCCTTATGGAGAGACCGTTGTTCTTATGGTCATTATGGCCCACACTACCCATCCAGGCTACATGCCGCTTACCGCTCTGCTTGCGACCATTCTGTCAGGTGCGGTGCTATCGTACCATTCCGGCTTGATGGTCGCTGTGCTTGGCGGGGATATGGTCGCCAGATCGACCTTTCCCCTGCTCAGTGTTGTCCGCGAAATCTCGATCGCGAACTTTATCGAGCGGCTGGACGCGCTGGTTGTTTTTATCATGATGGTCGGCATTTTCGTTAAAGTCAGCCTGTTTTTCTACGGCGGGTTGAAAGGATTGGAGTTTCTCACCCGTATACCGTATCGGCATTTTGTTCTTCCCTGCGGGTTAATGGTAGGGTTTCTGTCCATCATTATTGCTGGTAATTTTGCGGAGCATATTGAAGAAGGGGTGGAGATCGTGCCCGTATTCCTTCATGTTCCTTTCCAAATCA
The DNA here is from genome assembly GCF_003233845.1 of Paenibacillus sambharensis. Classification (GTDB taxonomy): domain Bacteria; phylum Bacillota; class Bacilli; order Paenibacillales; family Paenibacillaceae; genus Paenibacillus_I; species Paenibacillus_I sambharensis. The sequence goes on from NZ_QKRB01000054.1 coordinate 163,015, forward strand.
TCATTCCGGTGCTGATGCTTGCCGTACTGCTGATACAACGCTGGAGGCAGAGGAGGGTGAAACGTCATGGATTCAGGAGAACGTTACAGAAGTGGAAGTGACCGACCGTTAACGGGCAGCCTTGAAGAATGCCGCCGGGAGTTTAATGAACTCTTCGGGGAAACGAAGGATCTTCGGCTGGAGGAGCTGCAAATCGGCCAGAAGCAGGCAATGCTCTGCTACCTGCTCACGATCACGGATGCGCAGCTTCTTACTCAGAGGGTACTTCAGCCTATCGGCCAGCTCCCCAGCGATCAATCGGTTGCGGGTACTGATGAACTGGAGATGCTCTGTGCCAGGATGTTAGGCGGCTCTGCCCACATAATCATTCAGACGAATCAGGATGCTGTCCAGAAGATGCTTGAAGGCTACAGTGTGATATTCATTGAAGGGGTTGGTGCCGCCGTCGCTGTCTTCACGGAAGGGGGCGGCCAGCGGGGGATCCAGGAGCCAACCACTCAGACCATTGTAAAAGGGCCCAAAGACGGCTTCGTGGAAGATCTCCGAACCAATCTGAGTTTGCTGCGCAAGCGAATCCGGAATCATAAGCTCCGGATCGAGACCTTCACGATCGGAACAGACACGGGCACTAACGTTTGCCTGGTTTATATGAAGAGTATAGCCAATGAAGGTATTGTTGATGAGGCGCGCAAGCGGCTGAGCGACATTCATACGAATGCTATTTTTGAGACGGGGAATATCGAGGAATTTATCGCGGACAAAACGCTGACGCCGTTTCCAACTGTTTACAGTACAGAACGTCCAGATGCCGTATCGGCTCATTTGGTATCCGGCAAGGCTGCTATCCTGGTGGACGGTACGCCTTTTGCCATTACATTGCCGACTGTATTTAATGATTTCATGGTCGCACCGGAGGACTACTACCAGTCCTTTCTGATGGGCAGCTTCCTCCGTTTCATCCGGTATCTGTCGTTTATGTTCGCACTGATGCTGCCGTCACTGTATGTCTCGGTCATTACTTATCATCATGAGCTGATTCCTACACCGCTGCTCATCTCCGTTATTGCCCAGCGGGAGGGAGTGCCCTTTCCTGCTGTCGTGGAAGCCTTCCTGATGGAAGTAACCTTTGAAATCTTGCGTGAAGCGGGTGTGCGAATGCCCCGGGCAGTGGGCGGTACCATCTCGATTGTAGGCGGCTTGGTCATTGGGCAGGCTGCTGTTGAAGCGGGAATTATCTCCAATACGATGGTAATTGTTGTAGCCCTGACCGCCATCTCAAGCTTCGTTGCCCCATATTATATATTCTCGATCAGCTCCAGGCTGCTTCGCTTCGGGCTTATTGTGCTGGGAGGCGTGTTCGGCCTGTATGGCGTGTTCCTGGGGCTTATGGTCATGGTTGGGCACCTCTGCAGCCTCCGGTCCTTTGGTGTGCCTTATCTGGCACCTATTGCTCCCTTCATTCTGAAGGATCAGAAGGATATCTTCTTCCGTCTTCCGGTCTGGGCTTCCAAGCTGCGGCCGCAAATGCTGAAGCCGGCAGGTGCCGTCAAGCAGCAGGAGAGTGAATCGCCCTCTCCGCCGCCTATGTATCCTTCAGAAGGAAAAAGCAAGCGTAAAGGTGATCCGTCATGATCAGGCGCCTTGTTCTGCTGCCTGTCCTGATCTTGTCGTTGCTTTGCCAGACGGGATGCTGGGACAGACGGGAGGTGAATGAAATGTCCGTCGTAACTGGAATGGCGATCGATGCGGGTGAGATTAAGAAGTATAAGCTTACGGTTGAAGTGATCAACAGTCCGGAGCTGAATCAGAAGAAGGGCGGAACAGCTGCGCCGGCGATTGTATATTGGCGAGAAGGGGATACGATAGCCGAGCTTGCGCAAAAAATGAATACCGGAATGACCAGGGAGCTTATATTCTCGCATATGCGCCTGCTCGTAATCAGCCTGGATGTGGCCCGTGAAGGACTGTTCGATTTCTTTGACTACATGGAACGAAGCCGTGAAGTCCGCAACGACTTCGAAATTGTCTTGGCACGCAAGTCTAGTGCCGCGGATGTGCTGCAGATTACCTATCCGGTACAGAAGGTGCCGTCCATGAAGCTCAACACGCAGATGCAGACGCTCAAAGAGGAGTGGGGCGGGGACCCGGATATCAGGCTGGAGGATATGGTTATTTCACTGATGTCTCCGGGACGGGAGCCGATCATGTCCATTGTCCGGATACGCGGTTCATCCGAGCAAGGGAAATCAACTGGCAATATGGAAAAGGTGTCGCCGGATGCGTTCGTATTTGTGGATGGACTTGGGGTATTCAGGGAAGACAAATATGTCGGGTCGCTGCCGGTCGAAGATATACCCTATGTTCTGCTTGCGGATAACAAGCTGAAGCAGACCGTTATTTCGGCAGCTTGCAAAGAGGGCGTCAAAGAGAAGTTTACCGTGGACTTGAAGGAGACGGGCGCAAAAATAAAGATGTCTGTAAAAAATGATATTCCGCAAATTGAGCTGAGCGTTGAGGTTGAAGGCCAGCTGGATGGAACCGAGTGTCCAGATGACCTTAGTAAGAAGAACATTTACCAAAGCTATGAGAGTCGGATAGAGACCGTGCTTGCGCAGCGGTTGAAGAGTGTAATCGAACGTGTCCAGTCCAAATACGGGAGTGACATATTCGGCTTTGGAGAAGAGATGAACAGGCAGCATCACAGCTACTTCAAGAAAGTTAAGGGACGCTGGAATGTTCTGTTCAGCAAGGCAGCTGTCTCTGTTAAGGTGAATGCGAAGCTTCGCCGGGCCGGTCTTGTAACCAACACATTCAAGGCTGTTCAGAAAAAGGAGGGCTGATTCTAAGTGACGCGAAGAATGTATTAGCCTAAAATCTTCCTCCCTCTGTGCCGATATAAAACTAGGGTGAGAACCACTAGAGATAACACGGAGGAAGTTGAGTATGAAACCGATTCGCAGTCAAATTATCGTTTGGACCGTATTCATGTCATTGCTGCTTGGTGCTATGCCGGCGGCGGCAGGAACCAAGCTGTACGGCTACAATGATCCGAAGACTAACCGGACATTCGTGCCGATCCGCTTCATCAGCGAGCAGACAGGCGCCAAAGTGCAGTGGAACAGCAAGGAAGGCAAGATTGTCATTCATAAAGACGCAAAGCAAATTACGCTCTATGTAGGCAAGACACAGGCTTCAGTTGATGATAAGAAGGTAACGCTTGATGACAAGCCTTTCACCGAGGAGGGGGTTGTATATGCGCCGCTTAAGTTCATCTGCCAAAACCTTGGGTTAAGCGCCAAGATGGATGGGGCCACTTCCTCTCTCTTCGTGACTTATCAGGAGGACACCTACAAGCTGCCTGTAATCAATAAAGGCGTGAAGGTAAGCAGCGGGGAACCGCTTAAGCATGCGAAGCGTTCCTTCAAGGTGGGCGGATCTTCGAAGGCAGTTAACATCGTGACGGTATCTCTTCTGCATCCGTCTATTGACTTGTCTGTAGGTATTGCAGGAGGGACGGTAGGGCGTGTTGAGGAGCTGAAGACGTTAGCCTCACGCCATAAGGCAGTCGTTGCAATGAATGGAACATACTTCGATGCCTATTCGGATGAGAGTTACAAAGTACCGTATGGCTGGATTGTTGATAAGGGCGAAATCAAGAAGAAGAGCTCGGGTGACAGGAGAACTGTCTTCCTCTTTGACGAGATGAATCGTGCCGAAATGATCGCGGGCCGCTCATTTCCAGAGCGTTTCGAACAAGGTGATGTAGACGGCGCCCTACAGGTTGGGCCGCGGCTTGTAACCAATGGCAAGATCACGCTTAATGTCACAGAAGAGGGCTTCCGTGATGCGAAAATATTAACGGGCGGCGGAGCGCGGAGCGCTATTGGCCTGACCCGTGACCATAAGCTGCTGCTCGTAACAAGCAATGGCGCGACCATTCCTCAGCTGGCGAGCATTATGCAGCAGGCAGGGGCTTATCAGGCGATGAATATGGATGGCGGCGCTTCGAGCGGTTTATACTATAAGGGCAGCTATATTACGACACCTGGACGCCAGATCAGCAATGCGCTGCTTATTACCCAAAGTCGTTAACAAATCTAATAATTTTTACAATAAAAAGGTTAATGATTTTTTCGCCGGTTTCCGATATAAATAAGGAAGCCGGTTTTTTATAGGCTCAGAATAGTTCTATCCAGAACGGGAAAAACTGAGACGGGTCAGGCTATTATGTGTCTATTATGTTAATAAACTTGGTAACCTTCACAAACGGGAAAATTGCTATTGCCACACATTGATGTTATTTATATAATCATGATATTAACAATATAACAAAAATGTTAAATTAGCAGATGGGAAGGTGGACATTCATGTCAACAGTCACTAAGGGAAACCAGTACGCTAATCCTCTTGTTCTTCAGCGGGCTGATCCATGGGTTTATCGTCACACGGATGGTTATTACTACTTTACCGGTTCAGTGCCAGCTTATGATCTGATTGAACTGCGCAGATCCAAGACACTTAACGGTCTTGCTGATGCTGAGACAGTGGTAGCATGGCGCAAACATGAAACCGGTTTAATGAGTGCAAATATCTGGGCTCCGGAAATTCACTACATTGATGGCAAATGGTATATCTACTTTGCAGCAGCATGGACAGCTGAAACCAATGAAGGTCTGTTTGACCACCGGATGTTCGTCCTGGAGAATGATTCAGAGAATCCATTGGAAGGCGAATGGGTTGAGAAGGGTCAGATCAAGACAAAATGGGAGTCCTTCGCTCTGGATGCAACGACGTTCGAGCACCGCGGAGTCCGTTACCTGGTATGGGCCCAGAAGGATCCAGACATCGTAGGCAACTCGAACTTGTACATCGCACCAATGACCAACCCTTGGACCATTGATATTGACAAGCAGGTCATGATTACAACACCGGAATACGATTGGGAGAAGATTGGCTTCCTGGTTAATGAGGGTGCGGCTGTTCTGAAGCGCAACGGTAAAATCTTCATCACTTTCTCGGCAAGCGCGACAGATTTCAACTATTGTATGGGACTGCTGTCCGCTGATGAAAACGCTGACCTGCTTGATCCGTCTGTATGGGAAAAAAGCCCGGAGCCTGTATTCTCCACAAGCGAGGAAACCGAGCATTACGGCCCAGGTCATAACAGCTTTACGGTATCTGAGGACGGCAAGGAAGACCTGCTTGTCTATCATGCTCGCAGCTACAAGGACATTACAGGGGACCCGCTGTATGATCCTAACCGTCATGCACGTGTTCAGGCTATTACCTGGCGTGAAGACGGAACACCGGATTTCGGTATCCCTGGGGCACAGAAGTAAGGATTTCCTGCGACTGGCATGGGGCTGGCATGGACCGGGCCTCATGTCGTACAGGAGGGAAACGGTTTAAGCGTGCACACCACCGCAGTAAATCATTTATCGCGGAGCTTGGATGAAAGCGTTTGCTGCAATATGCTGTGAGGCTGGATTCCATTGTGGAATAGAAGTAATGAAAGTTAACTCTTTCTTGTAAATATAAATATTAATTTGCAAGTACGAAGAAAGCGCTTAAAATTAATCATTGACATTGTAAGCGCTTTGAATTATCATGGTATTAACAAAAACATTTTGCAGTTAATATATAAATTAATAATGGTGCAAATTGTTTTTGAATATTTGCAGGCATTTCTGCAAATGAATACATCATCTGGCTTTTACATTTAGGAGGGGTTTCAAGTGGGTAGCAAAAAGAAATGGTTGTCGGCAGTAACTCTGATGATGGCGTTTGTTCTTGTTCTTGCAGGCTGCGGCGGCAACAACAATGGCGGCGGCAATACCGGGGGAAGCGGAGAAGGCGGCGGCAATGAAAAGGCTGAGCTGACGTTCATGTTCCGCGGCGGTCCTGAAGAACAGAAGGCGTACAAGGACACAGTTGCACAGTACGAGAAAGACCATCCGAACGTAAAGGTTAAAGTAATCACAACTGCGCCTGACCAATATGCAACAAAGCTGAAGGCAGCTATTACAGGCAACAGCCTGCCAGACGTGTTCTTCTTTGATACTGGTGATCTTAGAGCCTACGTAAATGGCGGCGTGCTGCTTGATATTACGCAATATGTTGAAGGCATGGAAAACGTAGACATCAGCAAGCTCTGGCAGAAGGGCGTTGACCTGTATCGTTATGATGGCAATCAAGTTGGACAAGGCGCTATCTACGGTCTGCCGAAGGATCTGGGTCCATTCTCCCTCGGTTACAATAAGACGATGTTTGAAGAAGCAGGCATTCCGCTTCCTGACAAGGACAAGCCTTACACTTGGGAAGAGTTCATCAAGGTAAATCAGCAGCTGACAATCGACAAGAACGGCGACGGCAAGCCAGACCAGTATGGTACCGGCTTTAACGTAAACTGGTCGCTTCAAGCTTTCGTATGGAGCAACGGTGCTGACTGGCTGGATGAGACTGGCACGAAGGTAACAATTGATGATCCTAAGTTCGCTGAAGCGCTGCAGTACTTTGCTGACATGCAGAACGTTTACAAGATCACTCCATCGATCGAAGATGCACAGACGCTTGACACTTACCAGCGCTGGATGAAAGGCGAGCTTGCATTCTTCCCGGTTGGTCCTTGGGATCTGGCAACTTACGAATCGCTTCCTTTCGATTATGATCTGATTCCTTACCCAGCAGGCTCCACTGGTGAGACGGCTACATGGCTGGGCTCCCTGGGTGTAGGTGTTTCCAGCAAGACCAAGAATCCACAGGCAGCAGCAGAACTGGTTGCATACCTGACAGCATCTGAGCAAGGCCAGCAAGCGCTTGTTGATGCGAAGATCCAGATTCCTAACCTGGTTGAAATGGCTGAAGCTTGGGCTGCAAATGAGTCCACGAAGCCTGCTAACAAGCAAGAGTTCCTGCAGATCGTTAACGAGTACGGCCGTCCACTCCCTGGTTACCGGACATATAATGCAGAATGGTACCAGCTGTTCTTTACGGACATCCAGCCTGTGCTTGACGGCAAGGTTACCGCTGCTGAGTATGTAAAGGCAGAACAGCCAAAAATGCAAAAGCTGCTTGACAAAGCGATCGAGCAAGAGCAAAAGTCCAAAAAATAATTAAACAGAGAAATAGACAGTAGTCATTTTTAACGGGGAAATGATGTTAGTTGGGTTAACTTGACAACTAACATCATTTTCGTTCCGTGGATAACCAGGGGTGAAACATGAAAACCAAATCCAATCTGTACCGTAAAGAGAAATATTATGGCTACCTATTCATACTGCCTCCCGTTTTAGGATTTCTGATTTTCGCTTTATTCCCGGCACTTTATTCCCTATGGGGTTCCTTTACCGACTGGGACGGCCTTGGACGCATGGATTTTATCGGCCTGGCCAACTACAAGGAATTGCTAGCCGATGAACAGTTTCACAAGGCGCTTTTCAATACGTTTTACCTGATGCTGGGCATCCCAGTTGGTCTGGCGCTTGCACTTATGCTGGCACTGTCACTTAACAGAGGGAAGTTCGGCACGACGACCTTCCGTGTTATTTACTACGTTCCGGTTATTTCATCGCTGGCTGCTATCTCCATCCTGTGGCAGTGGGCCTATAACGGTGACTATGGCTTGGTTAATCAGTTCCTTGAGATTTTCGGTATTGAAGGACCAAACTGGTTAGCCAATAAACATACGGTTAAACCGGCGATTATTATCATGACGGTGTGGAAGGGGCTCGGCTATTCGATGCTTCTGTACCTCGCGGCACTTCAGAGCGTGCCAAGATCGTATTATGAAGCGGCTGACCTGGACGGTGCGAATGCACTTCAGAAGCTACGCCATATTACTTGGCCGATGGTACAGCCAGTAACCTTCTTTATCGTTGTAACGAGCATTATTGGCGGGTCCCAGATCTTCACCGAGATCAACATCATGACACCGACCGGTGGCACGGAATATTCGTCGGCAACAGTAGTCTTCTATGTATGGCAGAAGGCATTTGGCAATCTGCAAATGGGTTATGCATCCGCCATGGCGGCAGTACTGGGACTATTTATCTTTGTCGTTACGCTCATCCAATTCAAACTGGACAAATCGTCCGACAATCACGATTAATAGTCTATAGAGAGGAGAACCGTCATGAGTGAAACCAAACGAAAAGGCATATTTGCCGATATATTAATTTACATTGTGCTTCTAATCGGTGCTGTCTTTATGATCGCACCGCTGATCTGGATGCTGACGACTTCTTTCAAGGAAAGGGAGGACGTCTTCGCCCTTCCGCCTGAATGGATTCCTGATCCTTGGGTGTTCGAGAAGTATGTTGAAATCTGGGAAAAGGGACCGCTGCTTCAAGGTATCACGAATAGTGTTATCGTGGCGGTCAGTGTTACGATTATCGGTACGCTGACATCCAGCTTGGCTGCCTTCGCCTTCTCAAAGCTGCGCTTCCCGGGTAAAGATTACATCTTCCTTGGTCTGCTTGCTTCATTGATGATTCCTTACCCGGCTGTTATGATCCCACAGTTTATGATGTTTTCCAAGGCAGGATGGGTGGACACGCTTCTGCCGCTGATCATACCGGGATTGTTTGGTAACATCTTTATGATTTTCTTCCTGCGGCAGTATTTGATGAGCGTACCTAATGCGATCATTGAAGCGGCCAAGATTGACGGAGCATCGTACTTCGGTATCTTCACCAGTATTACGTTCCCGCTCATCAAGCCGGCTATTGCAGCTCAGCTGATCCTCTGGTTTATGGGGATCTGGAACGATTATCTTGCGCCGATCATCTATCTGAACTCTCCGGAGAAGCAGACGCTGCAGCTGGTTATTGCCAACTATAACGCAACGTATGCGATTCAGACAGACTATCCGCTTATTATGGCGGCTTCGATCATCGCATTGCTTCCAATGCTGATCGTATTCCTGATTTTCCAGAAGCAAATTATCGAATCCGTTGCAATCTCAGGGGTGAAAGGGTAATCATTCGATTACCCCTTTTTTTTTGCCCTAAAAGGCTATGACACTACCCGAAAAGGAGTTAAGACATGTCCCAGCTGAAAAAAGCCAGTATGGTTGTTGATAAAGCTTATCGTGTAGCAGAAATAGACAAGCGGATTTATGGCTCGTTTATTGAACATTTGGGAAGAGCGGTATACGGCGGTATCTATGAGCCAGGCCATCCAACGGCAGATGAACAAGGCTTCCGGAAAGATGTATTGGAATTGGTTCGTGACCTTAATGTTCCGATTGTCCGGTATCCGGGCGGCAACATGGTATCCGCGTATAACTGGGAAGACGGCGTAGGCCCGGTTGCTTCCAGACCTCGCAGGCTGGAGCTTGCCTGGCGGACCATTGAGACGAATGAGATGGGTACGAATGAATTTGCTGACTGGGCAAGAAAAGCCGGTTCCGATGTCATGATGGCCGTTAACCTGGGGACACGCGGTATTGATGCTGCACGTAATCTGCTGGAATACTGCAATCATCCAAGCGGCTCCTACTACAGTGATCTGCGGATTTCGCACGGCTACAAAGAACCACATAAAATTAAAACCTGGTGTCTGGGTAACGAAATGGATGGCCCTTGGCAGGTTGGCCAGAAGACACCTGAGGAATACGGCCGGCTGGCTGCGGAGACAGCTAAAGCCATGCGGCTTGTTGACCCGACGATCGAGCTGGTCTCCTGTGGCAGCTCCAATTCGGCTATGCCGCTCTTCCCGCAGTGGGAAGCGACTACACTCGAGCACACGTATGAGCATGTCGATTTTGTTTCGCTTCATCAATATTTCGGCAATGCCGAGAATGATCCGGCGAACTATCTGGCTAAAGGGCTTGAGATGGACCGCTTCATCCGGACGGTTATCTCGACAGCTGACTTTATCAAGGCGAAGAAGCGGAGCAAGAAGACGCTGAACCTGTCCTTCGATGAGTGGAACGTATGGTATCATTCCAATGATGCGGACAAGCAGATCGAGCCATGGACGATCGCACCTCCACAGTTGGAGGATCATTATAACTTTGAGGATGCCCTGCTGGTTGGCACGCTTCTGATTACCTTCTTAAAGCATGCAGACCGAGTCAAGATTGCATGCCTTGCACAGCTGGTCAACGTTATCGCACCTATTATGACAGAACAGGGCGGCAGTGCATGGCGTCAGACTATCTACTATCCTTACCTTCATGCTTCGTTATACGGCAGAGGAGTGGCGCTTCATACCTTGTCGAAGTCTCCGGTCTATGACTCCAAGGAATTTACGGATGTCCCTTACCTGGAATCGACAGCGGTATATAATGAAGAGAAGGAAGAAGTGGCTATCTTCGCAGTGAACCGTCATCTCGAGGAAGGGCTTCAGCTGGAGTGCGACATGCGCAGCTTTGAAGGATATAAGATTGCAGAGCACATTGTGCTCGAGAATTCCGATCTGAAGGCCAGAAACAGTGCTGCCCAAGAGGCTGTTGTTCCGCATTCGGGCGGTAACAGCAAGCTGGATGGCGGCGTATTGCAGGCTGTTCTTGCAGCAAAATCTTGGAACGTTATCCGCTTGGTGAAAGCTTAATCCTGGTTATATTGTGCTTCCAGGTATATGAACGGATATGCCTTTTATAAGGTCCTCACGCGCATTCCAATGTGCATGAGGGCCTTATCCAGTTATCCTGGCAGCATTAAACAACCCTGCCGGCTTATGCTGCCTGGCAGGGTTGGAAGGTTGATTATGCTTGTGTGTTCTTCTCATAATACAGCTTGAAGTTGATATCCTGGTTGTAATTTCCGAAGCCTGAACCAAAGATCGTCAAGCCGCCAACATGCTGGGCGCTGTCCATCACAGCCATGCGGAAGGTCCACTGCTTCTGCTTGATGTCCAGCTGGTCCAATGTGACCTCGGATAGCTTCTGTCCATCAATAAAGGTCCCCTTATCATTAATCTTGAGCACCTTGAGCAGGCCAAACTGATTAATTTCGTTCCACCACCAGTCAGGCGTGTATTTGCCGCGGTTACCACCGCCGAAGTCGCCAGGACTTGTCCAGGTACCGACATGGATACCATTGAGGAAGAAAGTGATATCAGATGGCCAGTTTTCATTGGCAAACGGAGCTTCAGAGGAAATTTCCATCGAAACTTCAAGCTCGACCGGTTCCTCGGTGCGCAGCAGGAAATTAGGCACTTTATACTCCACGTATCCTTGACCAAACCACAGGATCTTGGCATTTACCCGTTCGGGATCAAGGAAGTAGCGAGGCTCGTCAAAGATTCCGATTACGCTTTCAACTGTTGCAAGTCCGCAGGTAGGCTCGATCTGAAAATCTGTGTAGTGTCCGACAGAGACCTCGGTAAGATGATAGTCGCGATTCTGCGGTAATACTTTGGATGGAAAAGCGATTTCAAGTCCCTCAACGGCTAGTGAGCATACCTTCTTGGCTCCGCCGCGGCTTGATACCATGGTGGTGTTAATAAGGCCGGCCTTCTCCAGCTTCTTGACATGCATCGTCATAATCGCGCTGCTTAAGTTAAGCGCTTGCGCTAATTCTTTTACGTTCATTTCCTGTTTGGCAAGCAGTTGGATCATCTCAATGCGGACAGCGCTGGCTAATGCTTCATATACCGGCAGCCACTTATCAGTAACATCAATTTTCATGGTTCCCCCACTGAATCGGCAGCGTATTCACATACTCCGACGGGTTATTGGTCATGTGTACGCAGGCATTATTCATGCATGCTATCACTAAGACATCTGTTAATGATTGTAGACAATAATTAATTAATAATCAATGATATTTTTATATCTTTTTGCTACCAATCCAGGAATAGGTCATTAAGTTTGTATAGCCTTCAGGACGGTAGCTGGGCGCGGATAGGGAAGGGCCGATGAAGTCCTCTGCTGCAAACATGATAGCAATGTATTCATGCTCGCCGATAAATTAGCTGAATCCCGACTCATTAACATTAAATGTAATTATTTTATAATGAAAGGCTGGTGAAATCGAATGAAATGTAAGCGAACTTACGTGTTTCGGTTAGGATATCTAATTATTAGAGGAATAAAGAGCTAATTATTCAGGTATATTAGTATGCGCTTACATTGTAAAATACCAATATGCAGGCAGGGCGTCAATCGTTCAGAGGGTTTTGTCGACACAAAGGGGCTGAACCATTTTGAAAGCGTTCTTACAGGGGCGGCACGGGCTATCCGCCTAAGTGACAGATTCTCGCTCTCGGCATAATTACATATATCGGGGAGGATAATTCATTTGTCGAACCACGCTAGGAAGAGAACACGTAATGCATGGGTTTCAAGCTTATTGTCAGTTGTAATCGCTTTCTCACTTGCTGCCCCGGCTGCAGCAAGCATTAGTCCATCGGGTGAAGCTTATTTGCCGCCAGGGGGACCGGATTGGAACAAGCTGGCTGATATTGAAGTGATGACGGATACATTCGGAGGATGGGGGTATGGTGTTGAAGCTGGTGCAGGCAACTTCCTGCCTGCCGATACGGCTGATGGAAAACTGGCCGCTCGTATTAAGACAACCGGCTGGTGGGCTGCTAATCTAATAACGAACGGCTGGCAGACCAAAGACTTAACGAATTACTACGAGAACGGTATTGTGGAGTTTGATATTAAAGGCAGTGCGGGCAGCGGGCTCAAGCTTGGCTTCATTGATGTCGTCCACGAGCGTCAGAAGAAGGACGGGACGTTCTATCCGGATACGGATGACAGGCCTCACGATGCAGAGACGAAGATCACGGTGCTGTCGGAGAACATTAACCAGTATGCTTCGGTGACGGATCAGTGGCAGCGTGTATCGATCCCGGTGAAGGATATCGCGGATCAGAATGAGGATTTTTACCTCAGCAGAGTTCAACTGCTCACGATAACGGGTGTGGATGATTCACCTGTAGATGTATCGGTTCGCGATATACGGATTACGTCGACTGACAAGGAACCGAGCTACGCGCCAATCAAGGTGAATCAGGTGGGCTATCTGCCGGGCGTGGAAAAGTACGCGCTAATCAGCGGCTACTACAATGAACTGAGTGCTGAACCGGGTACGGCCTTTGAAGTTAAGCGGGCATCGGACAACAGCACGGTATTCACAGGTGAATTGACCCTGGTGGCTGCTTATGATCCGGCTTCTGGCGAGAAGGTGCTGAGGGCTGATTTTACCCCAGTTAGAGAAAGCGGCACTTATTATGTATCGGTTGAGGGCGTGGCCGCACAATCAGCACCTTTCAGGATTGGCGGCGACATTTACGCTGATCTGCTTAAAGATGTGCAGAAGTTCTTCTACTTCCAGCGTGCGAATGCGGAGCTGCTTGCCGAGCATGCCGGAGATTTTGCGAGAGAAGCGCGCCATATGGGAGATGCGGATGCGCCGCTTCAATCCAATCCCTCGATTCGCAAAAATATGTCAGGCGGCTGGTACGACGCAGGGGATTACGGCAAATATGTAACGGCAGGCGCAACGGCTGTATCCGACCTGTTATGGGCGTATGAGACCTATCCGGGGCTGTTTACCGACGGACAGCTGAATATTCCCGAGAGCGGCAACGGTATTCCGGATCTCTTGGACGAAATCAAATACGAGACAGATTTCTTCCTCCGCATGCAGGATGATGCAACTGGCGGATTCTACTCATACATGATCCGTGAAGAGGCGCGGATGGTTATGGACGGTACGGGAAATACAAGTGTTATTCCAACTGCGCAGACAGCGGCTACGGTGGGTGCACTCGCACATGCGTCTCTTGTATTTGCTGAGGTTGAAGGGCTTGAAGCTTACGCGGCTGAAATGCTGGCGGCAGCCCAGAAGGGCTGGACATTCCTTGCAGCAAACCCGCAGCTCATTCCGCAGCCGGATGGCCCTTATAATGACAATGAAGACGTGAACGACCGCTTCTATGCAGCGGCTGCGCTGTACCGGGCAACGGGAGAGCAGCAGTACAATGATTTTGTAAAAGCACATTATGCCGACTTCACCGCCAAATTTGAAGAAGAGACCTTCTCGCATGGCATCGGCGGCATGGAGATGGTGGCTTACTATCATTACATGAGCAGCAGCGAGCCTGATGCTGATGTGAAGACTTGGTTTACTGAGCAGTATAAGAAGTGGCGCAGCAGTGTGCTTGATACCAGCTATAATACAGTATGGCGGAATTCCACGGATGAAGGCTTCTATTGGGGAGCGAATTCCAACGTGGCAAGCGTACCGTTCAGCCTGGCCGTCGGCAGCAAGCTGATTGGTGAATATGATTATCGCAATATTGAGGTCGCGCAGGCGAATCTGAACTATCTGCTGGGCGTTAACCCGCTGCAGCTGAGCTTTATCACAGGTTATGGCGATCATCGTGTGCGCATCACACACAGTGAAATATTCATGAGAGACTATGTGGTCGAAATGCCAAATGGCTACATGCCGGGCGGCCCGAATAACTGGAAGGCCAAGTTCCCGGCAAAAGCGTACAATGCTTCGACCGTGGACTGGGAGTCGAATGAGCAGGCGCTCAACTATAACTCGCCGCTAATTTTCTTGACGGCCATGCTGCTGAATCAAGGCGATCAGCTTAACGTACCGGTGGAAGAGCCGGGCCCAACGGAGCCGGGGTCAACAGAACCGGGCACGACAGAACCGGGCACGACAGAACCGGGCACGACAGAACCGGGCACGACAGAACCAGGCACAACAGAGCCAGGCACGACAGAACCAGGCACACCGGGCAAACCGTCGCCGATACCGAACCCGCCTCTCGCATCGCAGACGAACTCTTCGGCACCTGCGGCAGCCGCAAGCGGTAAGATTGAAGGCTCGAAGGTTACCGTGAATGCCAGTGTGAACGATAACGGTAAAGCAACGGCCGCTCTGACAGAAGCCGATCTGAGAAAGGCGGCGGCTGGCGCCAGTCGCGTGACGATAGCAGTAGAGAAGTCTCAGCAAGTGAATGCAACCGACATCGTAATTCCTGCGGCATGGCTGCGCAGCGCTGACAAGAGCGTACTGCAGTCCGTCGAGTTTACTGCCGGCGATGTAACGGCGGTTATCGACGCTAAGCTGCTCATGGACCGTGCTGAAGGCAGTGCAGACAAGATCGTGTGGACAGTAGCCAGCGTTCCGGTATCCGGCCAGTCGGCTGCCGTGCAGCAGGGGACCGGCGGAAATATGGCCTACAGCATCAGCCTGAGCGTAGACGGTAAACCGGCAGCTTGGCAAGCCCGTCAGGCAGCCGTCACGATTCCGTATACCCTGAAGGCAGGCGAAACGGCGGATCATATCATAGTGCGCAGCGTGACAAGCGGCAGCCAGGCGGTCGTGAAGAATGCGGTATACGCTGCAGCATCCGGTACGATAACGTTCTACCCGGAGAAGGCGGGCACTTACGCGGCTCTTCACAACCATGTGAAATTTAACGATACCTCCGCTTATACCTGGGCGGAGAAGCAGGTGGAGTGGCTTGCGTCAAGAGACGTGGTGAGCGGGACGGGAATGGGCGCGTATCAACCGCAAGCCAAGCTGACAAGAGCTGAATTCATTCATATGCTGATGGGCGGCCTTGGACTGGCTGATGTGCAGACTTCTGCAAGCTTTACGGATGTGAAGCAGGACGGCTGGTATTACCAGTCGGTTGCGAATGCGGAGAAGCTGGGCATTATTACCGGAAAGCCGGATGGCACGTTTGGCGTTCATGAGGAGATTTCCCGTCAGGACATGGCTGTTATGATGGCCCAAGCGATTAAGGCTTCCGGCGGCAAGCTTGCATCTTCGGGATCAAGCTCGGCGTTCCGCGACCATGCCGACATTTCCGGCTATGCGGCGGATGCTGTATCCGCTATGTATGAAGCTGGACTCATATCCGGCCTAGGCAATAACACCTTCTCACCGAAGCAGAGCGCGACCCGCGCGCAGGCTGCCGTCATCCTTTACAATATGATGACAAGCGGACTGGTTGAGTATTAAAAGAATTGAAGCAGGGCAGGGATGGCCGATTGCGGCCGTCCCTGTTTGTCTTTCGCCTAGAGGCTTTCCAGTATACCGGCAATAGAGCTCCCCGTTTTGGGTAATACAAAGTAAGGCGGGACTGCTCGCATTGACTTCATACACGGCCTGCAATCAATATGAGTTCGAAAGGTGGAGGGCGATGAGAAGAAAGCTGTTAATCACGGGTGCGGCTGGTGTCGTAGGGAGCGCCATTCTGGAGGGACTGCGCGAGAAGGACAAGTATGAGATTGTAGCCGGCGATATCCGGGGCGATGAGGACAAGGGGATAGAGGAGCTGGATGTGACTGACCCGGAGAGGCTTCTTGAGCTGACGGAGGGAGTGGATACGATTCTGCATATCGCTTGGGCGAAGGATCAGGAGGATTTTCTCGGCAAGGTGCTGCCTATTAATGTAACAGGGGCTTATCACATTTATGAAGCGGCCCGCAAGAATGGGGTCAAGCGGGTCATCTTCGCAAGCTCCAATCATGCAACCGGCTTCTATGAGGTGGACGAAGAGATTGGCGCTGCCGATCCCTACCGGCCGGACAGCTTCTACGGACTAAGCAAGTGCTATATTGAGCTGCTGGGACGGTTGTATTCAGACAAATACGGTATATCTTCCTTTAATATGCGAATCGGCAACTTTCCGGGTGATGATTGTCCTCATTCGGACCGGGCAGCCCATATTTGGATTTCCGCGAGGGACCTTGTGCAGCTGACAGAGCGGTGTATTGAAGCGGATAAGGACATGAAGTTCCTGGCCATGTACGGCACGTCGAACAACTCGGATAATTATTACGACATTAGTTATCTGGATGAGCTGATCGGCTACAAGCCGCTTGATAATGCTGCCGAGGTGATGGAAGGAGCAAGATGTGCGGGAGAAGCCGTCAAGCATGACGAAACAGAATACAAGGGCGGTGTCTGGTCGGATAAATAATACAAGGGGCGCCTGCCGCAATCATGCGGACAGGCGCCCCTTGTATACACAGGTTCGCCGGCAGAGCCCCAAACGGAACGGCCGAGAAGACTTAGCTGCCGGGGCTGCTGTACTGCTTCCGGTACTGTCCAGGTGTCATGTTCTCCTGCTTGCGGAAGGAGCGGATGAAATTTTGAGAGTTGTTGTAGGTCAGCCGCTCAGCAATATCCTTGATTGACATATCGGTTTCGACGAGCCACTGCTTGGCCTTGTTAAGGCGGTACTGGAACAGGTATTCACTGAAGGTCAGATTGGTTTCCTTCTTGAAGACACTGCTCAAATAAAAGGCATTGTAATGAAGCCGGGAAGCACATTTCTCGAGAGTAAGGTCCGTCTCATATTCATGCTGGATCATGGTTATGATCCGTTCGGACAGATTATGGTACTGTGACTCCTGACGCTGCCGGAACACGTCCGCCATGGGAATGATGAGGCGCAGGCGGAACCAGCTGTCGATCTCGGGATAGACGTACAGCTGCAGCAGTTCATCATATACCGAGCTTTCCTGCAGGCCAAGCTGCTGCCACCGGATCCCTGCTTCCTGCATAACAATGAGCAGCGCATTCAGCAGCCGGATGAGCGAGATCTGGTATTCCCTGGGCGTGTGTTCACTGGAAAATATTTGATCGAGGCACTGCTTCAGAAGCTCCAGCGCCTTCGCCTCATCCGCAAGCTTGACCGCATCGGTCAACTGGTTTTCCAGCTGTTTGGGATAGAAGCTAACCCCGGAATGCTTGCCTTCGTTAAGGCTGTAATAAGGAATAATGACGCCCTTGCCAAACTTCAGCCTGTGCTTGAGTGCTTCCAGCCCTTCCTGGTAAGCCCGTCCGGCTTTCTTAAGTGAATCGAAGGGAAGGCTGATTCCAATGCTGACGTCAAGGTCCAGATAATGCTTCAGCTGCTGCTGAATTTGCTCCGTCAGCTTATAGATATTATTACCGAATTCCTCCTCTGATCTGCCTGCCGAACCGACAAGCGTTACCTGCGTCTGATCAACAATGACGGGAGGCAGCCTGTCGCCCGGAGGGATCATTTCCTCCACAATGTTATTAATCGCGAAGAGCAGAAGATCCTGGTCCTTCGGACTGTACCGGGTATCATCCAGGCTGTCAATCTGAAGCGTCATCACAATGAGCCGCTGCCAGTCATCGACCTGCCTGTCATAGCCTAACAACCGGAATCGCTCCATGATCTCGCCTGGCGCAAGCTGATCTTGATAAAGTCTCAGCAGGAAGTAGGTGCGGACCTGACGGCTTGTCTGATCAAGCTCTTCCTGCAGCTGGGTATTGGAAGCAAACAGCGCCTTAATGTGGGCGTCGATTACCTGCAGCTCATTCCTGCTGGTCGCGATATGAACAGGCAGCCGCTCGGCAATGGCCTGAAACATCTGTCTGATCGGCATGTATACCTTCCGGCTGCCCAGCCAGAGGAATAAGACAGCCAGTATAACCATAAGAGCGCTTACATAAAAGGTAAACCATCCTATCGAACGGGCTTCCCGGGTATACTCGCCCATCTCCGTAAAAGAGGCATATACCCAGCCATTAAAGGAGGAGCGCACATAAGTGACTGATAGCTCCCTGCCGCCAGCATCAAGGGTGAATTGACCGGCATCACCGGCGAACAGGTCCGGCTCAAGATTTCTCCCCTCGGGCGTTTCATGAAGATATTTGCCGGTCATGGACGGCTGCGGGTGGGCGACGATCCGGTAATCACTCCCCAGCACCATGGTGCGCTTGGAGCTGTCCTGATTGCCCAGCGTGGCGCCCAGCTGGCAGCTCGGAATGGTGGCGAACGCCGCGCCGCGCTTCTCGCCAAGATGAAGAAGAGGCATTTTTTTGACCAGTACAATGGTATGGCTGCAGCCGTAGCTCTCATTATCACTGGAGCCGATCGTGCCGGTTTCAAGCAGCACCCAGCTGGTGCTCTCGGGGAGCTTCATCAGCTCGGACAGGGTCTCCTGATGCTCATAGCCAGAAAATGTGTACAGCCCCCGGTTGTTGATCAGCCAATCCTTGGAGGCGTTAGCCAGAATGACATCGGTCACATGCGTTTCCGGTGACTGAAGCAGGCTGAGCTCACGCTTGAGGTTATAGTACAGCTGAAAATCATGGTAGGTAAGCTGGCGGTACAGCGCCTCCTGCAGCTGATTGGTATTGATGACATAGTTAAGTGTATAGTCGATTGTCCGGAGAATCTGCTCGGTACTGCCGTTAATCTGGCTCATGATCTGCAGATTGCTTTCGTTAACCTGCTGTTGAATGGACGCGGATGACTTCTGGAAGGAGAAGTACCCGAGTGCCAGCAGGGGTAGGACACTGACGGCGCAGCCGAATAGGATCATTTTGCTGAAGAGGCTGAATCTGCTCATAACGGTCGTTTCTCCTCCTGTTTATGCAGATGGCTGGCTCTTGCCTGGGATGTCGCCATCCTGATTCAACTTATCATTGTGACAGGGATAATCATTAGATCAGATTGTCCTGTGTTTTATGCGGACAGTGCGGATTAATCATCTATTCTTCCAACAGGCGCTTGATCCCTCCGGGTGTCCTGCGATATGCTGAGAAGAGGATGCCAAATATTAGGTTGCCAGGGAGGGGGCTTAACGTGATGACAGCCGGGAACATGCGTCTATTGTCGGCCGCTGTTCTGCTGCTGGTATTGATTGGATGCACGTATAGTGTAGCACAAAATGAAAGCGCTATCCCTCAGAATGATACGTTCTTCTCCTTAGAGGATGTGTCGCGCAACGAAGCGGGAGGGAAGCGGATGACGCTGACCATTATGGCAGATCTTCATACGCCGCAGGTGCCGGGTGACCGGATTGAGCGGGAGCTGGAAGCCTTGACCGGCACGGAACTCGTTATTGACTGGGTACCGGATGACAGCTATGACGAGAAGATGCAGGCTGCCTTTGCCACTGGTTCTCTTCCGCAGGCGGTATATATCAAGAACGCGGCTTCGCTGGAGATGTACCGGCAGGCCTTCCGGAGCGGCTTGTTCTGGGAGATTGGCCCGCTGCTGAGCGAGTTCCCCCATCTCCGCAAGCTGGAGACAGAGGTGCTCCGCAACACGGCGGTGGACGGTAAAATATATGGCTTGTACCAGGAACGTCCGCTGTCTCGGCAGGGAATTATATACCGCAAGGACTGGGCTGACCGGCTGGGGCTGAAGGAGCCGACAACAATTGATGAGCTGTATGTCATGCTTAAGCGGTTTACGGAAGAGGATCCTGACGGGAACGGCCTCGACGACACCGTTGGTCTTGCAAACCGCAGTGATCTGGTATATGGAGCATTCAAGACAGTAGGGTCCTATTTTGGCACGCCGAACGGCTGGGGAATAGACAACGGCAGATTGAAGCCGGAATTTATGTTTCGTGCTTATAAGGAGACGCTGCAATTCTTCCGCAAGCTGCATCAGGAAGGTCTGATGAATCGCAATTTCGCGGTGACGGGCAAGCAGGACCAGGCTGATCTATTCGTAAGCGGGAGAGCCGGCGTGTACATTGGAGCTATGGTCAATGTTCAGACCCTGCATGCACAGCTTCAGGCGGTTGATCCGGATGCTGAGCTGGATGTGCATAACCGTATCTATGGACCGCAGGGCTATGGAATCTGGTCCATACCCGGTTACAGCTCCGTCGTCCTCTTCCCCAAATCGGCTGTTGCCACAGAGGGAGAACTGCGAAGTATTCTTGCCTTCTACGATAAGCTGATGACACCACAGGCAGCAAATTTGCTGTTCTGGGGCGTAGAGCAGGAGCACTATCAGCTGGTTGACGGAAGAGCTGTTCTTCAGGAGCCGTACAGCCGGTTTGAGGAGGAAGTAAAGCCTTACCAGGCGCTTCAGATCGGCGGCCCGCGCACCATTGACATGCTCAAGCCGGATTATGAGCTTCCTGCCAGAGATAAGGCAGAAGCGCTGACGCTCGAGAATGAGGCCTATCTCATTGATGATCCGACAGCGGCGTTAGATTCGAGGACCTCTAGCGCCCTCGGCATTAGGCTGCAGGAAATCATCCGGGATGCGACCTTCCAATATATTATGGGGGATCTGGACGACAAGGGATTCGACCAAGCGGTTCTCCAGTGGATGGAGAAGGGCGGAAGCGACATTGTGGCGGAATACAATGAGGCTTACAAGCAGCAGGAGCCGGGTTTGAGATGAAACGGGCGGAGGTGGGGATAAGCCATGCAAGGTAACAGAAGAACTGCAACAGAGGCGGGACAGACCGGCTGGGCGCCGGACGGGGCGCTTGAGAGGCTGATGGAGAAGCTGGAAGAGGAGCGGAAGACTTACGCTTCCGCACATACCCGGGAAGAGAGGAAGGCGAAGCTGCTCGCCTCTCTGCACCGCACACTGGGCAATTTCGATACTTTGAAGGAAGAAGGAGGCCCGCTTGCCTCGAGGCAGCTGGAGCGGGTTGAAACTGCCCGGATGATTCGGGAACGCGTCGAATTTACAGCGGGCTATGGGCTGCAGGTGCCGGCCTATGCGGTGTGGAGCAGGGAGGCTGGCGGCGGCAGGCTTCCTGCCGTGCTTGCTCTCCACGGGCATGGCAGCGGCAGCCGGGACATGCTTGGGCTGAATCCGGACGGCACACCGAAGCCGGAAGGCCCGGGTATTCACGGTAATACGGTTGAGGCTCTGGCGCAAAGGGGATTCCTTGTTCTGGTGCCGGAGATTGCGGGATTCGGAGACAGGAGGCTTGAGCGGGACGCAGGACGAACCGAACCTGCGGCTAATTCCTGCTTCGGGCTGGCGGCCGCTCTGCTGATGACGGGGAGGACATTAGCCGGATTGCGTGTCTTTGAAGCGAGAAGGGCGCTAGACTACCTGGAGACCAGGTCTGATGTCGATGCGGAACGTGTCGGCTGTATTGGCTTCTCCGGAGGTGGTATGGTCGCTTCCTTGACGGCAGCTGTGGAAGGGCGGATCCGTGCCGCTGTTATCTGCGGTTACGGCAGTACATACCGGGACAGTATTCTAGCCAGGCAGCACTGCCTGGATAATTACCTGCCCGGCATTCTCCAGGAAGCGGAAATGCCGGAACTGCTGGGGCTGATAGCACCGAGGCCGCTATTCTTGGAGTCTGGCCGTTCCGATCATCTGTTCCCGGCGGAAGCGGTTCAGGCTGCGGCAGACTACTTGGAGCAGCTGTACGCAGAACTGGGCGCGGCAGACAGCTTCGGACTTGACCTCTTTGAGGGAGGGCACGAAATCAGGGGAGACCGGTCATTTGATTGGCTGCAGACGAAGGTGAAGGAGGAGAAGGAACATGCTTGACCGCATGGTTTCCATGCCGGGAGACATTGTGATACAGGGCGTCGGTCTTCACAATATTGCTGAGATTGAGGAGCTGGGAGAGGGACGGGGGATCCAGCTGTCGCGGGTGCCGGCCAAGGTGCGGCTGGCGCTGAATGAGAAGGCGCAGGGGCGGGCGCTTCTTGGCGCGGGATCGGAGCTTCGCTTCAATCTGGAGGGGGATGAAGCGATCCTTACCTTCCTCCATGAACCTCTGGACCGTTCAGCAGGCTTCGCCGGACCCAAGGGCGTCTTTGAGGTTTATCAGGGGGATTACCAGGGTGCCTATGATACTACCCCTCAGCTGATGGCGGAGGGTGGTGAGACCAGGCTTGTTGTCCGCCGCAGCCGCAAGCATGAGCAGCTGTTAAGGCGCCGGTATGACGAAGGGCTGCTGACCTTTGATCCGTCCCTGCTGCGGGTTATGCTTCCGAATGATCTTCAGGTCCGCCTGCATCGCATTGAAGGAGCTGTGACGCCTCCAAGGCGTGGCCAGGCGCCGGCTGGAAGGCTGCTTGTGTACGGATCATCCATTACGGCTGGCGGCGATGCCGTGCTGCCTTCAGGCAGCTATGCGCATGCAGCAGCCCGGCGTCTTGGAACCGATCTTATTAATCTGGGCTTCTCGGGAAGCTGTCATGTGGAACCGGCAATGGCGGACTATATAGCCGCCAGAGGGGATTGGCACTATGCTGTGCTGGAGCTCGGTGTCAATGTGATCGATTTCATGCCTCTGGCCGAGTTTGAGCAGCGGGTACGCTATATGCTGCGCACCATCGCCGACAGCAGCAGGGACAGATGGGTGTTCTGCACGGATCTCTTCACCTGTCACCGGGACTATGACCGGGATCCGTTGATCGCCGAGTACCGCGATATTGTCCGCCGTACGGTCAGGTCGCTTAAGCAGGAGACAATCGTTTATATTTCAGGCCGCGAGCTGCTGCCGGATGACCGGGCACTGACCATTGACCTGCTCCATCCGTCAGCGGAAGGCATGCAGGAAATAGCGCGCAGGCTGGCCCGCCGAATTCGGCTGCATGCAGAGCCGCAGTAGGTGCAAGCAGGTGAACTTTCTTGAGGAGAGGAGGGGCGCGTTCATGATCATTGTAGCAGCTGACGGAAGCGGTGATTACCGCACCGTGCAGGAAGCCATTGATGCAGCTGATGCTTATGGGAGCGCGGAGCCGGTTACGATCCGGGTCCGCAGCGGTATTTACAAGGAGAAGGTGACTGTCGGACGGCCGGGTATAACACTAGTTGGCGATCATGCGGAGAGCACCATCATCACCTACGATGATTACGCCCGGAAGCGGTTTCCGGACGGGGAACACTATCATACCTTCAACTCTTACAGCTTTCTTGTTGCGGCGGATGATTTTACGGCTGAGCAGCTTACCTTCGCGAACACGGCTGGCCCGGGCGAGCGTGTGGGCCAGGCGCTTGCTGTGTATGCGGATGGGGACCGGACTATATTCCGGCGGTGCCGTTTCCTCGGAGCTCAGGATACGCTGTTTACCGGGCCGCTGCCGCCGCAGCCGAAGGAGAGAGCGAGCTTCGGCGGACCGCGGGACAGTTTGCCAAGGCGGGACACCCGCCAATATTATGAAGACTGCTACCTGGAGGGGGATATTGATTTTATATTTGGCTCGGCAGCAGCTTATTTCTACCGCTGTGAGCTCTTCTCCAGGCGGCGAGAGCCGCAATGGAAGGAGGAGGGGGCAGGTCTGCCTGTGATCCAAGGCTGGATAACGGCAGCTTCAACGCCGGAGCATGCTCTCTACGGGTATGTGTTCGATAACTGCCGGCTTACCGGGGATGCTCCGGCAGGCAGTGTCTATCTGGGCAGGCCGTGGCGTGATCATGCCCATACTGTGTTTAAGAACTGCTGGATGGGTGCCCATATTAAGCCGGAGGGCTGGGATAACTGGGGCAGGCCGCACTGCGAGCATCTTGTCCGTTACGAGGAGTACGGCAGCACAGGACCGGGCGCAAGTCCCTTACAGCGGGTCAGCTGGTCCAGGCAGCTGCTCCCGGAGGAAGCAGAACGCTATACAGCAGCGCATGTTCTGGCAGGGCATGACGGCTGGTATCCGAGATAAGGGGGATGACAAGGAATGAAACCGGTAACCTTACATTTGGCCGGCGATTCCACCATGTCCGATTACGGACCCGGGGAAGCGCCGAGGGCTGGCTGGGGACAAATGCTGCAGGAATTTGTCCAGCCGCATGTGACCGTACGCAACAAAGCTATGTCGGGACGGAGCTCGAAGAGCTTTATAGATGAAGGACGTCTGGATGACCTGCTGGGCGAAGTACAGGCTGGCGATTATGTACTTATTCAATTCGGGCATAATGATGCGAAGCCTGACGAGGAGCGGCGTACCGAACCGTTTGGAAGCTACCAGAGCTATCTGGAGCGTTATCTGACAGCGGCAGCCGGCAAGGAAGCGCAGGCTGTTCTGATCACGTCAGTCGAGCGGCGTAAATTTGGCCCAGACGGCCTGCTGGAGCCTACGCATGGTGATTATCCTGCGGCTATGGAGGAGCTGGCTCGCGAGCGCGGCATCCCGCTGCTGGATTTGAGGGTGCTGACAGGGCGGCTTTACGAACGGATGGGCCCGGAGGAGTCCAAGCAGCTGTTCATGTGGCTGGAGCCCGGCGAGCATCCGAACTACCCGGAGGGCGTTCGGGATGATACCCATTTCTCAGAGCAAGGTGCCAGAATGGTTGCAGCTTTAGCGGCAGAAGGCCTGTATCGTTTGGACCTGCCCTGCAGGGACCCCGAGAGTCTTAAGAGCAGCACCGTGTAAAGCGGGAAAGCATGCATGTGAGGATAATTGTGAACAGTGCCGGGGATGTACTCCCGGCACTGTTTGTTGAGCAGCAGGCCTATTGAAGAAATCACTTACATCGCGCGTCATATTTTGGTGTTTTACTCGTGATTTATTTCACATAATTATTTCGGCCGACCGGTTAAGATGGGAGATATTCAGCAGAAGTCTTAAGGAACCGGAGGGATCATTCGTGCAGACCGAATTGCAGCACAGCCGACCGTCGTCCACGCCAATACATCCGCTTGATCAGTTGGAGGAAGCCCTGCAGCGCCTCAAGGAAGAGCATGACCAGCTGCTGGACCAGCTGGGAACATTATATGACGAAGTGAAGGGGATCAGCCAGGAACAGAACATGCTGTCCCGGCAGACAAGGCTCTATGTTCTGCGTGACGAGGCACTTGAATTTCAGCGCCGCATGGAAGAGCACGCGGCTTGGGAAGACACGGTGATGTTCCCGCTTATTGGCAACTACTTCGGCGAGCAGAGCAATCACCTGACTGTCATGGAACAGGAGCATGAGATTGCTGAGCAGTTTGTCCTCGCCTTTATCGAAGCGGTCAAGCGCGCACCCGTCCGGGAGCATGAGGCGAAGGAAATGGGCTCATATCTTCAGGAAGCGCTGATGATGCTGGAACGGCATTTTCTGTCGGAAGAGCAGTTCGTTACCGAGCTGTGGGATCTTTGCAGCGCTTACGGCTATTAACAGAGGCTTCGAGTGCAGCCGGACGGGGTGCCGAGTCGTGGCGGGTATGAATGCGGCCACTGACATGAAGAAGCTTGAGGATTGAAATAGACTATGAAGAGCCGGCAGCTGCCGGTTCTTTTTTTCGTAGTTCATCCTTCGCTTAAAGGAGATTCTTCAGCCAGTAGGGAGAGGCTAGACACACGACTTAATTCCAATCGAAGTAATAGGGTTGTTTTAGCTAAATCTCTAATTTACAGGGTAAAATCCATCTAATCTACCATGTATTTTGTGCTGTATGTTTATGATATTATGAAAGCGCAATCAATGGAAAGGGGGACAAATTCCGTTAAACGGACATCATCCGAAAGCAGGGAGGCTTCAGCGAACAGAAGGGATCATAAGGATTCAACAAAAGCATGCCAATCTAAACAAGTTGGAGGGTGAACTGATGAAGCTGAAAAGAGGGTTACGTAAAGCGGGCATTCTGCTTACACTGGCCGGCGTATTCGCGGGCACGACTATTGTAAGCGGTACCAAAAACGTGGAGGCTGCGCCTAGTGAATCGTATACGTGGAAGAATGTCGTAACCGGTGCCGGAGGGGGGTTTATCCCAGGCATCATTTTCAACAAAACAGAGAAGGATCTGATCTACACAAGGACAGATATAGGCGGAGCCTACCGCTGGAACCCGGCAGACAACAGCTGGATTCCGCTGCTAGATTTCGTAGGCTGGGATGAATGGGGCAAGACGGGTGTCGATGCTCTGGCTACCGACCCGGTAGACCCTGACCGTCTGTATCTGGCAGTCGGCACTTACACGAATGATTGGGACCCGAACAACGGCTATATTATGCGGTCAACCGACCGCGGTGCTACCTGGCAGGAGACCGAGCTGCCCTTCAAGGTTGGCGGCAACATGCCCGGCCGGTCAATGGGCGAGCGCTTGACAATAGACCCGAACAGCAACAATATTCTATACTTTGGCGCACGCAGCGGCAACGGTCTCTGGAAGAGCACGGACTATGGCGCAACGTGGAACAAAGTGACATCCTTCCCGAACCCCGGAACCTATGTTCAGGATCCATCCAACTCCTACCAAAGTGATATTATGGGCCTTGCCTGGATCACCTTCGATCCTGCGACTGGCTCGCCCGGCAGCCCAACCCAGACGATATATGTCGGTGTAGCCGACAAGGAGACAAGTATTTACCGCAGTACGGATGGCGGTGCAACCTGGTCAGCAGTGCCCGGCCAGCCAAGCGGCTTCCTGCCTCATCACGGGGAACTCGACAGCAGCGGCAACCTGTTCATTACGTATAATGATGCGATCGGTCCATATGATGGCGAGAAGGGCGATGTATGGCGCTACAACACGGGTTCTGGTGAGTGGACCAATGTAAGCCCGGTACCAAGCACAAGCACGGATAATTATTTCGGTTATGGAGGCCTTGCGCTGGATGAGCAGCAGCCGGGTACGCTGATGGTCTCTGCGCTTAACTCGTGGTGGCCGGATACGATTCTGTTCCGCAGCACGGACAGCGGAGCTACCTGGACGCGTATCTGGGACTGGGAAGGGTATCCTAACCGAAAGCTGCGCTATACCCAGGATATATCCGCAGCGCCTTGGCTCGATTTCGGCAGCAATCCGCAGCCTCCAGAGGTTACGCCGAAGCTGGGCTGGATGGTTGGTGACCTGGAGATTGACCCTCATAACTCCAACCGGATGATGTACGGAACGGGCGCTACCATCTATGGGACGAATAATCTGACGGACTGGGATGCGGACAAGAAAATCAATATCTCCGTAATGGCCAAAGGGCTCGAGGAAATTTCTGTTATTGATCTAATCAGCCCGCCAACAGGGGCGCCGCTGCTCAGCGGCGTAGGCGATGTATCCGGCTTCCGGCATGATGATCTCACGAAGGCGCCGGCCAAGATGTTCATCGGTCCGAGCAGTACGGCCAGTATTGATTACGCCGAGCTGAACCCGACCTTCATTGCGCGTATCGGCTACGGAGATTATGAGAATAATCCGAATGCAAAGTCTGTAGCGCTTTCCTATGACGGCGGCACTAACTGGTTTAATCCGTCTTCGGAACCGGCTGGAACCAAGGGCGGAGGCACACTGGCGGTCGGAGCAGACAACAGCTCGTTAGTGTGGAGTACACCGGATGTTGGGGTGTATTACTCCAAGTCCTCCGGCAATTCGTGGACGAAGAGCACAGGGCTGCCTGACGGGGCCAAGGTTGCCTCCGATCGTGTTAACAAGAACAAATTCTACGCGGCTGCAGCAGGTGCGTTCTATGTGAGCGCGGACGGCGGCGCAACCTTCAAGCAGACGGCTGCCGCAGGCCTGCCTGCTGAAGGCGCGCTGAAATTCAAGGCAATGCCGGGCGTGGAAGGGGATATCTGGCTGGCCGGCGGCAGTGAAAGCAGCGGTGTGTACGGCTTGTGGCATTCGACCGACTCAGGCGCATCCTTCACGAAGCTTGCCAATGTGGAAGAGGCGGATGTGGTCGGCTTCGGCAAGGCAGCACCAGGCCAAACCTACATGGCGCTGTACGTTTCGGCTCAGATCGACGGAGTAAGGGGAATCTTCCGTTCGGATGACGGCGGTGCGAGCTGGGTGCGGATTAATGACGACAAGCATCAATATGCCTATACAGGCGCTGCCATAACGGGAGATCCGAGAATTTACGGCCGGGTCTATGTAGGGACGAACGGACGCGGAGTCGTTTATGGCGATCTTGCCGGACCGGCACAAAATCACTCGTCAATTACGCCTATGACGGCCAGCTTCGACAAGAAGACGGGCAGCCAGGCGGATATCAAGGTAACGATGACCCTGAATGGCAATACACTGACAGCTGTCCGGAGTGGCAGCAAGGTGCTGGCTGCAGGCCAGGATTATACGGCTGCCGGAAATACTGTGACGATCACATCCGCTTATTTGGCCGCCCAGCCGCCCGGTACGCTGGCACTGACCTTTGACTTCAGTGCAGGGGCAGATCCTGTGCTGAACATTACCATCACGGATTCCACATCCACGCCGCCAGTGAACAATTCAACCATCACGCCTATGACGGCCAGCTTCGACAAGAAGACGGGCAGCCAGGCGGATATTAAGGTAACGATGACCCTGAACGGCAATACACTGACAGCTGTCCGGAATGGCAGCACGGTATTGGCAGCAGGCCAGGATTATACGGCTGCCGGGAATACTGTGACGATCAAATCCGCTTATTTGGCCGCCCAGCCGCTCGGCATATTGGCTCTGACCTTTGACTTCAGTGCAGGGGCAGATCCGGTGCTGGAGGTTGCGGTGTCGGACACCACAGCGTCTGAGCCGGGCAGCGTGAAGGTACAGATGTTTAACGGCTCCACCACAGCGGCAGTCAATACGCTGAATCCGCGCTTCAAGCTGGTCAACACGGGTACGTCGGATATCCCGCTGGCGGATGTGAAGATCCGCTATTACTACACCATAGACGGCGAGCAGGAGCAGAGCTTCTGGTGTGACTGGTCGACCGCGGGAAGCGGCAGCGTAACCGCCAAATTCGTGAAGATGACTTCTCCTAAGGATGGGGCCGACCACTATGTGGAAATCGGTTTCTCCAGCGGCGCGGGAACCTTGGCTGCGGGCCAGAGCGTCGAGATTCAAACGCGTATGTCCAAGAACAACTGGAGCAATTATTCACAATCGGATGACTATTCCTTCAACGCTTCAGCCAGCAGCTATACAGACTGGTCCAAGGCTGCGGTCTACATGGCAGGCGGTCTGCAGTGGGGCCAGGAGCCGCAGTAAGCCGCTGATTTTAACAACTGTAAAAAAGCCGGGGCTGCCATTCACGTCATAAGACGTGCCGGCAGCCCCGGCTGCGTTGGGGTGGTGCTGTCCCGCTGGTCCCTGCCTCCACGTTAACCGGACCGCTGATCTTTGCCGCCGGTTCCTTTCAGCTCGAAGTTCATACAAGGCTGACCGGAAGAGGACAGTACAGTCTGGCTGGGCATGCTCTTCGTCTTGAAGCCGAATGCCCGGCAGCCGCGCGGAAAACCTGGATCCCAGGTAACATAGAAATGCTTGCACTTCATGCAGTCAATGCGTTTGGCTTCGGTCATGCTACCCCGCCCTTATCCTATTATCCGCTACTAATTATAACGGAACGAGGCGGGAAAATCGTTAGTGAACGGTAACCATGCCCGTATGGAGGGCACGGTAGCCTTTGGATGCGCCCTTCAGCTCAAGCAGGAAGTACTTGGATGCCATCTCGCTGAAAGGTGCTACATAGCCGTTTGGATACAGCGGGATTTCCACGGTCTTCTGCGTCTCGCCAGGCGCGAATCTGATCTTCTGCGGGGTACCATCATACTCGACGCCTGGCTTCGCCATCCAGTGCTCCCCAGCCTGTGTCAGATGGTCTTCCTTCGGAGTAAGCGTCACTGAGGCTTCGCCCTCACCGTCGCTGCGCATAACGGTAACGGTTAACGTCTTGGAGAACTGGTACGTACCGTACATATACTGGGACTTGAAATAGAAGCTTGGCCGGTCATTATCGCGGATTGTGATATAACCGCTGTCAACAGCCCCGATTGATGTGTTTACAGGATTGGAGAGAACGATCTTGAACCCTTCCGGCTTGAGCTCTACTTTCTCATCGTCGATAATGCCGAACAGCCGATTCGGTTCGTAAAGCATGTGCGTATTGTTCCAGCCAAACTTGGTGAAGGGGTTGTCGGCCCGCGTATATTCAACATCGCGGTCGAAGCTGAATTTATGCGGCGAGAATTTCGTCATTCTTGAGGTATAGTCCTCGTTGCGCTTCGCACAGCAGTCAATGTACTTCAGGTCAACCGTTACCGGCTTGCTGCGGTCTCCAAGTATGATAATGCCATCCATAATGCTGCGGTCGGTCTGCCATGGGCGGACAGCCAGCTGGCCGTCTTCCACCATGTCAAACCAGGGGTTTGCCCGGTTGCTCTTCCGGGTGAAGGTGACAACCGATTCATCATCATCGAACACGTACAGCTCAGCTGTCGCGCTTTGGTGAGGAACAACAACATTATCGGTCTTCGGGCTAATGGATACGGTGTAATATTCGATGCATTCGGATACCTCATCGTTCGTAATGGGAACCGTGATCTCCTGCTGATGCTGTTCGTCTGTGAAGGTAAGCGTGCCCTCCTGAGGGGGAACCTGTGCATATCCGCACGCGCTGGCGGCAGGCCCGACAAAATGCAGTTGCTCCACTTTGTAGCTTACGACGGCTTCCTTGCCGCTGCCCAGCCGGCCTTCGAGCATAACCTGAATCCGGCGGTCGCCGTCCTCCTCGTTCTGACCATAATAATTGGCGGCGTCTTCATCCTTCCACCCGGTCGAGTAGTCAAAGTCCGTAAGCCTTACGACTGCGGCAGTATCCTCTGCTTGTGCGGTAACAGGCGCTGCAGCCGTTGCTTCGTCAGGCACAGGCGGATCCTGGGCCAGGATGCGGGCGGGCTGAATCGCGGTGGCTATTGTAATTGCTGCTGTAACAAGCAGTAAGGCTGCTTTCCGTTTCATGGTTTAACCTCCAAAGGCAGTTAGTATTGGATACAAAATGTATCTTCCATTAATTATAGGTCAGCGGAGCGGTTGTGTAAAATGAAAAGGAACTCATGTTGTCAGTGTTCACCACATCCCCGAATAGTTGTTTGAAGCATCGAGCTGTCCGCTGTTAAGCAAGCCAGCGAGCAAAAGATATATGCTCCTAATTAACCATGGAAAGACCAGCTGAATCGGGGCAGCCGGGCATATGCAGAGCTTCTGCGCATAGGATGGGAAAGAAGGAGCGTGGTGGCTGCGGTGGATGTAAAGGTGAGGCGGTACTATGAGCTGAAGCAGGAAATCAAACAGCTCAGTGAAGAGATGGCAGGCTTGCGGGAGGAACTGATCGGCTACTGCATGAAGAAGGAGATTCGCCAGCTGGAAGCCGGCGGCTGCAAGCTTAAGCTTGTCGTGCAGCAGCGCAGGGAATATGACGATGCGAAACTTCTGTCGGCGCTGCCGGACCCGGAGCTGTGGCGAATGCTGTCCAGGGCTGATACCGCCAAGGTAGCGAGTCTTGTGAAGCTGAATGTGCTCACGGAAGAGCAGATCAAGGATGCTTACATAACGAAGGATGTCCAGCTGCTGCAGGTGGAGAAGAAGTAATGGCGACAGGAGCCGCGCTCGTGCTCCGGACCCTTGTTACATGCACAGCATAAAGCCCTTTCAAGCTCATCGCTTGGAGGGGTTTCGGCTTGTTTCCTTACAAAGATGTAAGGCTTGGGAAAGGTTAATCGATAGAAGCACCGGGGCCGCTTCAGGTACATTATATGCAAGAAGACTTGAAGGAGGCCGGTGCGAATGCTTCATACTACGAGCGTTACGGCACATGCGAAGGCTGCAGGAAGACATGCGGCAAGAAAACAGAGAAAGACCTCTCGTCTATATAAAATACCTGTACTGCTAATGGCCCTGCTGTTGACGCTGCTTGCTGTATGGTACAGTGTTCTGGCTGTCGGCGGCCGGTTAACGGAAGAACAGAAGATAGACGCCGTACTGCGCGGTGACCACTATATATCGATCGACCAGATGCCCGACTATGTATGGCAGGCATTCATTGCAGTCGAGGATAACCGGTTCATGAACCATAACGGGGTTGATCCGAGAGCGCTGGGCCGGGCATTGGCGGCGGATATTCAGGCCGGGAGCTTTGCTGAGGGAGGAAGCACAATCACGATGCAGCTGGCGCGCAATCTGTTTCTGACCCACGACAAGACCGTCCTGCGGAAGATCAAGGAAACGGCGATTGCTCTTCATCTGGAGCGCAGCTATACCAAGGAAGAGATTCTGTCGATGTACCTGAACCAGATTTATTTTGGGCACGGCAAGTATGGAATCGAAGAAGCGGCTAATCTGTATTTCGGGAAAACCGTACGGGCCGGGGACCCGGACCGGGAAACAATCCGGCTGGAGGAAGCGGCGATGCTGGCCGCGCTGCCGAAAGCGCCCGAACGGTATTCTCCTCTGCGGAACCCCGACCTGGCCAGAGAGCGGCAGCAGCTGGTTCTGGGGCTAATGGAGAAGCATGGGGTTATTACTGCGGAGGAGCAGATGGAAGCCAGCTCGCGTGAATTGGCTGTGAATGACAAGCGGCAGGCATAATCCCGCGGGTTTCCGCACAACGAGAAGATGCTCGCTCTCTTAACCGCCCTATCGATGGGCGGTTTTCTGTTTTAGCTTTTGCATAACAAAGTCCAACAAACACCAAAAATCGACCAACTATCTTAAGTTTGAAAAAAGATACAATTTAACCGTTACCTGTGATCTCGAGGCTGCAGGCGTAACGCCATCCTTTATGCTGCATTTATTATGTTTGGGTTCAAACAATTGTAACCGGTTGCATACTGTTTGGACCAGCTGAAGCATCAAATAAGATACGATGAATTGGAGGAATGAATAATGAAGAGGCTGTCTGTAGTATTTTTGGTTTGTGCCCTATGGTTCAGCTGCCTGCCTCAGGCGCCTGCGCATGCTGCAGGCAATGCGGTTGCGAAGCTTCCGGGGAATTCGAACCCGCTGATGGACCATAAGCTGGGGGCGGATCCCTATGCGCTGGTTTACAACGATAGAGTCTATATTTATATGTCCAGCGATGCCTATGTATATAACAGCAATGGCACGGTTAAGGACAATGATTTTAGCGCACTGAATAAAATCCATGTGATTTCTTCTGCCGATATGGTGAACTGGACAGACCATGGCGCTATACCTGTAGCAGGCAGCAACAATGCTAATAATGGCCAGGGGATTGCAAAATGGGCATCGCTATCGTGGGCTCCATCTGTCGCCAAGAAGACGATAAACGGCAGGGACAAGTTCTTTTTGTATTTTGCTAACGGCGCTTCGGGTATCGGTGTGCTTACGGCGGACAGTCCAGTCGGTCCTTGGTCCGACCCTGTCGGAAGAGCGCTTCTGACAACCAGTACACCGGGAATGTCCGGCGTTACATGGCTGTTTGATCCTGCTGTTCTGGTCGATGACGATGGCACAGGTTATCTGTATAGCGGCGGGGGGATTCCGAATACCTCTGATCCGGCGTCTGTCGCGAATCCAAAGACAGCCAGAGTTATCAAACTGGGAGCCGATATGACCAGTGTGGTCGGGAGTGCCGTAACCATCGATGCTCCTTACTTGTTTGAAGACTCGGGTATGCATAAGTATAACGGCAAGTACTATTATTCCTACTGTATCAATTTCACGGGTACTCATCCGGCGGCTTATCCAGCAGGGGAAATCGGCTATATGGTGGGTGACAGCCCGATGGGCCCCTTCACCTATAAAGGCCATTTTCTCAAAAATCCGTATGCCTTCTTCGGTGTGGGCGGTAACAATCATCACGCTGTATTCCAATTCAAGAACGAGTGGTATGTCGTCTATCATGCACAGACAGTCAGCAAGGCAGTGCTGGGAGACGGTAAAGGCTATCGCTCGCCGCATATCAACAAGCTGGTGCACAATTCTGATGGGACAATCCAGGAGGTTAAGGCAGATATGGCCGGCATACCTCAAATTGTCAATCTGAATCCGTATAACCGGGTTGAGGCCGAAACAATCGGCTGGAATGCCGGCATTACAACGGAACCAAGCAGAGCCGCTGGCGGACCGTTCAACAATCAGAATGTGACAAGTATAAACAATGGGGACTGGATTGCTGTAGGCAACGTCGACTTTGGCACCGGCGGAGCCAAATCTTTTAAGGCGAATGTTGCTTCCACTGCGGGCGGCAAAATCGAAATTCGTCTGGGCAGTCCTGCGGGCACGCTCATTGGAACTCTTAATGTCGGCTCTACAGGGGGGAATCAAACCTGGAGGGAGCTGGAGACAACGGTAAACAACACAACAGGTGTCCATAGAGTTTACTTCGTGTTTAGCGGAACAGGGACCGGCAATCTGTTTAATTTCGATTATTGGCAGTTTACGGCCAATTCGTCCAGTGCAACCAGGGTGGAAGCTGAAAATATGACCCTTGGCGGCACCTATGCCGGGAAGATCAGCTCCCCTTTTAATGGAGCTGCCTTATACGCGAATGGTGATTATAGTGCGTACAATCAATATTTTGCTTTCCCTACCCACAGCTTCACACTCCGGGGCGCCTCCAGCAATTCCGGAACGGCCAGAGTCGATTTACAAATCGGAGGAACGACAGTCGGATCCTTTTACTTTACGGGAACAGCGCCGACCACTCAAACCTTGTCCAACATCAGTCATGCCACCGGACCCGTGGAAGTAAGACTGACGGTATCGACCGATAATGGCACATGGGATGCTTATGTCGACTATCTGGAATATACAAATTAAGAAGCACCGGGAACTGCTTGTTTAGGCTTTCTCTTAGGTCTGTCATCGTATTAACGACGGCTCCTGCTGAAGCAGTTCTTTCTAAACAAAATGTCAGGGTTTGAAACAGCTTTGCAGCAACTTTTTATCCTGGCCGTACAGGCACTTCTGGGCCCCCGCCCACATACACTGTAGAACAGTCTTCGGAGATTGCCGGGGTTTACGCTATAGCGCGTATCTGAACCGGCCATTACGTATGGGGGTGTCTGATATGCCTGGATTATTTGCTGCAATTGCCTTGTTTATCAAACAGCTTTCGCTGCTCGTTTCTTATGTCAAGAATAACGCCTTCCCGCAGCCGCTGCAGGAGGCAGAGGAAGCGCGGCACCTGAAGCTGATGGCGGAAGGCAACCAGCATTCCCGAAACATGTTGATTGAGCACAATCTGCGCCTTGTCGCCCACATCGTCAAGAAATTCGATAACACCGGCGAGGATCTTGAGGATTTGATTTCGATTGGCACAATCGGTCTGATCAAGGCGATCGAGAGCTTCCAGACGGGTAAAGGCACGAAGCTTGCCACCTTCGCGGCCCGCTGTATTGAGAATGAGATCCTCATGCATCTTCGCTCGCTCAAGAAAACGAAGAAGGATGTTTCGCTGCACGATCCGATTGGGACTGATAAGGAAGGCAATGAAATCACCTTGATCGATATTCTCGGCACGGAGGCCGATGATGTGGTCGATAAGGTGCAGCTGAAGATTGAGAAGAGCAAGATTTACAAGAATCTTGACATACTGGATGACCGGGAGAAGGAAGTCGTCGTGGGACGCTTCGGCCTGGAGCACGGCGGGGAAGAACGGACACAGCGGGAGATCGCGAAGGAGCTCGGTATCAGCCGGAGTTATGTTTCGCGGATTGAGAAGCGGGCGCTGATGAAGCTGTATCATGAGTTTTATAAGGCAAAGAGATGAGTTTTGAAAAGATAAGTTGTGAAGTAATGCTTAAAACAACACAGTTTTTTGAAAGCGACTTGTCTACGGATGAGTTGCTTTTTGTTTTATTTCTTCCCAAACGAACAAAGCGGGCATACCTTAAGTAAGATTCGGATTTCCGTGAGATTTTATAATAAATCGTGCATCACCCTCATATGAACTTCCATGCATAATTGTTACTATAACTGTGTAGCAAGTCATTATAGATTTAAATTGGGAGGGTTAAAGATGTTGAAATGGAAGCGTTCTCTTACAGTCTTGGCCATGACAGCTTTGCTGGGGACGATGGCAGCATGCGCTGGCGGCGGGACAAACAACAATGCAGAATCTACTGCAGAGCCTGCTGACACTAATAATGCCGCAACGGCTGAACCAAGCAGTGAACCTGTAAAGCTGCGCATTATGTGGTGGGGTTCCCAGCCGCGCCACGAGGCAACCCTGGCTGCGCTTGACTTGTACACAAAGAACAACCCGAATGTTACGTTTGAGCCGGAGTATTCTGGTATGGATGGATACTTGGACAAACTATCAACTCAAGCCGCGGCTAATAACGCACCGGATATCGTTCAGCTTGATCCGGGCTGGATGCCGGACTGGATGTCCCGTAATCAATTAACTGAGCTGGCACCTGAGGTTGATGTAAGCAAATTCGACTCAAAATTACTGGCCGGAGGTCAACTTGACGGCAAGCAATATGCTGTTCCTCTGGGTTCGGTAGCGTTCGGTATGGTTTATGACAAAGCCGCTATGGATAAGCTCGGAATTGCTAATCCGGCCAATGGCTGGACTTGGGATGACTTCTTCGCTTTAGCCAAGGAATCCAAAGCCAAATTGCCAAGCGGACAATATTTTACCTTGGACTATGCAGGCAACTACTTTATGTATTCGGCCTACCAATACGCCAAAGGTAAAGGTCAGGTTATCACGGATGATGGTCACTTCAACGTAGATCAAGCTGCCTACTTGGAATGGACTAAGAAATTTGAGGAGCTGCGCAAGGAAGGGCTGGTTCCTCCGGCGGACGTAAACGCATCTGACAAGGAAAATGATCCGCAAATGGACTTGATGGCGGCAGGCAAAGTTTTGTTCCGGTATAGCTTTTCTAATAACCTGGGTACATGGGACAGTATTAAACCAGGCGCTTACGCACTTGTAACCATGCCGCGTGCAGAAGAAGCAGGCGGATGGTTGAAACCATCGATGTATCTCTCTGTCACCAAAAACTCCAAGCATGCTGAAGAAGCTAAAAAATTCATCAACTGGTTTGTGAATGATCAGGAGGCGGCCAAGATTCTGCAAACATTCCGCGGCCTGCCAGCTAATAAGGAAATTTCAACTTCCCTGGAAGCAAGCATTAGCGATCTGGACAAGGTTGGATTAGAACTCCTCCGTGCGACTGAAAAGGATGGTCAGACCTGGTCGGCTGGAGCTGGAGGCTGGACGAACTTTATTGACAAAGACTGGGCGCTTGTCCGGGATCAGCTTAGCTTTGGAAAAGTCACACCTGAGAAAGCCTTTGAGCAGTTGAAAGAAGCAGCACAATCTTACGAAAAATAATTCAAGGACAAGGCCCGGAACAGCTTGTTCCGGGCCTTGAATTTGCTTTGGCTGCAGACGGCTGTCCCGTACATTTACAGCCATACTGGCGCTTGAACAAACAAACAGATATGTGCGATTTAGGCATAGGGAGGATTTAATAATGAGTAATTCTGTGTTGTATCACCCCGGAGACGGATATCTGGCCTGGCAGCAGTACCGCCGGAACAGGGCGGGGGCGATTGTTGATCAATATGCGGTGTACAAACATATTGTAGTTGATGCGCAGGAGGATGTTGTTATTCGTTCTGCAGTGAACGAGTTGTCTCAAGGCATGGAGGGGATCACAGGCACCAAGGTGTCCCTATCAGGTAATACGGAGAGTACTCCCGGTATTATATTAGGAACTTTCGGAACCGGTACTGGTATAGATGAACTGTTCAACCCTGATGTAAGCAGTGCTGTCAAAGCAGAGGGCTTTGCGATTCATACCGACAGCCTTACCGGTAATATTGCCATCGGTGCAGTCACATCCGCAGGTATATTGTATGGAGTATTTCACCTGCTGCGTATCATGGGGACAGGCAACTCTGTTCAGCATTTAAATATAGTAGAGAATCCCGTCAATCAGCTGCGCATGATTAACCAGTGGGATAATATGGACGGGAGTGTGGAGCGGGGATACGCCGGGGAATCTATTTTTTATGAAGACAACCGGATAACAGATAATCTTCAACGCATCCAGGATTATGCCCGCCTGCTGGCCTCCATCGGGATCAATGCCATCGCTATCAACAACGTGAATGTCCACCGGGTGGAGAGCAGGCTGTTAACGGAATTCCTGCCGCATGTGGCGAAGCTGGCAGCAATCTTCCGTGCCTATGCAATCAAGCTGTTCCTGAGCGTCAATTATGCCAGCCCGATTGAGATCGGCGGCCTCTCATCGGCAGATCCGCTGGATTCAGATGTCCGGGAATGGTGGAGGGCCGCAGCGTCAGAACTATATGCTGTAATTCCTGATTTCGGAGGATTCCTGGTCAAGGCAGATTCGGAGAACCGGCCGGGACCGTTTACCTACGGAAGAGATCATGCCGACGGCGCCAATATGCTGGCCGAAGCGCTGAAGCCGCATGGCGGCATCGTCATCTGGCGCTGCTTCGTGTATAACTGCAAGCAGGACTGGCGCGACCGAACAACGGACCGGGCGCGGGCGGCCTATGACCATTTCCAGCCGCTGGATGGACGTTTCATGGATAATGTCATCCTGCAGGTGAAGAATGGACCGATTGATTTTCAGGTCAGAGAGCCAGTTTCGCCGCTGCTTGGAGCCATGCCGCAGACAAATCAGGTCATTGAATTTCAGATTGCCCAGGAGTATACCGGACAGCAACGCCATGTGTGCTATCTGGTCCCCCAGTGGAAGGAAATTCTAAACTTTGATACACATCTCCAAGGTGAAGGAACTACGGTCAAACGTATTGTGGATGGAAGTGTTCACGGCAATGTCTACAGCGGGTTTGCCGCCGTCTCCAATATTGGAAATGACACCAATTGGACGGGCCATCTGCTGGCCCAGGCGAATCTGTTCGGTTACGGTCGTCTGGCCTGGAATCCGGAATTGTCTGCCGAGAATATTGCTCTGGAATGGATTATGCTCACCTTTGGCACCCATGAGCTGCTGGTTCAGACCCTACTAGATATCCTGATGAACTCCTGGGAGATTTATGAATCGTATACAGCCCCGCTGGGCGTCGGGTTTATGGTCAATCCTGACCACCACTATGGCCCTAATGTGGATGGATATGAGTATTCAATGTGGGGGACTTATCACTTCGCAGACTGCTATGGTATCGGTGTGGACCGTACCACAGTAACCGGGACCGGGTATACCTCCCAATATGCCCGTATTAACATGGAGCTGTACGAGTCGCTTAAGAGCTGTCCGGATGAACTGCTGCTCTTTTTCCACCATGTACCGTATACCCATGTGCTCCATTCCGGCAAAACCGTGATTCAGCACATTTATGATACACATTATGCAGGTGCGGAGCGGGCAAGCCAACTGGCCGCCGCCTGGGAGCTTGTGAAGGACCAGGTGGGTGAGCAGGCATACAGG
This sequence comes from Paenibacillus sambharensis, assembly GCF_003233845.1. GTDB lineage: Bacteria > Bacillota > Bacilli > Paenibacillales > Paenibacillaceae > Paenibacillus_I > Paenibacillus_I sambharensis. The sequence goes on from NZ_QKRB01000054.1 coordinate 202,792, forward strand.
CATGTGGCGGACCGTCTTGCAGAACAGGCCGAGCATGCTAAAGAGTGGCGGGACCGAATCAATACGTACTTTTTCCGGAAGAGCGGAATTGCTGATCAATGGGGAAGAACCATCTATTAATGGACTGTAATGAAGAGGCGGTGAATACCGCTTCTTTTTTTATATCCTATAGGCTGAATATAGTCTCAACCAATCCCGGAATAGAAATATCAGTTTTATTATCGTTATATTTTGAAAGAATTCGAGCATTCCCCTCCTTTAGAGGGCGTGGGACGGATTATATACTTAAAGTATAAAAATTGACCACAAGAGGTGACCACAGATGAACCGTTCCACAGCCACTATAGCCCAATCTGCTGCCAAGACAAAAAAAAGCTCATACTTTCGCAGCAGATGGAACGCTCCGCTTGCAGGCTATTTGTTTATTTCGCCTTGGCTGATCGGATTTCTAGCGCTTACAGCATATCCGTTATTCTTATCCCTGTACTATTCATTCACCGATTACACTTTGATGCAGCCGGTAGAATGGACCGGGACCCGCAATTATGAGCGTATCTTTACAGCGGACCCCAAATTCATTCAATCCGCTAAGGTAACCTTCATGTACGTGCTGGCTTCCGTACCCTTAAAGCTTATAGCTGCTCTCTTCGTTGCTATGATTCTGAGCAGAGCCGTAAAAGGAATAGGCTTTTACCGCACGGCGATTTATTTTCCGTCGCTAATCGGAGGGAGTATCGGGGTATCGCTGCTCTGGCGCAACATTTTTGGCGTAGACGGGATTTTTAACAAACTGATTGGCGTCTTTGGCATTGAAGGGAAGGGCTGGATTACAAGCCCCGATACGGCGCTCAGCACGCTGATCCTGCTGACAGTCTGGCAGTTCGGTTCCACCATGGTTATTTTTCTGGCAGGTCTGAAGCAGATTCCAAACGACCTGTACGAAGCATCATCTGTGGATGGGGCCAACAAAATCACACAATTCTTCCGAATCACACTGCCGATGCTTTCGCCCATTCTCTACTTCAACCTGATTATGGCCGTTATCGGCTCGTTCCAAATGTTCACCTCGGCTTTTGTGATCACGAACGGCGGACCGATGAACTCCACCTTTGTGTATGCGATGTACTTGTATGAAAGGGCATTCAGCCGGTATGAGCTGGGTTATGCCTCGGCACTGGCCTGGATTATGTTGGTCGCCATTGTTGCGGCCACGGTTCTGATTTCCTACACCTCGAAGTATTGGGTATTCTATGAAACAGACACTGGAGGGAAAAAACGTAAATGACCACTCTAAAATGGAAGCCGGCGTTCCGTCATCTGTTCATGATTCTCTTCAGCCTCATGATGGTTTATCCGGTTCTTTGGTGGGTCGGTGCTTCACTGAAGCACAGCACTGAGCTGGGCTCGCCGTCGATTTTCCCGACTGCCCCGCAATGGAGTAACTTCACCAAAGGCTGGACATCGGTTCCTGGACACACGTTTACCGATTTCTATCTCAATACCTTCGGACTGGAGCTCGCGGTAATTGTTGCAACGCTGCTATCCTGTACCCTGGTGGCCTTCGGTTTTGCGAGACTGGACTTTCCGCTCAAAAACTTCTGGTTCTCCATTCTGATGCTGACCTTGATGATGCCCGGACAAGTGCTGATCATCCCGCAATATGCGCTGTTCCATCAACTGGGCTGGGTGAATACGTACTTGCCGTTTATTGTTCCGCATTTGCTTGCTACCGGGACAGGCGGCAGCTTCTTCGTTTTCCTGCTGATTCAATTTATCCGCGGCGTTCCAAGAGAGCTTGACGAATCGGCCAAAATTGACGGCTGCTCCTGGTTCGGAATCTTCTGGAGAGTCGTTATGCCGCTTGCCTTTCCGGCAATCGTTACCGTGACGATCTTCTGCTTCCTGTGGAACTGGGACGATTTCCTCGGTCATCTCCTGTATATCAACAGCGTGGACAAGTATACGGTCGGACTCGCGCTGCGTATGATCAATGACTCGCAATCTGCGGCGGAGTGGGGCCAATTGCTTGCCATGTCACTGGTATCTATACTTCCGGCAACCATCGTCTTCATGTTCCTTCAGAAGTATTTCGTTGAAGGGATTGCGACAACAGGAATTAAAGGATAAGATTTAAAAAAACATTGGTCCGTTAACGGTAAAGCGTCGAATGCCCTTCGCAGCTTTACCGTTTATTGTATGTGAACGGGAGTACGAAGGAAGGTAGAGCATTTGATCAATCCTTTTAAAAAATATAGAATCGACCGTCTGTTTTTTCATAGCTTTGCCATTGTCCTTATTGCCCTTATCGTTGTTACCGCATGGACAAGCTACAGCAATTCATCCAAGGCGCTCGTACAGACCACCTTCCATTACCAGCAGCTGCTGCTGGATGAGCTGAATAATGAAATTACGACCCGGCTGGTCATGATTGAGCAGATTTCGCTGTCCAGCTCCCGCGACAGCGAGCTGACTAATTTCCTCCTGAACAGGCAGGATGAATTTGAGAGGCACCGCAATCGTGCAGGTGTTGAAAGCGCACTCGCGAATTTGACCTATGCGATTCCGCTGATTCAAGGGATCGACCTGTATATGGATAACCCTATTCCGAGTGAACGGCAAAACTACATCCAGTTCCGGAACATTGCGGATCTTAACAAGCAGGAAGGGGCCGGATGTCTGGCGAAGAGCGATTTTTGCTGGTCCAGGGAGTATAATTTCCCCAGCACGCAAGGTGAGGTTCCGGTGCTCAGCTTTTTCAGAAAAATAATATATGAGAATGACTATTTAGGTGTCCTTGTCGTCCACATCAAGGCCAACGAGATCCGTAAGCTGCTAACCGGCAATTCCGACGGATCTAACCGGATTATGGCGGACAGCGAAGGACAGCAGATTATGAAAATAGGCGATGCGATGGACCAGAATGACTGGTCCCGGTGGATTGATCTCAAAAGCAATAAATCGGGCTATGTCCATATCCCGGCAACCGATGGCTCCCGTGATACGCTGCTCGTCTATTCAAGGATGGATAATTCCGTCTGGACCCTAATTGAATTCACATCTTGGAAGCAGATCACAGCAAGCAGCCTGAGGCTGGCGGAGTGGATCGGTTTGATCGGTATCGCTGCAGTGCTGCTGGTTTTGCTCCTGACCCATTTTTTGAGCAAACAGTTTACAAAGCCGATCAAAACTCTTGTAACTGCGATGCGCATGTACTCCGTTGGAGGCGATAATGTGGAACTTCCGGTGGATTATGAGAATGAATTCGGTTATTTATTCTCCGGCTACCGCAAGCAGAACGAACGGATTGAGGAGCTGTATCTCTCGCTTGAGCGCCGTTATGAACAGCAGCGGAAAGCTGAAATTGAGGCGCTACAGGCCAACATCAATCCGCATTTTCTATATAATATGCTGGATCAGCTTAACTGGATGGCGATTGAGGCCGGACAGGATGAGCTTAGCCGTATTCTGGAGCTGATGGGACGTATGTTTCGAATCGGGTTGTCCAACGGCAACAGCTTTATCAAGATAGCAGATGAACTGCTGCATATAGAGTGTTATCTGGAAATCCAGCAGCTGCGCTGGGGAGAAGGGCTTGAATACAGGATTGAGGCAGCGTCCGAGCTTCAGGAGTTATACATTCCGAAGCTTACACTACAGCCGTTCGTGGAGAATTCTATCGTTCATGGATTCAACAAGCAGCGCAGCGGCTATGTGTCTATCGTAATGGAGAGAGCCGGGGATGCTCTGCACATTGTCATTGATGATAACGGAGCCGGACTGAAGCAGGCTGATCACAGCCTCCATAAACGTCATACAGGCGGCTACGGAATTCGCAACGTGCGAGAGAGAGTCGCCGGGTATTTCGGGGAGAGTTATGGTATTACGCTTCATGAACGTGAAGAGGGTGGAACAAGGGTGGAAATTACGCTGCCGCTGCTGACAGAACCTCCTGCCAGGAAGGACTGATCCTTATCATTCAGATTTGGATCTGTGGATAAGATACGAAACGGCAGTGCGGTAAGCACTTGTTTACTGTAGAGCAGATATAGTCGTACTTCGTTTACTTACGGAGTTTAAGGAGGCAGGGGTAATGTGGAAAATCGCAATCATTGATGATGAGCGCCAAGTCCTAAAGGGGATGAAACAGGCGATTCCCTGGGATGAACTGGGGGCTGAGTGGGTTGGAGAGGCTGTGAATGGAGAGGACGGACTGGAGGTAATCCGCTGTACACAACCGGACATTGTGATCACTGATCTTTATATGCCCGTGATGAGCGGCCTGGATATGATGGAGCAGCTTAGGAAGGAAGGATTCGAAGGCAAAATCATTATTCTGAGCGGTTATTCGGATTTTGAGCATGCGAGACAGGCTCTAAGGTTTCATGTGACCGACTATGTTTCCAAGCCAATCAGTCTGCCGACGCTAAAATCGATTCTAAGCAATGTCGTACGGGAACTGGAGGAAGAAGAAGAGAAGCGAATCAGGCAGTGGGAGCTTGAGTCCAAAATGAGGCTGTATGAGCCATTTGTTGAAAAAGAGTGGGTTCGCTCCGCTGCTGTCGGTACCCTGGACAATGCGTACAAAGACAGCACACGCCTTCCGTCGTCGTACCGTTATTGGCAGGAACGCAAGCATGTCACGGTTGGCATCAAACTGATCCGTGATGAACGGGCCAGATGCCTATCCGTCTCTGATTGGAACCTGTTCCGGTTTGCGGTCAGCAATATCGCTTGTGAAGTAACGCGCAAGCTGTTCCCGGATATGGAATACACAGAGCTGCACAGTACGAGAGCGTTATTGATTATTCATCCGGGTCTTGGGCAACCCGAGCAGTTAGAGGATAAGCTGGAGGAACTGGGTATCAGGCTGATTGACAGCATTGGCGGTTATCTCAAGCTTGTGACACGGATAGGGATTGGGGGAGTGAAGGATACATGGACGAAGCTCTCCGAATCAACTGAGGAAGCTTTCCGCGCAATGGATCAAAGAGCTTTGCGGGTCACTACCGAACATGAAGTGTACATGTACCGGGAGAACAGCAGCAGCGAACAGGGAAATGTCGCCCTCTTTCAGGTCAAGTTCTCGTATAAGCTGGCGACAGCGATGAAAGCCTCGCAGGAAGCCGAAGCCCACCAGCTTGTACTGGACTATATAACGGAAATGAAGAAGCAGGAGGGACTTTCCCAAGGATACGTACAAATGCTCGGAAGCGAGCTGTGGGGAATTATAACCTACTCATTATATGAATCCGGATTGGTACTGGATGACCTGTTCACCAATGACCAGATTGCCAAGGAGATCAGCAGTCTGATCGTACCGGAACAACTGGCAAGGTGGCTGATGGACAAAATCACCAAGATCTGCAGCAGCAGGCAGTGGAAAGGCAGCAGCAAGCATAGACAGGTTGTTGAATTTATGACCAGTTACATTCATGAGCACTATGCGAAAGAGCTGACACTCGCCGAGCTTTCGGATAAGGTATTCATTTCCCGGAACCATTTGTCCATTATTTTCAAAAATATTACCGGTGAAACCTTCAATAACTACCTGACCCGGGTTCGGATCGAGAAAGCGCGCGAGCTGCTCATGGAGCGGAATATGCTGGTCTATGAAGTGGCCGAACGGGTCGGCTATAAGAACATTCCCTACTTCAGCACACTGTTCAAAAAAATTACCGGAATGAATCCTACGGAACTGATAAAGAACTAGCAGCAGAAGATGACGTCCCGAAACAGTCGCTAGGGGGACAAACGCCATGGGCCCGGATTGCACAGTCTTGCTGAGACTGATGAAGTGCTGGCCAAATGATACGCGGGCAGACTGCCCGTTCCCGGCTTATATAACGCAAGCCTTCTACTCTGGGAGGCTTGCGTTTTTATTGGCGAATTTTCCAGGTGAGATTCCGGCGATCTTGGTAAAACTGCGGATAAAATTGGCGTAGTCGCTGAAGCCGGATTGGTAACAGGCCTCAGTAATACTCATGCCTTCACAGAGATAGGACTTGGCCAAGGAAACCCGGCGATCGAGTACATAGGAACGGAGTGTTAAGCCCGTGTGTTTTTTGAACTGGCGGCTAATATAAGTACTGTTCAAATGAAAGATCCCGGCAAGCTGTTCAAGCGCGATGTTCTGCCCGAGATGGGCTTCAATATAATCCATAGTTTTGCGAACCAGTTCCGGCATGATATCGGTAGGAATAAAGCTTGTGTTTTGAAAAATAGTGTTGGTCAGGACTAGTAATTGAGCGATGGCGCTGTTGGCTATAATATCTGATCCATACGCATCCGATGAGAGTGCCTCTTCCAGAGCGCCTGTGAGTTGGAGAAATTGCTGCAGCTGGGATTCCTCCAGGTGTACAATATTGCCTTTCCCCTTCGGCCGGTAGTCGAAGCACCCGGATAGCTGCGTTGCCGGAGTAGAAAGGCGGTGCAGATAAGATTTCTGGAGGTTAATGGTAATCCGCTCATACTCAGATTCATCCAGGCTGAAAGAACGGTGCATTTCTTCTGGATTGATCACAAGCAAATCACCGCGTTCTAAATGGTAGCATCGGTTTTCAATGTAAAAGTTGACGTTGCCGCGCAGAAACAAGTACAGCTCGTATGCTTCATGCCGATGATAAAAAGTCCCCATGTTATAAGTAGTAATCCGGTGCAGATAGAGATAGTCTTTATTGATGGGATCATACCGAAGTTCAATAGGATCGTTCATCTGTAACCTCCAGGTCATTTCGCGCAATAAATACAGCGGGATATGCAATGATTATTCTCTGGAACTACTTTAAAATGTCATTATCCTAGCATGTTGGGATGAACATTGCAAGCGCTTTTTTGTATAAAACAGACTGGAGGATGTGCTTATGGAGCTGATCGTAACGGCAAGAAGCAAATTTCAAGAGGATACTGAATATACCGGATTAAATGGCCATGGACTACATGCATCCGTCGAGATAACAGGCGGTACAGGCAGTGCCAAGCAGCCATTTCAGGCAATGGTACGGATAACGAATCTAAGCAGCACAACGTGGTCGGGAGTCATTCATGTGGAGCTGCCCTTTGCCAAGGTCAACCCGCGCTTCTTTCTGCCGGCTTTTATGTATGGCCGTAACCGCGGGGAAGCTCCGCAGAATGTTCCGAATGAGTTCCCAAGATTGCGAGAAGGCAACCCTTCACGCCCTTCTTCTCCTTGGTGGATGGTACGAAGCGACCGATTGTCCCATCCGGCAGCGCTTGTATATGACAGCGGAAAAGTAGTAGGTCTTTGTGCCAGCCCCTACTTTGTAAGCAAATCGGGAGTTAAATTCCAGTGGAAGCCGGAGCTTGAGGGCGGCGAATTCTACCAGTATGGCGGCTATACCTGCTCGCTGGCCAAAGGAACGGTCGGGTATACGCTTGGTTATGAGAATGCTCCGTTTTTGTTCATTAAATCGCGTCTTGTCAAGGAACGGGCCCCTCTTGATGAGAACTGTTTTGAACTGGCGGCCTCAGAGTCCGTGGAGTTCACGTTGGATTTGTATGAGTATGACGCTGAGTCTGAGCTGGGGATCAACGCTGCGCTGGAAGCCGTCTATTACCGCTATCATCAGCAGCCAAGACTGGGCAGTGATATCCGGACGGCTGCAGCCGATCTGTCAAAGGCTGTCTATCAATATGCATGGCTGCCCGAAGAACGCAGTTATTCCACATTTGTATTTGAGGACAAGGAAACAGGCGGTTACCGGTACAATAAAATTATCTCGATCAGTTGGACGGACGGATTGCCTGTGGCAGTTCCGGTTCTAATGGCTGCCCTGCGGCTCGGGGACGAGCCTATGCGCCAACAGGCGATTTCCTGTATTCAAAATATTATCGAAAATTCCTTAAATCCAGCATCAGGGTTGCCTTATGAGGCGTACCAGGACGGCAAATGGAGCATTAACGGCTGGTGGTTTGATGGAATGCGCACACCTGGACATTCCGCCTATCTGTGTGCACAGGCCTTATTTTATATTATCAAGGCCTATGAATTTGAGAAACGGCTCAGCAATATCCTCCATGATGATTGGATGGTTTTCGTGAAGAAGGTTCTCCTCGTATTGGAGAAAAGTAAAAATTCAGATGATGAATACCCGGCCATCCTATCCGAGCGGACCGGTGCCGGGCTTGAATATGATTCCTTCAGCGGAACATGGTGCATGGCCGCTATGGCATACTACAGCTGGCTCACCGGGGACAGAACGCATCTGGACAGCCTGAAGCGCAGCGAGATGCATTATTATGAAACCTATGTGAAACGAATGGAATGTTATGGAGCTCCGCTTGATGCGGATAAAGCGGTAGACTCCGAAGGTATTCTGGCATACATCAAGGCTGTCAGATATCTGCACGCTCTCACTGGTGATGATCAGTATCTGGATCATATGAGAGATGCGATTAACTACGAGTTCACCTTCAAGTTCGCTTACAATTCACCGGTTAAGGTGCCGCCTCTAAGTACCATTGGTTGGTCCAGCTGCGGAGGAAGCGTTACCTCTGTCGCCAACCCGCATATTCATCCCATGTCCAGCAACCTGGTCGATGAGCTGCATTACTTCGTGCAGCAGCGCAATGATCTTTACGTCCGGCAGCGGATGCTGGATACCATCGGTTGGGGATGTCAGACCTATAACCGTTATGACAGAGAATTTGATCATGGGAAAAAGGGGTGGATGTCCGAGAGATATTGTCATTCCGAAGGGCTGGTAACGGAGACCTACAGTGACGGTTCCCCGGCAAGCACTTGGTTCTGTCTGATGCCTTGGGCCAGCGGGAGTATTATTGAAGGTCTGGTTGGCGATTACTGGGAGGCGAACGTCAGGTAGCCGTTTATTAGTATTTAATGGCTTTATATTTTCCGGGGGCATGCCGGCTATTTGTTTATCGTATAAATTTGAAGCATTATAGGTTTTTTTTATAATTTTTCGTGCATCATTCTCATACAAATTTACATTTTGAATTGTTAAGATATTACCATGCAAGGCAATGAAAGCGTATACAAAAGGAGGAATAATTAGAATGAGTAATAAGATTTGGAGAAAGACACTGGCGGTTTCAATGGCTGGCGCGCTGATGCTGTCCGTTATTACCCCGATGCCGTTTTCCACCCCAGTTCAGGCTGCCGAGGCAGTTACCGCCCCGGCACAGGTAACCGCCGACTGGTACAAGACCTACCAAACGATGGATGGTGTAGGAGCCGCCTATGCGTACACAGATTCCATCCATATGATGCAGCTGGCTACCGCCGGCCATCAGGACACTGTCAGGCATTTGCTGAATCTGACTTTCAGTGAACAAGAAGGCACAGGCCATGATATTGTCCGGGTGATCATCGGCGATAACGGCGGTCTTACCACTACAAACGCGACAGCAGCAAGCCCAGGGTTTAATCCTCTGACAGGTCTGCTTGCAGATGTCAGCAATCCCGGCTTCGATGTCGAAGGAAATGCCATTCCCATGAGAGGATCAGCCGGCCAGTATGGTTACAAAATTGAAGCGGAAAACCGCTATGCCGATGGTAATACCGACAGCATCTGGCCTGTCGAACCCGAACACGCTCCGGGTACATTGGTGCCCGTACAAGATTTCGTGTGGGATTATCCATCCTGGAATCAGCCGATTGCCAATGATGACGGAGGTCCAACCAATCTCCTTAGTGCACCCGGTGATGATCCTGTAGTGATCAAAAACTCGCCGCGTACCCGAAAAGAGCTCTTCGATTTTGATCAGATCTGGACGATGCGTCAGGCGATGCAGTATGGCGTTAAGCAATTTTACGCTTGCACGTGGACCGTACCTTACTGGATGAGCCAATCGCAGACCAATACTCCCAGCAAAATCATCCGTGGCGACACGGCTGTCATTGACGGTAAACCGGTGAAAATTTACTATCAGGCCTATGCCGATTATCTCGTTAATTATATCAGGGGAATGTGGGAGCAATGGGGAATCCCGATCACTCACATCAATCCCTTTAACGAGGTTGATCTGGCAGGCGCAAATGCTGCTTATGTAACAGAGCTAATTAACGGCTATATCGGACCTACCTTAAAAAAATCAATGCAGCCAGGAGGTGCCCTTTATGATATCCAAAACCCGGACGGAAAGCTCATTAACTTTATACCTCAGCTTGCAGCCGTGGACGGTACCAATCTCAGCGCCTCACTAAGCAGAGGCGGTGAGGTGTTTTCTCAAACCGACCCGGATAATGCATTAGACAAAAATCCGTATCTCGACGTATTTACCACCCACTTGTATGGTACGGTCGGCATAGGAACGGATGAAAACAAACTGTACCATACAGGTGACTTTTCCCAGAGTCCTCTGGATTATTCAAGGGATGGAAGCAAATACCCCGAATACCTGACCAAGTATAAGCTTTGGCAGACAGAGTTCATGAATCAGGATACCACCGACGGGTCAGCTGGTGCTTACACGCAGCGGTACGGCAATCAGAACATCAATGACGCCGTGCGCTGGTCCAATCTGATGAGCAATATGTTCAGCAGCAACCCGGGCTTTAACGGTTTCGTCTGGTGGAGCATGTGGGATAGCAACGGAGTGGACGGCTCTGACCTGATTCGCTTCGTCACTACCAACTCCCAACAGGAGCCTGGACGTATCAGTACTCTGACTGGTGAATACCGTTTGTTCAAGCGTTTCTACGGCTATGGGCACTTCTCCCGGTTTATGAATCCGGGCGATGTACGTTTTGATGTAACCCGCGTACCTGCGGCCGATATCAATGTGGTCGGCTTTAAGAACCCGAATACCAATGATTTCTCGATCACGGTTTCCAATGCCAACAATGATGATAGCATTCAGCCGCTTGAATTTAATCTGAAGGACTTCCCGGCAGGGACTACAAGTGTAACCGTGTTTCGTACTTCAGGCAGTGAAAATCAGAAGAAGCTGAGCACAATTCCGATAACGAACGGCAAGTTTGTAATCGACATCCCGTCTGCCAGCATTGTCACCATCGTTCCGTCCCAAGGTACATTTGCCACGTATAAGGGCCTTGACGGTGAGCGCGATATTTTCTCCACACTTGAGGCGGAAGGCAATGATAACAATGTATCTGGTAACACTGCTGGAAATGCCGGCCGTGAAGGCGAGGCGGTCTCGCTGGGGAACGGCGAGTATCTCGCATATAAAAACCTGAACTTTGCAGATGGTTCCGCTAACGGCGGCGTTGTCCGCAGGCATTTGTTATATCTGACCGCCCAGACGAAGTCGGCTCAGGGAGGAAAGCTTGGCGCTTATGTCCTTCCGGTGGGAACCGCTGTGGACAGCATTGCCGATGTACTGTCCAAAGGTACGCGTGTAGCGGAAATCTCGGTACCAGCCAATGAGGTATACGGTAAATACCAGGACATGGTCGATACGGGCGATCTTAGCGCCTATGGCCATAAGGATCTGTATATTGTTGCCGAACCGAACGGATCTGCAGGTACGATAACCGTTGACCGCTTCCTGTTCGGAGCCAATGATTCCGACTGGAGTCTTGCCGCTAATAACTCGACAGTATCCATACCGGGGAACATACTGCTCAATGGAGATTTCGATTCAGCAACAGCCTCCAATACAGACAATTGGTCCACAGGCCGTTACAACAAGGGGACCTTTGAAATGACAGTCACTGGACCTGCGTTAACTGCGGACACTATACAGAGCTACTCGGGTCTTTCCCGTTACCTGAAAAACAACTCTACCTCAAGGGTTGCCGGATCCGGGAAGATTTCGGAGCGTATCGACGCCGCCGAACAGTATGACGGGATGTGGCAGGATGTTACCGGAAAGCTGAACAAGGGAGAAAGCTATAACTTCAAGGGATACTTCCTCTCTATGATGAGCCGCCCGGAGAGTTATGATGTCGCTGCGGAAAATCCGGGTGACGTGGACGTTGCACTGGTGTATTACGACAAGAACGGAATTCAACTGGGCATGGCCCCGATCAATGGCCGTGAGATGCCCGAGCCGTACGCTGCCCGTGAGGCAGGCGATCCTGCTTACTGGAGCAATGGCAAGTTTATCGGGCGCATCCTTGAGGGTGGACCGCTCAGCTTAAGCTCTTTCCAGCCAGTGGACGTGAAGGTTGCAGACTGGCATGAGACGCCGAACCAACCGTTTACTTATGATGAACCGGCTGGTACTGCCAAGGTGGTTATGGCGGTGTATGCGAAGGATGCCAACATCCTCTACGCCGATCAGCTGTCGCTAACACCTGAGGTAGTAGCTTCATACAATATTTTTATTGATGGCGTACAACCGTCTAATTTTGATGCCACAAGGTATGATTATACGTACACGGTTTCTGGAAACGCGATACCGAAAGTAACGGCGGTTTCAGATGATCCGGCTGAATTCGTAAGCATTTCACAAGCGGATAGTGCGCAGGGGACGGCTGTCGTTCGGTTTATTAAAGGAGAAAACGTTAAGACGTATAAAATCGTCTTTAGTACGAACGAAATCATCGATTTTGCCAATGGGCTCCCGGCAGGTTGGGAAATCATGAATCCGGCGGATCCGGAGAATGCCTTAAGCTATAGTACTGAGGGTGCGACGATTAAGACATTGAAGGATGATGCGGGTTATCCAGACAGCCATAATATGCTGCAGTTACCGGGTTCTGCTGAAGGCAGCTGGACGCTTACAGCGAAGCTTACCGTAGATAAACCCCTTAATGATTCTTCTATGGGCGAGAATTCCCAAGTGGGACTCGGCATTAGCCGGGCTTCAAGCGGTGAGTTTTACAGAATTAATGCGAGAAAAGTAAATACCAATATCAAAGTGAATAATTCAGGCAAAACAGGCAGCACGACATTTACAAACAATACTAATCAAACCAATTTGAGCGGCACGAACTATTATCTCCGTATTGTGAAGGATGAAAATATTGTTCAAGGGTATTTTTCAACTAATAGCGGTTCCTCCTGGACAGCGATGGGCAGTCCGTCGAATTATACCCCGGAATTCTTCAAGGATGCAAAAGTGCAATTGTATGGAACAAATACGAGTGCCGTAACGGACTTCAAAGTAGCATTCTCCAATGTGACATTGGTGAAGACACTGGGAGATCCTGGTGAACTGAAACCTGATCAACTGGCTGTGGAAGAAGCAGCGGCTATGATCGGCAACCGCATTACAGTTCCGAATGCATCCGGTGATGACGCAGCTACACTTAAGGCCAAGGCACAAGAATACCTCAATAATAATGAAGAACTGAAAAAGCTTGGCGTGACCACAGAGATTTCCTATGAGAATGGCGGATTTGCGGTAATCCTTTCGAAAGGACTCGTAAAGGTAACGATCAAACCGCTTACCATTGTGGCCGGTGTAAAAACCACAAGAGATTTTGAGGATCAAACGGTACAAGGCTTCAAGCCGAAGGGAAGCGCCACCGTGACGCTTGCTTCTACCCAAGAAGCCAACCATACCCCTGGCGGAGCTTATGCCCTGAAGGTAACAGGCAGAACTGCCAATTCGGACGGACCGTCTGTTAATGTTAAGGACGCTGTCAAGACCGGCAACGAGTACAAGGCCACTGTATGGGTTAAGCTGATTAGCCCGTCGAGCGCGCAATTAAAGCTTAGTGCTCTTGTTAATACTCCAACACCGTACTCTATCAGTCTGGCAACTCAAACGGCAAGCAGTACCGGAGACTGGGTCAAACTGGAGGGCAGCTATCGTTATTTGAACGATGATGTCACCTTGGTTGTGGAAAGCGCAGGCAGCGCTACAGCATCTTACTACATCGACGACTTCAGCTTTGAAGACACAGGCTCGGAGTCCACACCTTCGATCAAGGATGTCTATAAGGACTATTTCAAGATCACCAACATACCGGGGAATACCAATTTCCTGAATCCGGGTACTGGAGAGAATGCCTTCTATAACTACCATTTCGAGGGCGTAACCATTGGAAACCAGCTCAAACCGGATGCCTTGCAGAAAAACAAGGGTACCTTTAACTTTGCTACTGCAGACGGTATGATCGCAAAAGCTCAGAGCCAGGGACAGGATATTCATGGACATGTGCTGGTGTGGCACAGTCAGACCCCGGCGTGGTTCAACCAACAGGTGGACGCATCAGGAAATGCGCTGAAGGATGAAGCGGGAAATCCGATCTACCTCAGCCGTGATGAAGCGCTCACTAATATGAGAACCCATATCAGAACCGTAATGGAGCATTATGGAGGCATCCCGGAATCATGGGATGTAGTGAATGAGGCCATGGAAGACGACCCTCATCCAGTCACCAATTGGAAAGATGCCCTTCGTAAATCAGCTTGGTATTATTCCGTTGGGCCTGACTTCGTTGAACAGGCGTTCCTTGCGGCAAGAGAAGTGCTGGACAACCACCCTGAATGGGGCGATATCAAGCTGTATTACAATGATTTCAATGAAGATTTCCCTGTGAAGCGGGATGCCATCTACGACATGGTCAAAGAACTTAATGACCGGTATGCATCGACTCATCCCGGAAAGCTCCTCATTGACGGGATCGGCATGCAATCCCACTACGATATGAGAACCAAGCCGGCCAATGTGGAAGCTTCACTTGAAAAATTCGCTTCCCTGGGGGTCAAAGTTGCGATAAGCGAATTGGATGTCCTGGCTGGAATGAACTCCTCGCTCTCTCCAGAATTGGCAGAGAAACAAGGCAGTTTATATGCACAATTGTTCCAAATCTATAAGAAGCATGCGGAGAAGATTTCACGGGTCACCATTTGGGGGCCATACGATACCACTAGCTGGCGAGTTACTCAAAACCCGTGTCTGTTTGATGGTAATCTGGCTCCAAAGCCGGCCTATTATGCCGTCATCAATCCGGAGAAATACCTCACTGAGCATCCGCTCTATACAGCACCGGAGACCAAAAGCTCTACGGCGAGGTACGGCACACCGGACATCGACGGAACGATTGATGACATATGGTCGGATTCGCCTGAGCTTTCAATCGATAATCAGTTGATGGCATCGGACGAAGCTTCCGGAACGGCTAAAGTGATGTGGGACGAGGAAAATCTGTACGTCCTGTTCCAGGTGAAGGATACGCAGTTGAGCAAAGACAACGCGGATAAGACGAAGCAGGACTCGGTCGAAGCCTATGTGGACGAAGACCGCATCAACGCATGGCCGTACCGCGAAGATGACGGAGAGTATCGGGTCAACTTTGCTGGCGAGCAGTCCTTCAAGTTCTTCAGTAATTCGACACCGGCGACATCCCCCGGATTTGAGTCGGCGGCGGTAACGGCCGGAACGAATTATACGGTGGAAATGAAGATCCCGTTCAAAACCATAACGCCGGAAAACGGGACGCAAATCCGGTTTGATGCACAGGTGAATAATGCAACAGGAGCCAATCTTGTCGGCGTGGCAACCTGGAATGATCTGCTTGGCAGAGCGACGAAGTCGACCGAAGTATTCGGCAGCCTCACCCTCAGCGGCAAGGGAGATCCGAATCCGCCGGCATGGGCAGAGGGAAGCAAGCTTGAAGCCTCTGATGTAACCAGTACCGGAGTCACGTTATCGTGGCCGGCAGCTGTGGATGAGCTTGGAGTCACCGGTTACCGGATCTACAACGGAGTCGATAAAGAACCAATTACCGTAACCGGGGGTGAATATAGTGAAACCGTAACGGGAGCTGTATATCGTCATCAGGTCACCGGACTTAGGCCGAATACGCAGTATACCTTTAAGGTGGAGGGAGGAAACGCTGCCGGCAACTGGAGCACGAACGGTCCTTCCGTTACTGTGACTACCCTGCCGAGCGCAGACACCACGCCGCCGGTATGGGCGGAAGGAAGCTCGCTGGAAGCTTCCAACGTAACGAGCAAGGAATTGACCTTGACATGGTCGGCAACGGCAGCCGACGAAAGCGGCATCGCCGGTTACCGGATCACCAATGGAGTTGACGACAAGCTGGTGACAGTTACGGATGCCGTTTACACTGTGAGTGTAACCGGGGCTGTATACAGTCATCAGGTAACGGGACTAAAGCCGGATACGCATTATACGTTCAAAGTGGAGGCAGGGGATACGGGCGGTAACTGGAGCACCAGCGGCCCTTCGGTTTCGGCAACCACTCTACCGGCTCCAGACACTACTCCGCCGTCATGGTCTGAGGGAAGCAAGCTCGAAGCCTCCAATGTAACCACTTCTGGCCTTACGTTAACCTGGACGGGGGCTGCAGATGATACGGCAATTACAGGCTACAAGGTCTACAGAGGCTCAGAGGAGGTTGCGGCGCTGCCTGGAACGGCACTCCGGTATGATGTGTCCGGACTTGCGGCGGGGACCGGGTACGCGTTTTCGGTGCAGGCAGGGGATGCGGCAGGGAACTGGAGTACGGACGGTCCGAAGACCCTTGTAACCACGCTCAGCACCAGCGGAGGTCCAACGGCGCCGGCACCAACGCCAACACCGACACCGGGAGCAACAATATCACCAACACCGTCACCGGGAGCAACAGTATCCCCTACACCGCCACCGGCGTCAACCTCTGCGCCGACACCGGCGCCAGCGAGCAATTTCAAAGATGTGGGCAGCAAATACAGCTGGGCTTCGGAGGCGGTTGATACCCTGTATGGGCTGGGCATCATCAAAGGAACCTCCGGAACGACCTTCAGCCCGGAGAAGAATATCACGAGAGCCGACTTTGTGTTACTGCTGGTCAGAGCTCTGGGCTTGGAAGCAGAAGCCGATTCGAATTTTGCGGATGTAAGTCAAGGAGCCTACTACTATGAAGCCCTCAGTACTGCCAAGAAACTAGGGATTATCAATGGAATGGACGGCAACAACTTCAATCCGAAGGATGAAATCTCGAGACAGGATATGATGGTCATCGCGGCCAGAGCGCTGAAGGCGGTGAACAAATTGTCTTTAAGCGGAAGTGGCGAAGATTTAAGCGGCTATACGGATAGAACGAAGGTTGCTAAGTATGCCATCGAAAGTGTAGCAGCTTTGGTCAAGGAAGGGATTATCCAGGGAGACGGGAAATCGATTCATCCAACCGGAACAGCTACGCGAGCGGAAGCCGCTGTAATGATCTACAGAATTTACGGTAGAGTAGGACAGCTCTAGTAGGACGTTGTGAAAAAGAACAAAACTGTTCACGATTATGTCGTTGAACAGTTTTGTTCTTTTAGGTTCATACTCTTTAATCAGTCAAAGTCTGGAAATAATATTAAATGAAATCCAGATTACGGTACAGGGAATTCACATAAGGCTTATGAAACGATACGTGACGTTTTTTTGTTGTGAGGTTAATAGAAAGGCTTCTACTCCCGTAGAATAGTGCACGGAAGAGGCGGAGTTATGTGCGTGGATGGAGAAGAGGGCGCTGATGAAGCTGCATCATATTACAATATTTACCTCGTGAAGTAAATTGGATATTATTATAGAAGGTATTTTCGATAGGTTAGGTATATATATTTAAGTATATAACATAATACGGAAACGGAGTGATTTGATAGACGTGGATATAGTGGAAATGGCAGTTAAATTATGGCTGTTTATAGCCCTTATTTCAATGTTCTTTAGCTTGGTACGGTTCCTGGTGGATAAATATTTAAGTGAATTTTACCAAGAATCTTTCAAAAAAATATGTAAACTGTTTAAACTATTTCGAAGAAGAAGCTAAAACACATGGCTGGAGTAGGACTGGAAGCGATTCTAAAAGCTTGGGACCTTCGCGGCAAGGTGCATAAGGAAGGTAATTCTTATGCACCTTGTCAGCATGGAGAAGTGAAAACTCTGGTAGAGAAGCAGCCAAAGCTAGTCAAAGCGGCCATGAAAATCGGATGGACAAGCTGGTCAAGCTGGTATATAAAGGTGCCGATCTGCAGCAAACCGACAGCTTAGGGCGCACAGCCCTGCTGCAGGCAGCAGAGAATGGCAATATCGAGATGCTCGAATTCCTCATTCATCAGGGTGCCGATGTTCGGGACCTAGACAATAACGGCTGCAATGCGCTTATTCGGGCGTCGATCCACGGCAGAGATGCAATGGTGCGCGAGCTGCTGTCGATAGGACTTGACCCGAATGAAAGTGATAATGATGGCAGCACATTGCGAGCTAATGGCCGCGATACAGCTGCTTCTTGACGCGGGAGCAGATCCTGCTGCTGTTCATGGGGACGGCGTATCTACGGCGATATCGATTGCAATGGAAGAAGAAAGAGAAGATATTGCACAGATGCTGCAAGCCAGG
Source organism: Paenibacillus sambharensis (assembly GCF_003233845.1). Classification (GTDB taxonomy): domain Bacteria; phylum Bacillota; class Bacilli; order Paenibacillales; family Paenibacillaceae; genus Paenibacillus_I; species Paenibacillus_I sambharensis. Next base: position 221,020 of record NZ_QKRB01000054.1, read on the forward strand.
CTGAAAGCAAGTTAGTACGAGGCTGATCAGCTTAATTGCGAGAAGCAGCTGTATGACGAGTTATATAAGCAGAAGAATTGAATCGAATTGAATGTGCGGACTGCTCTGTTAAGAGTGGTCTGCTTTTTTGTTAAGTTAATGGGCATGATGTGTTGGTTATTGTATGATGATAATAGTTGAAACTTTAAATAATACTAAGTAGCGAATAAAGGAGGATTACATGTCCTGGAGCAAATTAAAGCAACAACTAGAGAGCTTCCTTTGTCCTGCGTTAGTGGGCAGGTTCGAATACCGGGCAACCGGATATCGTTATTTACCTGATAAAGCGGGAATTTGTTATATTGCTGTAGATAAAAAGAATGTACTCAATATGAATGATGCAACGACATTAATCAGATGGTATCAGACGGAGCAGGAAATAAAGAATGATGCACATATCCAAATTCCGATCAACAATGAAGAAATTGAAGAGGTCAGACAAGATACCAAGGGGCTGGTCCCAGAGGAACGTCTCAAAGTAATTGTAAGAGGTAGGAAAATATCAGAACTTGCAAAGGAGCTTTTGTCAGCACAGTCTTCATTAAGTAAATCAAACTTTATTGCTGCAGCTAATAAATTTTTGTCCCTTCCGATTGAGGAGAGCCTGGAGAGCAAGGATATCTTATTGAATACTCTGGCATTGGTTGACAGACGAGTTGGAAAAAAGCGGATTCTAAACATGAGCGAGAAGATGAAGCTAAAGCATCCAGTCGTTCAGTATTTTTATGAACTACGGCTCAGTACGTTATAAAACGAATAGTTGAAGCAGGAAAAATTGGAGTGTGTGCGGAGTCTTTGCAAAACGGCAAATTACTGCTATAATTAAATGTAATTATTACGATGTTATAGGCCGTGGCAGGCCTATCAAATCTTGCATGACAGGAAATGCCCGACATCAGGTCGGGCATTTCCTGTGTATCTGAACTGAAGGAGACTGACAAATATGAGCAAAACAAACAACGCACGGCTTCCGCGTGCTAAAGGTATTGATATGGCCACTTATTACACGCCTAAAGAATGCGCCAGAAAAGTGAAGCGTATCGTCCTGCCGCCGCAAAACCGGCAAATCGTCGAAGAGTTTATTACCATACTCGGAATGAAGGAGAAGTTTGTGCGGCATGATGTGCCGATTCCTAATAAAGTGGTCATGTTTGGTCCCCCGGGCACAGGTAAGACGCTGACCGCCTTTTATTTGGCAGCACGGCTGGAGCTTCCGCTTATTCTTGTGAGGCTTGATGCGATTATTCACAGTCATCTTGGCGAAACGGCAAGCAATATCCGCAAAATATTCGACTATGCCAAGTCTTCTCCGTGTGTGCTGTTTCTGGATGAATTCGATGCAGTTGCCAGGACAAGGGAAAATAACGATGAAGTGAAAGAGATGGCGAGGGCGGTCAATACGCTGCTTCAATGCTTGGATGAGTTTGAAGGAGATAGTATATTTACCGCTGCAACCAACCTGGAAGCTGAACTAGACCCAGCCATTTGGCGGCGTTTCGATACGAAGATGACCTACAGCCTGCCGGATGAGGAAAGGAGAGAGGAATATATTTCGTTGCTTATTGGCGATTTTCAGCATGAGGAACATGTGCGGTTGACCGCTTCTGAGCGATTGTCGGGCTGCAGTTATGCCGATATGGAGCAAATTATACTGAAAGCCAAGCGCAAGGCGATTATCGAGGATCTGCCGCTCGCTGCATCACATATTAATGAAGCCTGCGAGGAATACCGCCCTCAAACCATTAGATATATGTCTTGATTCAGATTGTTAAGGAGTATTTATGATTCTTAAGACCCATATTAGCAGATATTTCTAATATTTTCATAAAAGTGTTCCGTTATATTGTTAAGACTCTAACAACTCTAATATCAGGATGAACCAACATCTATACACGAGCCGAGAAGGGGAAGGTCAACCAATATGCGGACTGAAAATTATGAAGATCTAATTGGGAAAGAGGTGCTGCATAACATCTTCGATGCGAAAGGCACACTGCTTATCGCGGAAGGAACGATACTGCTCAAGAGTCATATTGAGAAGCTGGTAAACTTTAATATTGCGGTGGGCGAGATCCAGACCGTGAGAATACCTGAGCAGGAACCCAAGCCGATGGATCTGCAGGACATGGTGAAACGGACGGAGAAGCATATGCAGGAAATTGACAGTTTCGTTCACCAGCATGGTGTTGTACCGGTTGAAGCGATCGAGGAGAAGGTACTGCCGGTCATTATGAAAGCTGCGGAGCGGCATAATTTGTTTCAACTGTTCACCGAGCTTAAAGACCAGGGGGATTACCGGTACAGGCACAGCATCGGGACGGCTGTAATTGCTACCTCATTAGGCAAACGATTGCTTCACGATGAGGGTGAGCTTGCCACATTGGCGACAGCTGCAAGTCTTTATGACATTGGTTCGTTAAAGCTGCCTTCTTTTCTCATTCAAAAATCATCACGGCTGGATCATCATGAAATTGCGATTATGCAGGAGCATACCAGGCTCGGTTATGAGCTCTTGATAGAGTCCGGCTTAGGGGAGCGTATTGCACAGGTTGCCCTCCAGCATCATGAGCGTGAGGACGGCAGCGGATACCCGAATGGTTTAAAAGGCGGTCAAATTGACCAGTTGAGCAAAATTGTCGCTATAGCAGATGTCTACATGGCCATGATCTCGGAGCGGCCTTACAGACCAGCGGTTGCCTTTTTTGAGGTGATGGAAGAAATCCATCAAGAAATTATGCAGAATCGTTTTGATTCTGCTATTGGTTTGACTTTCCTGGATTTGCTGCTTTCTGCACAGGTAGGCTGTGAAGTCATTTTATCGGATGAACGCCGGGGGAAAATCATGCTCACCAACGTGAATTACCCCGCGAGGCCGCTCATCGCTCTGGAGGGTGGAGTCTTCATTGACCTGAGCACAACGAATGACGTAACAATCAAGGAAGTCGTTGGTTGAGTGGAATAGCGTACATAATGTAGAGCCATTGCACACAAGCTTTGCAAGCAGTTTGATCTAGCTTATGGATCGTTCGAAATTGCTGGGGAGTCATCCCTTCGATTCGTCCAAGGCAGGCAGCAAAATAACTGCTCTGGGAAAAGCCGGTGTTCACTGCAATCTGTTTGATGGAGACAAGCTGAAGAGCTGCAGTACCGTCATATACCGGTTGATCTGATCACCCTGCAATCGGCGACCACTCTGGAAGACTTGTCGAACTATAAGGTTATCGTCTATCCGCATCCCGCGATCATGACGGACGAAACCGCAGGACTTCTCAGGGAATATGTGGAGCAACGGGGCAGGCTGTTCTTCGGCGCCCGTACCGGATACAAGAATCCGAATTGATTGGATTGAAGACGCCGGTTGGGGATTGGCTGACCGTACCTGCAGAGGTGGAGTTGGGCATTCGTTCTTCTGGTGATGCAGATTACATCTTCTTATTTAACTACTCGGCGAAATCGGCAGCCATTCGTGCTAAGAAGGCCATGAAGGAGCTGCTGACGGGCAAGCTTATTGACAATGATGCGGAAATACCTCCATATGGGGTCATGATTATTGAGTTGAACAAATAGGCTTGAAGAAATGACTGAATGTGATACAATGTACAGCAAGTTAATATTTTGGTAGGAGTCTTGGAGAACCACGAATCCCCTGGCCGCGCATTGGACTGCGAAGCCGGGGGCCTCGTGGTTTTATTTTTTTTCGGAGAGGGGGGCAGCGGGGTAAAATTATCCTCATGCAGCGGTAGACAGCAGAGATAACGCCGGACATGCAGGAATCATAGTAACGATCATCTGCTTAAATCGGCTGGGGCAATATTTTAAAAGCGCTTCCATAGCTGAGAAGTTAATCACGCAACTCGTATGGAATGACCGACAATATTGGGGAGGAATGACATGAACACAGAGAACAAGACCTTGGCACGTCAGCTGCTGGCCGTATGTTTGACCATTATGATCGCGATTGCGGGGCTGCCGCCGCTTCAGCCTGCACACGCTGCAGGGAATACTCAGAATGACCGTTTGCTCACAAGAAGCTATACTTCTGGCAAGATGGGAACAGACCTTACGTACCGGATTTATTTGCCGGAAGGCTATGAGCAGTCGGACCGGCGCTACCCGGCCGTCTATCTGCTGCATGAAGAGGGCAGCTCCAGCCAGCAGTTCGCTGATGACAGCATTGACGTGATGCTCGATCAGTGGATGGCCGAGGGGATTATGCAGAAGATGATTGTCGTCATGCCTGATACGAGCGCAGACAGCTGGTTTATTAACAAGGCCGGCGAGGCATGGGAAGACGTCATCACAGGTGAACTCATTCCCGCGATTGACGAGAGCTATCGTACGATTCCTCAGCCCCGGTATAGAGGTGTCACAGGGATATCAATGGGCGGGTACGGCGCATTCGTGCTTGGCCTGAAGCATCCTGAGCTGTTCAGCTCGATCGGCAGCCATATGGGGGCGCTTCACCGTGAGCATGAAGGCCTTCAGCCGTTTGCGCTTATCAAGTCCAAGACGGTGAATGAGCTCAAGGCCTACCGGTATTACCTGGATGGGGGTACAGATGATCCGTTCACGTATGCAGACAGCTCTACCAATGACATTCATGCGTATTTCCGCAGCAATGGCATTGCTCATGAATATCAGATGAGGCCTGGCGGGCATTCCAGTGATTATTATCTGCAGTACCTGGACCGCTCCTTCCGGATGCACAGCAGCAATTTTGGGACCGGCCATGTGTCTGGAAGCTTCACTGCTGTGCCGCAAGCGATCCAGGTCGGACAGGAGTCGGTGACGGTTGATTACACAGTCGATCTGAATCGCAGCAGTGTTACCCAGTATGTATATGGAGACGCATCCAGCGATGCCTTCAGCCTGATCACACGTTTACAAGTCAAGGATTCGGGCGGTGAAGTCCGCTATTCCGAGCTGGCTGATTTGGGCAATGTGGTTACGGCATCCACGGACAGCAGCTTTAGCGGAAGCTTCATCGTTCCCGTATCTGCGCTTGGCCAGGATACAGCCTACAGCCTGACACTCGAAAGCCAGCTGCTGGGATCTGTGTATCCGCTCGGAACGAAGCCGCTGATTAAAGTGACGCCAATCGGGACAGCGCCGGAGGATGTTCAAATCGACCTGCTCGGCGACTGGTATTTTACCAAGGATACATTTCCGGAAAGTTCTGTAAACGGTACCACACCAGACCTTGTGAACGGTGACTGGCGTGTCGTTCAGCCGGGGCTCGATTGGTGGGCGGACGGCTTCGGGGGCTACAGCGGTTTGAATAACTATTATGGTGCGGCCTGGTACTTCAGGGAATTCACAGTGCCTTCCGACTTTCCGGATGAGGATCTGACCCTGCTTGCCGGCAAAATCGATGACGCTGACCAAACTTACATAAATGGCCAGTTAATTGCGGAGACCGGCTTCAAGGACGGCGAGTACACCAGCTCCTTCTGGGCAGCCTCAAGGGAATACCGTATTCCGTCCGGGCTGCTGAAGCGGGGCGAGATGAATACGATCTCCGTTAGAATGTACAACCAGAATGGAGGCGGCGGCTGGTATGCGGGTCCGGTTGGCATCTACACCAAGGCTGCGCTGCAGAAGGTCAAGTCGCTTCCTTCCAGCGTACCGGACGCATCGGTCATAGCTGAAGTAAAGGGGTTGGCTCAGAAGCAGCTGCAGGCCATCAGCGAGCAGGACTTCAAGACGTACCGCGATACGCTTGCTGCAGACTATTTTGAGCGAGGGATCGACAAGCTGCAGCGCATTGACCAGATGGCGGAGCTAGTGAAAGGGTACACCTCGGTTGAGTCGAAGGCCGAGAGCGACTATGTATTCGAGCTGGACGGCAAGTACCTGTACACAGCTAACGTGACCATCACCGGCAAAGATGCTGCAGGCGAGACCGTCACGATCAAGCAGGGCGAGATTTCGCAGTATTATCAGTATGTAGACGGGGTACTGAAGGAAACGGGAGACCAGAAGCTGTTCTATGTCACCGAATTCTACTCGGAGAGCGCACAGCGCCATGTCAAATACCGGGTCTATCTGCCGCCGGGCTACTTAAGCGAGAAGACCAGACGGTATCCGTCCGTTTATCTGCTCCACCAGTTTAACAGTGACAGCGAATCGTATGAGCTTGACAAGGTGGACCAAATTTTGGATAGAGGCATTAAGCAAGGGTCGCTCGAGGATATGATTGTCGTTATGCCCGATTCCAGCGGTACCAGCTGGTGGGTGAACGGTACCGGCGAAGACGGCGTCAAATGGCAGGACATGGTCACGAAGGATCTGACAGCGCTGATCGACAGGCAGTATCGCACGATCGACGACTCCCGGTTCAGAGGAACCTCCGGCGTGTCGATGGGCGGCTTCGGCGCTTTCGTGATTGGGCTGCAGTATCCCGATCTGTTCTCTTCGGTAGCCAGTCATATGGGCGCTTTAAGCATGACGAATACGGGCCAGAACCCTCTGGAAATCGCCATGACGTATCCGCTGGATGCACTGAAGCGCTATTCAATCTATTTTGACTCCGGCAATTTGGACGCATACCGCTTCGAGCTTGCTGTTAACACGCTGCATAAATACCTGATGAAGCATGGCGTGCCGCATTATGCGGAAATTCGTGATGGTGCTCACGACAGCGCCTTCTATACAGAGTCCATTGATGACTCCTTCGCCCGGCATAGCCGCCACTTTGCTTCAGCTGGCGTACAAGATGGCGTGTTGAACGGCAAAGTGGAGATTCGCAGCGAAGGCGGCAGGGAGAAGCTGGTCTATGAGCTGAACAGCACGGATGCTTTATCGGCTTATGCCGAGACGATTCCGGCTTCGCCGTATCTGAAGGAGCCGAACCCGGCGCTTCAGCTGCCGATAACGGCAGAGGTATACAACAAGAGTACAGGCGAGAAGCTGTACAGCTTCCGTGATGATGCGGCTGCCAGAGGCGCGGCATCCTTCACAGGCGAGTTCGAACTGCCGGAGCGGCTGACTGAAGGCAGCTACGAGATCGTACTGACATCGGCGGTGCTGGATCGCAGCTTTGAGCTGAGCAGAGCTGGTTACACGGTTAGCCGAGCTGGCAGCGCACCTAACCCGCCGCAAGGGGGGACTCCGGCTACACCAGCAACACCAGTGGGACCGTCGAATCCGGCAAGCCCGGCTTCACCTGGCCAGCTGAATGGAGTAACTGCAGATATCGATGACATAGAGAGAGCGTTAACCGAAGGGACACCGCTTCAGCTGCAAGCAGCTGGAGGCAGCAGTCTGGACATCCCTAGCGGAACACTGAAGCAGCTCCGTGACGCCGCCGGTCCGGATCAGTTGAAGGCATTGGAGTGGGTGGTTACCCCTATTCCGCAAGCGGAGCAGGCCAAATGGCTGGAACAGACTGATTCAGCTTGGAAGGAAGGTCTTGTGCAGGCAGGCGCCATCTTAGACTTGCGATTGAAGGCGCTGCTGGTTGACGGTTCTGAGCGTGTCCTGGAGATGACGTTTACAGAGCCTGTGCGGGTCAGCTTACCGGTAAACGGAAATGCGGATACGGAACGAGCTGGAGTGTATCATCGGACAGATGGGAAGAAGCTGGAATACGTTGGCGGGGCTTACGATGCCAAGAGCGAAAGCGTGCAGGTACAGCTTGATCATTTCAGCGAGTACGGCGTTTTTGTCTATAACAAATCATTTGCTGACCTTGGAGGCACGCACTGGGCTCATCGCGCAGTAGAGGTTCTGGCCGCTAAGCATATTGTTACGGGGGTGTCCAAGGAACGGTACGATCCGAGCCGCCGGATTACGCGAGCAGAATTTGCAGCGCTTCTGGCTCGGTACATGGGCGTGAAGGATAACGGGGAGGAGCTGCCATTCGGGGATGTCTCTAAGGAGAGCTGGTACTATGACCCGGTCGCAGCGGCCTATCAATCCGGCATTGTTCGGGGGACCGGCCATGAGGTCTTCTCGCCAGACGCCGCGATCACGCGGGAAGAGATGGCCGTCATGCTCTATAATGCGTACCTGCTGCAGCCAGGAAGTGGCGTGGCAGCAGAGGGTAGGGAACTGGACCGGTTCTCCGATTCAGCCTTGGTTCACGACTGGGCTCGTCAAGCGGTGAGCGGCGTCCTGCAGCTAGGTTTGTTGAAAGGAACGGGCCCGGCGGCACTGGCCCCGCAGGATGAGGCTACAAGGGCGCAAGCGGCCCAGGTCATTTATAACCTGGCCCAGCTGACAGGAAAATAACTATTAGACTGCCTGGGTGACACCTGATTTATCAGGTGTCACCCTTTGGCATGACTGAGTATGTATGCGCCAAGTACAGTTAAGCCGGCTCACTAATAGGCATAGTTGCCGCAAAACGATACCCGGCAGGAGTACGCTAGCAATATCTGCGCCTGGGGCTTTTGTGAGTCTTTCCGCTTGCCGGCCTCACTATAGTCCCAGCCCCAGCAACAACAAAGCCTTCTCTAATTCCCCCGGGTTATTGACCGGGGAATTAGAGAAGGCTGTTTGTTGTTTACGATTTATTAAGTTTTATGCGTATCCTTGCCTCGATACTACTCCGTCATACCCTGGAGTAGAATTGTCAGCATTTTCGCGGCTTCGGCTCTGGTTGCTCCGCCCTGCGGATCAAACTTTTTATTGCCTTTGCCGGAAATGATGCCTGCTTCATACAGGTCGCTGACTGCATCTGCTGCCCATGGGCTGATGAGGCTTTGGTCAGCAAAGTTTGCAGCACCAGCCACAGCAGGCAGCTTGTAGCCTGTCAGCTCGGCCAGTCTGATCAGCATAACGGACATTTCTTCGCGGCTGATCCGGTCAGTTGGCCGGAACTGCTTGTTCGCGCCCTTCACAATGCCGTTCTCTGCCGCCCATGCCACATAAGGCATGAACCAGTCGCCGGCTTTGACGTCTGTAAAGTCCGAGGATGAATATTTTGATACATCGGCGCTTACGAGACCCGCCAGCATCTTGGCAAATTCAGCCCGCGTGATATTTGCGTTCGGGGAGAACTTGCCGCTGCCAGAACCGGACACGATTCCGCGTGCGGCCAGGTGTGTGATGTGACTGCTTGCCCAATGAGCGGCTGTGTCGCTAAAGCTGGTTTTGTTGTAGCTGACAGCATAAGTACTCAGATGGTCGGTCACAACGTTCATCTGTCCATCACGCTGGCTGTAGCCAGATTTCGGGAGCAGGTGAACAGTGCCGTTTGAATCGATATGGCTGATAACCAGCGCGCTCGCATCCTCGCCTTGCGCCAGCTGATAAGGGATGCCAAGCTTGATGGTGCTGCCGCCAAAGCTCGTGACGGCTGAATCTCCGGACTGGATCGTGAACTCCAGTGCAGGTCTTGTGCCTATGAGGCTTCTTGCTTCGCCGGAGAAAGCAGACGTATTAGCCGCAGCTATCTCTATACGGATTGTTTCCCCTGATTGATTCTTCAGGTTATTCAATACCGCCTTGCTTAACGTCATGCTGCCGAACGGTGTCGTGATCAGCACTTCAGCAGCTTTGCTGTCTGCCAGCATGCCGAAGGCTTCTTTGGTAAGCGAGAGGACGGCAGCATTGGCCCCGGATGCGGCCTCTACCTTGATCTCAGCCACCAAGTTTGCTCCAGTGAGAGCATTCACCTTGTCCAGCAAGTCACTCAGATGAGCGGCTTGCAGCTCTGCAACGGCTCTTCCGTTTGCGTCAACCTTAGCAGCTGCGGAGATGCTCTGCTTCTGCTGGCTGCCTGTGGCTGGTATAGCATCGCCGGCAGGCTTGTTGGTATCCGCTGGTGTGGAACCCGTCATAGGTGGAACGTACACAGGTGCAGACGGGGTAGTGGTGCTTGGGTTGACCGCGAGCTGAATACGGTCAGCCAGGTAGTTCACCTGAACCTTGTAGTCTCCAGGCAGGCCTGTCGTTTCGACGGAAGCGAATTGGCCGGTCCGCTGGTCCTTGCCATGCGTGATAAGCGTAATGACACTGCCGCTTGCAGGCACATAGCTGTCGGTGAAATTCACAAGCAGCTTGCCGCCGGCCTGAACGGCACCCTTCACTTCAAGCACATCGGCCGCACTGCCAACGTTCAGCTCAAGCGTGCCTTCAGCAGCTTGCGTGTAATTGCCGCCGATGCCAATCTTGCCGTCCACTTCTTCAACAAGTGTACCAGCGCCTACGGCAACATCACCGGTACCGAAAGCCGCAGCGGATTCGCCCTGCAGCTTGCCGCCGTTAACCACTGTGCCGCCAGCGTACGTGTTGCTGCCCTGAAGGACAAGCGTGCCCGTGCCTTCTTTGGTCAGCTTGCCTGTACCGGAGATATCGTTGCGCCAGCGGTCAAGCGCATGGAAGCCGCCTTGGTCAGCGTCCATTGTTACTACAACATCGCTGTTGAATGCGCCGTAGCCGGCCGCAGCTGCGAACAGGTTCAGGCGTCCCCAGCCTTCTGGGTCATCCAGCACCGGATAGCCGGAAGGCAGGCCGGTCGTAGCCAGTACCGCGCGGCGCTGCTCACCGTTCAGGTAAGGAAGGCGGGTTTCGATCAGTACCTCTGCACCCTTAGGCACAACCATCGGCTTGTTCGTCGGGTTGATCTGCTCAAATCCGTAAGTCAGACGTTCCATGTATTGTGCTTTATTCTTCTCATAATCGCTGAACCGGTCTTCAGCCGAACCAGTCTGCTTCAGCAGGACGTTATGGGCCTGCTCGTAGGCTGCCTGTTTAAGCTCGGCATTCTCCGGATCGTTCAGAGCCGCTGCAGCCAGGGCTGTTGCCATGACACGGCCGCCGATAACATCCAGCGGAGAGTGCATGCCGGCTACAATCCGGCTGTTGCCCATCTCGGAAGCGCGGGTCATCATTTCCTGGAATCGCTCAGGCACTGCGTAAGCCAGCGCCAGGGAGGCCAGGTACGAAGCGTTCGTGTGTCCGCTCGGGAAGCCGCCGTCTGATTCAGGTGTCATACTTCTGACAGGATAGAGAGTTGGTGTGATGATCTCTTCACCGGCCCAGCGCCAAGGACGCATGTACTGGTAGTAGTTTTTGGCCTGGCTCGTAGAGGCATAGTTGCCGCGCACCTTTCCGATCAGGTCGACCATCTTGCCAAGCTCGGAGTTCGAGTCGCCGCCTTTATTGCCGTTCGGGTTGTTGTCACTGTACTTCACCGAAGTAGCGTCTGCAGGAATGTCGGTGATTGTGGTGGCCGTTCCCGACAGCGAGCGGTATACGTCCGCGAGAGCACCAAGACCTTCAGTCGCTCCGTAGGTCTGATTTCTCCGGTCATCGTAATAGGCTCTTTCTTCATCTTCAGCCGTACGGGTTTTGGACAGATCCACTACATACTGAATGTTGTAGTCCAGCACCTCGCTGTTCAGCTTGGTTCCGTT
>NZ_QKRB01000055.1 GCF_003233845.1 Paenibacillus sambharensis
CTCCTAGGCCCCCTAATTAAACTGGAGTCCTCCCATCCAATAATTTAAACTTAGGATAAGGGAGTGATCCGGTATGGGGAAAAGGCTGAGCAAAGACACGCAACTTAAAATAGTTAAAGAAGCACTGGCTGGGATAAAGGTGGGGGCTCTTGCCCGCATGTATGACATACACCCTGAAACCATTCGTACGTGGATAAGAGATTACCGTGACACGATTCCAGCAGAAGAGATTCCGCTTACTGACGAACATGTGCAGGAAATGCAGCGGCTGCAGGAGGTTGAGCAGCGGTATGAAAAAGCCGTTAAAGTACTCGGTGAGAAGGAACTCGAAATTGAGATTCTCAGAGAGTTGCTAAAAAAGAAAGACCCCGCTTATCTGAAAAACTTGAAGTAGCAGAACCATTTATTAAGCGGGGAGTGCCAGCAGCATTGGTTCTGCGCATTCTAGGTATCGCTGAATCCACCTATTATGATCGAAAGAAAAGAGAGATGTCTTGCCCGCCTGAGCGCCCTGCAGAAAACCGGCGTGGTCGCCCTGTGCCTGGATACTCTCATACGTTTGATGGCGAACGCGTAGTGGACAGCCAGATCAATGACTGGTTGCTTGAGCTCATCGAAGGCGAAGAGCATGTTTACGGGTATAAACTCCTTGCGCAATGCATACGTGACAAGTACAACGTGAGGCTAGACAAAAAGAAAGCATACCGGTTATGTAACGAGTTGGGCATTCTTCAAAAACCACGTCAGCGAGTTCAGGCGCATCCGCGCAGGCTGCCGAAAAACCGTGTCGTTACAGGCTCCAACCAGTTGTGGCAAATGGATATTAAGTATGGCTACGTCCGTGGGCTCGAGCGATTCTTCTATGTGCTCAGCATCATTGATGTGTTTGACCGCGTCGTTGTTCAGCAGTACAGGGGAACATCTTGTGAGGCTAAGCATGCCGTTCAGACACTTTGTTATGCGCTACAAAGCCGTCTACGCCCTGGTGATGAGATGCCTACTATTCGTACCGATAACGGCCCTCAATTCGTGAGCAAGCTGTTTGGAGATATGTGTGAGAGTCTCGGCGTGATCCACGAGCGTATACCTCCAAGAACACCTAATATGAATGCCTATATCGAATCCTTTCATAGCCTGTTGGAACGCGATCTATTCAGCAAGAGAGACTTCAGAACCTTTAAAGATGCATATGAAGAGCTAGACGGATACATGGACTTCTACAATAACCGTAGAATGCATGGCAGCTTAAAACGAAAACCTCCTGCCGTGTTTTCAGCTTGGGTTCAGACACTGGAGGATTCTTCAGCTTTTCATAAAGCGATGTAATCCCCCGAAAAAACGAGTAATTCTATGCCTGCATTATTTTTGGTGGGCAGGACTCCGGTTTTAGGGGGCCTAGCCGAAAATACATCAATTTGTGAGCTAACATATCTATTTGGGCAAGATACCTGCATAAATACATCTTTTCCCCCTTGAAGTCCGAGGCAGCGGAGTTATATGAATAATTCCTGCACAATCGCAGGCATTTTTTCCGAAACGACCTTCGATCCTAAAAAGCCTGCACTTTTGCAGGTACTTTGGGAGATACCTTCGCAATTACTTAGGGAGATAATACCGCAGAACTTTCATAGGTGCTTTATGCAGCCTCTTTCAGAGATACTTCACGCAGTTACTTTCATAGACGCGTTATATAGCTGCTTTTAGGTGCGTTATATAGCTGCTTTGAGAGATACTTTACATAGTTACTTCCAGGGTACTCTACATGGTAACTTCAAAGGCACTCTACGCAGTTACCTTCAAAGACCCCCTACACAGACACCCTACACAGACACCCTACACAGGTTACTTTCCGAGATACTCTACGCCATTACTTTGCGAGACACCATCTCAGGTACTTAGTAAGATCCGTTGGCAGCATTGCGGAGATGCAACCGCAGGGGCTCCGGAGGGCCACGGCCGGCGGGTAGGGCCAGCTCTTATACCGCTGCTATCCTAGAATCTGCTGTGTGCATCTCCAAGCGTTTTCCCCTATACTCTCGCGGCCGTCTTATCCCATACATAACGGGTCAGCTCGGCCGTCATCTCATAGAACATGAATGGTGTGATCAGATAGATGCCGTTAAAATGAGCGATCGCCTCGTCCAGCAGCTCCTGTGCGATCTTCACGCCCTCAGCCCGGCCCGCTTCACCTTCAAGCCCGGCCATCCGTCTGCGCACTTCATCCGAGAGCTGAATACCAGGCACTTCGTTATGCAGGTATTCCGCGTTGCGACCGCTTGCCAGCGGCATAATGCCGATGAACAGCGGTACCGAAAGGTGACGCGTCGCCTCCGCAACCCTCGCGATAAGCGCTTTATCATAGACCGGCTGGGTCATGATGTAGTCCGCGCCGGACTCGATTTTCTTTTCCAGCCGCTGCACAGCCTTATCAAGATACTTTACATTCGGGTTAAAAGCCGCGCCGACCACGAAATTCGCCTTCTGCTTGAGCGGCTTACCCGAGAAAGCCGTTCCCTCGTTGAGCTGCTTGATCATCCGGATCATCTCAAAGGATGTCAGGTCGTAGACGGAGCTGGACCCGGGCAGATCGCCAAAACGCGCCGGGTCACCGGTGACCGCCAGCACATGGTCGATACCCAGCGCATCGAGGCCCATCATGTGGGACTGCGTGCCGATCAGATTGCGGTCCCGGCAGGCGATATGCACAAGCGGCCGGATTCCGGCCCGCTCTTGAACAAGCGCTGCAAGCGCAATATTGCTCATCCGGGTTACCGCAAGCGAATTGTCGGCCATCGTGACCGCATCCGCCTTGGCCTCCGCAAGAGCAGCAGCACCGTCCATAAACTTGCGGATGTCCAGATCACGGGGAGGGTCCAGCTCAACGATGACCGTATGGCGTTGGCGCACCAGATCAACAATTGTAGGGGCTGGCGCGTCCGTTCCGCCAGCCGTTCCGGACGGCTGCGTTGCCGCACGGTGCGCAGCGGGAGCCTGAACGGCCAGCACATCCTGCTCAGGCACCGCCGAGGCGGGTCTTGATACATCGGGCGTGTAGTTCGCAAAAGCCTGCGCGATAGCCGCCACATGCTCGGGCGTGGTGCCGCAGCAGCCGCCGATCAGCCGGGCGCCGCGGTCAGCAAAATGCCGGGCGGACTCGGCAAAATACTCCGGTCCTGCCGTATACATATAAGTGCCATCCACATAATCGGGTATACCTGCGTTCGGGAACACCGTAAGCGGCATTCCAGCCGGCAGGCCCGCCATATCAATGGCACGCATGATCCCGTTCGGTCCGCTTACACAGTTGAAGCCAACCGCATCTGCGCCTTCCTCCTGCAGCCGGCGGAACGCCTCCTGCAGCGAGGTGCCTTCTCTTGTGCGGCCCGAATCCTCAACGGCCAGCTGGCAGATCACCGGTGTCTCCGAGCCGGCACGGACGATGCGCAGCGCCGTCAAGAGCTCCTCCAGATCATAAAAGGTTTCCAGTATAAGCCCGTCCACTCCGGAATCAAGCAGAATGCCAATCTGCTGCTCGAAAGCCTGCTTCATCTGGGCAGCGCCGATACTCTTCCGCTTGCCGGCCCCAACGGGGCCAACCGCTCCCACCACAAAGGCATCAGAGCCGACCGCCTGCCTGGCAATCCGTACGCCTTCACGGTTCAAGCGCTCAACCTCATGCTCCAAGCCATACCGGGATAAATTCTCGGCATTGGCCGAGAAGGTGTTCGTCTCGATTACACGCGCTCCCGCTTCATAATATCTGCGGTGTACGCTTTCAATCACGTCCGGCTTGATCAAGTTAAATTCCTCGTAGGATACACCTACCGGAAATCCAAGCTGATACAGATATGTCCCCATTGCGCCGTCGCCCGTCAGCAGTGATGTCTGCAGCGCCTGTCTTAAATCCTTCTTCACGGCCGTCCCTCCCCTTACAGCTGTACAGCTGCGCATAGATTTATATTAGAACAAAACGGAAAAGCAGTTGCCGAGGCAGCCGCTTTTCCGAAACTGTTCATCTGACTATTCAATTAGCGGGTTACAGTGCCGCGGAATACAACGGAGGCAGGCCCTGTCATATAGACGTGGTTGTCGTCCTCATTCCACTCGATCAGCAGGTCCCCGCCTTTAAGCGATACGGTTGCTGTGCGGTCGGTATGCCCGTTCAGCACGGAGGATACCAACGTCGCGCAAGCGCCAGTTCCGCAAGCCAGCGTCGGTCCCGCGCCGCGCTCCCAGACGCGCATATCGGCGTAATCGCGCGATTTGACGGTGACAAACTCCACGTTCGTCTTGCGCGGGAACAGCGGATGCGTCTCCAGCTTCGGTCCCCAGGCCTGCAGGTCAAATCCGACAGCATCATCCACATAGATGACGCAGTGCGGGTTGCCCATCGATACGGCAGTAAACCGGAACTCGCGCCCGTCCACCTCGATCGGGTGAGCCACTACCTGCGCCGCATCCACAGTTGTCGGCACCTGCAGTCCGTTTAGGATCGGTTCGCCCATATCAACGCGCACCTTCTCCACCCTGCCGTCCTGAACGGTCAGCTGTACCTTCTGCACGCCGGCGCCGAGTGTTTCGATCGTGATCTCCGTACGGTCAATCAGTCCGTTATCGTAGACGTACTTGGCCACGCAGCGGATGGCGTTGCCGCACTGCTCTGCCTCCGAGCCGTCGGAGTTGATGATCCGCATCCGGAAATCCGCCTGCTCAGAAGGCAGAATATACACCAGACCGTCTGCGCCGATCCCGAAGAACCGGTTGCACAATTCTATTGCGAGCTCAGAAGCGTTATCCGGCAGCGACTGCTCGCCTGCCACAACGATAAAGTCATTTCCGAGACCATGCATTTTTGTAAATTCCATTATCCTGGCACTCCCTTTACCCATCGGTTACTTGAGAAATAAGCTGTCCTTATTCCTATTAGCATACCGCAATACAGGGAGAATGGCTATTCAATTTTTACATCATTATTTGCACTTATTTGCAGCCAGCAGCAGCCCTAAACCGAGCAGCCCTGCCGCCTTTTACGCCGCACGCTTCGCCGAACCGTACGTCACGCGCCCGCCCTTGCGCCTTCTTCTGGAGGAGCTGACCACACTGCCGATACCCATCAGGAAGGTCGGGATGCCAGCGGCCACGAACACCAGGCACCATTCGCGGAATCCAAGCGGCACAGTTTTGAAAATCGGCTGCAGCGCTTCAATATACAGCACGGCCAGCATAAGTACGAGTGACGACAGCACAGCAAGCACCAGATAACGGTTCTCGAACAAATTCCGGTGGAAAATCGAACGTGAGCTGCGGCAGTCGAACACATGAATGAGCTGAGCCAGCACCAAGGTGGCAAATGCTACGGTCTGGGCTTCTACCAGATTGCCGCCGCCCGGCTCGAGCGTAATCCAGAAGGCAGCCAGCGTACATACGCCAATCAAGATGCCGCGGCTGATAATTTTCCAGCCAAGCCTGCGCGCGAAAATATTCTCCTTGGCTGTGCGCGGCTTCTGCTGCATCAGATCGTTCTCCGCCTGGTCCACCCCAAGCGCCATCGCTGGCAGACCGTCCGTCACCAGGTTGACCCACAGAATCTGAATCGGCACGAGCGGCAGCGGCAGACCCGCCATCATGGCCAGGAACATGGTCATAATCTCACCCACATTGGATGCCAGCAGGTAGCGGATGAACTTCCGTATGTTCTCATAGATGCCGCGTCCTTCTTCTATTGCTGCCACAATAGTCGCAAAATTATCGTCGCTCAGTACCAGCGCCGAGGCTTCCTTCGATACATCCGTTCCGGTAATTCCCATGGCGATGCCGATATCCGCCGCCTTGATCGCCGGAGCATCATTAACGCCGTCGCCTGTCATGGCGACAACATGACCCTTGCGCTGCAGCGATTTGACAATGCGCAGCTTGTGCTCCGGCGACACGCGTGCGTACACGTAGACATCGTCGACGACTGCGTCCAGCTGAGCATCATCCAGCTGCGCGAGCTCTCTGCCCGTCATCGACCGGCCGCCCCGCTGCATAATGCCGAGCTGCTGGGCGATCGCTTCTGCCGTAAGCTGGTGGTCGCCTGTAATCATGACCGTCTTAATGCCTGCCCGCCGGCATGTCGCAATGGCGTCGCGCACCTCCCTGCGCGGCGGGTCGATCATTCCCGTCAATCCCACGAATATAAGCTGGCGCTCGGCTTCATCATCTTCACCGCAGGCATCCTGCGGCCTGATGTCACGGTAAGCGAACCCCAGCACCCGCAGGGCTGACTGGGCCATCGTCTCGGAAGCAGCTGCAACCTTCTGCTTCAGGGTAGCCGTAAAGGGCACGACATTCCCTTCCCACAGAACATAGCTGCATCTCTCCATGAGGAGATCCGGCGCACCCTTCGTACAGAGCAGCTTGCCGCCTTGATGGCCGACCAGGACTGACATCCGCTTGCGCTCCGAATCGAACGGATATTCCTTTTCCCGCTTGTATAAGCCTTCGAGTGACTGAACCGTAACCCCAAGCTTGGCGGCCAGGACAATTAGCGCCCCCTCTGTCGGGTCCCCCTTGAGCTTCCAATCTTCTTCCTGTGCCTCAGCACTGCCTTTGCCCTTCCGGCCTTCCTGCTGCCCGGCCTCCTTAACCAGCCTGGCATTGTTGCAGAGAGCCGCAATCTGCAGCATTCTCCTCAGGGCCGCATCCTTCTTCAGATCCGCGTGTGCCCCGCCTTCCAGCACCTCGCCAACCGGCTCGTAGCCTTCCCCTGTGACATCCAGCATCCTGCCGCCCGTCCAGAGCTTCTTGACCGTCATCTTGTTCTGGGTGAGCGTGCCCGTCTTATCCGAGCAGATGACAGAGGCGCAGCCCAGCGTTTCGACTGAAGGCAGCTTGCGGACTATCGCCTTGCGTTTGATCATGCGCTGAACGCCCAGCGCAAGCGCGATCGTGACGATCGCCGGCAGCCCTTCCGGTATGGCCGCGACGGCAAGGCTGACGCCCGCAAGGAACATGCCGTAGGCAGGCTGACCGTGCATGATGCCCGCAACCACAACCATAACGGTGAGGCCAAGGGCCACAACGATCAGTATTTTTCCAAGCTGCTCCAGGCGGTGCTGCAGCGGGGTCTCCATCGACTCCGTCTGCTCGATTAGATGAGCGATTTTCCCCATTTCCGTATTCATTCCCGTACGGACGACCATTCCCACTCCGGTGCCGCGCGTCACCATCGTACCCAGGAAGCCTGTATTCTTCATGTCTCCGAGCGGCAGCTCGGCATCCGTAATCGGCAGCGAATGCTTGCCCACCGGCACCGATTCCCCCGTCAGCGCCGACTCCTCCACATACAGACTGCTCGCCTCAAGCAGCCGGATATCGGCAGGAATGCGGTCCCCGCTCTCAAGCACGACCAGATCGCCCGGCACCAGCTCAACCGCCGGCACCTCCAAGACTTCACCGCCGCGGATTACGCGAGCTGTCGGGGCCGACAGCTCCTTCAGCGAACGCAGCGATTTTTCCGCACGAAACTCCTGTACGAAGCCAAGTATGCCGTTCAATACAATAATGGCCACAATCGTGACCGCGTCCAGATACTCCCCGAGCAGTCCGGACACAAGTGTTGCGCCGACCAGCACCAGAACCATGAAATCTTTGAACTGATTAAGAAACAGCGTCAGAGGCGATACCCTCTTGCCTTCGGACAGCTCATTGCGCCCCTGCTCTTCCAGCCTGCGGGCCGCTTCACCCGCCGCCAGACCCGTCTGCGGATTGCTCCCCAGTGCTTCGGTCAGCGCTTCTGCCTCCATCTGGTGCCATAGCTTTTGATCCATCCTGTCTCCCTCCTGTTTCCAGCCTGCCGCCCGTTTAAGCTCAGAACTGCCGGACGGACAGCCTCTTCAGGCTAAATGTATTCGGACAACCCGGAAAATATCCCATGCCAGGGCTTAAGTTTTTGCTGCGGGTATGGCATGATAGAAGAATGATCTGACAAAGGTGGTTAAACAAACATGGCACTCGACGGTATCGTTACCCGCGCGCTGGCAGCCGAGCTGCAGGAAGCAGCGGGGACACGCATTCATAAAATTCATCAACCGGACGAGCACACGCTCGTTCTGCAAACAAGGGGCGGCAAAGCACAGGGCAAGCTGCTGATTTCTGCCAACCCCACCTATCCGAGACTGCACTGGACCACAGCATCCCAGTCGAATCCGCTGGAGGCGCCGATGTTCTGCATGCTGCTGCGCAAGCACTGCGAAGGCGGCGTAATCGAGGGAATCCGCCAGCCGGGGAACGAGCGCGTCCTTCACTTCAGCATCCGCCAGCGGGATGAGCTGGGGGATTACTCACTCAAGACAGTTATTGTCGAGCTCATGGGCAGGCACAGCAATATTATTCTGGTTGACCCGGCTTCGGGCCAAATCCATGACGGCATCCATCACGTTACCCCAGCCATCAGCAGCTACCGGATCGTCCTGCCGGGCAGTACCTATACGGCGCCGCCTTCGCAGGACAAGACAGATCCATTCAGCATTCAGACCTATGAGCAGTTCGAAGCCGCATTGGGAGCCGTATCCGCCGAACTCGCCGCGGACAAACGCATCGTTGCCGCCTTCAGCGGCATCAGCCCGCTGCTCGCCAGAGAAATCGCCCACCGCGCAGGCACGCTCGGAAGCCTGGGTGACTACCGCGCCCTGTGGGAAGCCTTCTCGGCTCTGTTCGAGAAGCTAGCGCGGCATGAATACGAGCCGGTTATCGTGACGGGCGCAGACGGCAAACAGCAGTTTTCTGTAACGAGGCTGACTCATCTGGATGGCGAAACGAAGATCTATCCTACCATCAGCAGCTGCCTGGAGGCCTATTACGGCGACAAGGCCGAGCGTGACACGGTTAAGCAGCGTGCGGCTGACCTGTACCGTTTCCTCCAGAATGAGAAAAGCAAGAATGTGAAGAAGCTGGAGAAGCTGAGCGAGACGCTTGAGGAGGCTAAGGATGCGGACAAACACCGGATCCTTGGAGAGCTTGTGACCGCTTATATGCATCAGATAAAGCGGGGAGATGCCTCCGTAGAGGTTATTAACTATTACAGCGAGGAGCAGGAGACGGTAACCATCCAGCTGGACCCCCAGCTTACTCCCTCGGAGAATGCCCAGCGTTATTTCAGGCGTTACACGAAGGCGAAGAACAGCCAGAGCGTCGTCTCTGAGCAGATGGAAGCCGCCCATGAGGAAATCCGTTACCTGGACACGCTGCTGCAGCAGCTTGACAGCGCCTCGCTGCAGGATATTGAGGAAATTCGCGAAGAACTGGTCGCTGAAGGCTACATGCGCGCACGCGGCCGCAAGGGGCCGAAGAAGAAGAAGCCTGCAAGACCGGCTCTGCTGTGCTATACATCAAGCGAGAATATTGCGATCTATGTCGGCAAGAACAATACCCAGAACGAATACCTGACCAACCGCCTGGCCTCAGCAAGCGACACCTGGCTGCATACCAAGGATATTCCGGGCTCGCATATCGTCATCCGGGGACAGGACTTCGGCGATGCCACATTGGAGGAGGCGGCCATGCTGGCCGCGCATTACAGCCAGGCACGGGGCTCCAGCCTCGTTCCCGTTGATTACACGCTGATCAGGCATGTGCGCAAGCCGAGCGGCGCCAAGCCCGGATTCGTCATCTATGATCACCAAAAAACGCTGTTCATCACTCCGGATGAACAGCGTATCAAGACTCTCCCGTCTCAAGTAAAAGCGTAGACGGCTTCGTCACGGCTGACCAAGCCGTGACTTTATTTTTGCCATGGAGGAAGGACCGTCCCCGGCTATCAAAAAACTCGACTTGCTTCCCGGGATGAGCTTGTCCTCCTCCACCGCCCTGCCGCCGATAAAGACTAGCGTATGCGGGGAGTCGACCGGAATCCGGGCATCAAGCTCGAGCAGAAATGGTAAAGCGGCTTCATATCTGGCGTGCGACGAGAAGCTGAAGGCAAAGGCGGCCGGCTTCATCTCCCGCAGACAATCCAGAATCCCCTTCTCAGCCGGAGAAGCGCCCAGATAGGCTACACGGAAGCCCTGCTGCGTAGCGAAGAAGCCAAGATACAGAATACCAAGCTCATGGCGCTCGCCGGGACCGCATGCTGTTACCAGCAGCGGACTGTCCGTTTCGGCACGGAACAAGTTTCTTAGGGACAAAAGCTTGTCGCGGATGAAATGGCTGCCGAAATGCTCCTGATACTCAGATATGCGGCCGCTCTCCCAGCGTTCTCCAAGCTCAACCAGTGCAGGCTCCATAATGTTCATAAGCAGGTCATCCAGGCTGTGCACGCTCATAAGCTGTTCAAAGTACCGCTGAGCCGATGGATAATCCAGCCCTTCAAAGTAATCCAGCAGCCGGTTCACCGCTATCTGCCAATCCGCTGCCGAAGCTTGCTGTCCGGGCTGATTAACGGCGCCCTGCAGAATAGGTCCTCGCGCTGTCTCCGCTTCGGCGGCCGACCTTGATTTGTGCTCCATTACCGCCATGCCAATCGGCACCGACTCATCCACACGCTGCTTGAGCCAAATCAGAGTATCCAGGTCCCGCTTCGTGTATCCCCGGTAGCCATTGGGCAGCCGGACAGGGGCAACCGCTCCGTAGCGCTCCTCCCACTTGCGGATCAGCTGGGTGGATAATCCCGTGCGGCTGGCTACTTCCTTGATCGTGTACAATCTATGGGTTTGATTCATGTAGACTTATCTGACGGACGGCGAAGCCGGCTGATCACGGCCGCGTCCACACTCCTCCCGCCGATCGGTCCATGAAACACAACGCCGCCCCTTGCCCCGTGATAATCTGAACCTCCGGTGATAATAAGCCCGCTTCGCTCTGCAATACTCTTGTAGCGCTCCTCATCCAGCGGGGTATGGTCGGAATGATAGACCTCGATGCCATCGACACCATAGGCAATCAGCTCCTCCACCAGCTGGTCGCGTCCGTACAAGCCGGGATGAGCAATCACACTGGTGCCTCCCGCCTCCCTGATCCAATCCACCGCTTGAAAAGGTGTTGCCCTTGGCGGATTGACATACGCTGCGCCTGAGGTGCCGAGGTAGCGGTCGAATGCCTCAGCCATCGTAGCGACGCAGCCTTTCTTGAGCAGGACCTGGGCGATATGCGGGCGCCCGACTGTCTCCTCACCGGAGCCGTCCCGTCCCGCTTCCGCAAACACCTCGTCAAGCGTGATATCGATCCCAAGCTCCCGAAGGCGCTGCACCATCATCTCGTTGCGAAGCCCGCGCACATCACGCAGCGAGCGCAGACGCTTCAGCCATTCCTCATTGCGCCAGTCGGCGTAATAACCAAGTATGTGGATATCGATGCCATCGCTGACCGTACTGACCTCAACACCAGGCACTACAATAATTCCAATCCGTTCTCCCTCGGCAATCGCCTCATCCACGCCGGCCATCGTGTCATGATCTGTTATTGCCACGGCCGCGAGACCGGCCTCCTTGGCCAGACGGACATTGTCCGCCGGATCGCCGGTTCCATCAGAGGCTCTGGTATGGGTATGAAGATCCGCCGGTCCGGTTATAGCCATTGCTGAAGATCCCTCTCTCTTAAAAAGGTTAAAAAGGTTACGGCAGAAATCGGCAGCAGAGCCGACTTCAAATAGATGGAGAAGAATTGGCGCTTGAAGCGCGCATCCATAAGCGGAACCACCTTGATCAGCCCGAGTGCGACCTCATGCTTGACGGATGAGGCCGACACGAACGACACGCCAACCCCTGCTTCTACGGCCGATTTGACAGCCCCCGTGCTGCCGAGCTCCATTACAATATTCAGCTTCGACGGATCAAGCTGGCGTTCGCGCAGCAGCTCCTCCATTACAAGCCGGGTGCCCGAACCCTGCTCGCGCAGAACGAACGGATAAGCGAGCGCCTCCTCCAGCATGACATCCTTTCGGTCAGCCAGGGGATGCGCGGCCGGGACAATCAGCTTCAGCTCGTCGCTCATTACCGCTTCCATATGCATATCCGGATGATTGACAGGCGCTTCGACCAGGCCGAAGTTAAGCTGGTGATTCAGGATCTCCTCCATGATCTGACCCGTGTTCATCACCTTCATGCTGATGGAGATATGCGGGAATTCCTGGCCGAACGGCCCCAAGAGACGCGGGAGAATATATTCCCCGATCGTCAGGCTCGCGCCAAGCTGCAGCCTGCCTTTCAGCTGGCGCGTAAATTTGGACATCGTTGCATCCGTCTCCCGGATCAGTGCGATGGACTGCTGGGCAAACGGCATTAAAGCCCGTCCCGCTTCGGTCAGCTCAATCCGCTTGGTCGAACGAAGCAGCAGCTTGGTTCCAAAATAATCCTCCAGCGATTGCACCTGCATCGTTACGGC
Organism: Paenibacillus sambharensis; assembly: GCF_003233845.1. Lineage (GTDB taxonomy): Bacteria > Bacillota > Bacilli > Paenibacillales > Paenibacillaceae > Paenibacillus_I > Paenibacillus_I sambharensis. The sequence continues at coordinate 12,361 of NZ_QKRB01000055.1, forward strand.
AGGCTGCGTCATATGGAGCGCCTGGGCAGCCGCCGAGAAGCTTCCCCGGTCCGCAACCGTAAAGAAGATATGCAGCTGATGAAAGTTAAGAGCCATCCGATTATCATCCTTTCCTGAACTGAATTATACCAAACGTTAGACAAAGGCGCGACAGGAAACCAGCATGCCCATTACGATATAAAAAAAACACATGCGGCAGCTTCCGCATGTGTTTGTCCTTATGGCAGAAAGCTGCCGGGTTCTCCGCTGCCGGAGCCCTTGCGTCTGCCGTTTATTTGCGTTTGCGGCTGTTCTTGATGAGTGTCATTCTTCTGGAATGGCGAAGCCAAGAATAATAAGACTTCAAATCCCTCAGCTCGATCGTCTCGGACATTCGTCCAAGGAACGTCACAACAATCATCTTGTGCAGCGGGTTGCCAAGCAGGTCCGTCTCGCCCGGCAGATCAGAAAATTCTGCGACAAAAACCAGGTCGTCATCAATCAGATACACATCCTGCTCATTGCGGTAATAGGGTTCAATCCGCCCTTGCTTGAGCGCCTGCCACATAAAGTCGGCAATATCCTCAACACCGGTCTGCTCACTCTCAATGCGGTCAGTCCAGCGGCTCCGGGCATGATTTGTGATGACGATGTCGGCAACTTTCTTATCACCCAATACGACATGAAAAGATTCGTAGGTGCTCCATCTTTCCGTCGTTTTGTCTTTCATCCCCATCACCCCTCCCCCAAGAAGCAGGTATTTATATTTACTCGGCTACATATCAAGTTTTAATTATTTTACTGCATCGTCAATAGGTAATTCAACTATAAAATATAGAACAGCGGCAGGTCTGGTCCACTATTGATTACCCGCACGCCGGGATATTAGTCCTAATTAAGCCAATTACAAGCCATAAAAGCTTGTTTTATCCGGAATATCTTTCTCATATTCGGTTTTCAGCTCATTACGGAATGAGCGCTCCACTTTCTTGACGTATGACAGCCGCTGAATGTTGCGGGCCGTTTCTTCAGCTTTATCCGCATTAACATACATCACGACATAATGCATTTTACGTGAAACATAATGGACGGTTCCGTATTTATCCAAATTTCTTGCCGCTTTCAAATCACTTACCCAAATAATATAGCCTATGCGTTCCGCTAGCAGGAACGGCTTGTCGTTTTGCTCCATTGGTTTCTCCTCCGTCATAAACCGCCGAGATAATAGAATTCCCGCCGCCCGTTATCCGCATCCGCCGCTGCCGCATCCGCAGGAGCCGCCGCTGCCGCATCCGCCGCCGCCTTTACCTTCATTTGCCGGAACCTTAATCTCCTCTGACACCGCGCGGGCAATCAGATGCGACACATCATACAGCAGATCATCCAGCGCTTTCTCGGCAGCCTTAAAGTTGCGAACACATTCATATTCGGCAAGCTGGCCCTCAATTTCCTTCACCTTATCCTTAGCCGCGTGAAAATCGGGATGAAATCTGCCAAAGCGCTGGCATTCCTCGAACAGCTCCTTCGCCTTGGCAAACTGTCTTACCAGCTCCTGTACCGGCTGATTTGCGGCAACTTCGTTCTTCCAATATTCATAATCGGCTGCATCAGCCGAATTGATTATCATATCGCCCAGCTCATATGCGGCTGTCAGCAGACCGGCCATATCAACTGTCTCTGCAGGTCCTGTTTCTGCTCCTGGCAGCATGCTGCCGACCTTCTCTTCTGTTATTGCCATCCACTCACCTCTATGCTATAGTCTCGCGTTCTATCATATCACGAAACAATCCCAAAACAGAAGTCATTTAGCAGGCAGTCCGGGCGGAATCATCAGCTGCATCCCCCTCCACATATCGGGCGATAGGCGAAGACTGCTCTCTGCTTGCCCGCTTAACTGGCCCGCCACGAACCAATTCCCGCCCTCCTCCTCCAGCCTGCGCGGGATAAAATCAACCACTTTACCCTCTCTGTCCAGCTTAACGGGTACACCCAGCTCGATTGCATGCTTCAGCATTTCCTTGCGGGTAGAAGGGTGATAGTCCCGCATCGCCTGAAGCCATGCCGCGGGGATATCCGCAATGCCGGGAAGCCGCTTCTCCGTATCAGCCGGCACTGTTTCCAGCGTATACAGATAGAGTGGACAGGGATGCTGCAGCAGACCGGCGGGCTCTCTGTGGTTCGGGAACACAGCAGTCTCAGCTGCAGTCTCTTCCAGCGGGAGACACGTTCCCTGCATGGCATCTTCAGCCCATGACGGCGAAAGCGGATAGAGGCAGAGAGATTCTCCTTCCACCCGCCTGCTCGGCTCAAGACCTGCGGCACTCAAATGCTTCCTGAGGAGCGCTATACTGCTCCGCTCAATCAGGAAATCGCGCTTGCCAAGGCGGCGAATCAGAAGACGGGCCACAGCAGGATCCGCTTCCGCTCTGTCAGCAGCCGGCTCATCCGAACAGCTCATGATCGTCACATCGGCAAAGCGGACTCGGCCGGCTGCCCTGCCCCATTCCCCAAGCAGCTGGGCAGCATGCTCCGGAAGCGGTCCTCCCGATGCCCGGGTCAGCAGGCCGATCAGCTGACCAGACGTCCGCCCGTTATCAGCCGCCCTGCTGATTGTGGCCTGGCTGTATCTGTAGATCGTCATGGGCCCTTCGCGCTCCAGATCGGCCATCAGCTCAATTTCCCATCTGCTGCGGTAATCCGTGTCATGCGGGACAGCCAGCTCCCCCCCGGTAAGCAGCAGTACAGAGCCTGCTGCCGGCTCAGGGTCTGGCAGCCCTTCAGCCAGCGGGTACATCATCCAGCGGATAACCTCCAGCCCTTCAGCCGACCGGCCTGTCTGCAGCCAGCCGAAGGCCTCCATTAGGCCAAGCCAGCCCGTTAACACGTCACCGCCACCGGCTCCAGCAGCCTGAACCCACTTCTCAAGCTCATGGCGGCTGTACCAGCTGCCGGCACATAGGCCCCGCAGCAGGGAAGCTGAGGAAGCAAACCGCTCATCGTAGGCCGCAAAACGTTCTTCTGCCCAGTCTAGGAGACGGCATTCCCGCAGTCCATCCGGGAGTGCGAGCCATTCCGCCAGCTCAGGCTCCCCCCAGGATGCGCCGGATTCCCCAAGCTTCAGCAGTCCCGCTCTTATCGCTGCGTCAAGCCCTGCTGTAAAAGAAACCGCATAGCGGCCGGCAGCTGAGTCCGCTGACCGGAACAGAGCCAGCTCTTCTTCTGTGAACAGCAGCCGGGATGAGGCGGCTGCCACGGCTTTCTTGGCAATAATCCCTTTGGCCGTCACCGGGATGCCCTGCTTCGCGAGCTCGGCCATCATGCCCAGCAGCTGAAGGCTCAGCCTCGGTCTGTACGGAGAATCTACTCGGATGCCGGCCGATTCAGAATGCGGGCGAGGCGCAGCAGGAGCAAGCTCTCTGTTCCAGGCACTGTATGCATCTACGGGAAGGAAATGCAGGCAATCCCCCCAGGACTTGCGCACGGTAAACAGAATGCCTGCCCGCCTAAGCTCGTCACATGCCATTCTGCTCTCGCAGGCAGAACGGCCAGCAGCAGCCGCATACTGCTGGATGAGCTTCTCTTCCGGAAATGGACGCGGGCCGAAACAGCGGACAATAAAGGCTAGGATGTCCTGGACAGGAGCAGCAAGCCCCTTCCTGGATTCCTTTACATGGTCGCTGCCAATCGCCCCATCCCTCAAACCGCCGCCAGCCAGCCCGGACCAGCTGCGCCAGAGAGGCTGCCCGCCGAGCCGTGCCTTGGCTTCCTCCGGCAGCCTGCTGAATACCTGCCGCATATTCATGAGCCTGCCACATCCTTCCTGTCGTGTTCGTCAAGCCTTCCGAATTCTTCCTCAACCCGATACGTATAACCTTGTCCGGCAAGAAACAGCTGCCGCTTCCTGGCATATTCCGTCTCCTTCGTATCCGCGGTGACAAGAGTATAAAACCATGCCGTATTATCGCCGCGTTTAGGACGAAGGAGCCGTCCGATCCGCTGGGCCTCCTCCTGGCGGGAGCCAAAGCTGCCTGATACCTGTATGGCAACGGCCGCATCAGGCAGATCAACTGCAAAGTTGGCGATCTTCGATACGACCAGCACCGGGATTTCCCCCTGCTTGAACCGGTCATATAATCTCATTCTCTCTTCCTGTGGGGTCTGACCTGTCAGCAGGGGGGCATTCAGCATACCAGCCAGCTCGCCGAGCTGCTTCAAGTACTGGCCGACTACCAGGGCAGGCCTGCCGGGATGGCGTCCGAGCAGCTCCCGTACAGCCGCGAGCTTCGCCGGATTCTCCGCTGCCAGCCTATTTCTTTCCCTTGGTGCAGCTGCATGATATCGGTCCCGGTTGACCCCTTCCAGCGCCACCCGCACCTCGTTGCAGGTAACAGCCGCGATGTGCCCCTGCTCCTCAAGCTTCTTCCATGGGAGGTCATAGCGCTTGGGACCGATCAAAGAGAAGACATCCTCCTCTCTGCCATCTTCACGCACCAGCGTTGCCGTCAATCCAAGTCTCCGGGTTGCCTGGATGTCGGCCGTACGCCGGAATACCGGGGCAGGCAGCGTATGCACCTCATCATAAATAATCAGTCCCCAATCCCGTTCATCGAACAGCCTCATATGCGAATACTCGCCTGTACTGGCATGCCGGTGCGTCACCATCTGGTAGGTGGCAATCGTAATAGGCTTTACTTCCCTTCCGCGTCCGGCATATTCGCCAATATCCTCCGGGGTTAGCGAGGTCTTGTCCAGCAGCTCGCTGCGCCACTGTCTAACCGAGGTCATGCTCGAAGTCAGTATTAAGGCCGCACAGCTGAGTCTGGCAAGCGCCGCGATGCCAATGACGGTCTTGCCTGCCCCGCAGGGCAGTACGAGCACTCCGCTGCCGCCGTAGACATCCCCTTCACGGTGGAACAGCTCTACTGCTTCAGCCTGGTAATCCCGCAGCTGAAACGGCTGCCCGCTGCGGCTCTCTGCAAGCAGCTCCACCTGCAGGGCTTCCCCCGCATCGTAGCCGGCCAAATCCACTACCGGATAGCCGCTTCTCAGCAGCTCCTGCTTCATCAAACCGCGCTTGCCCGGCTTAAGACGCCATCTGCCATTCTCCATTCTGACTGCGTTCTCCCGCACACAAGCATCAGCGTCCAGCTCAGCGGCTAGCTGCTGCTCCCCGCAAACAAGCTGAACGTCTCCGTCCTTGCGTACCAGGTGGATTTTTCCGTAACGCCATGCGAGCAGCTCCAGAGTGTCCAGCACCTGGCCAGGGACATCGTAACGGCTGCCGGACTGCAGGCATTCAAGGATATCGCCGGCTGTCATTCCCGAGGCCAAGGCGTTCCATATGGAGAGTGATGTAATCCGGTAGGTGTGCAGATCTCCCGGCCGCTTTACAAGATCGGCAAACCGGGCCAGCCTGGATTGTGAATGCTCCGCGCGCGGGTGCCTGGTGTCGAGCAGCACCTGTAGATCAGACTGGACAATCAAGGGACCATCCTGTGTAAGCATCCTAATCTCCCCCTTATCCGCTGCTGTATCTTCTCAGTATGAAAAAAAGCGGGGAAAAATATGCCTCTACTTACGCGTTAAACCGAATATGTACAGAAAAAAAGCCGCCCCATAGAGAGAGGCGGCATTACTTCCTTGGGGCCCGGAAGCCGGCTTCTACCGCCTCCTCCTCCGTGCAGAACATTCTCTCCGGCTTTGTGAGGTCATAATGCGAACTGCCGGGAGTGTGATAGATCTTGTCTCCCTTGGAGTTAATATTGCCTTTAATGGACGGCTCGGCACAGGAAGCGTCCGACTGGCCAGCTGTACCGGACTCTGCTTTAGGCTGTGCAGCGTCCTCTGTAGGCATACCCCCATTCACTTCCGTTTCTGGTGGCTCGGCTGCAGTCCCCGAACCCTCTGAACCGTCCCCTGCCCATAAGCCGGCTCCCGCTTCACGGGCTTCACGCTCAAGCTCCTTAAACCGGTCAGCGAATGTGACATCCGGCGAGATGGTCATCGTATTGGCATAGCCCCTCTTGATGAGCTGCTCGTTAAACATCTCGGTCTCGCCCTCAACGAAGACAAACCTCAGCAGCCGGCCGTAACGGTCAGTCTCCGACACATCCTTGAACATGATAACCTTCCTGCCCTCCAGCTCTGCTCTCGCATAAGCAGACGCTTCTTTCCCATAATACTCTGCTGTACCATGCGTTTCGGGCGTATCCACACCAACAAGCCTGACCTTGCGGCCGTCTGCCGCAGCGAAGGTGTCCCCGTCTATTATCCGCAGCACCTCCGCGGTTTCCGCCTGCCTCCCCGCAAGCTCGGGATACGCTTGCACAATATCCGCTGCCGCTGTCGGCTCCTGCCTGTCAGCGATCTGCCCGGAACAGCCTGCGGCAGCAGCTAGCAGCAGCAGATATACACACCATAACAGCGGCTGCCCTTGCCGGCACATACCCAGTTTCCGTCTCCCTCTGTTCATAATGTCCCTCCATTTCCTATGTAATTAGAATACTGCACTACCTTCAATGCAAAAAAAACTCCGGCTGCGCCATTACGCGCAATCCGGAGAATGCTTGCCAATCCATTAATGAACTGCGGCCGGTTCTCTGTGCGTATGCTCGGAAATCTCACTCAGCGCGTCTCCCGCTTCGTTAACGAAGATTTCACGAATGGCAAGGTCGCCAATCGCGATGACGCCTGCCAGATCACCGTTCTCCACAACAGGCAAACGGCGGATTTGGTTGGCGGCCATAATTTTTGCAGCCTCGTCAATTGTTGTATCAGGCGATACCGTCTTGATCGTGTTCGTAATGACTTCCGACACTGCAGTCGAACCGGAATGCTTCTCCGCATAACCTCTTACTACCAGGTCACGGTCCGTTACGACCCCAATCATTTTTTTGCCTTCCAGGACTGGAACAAAACCGATATCATGATTTTTCATCAGGACGGCAATTTCGTAGATATTATCCTTCGTTGTAGCCGTTACACAATCGGTAGACATGATGTCTCTAACCGTCTTCTTCATCGTCATGGGTTGCCCTCCTCCGTTACCGGCAGAATCGGAACTGTGTCCGTCCATTAGCTTCACCGTAACGGAACATGACCATTCAGCCATTCAAGTGGCAATCCTTATCAGCAAGGCGACCCGCTCTAAGCTTTCGCAGCTGCGGCCGCGTAATGCTCCGCCATGCCGATCAGGAGAGCGGCGGAATTGACCATAGAGCGCTCATCCAGATCAAATCTAGGGTGATGATGCGGGTAAACCGCGCCGCACTCCTCGTTCCCGGCACCGACGAACATGAAGCATCCCGGTACCTGCTGAAGATAATAGGCAAAGTCTTCCCCCGCCATTACGGGCTCCGATTCCCGCACACCGCCTGGTCCAAAGAGCGAATCGGCGACCTGGAAGAAACGTTCCGTCTCCTTCACGTCATTAACAACCGGCGGATAGCCGTACCGGTAGTCCATAATACCGCTTGCGCCATACTGGCTGCAGATATGAAGGAGCAGCTCCTCCATCCGGCGTTTGACCAGCTCCCGGACCGGTTCCGTAAAGCTTCTAACCGTCCCCTTAAGATGACATTGCTCCGCAATCACATTGGCCGTCGTACCCGCCTGAAACGCGCCTACGGTGACCACAGCGGGATCCAGCGGGTTGACCGAACGGCTTACAATCGTTTGAAGCGCCTGCACGAAGGCCGAGCCCGCAATTACCGCATCAACCGTCTCATGAGGCAGGGCACCGTGACCGCCCTTCCCTGTAATATCAATATAGAATTCATCAGGCGAAGCCATGAACGGGCCGGGCTTGGTAGCCACCTGGCCATACGGCAGCGGTGTCCATAGATGGACGCCGTATATGACATCGACGCCGCTTAGGGCACCATCCTTGATCATGGATACCGCTCCGCCCGGCGTAACTTCCTCGGCAGGCTGAAACAGCAGCCTGCGTTCCCCGGCCAAAGTGCTGCGTCTCTCCATATAGTAGTTTGCGGTGCCAAGCAGTGCAGCCGTGTGGGCATCATGTCCGCAGGCGTGCATCACCCCCGGAATCGCCGATGCGTACTCACACTGCTTGGCGTCCTGTATCGGCAGCGCATCGATATCGGCCCGAAGCGCTACTACCGGCCCCGGAAGCTTGCCACGGATCGTCGCTATTACCCCGTGTCCCCCAACATTCGTTCGAACCTCACAGCCCAGCTCCCGCAGCCTCTCCGCGATCCAGCTTGAGGTCTTCTCTTCCCGGAAGGAAAGCTCGGGGTTGCGGTGCAGATGCCGCCGCCAGGCAACCATACTGGCGTAATGCTTCTGCAGCGCCTCCGAATATCCGATTTTGTCCATACGCCACTCCTCCTATGCCTACTCTATCTCTACGCTTGCGTTCCCTATTGTGTTTTAGTGTACCAGAACCTGCCGCAGGTAGAAAGAACCAGACGCAGCTGTCCGCTATCCCTTTTCCAATAAAATGTCCCTCTTAAGTCCTTACAGCCTGATGACTAAGGCTTGCGCCCGGTAGGGAAACATACTATCATGATTAAAGGTGTAGACCTTGTACGATAGATTAAGGAGGATCTTCCATGATTATTGAAAATTCCGGCCTAGAAGGCAAAACAAGTGATCTTGCTCACTTAGATGAATCCACCCACAAGCTTGGCTTCGTCCGCTGGCAGTGGGAATACTACCGTGCTACATATGATCTGAAGCTGGAGGATCGTTCCAACCAGGCTGAATACTTCCTCCGCATCAATACACGCGCGATCGAAGGCAGGCTTGAATCTCCCCATGCGGTTCTGCAAATTGAGTCGGTCTATATCGGCCGCGCAACGTTTCCGCATGGCATGGAGTACGAGTCGCCAATTCCGAAGCCTATTCTGAACACGGCAACCCAGCGGTTGCAGGATCTTAAAGCACTGCTCGACTAAAGCGGGGAACCATCTATGAAACCTACGCAGCAAAGTCCGCGGGGCAGACCGGACTTCATGCTTCTGATCCTGACGCTGATTCTGGTCGGCTTCGGGCTTGTCATGGTATTTAGCGCAAGCTCCAATATCGCGGCTGTATCCGACAGGTACGGCCACGATCCGTTATATTTTACCAAGCGGCAGTTTATCTGGATCGCCCTCGGGCTGGGCTTTATGTTCATTCTGATGAATATTACCTACAGCTGGTTCAAGAAGGGGTTTATCCTGTATTTCGTTCCCGTCTTTATCCTGCTTGCGCTTGTCCCCTTCATAGGCAACAAGATTAACGGAGCACGCAGCTGGCTTGGTATCGGCTCATTGGGGATTCAGCCTACCGAGTTCGCCAAGCTCGCCATTATTTTATACCTCGGCTCTCTCATCACAAAGAAGGGCGAGAAATTCCGGGAATTCAAGCGCGGGCTGCTGCCGGTCATGATTATCGTCGGCATCGTCTGCGGCATGGTCATGCTGCAGCCTGACCTCGGCTCCTGTCTCATTCTGGCAGCCAGTGCAGGCGTCGTCATTATCGCGGGCGGTGCTAACCTAAAGCAGGTATCCGGTTCTGTTCTCGTTGTTACCGCCGTCACGGCAATCGTTGTCAGCATCTCGATTCTGTCCGGCAGTACCAGCTGGGAGTACCGGATCGACCGGTTCACCTCCTATATGGATCCCTGGGCAGACCAGAGCGATACCGGCTATCACCTCAGCCGCTCGCTCGAGGCGCTGGGACACGGCGGCTTGACAGGGGCTGGCTTCGGACACAGCGTCCAAAAGCTGCATTACCTCCCATTTGCCTATAACGACTTTATATTTGCCATCATCGCGGAGGAATTCGGCTTTATTGGCAGTGCCATATTCCTGCTTACCTATCTTCTGTTTATCTGGCGCGGGCTGCTGATTGCCCTGCGCTGTCCCGATGTTTACGGAACCGTCGTCGGGGTGGGAATCGTCGGGCTGATCGCCATTCAGGCGGTCGTCAATATCGGCGGGGTTACGGGAACCATCCCGATTACCGGGGTCACACTGCCGATGATCAGCTATGGCGGGTCCTCGATGCTGGTTACTCTAGCGTCCCTCGGCATCCTGCTTAGTATCTCCCGGGAATTCAACAAGCCGGTGAAGACGGAGAGGGGCCGCGGCCGCACTCTGGATTCCTCAGGCAGGCCGCAGCTGCGTATGGTTAAGTAGATCGTCGTTTCATCCCGTTGCGGGATGAATCATACCGTAAAACAACAAAAGGCTCGCCCGCGATAACAGCATGTTATCGCAGGCGAGCCTTCTTCATCTGCTTAAGCTAGCCCTATGAATTAATTCACCCGGAGGATGGTCTCTTCCTTTTCTTCTTCGCGGAAGGCAACGCCCTCTACCTTGACATTCACCTCAACCACATGGAGACCTGTCATATTTTCTACAGCTTCCCTCACGTTATCCTGCAGCTGCCTACAGACTTCATGAATAGGAATACCGTATTGTACAATTACCCGCAGATCGATTGCTGCTTCCAGCTGTCCGACTTCGACCGAGACGCCTTTTTGAACGTTCTTGCCGCTCAACCGCTTGGCCAACCCTTCGGAAATACCGCCTGACATGCCTGCAATGCCGGGTGTTTCTAGCGCTGCCAATCCGGCAATAGTGGATACAACATCATCAGAAATACGGACGATGCCGGTTTGAATGTCTTCGGTCATGTGTCTCACTCCTCTATTCCATATAATTTCATTGTAAAGGAACCTATGTTCCGAATGCAAGAAGACAGGCTCTAAGATATGGTAAAGTTTACTTCCACCCCTAAAGGTTTATATTATTATCAGATTTCGGGATCAACAGCTTGTATTCTGAATAATAGAGGTGCACATCGTGAGAAAAAATGGATTCTACCTCGCTTTAGCCGCATCCTTCGTTCTGGCTGGAATCGCACATTACACACATTTTGGTGACATTGCCGAATTTGCGATCTCCTGTGTGGCCATCCTGTTCGTTGCCGGATTTCTCGGCCGCGCGACGGAAAGCGTTGCCCACTATGCTGGTCAGCGGATGGGCGGTTTCCTGAATGCAACCTTCGGGAATGCGGCCGAGCTGATCATCGCCATCTTCCTTGTCAAGGAAGGACTATATGACATGGTCAAAGCGAGCTTAACCGGGGCCATTATCGGCAACCTGCTGCTCGTGCTTGGCCTGAGTATTCTGCTCGGCGGACTGAAGTTCAAGGAACAGCGCTATAACATCCAGGTCGCAGGCCACAACGCCACCTTGATGCTTATGGCGGTCATTGGACTGTTTGTGCCGGCAGTGTTCGTAGGGGTAGAGAATTTCTCTGTAGAGAAGGATACGCTGCTCAGCTTGACGGTTGCCGGCATTCTGATTATCGCTTATATTCTGTGGCTTGTCTTCTCGATGATTACACACAAGGATACACTGGCTGACCAGGAGCTTCCGCCGGCTGTGCATGAAGAAGAGCCTGTCTGGAGCAAACGGACCTCCATCATCTTCCTCGTGCTTGCTACAGTTATGGTAGCGTTAGTCAGTGAATGGCTCGTCGGAACGCTTGAGACATTCTCCCTTCAATTCGGACTGTCTGAACTGTTCCTGGGTGCTTTCGTCATAGCCATTGTCGGTAATGCTGCAGAGCACAGCGCGGCCGTCATTATGGCGATGAAGAACAAAATCGGAGCAGCTGTTGAGATTGCTATCGGAAGCAGCCTGCAGATTGCCCTGTTCGTCGCACCTGTCCTCATTTTTGTCAGTGCCCTGTTTGGCCGGACGATGGATATCGTTTTTACACCAATTGAACTCACCGCCATTGGCGTATCCGTCTTTATTGCCAAGTCCATTTCCAGAGACGGCTCCACCAACTGGTATGAAGGCGCGCTCCTGCTAATGGTCTACGTTATTTTGGGCTTTGCATTCTACCTGGTATAACCATGAAGAACTGTTACACCATTCTCTTGTAAAATAAAAAGTAGTCTCCGTCTGGAGACTACTTCTTTTGGTCGAGCGCTTCATACAGCTGCGCCAGATTCCGTTCCAATATACTTAAAAGCTGCTTGCCTGCCGTCTCGGGGACTAAACCGGCACGCACCGCAAAATCGACCTCCCGGGAAAAGCCGTACATCTGGGTATCCAGCACTTCCTCATACAATGGACATTTCCGGGTCGCCAAATTCTCCATCTGGACTTCTATCAGCTTCTCGATTTTGTCGGCATCTTCCTGTAGAAGATGAAGCGCCTTTTGATGCAAATGCAGCATCACATCCGATGAAGACACGGTACTCCCCCCTGTGCGCAATCCTTGCCGTTGTTTATATCTTTTATATTAGACGAAATTGTCACAATACACAAGGACAAAACAAAAAAGCGCCTTATCCTCATCGAGGAAAGACGCTTGACTGCCAGCTCTTACAGCTGTTATTACTCAGAGACGACACGCACTTGAAGATTATGCTTGCTGAACACTTCAGCCATTGCCGCCTTAGCTTCCTCTGCATCCGGTCCATGCACATGCAGTTCATAGGAATGGCCGCTCACGAGCGTCGTGAACAATCCCAGAATGCTCTTCACATCGATATACTTGCTCTCAGCTTGAAGAACAATGGACGAACGGAACTGATTGGCAGTTTGGGAGATGTCTACAATTGCCGCGTTATTGGACATGCTGAATCCCTCCACTTTCGAGTATGTTACAACTTTCTTCATCATACCGTGATTTTCCACAACCTACAAGAGGGTCAAACATCAAATTCATGATGTCTTCAAGTTTTCCGGATTAAGTCCTTCAAGCTCAGGCAGCACGAATATGCCGTCTTTGCGGATCAGCACATCATCAAAATAGATTTCTCCGCCGCCGTAATCCTTCCGCTGAATCAGCACCAGATCCCAATGTACGGAAGACCGGTTGCCGTTATCCGCGTCCTCATAAGCCTGGCCCGGGGTAAAGTGAAGACTGCCGGCAATCTTCTCGTCAAACAGAATATCCTTCATCGGATGAAGAATGTAAGGGTTAAAGCCCAGGCTGAATTCGCCGATATAACGCGCTCCCTCGTCCGCATCCAGAATTTCATTCAGGCGCTTCGAGTCGTCACATTCCGCTTTCACGATCCTGCCGTTCTCAAACGTAAACTTGATATTCTCGAAGGAGACACCGGAATATACAGTCGGCGTATTGTAATGCAGCGTTCCGTTTACGGAGTCGCGTACCGGCGCCGTGAATACTTCGCCGTCCGGGATGTTCCGGTTGCCCGAGCACTTCTTCGAGCCAATGCCCTTGATGGAGAAGCTCAGATCAGTACCAGGCGAAACAATTCTCACCCTGTCGGTACGATCCATCAATGCTTTCAGCGGGTCCATGGCCTTATCCATGTTGGCATAGTCCAGGTTGCACACATCAAAATAAAAGTCCTCAAAAGCTCTGGTGCTCATGCCAGCCAGCTGAGCCATTGAGGAGTTCGGATAGCGAAGCACGACCCACTTGGTTCGTTTCACGCGCTCTTCCATATGTACGGGATGGCGATAGATTTGCTCATACAGTCGCATCTTGTCTTCCGGTACATCGGAGAGCTCATTTACATTCTCACCTGCCCGGATGGCAATATACGCGTCCATCGCTTCCATTCGCTTCAAATCCAGCGATGACCACAGCTCCATCTGCTCCTTAGTGGCATTCATCAGCATCGCACGAAGCACGGTGCGGTCACTTGTCTCGACGAAGGGGCGGCCCCCACGCTTGGCCACTTCCTCAATGAGGCAAATGGCGAGTTCTCTTTCGCTTCCGATCATGTCAATCAACACATTTTCCCCAGGCTGGACGTTGACTGAATAAGCAGTCAGATTCTGCGCCAGCTTTTGAATCCGCGGGTCTCTCATCTGCTGTCTCCTCCTTGTTTATCTATAGCTACACACTTAATCATCCTACCACGATTTACCGCAAGTTGCACTTGCTAACCTGGACTGCTGTCATAACCGGAAAACCTAACGGCTGCCACCCGTGTCTCCTGCTGCTGTCTGCCGTTCATGACGTAGTGCATGACCGATCTTTCTTCCAGCTGGACAGGCCGGAGCGTCTGGCGGTCGACCGTCATATGGATCTCCGTCTCCACCTCCAGCGTCTTGATAATTTGCTCCAGCTCACGATACGAATCGGCGATTTCCTTATCCAGCTTCTCACGATAAGCAGCCCCCTCTTTCCCCTGCTGCTTGGAAACATTCTGGGTGGAGGATTTGGCCACTCTATCCAAGTCCCGCTGCAGCCGGGCCGCCGTATCCGCTTTAGCCGCCTTATCCGATAAGCGGAGGTCAAGCAGCCAGGTTCGCTCGCCTTCGACAGTTCTGCCGTAGGATACCGACTTCTCCAGCCTTTCCAGCTCTCTCATGCGTTCAGCCGGATGATAAATTCCGGCGTCCGCCGCTTTGTGGTTGGCCGCTGCTACCGGATGCATCCGTTTCTCCCCCGTTTGCTTAACGAGCAGCTTTGTATGGCCTTGTACCTCTCCTTCGTAGGCGGCGTAATCCCGAATGGCCGAACCGCCTGTGGCCGTTCCGATATTCACCTCAAAACGGTATCTGTCCGTTGCCATGAGACCTGCGGTTGCCAGTTCAAATGTCTCCTCCGCTGTCCTGTTCGGTGTATCCCCAGCACAGCCTGTTAATGCAACAGCCGCCAATAGATACAGCATCAGCATGGCCTGCCTTAATGTCAGCCTTCGGTAGCTCCTGCGGCGCATGGTTCTTCCCTCATTTCTAAAAGTAATGCAATCCTGCTATCCATTCGCAACTAGATTTCCCAGGAAGGAGCGTCTTATTCAGCAGCACTGGTCTGTACAAGCTGATCCCCCTGATTTCAGGCATGCAAAAAAGCCGGTACACGGATGCCCCCGAGACCAGCTTAAATAAATGAATATAGCACCTCAGCATTTAACCGACCTGCACCTGATTGCGCCCGTGATGCTTCGCATCATACATCGCCATATCAGCGCGGTAAAAAAGTGATTCCACACTGATTTTATCATCTTCATACGTCCACTCGGATATTCCGCAGGAGGCAGTAACCCGCGGCTCGGTCTCACTCTCAACACGGTAGCGGATCCGGTCAGCTATGCGGTATGCCTGATCCGTCCTCACCTTAGGCAGATAAACCGCCAGCTCCTCACCGCCCCAGCGAGCTGCGATATCCGTCTCGCGAATGCACGATTTGATAACACCGCTGACCTGCATCAGAATTCGGTCACCGATCTGGTGGCCATAAGTGTCGTTGACACGCTTGAAATAATCAATATCAACGAGGATAAGCGAGCCGCAGGCATCCTCTCGCTGCCGCAGACTGATCTGCTCATCTAGATAATGCCTTGCATGCAGTCCGGTTAAGTTGTCGGTAATGACCATCCGCCTGACCTCGGCATGCAGCGTCGCATTCGTGATAGCCAGCCCGATGTGGGTGGACAGAACCTGCAGCAGCTTGTAGTTGTCGTACGAGAAGTAATTCGGTACCCGGTGAGCGATCAGGATCACCCCTCCCACCTCGCCCTCGACCATAATTGGAGAGGCGATCAGCGAACGGGCCTTGGTGCTGTCCATCAGCTTGGATGGAATCTGCGACGAGCCTTTGTAATCGGATATGATCAAGGCTTCCTTGCTCTCGTTCACCATGCCGCAAAAACCGTAATCCGTTGAAAATTGTTCATGCAGCATTGACGGTATATTGCCGGACATCACTTCAAAGCAGCCCGACTGCTTATTTAACTTCAGGATACAGCAGAATTCGGCCTGGAAGACCTGAAGCAGCTCCCCCGTGGCAAATCCGAAGATTTCGGACAGCTTCAGTGACTGATTCAGCCGCTTGGTCAGCTCATTAATGACCTGAAGCTCTCCAATTAGCAGATTAGACTGCTCATACAGCTTCGCATTCTCGAAAGCGGAGCCGGCCGTATCGGCCAGCATCATGAAGGAAGCCCGGTTAGACTCCTTCCACTGCTCACCTGTCATGGAAACCTGCAGCACACCGTAAACGGCCTGTTTGCCGGAAAACGGAACGGCAAGATGGATGCCCCCCGCTTCATCGCGCTCGGAAACCGGCTTTCCTTCCAGAAAGGCGCGGGCACAGATATCGCTCGACGAGTGCTTGAATACCAGGGGCTTGACCCTTGAATCTACAGCCGTGTAGTCCTGGGATAAGAACAGCTCAATCGTGGAGCCCGGGTATAAGCCTTCCAGGCTCTGTACCGTCTCCTTTAGAACAGAAGATACATCAATTTGGTCGTAGAGCCGTTTCGCCGTCTGAAACAGCGCATCCTTGCGCTCGTTCTCCTTATCCTGGAGATGGTGCCTCGCAGTTATCTCCTGCATGAGAAGCCGCTCAAAGCTTTGATAGAACAAGCTCCGGAAATGCAGGCTCATGGCCCGCAGGGCCGAGCTGTCTACTACCGCTTCACGATCCGTTGTGATCAACCCGAGTACTGCAAATGGGAGGCCGGCAGAGCGGCTAATCACCGGTACGCCGTAAACCAGCCTGTCACCTGAAGACTGCGGCCCGGCGACTGCAACGGTTCTCACGGCTTCCGAGATTGAACCAGCCATGGCTGTCTCATGCTCGTGCGGAACTGCAGGTCCCGCGACCTGCACCCGCTCCCTATCGAACAAAAACAGACAATCTTTGCGCCATATATCAAACTCTTCGGACTCTTCGAGCCATCTGGTAAAGGTCTCCGTCAGCAAAGCGCCCACGTAAGGTATATCGGCTTCATTAATATCTGTGTATTCCAGCCAGGAGCCGGACGCAGCCTTCTCCGCGGATGGGCAAGGCGGCTGAACATGTTCCGATATCTGCCCCGTTTCCAACGATTTCTTCATGGCTCGTCCACTCCTTTCATCCAGGGATAGGCTGTATTATAGCGATGCCGTTCATCATAAATCCATATTTGCATGATATCTAATATCATACTTTATTTTTAAGAAGTTTGCACTAGTTTTAGAGACGTATCAAAGGACCTTTGACCCATTAGAATTCACTAATCTTCCACTAGACAGCTTCTCCTCTGAATAGAAAGAATGCCACACCTATTTTGTCAAGGAAACATGCTTGACATTCCACCTGAATTTCCTATAATATTAATTGTTGAAATATAGGGCAGCGGTTTTGTGTCACCCTCACGGTTGTTGTCGCTGGCGGGACAGCGGCTGAGATTCCCGTCAGGATCTCATTTAGATCTTAACAGACAACAATCGGCGAAACACTAACCCCATTTTCAAACATTCCATTTGAAGAAGGAGTTAACCACATAATGGCACGCTATACTGGACCTAAGTTTAAACTGAGCCGCCGTCTGGGTATTTCCCTGAGCGGTACAGGCAAAGAATTGAAGAGAGCATTCCCTCCTGGACAGCATGGTCCTGGACAACGCAAAAAAATGAGCGGCTACGGCATTCAGCTGCAAGAGAAGCAGAAGCTGCGCCACATGTACGGCTTGAACGAGAAGCAGTTCCGCAACCTGTTCGACAAGGCTAACAAGATGAAGGGTATCGCTGGTGAGAACTTCATGGTTCTGCTTGAAAGCCGTCTGGACAACCTCGTTTACCGTCTTGGCCTGTCCAACTCTCGTGCAGGTGCACGTCAGCTGGTTGCTCATGGACACGTAACTGTAAACGGCAAGAAAGTAGACATTCCTTCCTACACAGTATCCGTTGGCGACCAGATCGGTCTGCGTGAACGCAGCCGTGGTCTGAAGGCGATCAAGGAAGCAATGGAAGGCCGTCATCATCTGCCTAACTACCTGGAGTTCAACGACAATGCAATGGAAGGCAAGTACATCCGTCTTCCTGAGCGTGCGGAGCTCTCCCAAGATATCGACGAGAAGCAAATCGTCGAGTTCTACAGCCGTTAATCGTAAACCGGACCCCCACGGGTCCGGTTTTTTCTTTTTCTTGATAGGCAAAAATATACAAACAATAACAAAGCCTGAGGCCACCGAATAAGAGCGGCGGCTTCAGGCTTTGCCCGTTTATGGCTAAACGGTTATTCGTCTTATTTGATTTTGGCGAACTTACGCTTGCCCACCTGAATGACGTCCCCGCTCTTAGGCGTTATAGCTGCGTTGGGATCATCAATCTTCTCTTCATTAATCTTCACAGCACCCTGCTGGACACTTCTTCTCGCCTCACTGCCCGAGGACTGCAGGCCGAGAACGGTCAGAAGCTTCACAATGCGGATCTGGCCATCCTCCAGCTCTGCAGCGGGGACTTCAACCTCGGCTATATCATCCGGAAGCGCCCGCTGCTGAAACACCGTTACGAAGTGCTGTTCAGCCGCCTGTGCTGCTTCCTCCCCATGGTACATACGTACGAACGTCTTGGCCAAATTCATCTTCGCATCACGCGGATGAACCGTTCCGTTCTCCAAACCGGCCTTCAGCTGCTGCAGCTCCTCATTGCTCAGATCGGTCGCCAGCTCGTAGTACTTGGCCATCAGCTCATCGGGAATAGACATCGACTTGCCGTAAATTTCATTCGGCGCTTCATCGATCCCGATGTAATTGCCAAGACTCTTGCTCATCTTGTTAACGCCGTCAAGTCCCTCCAGCAGAGGAAGCATGATAGCGGCCTGCGTTTGTTTGCCGTATTCCTTCTGCAGTGTGCGGCCCATCAGCAGATTAAACTTCTGGTCGGTCCCGCCGAGCTCTATATCACAATCCAGCGCAACTGAATCGTATCCCTGCATCAACGGGTAGAAGAATTCATGAATGCTGATCGGCTGTCCGGACTGATACCGCTTGGTAAAGTCATCGCGTTCCAGCATTCTCGCTACGGTAAGCTTGGCCGCAAGGTTCACGACATCCGCAAAGGTAAGAGGCGCCAGCCATTCCGAATTGTAGTGGACAGTCGTAAGAGCCGGGTCCAGTATCTTGAAGATCTGCTTCTGGTATGTTTCAGCATTATGCTTCACATCTTCTTCAGACAGCTGCTTTCTCGTCTCGGACTTGCCGGTTGGATCCCCTATCCTTCCGGTAAAATCACCGATCAGCAGCTGAACGACATGGCCCAGCTCCTGGAACTGGCGCAGCTTATGCAGCACCACGGTATGACCGACATGAATATCTGGCGCGGACGGATCCAGACCAAGCTTAATCTTAAGCGGCTTGCCTGATACGATAGACCCTGCAATCTTCTCCCGAAGGTCTTCCTCGGGTACAATTTCCACCACTCCTCGGCGGATTACGTCGAGCTGGCGTTCGAGCTCCTGCTCCTGCTCTGGTGAAAGGCTGATTTTCTTCTCCATTACTGCTTCCTCCCTTGACGGTGTGTGGACATGACAAAGAACCCTTCAATTTGCCAAGGGACGGGAAGGATTAAGCCCGCGGTACCACCCTCGTTAAAGCGCCCGGCTTGTTTCTTGGGAACCCCGGACAGGCAGTCTGCCATTTTTGCGCTTTCACTTCATTGCATATAACGGATGCGCACCGGGACGGACTAGCGAACAGCTGCAAGGCTCCGGCTGCTGTGCCGGAGAAGGCTGATTCGTTCATCTATCCAGCTCAAGGTAGTAATTCACATGCGGACCGCAGCCGGTTTGCACCCACCACCGGCTCTCTGTATACGGCACTCCGTCAGCTACTCGGACCTGTCATCGCTTTTGAACCTTTTATTACATGAATTTATAACACATACTATCCGCCAAGTCAATTCATAACATGCTGTCGAATAGGTAACCTTTATGTAATCTTCAGTCCTTTTTCCGGTAGAATGTGCTATAATAAATGACGGTAATTTGGAGGAGGAATACATAGCATGGACGAACAGCAACGGCCGAAAAAACGCAGCGGCTGGCGGACGTTCGGGATGGTCGTATGGATCACCACCAAGTGGCTGGTCATATTCGGCTTCATGATCGGACTGTTAGCAGGCGGCGCCTTAACCGGTTATGTCGCTTCTCTTGTTAAGGACGACCCCGTACGCTCGCGTGCCGAAATTGAGGAAAAGATCGGTGAAAATGCAATTACGGGCTTTGTCTACTTTAACGATGATTCTGCCGTAGGACAGCTCAGAACCGACGAGGACAGACGGCTTGTCGAGCTGAAGGACATCCCCCAGAACGTAATAGATGCCGTTCTCGCGACAGAGGACAACAACTTCTATGATCATATCGGGGTCGATATCAACGGACTTGGCCGGGCAGTCAAGCAGAAGCTTCTTAATGAGGACATCCAGACCGGGGGAAGCACTCTGACGCAGCAGCTGGCAAGGCGTGTGTTTCTAAGCCTGGACGTTTCCGACAGCCGCAAGGTCAAGGAGATTTTCCTGTCGATCAGACTCGAACGCTTCCTGACCAAGGACGAGATCTTATCCGCATATCTTAATAAAGTGCCGTTTGGCAATGGAAGCACCGGTTATAATCTCTACGGTATTAAAGCTGCTGCCAAGGGTATATTCAACATCAGCAATCTTCAGGAAATTAATATTGCCCAGGCTGCCTATTTGGCTGGCCTGCCTCAGCGCCCTTCCGCCTATACAGCGTTTACCAGCAAAGGGGAAATCAATGAGGAGGGCATTGGTTACGCAATCGACAGGCAAAAGCTTGTGCTGCGCCGCATGCTCGAAACTGGCAGAATCAGCCGGGCGGAATATGACGAGGCTCTAGCCTTTGATATTCGGGCATCGCTTGCCAAGCCAAACAAGAAGGCTTATGCCACTTATCCGTATCTGATGCTCGAAGCGGAACGGCAGGCTGCCGAAATCCTGCTGCTGCAGAAGAATCCGCAGCTTACACTGGCGGACCTGCGCAAGAAGGAAAACGCCCAGCTAGTGCAGGAAGAACGGGAAGACCTGCTTAGGGGCGGGTACCAAATCTATACGACGATTGACCGCGGAATATACAACATCATGCGTAAAATCGGCTCTGATCCGGCCAACTTCACGCCAGACAGCGCTGAGAAGGGTATGGAACAGACCGCTGCCATCATGCTGGATCATTCAACCGGGGCTATTCTCGGTATGCTCGAAGGCCGTGATTTTTATACGGAGCAGATGAACTATGCCACCCAGATGACCCGCCAGCCAGGCTCCACGATGAAGACAATTGCCGCTTACCTCCCTGCTATAGAGGAAGGTCTGGTACAGCCGGGCAGTGTTCTGGATGATGCGCCGATTGTGCTCAAAGACGGCCAGAAGGGCTTCCATATTCCCAAGAACTCTAACGACCGGTACTCGGGACTTGTTACCGCGCGCGATGCGCTTAACAGGTCACTTAACCTGCCGGCTCTGAAGGTATTCCTGAATAAGGTGACCATTCCGAAGGCCTGGGAGTTCTCGCGCAAGCTGGGAATTACAACCATTCAGCCCGAAGACGATTATGCCCAGACCGGTGTCATCGGCGGTTTAAGCGTAGGGGTGTCAGTTGAAGAGCTAACCAACGCATACGGTGCAATTCCGAACATGGGCGAATTCAACGATGCCTATATGATCCGCAAGATAACCGATGCAACGGGCAAGACAGTATACGAGCACAAGCATCAGCCGGTTCGTGTCTTCTCCGAGCAGACCGCATTTCTTGTGACCGATATGCTGCGGACCGTCATTACGAACGGTACGGCTTCAACCGTTAACCGTGAATACAAAGGCAAGGGCATCCCGATTGCGGGCAAGACCGGTTCCACACAGAGCTATGGGGATGTATGGTTCTTGGGCTTCACCCCCGATGTGACGCTTGGCGTCTGGTCGGGATATGAGAGGCAGGCAGATACATTGTCGAAAGAAGGACGACTTCGCTCCCAATGGATCTGGACCAAGATTATGAATGCCGTAACAGAGGAACGGCCCGAGTTGTTCGAGACCAAAGCATTCGCCAAGCCTGATGGGGTCGTCAAGGCTACCGTATCCAGCGTAAGCGGCAAGCGGCCGACTCAGCTCACATATTCGATGGGAAGAGTTGTGACGGACTGGTTCAATGAGAAGTATCTGCCGAAGGAGAGCGATGACGCACTCGTCAAAATGTCGTACATCAGCTACAATGGCGTCAATTATATCGCGCAGTCAACCACACCTTCCGACTTTGTCAGCGAACAGATTGTTATCCGCCGGGAGAAGCCGCTCGATGAGCTGCTGGAGGAAATCCAGAAGGCGCAATCCAAGATTTCGGGCAGCAGCCGCAGATCACTCTCTTATTACCTGCCGGCAGATGCCAAGCTGGATGCACCGTCTAAGACGGATCCGCGCAAGGATGATGGCGCTAATCCATCAGCACCAATTAACGTCAGATTGTCATCCGTATCGGCTTCATCTGTCCAAATCACCTTCTCGGGCAGCCCGGAAAACGATGTGGTCGGCTACCGGCTGTACCGGTCATTGAACGGCAGTGCATATCAGAAATCAGGCAGTTCAATCGTGAAGGGTGATTCCCAGAAGTTTGTTACCGGCATTGGTGCGGGCCACCAGTACAGCTACTATGTCACAGCTGTCGATGTTGCCGGACGCGAATCATCACCAAGTCTGATCGTCACGACAGGAGGAGCGGTGCAGAAACCATCGCCTGACACGCTAGACGAAGGGATAACGCCTGAACCGATTGAGGGCGCTGACAGCACGGACAACAGTGCTAACAACGATTCGAACAGCAATTCGGAGAACCGAGGCAGCGAAAACGGCAGTAATAACAACAACAGTAACAACAGCGGCAATGGGAACAGAGGTACAGGTGCCAATAATCAAGCCGGGCAGACTCTACCTGCCCCATCCGCTCCGTCGGGTATAACCATAGAAGCGACAAGCAGCGGTGTCCGGCTGGCTTGGGCTCCTAATCCCGTATCCGATCAAGTAACCAGTTACCATATTTATTATAGTGAGAAGGGGCAGAGCAGATTCACCCGGATTGGTACTTCAAGCGAGACCAAATTCGAATACAGCTCCGGCGCCGAGGGCGGCAGGTATCGGGTTACGGCCGTCAATGAGGGCGGGGAATCCGCCCCATCCTCAACGGTTAAAGCATCTTAAACAAGAGCCTGCTGCAGGTACAACAAAAGAGACAGCTGCACACGTAAAGTGGCAGCTGTCTCTTTTGTTCTATTATCCGGTTAATCTTCGATTGTGGAAAGATCGCCTGTCGGCAAGTTCAGCTCCCAGGCTTTCAGTACCCTGCGCATAATTTTGCCGCTTCGCGTCTTGGGCAGCTTATCCTTGAACTCAATCTCCCTCGGCGCAGCATGAGCTGATAATCCGATCTTGACATGCCGGGCAATATCTTCCTTCAGCTCGTCAGACGGCTCATAGCCTTCTCGAAGTGAGATGAAAGCTTTAATAATTTCGCCGCGCATTGGATCCGGCTTGCCGATTACACCGGCCTCCGCGACAGCCGGATGCTCCACAAGCTTGCTCTCAACTTCGAATGGCCCGACACGCTCACCCGAAGTATTGATAACGTCATCAATCCTTCCCTGGAACCAGAAGTAACCGTCCTCATCCCGATAGGCCGAATCGCCTGAAATATACCATCCGGGAATCCGAAAGTACTCTTCGTATTTAGCCGGGTTGTTCCAGATCTGACGCATCATTGACGGCCAGGGTGTACGTATGGCTAGATTACCCATACGGTAAGGGGGAAGCTCCTGCCCCGCATCATCAATGATTGCAGCCTCTATGCCTGGGACGGGACGGCCCATTGAGCCGGGCTTGATCGGCATCGCCGGGTAGTTACAGATCAGCTGGCCGCCTGTCTCCGTCATCCACCAGGTATCATGTATACGCTGTCCGTACACCTTCTTGCCCCAGCGCACAACCTCCGGGTTCAGCGGCTCGCCGACACTCAGCACATGGCGCAAGCTCGACAGATCACAGCAGGCCGCCGCCTCATCGCCTGCACCCATCAGCATGCGGAATGCGGTAGGGGCACTATACCACACTGTCACCTTGTATTTCTCAATGGTGCTGTACCAGTCCTGCGGACTGAAGCGGCCGCCTCTGACGACATTGGCCACACCGTTCAGCCAGGGAGCAAAGATGCCGTAGGAGGTCCCGGTAACCCAGCCCGGGTCTGCGGTACACCAATAGACGTCCTCCTCCTTCAAGTCAAGCACAACCTTGCCGGTATAATAATGCTGGAGCATCGCATTTTGTACGTGGTATACACCCTTCGGCTTGCCCGTAGAGCCTGATGTGTAGTGAATGATAAGGCCATCTTCACGCGAGAGCCATTCTATAGCCGAATTATCCGAAGCGGCAGCGAGCTCCGCTTTTCCATCCACGAAGCCTTCCCCGTCAGGAACATCGTCTCCGATCACAATAATGTGCTTTAAGTCAGGCAGGTCTTCCCTGGGTATGCGGGACAATAAGGCCGGTGTTGTAATGATGGCAGCAGCGCCCGAATCCTTGAGACGGTCTCGAACCGCCGTCTCCATGAACGCTTCAAACAAGGGGCCTACGATGGCACCGATTTTAAGAACACCCAGCAGACAGAAATACAGCTCGGGTGTGCGCGGCATAAAGATAAACACCCGGTCCCCCTTGCCAAGACCAAGCTTGCGCAGCATATTAGCCGCCTTGGCTGATTCCCGGCTGAGCTGCTCAAAGGTATATCTCTCTTCCCTGCTGCTGTCACTGTAATACAGCGCGGTCTTCCCGCCTTTGCCATTATGTACGTGGCGGTCTACCGCCTCGTAAGCCATGTTTACCTTGCCTGTCTCATACCAGGAAAAGGCCTGCTCTACCTCTTCCAGCCGGAATGTCCGGCAGGCATCTTCGTAATCCGTCATATTCGGACTGCCGCCTTCCACTGGCAGCCACTCTTGATGCTGTACACTCATTGCACTCGACCTCCTGAACATCGGAATTCGTTCGTCATCTGAGTTCCACTCTTGGGTGCATCACCGCACTGCGGGGGATTGGGGATTACCTGCGATCAGCCTTTACAAACATCGAAGAATACGCTTACAATTAACCTGTACAGAGTCAATTTATTCACAGCGCCAAGGTCTGCTGTTCACAATATCGCCATTATTATAGCACAATCCCTTCCCCTTCGTCACAGTCTTTTCGCCTCTGCTGCAAGGGGATTACATTATGGAAAGGAGTTGACTGCAGTGGACCATCGGAAGCACCATCATATGGAACGAGTCTCCTCCTCTTTCGGTGAGCTGATCATCGAAGGCCCCGTCCCGCCCGAACGGCTGGCCGGCTACAGGTTGCATAAGGATTTGGACGCCTTTAGAAGACCTGCCGAGCAGCATGAGGCGCTGGTAGAGATTGCCGGTCTGCCGGAAGGCAGGATTGTGGTCGCAAGGCTGGACGAACTAATTGTCGGTTACGTAACCTTCCATTACCCCGACGAGCTGGAAAGATGGTCAGAGGGCGGAATGGATGACCTGATCGAGCTCGGTGCTGTTGAGGTTGCTAATGATTACCGTTCACTGGGGCTTGGCAAACGCATGATCCGCTGTGCCTTCGCGGGAGGACAGCTGGAGAACGCGATTGTCTATACAACCGAATATTACTGGCACTGGGATCTGGAACAGAGCGGACTCAACGTGTGGGAATACAGGTCCATGATGGAGAAGCTGATGAAGACGGTTGACATGGTCTGGTATGCAACAGACGACCCGGAAATCTGCTCGCACCCCGCCAACTGCCTGATGGTGAGGATCGGACGTGAGGTACCGATGGAATCCATTGAACAATTTGACCGTGTCCGGTTCCGTCAAAGATTCATGTATTAAGTGATTCCCACTGAGAGGAGGCTAACTATGGCGGCGGCAGAAGCCTTATTCGTTCATCATCCTGATACGGCACACTATAAGTTTAATGAAGATCATCCCTTCCATCCGCATCGTCTGACCCTGACTATAGATCTGCTGGAACGCACCGGGGTATTACGTGAGCACAATATCAGTTCCCAGGAACGGGTCTCCGAGGAAATGCTCGCCCTTATCCACCGGCCTGACTATATCCGCCTGGTCAGCAGCTTAAGCTTGGCAGGGCCTGACCGGTGGATGATAGAGGAAGCAGACCGGTATGGGCTTCGTACAGAGGACACCCCCTATTTCCGCGGCATGCACGATGCCGCTTCTCTCATAGTGGGGGGGACGGTACATGCTGCTGAGATGGTCATGACAGGCCGCTGCAAACATGCTTATCATTTGGCCGGCGGGCTGCACCATGCCTTTCCTGACAAGGGAGCCGGCTTCTGCGTCTATAACGATGCAGCAGTCGCCATCGCCCACATTCGGCAACGTTACGGCGCAAGGGTTATGTATGTTGATACGGATGTTCATCACGGTGACGGGGTTCAATGGGCATTCTACGCGGACCCGAATGTCCTGACCTACTCGATCCATGAAACCGGCAAATTCCTGTTCCCCGGCAGCGGCTTCGTCCATGAGCGGGGAACCGCTGACGGCTTTGGCGCCTGCTGCAATGTCCCGGTAGAGCCCTATACGGAGGACGAATCGTGGCTCGAATGCTTCCGTTATACCGTAGAAAAGGCCGCCGCTGCCTTCAAGCCGGATGTCATTGTCAGCCAGCATGGCTGTGACGCCCATGCTTTCGATCCGCTCTCCCATACGCATTGCAGCATGCAGATCTACGCGGAGATGCCCGCTGTAATCCATGAATTAGCGCATCGTTATGCGCAGGGCAGATGGATTGCTACCGGGGGGGGAGGCTATGACATACGCCGGGTTGTGCCAAGGGCCTGGGCGCTCGTCTGGCTGGAGATGAGTGATCATCCTCTAGCCGGGAGGCTGCGTGCAGGAGACCGAGAAGCCGTACTGCCCTCGTCATGGATTGACAGGTGGGCAGACTCAGATGAACAGCCGCTGCCTGCAACGTGGCTGGATTCTACAGACGATTGGCCGCCAATGCCCCGGCGTGCGGAGATTACGGAGCGAAACCGGGCGACCATGCGGATCGCGGTACAGGATTTCTAGGGACATGATAGTCTTCGGAATGAAACAGAGGCTGCCGCGGGTATCACCCGCATGGCAGCCTCTGTTATGATCACTGTTTTTAAGCCAGCTTCTTCAGCATCGTTTCGATAATCAGATAGGAATTGTTCGCCGCCTGTACGGTAAATGTCTCGAAGCTTTCCGGCGCTCCGCCGTCGGCTTTATCTGACATGGAACGGATCACAACGTACGGAATATCATTCATGAAGCATACCTGCGCCAGAGCTGCACCCTCCATCTCAGCGCATGTTCCCTGCAGCTCCTCACGAAGCGTACGAACCGCCTCGCGGCTCGCAATGAACTGGTCCCCTGAAAGTATCTTGCCTTTACGGTAACGGCCCGCAAAATGGCTCTCTGCGGCTTGTACGGCCACATCTACCAGCAGCGGGTCGGCCGGGAACTCAGAAATCTCCTGAAACGGGATAACACCCAGCGGGAACCCAAGCGGCCGCACATCCATGTCATGCTGGACCGAACTCGTGGATACGACGATATCCCCCACCTCAAGCTCAGGATCAAGCGCGCCTGCAACACCGGTAAACAGGACGCAGTCCACACCCTGATCAATCAGTCCCTGGGTGCATACCGCGGCATTCACCTTGCCGACACCCGACTTGCAGAAAATAACGTGCTTACCATGCAGCGTCCCTTCGGTAAACGTAATGCCTGCTTTCGTCATCACACCGGAAACTTCCACATGCTTATGCAGCAGTTCAATCTCCTCGACCATCGCTCCGATAATGCCAATCTTCTGGTATGCCATATGTATCGCTCCTCTTCTTGTCTTATTGTACACGCCAAGCTATAGGCTGCTGACACAGTTGAAAGAAGCTCCTGCTGCCAGGAGCTTCTTCCTATACTTTCATATAACCGCCTATTGATCCGGGTAACAAGTCTAATCCAGCACAGCAACGGATTGCCGCGTGATCAGTTCATGCGGCAGCGTAACACGAGCATGCTCCACATGTTCCTTCTTCATCAGCTTCGTCAGCAAACGCATGGACACGGCCCCGATATCGTACATGGGCTGAGCTACAGAGGACAGCTGAGGACGAACCATCGATGCCATGCGTGTGTTGTCAACGCTGATCACGGAAATATCATCCGGCACCTTCAGACCGAAGTCCTGAATGCAGTGAACAGCGCCAATGGCCATCTCATCGGTAGCCGAGAATACAGCCGTCGGATGCTTGTCTCTCTCCAGGAAGAACTTCATGGCCTCCACTCCGGACTCATAGCGGTAGTTGCCTACGCGCACAAGGGACTCATCATAAGCGATACCTGCTGCTTCCAGCGCACGCTTGTAGCCCTGGAAACGGGCATAGCCGTTAGCCGGATCCTGCAGCGTGCCGCTGATCATGCCGATCGAACGGTGGCCCTGAGCAATGAGGGCACTGACCGCGTCATAAGCAGCTGCCTCATGGTCGATGTCGACGGAAGGCATAACGCCATGTTCGTCCGTGGTCGCACATAGAACAATCGGCACATTGGCTGTCTTGAATGCCTGAAGATGCTCGTCCGTTACCGTACCGCCCATGAAGAGCAGCCCGTCAACCTGCTTCTCCAGCAGTGTGTTAACGACCCGGATTTCCTTCTCCTTGCGCTTGTCGGCATTGCAGAGAATAATATTGTAGTGGTACATGTTCGCGATATCTTCAATTCCGCGGGCTACCTCCGCGAAGATCGCATTCGATATATCCGGTATGACGACACCTACCGTCGTCGTCTTCTTGCTCGCCAATCCGCGGGCTACCGCGTTCGGCCGGTACCCCAGCCGTTCGATTGCCTCGTATACCTTCTTGCGGGTTTGCGGTTTAACGTTGGGATTATTGTTGACAACACGGGAAACCGTTGCCATGGAAACTCCAGCTTCTCTTGCCACATCATAAATGGTTACCGTCACGTTCCTTCTCTCCATTAATTCATATTTTGTTTCGGGCCGGTCATATATGAAAATAAATCATTACCGTTAATCATACGACAATTTTTTACTTTTCGCAATGCACCGGGCGGGCGGAGGAACAGATGACTATGTAATGGGCAGTTTAACGCTGATTTGGGAGAGCCTTCTGCGGATCTCTTCCTTCCAGGCATAATCCTTCAGCGTTTGAGCCAGCAAATACATATCCAATAGCGCATCAACCCTCTCCGTCAGGAGACGGCTGACCTCTGCAGGAGCCGGGTGCTTGGTTTCCATGCAGGCCTCCATCAACACATCAGCCCACTCGTTCCATTCATTAAACAAGAAGGTTTGCTTAGCAGGCTTAGTGCCTAACTGCCCAATAAGCCCTGTCAAATCCGGTTTCACTTCCGGAAACACTTCGTTTCTGCTGCAAGCCGAACAGGAGTAGATCGGCACATTATCGATCTCCACTTTGCCGGAATAAATAACGGTCCGCAGCCTGATTTGCATGTCATTTCCGCATGGACACATTTTCTGCAAGTCGGTCACTCCTTCATATAACAACAAAACACGACTCCGGCGATGCCGGTACTCCCTAGCAAGCTAGTTAGCCGTATTTCAACGCTAAATGTATTCGACCGAACAGCGACAAACTCCTTCAAATGCTGCTTTGTAATTTTTGCTACCTGAGCAGGGCGGCCCATCGCCTGCGGATTGGCGGCAGCGCAGTTAAGACAACCGCTGCAGCAGCACCGATGCCATCGTTCACCAGATCATGAATATCCGGTGTCCGGCCGCCCACAAAGGACTGATGGTATTCATCCGTAACTCCGTAGAGTACGCAGAGCACGATGATCATGAGCTTTACGGCTGTACGCAGGGATTGCTGCCCGAGGGCATATTCAAAGGACAGGGCCAGCAGGAAGTATGCGGCCAGGTGTCCCCAGTCAAAGCCGGTCATAAAGGGCAGCCAGCGTTGAAACCAAGGAAGCATGGCTCCAAGATCATCGCCGGTGCGGGAAGAAAAATAGAAAATGCCGGCCATTACCACGGCAGGTGCCAGCCAGCGCAGCGGCCGGTAAGCCTGCCGACCGCCCGTTCTTTTGGGGGCTAAAGTTTGCTTCATAATTGCTCCTTCGATAAAATAGTTAAGCAGATGTTTTCAATATGGCTACCGTATTACCAATGATACGCAGGAGGGGATAATCCAAATGACACTCAGCAAAACGAAAGTATTATGCCTGCTGGATGACGAATTCGAAGACCTGGAGCTCTGGTATCCGGTTTACCGGGTGCGCGAAGAGGGCGCGGAGGTCGTCTTCGCCGGTCCCGAAAAAGGCAAAAAGCATATCGGCAAGTATGGCGTACCGGCTGTAGCCGACATCTCCTTTGATGAAGCGGAGAGCGCTGACTTCGACGGCATTCTGGTGCCCGGAGGCTGGGCACCGGACAAGCTTCGCCGCTATCCCAAGGTGCTGCAGCTTGTTCGTGAGATGAACGAGGCGGACAAACCGATCGGCCAAATCTGCCACGCCGGCTGGGTCCTCATCTCTGCACGGATTCTTGAAGGGCGTACCGTTACCTCCACACCGGGGATCCGGGATGACATGGAGAATGCCGGCTCCACCTGGGTCGATGAGGCCGTTGTTGTAGACGGCAATATCGTATCAGCCCGCAGGCCGCCTGATCTGCCTCCCTATGGCAAGGCGTTCATTGAAGCCCTTAAGGCCCGCGCGTAAACGCCATCCGGCCAGCTTTCATCTCAGTACACAATCACAATCGGCTTCACCGCAGAACGCGGTGAAGCCGATTGCTGCTTCTGTCCCTCTTAGACTTGTTAACAGCGGCTGCGTCCCGCTCCAGTGGTGCGCTGAATGTCGTCAGCACTGCGCTTAAACTCCTCGAGCAGCTGAATCGTTTCCTCAGCTGTTCTGCACTGCCACAGCCGCTCCAGAAGCTCTTCGCTGTCACTTCTGCAGGTGCTGAGCAGCCTTTCCTTAACAGGCAGAACCGCATGCGCTGACATGCTGAGCTCATCGACATTCAAGCCCAGCCATACCGGGAGCGCCCGCAGATCCCCTGCCATCTCTCCGCATACGCCGACATGTATGCCGTGCCGCTTAGCCGCTTCCACCGTCGATTTCAGCATGCGGAGGACAGCCGGATGGAACGGCTGGTACATATGCGAGATTTTCTCATTCATCCGGTCAACAGCAAGCGCAAACTGTACAAGATCATTAGTGCCGATGCTGAAGAAATCCACTTCCTCCGCTAGAAAGTCCGCTATGCTGACCGCGGCAGGCAGCTCGATCATAATCCCGTTCTCAATCGCCGGATTGAACGGCTTGCCTTCCTGCTCCAGCTCGCGTTTAACCTCTTCCAGCACTGCCTTGGCCGCTCTTACCTCCTCCACGGACGAGATAAGCGGGTACATGACCTTGACGTTCCCATAAGCGCTGGCCCTCAGAATCGCCCGCAGCTGCGTCTTAAACAGGTCTTTACGATCCAGGCATATGCGGATTGCGCGGTATCCAAGGAAAGGGTTGTCTTCCTCCTCCAGCTCAAAGTAATCCAGCTGCTTGTCGCCGCCTATATCGAGGGTGCGGATAATGAGAGGCTTGCCGGCCAGCTGCTCCGCTACTGTTTTATAGACGTCATATTGCTCTTCTTCCAGCGGGAACCTGTTGCGGTCCATATACAGAAACTCGGTCCGGAACAAGCCGACACCATGGGCGCCTACCTGAAGGGCCACCTCAAGCTCCTTCAGGGAGCTGATATTGGCGCCAAGCTCCACCTCTTTGCCGTCAGGCGTCATAGCCTGCACACCGGCCAGACTCTTCAAGCGGTTCTGGTACTCGGCCTGCTGCTGCTGCTGCTGCGTAAAGCTGGCAATCTCCTCTTCGGAGGGGGCTACAATTACCCTGCCAGTGTCACCGTCCATTACGACGAAATCCCCGGTTTCAATCAATTCCTCCAACTGCGGATCAAGCCCTACTACAAGCGGTATGCCTAGCGCCCGAGCCATGATAGCTGAATGGGAGGTCGTGCTGCCCGCGATCGTGGCAATGCCAAGCACATGCTTCGGATTCAGGTGGGCAAGCTGGGACGGCGAGATCTCCCGCGCCACCAGAATGAAAGGCTGTGTATCGGACGGCAGGGTGATTTCCGGCGCACCAAGCAGATGCTTCAGCAGCCGGTTGCCAACATCCTTGATATCCAGTGCCCGCTCCTTCATATATTCGTCATCCAGCAAATCAAACATAGTCACAAAATGGTCGATTGCCTCTTTTACCGCAACCTCGGCCGCTTTGTACTGGCGTTTGATGATACCCTGTATCTCATTCATGAACACCGGATCGCTCAGTATGGCCAGGTGCGCATCGAAGATGTTCCGCTCCTCTGTGCCGACTACTTCCGCAAGCTCATCCTTGATCTGTTCAATCTCATCCTTGGAGGTACGTATCCCCTCGTATAAACGGTCAAATTCCTTCGCCAGGTCCGATACATCGATTTTCTGATCCGGCAGTTCCCATTCCCAATTCGGAAGCACGAACGATTTACCGATGGCAATTCCTGAAGAAGCTCCTATCCCTTGCATCATCGTCTCTCTCCTCCACCATTGCTCTCTTCCAATACGACCGACATAACGGATGCCTGGCCTTTCTTGACGCCTTTAAAAGGAGCAAAGCTCCAGGAGCGAACCCGGTCGGGGTTCGTTATAATCATTGGCGTCGCAAGCGACTTGCACTGCTCTCTTACCGCCAGCAGATCGAAGCGAATCAGCAGCTGGCCGGGAACAACCTCATCCCCTACCTCGACATAGCTGCTGAAGCCTTCTCCCTGCAGCTGGGAGGTATCGATTCCGATGTGCAGCAGCACATCGAGTCCCTCCGGCGTCCGGATGCCGATCGCATGCTTGGTCGGATACAAGTTGATCACCTGTCCCTGAACCGGCGCCACGACCTCGCCGCGATCCGGCATGAAGGCCACGCCTTCACCAACCAGCTTGGCAGCAAAAATCTCATCCGGCACCTCGGTCAGCGGCATCATCCTGCCCTGCACAGGGGAACTGAACAGAACCCTGGCGAGGTCGCGCTTCAGCACCTTGACCATCTCTTCCCGAATCAGCTCCGAGAACGTGCCGAACACAACCTGGACATTGCCTCCGCCGAGCCGGATAACACCCGCCGCACCAAGGCCGCGCAGCGCGTTGATATCAAGCTGCTTATCGCTTACCAGCTTCAGCCGAAGACGGGTAATACAGGCCTCCATCTGAATAATATTCTCTTTGCCGCCGATAGCCTGCAAAATAAGCGGCGCACGATAAGGAATATCACCTGCCCACTCATCAAGCTGCGAGCCTTCCTCACGGCCTGGCGTCGGGAGCCGGAAACGGCGGATCGCCCAGCGGAACAGCACGTAGTAGAGCACACCGGCGGCCAGTCCAATCGGTATGAGCAGAAGGCCGTTCGTGGACAAATGAAGATTGATAATATAATCAAACGCACCGCCCGAGAAGGAAAACCCGTGGCGGATGCCAAGCTCATACGTCACCCACATGACAACACCTGACAAGGCGGCATGCACGACATACAGGAACGGCGCCACAAACATAAAGGCAAACTCCACCGGTTCTGTCACTCCTGTCAAAAAGGATGACAAGGCGGCCGATAGGAACGTCCTGCGGATCTTCGGCTTTAAATCCTCGCGCGCCTCCTGAATGATGGCCAGTGCGATAGCCGGCAGAGCAAACATCATAATGGGATACATCCCGCCCATGTAGGCGCCTGCAGCCGGGTCGCCAGCGAAGAAACGCGGCAGATCACCGAATACGAGGGAGCCGGTTTCCGTCTCATAGCTGCCAATCTGGAACCAGAAAGCGTGACTGACAAGATGATGAAGTCCGAAAACAACAAGAATCCGGTACACAAAGCCGAATAAAAACACACCAAAGCCGCCTGCGGATTCCACGGATTGGCCAAGCAGCAGCATCCCGTCCTGCACCGCCGGCGCAATTTGGATCATAATGATCGAGAAGGCAACCGACATAAAGCTGACGAACAAAGGCACAAACCTCGGTCCGCCAAAAAACTGTATGTACTCAGGCAGCTTGAATTCCTTGAAGCGTTCGTAGCTGTACCCCGCCATTATGCCAATAAGGACGCCGATCAGCACGGTAGGCTGAATCTCAAG
The DNA here is from genome assembly GCF_003233845.1 of Paenibacillus sambharensis. GTDB lineage: Bacteria > Bacillota > Bacilli > Paenibacillales > Paenibacillaceae > Paenibacillus_I > Paenibacillus_I sambharensis. The sequence continues at coordinate 46,302 of NZ_QKRB01000055.1, forward strand.
ACCGCTATAGGAGCCCGTCACCGCCGTATAAATGAACATGCCTGACAAAGCAGCCATCCCGGCCGAGCCGGCATTGCCGGTCAGTCCCATAGCCACCCCTAGGGCAAACAGGAACGGCAGCACGTAGAAGATCATATCGCCGGATTGCGATAGATGCAGCGCCATGGATGCCATGCCCCATGATGCCCAGGGCAGCTGGCTCAGGCTGAGGAAAACCGCGGCAGCGGGGAGGGCAATCATAGGAAGCATGAGTGCTCTGCCGAACTGCTGCAAATTGCCGATCAACTACACCCTCTCCCCCCTAACCCAGCATATGCCGGGTTGTTTACTGTCTATTACGATGGTAAGCGTTCACACAGGGTTTGTCAAAAGAAATACGGCGGTACCGGTAGTGGCCCGCCGCATCGTAAAGAGGTTCCTGCTTAACTAGAAACGGTTTTGAAAACCAGTGTTGGAGAAACCGCCGGTGAAGCCGCCTGTTTGGCCAAACTGGGATCCGGTTGTTTGTCCTGCTTGGTAGCCCAGATGCTGAATAACCGGACCATCCTGCTCACGAGCATTCGTTGCACGGTAGACTGGATTTTGCGGTGTCACCGCACCCTGCGATTGCTGGAAGCCGCCGCCGAATTGGGATGATTGGTACGATTGGCCTGTACCTTGATTCTGGAACACCTGATTAACAGGACTGCGCGTCTCCTGGCCGGCTTGGAAGCCCAGCTGGGAGATCACAGGCTGCTGGCTGTTTGTATAGCTTTGCTGCTGGAACGAAGGAGTTTGCTGGCGGAATTGCTGTTGCTGTTGCTGTTGCTGGTGCTGCTGGTGTTGGCCAGCAGTCAGACCTGCGTGGCTCAGCACAGGGTTGGACTGGCCGAAGCTTGGCTGGTTGCTGCCAAAGTTCGACTGGCCGGCAGTCAGACCCGTATGTGCGATTACAGGATTTTGGAATCCAGGGTTGAACTGTTGGGTTGCCTGACCGCTGAAGTTCTGCTGCTGCTGGTTTCCGCCTTGGAAACCAAACTGGGATGTTACCGGGTTTGAGATTGCCGAATTTCTCAGCTGTCCTTGATACTGGGATTGAACAAATCCAGCCGGCTGGTATCTGTTCGTCTGGCCAAACGATTGGTTACCTTGGAACGAATTTTGCTGGTACATGCGGGAAAGCCTCCTTGAAGAGAGGAATAGTCTCCAATATCCGGTTGTCCCGGCAACTTGAAGCCTCTCTTATTGTAGGAGTTCATCGCACATTTTATCCAAAGCTAGGAACTGGATTTACCTTCCGGCAGCAAAATGGAGTCCTCCACCTTGATACAGCGGTCCATCACAACATCCATTCCGGCACGGGCCGCTGTTTCTGCGACCTCATCACTGTAGATGCCAAGCTGCAGCCAGATCGACTTTGCGCCGATTGCAGCCGCTTCCTCGGCCACTGGCGGACAGTGCTCGCTTCTGCGGAATACATTCACCATATCAACAGGAAACGGAATGTCCGACAGCGACGGGTAACACGTTTCACCAAGTATGCGTTCGGCATTCGGGTTAACCGGCACAATCCGGTATCCCTTGGCCTGCATGGCTTTCGATACCATATGAGAGGTCCGTTCTGGGTTATCCGACAAGCCCACCACGGCAATCGTATCCGTTCGCTGCAGCAGCGCCTTAATCTCCTCGCGTGAAGGCATGACATAACTCATCAGATTCACTCCTTTTCCTATTCAGCTGGTGTGCGTTAAGCTTCAATCCATTCTACGTTGGCCCCGAGCGCCTTCAGGTGATCGAAGTAGATCGGATAAGATTTGGCCACGTGATGCGCGTCATGAATCCGGATCGGCGCCTTGGCACGCAGGCCGACTACGGTAAGCGCCATAATGACCCTGTGATCGTAATGGGCATCAATATCAACACCGCCTTCAACGCCCTCCGGACGGCCGTGAACGATAATTTCACTCTGCCGCTCCTCCACACGGGCACCCGCCTTGCGCAGTTCAGCAAGATAATCGGTGATCCGGTCACATTCCTTGTAACGCAGGTTCTCTACATTATAGAATCGGGAAGTCCCTTCTGCAAAGACGGCCGCCGCCACCATGGCAAGTACGGCATCTGTAGCCGCGTCTCCGTCGAATTCCAGCGCTTTGAGCTTCCCGTTGCCCTTGACATTCACAACGCCGTTATCATGTGTTAACGGCACTTCCATCATGCGCAGGACATCAACAATCGCACGCTCTCCCTGCTTGCTCTTCTCCTCGAGACGGTGTATCGTCACATCCGATTCCGTAACCGCAGCTGCCGCCAGCACTGCGGCAGACCCCGGATAATCGCCCTGCACAGTGTAAGACTGCGCCTTATAGGTCTGGCCGCCTGGAATCCGGTAGTGCATCAGATCCTCACTTGCATGAATGACAATACCGGCCTGCTCCAGCACCTCAAGCGTCTGCCCGACAACAACCTTGGACTTCAAATCATGCAGCACTTCGATTTCACTATCCTCCGCAAGCAGCGGAGTAAGGAACAAGAGCGAGCTCAGAAACTGTGAGCTTACGCTGCCCGACACCTTAATCTTGCCGCCCTTGGCTTGTCCGCCGCGAATCGTAATCGGCAGCTTGCCCTCTCTATGCTCCACTTCTACACCCATCTGCTGCAGAGCGTCGATCAGGTCATCATGCGGCCGCTTGCCAAGTGAATCGGGATAGACATTAATGAACGTAACCTCAGGTGACAGAGCCGCAATGGACATCAAGAAACGAAGCACCGCTCCTGCATTGCCGACATTCAGCTCCTTAACATCCTTCGGCGCTCCGCCGAACCCGGTAATAACGATTTTCTCTTCATCTTCCTCTACAACCGCTCCCAGGTCGCGGATGCAGCGGCGCATCGCATCACTGTCTTCACTGTGAGCCGGGTAATAAATTGTGCTGGTTCCTTCGGCCAAAGCGGCAACAAGCAGATAGCGTGTCGTGTAATTCTTGGAGGAAAGGGCTTGAATTTCTCCGCTCAGCTTGGGGGTTGGGGTTACAAGTACGTCCATTACGATCGCATCTCCTTCGATATCAACAAAATATATGTACACGTTACTCCGCTGGTATTAACGGATGAATGAGTCCTTTGAAGCCGACCAGGCTTCCTGTATCCGATCCGCTACCTGCTCAGGGGTTAAAGCAGTCGTATCAATGATTAAGTGTGCAAAATCATAAGCACTGCGTCGCGATTCGAGCAGGCTTCTCACACGCTGCTCCACATCACCCTCAAGAAGCGGCCTTCCCCGGTCATGCCGTACGCGTGCTATTATATGCTCCGCATCAGCCTTCAAGGCAGCTACGAAGCCGTACTGCAGCATGACGGACCGGTTAGCCTCAGCCAGCACCGCTCCGCCTCCGGTTGCAATCACCGCCGGACTATTGTGCGTCATTGCAGAAGCCAGCACTTCCGATTCCACCTGCCGGAAATACGCTTCCCCTCTAGCTGCGAAAATATCGGCAATCGAGCGTCCTTCCCGGGCTGTGACCGCCCCGTCCAAATCGATGGCCGGGAGACCGAGACGCTCCTCCAGAACCTTGGCAACCGTTGATTTGCCGGTACCCATAAAGCCGATCAGTACGATTTTGTCGGGTTTGTCCATCCTGTCACCACCGGTCCTAAGTATTCGCTTTATCATACCACAGCGGCAAAGCAGCGGGCAACGATCTGTTTTTTTATAAAACCGTGTATAAATTTCAGTTGTTTGCCGTATGGATGGTAATATCTTGTAAACCCGGAGTGAGTGCCATGTCCCTTCCCATTGAGCATCCAGCAGACAAACGATTGCGTCAAATTCTAGACCCCGGTCATCCGCTGTGCAAGGAGGATGTCGTATGGGTGCTTGACTATATCAAAAAGAAAGTGGCTGACGGAGACCCGGTATTATCGGATCTTCCGCAGCCACAGTTATTGAAGACATTCAGCTATTTTGCCGAAGCCGCCATGCTTCTCATTCATCGCAGGCCAGGCGCCGAGCAGGAGATCAACCGCCTCCGCAGCCAGTTAACCGAAACGGTTAAGGATATCCGGCATTAGCTGTTTGCGGAATCATCCATCCATTCGAAATGGAAGCTTCCCTCTTTGTCCAGACGCTTGAATGTATGTGCACCGAAATAGTCGCGCTGAGCCTGCAGCAGATTCGCTGGCAGACGCTCCGTACGGTAGCTGTCATAGTAGGCAAGCGCGCTTGTAAAGGCAGGCACCGGAATACCGTATGCAACAGCTGTTGACACAACTTCACGCCACGCGTTCTGGTAGTTCTCCACAATGTTCTGGAAGTAGGAATCCAGCAGCAGGTTGCGAAGCTCCGGATCCTTGTCATAGGCATCCTTGATGTTCTGCAGGAAGCGCGCACGGATGATACAGCCGCCACGGAAGATCATCGCGATATCGCCGTAGCGCAGGTTCCAGCCGTATTCTTCGGAAGCGGCGCGCATCTGCGCGAAGCCCTGAGCGTACGAACAGATCTTGGAAGCGAACAGCGCTTTGCGGACGGATTCGATGAAGGCATTCTTGTCACCCGTATAAGCGGATGTTTCAGGCCCTTTCAGCAGCTTGCTTGCCGCTACACGCTCTTCCTTCATCGCGGATAGGAAACGGGAGAATACCGATTCCGTAATAATGGACAGCGGAACACCAAGATCCAGCGAGCTCTGGCTTGTCCACTTGCCTGTACCCTTCTGGCCGGCCGAGTCAAGAATAACGTCAACCATCGGCTTGCCTGTCTCCGGGTCATACTTGGAGAAGATATCAGCTGTGATTTCGATCAGGTAGCTGTCCAGCTCGCCTTTGTTCCACTCGCTGAAAATATTGTGCAGGTCTTCAGTCGATACGCCAAGCACCGACTTCAGCAGGTGATACGCTTCGCAGATCAGCTGCATGTCGCCGTATTCAATTCCGTTGTGAACCATCTTAACATAGTGACCGGCACCGTCCGGACCGATATACGTACAGCAAGCATCGTCGCCAACCTTGGCGGAAATCGCTGTAAGAATCGGTTCAACCAGCTTGTAAGCCGATTCCTGTCCGCCCGGCATGATGGACGGGCCCTTCAGCGCGCCTTCCTCGCCGCCGGATACACCGGTTCCGATGAAGCGGAAGCCTTTCGCCTCAAGCTCCTTGCTTCTGCGCTGTGTGTCAGGGAAGTATGCGTTGCCGCCATCAATGATGATATCGCCTTCGTCAAGAAGCGGAACAAGGGCGTCAATGGTTGCATCCGTGCCTGCGCCAGCTTGTACCATGATAAGAATTTTGCGCGGCGTCTCAAGGGATTCCACGAATTCCTCGATCGTATATGTAGGGTGAAGATTCTTGCCCGCTGCTTCCTTCATCACATCATCTGTCTTCTCCCGAGAACGGTTGAAGATTGATACTGTGAAACCTCTGCTTTCGATATTGAGCGCCAGATTCCGGCCCATAACGGCCATACCGATGACACCGATTTGCTGTTTCGCCATGTCGTTTCTTCCATCCTTTTTTAGAATCATTATTTTTTACAATAACCCCATTTTACTCTTTTTGAGGGCAGATGAAAACCGTTATTCGCTTTTTTTATCAGAAATTTTCCGACTTATCAACGCGGAATAGAAAACAATCTTTATTTACCCTGGTTACGCCGCCATGAATCATATTTTCCTCCGTCCCCTTTTTTACTCTTCCCTTCATGCTGCTTTCTAACCTGTCCCTTCCCTTTCTTATTTCCTGCGACAAAAAGTTAAAAGCCGCCTGTGGGTCCCCGGCCCATAGCTGGGCCGCAGTCACGCCGGCGGCTGGCAAAATTAATTATCATAGCTGCTCAAATCTCCAGCTGGAGCATTTCGCAGCGAAGTCGCGACAGCTTCTCCTTGATTTGCTCCGCATCCTCAAGGCGACCCTCCTGAACAGCCTCATGCAGGGAAGCCAGCTCATAATCCAGCTCAATCAGCACGACAGGGATCCGCTCCTCCGCCCGCTTGGATTGGAATGCCTTGATCATTTCCTCTGTCGTGATCAATGTCTTCTTCTGATAGATGATTCTGTGTTCCATACCGGACACCTCCACTAATCGAATGATTTCGCCAAACATAATGCTTTCTATGACAATCTGCCTGTCTTTCATCCGCTTCACAACCGCATGGCCGCGTGCGTCATTAATCAGCTTCTCAAGCAGAGCAGACAGCTTCTCATCTTTTATAATGTAGTCGCCGATCATTTTGAAGCGGTCATGGATCCTCTCAAATCGAAGCTTCACAAGCTTGCGTCCTGTTCGAATCGATACGAAGAACTGGGTATCATTTTCACTCCAGTACAGCGAATACCCCGCCTGGATAAGATCCTTGACCAGATGATGAATTTGCCGTCTGTCAAATCGTATCTCCAAATTGCAATATTCAACCTCATAGCTTTTGTTCACGGCAATTCCTCCCCTAAAGTGGACGATTTGACGAAATGTTCTGACAATTTGCTTTTACTTTTATCTTATACTTCACTTTATGATCTGGCAACTTGGTTTATTGACTATTTTTTAACCCGAAAGGCCGTTGTCCTACCAGAAAAGTGCAAAAAAGGGATTGCTCCGTCCTCAAGACGGGAGTCAATCCCTTATACGCCGGCATAACCGCTGTCTGCAGCAGGCCTGTTCAAACCAGTGATTATTAGGCAGAAGCTGTCTGGGCAGGCTGCAGAATCGCTGCACCGCCTGCCAGCAGGACAGCAGCAGCCAGGAGCAATATTCCCAGTTCCATGCCTATCTCGCCAAGCCGTGCGCCCGCTGTCAGCTCCTCTACCGCCTTGATCGCCCATCGCTGTGGCGTGAAGTAGGACAGTTTCTGCATGAAAGGCGGCATGAGGCCCACCGGCCAGAAGCAGCCGCCAACCATGCAGGTCGGTATGACAATAAGATTATTCATATGACTCATCTGTGCTGTGCTCCGCACAAGGCCCGCTATTGCCGTTGTCAGGCTGACGGCTGTTATCAGGAAGCATTCCAGCACGGCAAACAGCGGCAGAAGCGGTACGCCAAAATCGTAACCCAGTGCATAGCGGGCGAGAAGAAGAATTGCGGCAAGCTGCAGCGTTCCAAGCATCAGGCAGCCCAGGAAGTTGCCTGCGGCGATCTCCAGGGAACGGACAGGCGCAGCGAACATGCGCATCATGGTCCGGTTGTTCCGGTCGTCTACGATGCCGCTTACAGCCTGGCTCGCCAGGATCAGCATAAACAGGATCATCATGCCGATCACCAGCACGAAGCCGCTGTCCGGTGCCATAACGACCTTCCGCGCTTCCACTTCCACAGCAGCTTCCTGGCGTGCCTGCTGTACAGCCTCGAAGGTCTGCTCAATTTCCTCTCCGTCCGCCGCAGCAGCAACTGCCGCCGCTGCGGCGAGCCGTTCTGCTTCGTCTTCCAGGTCCAGCACCAGAGCCGCATTCCACAGCTGCTCACTCTTGCGGTATACCTGAACTTCTTCAGCCTTCCCTTCAAGGAGAAGGCTGGTATATTGCGCCGGAATATGGACGGCGGCATCTGCTTCGCCCGCACTGACTGCCGCTTGCAGCTGCTCAGGTGTCTTATTATCTGTATACTTAATCCCGTACAAAGGCTGGTCTTCGATAGCCGACAAGAGCGCTCGCCCGGCATACCCGTTATCTTCGTTCCGAACGAGAATAACAGCTTGTTCACTGGAAGCATGTCCGAACAAGGCGACAATGGCAGAAATAACTGCAATTGGAATCAGCACGAGTGTAATTAGTCCTTTGCGCGTTCCCGCCGTCCGTCTCATAACACCCCAGGCTATTGTAAGAATGTTCACTTATGCCACCGCCCTTCGGATTCTAGCCAGCATGAGCAGAACACCGCTGGCAGTGATCGCTGCGAGCACCAGCAGAGGCTGCTGCAGTTCGCTCCATGCCCCGCCGGTCATAACCGTCTTCAGCAGTTCATTGGCCCAGTGATTGATCGTGAAGCGGCCCGCCGTCTCGATTACCGGTCCCAATCCCACCATCATCCCCCCGCTGAGGAACGTCATAATGACGGTCACCATGGAGAAGACCGACTCGACTGCCTTCCGGCTTCTTACGACCGACGCAACGATAACCGCCAAGCAGATCGCCGATAAGGAAGTGAGCAGAACGGTGAGCAGTATGACGCCATAGCTGCCTCCCCAATCCACACCGTAAACGTAGCGGGTAAACAGAACAATTACAGCGGATTGGATGACCGCGATTATAATATAAGCGATAAATTTGCCAAGCAGGAATGCGTTCAGCGCCAGCGGCAGGGATTGTAAACGCGGCAGCGTTCCATGCTCCTTCTCTTCTATCATGCTGATGGCAGCAGCCATTCCGGAGAAGAGCAGGAACATAACCAGGTAGGCAGACGCATAATACTGCAGCGAGGATACCGGGCCGAACTCTGCGGACCCGCTCGCCACTATAGTCCCTGTCTGTATATATCCGCCTTCCGGTTTCTCCGCTTCGGGGACTCTCACGCCCATTGCTGCTGACAGGTATCCGGCTTCAAACTGTCCGGTAAGCTTGCCCAGCATCGTTTCGGCAGCCAGATTCTGTTCAGTCAGCTTGCCTGGATAGGTCACGATTCTCCCGCTGCCTGCCATAAACTGTTCTGTAAAGCCTTCGGGTACGGCAATGCCGTAATCGCTGGCCCCTGCCCGGACATCCTCCTCAACCTCAGCTTGGGAGGCTGCCATTTTCACCTGTATAAACCCGCCTGCTGCAGCTGCTTCGAAGAACTCCCTTGACCGCTCGCCGAGCTCCCCGCTATCCCCGACATGCACGGTAACATCAACCGGCCGAATCGTTGTATCCAGTCCATAGCCCAGCAGAAAGATCAGCAGCAGCGGCAGTACGAAGAGCAGCAGCAGCACTGACCGCATTCTGGTCATCCGCAGCAGTTCATACCCCGCGGAATACATTGCCGTTCTCATTGATTACTCACCCTCTCTTCCTTTGCAACTCAGCCATAAGTCACCAGCTTCGCCTATCCATCCCGCAGAGAGCGGCCGGTCAGCTGAAGGAAGAGACTCTCCAGGTTTGGCTCCTCGCGGGTCAGCTTAAGGAGAGCCAGACCGTGCTTGCCGAGTATGAACAGAATGTCCTGCAGATAAGTGCCTGCCTCGCTAAGGCCCAGCTCCAGGGTATGGCCTTCCAGCTCACGCAGCGAGCTGACGCGGGGGTGCCGTCTGATTTCTGCCACCGCTTCCTCCGAGCTATGGTCTGTCTGAACAATAAGCTTGCTCTCCTGCCCAGTCAGCCGCCGAAGCTCCTCCTTGTCACCCAGCGCAATCAGTCTTCCGCCATCCATGATACCAACTCTTGTGCTTATCGCTTCAACCTCTTCCATATAATGGCTGGTGTAGATAATGGTTGAACCCAGGCGGTTGAGCGCCCGAACCGACTCCAGGATATGGTTGCGCGACTGCGGATCAATGCCCACGGTCGGCTCATCCATAATGATCAGCTTCGGGCGATGCATAATTGCGCAGGCAATGTTAAGACGCCTCTTCATGCCGCCCGAGAAGGCTGAAGGCCTGCCATTGTCATGACTCAGTAGCCCGGTAAAGTCCAGTGCTTCCTCTACGCGTTCCTTAAGCTCCCTCCCCCGCAGCCCGTACAGTCTCCCGAAGAAAGCAACATTCTCCCGTGCCGTAAAATGCTCATAGATTGCCAGCTCCTGCGGCACCAGACCGATCCTGCGCTTGACCTCAAGCGGCCGCTTCGCCACATTATAGCCATCCACCGAAATTGTGCCCCCGTCTGACTTCAGCAGACCGGCCAGCATATGAATCGTCGTGCTTTTGCCCGCACCATTAGGCCCAAGCAGCCCGAATACTTCGCCTTCGCGGATGGAAAGCGTCAGATGATTGACGCTCATCGCCGTTCCATAGGTTTTGACCACTTCTTCAAACTGCACAAACGCCATCGTAAGTCCCCCCTCAAAATCCCGTTCCTCGTTTCACGCTGCCGTTATCCCGGCATAATGTTACTGTTATTGTAGCGGCTTGCGGAGCCCGCTGCAGCTGCCCTTGGTCACCAATCCTCACCTTCTTCGCATGACGAAAGTCATATTCGCTTCTGAAAGCATGAGCGTATGGTATAATTGATTGATTAAGACAGACCGGAGGAAAGCATGCCAATTCTTGTCTGGGTACGCAATGCACTTATCATACTGCCTGCTGCTGTAACTGTCCTTATCACGGACCTGCAGGACTACAGCATCTATATAAGCATCCTGCTAGGCCTGCTCCTGCTCGTTCGCCTCATCGCCTTGCTGCCTTCTGCCGCCACCCTTCTCCTTCCTGTAGAGCTGGCGGTTCATGGCATATTTGCGGTGTCTTACGACGGCGTCCTCTTCCTGACCCTGCTCTCTAGTCTGATCGCCTCGTTTCAGCATGTAAGAAGCCGCTCGTATCTGCTCTTCCTTGGCATTCTGGGCTGGGCTGCCTTGTTTGCAGCCGTACATGGAATGGGGCCTGCACTGCAGTGGTCAGCCCATGTATCCTGGATAACCGCAGCTTCCTTACTGCTAGTCATACGTGAGAGTAAGGCCATGGGCAAGCGGCTGGATAGCGAGCTGCTCTCACTCAGCCGCAGGCAGGAGGAGCTGGAATTTACCCGCAGGCGGGTTATTACAGATGCCAAGGCTGTCGAGCAGCATGCGCAGGCACAGGAACGCAACCGGATCGCGCACGAGCTTCATGATGATCTTGGCCACCGTCTGATTCGGCTTAAGATGATGATGGAAGCCGGGCTTCAGCTTCTGGATGCCGATCCTGCAAAAGGGCGAGCCATGCTGGAGCAGGTCCGCGGCCAGCTGGAGGAGAGCATGGAGAACATGCGGCGGACCGTGCGCAGGCTCCGTCCTGTCGGCTCGGAGCAAGCCCGGCAGTACGCGCTGGACCGGCTGATTGCCGAAGCTGCCAGAGATTTGCAGATCGAGGTCTTCTTCCGGCTTGAAGGGCGGCCTTTCCCGCTGTACCCAAGCCTCGAATATACCCTTTACTGCAACGCTCAGGAGGCCATCACCAACGCCGTCCGTCACGGCAGAGCAGATGAGGTTACCGTCACTGTGCGGTACACACCCGATGCGATTATTATGGAAGCAGCCAACAACGGCCGTGTGCCTGACGGCCAAGCCATACGGCGCGGTCTCGGGCTTCGTGCCATGGAAGAGAGGCTCGCCTTGTTCGGAGGCAGGCTCGAGATCGCGTATGAACCGACATTCCGCATCTTATCGATCGTGCCCTACAGTGAACAAGCAGATTACCATGTAAGAGAGGAGCATACAGGATGATCAATGTGCTGATCGCAGATGATGATCCATTCATCAGGGAGAGCCTGAAGGTAATCCTGGGTCTGGACCCTGAGCTGCATGTTGCAGCGGTATGCGGGGATGGCGAGGAGGCGGCCCGGACGGCAGCCGGACATGCGGGGATTGATGTGGTGCTGATGGACATCCGGATGCCTGTCTGTGACGGTGTGGAAGGAACGAAGAAACTGAAAGCGCTCGACCGGCCGCCAGCCGTGCTGATCCTGACCACCTTTGATGATGATGATTATATTGCGGAGGCAATCCGGAACGGCGCCAACGGCTATCTGCTCAAAAATGTCCCGCCCTCCCGCATTATCGCGGGCATCAAGACCGTGTATCAGGGCGAGATGCTCGTTCATCCTGACATCGCCCGCAAGCTTGCCGGGATGATTGGCGTGCGGACAGATGCTCCCGGGACAGTAGTAAAGCATGCGGTCTTTGAGCAGCATGCCGCCAAGCGCCTGAGTGAGCTCGGACTGACCGCAGCTGAGCAGTCGATTGTACGACATATCGCCGAGGGACAGTCCAACAAGGAGATTGCCGCCGCTTTGTTTTTGAGCGAGGGGACTGTCAAGAACTATATATCCGAAATTCTGAGCAAGCTGGAGCTCCGCGATCGTACGCAAATCGCCATATTTTATTTAAAGATGAAGCCGTGAACGGCTTGATTCAAGTGTTTATTGACGATACGATATTGCATAACAAACCGCAGCGGCCAGAGGGCCGACTCAAATAAGGAGTGACAGCATGAATAGCAGAACAGAAGCAGAAGCAGTACCGTTTACCGGCTTCACGCAGGAGGACTTTGACGTATTTACCATTCCCGGTCTTGAGGCTCGTATGGAGGCGCTTATCGCCCGTGTCCGCCCCAAGCTTCATGTGCTGGGCGACCGGCTGGCCCCATTCCTCAGCATGCAGTGCGGGGAAGAAATGTTTGCCCATGTGGCCAAGCATGCCCGCCGCACGATCAATCCGCCCAAGGACACCTGGGTGGCATTTGCCAATAACAAGCGGGGCTACAAGGCCCATCCGCATTTTCAGATCGGCATGTTCGATACCCACCTATTCATTCAGTTTGCCATCATCTATGAAGCGGTCAACAAAGGAGCATTTGCCGCTCATGCGCTGGATAAGCTGGATGAAGTCCGCAGTCTGGTGCCGGGACATTACGTATGGTCAGGTGATCATACCATTCCCGATGCCACCCCGCACAGCAGCATGCAGGAGGACGAGCTGACCAGCCTGATTCAGCGCCTGCAGACGGTCAAAGCCTCGGAAATTCTGTGCGGCATTCACATCAAACGTGACGATCCCCTGGCTGCAGACGGTGAAGCGCTAATCGCCAAGGCGGAGGAAACCTTCGAAACCTTGATGCCGCTGTACCGCATGTCGTTCTAGACTGCGAGGCTGCGAGGGACTAGACAGGCAGCTTGCCTGTTGACGATGCCCGCATAAAGAAGAACCTCCTGCTCTCATGACAGGAGGTTCTTCTTGTGTTCCGTTATGCCGCCAAGCGCTCGATCTTCTGCTCCCGGCGCTGCTTGCCTGATTGGCGGAAGTACATTAATTCATAAATAACAGGCACGATGACCAAGGTCAGCAACGTTGCGACCGCAAGACCGCCGATGACGACAATTGCCAGCGATTGCGACACGATGCTGCCGCTCTCCGATGTGCCGAACACGAGCGGCAGCATGGCACAGATAGTTGCGATGGCCGTCATCAGGATCGGCCGCATCCGTGTACCGGCAGCTTCCAGCAGTGCTTCACGGATCGTCATTGTCTCCTCGTTCTGCTTCACCCGGTCAATCAGCACGATGGCATTCGTCACAACGACACCGATCAGCATCAGGGCACCGAACGCCGCGGTAAAGTCAGGCGTAACACCGCTGATCATCAAGCCCAGTACCGCTCCGATTGCAGCCAGCGGGAGCGAGAACAGAATGGCCAAAGGCGCGCGCAGCGTCCGGAATGTGACCACCATGATGAGGTATACAATCATAATCGACACCAGCGCTGTCATACCCAGCTGGGCAAAATCGCTCGCCTGCTCGGCAGAGGCCCCACCGCTCAGAAGCTTAACGCCCGCTGGCAGCTCCACTTCATCCACCGCTTTAGTAATCGCTGCACCCACGATAGACAGTTTCTCAGGATCAGCTGCTGCTGTAACGCGGATATACGTCTCACCGTTCTTATGGTAGTATGTGCTTGGCTCTTCCGACCGGACAAGCTTAGCGACCGATTGGACCGGTGCCGGGCCTTCGCCTGTCATCACCATTAGCTTGCCAAGCTCGCTCTCCGTTTTGGGGTTCACCACCGGCTCAAGGAATACATCCATCGCAGCTGTCTCCGTCTGAAGCGTTCCGATCGGCATCCGGTTCAGCATCCCCTGAAGCTGCAGCGCAATGTCCGCCGCTTGAGCCTTGACCGGATCAACCTCGAAGGTATACACCGACTTCTTCTGCTCCTGATTTGTCTTGACCTTCAGCACGCCGTCGACGTTTTTGATTTTCTCTGTAATTCGTGCGGCCGCTTCAGACCTTGCTTCCTCAGTTCCGCCCGTCACATCAATATAGACATCGCTTGAGCTGCCACCTGACATCATGCTCATGGCGCTTGCGGTTAGCTCTGCTCCCGGATACTCGCCTGCCTGCCCTTGTATACGTTCAATCAGCTTGTCGGCCTCTGCGCCCTTGGTCACTGACAATTGGTAGGTAATCAGCGTGGACGAGCCAACCGAACCCATCTTGGCACTTTCTTCACTATTCCCGAGCGACATCGCCAGCCACTCGCGCTCAGGCTGGTCAATCAGGAACGCTTCAAGCCTTGCACCTTCCGCAGCCACCTTCTCTTGCGGTGTCTCAGCCGGGTATTCCAGCTTAATGAGAAGCGACTCTGCACTCGAAGTATCAAGCGCTCCCTTAGGAAGCAGCACATAGCCGGCAATCGACCCGATGAACAGCAGACTGGCAAGCGTAAGCGGCAGCCATTTCCGGTTCAGGTTCCAGGACAGAAACGCTGTAAAACGCCGGGATGGCTCATGCTCCTTAAGCGTCGTATTCTTCAGGAACATGGCACTCAGCAGCGGTACAACGGTCAGCGCGACCAGCAGCGAAGCAAGCAGCGAATAGGAGACCGTAAGCGCGAAAGGCAGCAGGAATGACTGCAGCGAGCCGCGCAGCAGGCCCATCGGCAGGAATACGGCCACTGTCGTCAGCGTGGACGATGTTATCGCTGTCGCCACTTCTTTGGTGGCATCGGTCACCAGGGTGATCGAGAAGGCTTCTTTCTGAAGCCTGCGGTATATATTTTCAATCACCACGATGCTGTCATCCACCAGACGGCCGACCGCAACAGCCACCCCTCCGAGCGTAATGATATTCAGCGTCACACCGGACAGGTGAAGCAGATACAAGGTGATGCCCAGTGATAACGGAATAGACACAATCGTAACGATTGTCGCCCGGAAGTTCCGCATGAAGAGCAGAATCACGATGGTGGCGAACAGTGCGCCGAGCAGCACCTCGCGAATCATGCTGTTCACGGAGTGGACGACCTGATCAGCTGTGCTGAGCAGCACCTTAACCTGCACCCCATCCAGCTCTTTCGTCAGCCTGGCAGCTGTCTCCTCGACATCCTTGCCGACAGCAACCGCATTGGCGTTAAGGCCCTTGGATATCGTAACCAGAAGCGCGTTCTGCCCGTCGATCCGGGTCACCGCATCCTGCTCATTCGTAACCGCTACCTTGGCAACCTGGTCCAGTGTTACACCCGGGGCTACCGGCAGTTTGGCAAGTGTCGCCGCATCCGGCACATCGGAGACAACCTTCACATTGCCGGAGGCTCCTGAGATCGTTCTCTCCCCGATTGACGCCGACAGATCCCTCCCCTGTAGAACACCCATTAGAGCCTGAAATGGCACACCGAATTCAGCAAGCTTTCCCGGATCAGCCGTTACCGACACAGAGGGCTGCGTTTTGCCGCTGAGCTGCACCTGACCCGCGCCTTCAATCTGCTGCAGCTCTTCCATTACTTTCGACTCGAGCTCCTGCCTGGCCGCATCGCTTAAGCTTTCATCAAATACAATGGTCACCCAGGAGATTGGGATCATCGAGGTATTCAGCTGTACAACATAAGGCTGTGATACCCGCTCAGGAAGTGCCACAGCGTTTACTGCCTTCTCCACATCCGCTGCCGCCTGCTTCATATCCGTCTTGGAATCAAACATGATGTTCACCTGCGAGAAACCGTCGCCGGATGTGGAATACATGTCCGTCTTTCCTTTGATGAGGCTTACTGCCTCCTCGATCGGAGCAGTCACCCCCGTCTCCATCGACTTCGCATCGTAGCCCGGACCGATCGTAGTAACCGTTACGGAAGGATTATCTGCCTCCGGGAGAAATTCCATCGGCAGCATCAGATAACTGAATACTCCCGCGACAAGCGACATCACCACAACCAGTGACATCGCTGCCTTGTTCTTGAAAGACCACTTTGTTAACCAGCTCATACTAAGCTATCCCCTCTCACTCTTTCCAAATCCGTTATGTATGGTCAGGCGGTATAATCGGTAACCGGATTGCTCTAATCTGTCTTGTTAGTGCTGCCGTTTTCCGCTTCGCCCTAATGAAAAGCTTACTAGCTTCCCGGCCTGCCCGGAAACATCCAGGGACGGGTTTTGCCGAAGACTGCAGACGGGTTTGCTTACCGGTCTTCAGGCGGGGAGTGTACAGGACCACAGAAGGACAAGAGGGTGTTAATGGCCAAAAAAAAGGCTGTCCCTTAGAGCAGCCTGCAGCCGCTCTAAGGGACAACCTCTTATGGTAGATCACTACCTGAATGCTGTCATGCTATGCAGTTTGGGAGTTTGCCTGCTCCCCATTCTTATCCATCGCGCGGAAGCGGGAGAGCAGCATCAGCGCCGCCAGCGACAGCGCACCCCCGACAATCAGCGGCAGCCGCAGCTCGACCCTGAACAGGCCGGCTGCGATGAGCGGCCCTGCAATACGGCCGAGACTGTCCATCGAAGAACTGAGACCGGCTGCAACCCCTTGTCCCACTGTTGTCTTCTGGGTAATCAGCGACGTCACGCACGGACGAATCAGTGCATTGCCGATGCCGAAGATAGCAAGGTACAGGGTAGCCGTCCACAGCTCGTAAGCTGTGATTAGCAGGAAGAAGCCTGCTGCCGATATAATCAAGCCTGCTGCGATATACGCCGGCTCCTGGCCTTTCTTGATATATCTCCGTACAACGCCGCCCTGCACAAGTGCGCCGACCACGCCGCAGATGAAGAACATAATTCCGAATTGGTACGGCGTGACATCAAACCGCCTCATTCCGAAGAACTGCAGTGTCGACTCCAGGCCTGCCAGCGAGAAGGTGACGAAGAAGGCCAGCAGATAAAGGTATTTCAGCGGCCCTGTGAAGGCAGTCCAGCGGGAAGGAGGCGTCTCAGTACGGGAACGCCGCTTCTCGGGAGGGAGCGATTCCTTCAGCACGGCAAACGCGGTGATGAACAGCAAGGCCGACAAGCCAGCCGCCGTAAAGAATGGCGTCTCAAGCGAGATGCGGCTCAGCATGCCTCCCACACCCGGTCCGATTGTAAAACCAAGGCCGATGGACATGCCGACAAGACCCATGCCTTTGGTGCGGTGCTCCGGAGGTGTTATGTCAGCGACATAAGCGACGATAACCGAGGTTACGGCACCGGAGAACAAGCCGCCCAGCACACGCGAAGCGTACATCAGCGGCAGATGGTCCGAAGCTAGGCCGAAGAGCAGGAAGCTTGCGGCGAATCCCGCTACGCCGGTCAATATGATCGGGCGCCGGCCGATCTTGTCGGACAAGCCGCCCCACAGCGGAGACAGCAGGAATGAAACTGCCGAGTAGATGGACAGCATTAAGGCATTATGTATCTCCGCATTCCCGGGATCGACGTGAACGACCAGTTCCGGCATGACCGGAATGATAATACCAAACCCTATAAAAACAGTCATCAGAATAACCATGACGACCGCCAGCTGTTTATTCAACATGTCTATTTCCCTCCATCCAAACTATCGTACCACAACAGGACGCCGATGAGAAATGAACAAATGAAGAACAAACAGGATGAACAGAACGAAGCCGCTTATCATGAACGGGGCATGCGGTCCGAGGTAGTCCCACATCTTCCCGGACAGCACAGAGCCGAGCACGGTGCCCGAGCCTTCAATGGTCAGGAAGAAGCCCCAGACCGCTCCGCGCTCCTCTTCAGGAATGGCATAGGCGATCAAAGCGTTCCAAGCCGGGATGATACATGCGTAGCCCAGCCCAATGACTGCCACTACTACAAGCGCCAGCTTGGCATCCCGGACAAATCCCAGCACCGGCAGCGAGACCGCCGTTACGAGGAAACCGGCGTGGAGAAACCGGGCTGTGCCTACGCGATCCACCCACTTGCCGACCGGAATCAGCCCGAGTACCGTCACCGCCCCGCCGGCAGTCAGGTACAGACTATACTCCTGGGGCGACAGATGAAGCACGTTGCGGGCAAAGAGAGTCAGTACCGGAATTAGCAGGCCTAGCGCAAAGGTCTGGGCGAACATGGCCGGATACAGCAGCTTGCTTGCCCTCACGGTTCTCCCGACACGTTCCAGATAGGCGGCAGCCCGCCTCAGTGCGCTCCGGCGCTGAGGCTTGTCCTCTTCGGCTGCTGCGCCGGCTTCCTTCATGAATTCATTCGCGTGCATCTCGGCCGTCCGGACCGTGCCCGCTGCAGCCGCCGCCTTCCGGGTCCGGCCAGGCAGGAACAGCGCAACGATTAACACAACCGCCATAAAGACGAGCAGCAGGTTGAAGGCCGGTGTGAAGGATTGAATGATGAAGAAATTAATAACGATCGGCCCGCAGCCCACACCTGTCAGCCAGGCCATGTAGACTACGCTCATAATAATACCGCTGGCCTCTTGACCGGACACCGCTGTCGCGCCGGTAATCACGCAGGGCCATAAGGGAGATGTTCCAAGTCCCAGCAGCGCACAAGCCAGCAAGAGCCAGCCCGGCTGATCGGAGACCGCCATTATGATAACTGACAGCAGAGTGAGCAGTACACCCGTGAGCATGACCAGCCGGTAGCCGATCCGGTCGATAATAAAGCCCAGCGGACTGCGGAGAACATTGTCACCGATATACTGGCAGGCAAGCGCCCATCCGATCACATAGGCCGACAGACCAAGCGCCGTCTCCATATAGACGGGCAGCACGGATATCAGCAGCGCCCCCTTGACGAATTCCACACCGAACATAATCAGCAGAAGCTGAATAACAAAAGGCGAGCGTAGAACGCTTTTCTTCGATTGAGTTAGCACAGGCTCCATAGCCTTGCTCCTTTCATGGCTTTAATTGGTCGTCCGCCGCAAAGTCAAACTTGCAATCCCCCCTGATTTTGCTATACTCAAGCTTGTTTAATGAGAACCTAAGAGAAAGGCTGGGATGCTGCGATGGATCATCAGGCCACACCGCTGTTTACTGCCCTCCGCCGTCATGCGGAGCAAAATCCCGTACAATTCCATATACCCGGACACAAGAAAGGAACAGGCAGCGATCCCGAATTCCGCTCTTTCATCGGGGATAACGCCCTGTCGATTGACTTGATTAATATTGCGCCTCTGGATGACCTCCACCAGCCTACCGGCGTGATCCAGGAAGCCCAGAAGCTTGCCGCCGATGCATTCGGTGCTGATTATACCTTTTTCTCTGTACAGGGCACAAGCGGAGCCATCATGACGATGATTCTGACCGTATGCTCGCCGGGAGACAAGATCATTGTCCCCCGCAATGTGCATAAATCGATCATGTCGGCCATTATATTCGCCGGCGCCCGTCCGGTCTTTATCTCACCCGCACGGGACGAGAACCTCGGCATTGACCACGGTATCACCCTGCGCTCGGTCCGCCGCGCCCTGTCGCGCCATCCCGATGCGAAAGCTGTTGTCGTTATCAATCCAACCTACTTCGGGATATGTGCCAACTTGAAGGAAATCGTTGACTTGGTCCACAGCTACAACATACCGGTGCTGGTGGATGAAGCTCACGGGGTGCTTATCCACTTCCATGAGGATCTGCCAATGTCCGCTATGCAGGCTGGCGCCGACATGGCCGCAACAAGCGTACATAAGCTTGGCGGCTCGATGACGCAGAGCTCGGTCCTGAATGTGAGAGCGGGAAGAATCAATCCGCAGCGCGTCCAGACTATTATAAGCATGCTCACGACGACCTCCACCTCCTATATCCTGCTTGCCTCGCTCGATTCATCCAGAAGGCATCTGGCTCTTCACGGCCACGAGCTGGCAGAGCAGGCAATCGGACTGGCCCGGGAGGCGCGGGAAGCTATTAACCAGATTCCTGGCTTGTACTGCTTCGGAGATGACATCTTAGGCGACGAAGCTACTCATGACTATGATCCCACGAAGCTTACCGTTCATGTCCGCCACCTTGGCATTACCGGATACGAGACCGAGAACTGGCTCCGGGAGCATTACAACCTCGAGGTTGAGCTCAGTGACATGTACAACATCCTGTGCCTGGTGACGCCCGGGGATAACCGCGAGTCCATCACTACGCTGCTCACCGCCCTGCGCCAGCTGTCCGAACAGTTCTACCAGGTCAATGAGGTTCAGGAGCTCGTGGTTAAGATTCCAGAGATCCCGCAGCTGTCGCTGACGCCGAGGGATGCCTTCTACGCCGAGACGGAAGTCGTGCCATTCCGCGAATCAGCCGGACGTATCATTGCGGAATTCATCTATGTATATCCGCCCGGAATTCCTATCCTGCTTCCGGGGGAAGTCATCTCCCAGCAGAATATTGACTACATCGTCGACCATGTTGAGGTCGGACTGCCGGTTAAAGGTCCCGAAGACCGCAGCATTGAGTATGTCAAGGTAATCGTCGAGGAAAATGCCATCTTCTAACCGTTAGCAGCGAAGGATGGCATGAACAATACGCGAGACTGACCGGATAGTTCAGAAGCCGGACAGTCTCGCGTTTTATTTTCCCGATAGACGGAAGCCCGGATTGTTAACCGGCAGTGTTATTGCCACCTATTGGAAAAGGTGATATTCTGTTGGTGGAGGTGGCCGCCATTGAGTCAGAGCGCTTACATACAATTCACTGCCGGGTCGGCAGTTGACCGCATGTCTCTTGAGGATGTCCAGCAGGTTATGCTTCGCTATCGTGATCAGATGGCTCTCACAGGCAGGCAGCTCGGGTGGGAGTATGAGGCAGCCGCATTTCCTTATACGATTGAGAAGAACCCGGATGAACCGTGGTTTTATCTGAAGGGGACAGACCCTGCATACCGGTATATCCTGGTAGGGGTAGGCAGCACGCCCGAAGACGAAGCTAACATCCACCATATTCAGCTCGTTCTGCCGGACGGCTCCACGCATGGCGACAAGGCGAAGGCTAATGAGCTTTGCAAATACATCGCTAAGCGGATGGCTGCTAAACTTCACCTCTTTAACGGCCGTACGATCCATTACAATACGAGAAAATAAATAGGGCTGTACAGAGCGGGTAAACCCGCTATACAGCCCAACTGGGTATTGCTCCCTACAGGAACCGGGAAGCTTAATTCTCCTGCTTGGCAATTTCCTCGTAGATTTTCGTAACGCGTTCCCATTCCTCGTCATCCTCAATACCAACGAGAAACGCTTCGTCGTTCTCTTCCTCAATACGGAAGATTACGCCGTCAGCTTCAGGATCGTTGCGGTCCAGCAGAACGGCATATACCATTTCCTCGGACTCAAACGTGTACACCATTACCATCTCACGCTCGTTGCCTTCTTCATCGGTTACTACAAATACATGATCCTCATGCTCATGATCATGATCATGTCCGCAGCCGCAATCATCTCCATGTTTATGCTCTTCAGTCATGGGAAACCCTCTTTTCACAAGTTTTGTCACACGTATCGTAACATTTAGGCCGTCCCGGGTCAAACAAGCGAGCATGCGGCTGATAACAGGCGGTCTTACACTAATAGTGTACTATTGATTACAAGCATTATTCGGCGATAATCAGCTTCTCCGAGACGACCTTCCACTCGTCACCGTCAGGCTTCATGTAGAAGCGCACTGTATAGCTTCCTCCAGCTTCAAAGGCATAGCGGATATCCTTCGTCCGGAACCAGAAATTATCCTTCTGAGCATTAACATCCTGAGACTGGATAAGTTCCTCTCTGCCGGAAGGATCGGCTATCGTCACCTTCAATGCAGATATATTCATCCGCAGACTGTCGACCTGCGCCCATACGGAGAATGTGTAACGACTTCCCTTGCTTACCTTTCCGAATACCGTATTGTTCTGGAACAGGAACATATGTACATTCGGTTTGTTGATCGTCACCTTCTTCGATGCTTCATCCCAGCTGATCAGTGCCTGCAGCGAGTTGGAGATTTGTCGAAGCGGCAAGTAGGTTTTGCCATCTGTCATAACCCCCGCCTCATCCAACTCTGAACCGTTAACGATTACTTTGATTTTGGAGCTTGCGGAATCCGCAAAAATCATCGTACCGCCCCATATAGATAACAAGGCGACGAGGACCAGCAGCTTCTTTGCCTTCATTAATATTAACCCTCCATCCGTTGTCTGGATGTCTGGTTATACTCGGAAGGCTGCCCAAAGTTGCGGACACAAGCCAATTTTTTTAATACTGCTCATTACTACTAATTCGCGAAATATGTCTGCCTGTGTAACAACCTGCGCTTGCCCGGGAAATGCACTCTGCTCACCAGCTTTGTTTTCCATGCAAAACATGATAAATTTTAGAAAAAGAGATCAGGAGGCGCATCCATTTGAAAATACAGATGCTTGGTACGGGAAGCGCATTTGCCAAGAACTATTTTAACAACAATGCCCTGCTCACTGCGGAATCATTCACCCTCATGCTGGACTGCGGCATCACGGCTCCGGCAGCTCTCCATAAGCTTGGTGTCCCCTTGGCCGCCCTTGACGGCATTCTCATCTCGCATCTGCATGGCGACCATGTCGGCGGTCTGGAGGAGATCGCCTTCCGGATGAAATTCGAGCTCCAGCGCAAGCCTGTGCTGTACATTCCCGAACCGCTTGCGGAAACGCTCTGGAACCATACGCTCAAAGGCACGATGCAGACCGAGGAGGCCCAGTCTCTCGACGCTTACTTTGACGTTCACCGGCTTGAAGAAGGCAGCGTTCACTCCATCCACCCTGGCATCCAGGTTGAGCTGATCCGGACTGAGCATATCAAGGGAAGAAACAGCTACTCGTTCGTATTTAACGACAAGCTCTTCTACTCAGCAGACATGCGGTTCACACCTCAACTGGTCACCGATATGGTGCGCAATAGGGGCTGTGTCGTATTCCACGACTGCCAGCTTCACCCGCCTGGTGCCGTGCATGCCACACTGGACGAGCTGCTTACGCTTCCCGAAGATGTGCAGCGCAGCGTTTACCTGATGCATTACGGGGATGACCGGGATGATTTTGCCGGACGGACCGGGGCCATGACCTTCGTGGAGCAGCATAAGGAGTATGAGTTTTAGTTGTTAGAAATACGGCAGTTCAAAAAAAGACCGGCAAACCCTCCCAGGGTTCCGGTCTTCCTGTCTTTAAGCCACTCTTAACTGAACGTCGGCAGATTATCAAGATTGTTGGTCGGGTCGCCGTCTGCGTCACCGCGTATATACATCTCGCCATCACGGCCTTTGAACGCATTCACACCGGCGATCGTTCCGTTCTTCACTTCCTGCAGCGCCTGCTGGTAATCCAGCACACGTCCGCCTGACGTCTGGAAGGACGTTATGTCTCCATCCCCATTCTTCTGCACGGCCACGAATGTTTCCCTGTTATCACTGTTTGCCATCCTGCATCCTCCTCCTATTTCGGCTGCCAGCAGTCGGCCGATTCCGAAGCCCTTATTCTCTGCCAATTTCATATTGACGCAGTGATTCTGTCTGACTGAGGGGGTCTTTCGGAATTAATGTCTGCCCCTGCTCCCCATCGCCGTAGACTTGCTCCATTAGACTGCCGGGCGAATAGTCCTTGCCAAGGCCGAGGCCGCTTTCGCCGAAAGCTGACTCAGCAGGTCCTGTCTCCGTCCAAATCGGGTTACAACCCGCTGTCAACCATAAAGCAGCCGTCATAACAAAAGTCAAGCTGTATCGTTTCACTATTCTCCACCTAGCCTTTGCCGTAATCGGCGATCCTATAGCTGGAAGTATTCCCCTACTCTGCTGCTGCTTATTCCCTTTATTCGGCTTTTGTTGTCCGGGCAGCTGCAGCCGCATAGGCTTATGTAAAAACGCGCATAATTGAAAATGCTGTTATCATCCTGCAGGAGGTGTCCCATGATCGACCAGCTGGAAAGCAATTATAACTGTGCTAATGCATCGCAAGATCTGTACGAGCTCAAGAGAGAAATCGCCCAGCTCCAATTGAAGCAGCACCTGTCCAGTGAGGAACAGCAGCTGCTTAACCGCTGCGCCAATCAAATGAGCTTCATTAAGAACAAGTGTGCGATCGATAATGGCCGGGAAGAGAATAATCACCCGGTTTAACAGCATCAATAAGACAGCAGAGCTCCTTGGACAGCCAGGAGCCTGCTGTTTTATTTTTGTACATTCAAGTGTTGACGCTGCATCTGATTTTTGATATATTATTAATTGTCTTCAAAACACGATCTGTTAGCTCAGCTGGGAGAGCACCATCTTGACAGGGTGGGGGTCAGTGGTTCGAGCCCACTACAGATCATTACTGAAAACCCCTGAGAAATCAGGGGTTTTTGCTTTTCTAGAGACATTCTAGGATACTTCTATATATCTCAAACCCTTACGATCCATGATCAGCTTTCAGATGATAATCGTTACCAAAATATGGACCCCATGCACTATCGAGGATATACTGAGCATAGTTATTCCTGTTGTTCTGCTTACCTATCTTGTGTCATGGGGAGGGAATATGAAATCCAATAAGAACACTCTTTGGTGGCGTTTGCTGCTGCAGTTTCCTCTGTGGATTTTTCTCATCGTCTTTTATATTAGCTTGTTTTGGCTTACCGGCTTTTTTGAAACCCTTGGATTAGCACCCAAGAACTTTTACTATCTCCATATAGTAGTCATCATCACCTATCTAATTGGTCTGTCCGCTTCCGAGCTTCAACATTATGTCGAGTCGAAATACAAATAAGGCCTTAACAGGTTGCCTATAAGTCAAGAAGACCGCACTTCACCAGCTTCTTCAAGCCGGTAAAGAGCGGTCTATTTGCATCCCTGAATCTATTAAGGATTAATAAAACCAATGTACTTCATCAAGCGGCTGAGCATGACGGCAGATTGAGCGCGTGTCGCTTGTTCCTGCGGTCCGAACTCGTCCTTCGTTACGCCTGTTACAATACCGGTCAGAACAGCTTTGGCCGCTGCAGACTCAGCCCAGCTGCCAATCTTAGCAGCATCCTTGTAATCAGCCAATACAGACGCTTCTTTACCGGTAAGATCAACCTTCTTGCCTGCCGCTTCAAGAGCAGCTGCAATCATAACGGTCATCTGTGCACGGGTAATTTCAGCCTCCGGTTTGAAGGTTCCATCCTCAAAGCCTCTAATCAGACCCGCTTCAACTGCTGCTGCAACTGCACCAGCATACCATCGCGTTTCCGATACATCGGCAAATCCGGTCTGCAGCTGCTTGCTGGAATCAAGGCCGAGTGCCCGCACAAGCAATGCCGCAAATTCAGCCCGGGTAATGTTGGCATTCGGGGCAAAAGCATCGGCTTGTACACCGTTGATCACCAGCATGGACGCCAGCCGCTCAATATCCGGTCTCGCCCAGTGGTTCGTAATATCCGCAAATGTCTTCTGGCCTTTTACCACCGTATAGATCCGGTTGCCGGTGTGCTTCATATCGGCTGTTACTTTACCGTCAGCTGAGGTGAAGACTGCCGGAATGAACGTAAACACTCCTGTGGCTGGATCATACTGCACGGCTGTCGCATCAGCAGCTGTTACCCCAGCATGCAGATCAATCGAACGATTGACATAACTGGTGCCATAATGATTGAATGGCTGGCTGCGGTCACCCGCTTCAGCTGCAACATTAAATTGATAAGCGCCGCTTACAGGGGTTAAGCCTGCTTTTGCCGCGTCTGCCGCAAGCTTAGCTGCCGTTTCTGCATCAACTGTGGAAATTGCGATCGTTACGTAGGCCTGTTCAACTGAGCCAGCTATCTGCTGGAGCTGTCCGCCTGCCAGAAGCCGTGCAAGCGGCAGTTCATAAGCAGCCGGACCAAAGCCAACTGCCAGCACAACATTTGGATTGTTCGCCGAAGCTAACAGATCTGCCGGGTAGTACACAACCAAGCCTTCACCTGCAGTCTCCGCTTCAATAGAAATCTGCTGCTGCCCTTCTTCGTTGCTGTTAATCAGCTTAAGTGCCTCTCCAAGCGCAGCTTTGTTTACGGTGAGCTTGGTAAAGGTTCTGCCGCCCACTAACATTTCGGATGATATGTAAGACCCGCTGCTCAGTACTGCCCCATTGGCTGCTGCCCTTACACCTGCCAGCTCCCCTGTATTGCTCTCCTGTACTGTCGGCGCTTGAGGCTGCGGCAACACTGGTGCAGACTTCGTTGTAATATGAGCATTATTGGAAATCAGCTTCTGGCAGCTGCATTTGCCTTCCAGATCAAACGAGTAGCTCGTATTAGGTGTTAAGCCTCTTACTGTTACCGAGCTTGCATCTACACGCAGGTTGATCGCATCCGCCCATGTCTTGCCTCCGTCATTCGAACGCCGCAGCTTAATGGACTCGGTATCAGGCTGCGGAGTCCAAGCTAAAGTAACAGAGTCGGCTGTTATGGTCGTAGCCCTTAAATCACTAATATACACCACTTCTGATTCCGCATAGGCCGGAGTTACTGCCCCGATGAGTAAAACACAAGCCATTACTAATACTGTAAGCCTAAATTTCCCTTTCACTGCTTCTTCATCCTCTCCATTATTCAAGTCCGTTTAGAGCGCTTGCTAACCTGCTTTGCAGTGCCATTATACCTGATTGATACAGATTGTATCAATACCTTTAGTATTATTTTATAATTTGATAGTTGTGTGAACACAAGGCCTCCGGTACCAATCCGGTATTCGCCCAGGACATTATCCTGTGCTATGGCCCAGAAAAAAAAGAACAACCGCAGGCTGATAACCTGCGGCTGTTCTTTTAAACCATAAAGCTGACTTACCTGGAGAACATTGAGCTGCTAAGCGATCTGTTCAAACAATGCAATCTCGCCGCAGCTGCGGCAGACAAAGATGACGCCTCCAAAATAATGCTTCTCACCCTCGATAGGCCGAATCGTCAGTTCCCCGAGACGGTTCCCAGTGCGAATGTCATAACAAATCACCGTATCGCTCCTCCTCTAAGCAGTTTCTCTCAACGTATGCGGTGGCGGCAGCAGATACAACCAGCTGATTATGAATATTTTACAAAGAAGCGACCCAGTAGAAAACCGCAGCCCAAAAAGCCAGCAAACCGCCAAGAACGGCTGCCCAGGTCCAATTCAATCTTCTGAACATGACAATCACCTGCACTTAATCAGGAGTACTTGTTTGCTGCTTTTATCATACACCAGATCGAAGATAACTGTCACTAATTGTCGAAATAAAACCGCAGAAAGCTGTCGAATCCGGGCCATTTGACATATTCCCACAGCCTGCCAAGCATTAGGTGGTTGATACATGGTCAATCTGAAAGCGAACTTCCGCAAAGCCGGACAAATCCGATTCACCAGTCAGGAGTCGAACGACTCTTCTCTCTCCTGCTCCAAGCGAGGTTACCGATCCGGAAGCGGTACCGATTCGCTCCCCGTCTTCTTTATAGAAGGAAGCTGTGAATATGACGGAATCCACATCTGCTTTGCCTTCGTTCATGAGTTCAACGGTTACATCCGGACCGTATTCCTCCTGGCTCACGATCAGCTGTTGAAATGCGAATTCTCCGCTTCTAAACACTTCATCCGTCCCGGTCGACGACAAGGTCTTATCTTCACCCGACTGCGCATGTATGCCCGCTTGAGTTGATGACGTCTCCACTTCAGCGGCTGCGGCATACACCGGAAGATAAGGGATGCCGTTAATAATTGTCACGTCAGAGTATGGAACCTTGTTCTTCATCAGCACGGTGATACCGAATGCCGCCAGCAGTGATCCAAGAAAAGCACCCGCAAGCACCATAACGATTAACCCGCCTGTATACCATTTCTTCATCTTAAGTGCCTCCTGTCTGACCAAAAATTCCAGCATGAAGCGTTGTTTGCAACAAGCTTTCCTATGATTGTACTACAACTCGCGCTGGCATTGCTACATATCGGAGCAATATACAGAGCACAAGTGTTGTACAGAAACCTGCAACCTTTTATTCCACACCCCCGTCTAGAAGGATAGCTGCAGCTAATACTAAAGAATGAGGTGATGTGCAAATGAAGAAACCGGTCCTTATCGTCCTGCTGGCCGCGGCGCTTATCCTAATTGTCGGTCAAACAGCCTGGGCATTCTCGGACACGAAGCAGGATCCCAATGCGGATAAAATTAAAGCGCTGAAGGAAGCGGGTATTATTAGCGGGGAACAGCAGGATCTATTCAATCCAACCGGCAAGCTGACGTATTCCGCCGGCATCTCGATGATTGTCAGAGGATTTGAACTCAGCTTGGCACATGTACAGTTCATTAAGGCACCCGAAGCTTCCGACTACTACACGAATGTAAAAAATGACATGTGGTATTCCAATGCGTTCGTCATTGCCCACCACAACGGTATTGAAATCCCGAAGGATGTTAAGCCCGAGCAGATCATGACACGTGAAGAATATGCGCATTATCTGTTCAACGCCATCACATCAAGAGGCGATTTCGCCTTTATCGAGATTTATCAGACGTTCGATGATGAATCCAAGGTAAACGAGGCATACATGAACAGTATCCAGAAGCTGCTAACGACTGATATAGCTGATATGAAAGGCACCAATACCTTCAGACCGAAGGACGCCATTACACGCAGCGAGTCAGCCGGCTGGCTGTATGACGGAATTGAATTTGTGAAGAAGCATACGGATACCGATAGTGTACCGGATCAACCGGCCGGCGCCAGCCCTCTCTTCGATCTGCAGCTGTCCGTTAAGGAAGTAAATGCGGATATCAATGAAGTTACGGTAAAAGCGCAGGCGCCTCATCCCGGCTACGGGATTCGGATCTCCTCAATCTTCTTTGACGAAAAAGGCCAAGCCGTGATCATGGTTGAGCCCGTGCAGCCGGATCCGAACAAGATGTATCCGCAGGTCATTACAGAGGTTCAGACCGTAACGTATGTCAGCAGCAAATTTAAGCCGGTTCTCCCCGAAGAACCAGCTCATACGAATGACGAGGCTCCAGCAGCCCCGTCTCTTCCGGCACCTTCAGCAACTTCGGGAATGTCGATTATGAATTAATCAACGCAGCAAACGCAGGGACACCACTGGCAGTCCGAACGACATACCGCTGCCTTGCAGGCCCGATTGAGAAGAATAAACACGACAGCTGCCCGCCCCTCACCGGATTTCGCGATAATCCGGATGAGCGGCGGGCAGTTTTTATTTTTTGAGAGCTTTTCATATGAAGTTTTATGTTCACACAGTCCCGTCAAGGCAGGAAACCTTCCTGCCCCCACAGCACAGCAGAGCCGGCATCTGCCCTGCTCTTAAGCTCTTCGAAGAAACTGTCAGCCGTCTCCGGGCTGTACTGCTGCTGCTTCCCCAGCTCTTCATACAGGGCACGTACACCCAGCTGAGAAGTCCTTCTCCCAAGACTGCCATCACCCCGGAAGAAATCATCCACAACAATTCGCTGTGATGCCTGCAGCAGCTGTTCTGCGAACCGCCCGGAATGAGGCAGCAGAGGCGAGACGGCAATTTGCACAGGCACGTCCGCCTCCCTCAGCTCCTGAACAGCTCTCCAGCGTGCAGCCAAAGGCGGTGCGGATGGCGCAAAATGCTTGCGCGATTCTTCCAAGTCCGATTCAATCGTCATGCTGACCCGGGCACGTTCCCCCAGTTCACGCAGCAGATCAATATCCCGTGTTACTAGCGGGCTTCTCGTCTGCACCAGCACAAACTGCGGCGGTGCTTCAACCATCGCCTCTAGAATCGAGCGGGTTACCCGCTCCTTGTACTCAATCGGCTGATAAGGATCAGTAGCCGAGGCCATGAATACCGTAACGGGCCCCTTCGCAACAGCCTTCAGCCATTCCCGGCGGAACCCGCCTGACGGGTCTCTCTTGATATCTACCCATTCTCCCCATGTTTCCTTACGGAATAAACCGACAGGCATCCGCCTGACGTAGCAGTAGGAGCAGCCAAAGGCACAGCCGGTATATGGATTCAGTGTATGGGTATATCCGGTCAGATAGCCGCTAGCGGGCGTTAACCATTTGGACGGACGCTTCTCGTTAACCGCAACCATTCAAATCCTCCGGATTCATGGGCAGACACCAGTCAATTTCCTCTGAGCCGATTGAACGCAGGAAAGCATTCGCACGCGAGAATGGCTTGCTGCCGAAGAATCCCCGCCGTGCTGCAAAGGGGCTCGGATGCGCACTCTCGATCACACAATGACGGGAGGCATCAATCATTGATGCCTTCATCTGGGCATGCTTGCCCCATAGCAGAAATACAACCGGACGCTCCCGCTGCCCCAATGCAGCAATGATCCGATCCGTAAACAGCTCCCAGCCGAGCTTCTGATGCGAATTCGGCTGACCTGCTTCCACCGTCAGCACCGCATTCAGCAGCAGCACACCCTGCTTGGCCCAAGGGGTCAGACAGCCGTGGCTGGGCGGCTCGCAGCCAATATCGGACTGCAGCTCCTGGTATATATTTCGCAGGGAAGGAGGTATACGCACCCCGGGTTGTACGGAGAAGCTCAGCCCATGCGCCTGACCAGGGCCGTGGTAAGGATCCTGCCCTAAGATGACGACCTTGGTCTCTTCATAGGACGTATAATGCAGTGCCTGAAAAATATGATCCGGTGCCGGATACACCTGTTCGGTCCGGTAAGCCTCAGCGAGCTTTGCACGCAGCTGCACATAATAAGGCTTTTCCAATTCACCCTCCAGCACAGCGGGCCAATCATGAGGTAGCTGAATCGACATCTTGTTTCCTCCTCCTATCAGTTATGTTGTTAGAGTAGGTAATCTGCTGCCGGGGCTGAGTCTGTAACAAGGCTTCATGCCCTGCACTCTATTACCCTATTCTTTCACCCTGCACATTTAGCAGGGATATAAAGTAGAATGGAAAAGAGCCCTGAACGGCAAGCTGCCAAACAGAGCTCTTATGTATGTTGATGTTGTAAGTTAAGGTATGCCGAGGACGGGAATCGAACCCGTACGGTGGTCACCCACCGCAGGATTTTAAGTCCTGTGCGTCTGCCAGTTCCGCCACCCCGGCACGTTAATTGTTCATGTTGGTGGGCCCTGAGGGACTCGAACCCCCGACCAATCGGTTATGAGCCGACCGCTCTAACCAACTGAGCTAAGGGCCCTTCCAGTTTCCTGTTAGGAAGTTAGTTGCGGGGGCAGGATTTGAACCTGCGGCCTTCGGGTTATGAGCCCGACGAGCTACCGGGCTGCTCCACCCCGCGACGGTACCAATATGAAACAATCATTAATGGCGACAATTAATAATATACAACATAAAGACTAAGTAAGTCAAGAGATTTCCAGCAGGAAACTATGGCAAATAGCGGACGCCATATCTTCCTTTTTTCGACCGGAACACTTCAATCTCCTGCGGGCAATCATAACCGTAAATCCACCAATCATTCTCCATCCGTTTCACCAGGCAGCCGGCCTGAAACTTAGTCTCATACAGCCTGACCCAATAGATCCAACTGGCCCGCAATACATCCAACCTCCTGTATGGTCATCTCGCTAGCTCTCCACGCCGCCCTTGCATAGGCAGGATTTACACGCATTCAAATAAATGGATGCCCTAATAGAATACCCGCTTTGGCAAGAAAACAAGCAGCCAACCGCAAATTCCTGCCAGAAGGCCCAGCTGACAGCTGCAACAATCCCAAACAATCAAGAAAACCCGCTGCTCCGCAAAGGGAACATCGGGTTTTCCGGGTGTTACGGTTAATATCTGATCAGTTATAAGGACTTAGTAAACTTCCTGTATAACTCCACCGTCAGTTGGCTCTAACGGACCGTTCGGGTTGGCTTTAATCTTCTGGAGCATGGCATTGCCCTCAGTTTCCCACTTCTCCAGCGCTTCCTTAACCGTCTTGTCGCCCTTGACAACTTCCTGGAAGTACGGCTGGGCGATGTACTGAACCTGGTACATATTCGAATTTTGGCGGAACAGCTTCTCCTGCTCCAGGCTTTGCGGCGGTACAGGCTTCAGCTTGGTGAACGCCTCTACATTGTAGGTCAGACCATTCATTGGCTTCAGGAATTCCTTACGGGCTGTAAGCTCGTAGGAGCTGCGCGATTTGAGCTTCGCCCATTCCTTGCTGTTCATAAACTTGATAAACTCCCATGCATCCTTGTCATTCTGAGCTTTATTGTTGATGCCCATCAGACTGCTCAGGTATACATTCCCGCCTACACCTGCAGCTTCGGAATGCTGTGGAGAAGTTACAATGTCCCAATCGATCGGCTCCATGCCAAGCTTCTCCGCGTTCTCGTTCATCAGGGTAATTTCATTAATAAAGTTGGTGTCCCCCATGGCTACCATGGCTACACGGCCGCTCAGGAACAGGTCCCCTTCAAACTGGTTATAGGGCTTCTCAGGATCACGCTCCTGGTAGATATCCTCCATCGTCGGCATGATCTTCTTCTTGTACAGCTCTGTGATATCCGTCCATGCCTTCTCCCACTGCGGGTTGTTCACCAGCATCTTCTCGCCCTTGTCGTCGACGATTTTCAGCTGCAGAGGACCCGTGTAATTCTGGATATCCCAGAAGCCATCACTTCCATAGCGATTGAACGTCAGGCCGTATACACGGTCCTTCCCTTCACCTTTCGCTAACATGCCAGCCTTGGCAAATACCTCATCCCAGGTCATGCCATCGGTTGGAAAATCAATATTGGCTTCCGTAAACAGCTTCTTGTTATAGAAGAGTGCAGAGGATGAGAAGGTTGGCGTCAGGGCATAAATATTGTTGTCCCCGGCCGACTTGATCCCTTCCATTACAGCTGGCACATAGTCGGACAGATCGAACTTATCCTGCTGGATCAGCGGATCAAGCTGCTTCAGCAGATTGTCCTGAACCATGCGCCGCAGGTAAGAATATTCTACCACGATGACGTCCACCGGATTGGAGCCGGTGAGCATTTTGGTAAGCTCTTCATAGCTGTCCGGCTGCTTGGTATTCTCGTCAGGCGTCTGAAAACGCTGATCGTTGTAGTTAATCGCCGATACAATCTCAATCTCGATGTTGCTGTTCATGAGCTCAAATGCATCCGTATACTGCTGCCGGAAATAGGATTCGTCCTGCGGGCTGCCGTACAAGGTGCCGATCCGCAGCACTCTCTTCTCTGTAGAGGTGTCCCCGTTGCCATCCGCACAGGCAGCCAGCAGGGACATAAACATCGTTAATACGAGCAGCAGCAGCAGCGGCTTCCGTGCTTTTCCGGTGGAACCGGTCTCCTTCATGGTGTTCGTCATCATTCTTCTTACCCCTCCAATTGTTTCGGTGCCGTTATCGTAATTTTCTCGCCGTCGAATTCCATGGACGCTTTATCTTTAATGCCCAGGGACAGCAAATAGTCTTTGGGAATCTGCAGCCGGCCGACGCGGTCGACGACCACATATTCCTCATGTACCTCCTGAAGCCCGCCGGCACCGGCTGTGAATCCTGTGGCTTCATCAAGGCTTGCGTTGCGCTTGACAAATTCCGTACTGGTTAGACCATCACGGATAGCGACTACACGGTCGACCTTGCTTGCCAGCGACAGATCGTGCGTAACGATAACGACTGTTACCCCGATCTCGCGGTTCAGCCGCCGGAAAATATCCATAATCAAGTCGGATGTCCGGGTATCGACCGATCCGGTCGGCTCGTCGGCCAGCAGCATTTCCGGACGATTGCACAGCGAGATGGCGATAGCCACCCGCTGCTGCTCACCGCCAGAGAGCTGGTGAAGCTTATTGTGCATCCGCTCCTTCAAGCCGACCCACTCGAGCAGCTGCTTTGCATAAGCGCGGTCCGTCTTCCCGGTCAGCATCATCGGCATCTCCACATTCTCGAGAGCCGACAGATAAGGAAGCAGGTTGCGGGCATTGTTCTGCCAGATGAAGCCTACCGTCTTGCGCTTGTAATCCACAAGCTGGGCATCCGTGATCTTGAGCAGATCCCATTCCCCGACCTTTACCGTGCCGGCTGAAGGACGGTCCAGCCCGCCCAATATATTAAGCAGGGTGGACTTGCCGCTGCCGCTGTTCCCGATAATTGCCATCATCTCGCCTTTTTGGACCGTCAGGTTAAGGCCCTGCAGCGCGACAACCTCGAGATCATCCGTTTTGTAAATTTTGACCAAGCCTTCACAATCAATCATCGCTGTCATACTCTACCGCTCCTCTCCCATCTTCACTGCCTGATGAACCCGCAGCTTGCGGATGTGCAGGAAGAGCATCGCAGCCCCGGTCAGCAGCATGAAGCCGACGACCACGTACAGCTGAAGCATATCCTGCTGCTCGAACACAACCCTGAACGGCGGTACGGCATTTTCCACATTTTCTGCTGTCTGCAGGAATGGAAGGAACAGCTCGCTCGCCAGCGTACCGATGCCGAGTCCGAGCGCAATCGCGAGCCCGCCGGTAAACAGCTGCTCCAGGAGCAGCATGCCCGTAAGCTGCTTGCGTGACAGGCCCATCGCCCGCAGGACGCCAAACTGCACAATCCGTCCCGACAGGTTGAAGAACCAGTACAGCAGGTAGCCGGTGAGTGAGACAAGCACAGATACGAGGAAGCCGAGACTAAGAATACCGAAGACCCCGCCGCGAGTCGGATGCTTCGACTGCACCAGAAGCTCCGAGCGGACATCATCAACGGAAGCAAGATCAATCCCGCTGTCCATCAGCTTCGTAACCAGCGGCGCCACCTTGGCTCCATCCTTCATCTTCAGCCACACTTCATAAGGGATGAGCGGCACCTGATCATAAATATAGTCCAGATTGGCAATGACAAACGGTGACTGGTCCGGATATTGGGTAGGCCAGTATGGCAGAATCCCTACAACCACGAACGAAACCTTCCCGTCTGTCAGTCCTACCGACACTTCATCTCCAAGCTTCAACTGGTAACGCTCTGCCACTCCCGATGGTATAATAGCGGCTTGCTCATAGTAGCCAAGCAGGTCGAGATAGCGGTAAGGATGCGCAGGGAACAAGTCATTGCGGAACCACGCCACCTTGGAAAAATCAACATTATCAATTCCCATCAGGGTGCCTTGGCCAATCGACCGGCCGGATATAACAATGCTCCCCTTGGTCTGCAGCACACGTGCCGCTGCATCGACGCCTTCAAGACTGCGGAAGATCTCAAAAGGCGGCTCATTAAAGATAATTTTGGAGGGAGCCTGAGGAGCACCTCCGCCTCCGCCTCCGCCAGGATTGCCGCCCCCGCCGGGATTTCCGCCTCCTTGGCCCCCACCCTGGGAACCTCCGCCATTGCCGCCGCCGTTACCGCCGCCTGCTCCAGCATTCGGATTAATCTCCGGTCTGCCGTCCCATACCGTCTTGATAATGACGTCTGAGCCGTAGCGGTACAGCGTCCGCTCAGTCGAGTTCAGATCAATGGTACGGGCAGCAGAGGCATTATACACCCCTAATCCAATCGTCAGAATCAGCAGGATCATCAGCGGATAATACTGCTTCGAGGACCGGGACAGCTGCGTAAGCGTCAAGTAAAGCGGAACCGGCAGGAACTTTCTTCCTATCAGGTTGAACAGCTTCAGCAGAAGCGGGAACAGCCTGAGGAAGAACAGTCCAAGCGAGAATATGGCAATAGCCGGCACGAAAAACAGGAACGGGTTAACATTCAGCTGGTCAGTTGTCATTCCCGTCTTGAAAGTCAGCATCTGGCGTTCGTTGAACATATACCAGCCATAGCCCGACAGGCCAAGCAGCAGCACATCCAAAAACCAGCGCTGCCACAGCGGTCCCCGGTCCGATCGTGCCAGCTGCTGCTTGTAGCCGACAATCGACGAACGGGCAAACATGACTGCCGGAATGACCGTTGACAGTACAGCCAGCAGCACAGCCGCACTGCCAGCGATAATCGCATCCATAGAGAAGCCCACCGGAATCGACTTGCGGTCCACAAATGCGAGGAAGCCATCGGCTGAACCGATGCTCTTGGCCATGAACCAGCCGATCAATGGACCGGTCGCCATGGCGACTAAGCCAAGCAGGAGCCCTTCCAGTAAATAGATCATAATAATCTGCCGGGTACCTGCACCGCGGCTTCGCAGAACAGCTATATCGCTCCGCTGCTTCTCCAGAGACTGCCTAGCGTTCATCGCAATATAATAGAACACCATGGCAATCATCGGCGCAGCCAATGTAAACAGCAGTGTCTGCAGCTGCACGCTCTGACGTTTAAATTCCGCAAGCGTATCTGCAAACGAGATATCCACCCGAGTATCGGGCAGAAGCTGATACAGCTCAATATTGAGCCTCTCCAGCTTGCGGCCGAGCGGCGAAATTTGACTGGTCTGGATTTCACGCAGATCAAATGCATAATACCAGCTTGCATTCTGCAGCGGGATCTTCATATCTCCGAGCAGTGTATCCTTGAAGGCCTGCTCACTGATGAGCAGATTGCCCATCACCGATTCCATTCCTTGGTACCAGTAAGGGTCCGTGTCCTTAATCGGCTTGTAGGCTCCTACAATTTTGACCTTTAAGGTAATATTCAAGCCCCCGTAAACGGGGTAGTAAAATTCATCTCCGACATGCACATCACTGCGGTACAGCGCCTCTTCCATCATCACCGCCTCGATCGTGTCGCCGCTGGCAGCCGCTTCCTTGAACCAGCGTCCCTGCACGAGCTCAGCCTTCTGGTCCAGGCCCGTCATCGTCATAATTGTCATCTGACGGTTGCGGCTCGCATCAACAGTCGTCGGGTCAACCGGCGAAATATCCGCTCCCCGGATCGTCATGCTCCCCGAATAAGTGTCATGAGGAAAGCCGATTTCCTGCGGGAGCTCATCTGTTATGTAGCTGTTTACCTGCTCCAGCTTGGCCAGATCGGTCTTGTCGCCGCCTGTAGACTGGTAGCGCATCAGCAGGGAGCCTGCCGGCAGGCCTGTGCTCTGCTCCTGGAGCGATTTGGCTACAACCCGCTTCAAGGCGCCATCCGCGTACATCGGAATACTTGTGGCAAAGGCCACGGCTATGATCAGACCTGCGAGGGTGCTTAACGTCAGCCACCTCGTATTCCACATTTTCCGAAACAAAAATCGCAGCAGCGGTACTCCCATCCTTTATCGACCTACGACTTTCTGCCCCGGTGTCAATCCCTCGAGAATTTCCACCTGCGTTGACGTTTGCTGACCTACCGCAACATCCACTTCTCGCTTGCTGCCATCTTCCTCAACCACCTGTACATATGTGCGCGCTCCGATTGTACGGAGGGTGGACACAGGGATGACGACTGCGTTTTCCTTCCGTTTGGTTACGATGCTGACGGTCAGATTCGTGCCGCGCACTGCTTCCTTCGGCAGCTTGCCGACATCTACAATAAGAAAGTCCTCCGGCCGCTCAGGCTTCTGTGCTCCATTGCCTCCAGGCGCACCATTTTGCCCGCCGTTTCCATTGCCGTTGCCGTTATTTGTTGCCGGCAGGGGAAGCTGTTTAACCTTGCCCTCTACCTTGCCGATACCGCTGATCTCGACAACTGCTGGCATGCCGATTGTGACCTTGGACAGATCATCCTTCGACAGCGAAGCGGCTACGATCAGGCTGCTTGTATTAGCAATAATGCAGATCGGGTCATACGACTTAATTTGGGCGCCCTTCTCCACGTTTACCTGAACCACAGTACCGGAGAACGGAGCAGTCAGAGTGGACTTGGCAATCTCCGCTTCAAGGTCGACAATTTCCTGGCGCTGCTCCTCGAAGAGGATGACCGCTTCTTCAAACTCGATAGCTTCCATCTCATCGCGTTTGCGGAGCGTCTCCTTCATCGTCACCTCTGCCTTGCGGAACTGCAGCCGCTTCTGCCGGAGCTGCTTCTGCTTTTCCTCCACATCCAGCTCAGCAATCAGCTGGCCAGCCTTTACCTGGTCTCCCGCCTTGACATTCAAGCCCTTGAGACGCATACCATCCAGCGTAAAATAAAGGGTTTCCTCCTGCATGGACATCAGCTTGCCGGTGCCCTGCACACGTGATTCCAGCGTGGTGGTGGTGACTTCATACTCCGGCTTCTTCGAGATTTGCGGAGGGGTAATTTCCGGAAGCACTTCTTCTTCCTCTTCCTTCGGCAGCAGCGCGCAGCCGCTCGTTACAGCAAGAGAGACAGCCAGGATTGAGGCTGCCGCCATCCGCCCCCAGCTGCTCCGCCCGCGGCGCAACACAGGCTGCGCGCTCTGCCCTTCACTCCGCTTGCTAGATAAATTTTCCGTCCACCATTTCGTAAACATGATCAGCTACCTCCAAAATCGTCGGATCGTGTGTTGTCATACAGATCGTCACACGCTCCGTTTCAATGATTGATTGAAATACAGACATGATTTGTGCAGCCATCTGGGAATCCAGCTCTGCTGTGGGTTCATCGGCCAACAGCAGCTTGGGACGGTGTGCAATCGCTTTGGCAATCGCAACACGCTGCTGCTCGCCCCCTGATAATTCAAAGGGACGATGATGCATGCGCTTCGCGAGGCCTACAAGGCCAAGACATTCGGTAACCCGTTCCTTCCATATGCCCCGCGGCACCCCCGCCATGCGCAGCGACAGCTCCACGTTCTCGTAAGCTGACAGCAGCGGCATAAGCGCGAATGCCTGAAAGATGAAGCCCATTTCCTTGCGCCTTACATTGGTCCTTGCATGGTCATTCATCTTGTGGAAGGGATAATCCTGAAAGTGAATCTCTCCCTGTGTCGGCTGGTCAAGCCCGCCGATCAGATTCAGCAGGGTCGTCTTGCCGGAGCCTGACCTTCCCCGCAGCATGACCAGCTGCCGCGGCCGCAGCTCCATATTGATATCCTTCAGCACATGCAGCGGCTGACCGCCGACCTGGAAGGATCTCTGTACACTGCGCACTGTAAGGACAGGTTCCCGGCTGACCGGCTCATCGATCATGACAGGCGCCTCAGCTTTCTTCTGCAGCGCTACCCCGGCGCCTGCCCCGGGATCATTCTCTTCTACAGCTTCTTCCGGAGCTGCCTGTTTTTTTCTTCTCCATAATGCCATAGCTTCCCTATGACCCCTCCCGTTCTAGAAATTCCAAAAATATTCCTGATAACGTATAGACGGCCGGGCTATCCAAAAAGTTACGTTTTTAAACATCAAATTTCGAAAGAAATTAAAAATCTTACAGAATTCATTACGGGTATGCGTTTTCATACCATCGCTTCATCTAATACCGCCGCTCCAGCTGTATAAAAACAGCCTTTATCCGTACGGATAAAGGCTGCAGCTGAAGCGTCTAATTTTACGGTAATTCCTGCTGTAGACAATGTTGTTCGTAAGCTGAGGTCTAGGAATTAAACGATTCACCATACGCCTGCGGATTTTCACGCCACGACTTCAGCAGCTCCACATCACCCGGTGCTACAGCACCGCGCTGCAGAGCCGTCTCGATAAGAGATGAATAACCGGATAAGGTATGCAGCGGAATCCCCTGCTCATCAAAGGCCTGAACAGCCTGTGGAAACTCATACGTGAAGATAGCAACTGTGGCCAGCACTTCACAGCCTGCTTCACGAACTGCAACAGCTGCCTTAAGCGAGCTGCCGCCTGTAGAGACGAGATCTTCAATCAGGACAACCTTCTGGCCCGGCTTATAATGGCCCTCGATCTGATTCGTCTTGCCATGCCCCTTGGCCTTGTCCCGGACATACAGCATCGGCAGATCAAGCTTCTGTGCCACCCACGCTGCATGCGGAATTCCTCCGGTTGCTATGCCGGCTACTGCCTCACAGGAAGGATAATGCTCGCGGATAACAGCGGCAAAACCTGCAGCTATCGTCTCTCTGACCTTAGGATAGGACATTGTCAGACGATTATCACAATAGATCGGCGACTTCATGCCGGACGACCATGTGAAGGGATCATTCGGCCGCAGTGCCACCGCACCGATATTCAGCAGCTCGCCCGCAATTTGGGACGGCAGTTCAGCCAGATTGACAGAAGTCATATTACAACAGCTCCTCTATAATGGTTTCGATCGTTTGGCGCGGGTCTGGGGAGGCGGTAATCGGCCGGCCGATTACCATATAATCCGTTCCCTCACGGATTGCTTCAGCTGGTGTCATGATGCGGGACTGGTCCCCGATATCTGAGCCTGCCGGACGAATGCCCGGCGTGACGGTAATGAAGGCTTGTCCGCATGCTTCTTTGATGACCTTAACCTCATGCGGGGAAGACACTACGCCATCAAGCCCGGCTTGTCCGGCCAGCTGCGCATATCGGACAACTGCCTGCTCTGCGGTGCCCGGGATGCCAATTTCTTCGTTGAGCATTTGAGTGCTGGTGCTGGTCAGCTGAGTGACGCCAATGACCAGCGGACGGCTGCCGCTTCCAGCTGCCGCTTCTACCCCCTCAAGCGCGGCTTCCATCATGCGTCTGCCACCGGCGGCATGGACGTTAAACATATCGACGCCAAGCTTCGTGACACTGCTCGCGCCACCCTTGACCGTGTTAGGGATGTCATGCATCTTGACATCAAGAAAGACCCGGTATCCCCGTTCCTTCAGATTGGATACAAAGCCGGGGCCAGCCGCATAAAACAACTGCAGCCCAACCTTCATATAACAGGGCACCCCTTCCAGCTCTGCCAGCAGCCTCTCTGCGGTCTCCGCATCCGGGTAATCCAGCGCTACCATAATCCGTGAAGCTGCCTCGTTCCGTGTTAACGACATACCAACCGCTCCCTTCCCGCTCCTCAAAACTTGTTCATTGTTGTACCGCTGTCCGATATGTAATTAATGAATCAGGTAAAGCCTCAGACATATAAGACGGCCACCCGCCGCTGCTGGACCGGCCTGATTAAGGCCGGCCAGCGGCAGAGCGATGGCCGTTCTATATTATGCGTTCGGCATCAGCACCGGCATTGCACGCGAGGAGAAGTTGATCGCCTCCAGCATGTTCAGCAGGGCGCGTACCGTATCAAGCGAGGTCATACAAACAATGCCGTTCTCAACAGCTTCACGGCGAATCCGGAAGCCGTCCCGCTCAGGCGTCTTGCCTTTGGTCAGCGTGTTGACAACAAAGTGTGCCTGGCCATTGCGGATCAGATCCAGAATGTTTGGCGAGCCCTCGCTCAGCTTGTTCACACGGGTGACCCGAAGACCAGCTTCTTCAAGCGCAGTCGCCGTACCGCCCGTAGCGATAATATTGTAGCCAAGCTCGTAGAAGCCGCGCAAAATATCAATCGTCTCGGCTTTGTCCTTGTCCGCGACGGTCGCAATGATTGATCCGGTTGGCGGGATCCTCATGCCGGCGCCGATAAGGCCTTTGTACAGCGCCTTAGCATACTGGATGTCACGGCCCATAACCTCACCGGTTGATTTCATCTCCGGCGTCAGTGTCGGGTCGACCCGGCGCAGCTTGGCGAAGGAGAACACCGGCACTTTAACCGATACGAATTCATCCTCCGGCCACAGTCCTTCGCTGTAGCCAAGATCCGCCAGCTTGTTGCCGAGGATTGCCTGTGTCGCCAGGTTTGCCATCGGCACGTTCGTAACCTTGCTCAGGAACGGCACCGTACGGGACGATCTCGGGTTAACCTCGATCACATACACCTTTTCCTTGTAGATAACGAACTGGATGTTGACCGTACCAATGACCTTGAATTCCTTGGCAATCTTGATCGTGATGTCGACAATCTCCTGCTTGATTTCATCCGACAGGGATTGCGGCGGATACACGGCGATCGAGTCGCCGGAGTGAACGCCTGCGCGCTCCACATGCTCCATGATGCCTGGGATCAGCACTGTCTCGCCATCGCAGATCGCGTCAACTTCCGCTTCCTTGCCAAGCATGTAGCGGTCAATCAGCACCGGATGCTCCGGGTTAACCCGGACCGCTTCCGCCATATAGCGGAGAAGCTCTTCATCGGAGTACACGATTTCCATCGCACGGCCGCCAAGCACGTAAGATGGACGGACAAGAACCGGATAGCCCAGCTTGCTGGCGGTGCTGACCGCTTCGTCCACAGAAGTGACTGTGCTGCCTTCCGGCTGGGCGATGTCCAGCTTGCGCAGCAGCGCTTCGAATTTCTTCCGGTCCTCTGCCGCATCAATGCTCTCCAGGCTGGAGCCCAGGATGCGGACACCCGCCTTCGCCAGCGGAGCCGCCAGATTGATTGCAGTCTGACCGCCGAACTGCACGATGACACCGATCGGCTTCTCCTGCTCGATGACATTCATGACATCCTCGAAGAACAGCGGTTCAAAGTACAGACGATCAGAGGTTGAGAAATCCGTCGATACGGTCTCCGGGTTGTTATTGATAATAACTGCTTCATAGCCCGCATTCTGAATGGCCCAGACCGCATGCACGGTCGAGTAGTCAAACTCAATGCCCTGGCCAATCCGGATCGGACCCGAGCCGAGCACCAGGACCTTCTCCTTCTCGGACTCAGTTACTTCATTTTCGACCTCATAGGTCGAGTAGTAGTAAGGCGTAGTGGCTTCAAATTCTGCCGCACAGGTGTCAACCATCTTGTATACCGGTCTGAGGTTCAGATCATTCCGCAGCGAACGGATATCGAGCTCATCCGTATAGTCAGCTGCTGCTCCGCCTTCACGGCGCAGCTCGGCGATTGAGCGGTCGGAGAAGCCTTTGCGCTTGGCTTCGTAAAGCAGCTCTTCGGTAAGCTCAGCTTCTGATTTCAGCCGCTCCTCGAAAGCAACGATTCCCTCAATCTTGTCAAGGAACCACCAGTCAATATTCGTCAGATCCTGAATCTCCTGCAACTTGTAGCCGCGGCGGAACGCTTCGGCAACCAGGAACATCCGCTCGTCATCCGGCTTTGCGAGCCGTGTGCGCAGCACTTCGTCCTCAATGCCCGGAGCATCCTTCAGATGAATACGATGAACACCGATTTCAAGCGAGCGCACTGCCTTGTGCATGGACTCCTCAAAGGTACGGCCAATTGCCATCACCTCGCCGGTCGCCTTCATCTGGGTGCCCAGCTTGCGGTTGGCCGAGATGAACTTATCGAACGGCCAGCGCGGGATTTTCGATACAATATAATCAAGGGTTGGCTCGAAGCAGGCATAGGTCTGGC
Organism: Paenibacillus sambharensis; assembly: GCF_003233845.1. Taxonomy (GTDB): domain Bacteria; phylum Bacillota; class Bacilli; order Paenibacillales; family Paenibacillaceae; genus Paenibacillus_I; species Paenibacillus_I sambharensis. The sequence goes on from NZ_QKRB01000055.1 coordinate 89,113, forward strand.
CGGTTACCGGATTCACGATCTCATCCAGCGTATAACCGATTGCAATCTTCGCCGCCATCTTGGCGATCGGGTAACCGGTTGCCTTGGAGGCCAAGGCCGATGAACGGCTTACCCGCGGATTCACTTCAATGACATAGTATTGATAGCTGTACGGATCAAGCGCGAACTGCACATTACAGCCGCCTTCAATGTTCAGGGCACGGATAATCTTCAAGGATGCGGAACGCAGCATCTGATACTCCCGGTCGGAGAGCGTCTGGCTCGGCGCCACAACGATGCTGTCGCCTGTATGGACGCCAACCGGATCGAAGTTCTCCATGTTACATACGACGATACAGTTATCGTTCGCATCACGCATAACCTCGTATTCAACTTCCTTCATACCCGCGATGCTCTTCTCAACCAGACACTGGCTGATCGGGCTGTAGCGGATACCTGAAGCGACAATCTCCTTCAGCTCTTCCTCTGTGGAGCAGATGCCGCCGCCGGTTCCGCCCAGCGTGTACGCAGGACGCACGATGATCGGGTAGCCAATCTCATTGGCAAACTCGAGTGCTTCCTCAACCGTCGTAACAATTGTGCTTTCCGGCACCGGCTGCTCCAGCTCGCGCATCAGGTCACGGAACAGGTCACGGTCCTCTGCCTTCTCGATGGCAGTCAGCTGTGTGCCCAGCAGCTTCACATTCTCGCGGTCCAGCACGCCTGCGCGTGCCAGCTCCACCGCCATGTTAAGACCAGTCTGGCCGCCCAGAGTCGGCAGCAGGCCGTCCGGTCGCTCCTGTCTGATGATCTGTGTAACAAAATCCAGGGTAATCGGTTCGATATATACTTTGTCCGCCATGTTCGTATCAGTCATAATCGTTGCCGGGTTGCTGTTGATCAGGACAACCTCGTAGCCTTCTTCTTTCAGGGCCTGGCAGGCCTGTGTACCGGCATAGTCAAACTCTGCCGCCTGGCCGATGACGATTGGACCCGAGCCAATGACGAGAATTTTCTTCAGTTCATTATTTTTGGGCATAGCTCAGTTCTCCTCTCAACGATTCCGACAACCGTGCCTGGCGCGGCATTTGCGGGTTGTTTCTCTTATGTTCGCGGATCATATCCAGAAACTCATCGAAGAGATAGCTGGAGTCGAATGGACCCGGTGCTGCTTCCGGATGGTACTGCACCGAGAATGCCGGATACGCAGCATGTCTCAGGCCTTCAATTGTGCGGTCATTATTGTTGATATGTGTGATCTCAAGACCTGTTCCGACGATTGACTCCTCCAACACGGTATAACCATGGTTCTGAGAAGTGATATAGCAGCGGTTCGTCTTCAGGTCCTTAACCGGATGATTGCCGCCGCGGTGGCCGAATTTCAGCTTCGTTGTATCCGCGCCGCAGGCAAGTGCGAACAGCTGGTGGCCGAGACAGATGCCGAAGATCGGGAATTCACCCAGCAGCTCTGCGATAACCTTGACCGCATGCTGTACGTCCTTCGGGTCCCCGGGGCCGTTAGACAACTGAATGCCATCCGGGTTAAGACGGCGGATCTGTTCAGCTGATGTGTCATGAGGCACGACCATCACTTCACAGCCGCGCTTGGTCAGCTCACGGAGAATGCCGCTCTTCGCGCCGTAATCAATCAGGACGATCCGTTCACGGTTGCCCGGTACGTTGATATAGCTCTTCGTCGACGTGCGCGGAACCTGATCCGTCATGATCTGGGTCACGCCCAGACGCTCCATCAGCTCTTCAACCGGCGCGTTGCTTGTTGTCAGCACGCCTTTCATTGTGCCGTGATGCCTAATTTTGCGTGTCAGCATCCGTGTATCGATATCGCTGATTCCCGGAATGCCGGACTCCTTCAGAAGTGCCTCCAGCGAGTACTCCGCCCGCCAGTTGCTTGGAATCGGCTCATGCCGGCGGACTACGAAGCCGTGAACGGCTGGTGTAATGCATTCGAAATCATCGCGGGCAATACCGTAGTTGCCGATCAGCGGGTAGGTCATGGTTACGATTTGTCCGCAGTAGGATGGATCAGACAATACTTCCTGATAGCCGGTAATACCGGTGTTAAAGACCACCTCACCGAATTTCTCGCTATCGGCGCCGAACGAACGTCCGGTAAACAGGGTACCGTCTTCCAGTAATAATCTCGCTTGCATCCGTTATCACCACTCCTTGAGTCTTAGTTTCACTATATGCAGGTTATTAAGCGTCAGCCCATACTGTTCTTCCGGCAACAATTGTGGCAACAGGGAAGCCGTACAGCTCCCATCCGCCGAATGGTGTATTCTTGCTCTTGGACAAGAACGTTTCCGGATCAACCTTACGCTCGGTTTCCAAGTCCACCACCGTAATATCTGCGGGTGCACCCGGCTTCAGCCTGCCGGAAGCCAATCCAAACACCTTGGCAGGATCACTTGTCATGCGCTGCAGGAGAAAGCCCAGCGACCAGCGGCCTGTCCGGACGAATTTTGTGTAGAGAAGAGGAAAGGCGGTCTCGAAGCCAACAATGCCGAATGGCGCCAGCTGCATGCCCTTCGCCTTCTCTTCCGCGCTGTGCGGCGCATGGTCGGTTACGATCATATCAATCGTGCCGTCCTCAAGTCCCTCAATGACTGCCGCAACATCCCTTGGTGTGCGAAGCGGCGGATTCATTTTCCAGTTGGAATCAAGTCCGGGTATATCTTCATCCGACAGCACCAGGTGATGCGGACACACTTCTGCCGTCACCTTCACGCCGATCTGCTTCGCCAGCCGGATCAGCCGGACAGATTGCTCTGTGCTGACATGGCACACATGGTAATGGACACCGGTCGCCTCAGCCAGCAGAACATCACGGCCAACATGAATCGCTTCCGATTCATTCGGAATGCCCTTCAATCCATGCTTCTTCGCAAAGCTGCCTTCCGATACGGCCGCTCCTTCAACCAGCGAGTCATCCTCACAGTGGGCGATAATCGGCATACCGAGCGAGTGCGCGAGCGCCATGGCATCCTTCATCATCTGTGCGTTCTGCACGCCGACTCCGTCGTCTGTAAAGCCGATCGCGCCCGCTTCCTTCAAGGCTGCAAAATCTGTCAGCTCACGGCCGAGCTCATTCTTCGTAATCGCTGCATACGGCAGGACATTCACAACACCTTCACTTGCCGCCTTGCTGCGGATATATTCAATCGTCTCGGGCGTATCGGTCACCGGCCTGGTGTTTGGCATGCAGGCAATTGTCGTAAATCCGCCCTTAGCCGCCGATTTTGTACCCGTTATGATGTCTTCCTTGTGTTCAAATCCGGGGTCGCGCAAATGGACGTGCATATCGATAAATCCGGCGGACACCAGCTTGCCTGCAGCGTCGATTATCTCGCAGCCTGCTGTGTCAGGCTGCTCCTGGCCGTCCACGATCTCCGAGATCAAGCCGTCTTCGACCCGCACATGCCTGCTGTCCAGCCGCCCGGCTTCCTCGTTCCATATCAGGCCGTTCAAAATCCATAATGCCATCGATTCGTTCTCCCTTCGGTTATCTTTCCACAACATCCAGGCGTTACTTGCAGCCCGCTGTTACTAATTTATCATAAGCTCTCATTATCCCTTGACGGACCGCTCAATGACCGCCATCCTTACAGGCACGCCGTTGCTCATCTGTGTGAAGATGCGGGACTGCGGATGCTCGACCAGCTCATCGTCAATCTCCACGCCGCGGTTGATCGGAGCCGGATGCATAACGATGGCATGCGGCTGTACCTTCGCCATTCGCTCTACGGTAAGGCCGTAATGCTCGCGGTAGTCTTCAGCAGACCGGATCATGCCGCCCTCATGCCGTTCAAGCTGCACGCGGAGCATCATCACAACATCCGACCGCAGCGCTTCATCGAAGCTTACATAAGGGGCATCCAGCTCTGCCGCTTCCAGATTCGGCGGTGCACAGAAGCGAACGTTAGCTCCGAACTTCTTCAGTGCATACAGGTTAGACCGGGCAACGCGGCTGTGAAGGATGTCTCCTACGATTGATACTGTGAGGCCGCGCAGGCTTCCAAACTGCTTCTGCATCGTATACAGGTCAAGCAGCGCTTGAGTCGGATGCTCATTGTTGCCATCGCCAGCGTTGATCAGCGGAATCCGAATCTTCTCTGCCAGCTCGGCCAGGACGCCGATCGGCTTCAGCCTGATAACACCGGCGTCAATTCCCATGGACTCAAGTGTCCGCACGGTATCATAGATTGATTCGCCCTTCTGCACGCTCGATACCGCTGCCGAGAAGTTAAGCACTTCAGCGCCCAGCCGCTTCTCCGCTACCTCAAAGGAAAATCTTGTGCGCGTGCTGTTCTCGAAGAACATGTTCGCAACAAACTTGCCGGGAATGACAGGCTGCACCTTCTCGGGCTGTTCCTCCCAGTACCGTGCGCGGTCAAGAATCGACATGATTTCTTCTTCGGATAAATCCTTCAAGCCGAGCAAACTCCGCTGTTTAAGCTCCGTTGCCGTCATAGTCTGTTTGCCCCCTCTGTTGAAAAATCGTTACCTTATCCCCGCCGTCCACTTCCTGAAGGGACACCTCTATCGCTTCCAGCTTGGCCGTCGGCACGTTCTTGCCGACATAGTCGGGCCGGATCGGAAGCTCGCGGTGACCCCGGTCAACCAGAACCGCCAGCTGGATGAGCTGCGGCCGTCCAAGGTCCATGATGGCATCCATCGCCGCGCGGATCGTCCGCCCGGTGAAGAGCACGTCATCAAACAGAATAATCCGTTTATTGTGGATGGTGATTTCTCCGCTTGAGACTGCCTCCAGTACAGATGTGGTGCCGGAGGCATTGTCACGGTCATCCCGGTACTGGGTAATATCCAGCTCGCCAACGGGCACCGGTGTGCCCTCGATCTCCTTGATACGCTCGGCGATCCGGTTCGCGAGGTATATGCCTCTTGTCCGAATTCCGATCAGCACGCAGTTGTCGATGCCCTTGTTCTTCTCTAGAATCTCGTGAGCGATGCGTGTCAACGCCCGCCGTATGCCAAGCTCATCCATGATAATATGCTGTTCTTCACTCACCTGAGCTCCCGCTCCCTTCTGCCGTACAGCATGCCTTCACCTGATGGTTCCCGCAATTGGCCATAAAAAAACTCCTTGCTGTTCGCAAGGAGTCGGCGCGCATAAGGAAGGGACACCGAGAGTGCAGGGCAGATGGGTATGAGGAACCATCCGCTCCCTGATTATCGGGGCGTTCCAATTGCAATTCACGTTACCTTGCCAGCCTCACGGGACTGAGTTAAAGGTACTGCTGTTATGAAGTTAGTAGAATTATGCCATGACCGGGAGAAGAAGTCAAGAGGAGGCGAGCATCCCGGCAATTGCCGGGCCGCTGCCTCCTCTTCACATCCGTTTCTTGCTATGATTTACAGGCTCAGCTTGCGGATCCGCTCTACCGCTGCTTCCGTATTCTCGCGGCTGCCAAACGCCGTCAAGCGGAAGTAGCCTTGGCCAGCCTGCCCAAAGCCAACCCCTGGTGTACCCACGATGTTCGCTTCACCAAGCAGCTTGTCGAAGAATGCCCAGGAATCGAGCCCGCTCGGCGTCTTCAGCCAGATGTAAGGCGCATTGACGCCGCCATAGACATCCAGGCCAAGCGACTTCAGTCCGTCGCGGATAATGCCAGCGTTGGTCATGTAGTAGTCGACAAGCGAATTGATCTGCTCCTTGCCTTCCGGCGAATAGATGGCAGCAGCGCCACGCTGAGTCACGTAGGACACGCCATTGAACTTCGTTGTGTGGCGGCGGTTCCACAGGTCGGCAACCGTTACATCATTGCCGTCTGCGTCCTTGGCCTTAAGCTCGCGAGGCACAACGGTGTAAGCACAGCGTACACCCGTGAAGCCAGCTGTCTTCGAGAAGCTGCGGAATTCGATCGCCACTTCCTTCGCGCCTTCCACTTCATAGATGCTGTGCGGCACATCTTCCTCTTGGATAAAGGCCTCGTAAGCGGAGTCGAACAGAATGATGCTGTTGTTTTCCTTCGCGTAATCGACCCACTTCTTCAGCTCTTCCTTCGTGAGCGTCATGCCCGTCGGGTTGTTCGGATAGCAGAGATAGATCAGATCGACTTTGCGGGACGGCAGCTCCGGCTTGAAGTTGTTGTCCGCATCGCAGCGCAGGTACACAATGTTCTCATATTGGTTCTTCTCTTTATTAAACGAACCGGAACGGCCTGCCATAACGTTCGTATCTACATAAACCGGGTATACCGGGTCTTGTACCGCAACGACCGCATCCTGGCTGAAGATCTCCTGAATGTTGCCGACATCACATTTGGAACCGTCGCTGACGAATACTTCATTCATCTGAAGGTCGATTCCGCGTGCCTTGTAGTCATTCTGAATGATCGCTTCCAGCAGAAAATCATACCCCTGCTCAGGACCATAGCCGCGGAAAGAATTGGACTGAGCAAGCTCATCCACCGCCGAATGCATCGCTTTCGTAACAGCTTCAGGAAGACCGCGAGTTACGTCGCCAATACCCAAGCTGATAATTTGCGCATTGGGGTTCTCTTCGATAAATTTGGTTCTGCGCTTTGCAATTTCGGAAAAGAGGTAGCTGCCCTGCAGCTGCAGGAAGTTTTGATTAATCGTTGCCATGTGTTTAATCACCTTTCTTCTGTATAATATGGGGCCCGCTACTGCAATTGTCTCGAAACGCCCATCCCTCCGGCCTAGTAGAACCGGCTTCATTTTCACTAGCATAGCTTACTTTACCCCGACGCATAATGCAGAATCTAATCGAAAGTTTGCACTATTTGTACGCATGGACTTCATACCTGTTAAACGCCAGGAGAAAGCTCCTGCTTAAACGCGCAAGGCAGTTGATGCCCTTATTACCTGGTACGGAGCGCGTGGAGCACGTCTTCAAAATCCTGCGGCAGCGGTGCTTCAAACACCAGCTCCTCCCCTGTGCGGGGATGGATGAAACCTAGGACTGCAGCATGCAGAGCCTGCCCCTTCAGATCGACCGTCTTCGCTCTGCCGTATACCGGATCACCGGCCAGCGGATGCCCGATATATTTCATATGAACACGGATTTGATGCGTGCGCCCGGTCTCCAGCCGAAGCTCAAGCAGCGTATAATCAATGATCCGCTCCAATACAAGGAAGTGCGTAACTGCGTGCTTGGCCCCGCGGTCCGTTACCATAAACAGCTTGCGGTCCTGTGGGTCCCTCCCGATTGGCGCGTCAATTGTACCGTGGTCATGCGGAATGATGCCGTGTGCCAGCGCTATGTACTTGCGGGTAACGGTATGTTCCTTGAGCTGCCCGGCTAGCGAGGCATGAGCCATATCGTTCTTGGCTGCCATCAGCAGGCCCGAGGTATCCTTATCAATCCGGTGTACTATTCCCGGCCGTTTGACACCGTTGATTCCCGACAGATCCTTGCAATGATGCAGCAGCGCATTTACGACTGTGCCCGAGGAATGCCCCAGCGCCGGATGGACAACCATCCCTCTCGGCTTGTTGATTACAATAACATCCTCGTCTTCGTACACGATATCCAGCGGAATGTCCTCCGGCAGAATCTCGGTCTCTTCCGGCTCTGGCGGCTGTACGGTCACCCGGTCTCCTTCAGCGATCTTGTAATTGGACTTAACAGTCAGACCATTCACCTTGACCGCGCCAGACTTAATCCATTCCTGGATTTGTGTCCGGGAGGTCCCTTCCTCACCGTACGCTTCCGTTACATATTTATCGATCCGGTCTCCCGCAAACGTATCCGCCACAATCCATTCCAGCAGTTCCTCTGCTTGATCAGCGGACAGATTCGTCGGGGTCTGCGTTTCGTCTTGTTTCATCTTCAGCGGCAGCTCCATCCTGTTTGGTCTTATTGTAGTCATTCTTCATATCAAGAATGGTATCCAGCAGTATCAGGCCCACACCGATTACAATGCCCATATCCGCAACGTTGAAGATCGGGAAGGTATACGAGCCGAAATTAAACTGCAGGAAATCAACAACCTCTCCGTATAGCGCACGATCCAGAAAATTACCGAAGGCACCGCCGAGCACCAGTCCAAGCGCGACCAGCAGCATCGTGTTGCCGGAATGACGATTCTTCTGTATGTACCATATAATGCCGGCTACTACGAGAAGCGTTACGATAATGAAGAGCGTCGTTTGCTCTTTCAGTATGCCGAACGCCGCGCCGGGATTCCGGTGGGATGTGATAATGAAAAAGTTGCCAATCACCGGGATTTGCTCGGCCAGTTCCAGCTGTGTTGCAATAATCCTCTTCGTGACCTGGTCAATTATGAACACGGCCAGTGCAATCCAATAATAATACCCCTTCACTCGCTTCGCCTCCGCCTGTCTCACCGGTTAGGGCCGGCTCTTCTGCACCCGCTCTCGCGGCCAAAATGCATATACCCAAAATATTGTAGCATAGCGCGTCCACCCGGACAATGCCGGGGAACAAACCCTGCATATGGTCCGAGCGAATAATGCTGCCATAAGCACCAATCAATCGTAGTGTCCCGCTCTTCTAAAATAAGCTCATTAGGTGCAGGCTAATGCTTAACAGACGTAAAGGAGGACACGTCCATGAACCCATTGACCAAGCAGGCTGTGGCCGGGCTTCGGAACCAGCTCATCGAGGACCGTCAGCGCATCGAGCAGAAGCTCATCGACAATGAGCATTACGGCTTGGGTGATTCCCAGCGCGTGCTGACCGGCGAACTGTCTCCCATCGACAACCATCCCGGCGATTTGGCAACCGAGACGTATGAACGGGGCAAGGACATCGCACTGCTCGAGCAGGATGAGCTGCATCTGGCCCGCATTGATGAAGCACTTGAGGCGATGAATAAGGGCGAGTATGGCCTGTGCCGTTCCTGCGGGAATCCTATTCCGCTTGAACGGCTCCAGGCTCTTCCTGAAACGCTCTATTGTGTTGAGCATTCCCCACAGCGGGATGAGTCCCATCACCGTTCCGTGGAAGAGGAGTTTCTAAATCCGCCTTTCGGGCGCTCCAGTCTGGATGAACAAAGCTCGTATGCCGGCTTCGACGGAGAGGATGCCTGGCAGATTGTAGAGAGCTGGGGCAATTCCAATACGCCAGCACTCGCCGAAGACACGGATATTGAATATGAGAAATTCATGATCGAAGCCGACGAGAATGAAGGCTTTGTAGAGCCCATCGAAAGCTTCCTTGCTACAGATATAACCGGGACTCATGTTTCCGTCGTGCGCAGCCGGAAGTACCGCCAGTACCTCGAAAGCGGCGAAGGCGATCCGCTGCTCGAGGCGGGTACGAATGAGGAAGACTAAGCTGGACTAAAGAGCCGGTTATCCGGTCTACTCACGCTTGCTAACGTTCCAAGGCCCGGCGGCTTTAAGCTGCCGGGTCTTCTCCAATGTCCTGGTTACCGCCAACCAGAACGGCTTCTTAATAAGCTCTGCCTTCCAGCTGATGCTGTACAATGCGGACAATATCCGCAATATAATCTCCGATAATCGGGAGATTCAGCTTGCCCAGCATCTGCAGCATATAGAGAATGGTTGCGGCAAAGAACGTAAATCCGATCGCGATTCCGACACCGCGTGCCGTGCCGCCGAGCAGATTCCGCCACATCAGCGAAACCGGACGATTGAGCAGATCTACATATTCGGCGATCTTCGCCCTTTCCATGTCGTCGGATATACGCTCCAATCTGGTCCTCAACGTATTCAGGGACTGCTTCACGCCGTCCATCTCCTCGGTCTTTCCGCTCATAACCAAGGCCTCCTTTCGATGCGAAAAACGAGCCGGCTATCCCGTCCTGCTCTCTTGCAAGAGAGGCAGGAAGGGAAATGCTCAAGCTCGTTTCCTATCGTTGTGATGCCTATTATGCCCTTATGAGGCAATGTAAATTCCGATGGTCTTCTCTCCGAGCTGCACGCTCTCCATGCCGTCCACCCGGTCATACGTTACACCGGTCAGCAGTACGCTGTCGAACAGTACATTCTCGAAGGCCTCCAGAGCTGCCCGCAGTTCATCGTCCACATCCAGCGTGACATGCACACGCTTCTCAATCGGCAGATCAAGCTTCTTGCGGGTATCCTGAACGGCACGGATAACCTCCCGCACCCATCCTTCCTGCTCCAGCTCTGGGGTTATATCAGTGTTAAGCGCGACGGTAAGCTGATAGCCCGAGGCTGATGCAAAGCCGGATTTTGCCTGCTTCTCAACCAGCAGCTCATCCAAGCCAATCTCCAGCTGCTCGCCTTCCGCTGTTGTGAACGTTAATCCGCCCTTCTGAACAGCCTCGCGTGTCTCATCCGGCGACAGCGATTTAAGATAGCCTTGAATCGGACCGACCTGCTTGCCGTACTTCTTGCCGGCCGCCTTAAGGTTCAGCTTGAATGCGAAATCCACAAAGCCGCTGTCGCTGCTCTCCATCACAATGGTCTTTACGTTGATCTCATCCTTGATAATCGCTTCGTAGTCCGTCAGGTCGAAATCACGGTCCAGCGAGACTATGAGCTCGGAGAGCGGCTGTCTCGTCTTGATTGCCGCCTCATTCCGGACATTACGGGCCAGCTCGACGATCTGGCGAGCGGTTTCCATATCCCGCTCCAGTGTCAGGTCGATTGCAGCTTCATCCGCCTTCGGATAATCGTCCAGATGGACACTCTTGCCTCCGCCAAGATTGCCGTATACATCCTCGGCAATAAGCGGCGCATACGGAGCAATGATCCTCGACAGCGTCAGGAGCACCGTACGGAGCGTCTGATAGGCGAACACTTTATCCTCTGTCAGGCCGCTTCCCCAGAAGCGGTCACGGGAACGGCGGATATACCAGTTGCTCATTTCATCCACGAACCCTTCGATCGCCTTCGCCGGGTTCAGGAAGTCATTCGCATCCAATCCCTTGGTCACCAGCTTAATCAGGCTGTTCAGACGGGACAGAATCCAGCGGTCCAGCTTGTTGCCCGATACGGCATGCGGATGCTGTGCCGGATCGAAGCCGTCGATGGAAGCATACAGCGCATAGAAGGCGTGTGTGTTGACGATCGTGTCGATAACCTTCGACTTCGCCTCCCCTACAATACCCCGTGAGAAGCGCTTGCTGTTCCAAGGCGCGCTGTCCGAGAGCAGAGCCCAGCGGAAGGCATCCGTTCCATATTCATTGATAATTTCCCATGGATCGATTACATTGCCTTTGGACTTGGACATCTTCTGACCGTTCTCGTCCAGGATGTGTCCGGTCGATATAACGGCCTTATAAGGTGCCTTGCCGTTATACAGGGTCGATACAGCCAGCAGGCTGAAGAACCAGCCGCGCGTCTGGTCGATGCCCTCGCAGATCATATCAGCCGGGTACTGGGAAGCGAACAGCTCCTCATTCTCAAACGGCTGATGGTACTGGGCGAACGGCATGGAGCCGCTGTCGAACCACACGTCGATTACTTCCGAAGTCCTTGTCATGACGCCGCCCTCACAGTGAGGACAGTTCAGATGCACCTCATCCACATAAGGCTTGTGAAGCTCCAAATCCTCAGCAACCGGCCCTGCTGCTCTTGCTCTGAGATCGGCCAGGCTGCCCGGCGCATATTCACCTTTACATGAGCTGCACACCCATACATTAAGCGGCGTTCCCCAGTACCGGTTCCGGCTGATATTCCAGTCCACCAGATCCTCGAGGAATTTGCCGAAGCGGCCTTCGCGGATATGGCCCGGATACCAGTCAACCCCATTGTTGTTGGCGATCAGCTGATCCTTGACCGCAGTCGTTTCAATAAACCAGCTTTCTGTTGCGTAATAGAGCAGCGGCGATTTACAGCGCCAGCAGAACGGATAGCTGTGCTCATAGCGCTCCTTCGAGAACAGAAGCCCGCGCTCGCTGAGCATCTTCACAATATCCACATCGCAGTCTTTCACGAAGCGGCCTGCCAGGTCGGTAACTTCAGCCGTATACTTGCCTTCACTGTTGACAACGCTCAGCATGCTGATGCCGTTTTGGCGGCATACGCGGTAGTCGTCCTCGCCGTGCGCTGGCGCAATATGAACGATACCCGTACCGCTTGTATCACTGACAAAATCGCCGGCAATGACGATATGCCCCTTCTCCACCGATACGTAACGGAACGGCGGCTCGTAGGACAGGCCCACCAGTTCTGCGCCCTTCAGGCTGGAGACAATCTCGAAGTTCTCCTTCATCACGCTTTCCGCAAGCGCCTCGGCGACGATATAAGTTTCCCCGTCCTTCTTCACCTTCACATAGATTAGCTCCGGGTTCACTGCAAGCGCAACGTTAGACGGAAGAGTCCACGGCGTCGTCGTCCATGCCAGAATCGATTCGCCTGAAGCAAGCTTGAACTTGACCGTCGCGCTCAGATCCTTTACATCTTCATAGCCCTGCGCAACCTCATGGGAGCTTAGAGTGGTCTGGCAGTCCGGACAGTACGGGCTTACCCGGTGTCCCCGGTACAGCAGGCCTTTCTTGTGGATGGTGGACAGGATATGCCATACACTCTCGATATAGCTGTTCTTCAGCGTGATATACGGATTGTCCATATCGGTCCAGTAAGCGATCGCTTCTGTCAGCTCGCGCCACTGGCGCTCATATTCAAAGACGCTGTCCTTGCACTTGTTAACGAAGGCTTCGACTCCATAATTCTCGATCTCCTGCTTGCCCGAGATGCCAAGCTGCTTCTCAACGCCAAGCTCAACCGGAAGGCCATGCGTATCCCAACCGGCCTTGCGCAGCACCTTGTAACCGGACATCGTCTTGTAACGGCAGATAAAATCCTTGATTACCCGCCCTAGCACGTGGCCGATATGCGGTGCTCCATTAGCAGTCGGCGGCCCTTCATAGAAGACGAAATGCGGATGTCCGTCACGGTTCTCGATTGATGCCTTGAAGGTGTCTTCCTGTCTCCATTTATCCAATATTCTTGACTCACGCGCCCTTGCCTTCTCTTTCACGTCTACGCGTTCCATGCTTTCGGCTCACTCCCGTATCCTGAATTTAACATACAAAAAAGCCCGCCCCTGATAAAGGGACGAGCTTGAACTCGCGTTACCACCCTAATTCCGCTGAACGCCGGAAGCACACAGATGATCCGTGCCAGACCGGTTACGAACAACAGCTCCTTAGCTGCGGGCATCAACTGCCCGCATTCCCTGTAACGGCGGATAACCGGCTCCGCTTAATTACGTTTCGGCGGAGCTTCTCGGGGATGATATTCGGCTGCAGGCTGAACACCGGCTTTCAGCGGTTACCGGCTCTCTGGGGGACAGGGCTGCGGCTTACTTGTTCCCGTCAACGAAGTTCATGGAAATTCGATTCCTTGTCGACCATTGTGTCGGTCAATACTATAGTTATACGCGTTTGGAAGCCCGTTTGTCAACCTGCCGGGACAGCCGTACGCTTCCAGATCCTAATCCTGTTCGAGCGCCTCACGGCGGCGCGGCGCTTCACCCTCCAGTGAATCCCAGCCTTCGTTACTCAGCAGGTCGAGCTGTGCCTCTACGAGCGTCTTAAAGCGAGCTCTGTAGATCGACGCCTGCTTCTTGAGCTCCTCTACCTCAAGCGCCACCTTACGCGACTTGGACAAGGCTTCATTAATGATCCGGTCCGCATTCTTCTCGGCTTCCTTGACGATCAGCTGTGCTTCCTTCTTGGAGTTGTTCTTGACTTCATCGGCGGCCTCCTGGGCCACGATAATCGTCTTGCTGAGCGTTTCTTCGATATTAGCAAAATGATTCAGCTTCTCCTGAAGGTTCAGCACCTGGTTCTGAAGCTCCTTGTTCTCACGGATAAGCGCCTCATAATCCTTGATTACCTGGTCTAGAAATTCGTTGACCTCATCTTCATCGTAGCCGCGCAGTCGGCGCCCGAATTCTTTGTTATGTATGTCCAATGGCGTTAGCGGCATTGGCGCACCTCCTATATGAGTGACGGTTTAGGCTGCAGATTATATAAGGAGGGATTCGACAGAACCATCCAAATTCCTGCACATGGGGTCAATTTCATTATATTTTTTCGCATGAGGCACGTAGAAGCAAGGAGACGTAATGAAGGCCGGGTTTAGATGAACTTCCCGACCTTCACCCGGATTCTTCCCTTCTTCGTCAGCCCTTCCACAGCCAGCATCTTGAACCTGCCCAGCCCGTGGAATGAGATAATATCACCCTCGCGAAGCTGGGCGGACGGGTCCTCGGTCACCTTCCAGTTCACCCGGCAGCGGCCGGCCCGGATCGGGTCGACGATTTTGGCCCGGCTGATCCGGTAAACATCGCTGCATATCCCGTCAAGACGCAAAGAAGCCACCGTAAAGTTCATTTCTTCCAAATCCGGTTTAACCGCCTTCAGCTGATCGATCGGAAGAATGTCCGTGAGGACATGAACCCGGTGTACTTGCCGCAGATGTATATTCAGAAAATCCGCAAATTCCTCTGTCACCAGACAATGACAGCCATCCTCATGCACATGGATGTCCCCGATCACATCCCGCTTAATGCCAAGGCCAAGTATCGCTCCCATATAATCGCCGTGATCCAGCTCCAGGTGACGATTGTCGCCTGAACGGACCGCCAGCACTACGATGCCTGCCGGCTCATACTGGGGATCACGGTAAGCAGGAACGATGATCGCTCGCTTCCGTTCCGCTTCCGGATAACCGCCTTCAAGACGAAGCAGGGCGTCAGGCTCACGGTTGGCAAGCGTAGTCAGAATAAAAGACTGTCTTGGATCCAGGAAATCCGTACGGCGGTCTTCATGGCCGACCGCCGCCCGTTCCACCCATTCCATCGCCTTATCGACAAAAGCCCGCTCATCGGGATGGAAATGTGTATAGATTTCGTGATTGCTCATTCTAACCGCCTACGAAGAACCTGATGACCGCAATCAAGCCCGCTGCGATGAAGCGAAGGGCGAAGAGTGCGACAATGGGCGAAATATCCAGCATGCCGCCGATAGGCGGGATAATACGGCGGAATGGAGCAAGGTAAGGCTCTACCAGTTTGCCAAGAAATTCACCGATGAAGCTCTCCCGGGCATTCGGCAGCCAGGACAGCAGGATGTAAGCAATGATAATGAACGAGTAAATATCTTGAGCTCGCCAAATAAACGCTTCTATTTGATACACTAAGTCACCTCATTTGATTGTAGTTCGGGTCGTCCGCCAGCATATCTGTAATGGAGCCCTGGATTTCAACGGAATCTGGCGTGCATAGAAAGATGTTCGGGCCGAGCTTCGAGATGCTGCCATTGAGCGCAT
Organism: Paenibacillus sambharensis; assembly: GCF_003233845.1. Lineage (GTDB taxonomy): Bacteria > Bacillota > Bacilli > Paenibacillales > Paenibacillaceae > Paenibacillus_I > Paenibacillus_I sambharensis. Next base: position 104,335 of record NZ_QKRB01000055.1, read on the forward strand.
AGACTGTGCCGCTTAGGAAATCGACAATACGGACGGCATGCTCCTTGCGAACGCGCTGCAGATTGACGATGACCGACCGCCTGCTGCGAAGGTGGTCCGCAATTTCCTGAGCTTCGTCGTAGGTGCGGGGCTCGTTCAGGACAACACGTACATTCTTCTGTGAGTGGATGCTGACGACGTTGGCCCCTTTCGTATTCTTACGCTGCTCGAACGCCGGGGTTTCAATTTCCTGCTCCGCGTCCTGCTGGCCTTGATTCCGTTCAAGCCCGCGTTCACGCTCAATAATCTCCTCTTCCTCCTGCAGACCAAGGAAATTCATAAACCGGTTCATCACACTCATCGTACACCCTCCTCTTTCCCTACGAGAATGCTCCCCAGCCTGAGCCAGGTAGCTCCTTCTTCAACCGCAATATCAAAGTCATTCGACATACCCATGGATAAATGCTTCACTTCATAGGACAGCAGACCGCTAGCATTGAGCTTGTCCCGCAGCTCCCGAAGCCCGCGGAACACCGGCCGCGTAGCCTCCGGTTCTGCTTCATAAGGAGCCATTGTCATCAGCCCCGCTACCTCGAGATGCTGGAAGTCCGCGATCTGACGTATGAAGTCCTCGAGTCCGCCGGGCGCCAGGCCATGCTTGGAATCCTCGCCGGACACATTAACCTGTACGAAGCAGGGAACGCGAATACCCAGCTGCTCCGCCTGCTTGTCAATTGCTTTGGCAAGCGACAGCCTGTCCAGCGAATGGATGTATGTAAACCTGCCTACTACTTCCTTCACTTTGTTCGTCTGCAGCGATCCGATAAAATGCCATACCGCTTGTCCGACTGCCGGATCGCTCACGGACGCTTCCTCTACCGCCCGCCACTTGCTCTCGGCGTTCTGCCAGCGGTTCTCCCCCAGATGCTTTAAACCGGTGCGCAGCACCTCAAACACGGCAGGAGCCGATACATATTTGGTCACGGCAATCACGCCAACCTCTGAGCGTTCCCGCCCGCTCCGCTGGCATGCCTCCGTTATCCGGCGGTCCACTTCATGAAGTCTGTCTGCTGCTGACAATGGTCCTTCTCACCTCTCCTTACGCAAACCCGATAAAGCTGGCCATCCGTCCTGCCCGGCCCTGTTCAACACGATGGGAATAGAACTCTCCGGTCAGACAGCCTGTGCACTGCTTCGTTATTTCGATGTTCGTCGCCAATATTCCTGCTTTTATCATAATCTGTCGGTTTATTTCTTTCAAGTTAACCCTTGCCGTCCCGTCACCCGTCCGTGTAACCAATGTATCCGCCGGCGTGCCGTTTTCCTCAGACAGGCGCTCTGCGGCTTCCGTTATCTGCTCCTTGACCGGCCCATACACCTCATAGCAGCAGGCGCCTATAGAAGGGCCAATCGCGCAGCGGAGCGAAGCCGGATCTGTGCCATAGGCCGAAGACATCGCCTCAATCGTATTTCGCGCAATTCCACCGACAGTTCCCTTCCAGCCGGCATGGGCCAGCGCAGCCGCATGGTTAACAGGATCCAGGAAGAAGAGCGGCACACAATCCGCGTAAAACGAAGCCAGCAGGACACCGGGAACATCAGTCATAATTGCATCCGCCCCGGGTATGGCCGACTCTCTGCTAACCGACCCGCTGCCCCTGTCCTTCCCCATTACCCGGAAAACAGCTGTTCCATGCACCTGCTCGGCACATGTCCAGGCCTCAAGCGTCCAGCCCAGCGCTTCGGTTACCAGCTGGCGGTTGCGGATGACCGCTTCGGGGTCATCACCAACATGAAAGGCACAGTTAAGCGAACGCCACGGCTCCCCGCTGACGCCCCCTTCACGGCCGGTAATGCCAGCGGTTAACCCCGGCATCTCTTCGATCCAGCTTTGCAGCATATGTAAGGATGGCTTGCCATCATTCGTTTGTCGCACAAAAGGCTCCATCGCGCATATCACCTCCTGCCCAGTGTACCGCAGGTTCGGGAGCGGCGGCGAGCAGCTGTTCCCGTCAGCGGGCAGCCTCCTCATCATCCTGCCGGTATGCCTTCGTATCATCAAGCCGTACAAGGACAACATCAGTCCCAATCTTGACAATATTCCGCCAAGGGATGACTACTTCCGTTCCGCCCCCGAACAAGCCGAAGAACTTCGTATAATTCGGGACCACAATGGAATCAATGCGCCCCTGCCTTAAGTCCAGCTCCAGGTCACTGATCTGGCCGAGCTTCCTGCCGTCCACGATATTGATGACGTCCTTCGTTTGAAAATCTGATATCTTCACCAATGCCGTCACCAGCCCCGCATCAAGATGGGTAGAAGCCTTATCCCCCTCTATACACTATATGATTAAACGCTGGCATATGCTCACTAAAATTACTGGCCAAAAAAAGTAAACGGCTCCGCCGTCCTGAGGACGGAGGAGCTTCGTGTGAGCGATAAGCGGCCTGGCTGCCTGTCAATCAGGTTTTGACATGCTTTTGCATCTGCTGAATGGCTGACTTCTCAAGTCTGGAAACCTGCGCCTGCGATATGCCGATCTCATCGGCTACTTCCATCTGGGTTTTCCCTTCAAAAAAACGCATCGATAAAATCATTTTTTCCCTGTCACCGAGCTTATGCATAGCCTCCCGGAGGGCAATTTCCTCGATCCAGGATACATCCTTGTTCTTGTCATCACTGATCTGGTCCATCACATAGATGGGGTCTCCTCCGTCATGATAGATCGGCTCGAACAGCGACACCGGGTCTTGGATAGCATCAAGCGCGAACACTACATCCTCCTTCGGCACATTCAGCGCTTCGGAGATCTCGAAGATCGTTGGCTCACGTGAATTCTGGTTGGTCAGGCTGTCCCTGACCTGAAGTGCTTTATAGGCGATATCCCTAAGGCTTCTGGATACACGAATCGGATTGTTGTCACGCAAATAACGGCGGATTTCCCCAATAATCATCGGGACTGCGTATGTGGAGAACTTGACGTTCTGCCCCAGATCAAAATTATCGATAGCCTTCATCAGCCCGATACAGCCGACTTGAAACAGATCATCCACAAACTCGCCCCGGTTGTTGAACCGCTGGATGACACTGAGCACCAGCCGCAAGTTGCCGTTTACTAATTTCTCTCTTGCTGCCAGCTCGTTGCGTGTTTGCAGTGCCGTGAACAGTTCTCTCATCTCGGCATTCGTCAGTACGGGCAGTTTAGCGGTATCCACTCCACAGATCTCAACTTTATTTCGGGTCAACGTGATTACCTCCCAAGGAGAAACATTAATGTACATTATCCCCTTGGCCTTCTTTTTTATTCCAGCTCACAAGGCACCAGAACATCTCTGCAGGACAGCTGAACACCGATCATTCAACGTGGAAAATGCTTGATCTGTCAAGCTTTTAATCGCTTTCAGCAGGGCTTTGTCACCCCGTTCCTGTTGTGGTCCGTCTACACTGCCGGAAGCCTTGCCAGACAAGCGGTTAGTCGCCTTGCAGAGTGTTTTTTTCACTTCTTGGTGAACAAATATACAAGAAGGAGCATGGCGTGTGCCATACTCCTTCTGTTCGTCGCCCGGCCTGGGCTAGACCATCTTGTTAAATTCCTTACGCAGACGCTTGATGATCCGCTTCTCCAGCCTGGAGATATACGACTGGGATATGCCGAGCAGATCAGCGACGTCCTTCTGGGTCTTCTCCTCGCCGTCCGTCAGTCCGAAGCGCAGCTCCATAATGGTCCGCTCCCGTTCGGACAGCTTCTCCAGCGCCTTATGCAGCAGCTTCCGGTCCACCTGCTCCTCAATATTCCGGTAAATCGTGTCATTCTCGGTCCCGAGCACATCCGAGAGCAGCAGCTCATTACCGTCCCAGTCGATATTTAGCGGCTCATCGAAGGAGACCTCCGTCCGAATCTTGCTGTTGCGCCGCAGGTACATCAGGATTTCGTTCTCAATACAGCGGGAAGCGTAGGTCGCAAGCTTGATCTTCTTCTCCGGGTCAAAGGTATTCACCGCTTTGATCAGACCGATCGCCCCGATGGATACCAGATCCTCGATGTGAATACCCGTGTTCTCAAATTTCCTGGCAATATAGACGACCAGGCGGAGATTCCGCTCAATCAGCATGGCACGGATTGCCGTGTCCCCTGAGGACAGCTTGGCGAGCAAGAACTCCTCTTCCTCCCGTGTCAGCGGCGGCGGCAGCGCCTCACTCCCGCCGATATAATAAATCTCATCGCTCTTCAGCCCGAATAAAAATAAAATCCGGTAATAATATAACTGCAGGATCAATTTCCATTTCACGACCATGTAAAGCCAGTCCTCCCCGTAATGCATAATGTAGTGGCCGTTCAGCCGGCCTCCAGGCTTTCCACCAGCAGCGGATGAATGATTGCCTGATAGGTGCCGTCTGAAACCAGCTTTCCTCCATCCAAACCAATCAGTACCTTGTGAGTTTCATAGACTTGACCGCTGTGCGCTACAATGACACGGTCCGGTTTTAGCGCCAGCATGAATTGTGTTCCCTTATTAATGCCCCGGTAAGGCACAAGCCGCAGACGGTCACGCCAGGGGCTGTCATCATGCTCCAGTCCAGCCAGCAGCAGATCGACTTCGGAATCTCTGATCCGTTTGATCCAGCCAGGCGGCAGCTCTGATTGCCATAGCGAAGCTTCCATAACCATGACGGGCGTTCTAGTAAGCGGGTCATACAGCTGATTGCCCGTGTCGATCAGGCCGGTGCAGCACCGCTCCTGATCCCCTATCTTGACCGTAACATCCGCGAGATGTCCCTGCACGCGCTCAGTCTTGCGGCGGCTGCTCCAGACATACCGGTAGATCAGCAAGGAAACGGCACATGTCCCGGCAACAAACAGCAGGCCCAGCTGCAGTTCAAATCCCAGCCCGCCTGTCCGAGTAAACCACAGACCATCCCACAGCTCTCCGGAGCTTTGCAATAAATAGTGAAACCCGAGCACACCCCCAGCGGCAGCAAAATTGACTCCATAGAAGGCGGCTACGTTACGGATGAAATGCTGAAGGCTCGCATACCCGAACGCCGTCCACAGCATGAGCAGAGACAGGGCAAATTTGAGCAGGAACGTGTACAGGAAGGATAGCGGCGGGACAAACATCATCACAACATACAAAGCACCCAGCACTGCTGCAGCTGACAAGCGAAGCAGCTGTGGACGAAGGCCCCTTACCCAGGCCGTCGTCAGCAAAACCGCTCCATCAATGAGCAGGTTTGTAAAAAAAACAAGATCCACATAGACGACCAGCGGGACTCACCCTCCTGCCTGCCTCAGTCCTTGAGGCACCCTTATCGTTATGGGAACGGTTGAGATTAGTATAGTAAAATCATATTTCAATGTCTGTCTAAACATGCCGTCATGCCCGATCTTTTTTTGTCGGGGCGGAAGAAAGAACGCGGATAATCGGCAGGCCCTGCGCTGAACAGCCGGAACGGAACAAGAATGCTGTCGTACCTGCTGACAAAGGCTCGACAGCCGGTTAAGAGATTTACATAAAGAAGACTTTCATGATGACGGGCTGATGGCGGAGTACCTGGTTTACGGCTCGGGGTATAAAAAAAGCTGTCCTCTTACGGGAGATCCCGAAGAGAACAGCTGCTTATCAAGTCTAGTACGAATTAACGGTCGCCGCGAGGACGATTGCGCAAGAAAGCCGGGATATCAAGCTGGTCACTTGATACACCACCGCCAAACGGCTTCAGGTTCGAAGCGCTGGCCGGACGCGATTCCGAAGACTGCTGCTCGGCACCCTGCTGCTGTCCTTGTGCAGGATTGCGGCGAAGGCTGGCAGGAGGCTTGAGCTCAAAGCCGGTCGCAATAACCGTTACCTTGATATCATCCTTCATGTCTTCATTGATGCTGGCACCGAAAATCATATTGACCTCTGGATCGGAAGCGGAAATGACAATCTCGGCCGCCTCATTAACTTCATAGAGTGACAGGTTAGCTCCGCCGGTAATATTCATGATAATCCCTCTGGCACCGTCAATGGACGTCTCCAGCAGCGGGCTCATAATTGCCTTGCGGGCTGCTTCTGCAGCGCGGTTCTCGCCGCTTGCTTCCCCGATCCCCATCAGCGCCGAGCCGCGCTCGGTCATAATGGTCTTTACGTCGGCAAAGTCCAGGTTGATCAGACTCGGTTCAGCAATGAGGTCCGATATGCCCTGTACAGCCTGACGGAGCACATTATCCGCTTCGCGGAAGGCCTCCAGCATGGGCGTCTTCTTATCGACGATTTCCAGCAGACGGTCGTTCGGAATGACGATAAGCGTGTCTACCTTCTCCTTCAGTGCTTCGATGCCGAGATCCGCCTGTCCGGAACGCTTGCGTCCTTCGAAGGTGAATGGACGGGTTACTACGCCAACCGTCAGAGCGCCGCATTCGCGGGCAATCTCTGCAATGACCGGTGCAGCACCCGTTCCGGTGCCGCCGCCCATACCAGCAGTGACGAACACCATATCTGCACCTTTCAACGTGTTAGCAATCATATCACGTGATTCCTCGGCTGCTTTCTTGCCGACCTCCGGATTGGCGCCGGCGCCGAGACCGCGGGTAAGCTTGTCCCCGATTTGAAGCTTCTGCTCTGATTTTGCTATATGAAGCGCCTGTGCGTCTGTGTTTACCGTAATAAACTCCACGCCCTTGACGCCATTCTCAATCATCCGGTTAACCGCATTGCTGCCGCCGCCGCCAACACCGATGACTTTTATCTGCGCCAGTTGTTCCATATCAAAATCGAATTCCAACATTTATGTTTCCCCCGATCAAATGAATTCGCTAAACATATTTTTCAGCCGTTCGAACAGCCCAGGCTTGGATGGCGCAGATGTCGTCGGCCCCTGCTTGCGGGCAGCCGATTTTTTGGGTGAACCGCCTGAGCGGACTCGCATGTAGCGGGAGACATACTGAATCATGCCAACCCCGCTCGTGTATGCCGGATCACGGACACCGATATAATCAGGCACAGCAATCCGTACGGTTGCCTCCAGCTCGCTCTGTGCGAGGGGAAGAACACCGGACATCGACACGGAGCCCCCGGTCAGCACATAGCCGTTCACCTTATCGCCAAAGCCCATCCGGCGTACTTCCTGGCGTACCAAATGGAAGATTTCCTGCATTCGCGGCTCAATAATGTTAGCCAAATCCACCTGGGTGAATTCCTTCTCCACATTGCTGCCCATACGCATAACCTTAAACTTCTGATCCTCCGCCGCATCATCCACGAGCGAACAGCCAAACTTGAGCTTGATCTTCTCCGCCTGCTCGGTCTGCGTGCGCAGTCCATACGAAATGTCGTTGGTTACATACTCGCCGCCGACCGGCAGTGTCGATGTACCAACCAGATTGCCTTGATCAAACACGGCAATCGTACAGGACCCGGCACCGACATCAACCAGGACCGTACCCATGTTCTTCTCGTCCTTGGTAAGTGCCATCTGCCCGGAAGCGAGCGACATCAGGATGACGCCCGAAATTTGCAGCTCCGCCTTCTCCACACAGCGCATCAGGTTATGTATCGCGGTCTTCGCACCGGTTATAACCGTTGCTTCCACTTCCAGTCTGACGCCAATCATCCCGCGCGGGTCGGATATGCCATCCAGCCCGTCCACCAGGAACTGCTTAGGAACGAGGCCGATTATTTCCCTCTCGGGCGGCAGTGCCACGACCTTGGCCGCCTGCAGCACACGTTCGATATCCTCTTCACCGATCTCCCGATCCTCGTTCGATACGGCAACAACTCCATGGTTCGTTTGCAGGGCGATGTGATTGCCTTGAATGCCTACATATACGTCGGATATTTCTATACCAACCATGCGCTCAGCATGATCAACCGCATTGCGGATCGACTGGACGGTCTGGTCGATATCAACGATAGCTCCCTTGCGTATACCCTCCGAGTCGGCAGATCCAACCCCTATAATATTAATGGCTCCGTTAGTCACTTCGCCAATAATAACACGAACTTTGGATGTACCGATGTCCAAACTGACAATGATGTCATTACTGCTCAACCCATGGCACCTCCGTTTCACAATAAATGTTGATTTCAATGGTTAATTATAGTTATTAAGAGTACATCATATAATACTAACATATCTGTAGTAGTGCAGACACTGTACTACTAATTCAACGCCCTTTATATTTTCCCTCTTTTTTCTACAATTTTTTTGCCTTTTCCGCTCTGCCAATATTTTCTTTCTAACATGTAACATCCGCACAGCTAGCAAAAAACCAAGATTCTGTCAAACCCATAAATAAAATTGTACCACTGTTTATTGCCGTTGAGTAGTCTCTTTTTACTGCTCCTGCTCCTCTTCATCCTCGGAAACATAAGGCACATAGCGGTCTGACAGCAGCAGCGTCACACTTCCGGGGTCCTGTGTTTCAATAACCGCCTTGATCGTTTCCACCTTCTCCGGCAGCAGCGAAACGGCTGTTATAATTTCAAACTTCGTCCGGGTATATATTCTGATCCTGTCAGCATATGAATTAGAAGGAAAGGGCATGATCTCAGAAAAATCAGCCAGCAGGTCGGGAGGGATATCAGCCAGCTTGGCGGTAAGCTCCTCACGAACAGGATCGTCAGCAGGCCAGCCGCTGAGTACGGGCTTATCCACAACATAATTGCTGCCTGCCGGCAGAATAGTGCCGTTAGACAAAATAGCCGATATCTCGCCTTTATCCGACAGCTCAAAAGCAACGGTCGGATATTCCTTGACGGTTATGTGAACAACCCCGGGAAATGATTTGATTACCTCAACTTCCTCGACCGACTTGAGCTGCTTAATCCGCTTTGCATACTCCGACTCACCCGGATAGAAGAACGGATCACCAACGGCAATCCCGGCAGCCTTTTGGATCTCAGCAGTGCTAATATGCTGATGGCCGGTAACCGTGACCGATGATATCTTGCTGATCGATGAACGGAAAAACAGTACAGAGAGCAGCACGACGAATAATAACAGAATGATAGCCAGCAGCTTGCGGTTTGCTCTTCGCGCAGGCTTTGGTTCACGTAGTACTGGCATCTGATCCGGCATAACTTGTCCCTTCTTCCGTGAAAAAACATCCGGTTCTCATTACTGAAAACCGGGAATGAAGCTGATCTCAGCCTGGAATCACGCGGTTATTAAGCGCCGCGCTGTATCTCGTAATTTTGGCACCCAGACGATTGAAGAGCGTCTCAATCTCGTCATATCCGCGGTCGATATGATGAACCTGCTCCACGATTGTCTGCCCTTGTGCCGCCAATCCGGCGATAACGAGCGCTGCTCCTGCCCTCAGATCCGTAGCCTCCACTGTTGCGCCATACAGGCGCGGAACCCCGCGTACAAATGCACAGTTCTGGTCAATCCTGATGTCAGCACCCATCCTTACCAGTTCATCCACATGCTTGAACCGTCCTTCGAATATGGTTTCTTTCATCAGGCTGGTGCCATCCGCCAATGCCAGCAGCACCATGACCTGGGATTGAAGATCCGTCGGGAAAGCCGGATAAGGATTTGTTACAATCCGGTCTATCGCCTTGGGACGGCTTGCGCCGCCGACCTTTATTATATCACCGTCAACTATGACTTGAACACCTGCACGGCGCAGAACATGGATCAGAGAGGTCAGGTGAGCCGGGTTTGTGTTCTGCAGGGTTACCTGCCCGCGTGTTGCTGCGGCGGCCACCATTACAGTCCCCGTCACAATCCGGTCCGGGATGATCCGGTATCTGCACGGCACGACCGACCGGACACCCTCTATCGTTATTGTATCGGTTCCGGCGCCGAGAATTTTTGCACCTATCTGGTTCAGAAAATGTTGTAAATCCTGGATTTCCGGCTCACGGGCTGCATTGGTGATGGTGGTTATTCCCTCTGCGAGCACGGCGGCCATCATAATATTCTCGGTTGCGCCAACACTTGGAAAGTCCAGTACGATATCTGCACCCTTCAGCCGCTCGGCCGTGCAGATGATTCTGCTGCCTGTTTCCTTAATTTCGGCACCAAGCGCCTCCAGCCCGCGCAGATGAAGATCAATCTTGCGCTCTCCGATTGCGCATCCTCCAGGCTGGTAGATTTCCACCCGGCCAAAGCGGGCCAAGAGCGGCCCCATCAGAAAAATCGACGATCGCATCTGCCTCATCAGCGTCTCGGGCACATGGGAAGAATGCAGCGATGCTGTATCAAGCACAACCGACTGCCCGATATGCTCGGCCCTGCAGCCGAGGTCACGCAGAATGCTCAGCATCACATCAATATCAAGCAACTTGGGCACCTGATCAATGATCACTGTGCCATCCACCAGCAAACTTGCGGCCAGAATCGGTAAAGCGGCATTTTTCGCACCTTGGATGACAATTGTTCCGGAGAGTGGTTTGCCGCCTTCAATCACCAATTTGTCCAATGCTTCACCTCCGATTTACCGCTCACCCACCACCAGCACCTCAGGTACCAGCTCGACGCCGAAGCGCTCCTGGACCGTCCGCTTGATATGTGACATAAGGGTGAGGACGTCTTCGGCAGACGCCTGCCCGGTGTTCACGATGAAGTTGGCATGCAGCTCGGATACTTGAGCACCGCCGATCTGGAAGCCTTTAAGTCCGGCTTCTTGAATCAGGCGGGCTGCGTGATCCCCTGGAGGATTGCGGAACACACTGCCGCAAGTAGCCATCTTGAGCGGTTGGGTCCGAAGCCTCCGGTCTTTATAAGATGCCATGGCCGCCGCTATTTCCTTGCGGTCCCCAGGCTGCAGCTCGAACACAGCCTCCACAACAACGCCCGGCGTATCATGGAGGAAGGAATGACGGTATGCAAACTGCATCTCATCAAGCCCGCAGCGCACCAATTCACCAGAACCCAGTACAATGTCTGCCGATTTGAATATTCGTGACACATCCGACCCGTGTGCGCCGGCGTTCATGTAGACGGCCCCGCCGACCGTGCCCGGAATTCCCCCCGCGAATTCAAGTCCGGTCAGCCCCTCTTTGCCTGCAAGTACGGACAGTTTGATAAAGGAGTAGGCGGCCCCCGCGTAAGCCTGATTACCTTCAAACCGGACATAGTCCAATCCTTTGCCGGGCTTAATAACGACGCCCCGGATCCCCTTATCGCTCACCAGCATGTTGGAGCCGCGACCCAAGTTCGTCCAAGACAGGCCCTTTGCAGACAACAGCTTGACTGCGGCAATGAGCTCCTCCTTGGTCTCTGGTATGACGAGGATATCCGCCGGCCCGCCGATTTTCCAGGTGGTATACTCCGCAAGCGGCTCCTGGATCAGCACGGTACCTGCACCGGCTTCTTTCAATTGTTCGATTAATTGCTCCATGGTCGATCCTCCTTGTGCTCGAATTGAGCGGAATGGGCCGTAGGCCTCTTCCGTCCGGCTCTTCAGGCGCGGAAACCGTTCGCCGTCAGGCGGCTGTCACGAGTTATACGGTATTTTATGCCCGTATGACAGGGAGTGTGACAATCGCCCAGGACAGTCCTCTTATTTGCGCTTGATCAGCGTCTTGATCTCGGAGGCTATAACATTCGCGGATTGCGGCATGCCCAGCTTACGCGCCGCTTCTCCCATTGCTTGCAGCCTGTCTTCCCTGCCCACAATGCCGCCGATCTCTGCAAGCAGCTTCTGTCCGGTAAGATCCCGTTCCAAGATCATGACGGCTGCACCGGCATCTGCCAGACTCCTTGCATTAGGCTCTTGGTGATTGCCCGTCACATTCGGCGAGGGGATCAAGATGGAAGGAACACCAAGCGCCGTAATTTCCGCAAGCGACGAAGCGCCCGAACGGCTGACGACAAGCGACGAAGCCGCAAGCACTTCGGCCATATTGTTCAGATAAGGCACAATATGCAGCCGGTCAGAAGGCACCCCCTTCAAGGACGCGATCCGCCCGCTCGTTTTCTCATAGTAGGTTTCTCCCGTAACAAACACAAACTGGACGCCCGGTATCTCGTCCAGTTGCGGTGCCATTTCCACCATTGTGTCATTAAAGGCCTTCGCGCCCCGGCTGCCGCCGACAAACAGCACAAGGCGGCTTCCCTCAGGAATCCCGAGTGACTTAAAGCCTTTCGCTCTATCGGCATGCAGCACATTTGTTGCGCAGGGGTTACCGGTATGGAGCACCTTGCTGCGGCTGCCGAAACGGCTAAGCGACTCCTCGAAGCTGACGGCAACCGTGTCCGCGTATCGGCTCAGAAATTTATTGGTCAGCCCCGGATCAACGTTCTGCTCATGAATCACTGTCGGAATGCCGAGCTTCGCTGCCGCATATACGACAGGTCCGCATACATATCCGCCTGTACCGATTACCACATCAGGCTTGAAACGGCGGAGCAGGCCTCTGGCCCGTCTGACGCCTATCACAAACCGGATGATTGTCTTTATATTATCCAGGGAAAGCTTGCGCCTGAAGCCGGTAATGTCCACCGCTTCGAACGGTATCCCGAGCTCTGGCACGATCCGGCTTTCCAGACCGCGCCCAGTCCCGATATACAGCAGCTCAGTTCCCGGCTCTTCACGCTGCAGCTGTCTTCCGATCGCTACTGCAGGATAGATATGCCCGCCTGTGCCGCCGCCGGTCAATACAACTTTCATCTGGTTCACCTCGAATATCGGGATATATTAATTAAGATGCCGAGCGCTGTAAGCAGCAGGGTCAGTGAAGAACCCCCGTAGCTGACAAGCGGCAGTGTGATGCCCGTTACTGGCATCATGCCGATGACAACGCCAATGTTGATAAAAACCTGCACGGCCACAATGCCAATAATGCCGATCGCAAGCAGGCTGCCGAACAAGTCGGGGGCCATTATGGCGGTCCGCATGCCGCGCCATACAAGAATAAGGAACAAGATAATCAGCGCCGCGCCTCCGATAAACCCAAGCTCCTCGGACAGAATGGAGAAGATAAAATCGGTCTGCGGCTCAGGCAGGTAGTTATACTTCTGCCGGCTCATGCCGAGCCCGAGTCCAACCAGGCCGCCGGGACCGATCGCATACAACGACTGGATCGACTGGTAGCCGGCCCCGAGCGGGTCCTGCCAGGGATCCAGAAAGGCTGTTATACGCTGCATCCGGTAAGGAGCTGCTATGATCAGGCCGACCAGCCCGGCTACTCCCACGAGCGCGAGCGACATCAAGTGCTTGAGCCTGGCACCCGCCGTAAAAATAACCAGCAGTGCCGCACCCATCATAACCGCTCCGCTGCCGAGATCAGGCTGCAGCATGATCAGGCCGAACGCCGCACCCATAATGCCCAGCGGAGGCAGCAGACCCTTGGTGAAGTGAACAATCAGCTGCTGCTTATCTGACAAATATTTGGCCAGGAATATAACCATCGCCAGCTTCATGAACTCGGATGGCTGGATTCCGAACGAGCTGATGCCAAGCCAGCTGCGCGCACCGCCGCGCACGACGCCGACGCCGGGAATAAGCACGAGGAGCAGCAGACCGAAACAGACCAGCAGTGCGGCAAGACCCATTCTGCGCCACACCCAGTAATCTGTATTGGCGGTGAAGATCATCGCGCCGATTCCTAGCGCCGCGAACAGCAGCTGCCGTTTTACATAATAATAAGAGTCACCAAAGTCATGAAACGCGAGTACGGCACTGGCGCTGTATACCATGACAATACCCATCGTCAATATGAAGGCAATGGCGGCAATCATCCAGATATCCGGGGCCTTGCGGGCTTTCGTCATCTAAGCGACACCTCTTGCTATGAATAGTAGGGACTAGCCCTCTATTACAAGGTATGCGCCGATTCCTTAAAAATTCGCCCCCGCTGCTCGTAAGATTGGAACATATCCCAGCTTGCGCATGCAGGAGACAGCAGTACGGCATCTCCAGGGCGCGCAAGCGCGGCTGCTTCACGAACCGCTTGACGGAGTGTGGATTCGGCATCCTCCAAAGGATCGACCGTAACCACTTCCGTTAAACCTGCAAGCTCAGCAACCCGGCTGATCTTCTCCCTCGTCTGTCCAATAGACACAACAGCACGTACCCGGCTCTTGAACATGGGCAGCAGATCCATGTAATCGGAGCCGCGGTCAAGTCCGCCTGCAATGAGCACGATCGGCTCTTTAAGAGACCCTACGGACATTGTTGTTGCGGTCGGATTCGTGGCTTTTGAATCATTGTAATAAGCCACACCCCGGAACGAGCCGACATACTCCAGCCGGTGTTCGACTCCACGGAAGCTCCGCAGCGGCTCGGCCAGCAGCTTAGGATCTGCTCCAGCAGCCAGCACGGCTGCGACTGCCGCGAGCGCATTGGCCGCGTTATGCCTCCCTGGTATCCCCAGCTCCGCTGCTGCAGCTATCCTGATTACGCCCTTATCCGACTTCCAGACAATTTGCCTGCTGTCCACAGCTGCCTTATCCACTTCACCTGCAGCCGGGTAAGGAGGCTCCAAATAAACGCCGGAGTCCAGCCTTTGATAAGCGGCAAACGGAAGCAGACGAGCCTGCAGCATTTCCGCCAGCCTGCGGCATACCGGGTCATCCCAGTTCAGTACGGCTGTGTCCTCGGAGGTCTGATTCGCGAACAGCCTGGCCTTGGAGGCCACATAGTCGTCCATGTCCCCATGGTAATCCAGGTGGGTCTCCGCCAGGTTAAGCAGCACTGCGACGCGAGGCTTGAAGCTTGAGGTACCCTTCAGCTGAAAGCTGCTCAGCTCCGCCACTACCCACTGGTCAGCGGTCGCTTCTTCAGCAGCCTCGCATAGCGGACGGCCGATGTTGCCCGCCACGATCGGCTTCATGCCAGCCGCCTCCATCAGCTTGCCGGTCCAGGTTGTGGTTGTCGTCTTGCCATTCGAACCGGTTATGCCGATAATCGGCGCGGGGGACAGCCAGTAGGCAACCTCCACCTCGGTCACAATCTCGATACCCAGCGCTTCCGCGGCACGGACGGGTCCGACATGATACGGTATGCCCGGATTCTTAATGAGCAGCGCGGTTTCCTCTGTAATCAAGTCTTCGGGATGGCCTCCACAGATGACAGAAATGCCCAAAGCATCCAACTCTGATGCTTCGGGACACTTTTCCCTCTCTTTTTGGTCATTTACAACAACAGCTGCTCCATATGAGTGAAATACTTTGGCGACACTGACGCCGCTCTTGGCAAGACCGAGCACGACGACGCGCCGGCCGCGGTAGGTTTGCGGATGATTCATGGTGACACTCCTTCGTGTTGGAAAGCAGCAAGGCTGCTGACTGTGGTAGATTCGGCTGGCAGAACAACTGCCGCCGTGCCGCTGTTACATCAAGCGGTAGAGTGCAAGTCCGGCTGCCGCAAACAGAATGCCGACCGCCCAGAAGGAAGTAACAACCTTCCACTCCGACCAGCCCGACAGTTCAAAGTGGTGATGAATCGGGCTCATCTTAAAGATTCGTTTGCCCCGCAGCTTGAAGGAGCCGACCTGCAGAATAACCGAAAGCATCTCGAGTACGAACACACCGCCGATCACGATCAGCAGCAGCTCAGCCTTCGTCAGAATCGCTACCGCGGCAAGCCCGCCACCGATACCGAGCGAACCTGTATCCCCCATGAACACCTTGGCCGGATGCGCATTGTAAACCAGGAAGCCCAGTACAGCACCGATCATAGCGGCCGAGAAGACAACTGATTCATATTCGGCCGTTTGCAGTGCAATCAGGATGAAAGCGCCGAACGCAACAGCGCTCGTCCCCGACAGGAGGCCGTCCACACCATCGGTAAAGTTAACGGCATTGCTAGTCGCAAACAGGATAATGACGACAAAGATGTAATAGAACCACTGCAGATCGAAGCTCAAATCTGTCCCTGGCACAGCAATGGCGGTGCTGTGGTTCATTTGATACAGCAGGACGCACATGATGATGGAGAAGAGCAGCTGTCCGAACAGCTTCTGCTTCGCCGTCAAGCCAAGCGACCGTTTGAAGGCAATTTTGATATAGTCATCCAAAAAGCCGATCAGACCGAACCCGAGCGAAGCGGTAATCAGCACCCAGAACTCCATAGTATGGTCTGCGAATTTCAGAAACGAAATGACCATGGCCAGCATAATGATAATGCCGCCCATTGTCGGCGTACCCTTCTTCTTCAAATGGCTCTGCGGCCCGTCACTGCGGATCTGCTGGCCAAACTTCATTCTCCGCAGCAGCGGAATAAATAAAGGCCCGAGAACAACCGCTAGCAGGAAAGATGCACCGAGCGCAAATAATATGACCTTTATGTCCAAGACGACTCCCCCTGTCACCGCTCTAATGCCTGAACGGTTTCTTCCATGCGCATGCCGCGCGAGCCCTTCACAAGCACGAGATCCTCTGATCTCAGCTGCTCCCGCAAATAGTCATTCAGCGCAGCTTTATCTTCGAAATGCCGGACATTCTCTTCACCCAACCGCGGCTTCGCCCCTTCAGCCGTATGCCAGGACAGCGGCCCATAGGTCAGCAGCCGGTCTACCGCACCGGGTCTAAGCATCGCCCCGATCTCATAATGAAGCTGCTGCTCCTCAGGTCCAAGCTCCAGCATATCCGCGAGCACAAGCCATTTGCGATTGAAGCCAGACAGCTCGCTGACCAGACTGATAGCCGCACGGACAGCGGTAGGATTGGCATTGTACGCGTCATTCAGCAGGGTTGCCCCGTTAAATGCCCGCAGCGATTCGATTCTCATGCCAGTCAGCCGTACTCCGGCCAGCCCTGCGGCAATCTGCTCCTCCGTCAAGCCGCAGAGGCGCCCTGCAGCAGCAGCCGCTGCAGCATTGGAAATGTTGTGGCGGCCGGGAACGGGCAGCTCCAGCATTACGCTGCCTGCCGTACCCTCCACTGCCGAGCGCAGCCGGAAAGCGGAAGACTGAACGCCTATGCTTACCGGCTCCGCCCGCCAGTCACAGCTTTCACCGAAGCCGAAGGTCTGCACCCGTACATCTTCAGCCAGCGTAATCTGCCCGGTTGTCCCGGTCAGCAGCGGTTCATCGCCATTGATCAGCAGGACACCGCCGGGTGTAATACCCTCCGCGATCTCCAGCTTCGCTTTGGTAATTCCTTCGCGCGAGCCAAGCTGCAGCAGATGCGCGTCCCCAATGTTGGTAATTAAGGCAATCTGGGGCTGCGCAATGCGGGTCAGCAGACTGATTTCCCCAAAGCCGCTCATCCCCATCTCCAGCACCGCATAGTCCACGGTCTCATCCATTGCCAGAATGGTAAGCGGAAGTCCGATATGATTGTTAAGATTACCTTCGGTTTTATGTACACGGAAGCGGACAGCAAGCACGGCTGCTGCCAGATCCTTCGTTGTGGTCTTGCCATTGCTGCCCGTAATGCCGACAATCTTTACAGGGAGCTGCCTCCGGTACGAAGCTGCCAGCTTCTGCAGCGCAGCCAGCGTGTCCGGCACGAATACAAGAGGCATGGCGCTGAGTTCATCCGGCACCAACCTGTCCTGCTGCCAGAGTGCAATGGCTGCCCCTCTCTCAAAGCATTCAGCAGCGTATTCATGGCCGTCAAAGCGTTCCCCTGCAAGCGGGATAAACAATTGGCCCGATGCGGCTCTGCGCGAGTCGGTGGTTGCCCCGCTGAATCGTTCACCGCCCCGCTGCTTTGCTGCTCCGTTAAGTGTCCCCCCGCACATGCCTGCCAGCTCTGTAAACGTTCGATTAATCACGGGCGTAATCTCCTTATCGCTTCCTTGGCTTCCTGCCGGTCATCAAAGTCGAGAATTTCCTTGCCGACGATCTGATAGGTTTCATGGCCTTTCCCCGCAATCAATACTACATCGTCAGAGCTTGCCATTTCAACCGCTTTTTGAATCGCTGCACGCCGGTCTATCTCCAGCATGTAGCGGTCAGCGGAGACGCCTTTTTCCGTAAGCCCCGCTTCAATATCTGCCAGAATGGCCTGCGGGTCCTCGGTACGCGGATTATCCGACGTCACAATGACATAATCGGCATAGCTTGCCGCAATCTGTCCCATAATCGGCCGCTTGGTACGGTCGCGGTCTCCCCCGCAGCCAAACACACAGATGACCTTGCGCTCCGCAAATTCACGGACTGCTCTGAGTACATTTTCCAGTCCGTCCGGGGTATGCGCATAGTCCACGATGACCGCAAAGTCCTGGCCAGCCTGAACCGCCTCAACGCGTCCCGGCACACCCGGAATAGCTTCCAGACTCGCCTTGGCTTCTTCAAGTGAAATGCCCTCCGCAAGCGCGGCAGTCAGAGCCGCAAGTGCATTATAGACATTAAACTTGCCGACCATCTGCAGGGTTACATCCGTCTCTCCCTTGAACGTACGCACATGGAAGGACGTCCCTTGCGCGGTAATCCGGATGTTAACCGCACGCACATCCGCTTCGCTGTCGACACCGTATGTAATTACCTCAACAGCAGCAGCCCGGGCGTATGCCGCTGACGCTTCATCGTCCGCGTTAAGCACGGCCGTTACCCGTTCATCCGGATCTGCGCCAAATGTATTGCCAAGCCGGGCAAACAGCAGCTCTTTCGCTGCAGCATACCGGTCCATTGTCCCGTGGTAGTCGAGATGATCCTGCGTCAGATTCGTGAACACCGCCGTCTTGAAGCGGCAGCCCTTAACCCGTCCCTGTTCAAGGGCATGGGAGGAAACCTCCATCGCACAGTACTCCGTGCCTGCGTCAGCCATCTCGGCCAGATACCCCTGCAGCTCAAGCGCTTCAGGCGTCGTTCCCGACATCGGATATGCTTTGCCGTCGTAGCGGCGCTCGATGGTGCCGATCACCCCTGCCTTGCGGCCTGCTCCCTGCATAATCCGTTCGATCAGATAGGTGGTAGTCGTCTTGCCGTTAGTCCCGGTTACTCCGATAACCTTCATCTGCCGGCTAGGCTGCCTGTAATACCGGTCTGCCATTGCTGCCATTGCAAGGCGGCAGCTTTTCACAATAATTTGCGGCACCTGAAGCGGCAGCAGCCTCTCCACGACCAGCGCAGCAGCCCCCCCGGCAACCGCCTGCCCGGCGTAATCGTGACCATCCACGGTATGACCCGGCAGGCAGATAAAGAGATTACCCGGCTTCACTTTGCGCGAATCCGTCTGCAGCCCGGTAACGGTGATGTCTTCCCCCTCAAGCCGGGAAGTAAGCAGGAGACCCGCCAATTCACTCAGCAGCATATCTATTCCTCCATTATAGGGTTCATCTAGAACCTTCTAGTCTCATTATGATCCATGGTTATGATTTTCAGGCGTTTCCTTGCCCAAATAAATGCGTATGGTAGAACCTCGCTCCACCCGTTCGCCTGCCGCCGGAGCCTGCCGGATCACATAGCTGCCGGTACCGGCTGACGATAAATTGAAATTCATGTTCAGATCCTCGTAGATCTCGGACACACTCTTGCCGACCAGATTCGGCACTTCAACAATCGGCGTTTCGCCATATTTGTAATCCCGCTCCACCTGGTCCTTGCGGGGCTCAACGCCTAGCGCGACAAGCGCATCCGCCATGATACTGCGGACGATTGGCGCAGCCACGACGCCGCCGAACTGAATGCCTTCCGGGTCATCGACTGCCACATATACGACGAGCTTCGGATTGTCTGCCGGCGCAAAGCCGATGAATGAGACAATATGCTCATCGGCCGAATACCGGCCGTTGATGACCTTCTGGGCGGTGCCTGTTTTGCCGCCTACCCGGTAGCCGTCAATAAACGCATTGCGTCCGGTGCCTTTGGCTACAACGCTTTCCAGCGCCTCCCGCACCTGCTTCGATGTCTCCTCCGAGATTACCTTCCGCACCGCTTCAGGTTCAATGGTGTCCACAACCTGGCCCGTCTCCGGGTTAATCCATGCTTTGGCTACATGCGGCTTATAGAGTGTCCCGCCATTGACAGCCGCCGACACGGCGGCCACCTGCTGGATCGGGGTAACCGATACGCCCTGGCCGAATGAAGTCGTCGCCAGCTCCACCGGCCCCACCCGATCGAGCTTGAACAGGATCCCGTTCTCCTCGCCCCGCAGATCGATTCCCGTCTTCGTTCCGAAGCCGAAGCCCTTGATATAGTCAAACAGCTTTTCTTTACCCAAACGCTGACCCAGTGTAACAAAACCCGGGTTGCATGAATTTTCCACGACCTGCAGGAAGGTCTGGCTGCCGTGCCCGCCTCTTTTCCAGCAGCGCAGCCTCGCCCCGCCAACCTCAATAGCACCCGGGTCAAAGAACGTCTCGTTGTGCAGGTCTACCTTCTTCTCTTCCAGCGCAGCAGCCAGCGTAATAATCTTGAATGTGGACCCTGGCTCGTATGTCATCCAGATCGGAAGGTTCCGGTTATATACTTCGGAAGGCACCTCCCGGAATTTGTCCGGTTCATAGGTCGGCCTGCTGGCCATGCCCAATATTTCACCGCTTCCCGGATCCATCGCAATGGCAATGATCTGCTTGGGCTGATGCTGCACCATGGCCTGGTCAAGCTCACGCTCCATGATCGTCTGCACCTGCTTGTCTATGGTCAGCTGCAGATTCAGACCATCCCGCGGCTTCTGGTAAGTATCCGTAGAGCCGGGCATCAA
Source organism: Paenibacillus sambharensis (assembly GCF_003233845.1). GTDB lineage: Bacteria > Bacillota > Bacilli > Paenibacillales > Paenibacillaceae > Paenibacillus_I > Paenibacillus_I sambharensis. Next base: position 124,844 of record NZ_QKRB01000055.1, read on the forward strand.
ATCACCCTTGGCATCCGACAGATAGGAGATGTGGCCTGACATGCCGCTCAGACGTTTGTCATAGGTAAGCTCCACACCGGTTAGGCCCTGGTTGTCGATCCCGGTAAAGCCCAGTATATGAGCCGCCAGACTGCCATAAGGATTGTATCGCTTGTTATCTTCTGCCACAACAATGCCCGGAAGCGCAAGCTCGCGGATTTCCTGTGCTTTCTCCGTCGAGATTTTTCGGCCTCCGGGCTGAATGCGGACGATTCTCTCCTTCTTGGTGATCAACCCGTATACCGTCTCTTCCTTCAGATCAAGCACCTTGGCCAGCTTGGCAGCCGTCGTCCTCGCATCCTCCACCTGAACCGGAATCGCCATAATGGTCGGAGAACTGATGTTGTACGCCAGACGAATGCCGTTTCTGTCGAGGATTTCTCCCCGCTTGGCTGTGAATGGAATTTCTCTGCGCCACGAGTTCTCAGCCTTCTCCGAAAGCTCCTTGCCGATACCAAGCTGCACATACCCCAAACGAAACACCAACGCCATAAAAGCGGCTATGACGCCCAGCAGTATAAAGAACAAGCGGCGCCTGACCGTTACCCCAGATATTTTCATGCTATATCCTCCTCCGAACGCCGAAATTTCCGCGAAAGCCGCTTCCATTCCAGCCTATTCGGACGAGGTATTCATTAGAACAACCCTTGTGCGATGGGACCCTTGCCGGTATTTAATTGCCGTTCCCGGATCAGCCTGACGGCGGCGGACTCTCATCCGTTGTGCCCGCTTCGCCTCCCGCCTGCGCCGCCTCACCTCCGGCAGCTCCTGCCGGCTCTGAGGTCGCAGCAGCACTTCCGGCAGGCTCCGGCTGCACAATCGCTTCGCCGGGCGGCTCCAGTACCAGCTTAAAGACCCGCTCACCCTGCTGCTTGGCCACCATCTGAGAAGTAACAAAGCCTTCGCCCTCGGTTATACAGCGCATTTCCAGCAGCGAGCATACCTCAAGGGCATCCCGCAGCGACAATCCCCTCACATTCGGCACCGGCAGCTTGCTCCGCTCCTCCGTGATCAGATAAATCCGCTGGAAGGAGGCCATGGCCGTACCCGGCTTCGGAACCTGCTGCAGAACTGTCGTTCCGCTTCCCACAACCTCATAGGTCATGGCGTTCGCCTTAAGCTCCGACTTGGCCTGCGACACTTTAAGCTCGGTCAAATCGGGAGCTGTCAGCACTCTGTCCTTCCGCCCAGCCGCCTCCGCCTTGATGGCATTCGACGGCGTCACGCCCATATAGCGCAGGCTCTGTTCCACAATTTCCTTGAACACTGGTGCGGCAACCGAACCACCACCAACAGAGTCACCTTCCGGTTCATCTGCTACGACATAAACCACAATCTGCGGGTTCTCAACCGGCGCATAGCCGATGAAGGAGACGATATATTTGTCATCTGCATAACCGCTCTTATTCGAGCTCGTTACCTTCTGGGCCGTACCGGTCTTGCCTGCGACGCGATAACCCTCAATATATGCGTTCTTGCCCGTGCCAATCTCCTGGTCGGAGACGACCTGCTCCAGGTACTCGCCTACCTTGCGGGCAGTATCCTCTGTTATTACCTCGCGGACCACCTTAGGCTGTGTGACCTGTTTCTTCTTCGTTACCGGGTCCTCGATTTCTTTGATAATATGCGGCTGCATCAGCTTACCGCCGTTCGCTATGGCTGCAATCGCGGCGACCTGCTGAATCGGGGTCACTTGAACCGTACCTTGCCCGTAGGTCAGCGTCGCCTTCTCACTCTCATACCGGTATTTCACCATGCCGGTGCTCTCTCCGCCGATCTCCAGCCCTGTCTTAGCCCCGAAGCCGAATGCTGTAATATATTTCATCAGCGTCTCGGTCGACATTTTGTTGTAACCCAGCTCAATGAAAGCTACGTTACTTGACCGCTTCAGCCCTTCCAGGAACGTAATGGTTCCCCAGCCGCCGCGCTGATGGTCGTTGATCGTTCTTCCCCCGATATAGCGGCTGCCAGACTTATAAGTCTCATCCGGATTAAAAACCCCTTCCTCTACGGCCGCTGCCAGCGTAACCGTCTTGAAGGTAGAGCCCGGTTCCAGCAGGGCACGAACGGCATAGTTATAATCCGCCCCTGGCTTCATCGTCCAATATTCATTCGGGTTATAATTCGGATAATTGGCCATGCCGAGAATTTCCATCGTATTCGGATCTGCTGCAATCGCGGTTATGCTCTTCGGCTTATACTTGTCGTACGCTTCCTTAATAGCCTTCTCCACATAATATTGGATCTCTCTATCGATGGTCAGGGCCACATTGCTGCCGTCCTGTGCCGGAACATACTCGACTTCGCCATTGGACAGCTGGACCTGACGCCCGTCCCGTTCATATACGAGCTTGCCGTCCGTGCCTGCGAGCTCCTCATTCAGCGACAGCTCCATGCCCGTTACCGCTTCGCCTTCCTTATTGACATAACCAAGCAAATGGGAGGCTCTCCGGTCATTCGGATAGTAGCGCTTCTGCTCCTCAATCAGGTAGATGCCAACGTCCTTCTCATCCGTCAGCTTCTGCAGCTCCTCGCGGAATGCAACGATCTTCTCTTCCATCTCCTTGTCGAGCTTCTTGCCTTCTCTGCCAAGCTCTCGGTGACGATAGTACTTCCCGTCTTCGTCCTTCTTCGTGACGGCATCCCGCAGCTCGCTTTGCTCTTTGCCCAGCAGCGTATGGAGCCCGCTCACCACCTGGTCGGCAATGCCAAGCTTGTTAATAATCTCGGGATTGACGGCTACCGTGTACCCTGCTACATCCATAGCCAGCACATTCCCGTTGCGGTCCGTAATAGTTCCGCGGGTGGCCGGTATTTTCTGAAAGGCGGCCCAGGAATCCTTCGCCCTCTCGTACCACAGGTCAGCGTTAACCACTTGAACAAAATAGACACGGCCGAGCAGAATAACAAAAAGGAGGGTCATGATCCCCCCTATAAGAAGCGTGCGAAGCTTTATTCGTTTCGTCATCCCAGCCACCTACTCCCGCATGGCCGTCTGGCTGTTCCGATCGCCGATTTCGACTGCAATGACCGGTTCCTCGGATTTCACCATCCCGGACTGCTTCGCTTTTTCGATAATCGTACCCGGATCACTCAAGGTTTCAACCTGCTTCTGCAGCTCACGGATTTCCAGCATCAGCGCACTTTGATCCCTCGTAAGCTCCTTGATTTCAACATTCAGCTGATAGATTTGCGCATAACGGAAAATGATAACCCCTGCCACCACTACACACATGAAGATGGTGAACAGGTAGAGCAGCTTCTCCTGCACCGGCAGTGTCTTCTTGCGGACCACGACTCGCTTGCGCTCTTGGACGGACGGGCGGTGCTCAGGCTGCTTCTTCGGCTGCATAGCCAGGTTACCGTGCATGTAAGCCATAAAATTAGTTTGCCCCCTTCAAAAATATTAGGTCATAAATAAGTAATGCTATTAAATAATCATCCGTTGTCGGATGAAAATGGCGACAGATACAGGCAGACGGGAGCTGTCACCTTTGCTCCCCTGCCTTCGCTTCTACAGCTTCTCGGCAATACGCAGCTTGGCGGATCTTGCCCGCGGATTACTCTCGAGCTCCTCTGGCCCCGGTACAATCGGCTTGCGGTTGACCAGCTTGAGCTGACCGTTGCTGCCGCATACGCAGAGCGGGAAATCCGGCGGACAGGTGCATTTTTCTACAAATTTCGCAAAAATCTGCTTGCAGATCCGGTCCTCAAGAGAATGAAAGGTGATGACAGATGCACGCCCGCCCGGCTTCAAACATCTTACAGCCTGCAGCAGCGCTTCCTCTTCAGACTTGAGCTCGTCATTGACAGCAATTCGCAGCGCCTGGAACGAACGCTTGGCGGGATGTCCGCCTGTTCGTCTGGCAGCGGCCGGGATACCGGCTTTAACCAGCTCAGCGAGCTGTCCCGTTGTCTCGATTGGCCCTTCTTCACGGGCTTTCACGATCTTCTTGGCAATATTCCGGGCAAAACGCTCCTCACCGTACCAGTCCAGGATTTTGGAGATTTCACGTTCTTCCCACTCGTTAACAATCTCTCTGGCTGTAAGTGTCTCCGACTGATCCATCCGCATATCAAGCGGCGCGTCATGGTTATAGCTGAAGCCCCGCTCGGCTTCATCAAGCTGTGGACTCGATACACCCAAATCGAACAAAATGCCATCCACCTGCGGCACGCCATCCTGCATCGGCACGCCTGTTTCCTTCAAAGCCGCTTCCAAATACCTGAAATTGCTCTTGACCAGTGTTACCTTATGTATGTAAGGCGCCAGCCGCTGCTTCGCATTCTCATGAGCTGAGTCGTCCTGATCGAACGCGATGAGGCGTCCGCCGTCTCCCAGCTTGGACGCGATCAGCTCGCTGTGCCCTGCACCGCCAAGCGTACAATCCACATAGATGCCGCCCGGCTTAACAGACAGGCCCTCCACTGCTTCTTCCTTAAGCACCGTAACATGTTCAAACATCGGAATCTTAGCCCTCCCGGCTTTATAGTGTTCCGAATCGGGGCCTTCTGTCAGAAGTTGAAGTCCATATCAACCAGCTTCTCGGCGATTTCATTAAAGGTTTCCTCCGATTGCTGGTAGTAACCTTCCCAGATCGCCTTGCTCCATACCTCCACCCGATTGGACACGCCGATTACAACGCAATCCTTATCGAGCTTGGCATATTCACACAAATGATTCGGTAAATTTACCCTTCCCTGTTTGTCGAGCTCGCATTCGGTCGCTCCTGAGAAGAAGAACCGCGAGAACGCCCGCGCATCCGACTTCATCAGCGGCAGCGACTTCAGCTTCTGCTCCAGCACACTCCACTCACTCATCGGATAAACGAATAAACAGTTATCGAGTCCACGGGTGACGATAAACTGGGCGCCGAGGTTTTCGCGGAACTTCGCGGGAATGGTCAGCCGGCCTTTATCATCAATGTTATGCTGAAATTCTCCCATAAACATCCGGCCGCTCCACCCCTTCCCCCACAATCACCACTTTGCCCCACTTTTCTCCACTCCGGATGAAATATTCGCCACCTAAAATAAAAATCCTGCTCCGAGAGCAGGATTTTTTTGAATTATTTTATGAGGTTAAAAATCTCTCATCATTTAGGACTTCGCTTGGTCAGCCAGACGGACCAGCATATGCGCGAGCATATGGCGCTGTTCCTTGTCGCCTACCTTCCACAGCTCTTGCAGCAGCTTCTCCTCACGGTTACGCGGCTCCTCATTGGCTGCCAGGTAATCCGCTACCTTCTCCGCTGTCTTCGCCAGCTGCTCCTCGCCAAGGCCCAGCTTCTGTCCCAGCTGAACACGCTTGCCGAGATAATTGATAAACGTATCGAAATTGCTGAGTATCTCATCCTTCTGTTCCGGCTTGATCTTCGCGATGGCCTCATCTACGTTATTCGTTTGAACACTGCCGTCTTTTTCCATTACATGGTTACGTTCGTTCATCTGTAACGCCTCCTTGTAGTGTAAGATCTGCACATTATTAAATAACCTTTGGAAGTGAAAGGTAACCATAATGAGAGTTTCCTCACGGAGCCGCACTTGACACATTTTTATATAAAAAAAAGAGGCTGACTCAAATGGTAGCAAACATGGTGTGGACTTTTTCTTGCAGCTTCATCTTGTGGCCCCATACTGTACTCACTCATTCAAAAGCCCATATCGGTGTGCCGTGGCCGATCAAAGTTAACAGTAAAAAAGGCGCCGCTGGATCTCGCTCCCAGCGGCGCCTTCTGCCTATTTTCCACGATGCACCAGTATCATCTTCGATGATTTATGGGCACCTCTTCTCCCTGTTATTAATTCACAAGGCTTGCCTCAGTGTTCCTGCCAGCTGTCGAGATACTGCTTCTGCTCCTCGGAGAGCCGGTCAATATCCGTGCCAAGCGAAGCCAGCTTGATCCGTGCCACCTGCTCATCCAGCTCGTAAGGAACATTCACGACCTGGTTGCCGATCTTCTGATAGCAGTCATTAACATACTTCAGAGACATCGCCTGGAGGGCAAACGTCATGTCCATGATTTCTGCCGGATGCCCGTCTCCTGCAGCCAGGTTTACGAGACGGCCCTCAGCAAGCAGATAAATGCTTCTGCCGTCCTTGAGCTTGTACTCTTCAATGTTGCGGCGAACCGTGCGGATGCTTGTCGACATCGCCTCAAGCTCCGGCTTGTTCACTTCGACATCGAAGTGGCCTGCGTTCGACAGGATTGCACCATTCTTCATCACTTCGTAATGCTCGCCGCGGATAACATCCCGGTTGCCTGTTACGGTTACAAAATAGTCGCCCTGCTTGGCGGCCTCGATCATCGGCATGACGGCAAACCCGTCCATGTAGGCTTCAACCGCTTTGATGGCATCGATTTCGGTAACAATAACGTTGGCGCCGAGCCCCTTTGCACGCATCGCTACGCCCTTGCCGCACCAGCCATAGCCGACGACGACAACCGTCTTGCCCGCGACAACCAGGTTGGTCGTCCGGTTAATGCCGTCCCACACCGATTGACCGGTACCGTACCTGTTATCGAACAAATATTTGCAGAATGCATCGTTAACAGCGACCATCGGGAATTTCAGCGAGCCTTCCTTCTCCATCGCCTTCAGGCGCAGAATGCCTGTAGTCGTCTCTTCCGCACCCCCCCGGACACCTGCAAGCAGATCCGTCCGCTCCGAATGCAGAATAGTGACGAGGTCACCACCGTCGTCAATAATAAGGTCCGGCTTCGTCTCCAAAGTCCGCACCATCAGCTCCTTGTATTCCTTCGGATCAGGATTGTACTTGGCAAACACCGTAATGCCATCTTCTACAAGCGCTGCACACACATCATCCTGCGTGGAGAGCGGGTTGCTGCCCGTAATCGCCACTTCCGCTCCGCCTGCCTTGACTACCTTAGCCAGATAGGCAGTCTTCGCTTCCAGATGAAGCGAGATTGCAACGCGGAGCCCCTTGAACGGCTGCTCCTTCTCAAACTGCTCGCGGATCTTGTTTAATACCGGCATATGGGCCTGTACCCAATCAATCTTCAGATGCCCTTCGCGGGCCAGTCCCATATCTGTCACAATACTGTTGTTCACTGCACTCATTTATCTGATCCTCCCTGATTAGCTGCCGTTACCGGCGCCCATGTGCTTGTTATCCTATCCACCTGCTGAGATAAATAATACCGGCTATAGCCGGATATGATAATGCCCGCCCGCCGGATCGAAAGGAACGCCCAGCAGCTCCTCCAGCCAGCGGGAACCATACCGGTTCCAGAACACGGTCAGATTAAGCACGCGCTCCTGCGGCTTGCCTTCCGGCTGAATCCATATGCTGATGCGGTCCCAGCGGCTGAGCTCTGTGTCATGCCGCCGTTCATGTGCTTCCTTGGCCTTGCCGTGCAGATAACGGATCTGGGCGAGGATGCGCTCTTTATTGTCTGCGCCAATGGATACCAGGCCCTTCTCCACCTGCGGCAGCTTATCCAGCAGCGGAGCGTAGATCGTTTCAAACTCCCGCTCAGTCCGTGCAAACACTTCATCCAGCTGCCAGTCATCCTGGCTGTTCAGCCAAGCTTTCTTCCGCTCATCCAGTCCTGCACGAGCCTCTTCCATGCTGATTCCAAAGTGATCCATCCACTTCTCGATCGAGCTGTCTGTGACGGTAAAGGAGGTCCGCGGCACAACGAGCGGCATGCTCATTCCGAATACGCGGAAGGCTTCAGTTGTCTGTGCCCAATACGCAATCTCGCCCGGCCCCAGCACGGTGGCCAGAACCGGCAGCAGATAATCCTGCATAAGCGGGCGCGTCAGCACATTATTGCTGAACAGCTCGGGCCACCGGCCGGCTGCATCCAGCAGCTTGTCTGGCGCAATGGCGAAGCTTTCCTTCCGGTCGGTATAGCCCATCTCTCCACGATAGAGCAGAATACGTTCACCCGCCAGCTGGCGTTCAGCGGGGACCAGGCGCTCATCACGATACAGGAACAGATGGGCGCAGTTCGGTTGTGCTTCTGCTTGAAGCGGATAGCCCATAGCCGTAAGCTGTTCGCCAGCGGATGTATAAGCCTGTTCCAGCCGGCCGCCCTCGCTCAGCATGCGTTCGAACATTGGCGCCTCCAGCTTGCGCAGCGCCGGGTCATCCGCATCGAGCAGCACCAGACCCTCACCTGCAAACAGTACGGTAAGCAGTGAAGCGAACAGATCCGTTAATGTGCTAGCCTGCTCTGCAGCCTTCTCCAGCATACCAAGCAGCTCCGGCTTGAATAAGGTGTCCGGAAGCGTGTCCGCCAGCTGCTGGATCTGCTCCCGCCATACAGCCGGAACGACTTCCGTACGGGTGACCGAGGTGCGCGGATGCTCCGGCCGGCCGGCCGAAAGCTTGCTGAGCTCATACCCCGAACCGATTACATAAGCATGGTTCGCCTCATCCCAGTCATGGTCCTCACCGGCAATCCAGAATACGGGTATGACCCTTTGTCCGAGCTCGCGCTCCGCATATTTGGCCGCATTAATAATCGATACAGCTTTATGTATAACCATGGCAGGTCCTGTCCATAAGCAGGCCTGATGGCCGCCCGCTACCGTAAATGCACCGCTGCCTACAGCAGCAATGTGATCCTCTGTCAGTCTGGAGCAGCCATAACGCCGGTTGAACGCCAGCAGCACGGCTGCAACCTTCTGGGGATCGGCCTTAGGCCGCTCATTAGAGCGCAGCAGCTCCGCCCTCCGGCGCCAATCCTCCGGGTTCGCCGGGTGGCCGCCGAAATGCTGCTCAAGCGCTGCATCTTTACGGTTTATATAGGCGTAGGGCAGGGGGTGGCCAACCGGCACAGTCAGCGTTTCAACATTCATGATATGCCCTGAACCTCCTGTTATGCGCGAGTATGCCTTGATTGTACACAACGCGAGAGAGTAACGTCAAAAAAAATAATGATACCAATATGTATGTGCATATGTATATGTAGATTTATGGATGCTTATGTTCGGCTTCCGTTCAAATCACCTTCCAGAACGCCTGCCCGATCCCAATGACCATAAGCAGCAGGTACATCGCACTCATGACAAAAAAGCTGAGCCGCCAAACAGCTCTTGCGATCCGCTTCGCATTCACTTCCCCCTTGGCCCGGTACTGCAGATTGCCTAGCAGCCCGCCGCCGATAAGCAGTACAAGCAGAATGCCATAGAAGCCAAACCTCGTGCTGAACACTTCATTAAATAATACAGCCACGCAGCCGATCAATGGGAATGTTGTTACATCCATCGCCAGCCGGAAGCCCTTCTTACGGTCCTTCTTGTAGGCCGCGTAACCGAAATATACCGCGATAAAAGGTATAATCGGCATCACAGCCATCACTGCATATATCGTCTGGATACTAGCCAGTATCGTCCCCACCAGCATTACGCCCCTTCCCGCTCTGCTCTGCAACCGCTGCGACTAAGTCCACGAGCGCCAGGTTAAGCGGCGCGGCCATGCCAAGCTTCTCCGCAAGCTTCACGACTCCGCCGTTGATGGCAGCGATCTCGGTCTGCCTCCCGTTCCGGATATCCGCAAGCATAGATGAGCGGTTGTTTGCCGTCTTCTCGCAAACCGTCAGCAGCTCCTCCCACTCATGACCAGTTTCAGGCAGCCCTGCCGCGAGGAGAACTGCCATCGTCTCCTCATGGAGCTTCTTCATCAGCTCCGGGACTCCGGGCTGCTGCTGCAGTTCACCGTTCCGGACACCAAGCAGAGCAGTCAGCGGATTAATAACGGCGTTAACCAGCAGTTTGCGATAGATTCGATTGTTGATGTCTTTCGACATAAACGCTGCTATTCCTGCCTCGTTCAGCGTATTCAGCAACATTTTCTGCCACTGCGCATCCCTGCTCTCTCCCATATGCAGCTCACCTTGACCCGTCAGCTGAACCGTTCTGCCATCCTGTCTCAGCGCGCCTTCCGTTGTTACCGCCGGGATGAAGGTTATACCAGGAAGCTCAGACTGAAGGTGCTCGATATGTCCAACCCCGTTCTGCAGGCACAGCACTGGCAGCCTCTCCGCCGCAAGCTCCTGGATCAGCCTCAGCAGCACGGGATCACTTATATGAGTCTGCTTGACTGTAAGCAGCAGGCATTCAGCCCCGCCCCGCTTGTCTGCTTCGCGCCAGGACGGATATTCCGCCGCTGCGGCCGCCTGAACGGGTGCTGCAGCTACCGTTCCGCTGCTGCCCACAACAACAATCCCCTCAGCCGCAAGCATGCCGGCCTGCCCCGCAGTCCTTGTCCAGACCATGACCGGACTTCCTGCCAAAGCCAGCCGGCCCGCATAGGAGAGACCGACCGCTCCCCCGCCAATAATATGAAACCGCAAGACTACCGCCCCCAATCTTCCAGCTTATTGTAACAAAAAAGGACATAAGCCAAAAGAAAAAGCACTCCGTATACTTTAACGGAATGCTTCTGCCGCGCTGCCTGGTTATTCAATTCGTTCAAGGTTGCCGTTGGCATCCATCTTGAACCGGTGCTTCGTATCCTCTTCTTCGTTCAGAACCGCCAGCCGGCGGGCCCGGTCCATGATTTGGATGAGTGTTTTGTAATCATCGTTGACCGAGCGATAGTCCGTCTGTACATTGTTCACTTCGCGTGTCAGGCGTTCATTCTCTACCCGCAGGTCAAACATTTCCTCATCCTTCTCCTTCAGTTCCTTCTCCAGCGTCTTGATCTGGCGGTTCAGGTCCTGATAGGCGTTTCGCCACTGTCTGAGGAAGCGGATGACCGCATCCATTGTCAGCGTCTCTTCACCGGCGATCTCGCTCTTGTACGAGCGGTCTTCTGTATCCAGAACAACCGCTGATACATGCGGAACGGCCGACGCCGACTGCTTCTTCATATAATTCCGCTTTTGCCGCTGCTGCTTGGCCAGCTGGATCGCTTCCTCATAGCGCTTGCGTACACAGCTGTTCCACCGGAATCCGCAGGCTGCGGATGTCCGACCGATTCGTTCCCCGACCTCTTCAAAAGCCGCAAGCTGCGTGCTGCCATCTCGGATATGCCGCAGCGTGACTTCCGCCAGGATCATATCGTCATCCGGGCTCCACGCATCTTGTCTGACTGCTGTCATGCATTGATAACCTCCTAACGTAAAAGACGCTTACTTTATCACTATGCCCTTGGTAGAGTTCATAGAATCTATCGCATACTAAAATGTATATCCACTTTTTGTGAGGCTCATACATGCGGAAGGACAAATCCGGGGATACTTGCCATGATAAAAATCATAATTCGGCAAAATCTTTTTCATTTTCAAGCCGAAACAGTTTACATCGAACAAGCCGCGGCGTTATAATGTTGTGTAGTAATCAGATCGTGCGATACGAGAGGGGGCTGAATGCGTGGCACGTATGTTTCGGGTACTTGGCTTCTGGACACTTGTCATCGGCCTGATGGCCTTTGCAGGTCATATGATCGAGATGGCAATGTTGTTTTTCTTCCAGACAGCTGTTTTCGTCCTGTTGGGCTACTTGAATTTCTCGGAACGCACATACATATTGATGTTCTGGGGATATATGATTATTTCATTTGTCGGATTCACATATTGGTCGGTCTTCGAGATGGGTCTCCCATTCTGATCCGCCAAGCCAAAAAGGGGCAGTTTGACACGGGGTTTGCGAACCCCGGTCAAACTGCCCCTCTTTCGTTCTTGCGCAGCACCATTACCTGAAACCGCTCACTCATCCCATCACTCAGCAGCAGCTGGCGCACCGCACGGTTGCGCCTTGCCTCCGGACAGAATGGATCAGGATTGTCATGCTCACGCAGCTCATCAAGGATGCCCGCCCGGATTAGAAACTGCTGCTGGGAGCAGTATTCCGCCACCTGCCAGCCCTCCGACTCCGCCGCCTTCCTTACAGCCGTGAAATTAACATGAGCCGTTATATCCTGGCTGCCAGGGTCCCTGTAGGGATTATCGTGGGCGACATGCCGCTTATAGCAGAGCAGAGTGCCGTTCATCCGGTGCGGGCCTGTCAGCTCCTCCGCCTCAGCTCCATAATCGATCAGAATAATCATCCCGCTGCCGAGCACCCGGCACAGCCGTTGCAGCCACTTCATCCCTTCCACATTCAGCTCCGCCCTTTGATGCTCCCGCAGCTCAAGCTCATGCCAGAGCACCGCTTGTTCCACCTCCGGACGTATGTCCTCCAGCACACATTCCCGAAAAGGATCAGTATTTCCGCTGTCTGAAACCGCAGCTCCCAGCTCCTTCAGCTTGCCGCCCAGCTGGATAATCCTGTGAACAGGAAAAGCATCCAGCAGCTCATTCGCAATAACAACCGCTCCCTGCCCGGCTTCCCGCAGGTGCTCCCATGCTTCGTCAGGCTCCAGCAGCCTTATATGCTCTGCCAGCCCTTCCTCAGCTGCCGCCTGATAAGCAGCCTTGAGATGGCTCCTGCTGGAGTCCACCATCCTATAAACAGGCAGCCTGCTTCCCTGCATTCCCATAAGCCTCCATCTGGCCAGCATCTGCAGGCCAAGCCTGCCTGTTCCCGCCCCCCATTCCATAATGTATAGAGGATTCCCGGCAGCTAACGCATGCTTATTCAGGTAGTCAGCGAGCATATCGCCCATCAGGCTTCCAATGCCTGAACTTGTATAAAAGTCACCCTTCCTGCCCACGCGCACTGCCCCATCCCGGTAATAGCCGAGTCCTTCGGCATACAGGCATTCCGCCATATAGTCCCGAAAGCTGATGGCCTGTACATACCGCTTCCTTCCCGATCCATCCAGCAGCCAGCCGGCAGTTCCTTCTGCCGTAATACGGTCCCTTATCCGCGCATGAAGCAAGGTCTCTCTATCCATACCAGCACCTCTTTCCGGTCGCACTTTACTGTTTCTTAAGGACAAAAAGACTGCCAAACGATTATAATAGTAGCATTGCTTGCATAATATTGTCCCATAACCGCATACAAGGAGGACCCTGTAATCGTGATATCCCGATGGTTCAGGCAGGCAGCCGGGTTATTAGCCCTCCTGCTGTTCATCTGGTTTGTTCATCCGCCGCTCGCATCAGCCGAACAAGCTCAGGAGATCAATGACGAGGAGCTCAGGCTGCTGCTTGAGAAAAGTTTATCCATTACCGAGCTGGATAAGGAAATTGCCCGGATCGGTGCTCAGAAGGAACAGACCTTAGGCCGGATCCGTGAGCTGACACAGCTCATTGAACGTAAGAGTGTCGAGCTTCAAGAGCAGGAAGCCAAGGCGGGAGATGTTATTCGCGCCTACTATACAGGCGAACGCGATTCACTTATCGGCGCCGTTCTTTCCTTCCAGAGCCTGCCCGATTTATTCCTGATGCTGGACTATTTCGATGTCATTATAGCGAACGACAAAAAATCGCTTGACGGATACAAGGAACAGTACCGCGAGCTGCAGAAGGAACGCGAGAAGCTGGCGGAGGACGAGTCCCGCCTGTCCTCGCTTGAGACAAGCCTGCTGGCCCAGCGGGAGCGGATCGTTCGCCTTCAGAGCGATGTCGACAGCTCGCTTGCAAGCAGCGGTGACGCAGACCGTCTGCGCGTGCTGATCGACGAACTGGTTGCTTATTGGGAAACGGCGGGCATGCATGAGGTCAAACGGTATTTCCGCGCCCTGGCGGAAACGATGAAGGAGCTTCCAGGCTGGCTTCAGGAGAATCCCAGGCTGATGGAGATGAACGGACTCTCATACACCCTGCGCCTGCCGGATGATGAGCTCAACCGCTTCCTGCGAGAACAGAATGATCTGTTCGATAATTTCCAGTTCCGGTTCGAGAACGGCTTGATTGCCGCAAGCGGAAGACGTGAGGGCATGGAGATCAGTCTGACCGGCCATTATCTTGTTGAAGATGAGCCTGTGCACGCGATCCGTTTCTACACCGATGAGCTAAAGTTTAACGGCTTGACGCTCCCTGACACAACCGTACGCGATCTGGAAGACAGCTTCGATCTCAGCTTTTATCCGCAGCGCCTGGTATCATTCGTAAAGGCAGATTCCGTCGTGATTGAAGATGGCGAACTTGTAATCAAGCTTTCCGTAGCGCTGGAGTGACACAAGAATGCAGAATAAACCCTTTACCCACGCATCAGCTGGACGAGAATCAGTCCGGCTGGTGCATTTTTTGTAAACTGACCGGCCGCCCTTGCATGACCCGCAAGACTCATCCATAATACGAATACATCTACTACAAAGTCCGATCTTATTATTCTTCACCATCATGGAGGTGTGCCTAAATTGCCTATGCAGTTTGTGACTGGAATTGAGATGGCTCTGCCTGAAGGAAAACTTCCGGGCTTCTATGCCCAGATCATTAAGAAGCTGGCTTCATCGGGCGGCGTAGCCGACCGGGACAAGAACCTGCTGTTCGTTAACCCGGACCGAATGGAAGCGGTTATGGATGTCCTGCAAGCCTACAAGGCTGAAACGGAAATTGGACCCTGGCTGCTGTTAGGTTCAGCAGACGACGGCTGGACTACCGGCTCTCTCTGGACGGATTACGGGGTTGAGACGCGCTCCGGCAACCTCTTCGCCGATCTGAATCTGGCCGCTGCAGTACAGCTGGAGGACAAAGGTGACGCGGCTGAAGCCCGGCTGGCCGGCATACAGCTGGAAGAGCATGCCATCGCTACGCATCCGGCTTCCCGTACGTATGTAATAGACCGCCAGCTTCTTCCGCTTGCCGAGCGTATTGGAGAAGCTTACCGCTGCCTCGTTACCGAATACAGCAGCAAATCTTAAGGAAATACTGCAGAGCCTTATGAGAAGCTGCGCATTTATTAGAGAGGGAGCCCTTCCAGGCTCCCTCTTCGCTTATTACAGCAGATCAGCCGCGAGCTGCGCGAGCTTGGACCGCTCACCCTTTTCCAGCATCATATGACCGCTCAGACTCTCGTTCTTGAACCGTTCCACGATATACGTCAACCCGTTGCTTACGGTGTCCAGATAGGGATGATCAATCTGCTGCGGATCTCCCATCAGAATGATTTTACTGCCTTCACCCACACGGGAAACAATGGTCTTCACCTCATGTTTCGAGAGATTTTGCGCCTCGTCAATGATGATAAACTGCCCTGGGATTGACCGGCCCCTGATATAGGTGAGCGCCTCCACCTGGATGCTGCCGAGTCCCATCAAGATCTTGTCGATGTCGCCGGATTTCTTGGTATCGAACAGGAACTCCAGGTTGTCATAGATGGGCTGCATCCAGGGACGAAGCTTCTCTTCTTTCTCACCTGGCAGATAACCGATATCCTTGCCCATGGGCACCACCGGTCTCGCAATCAGGAGCTTCTTGTATTTATGTTCATCCTCGACCTTGGACAATCCCGCCGCAAGTGCTAGCAGTGTCTTGCCTGTTCCGGCTTTGCCCGATAAGGTGACGAGGGGGATATCATCGTTTAGAAGCAGTTCTAACGCCATTCGCTGCTGGGCATTGCGGGCAGTTATGCCCCACACGGCTTCGTTGCTCAGGAAGAGCGGCTCAAGCCGGGCTCCATCGCTGCTTACCTTAAGCAGCGCAGATTTGGATGTGCCCATTTCATCCTTCAGAATCACGAACTCATTCGGATACAGCTTGGAAGCACCAGGTACCGATTTGATACTTAGGAAACGGTAGGTGTAGAACTCGTCAATGATCGAAGGATGCACATGAATATTAATGTAGCCCGAGTACAGATCGGACGGCTCTACCGTACGGTCAGACAGGTAATCCTGCGCCTTCAGGCCGAAGACATCCGCCTTTACCCTGACAAGCACATCCTTGCTGACCAGCACAACCTGCTTCGCTGCCTCCTTCTCTATCTCTTCCAGATGATAGTTCAGAGCCACAGCCAGTATCCGGTTATCGTTAGACATTTCGCCGAACATTTCCTGCACTCGCAGGAAGCTGCGGTGGTTCAGCTCGACCTTCAGCACCCCCCCGCCTTCCAGCTCTATACCTTCATGAAGATGCCCGAGATCCCGGAGTCCGTCCAGCAGGCGGGATATCTGGCGCGCGTTGCGGCCCAGCTCATCTGCCAGACGCTTCTTCGAATCGATTTCCTCCAACACCACGGCGGGAATAATAACTTCATTGTCCTCGAAGGCGAATATGGCCTGCGGATCATGAAGCAGCACGTTGGTATCCAGCACGAATATTTTTTTCATTGTGAAACCTCCCGGCGTCGGATATTCGGATTTAATGGTATACATAGCTGCAGTCCATTACGGGCAAGCTAGGGGCGATGCTCGATACGTGATAGGAAAGGTTGGTGGCGCATGTGGTACTGAAATGGCTGGCTCTAGTACTGATAATCTGCCTGACGGCAGGCTGCGGTACAGCCGCACGCAATGAAACATCACCCTCCCCACAACAAGATCCGAACCTCACAGTCCAGCAGCGCGGCACGCAGGCTGACATTCGTGATGATGCCGAACTTACTGCACGGCATCTGGAACAGCTCGCCATGAGCATTCCCGGCGTGCTCAGCGCCCGCTGTGTTGTGATTGGCGGCACGGCTGTAGTTGGCATTGATGTGGAAGAAAATCTTGAACGTGCCAGGGTCGGAACATTGAAATATACCGTGGCAGAAGCTTTCCGTAAGGATCCTCTCGGTGCGGAAGCATTTGTGACGGCAGATATGGACCTGGCGGCACGTATTCGGGAAATACGGGAAGATCTTGACCGCGGACGTCCCGTTGCCGGCTTCGCTGAAGAGATGGCCGACATCATCGGACGGATTGTTCCGCAGCTTCCAAGGGATACGACGGCAATCGATGCACCTGAGGCACAAACCAGCGGCACCAGCAGATAAGCCACAATTAACGTCTAAAGATGACAAAAAGCCTAGTGATTAACCATCACTAGGCTTTCTTCATGGCCGCGAACACCTGTCCATCCAGTTTGTCCGCTGCACGCTTGTCGTATGTTTTCTCATATTCAGGGGCCACGGACAGTCTCGCTCCATAGAACATCGCATCCCTTACATCGCTAATCTCGATGTCGAAGCATACGAGCTTAAAGGGAACTTCATCGAGCGCTTCCGTGACAAGGTTCGTCAATCCATATACAGCATATACCGACCCCGCTGCGAACACCGTTACGCTGGCCTCCGGCTTCGCGGACAAGTTGGCGACGAGCCGGGATCTGCCATCTACAGCAAATCTCAGCCGGTTCGGGTTAACGGCATATACCCATGAAATGGCATTTGATGTCGGTTTGCCGCTCTCAGCATCAGTGGTGTGCAGAAGAACGAACGATTCAGTCTGAAGTGCTGTGTGGAGTGCTTCAGGCAGTGCAGTTAATGGTTCGGTCACCCGCATGACCTCCTTGGAAGTAGATCAGCTGTATTTCTCTCCCATTATAGCATAGGGCCTGAAGATGTTCCACCATTACTCGGCAAGCTTGGCCTGCAGCGCAGCCTTCGCTTCGGCGAGTTTTTCCTCATTGAGATAAACGTACGGGCTTCGCCAAGAGCCTTCGATCGGAATGAATGTGATATCCTCTTTGCTGATGCCAAAGTAAGTGTACATCATGTTCTCGATCTCCTTAGCCGGCATATCCATCTTCATGTTCTTGCCTACACGGTCGATGACAGCCCCCATCTTCGCGGCGCCGCCGAGCGATTTCATCTTGTCTGTTACCGCTCCAAGCACAACCGCCTGCCGTTTGTTTCGTTCAAAATCGCTTGATGCCTTCGTTCCGTTGTTCGATTTGCGGTAACGGACAAAGTCTAGGGCCTGCTTGCCGTTAAGCGTTTGAAGGCCTTTAGTCAGATTAATATCTGTGCCGTCGACGCTATCCTTATAACGCATGTCCATATCGACATCCACTTCAACCCCGCCCAAAGCGTCTACAACAGCGGAGAAACCATCAAAATTGATAACTGCCGTGTATTGAATTGGAATGTCAAAAAATTCACCGAACATCTTCTTCACACCATCGCGTGCAGCTGCTTCCTTAGCTTCCTTGGCGCTCTGCTCCGAGTTCATATAGAAGCCCGCATAATAATGATTCGCCTTCTGCGTCTTATAGCCGGGCAGCTCAACGCGCGTATCCCGAGGAATGGACACCACGACAGCTGATTTGGTCTTCGGGTTTAAAGCCGCGACCATAATAACATCCGTATTCATTGTTCCAAGCTTTGGACGGTGGTCTAACCCCAGCAGGAGCAGTGCGGTCGGCTTGACCTTTACCGAATCTTCAGGAGCGACAACGGTCTCTACACCATTATTGTTATCCGTACTAATATCCTGCAGTGCGCCCTTGGTCTCCCACCATAAATAACCTATGAAGGCAGCCGCCAGCAGTAAAATAACAAAAAATGAAATAAAAAAGAAGCGGCCCCAGCGGAAGCCGCCCTTCGACTTCGTATTTGACTTCTTGCCTGTTTTCGGTTTGGACTGCGTTTTCCGGGCTGCTGCCCGGGGAGGAAGCTGGCTTCCTGGATTCATCTTAAACACCTTCATTGTTCATTATATTTCGGGTTGGAGACGATATCCGCCAGCAGCTGCTCCGCAGCTTCCCGCGGGATCAGCCTTGTCTGCGAGCCACCGTCCGTTTCATAGATGACATGAATCATCGCGTCATCCGTCTGTGCAACACCGACTTTTACAATATGATGATCTTCGTTCAAAATCTGCAGAAAAAAATCACGGGTATCGGAAGCGGCCCGGTCATCGGGCCTTGCTTCCGATACAATATGCATTTGCAGCCAGTTAAATAATGCATCTTCCAGACGCACAGGTATGCCTCCTCAAGCCTGATCGGTCTTAATCGGCTTATCCGCCTGCAGGGCATCCTGACCCGTGCCCGAGCTTCTGTCCTTCCACTTGTCATACAGCTGACGGCCCCGGTGAATCAGCATCATCAGCACGGCCACGCCCATGCACTGAATGATCGGCAGCTTGTCAACCTGCATGATAAGCAGCACTCCGCTGCCGAAGGCCATCAGGATGTAGACAAGAATCTCCTTCAGGATCGGCAGCTTCTGCTGAGCACGGAATACTTTGTTGAAGATGTAGATGGTAAAGCCAAGTATAAGCAAATACGATATAAGCTTGTGGTCGCTAAACCATTGCTGCATGGTTCACACGCCTCCCCGCTCTTATACGCCCGACTGCGCCGCTTTACGGTGCTTCTCAGCACGATCGCGCTCGCTCTTGTTCAAGACCTTCTTGCGCAGCCGGATCGATTTAGGTGTAATTTCACAATATTCATCATCATTCAGGTACTCAAGCGCCTGCTCAAGCGAGAAGATAATCGGCGTCTTCATCTTGACCGTATCTTCCTTCGTCGCCGAACGGACGTTGGTCAGCTGCTTCTCTTTACAGATATTGACGATGATATCGTTGTCCCGGTTGTGTTCGCCGACAATCATGCCCTCATAAACTTCGGTGCCCGGCTCCAGGAACAGCTGTCCGCGGTCTTCAACGGAGAGCATGCCGTAGAAAGTGGAGGTTCCATTCTCGCTGGCAATCAGAACGCCCTGATGACGGCCGCCTACGCCCGTTCCAGCCAGAGGGCCGTAATGCTCGAAGGCATTGTTCATGATACCGTAGCCGCGGGTCAGTGTCAGGAACTGGGTGCGGTATCCGATAAGCCCGCGTGCCGGAATAATAAACTCCAGGCGAACCTGGCCCGTACCGTTGTTAATCATATTGACCATCTCAGCCTTGCGTGTGCCCAGGCTCTCCATAACAGCGCCCATGCTCTCTTCAGGCACGTCAATCAGCAGACGCTCGTAAGGCTCAACCTTCACGCCGTCCTGTTCCTTAATAATAACCTCAGGCTTCGAAACCTGCAGCTCATAGCCTTCACGGCGCATGTTCTCAATCAGAATGCCCAGGTGAAGCTCGCCGCGTCCAGATACGATGAATGCGTCCGGGCTCTCGGTCTCATCCACACGAAGTGCTACGTCCGTCTCGAGCTCCTTCATCAGACGCTCGCGCAGCTTGCGGGAGGTTACCCACTTGCCTTCCCGGCCCGCGAACGGACTATTGTTCACAAGGAAGGTCATCTGCAGTGTAGGCTCGTCAATTTTCAGCACAGGAAGCGCTTCAGGATTGGCTGGATCGGCAATGGTCTCGCCGATATTAATATCCTTAATGCCGGCAATGGCCACGATATCGCCTGCACCCGCTTCAGCTACCTCTACACGCTTCAAGCCCTGGAAGCCGAACAGCTTCTCGATGCGCGCCTGCTTGTGTCCCCCCTCACGGTTAATAACAGTTACCGACTGGCCCTGCTTGATGATACCGCGGTTAATACGGCCGATCGCAATACGACCCAAGTATTCGTTGTAGTCCATCAGCGTAACAAGGAATTGCATCGGCTCATCTGTCTTCTCTGTTGGATGCGGAATATGGCCGACAATTGTTTCGTAGAGCGCCTGCATGTTCTCATCCTGCTTCTCCGCGTCCATGCTTGAAGTGCCCATCAGAGCGGATGCGTAGACAACCGGGAAGTCCAGCTGTTCGTCGTTGGCACCTAATTCGATGAACAGGTCAAGCACTTCATCTACCACTTCCGCAGGACGTGCGTTCGGACGGTCGATCTTGTTCACAACGACGATTGGAGTCAGGTTATGCTCCAGCGCCTTGCGCAGTACGAATTTGGTCTGCGGCATGCAGCCTTCAAAGGCATCGACAACCAGCAGAACGCCGTCTACCATCTTCATGATCCGTTCCACTTCGCCGCCAAAGTCGGCATGGCCCGGAGTGTCCACAATATTAATCAGGTAATCCTTATACGTGATCGCGGTATTCTTCGCAAGAATGGTAATGCCGCGCTCGCGCTCCAGATCATTGGAGTCCATAGCCCGCTCCTGAACAACCTCATGGTCACGGAATGTGCCGGACTGCTGGAGCAGCTTGTCGACGAGCGTAGTTTTACCATGGTCAACGTGCGCGATAATCGCGATATTACGGATATTTTCTCTGGCTTGCATTTCAAAAATCCCTTCTACAATTGGTATGGTTTTCTCTCTTGTGTTCCCTCTTGGACGGACTTCTAGTCCCCAAGTCTTTCTTCTTGTACTGCAAGCTCATCTGATTACCAGCGTATCCGCCGTCCGAAGGCCATCCAGGCTCCCAGCACGATAAGCACCACGGCTATCAGATAAATCCCAAAGCCCCACAGCAGCATCATCGCAAACAGCAGCAGCGCCGACCCGCCAAGTGCAACAGCGGAAACAAACGCGGTCCGCGATTTGGAGGAGTCGAACAGATAAAATTCATACAGCCCGACAGCGGCACCCAGCAGAAACAGCGGCCACAGATACCGCATATACGTCCAGCCGAAGAGGTTGCAAAACAGAAACAGCAGTGAATAAACCGACAGCATGCCCGCTGGTATAAGCAGCACGGCCGGCAGCATCCGTCCGAAATATAGCACATGCAGCAGAATGCCCGGTATCAGAAGAAACAGCGGCCAAAACACGCTGCCAATGAAACTGAAAACACCGAGCTTTCCAAGCAGAATAACGACGCCGGCAGCCAGAATAAGGATGCCGACGGAATATTGGTTTTTGGACATCTGTTTCCCCCGTTCTTGCACCGTCAGCGAAAATAGTGACGAAAGACGACATGTTTTTCTACTCTAGTGTAATGGAACTGCAGGTAAAAAACCAGTCAAAAAACATGCGGGTATGAAAAACATTGCAAACTATTATTATAGCATAAAAAAAGGCGCCCGGCAGTTAAGCCCGGCGGCAGAGCAGGTACAGCACAATAACAAGCGGAACCGAGAGCAGCGGAATGGCCTCAGCAGCTGTGCGGGAGCCATGAAATAGCACATCCTGCAGCCCCCGGTCATGCACCAGCATCTTGCCGCCGGCGAATCCGAGCAGCCCGGCTCCCAGGTAGATCAGCTGAGGCATCCTGGCGAGCATGCTGCCAATCAGCTGACTGCCCCAAATGATCAGCGGTATACTGAGGACGATGCCTAGCATGATTAAGACAGGATCGCCTTCAGCGACAGCCGCAATAGCCAGCACATTGTCGAGACTCATAACGAAGTCCGCGGCCACTATTGTCCAGACGGCCATGACCAGCGTGTCCGACTTGCGGACCGCATGACCGCCTTCTCCGGAGCCGGAATCCAGCAACAGCTTGACGGCGATCATGAACAGCAGCACCGCTCCTGCCGCCTGGAGATACGGCACCTGCAGCAGCGTCACCGCCACCAGCGTCAGTACGCATCTCAAGCCGACTGCCGCTGCCGCTCCCCACCAGATGGCCCGCTGGCGCTGCCTTGGCGGCAGATGCTGGCTTGCCATGGCAATGACAACGGCATTATCACCGCTCAGCAAAATATTGATTAGCATAATCTGTACGAAAATAAGCAGACTGTCCAAGGATTTCGCCCCCTCGCTACATCAATGTATGACAGGGAGGGCTTGGATATGCTTGGACAGCTGACAAGCTTGCAGCCGCAGGCTGGAGGCGTACAAAACGCAAGGGCTCTGGTTAGAACCAGTCCCTGCTCTCTGCTGCCTGCTTGGCACTGGTGCCGCCCGGCTCAATGACAAGAACTTCGGTCCCTTGTACCGCTTGCTCGATCATCTGCTGAAGCTGGGGCACATAGGATTCCACGGTCTGAACTACCCTCAAATTAGGGTTGGTGCTTGGGGACTTGGGCACAAACAGCGTACAGCAGTCCTTAAATGGCAGTATTGACGTTTCATACGTGCCGATCCGTTCGGCGATTTGGATAATCTCCTGTTTATCCATCATGACCAGCGGACGCAGCAGCGGAAGCTCAAGCGCTCTGCCAATCACATTCATGCTGCCAAGTGTCTGACTCGCGACCTGACCAAGCGAGTCACCCGTTACAACAGCGAGTGCACCGCTTGCTTCTGCCAGCTGCTGAACGATTCTAAGCATGGCCCGGCGCATCAGTGTAATGATCAGATGATCCTGCTTCGCCTGGGTGAACGAGGTCTGGATATCCGTGAAGGATACAAGATGCAGCTTCAGCGGCCGTCCGGCATAAGTGGCAAGGCGCCCTGCCAGATCGATAACCTTGTCTTTCGCCTGCTCACTAGTAAACGGAAAGCTGTGATAGTGGACAAGCTCTAGCTCCAGCCCCTTCCGCATGGCCATATAGCCGGCTACCGGGCTGTCGATTCCGCCAGAGAGCAGCAGCATCGCTTTGCCATTGGTCCCATAAGGGAACCCGCCAGCAGCCGCTGTAACCTCTGTAAAGATGTACGTGGCATGTTCGTTAATCTCCACCCGAAGCTCCAGATCCGGCCGATGCACATCCACACTAAGCTTCGGTGTAGCTCTCAGCACATGGCCGCCGACCATTCGATTCATCTCCTGGGAATCGTAAGGAAATTTCTTGTATACGCGGCGCACCGAAACCTTGAACGTACGTTCCCGGTCCGGGTAACTGCGCATAACCTCCAGCGCGCCTGCCAGAATGGCTTCGGGTTCAGACGGAACGCTCTTGACCCGACTGAAGGATACGATGCCGAATACGGTTTGCAGCCGCTCAGCGACCGGCTCGTAGGTTGTCCCGTTAAGTGAAATATAGATTCTTCCATATGCCTTCGTGAAGGTCAGGTCCGGGAAAATAGACAGTGAGCTTCGCACCTGCCGCATCATCTGCTGCTCGAAGCGTCCCCTGTTCCTGCCCTTCACTGTCAATTCGCCGAAGCGAAGCAGTACCGTGTCAAAAACCATTTTACTTCTCTCTCCTCTCCAGCGGCTTCAGCTTGCCCACAACCGCCTTAAGCCTTTCCAGCACCAGCTCTATATGCTCCATGCGGTGCTCATCACCAAAGCTCAGCCGCACGCCGCCGCCAGCGCAGGCAGCATCGCGGCCCATGGCCAGCAGCACTCTGCTCGGCTTGTTGCTCTTGGATGAGCAGGCGGACTTGGTCGAAGCCGCAATACCATGCTTCTCAAGGGCGTGCACGAGCACCTCCGGCTTCATTCCCGGGTAACAGAAGTGAACAATATGCGGTGCCATGATCCCTTCTTCCGCTCCCGCTGCTGGTCCGCTGAGCAGCAATTCGGGAATCTCTGCAATTCCTTCCGCGAGCACACGCCTCAGCGCTGTCATTCTCAACTGCCGGTCCGCCTGAGACTCCAAGGCGAGCCGGAGGGCCTTGGCGGCTCCCACTATGGCAGGTACGTTCTCTGTGCCAGAGCGCACCCCCGCCTCCTGTCCGCCCCCAAACACCAAGGGCAGCAGCTCAATCCCTTCACGCACATACAGCCAGCCTGCACCCTTGGGACCGTTCAACTTGTGCGCCGACATGCTGAAGAGATCAATATGCCAGTCCTTAAGGCTCACCTTCAGCTTACCGACCCCTTGTACGCCGTCAACATGGAACAGCGTCTTCGGCCGGCCAGCAAGCAGGCTTCCCGCTTCCTTTACCGGCTGGACTGCCCCGGTTTCATTGTTGACGTGCATAATGCTGACCAGAATGGTACGGTCCGTCAGCGCTTGTTCTAGATCGGTTATCCGTATACGGCCGTTGTGATCGACCGGCAGGTAGGTCACCTCGAAGCCTTCCCGCTCAAGCTGCTCGAATGCCTCGTATACAGATGCATGCTCCACCTGGGTTGTGATGATATGATTGCCGCGTGCACGATAGCGCCGTGTGGCGCCCAGGATAGCGAGATTGTTACTCTCTGTTCCGCCTGATGTGAAGACCCACTCCTTCGGGCTAACCCCGAACAAGCCGGCTGCCAATTCGCGGGCGTGCTGCACCAGCTTCCCGGCCTCCGCACCGTTACGGTGCAGAGATGACGGGTTGGCATACTGGAGCTTCATAACCTCGCTAAGCGTACGGATTACATCCTCGTGAGGCGGCGTAGAAGCCGCGTGGTCAAAATACAGCATATCTTTCCCCCTTATCGGGATTAGAACACAACAGACTTCGCACTTGCCCCTTACAAAACAATGGAACCGCCGCCGCTGTTTGGCGGCTCCGGTTCCATCTTAGGCACGATGCTTGCTGCTGTCTTCCCTGCGTTGTTAATCGTTGACGTTACGAATATAAGTCCATAGCTTTCATGACCTTGCCGACATAGCCCTGCGTTTCTTTGGGGAGCAGATGCAGCTTCTGCTCGAGATCGCTGTCCGTACGGATTCCAGTCCGGTCGACCCGGCCAGGCCCTGCATTATAGGCGGCCAGTGCCGCCATGGCGTTGCCGTCGTACTTTTCCAGAAGATATTTCAGGAAACGCGTGCCGCCGTCGATATTTTGTGCGGGATCAAAGGAATTTGCCACGCCGAGACCTCTTGCCGTTCCATCCATCAGCTGCATAAGCCCCTTGGCTCCTGCCGATGAGACTGCATTCGGATTAAATGAGGATTCCGTATGAATAACCGCCTTAATCAAGGCCGGATTGACACCATGTTTGGCAGCCGCACGCTCGATCATACTATCGAACGCCGTAGTCTTTCCCAGTCCCGACGATTGGGTATAGCCGGATTGAATCTGGGATGCCTGCGAAGCCGCAGCAATCTGTGCGCCCTGCTGCAGCTCCGGCATGAACACCGTGTTGTAAGAACCGCCGTTCAAGGCAGCCGCCATTGCGGCAGCCCCCTGGCTTCCGAGAGCCAGCAGTTCAACCGGTATCCCGCTTGGATCGGCAAGACCTTCTGGAAAATCAACTGATGTTCCCATTGTACCGGCAATATAAGCCTTCAGCAGCTCATCGAACTTAGCCGCGTCTGAAGAAGCGCCAAGTCCGTTTCCATGGGATGCCCGAGAAGATGTATAGTCAACATTAGGTGCAGTTTGCACCTGCAGTACTGCTTTAATTGTTCTAGGATCGCTCATCTTTAGATGCCTCCACTTGATGGATTCAATCCATGGTTGATATTCAACACATATATTGTACACGTTTTATATCGGCACTGCCAGTAAAAAAGTGAAGTCCGATGATCATACGCCAGCTGATTTTTAAATAAAAACAATATGTTATGTACAATAAGACCTAAAGAAAAAGCAGCGGAACAGAATCCGCTGCTCTTAAACTAAATTATCATGTAATAAATTGGAATAAACACCAGGTAAGCCGCTGCGGCAAGCAAACCGATCGTGATCGACCACACGCCTAGCGCCCTGCTTCCTTGGCGGTATGCCATATAACCCAGCACAGCTGCTGTCAAACCTAGCAGCAGCGGCCAGATAAACAGGGCCGCAATAGCAAACACCAGAGCGAACGTACCGAGCGCCCGGGCGCCTGAACGCGCGGTGTCCATCACCTGCAGCTCATCGGTTTGCAGCGGTTCACGGTCCGCCCCGCGTGCGGTAAGCGGTGGAGCAGCAACCATCCCGGGTGTAACAGCGAAATCTGCAGCCATCTCTTCCTGTGTACCAGGACTGGCTTCCGTATTTCCCAGAGGGCTGACAACGGCTGTTTCGGTCCGTTCTCCAAGCTCCCGGTCCATCTCAACATCATTCATATTGACATTCTTCACTGCTTCCGGCTTCAGGAGCTCCTGCTCACGTTCTTGTTCAGGCATTGACGTCACTCCTTCGGCTTAAAAGTATGGCAGCAGGTAGTGGATGATTGCGGTGCTGTATCCTGGTGGTCAGTGCCCAGTCCACCGGCAAACTCGGAGCTGTAATCGACGCTGCCGTGCTTGTCAATATCGACCATGATTTCATTGGCATTACACTGGTTGCCTTGTCCCCAGAACGTACAGTTGGACACGCTGCATTTTACGCCTTCTGGCATAATAAAATCACCTCCGTTAATCAGGTTGCCCCGAACGGAGGTGAGTAAGTCTGCCTTATATTTGGAGCATGCTGTTCTGTTACTTTTGGCTTTGCATTCTGCGCTGCGTCATATACTCGCTCTCATAATAAGCAAGCTCTTCGCGCAGGTCTTCATAAATTTTGGATACGCCAAGGACAATGTCACGAGCAGCACGTACCGGCTTCGCGCGGAAGCGGATGGCATCCTGCCCGGTATAGGCATAGCGTCCATCCTCGGAGTAGCCTTCATTCTTTGGATAGAAATAAGCATTTACACTGTTATGATAGGTCTCGTAAAGCGCCTTTTCAGCAAAATCAATATCGAAATTGGGCCTGCGGAGCGCAACACCCAACTTTTCGTAGGATACTTCCGAAAACACGAGCAGATGTCTGAGATCGGACAACAGCCCCTTGTAGAAGCGTACAGTATCTTCTCCATCGCCTTCCGATACCAGCTGCGGAAGAGCGTTCTCATTCAGAAAAGATTCAAGCTGTCCAATAGCTTGTTTTAATTTCGCATGTGTCGATTCAGTAAGCGGCTTAACATTGGCAGATGGCATAATCGGTGGTCCCCCTTCATGTTACGAAAACCCGGATAGTAGGTGTCGCTTGTACATCACCAACATGGTACCACAAATTTCTTCTCAGCGGTACTGTTGTTTACGGCCCGGTTTTCGTATATTTTGGTCTTTCGAATCCTAACCTAAACGTACGAATAAAGCAGTGTGCGGGTTGCACACCGGGAGGTATACAACATGTCAGCAAGACACAATCGGTCCCGCTGGTTTGCCATGCTCGCTGGCATTGCCGTCGCCATTCCCTTATTCATGTGGGCAGCGGCAGACAGACAAAATGACAGCGGCCAAATCACCGTGCCGGATCCATCAGAAGAGCGGCGTCTGAAGGCCGCAGCAGTCCAGAGCGACGCAAAAGCAACGGCAGAGCTGTGCACAATGGAGTGTGCGCAAGAATTCCGCAGGCTTGCCAAGGGCCGGCCAACCTCTGACGAAGTCAGGCACCTGCTGGCGATGCACCCCCATATGTTATACATCAGGATGGATGTAAATGGTGACCGCGGCAAACCGCAGGAGTTCGGCTCCCTGCCGCAAGGCACCGAAGATAAGGCGCGTCAGTTCCTGAAGGAAGCCCGCAGAGGAGCAACCTCTTCTACACCTTATGTGTCGGAGCCATTCCGCCGGAACGGCCATCGTTACATCGTTATTGGTGTCAGATCTGCAGACGGGTCACTGGTCAGCGGTGTCATCCGGCAGGATATTGTGGACGAAGTCGCCAAGCACCAGAAGCGCAATCTGCGGCTTGTTCCTTACCCCGCTGAAGGCAACTACCGGATTGAATCCGCGGAGCCTAACACGACACGCGATGTCACCGTTCGCACTGGTGAAGGCAATCAGAACGCAAGCCACTACCACGTTCATGAAGTCGTTGTCCGGTTTAAGCAGGAGCCAAGAGAGCAGGACCTGAAGCAGATGATGCAGGCGATCGACGGCAAATCGGCGCGAAAGCTTGGCTACACGCATGTATTCACTTCACGAACGATGGAAGCAGAGCAGCTCATGAACTATTTCCGGGATAAGTGGAACCCGGTTTATGTCGAACCGCATTACCTTTATTTAACCAATACAAGTCCCGCCGAGACAGGTTCCTCGGATATTAGTCCGATCATCCCGAATGATGCCCTTTACTCCCAGTACCAATGGAACCTGCCTGTTATCGAAACGGAGAAGGGATGGCGTCTGTCCAAAGGAAACGAACAGGTTTCTGTGGCTGTGCTTGATACAGGCATACAGCTAGATCACCCGGATCTGACCGGCAAACTCGGTGAAGGGCTCAATATTGTAAGCGAAGCGCCGCCAGAGGACGACGTGGGTCATGGGACTCATGTCGCAGGAGTAATTGCCGCCAGCGTCAACAATAACGAAGGCGTCGCTGGTATGACCTGGAATAACAAGGTGTTACCGGTCAAGGTGCTCGACAGCAGCGGCTCCGGTACAACCTATTCGGTTGCCGAGGGGATTATCTGGGCCACTGATCACGGAGCCAAGGTGATTAATATGAGTCTCGGCAACTATGCGTCCGCCGAGTTCCTTCATGACGCTGTACGCTATGCCTATGACCATGATGTAGTGCTCGTCGCCGCCAGCGGCAACGACAATACGGAGCGGCCGGGCTATCCGGCGGCCTATCCGGAGGTGTTCGCAGTAGCGGCGACGGATTCCAGCGGCCGGAAGGCATCGTTCTCCAACTATGGCGGCTATATCGATGTAGCCGCTCCGGGCGCTACCATCCCAAGCACCTACCCGGGCAATCAATATGCCGCACTATCCGGGACATCGATGGCTTGTCCGCATGTCGCAGCACTGGCTGCCTTAATCCGATCGGTCAACCCGTCCCTTCGCAACGAAGAAGTGATGCAGGTGATACGGGATACCGCAACCGATCTGGGAGAGGAAGGCAGGGATATATACTATGGCTACGGCCAAATTGATGTCGTGAGGGCACTGCAGGCAGCAGAGGAGAACGATCTGTCCCTGGAGCGGTATTCAAGCAGGCTACTGAACCGTATCAGCTCGCTTCGCAGCGAGTTCGGCATTACCCGTTAGACCGTTAACTATGTACACAAAAAAAATGAACCTCCTGAAGCAAACGCCTCTGGTGGTTCATTTTGTGTTTTCCGTTATAGGAAAGTTTGCCATAAGCCGGGTTCTGTACTTCCAGTGGTGCAAGCGGGAACGACCCTCCCACGCGGAAGTGACAATCATCTATCTAGGCCGTCCATTGCTGAACGGCTCAAGCGACCAACCCGAACGCGCCTCGGGCTAAGGCTGCTGTCCGTCACGGACAGCCGCGTTCTCTTAGGTCTTGCTCCAGATGGGGTTTACCAGCCGCATTGTCACCAATGCCGCTCGTGGTCTCTTACACCACGGTTCCACCCTTGCCTGTGCCGGCATGCCGGCCATCGGCGGTCCATTTCTGTGGCACTATCCTTCAGCTCGCGCTGACTGGACGTTATCCAGCATCCTGCCCTGTGGAGCCCGGACTTTCCTCCCGCAGCCTTGCGGCTGCCGGCGATTGTCTGTCAAACTTTCCTGTCCTACCGCTCCAGGCGGAACAGCCGTAAGGTTGTTCCTGTGAGCGACACGATGCTTAGTATACTAGATATTAGCCCAAAGCTCAACTGTGATCGAGTGGGAAATGAGGAAAAGCTCCCGGCAGGACGAGCTCATCCTTACATGAAGCGGAACGGCTCGGTATTCACGGCGGAGGCAATTACCTCTGTCGATGACTTGCGCCCAGCCAGCTCCTGCTTCAAGTAATCGGCTACACGCGGCTTCATCAGCTTCTCGATATTGTGGCCAGGATCAATAATCGAAAGCCCGGCAGCCAAGGCGTCATGCGCGGTATGGTAATCGATGTCACCCGTTACGAGCACGTCTGCCCCCGCAAAGATTGCATGCCGGGTATAGCGTGCTCCAGAGCCTCCCAGTACCGCCACCTTGCGGACCTGAGCCGCCAAATCACCTACGACACGCAGTGCAGGCACTTCAAACACCTGCTTTACCTGCTCGGCAAGCTGCTGAAGCGTAACAGGCTCCGGCAGTTTGCCGACCCGTCCAAGGCCGAAGGTGCGTCCCTTCAGATCCAGCTGGTACAAGTCATATGCCACTTCCTCATACGGATGAGCCTTTAACATCGCCTGAACCACCTTACGC
This sequence comes from Paenibacillus sambharensis, assembly GCF_003233845.1. GTDB lineage: Bacteria > Bacillota > Bacilli > Paenibacillales > Paenibacillaceae > Paenibacillus_I > Paenibacillus_I sambharensis. The sequence continues at coordinate 155,308 of NZ_QKRB01000055.1, forward strand.
TGCAGCTGACCCGGCACAATCGTCTCTATCCGAACCTCTGCTGCCCGCTCCAGCTGGCCGGCTTCACCCAGATAAGGCTTCGTATTCTCGCCAGGAAGGAAGGTGCCGGTTCCATTCAAATTAAAGCTGCATTTGCTGTAGTTACCGATCTGTCCCGCACCAGCATGAAATAACGCCTCCAACACACGCTCGTGATGATCCTCCGGGACAAAAACAACCAGCTTGTACAGCTTGTCCGTATGTACCTCTTCCAGCGCATCCCGGCCCGTCAGGCCCAGCATGTCCGCCATCCAATCGTTGATGCCCCCCTCGGTAACATCCAGGTTCGTATGGGCAATATAGACGGCAATATCATGCTTGATCAGGCGCTCATACAGTCTCCCGGCGGGTGTACCGGTGTCAATCTTCGCCAAGGGGCGATAGATGACAGCATGATGGGCAATAATCAGATTGGCGCCCTCGCGGACCGCTTCATCTACAACCTCTTCCGCTACATCGAGCGCAACCAGCACTTTGCGGATTTCCTTGTTGAGCGTGCCTACCTGCAGGCCGATCTTGTCGCCCTCCACAGCGTACTGCTTGGGGGCAAGCTGTTCCATCAGCTGAACGACCGTTTGTCCGTTTGCAAACATCCGAGCACCTCCTCGATGGTTTCAATCTCCCGTTCCATCTCACGCTGTTTCTCAGCCGCTTCGGCAGAGTCCGAGCGGCCCATCCTTGCGCAGATTTTGCGCAGCTTGTCCGCTTCACTCTGCCACTTGCGCCTCAGAACATTACTTGGCTGTCTAAGCAGCCAGGGACCCATGTGAAGAAGCAGTCTCCGCTTCTCCTCCTCATCCCTGTCCAAAGGCAGGAACGTTGGATTGTAGAGCATTGTACTGCAAGCTTCTGCATCTGCAATCCGGACCGCCAGCAGCACCTCGTACCACTTGCCGTCCTCTTCGACCAGTCGCTCTGCCGCCAAATACCAGCCCTGCTGCAGAAGCCAGCGGCGGACCAAATCCTCACCGACGTTAGGCTGCAGCACGAGCGTTGTCACGCCTTCAAGCTTGCCGGCGGCCATGCCTTCCGACAGAATTGCCGCCATCAGCGCCCCGCCCATGCCAGCTATAGTCACACAATCCACTTCACCGGGCTCAACAACAGCAAGGCCGTTGCCTCTTCGTGCCGCAATGCGTCCAGTCAGGCCCGCTGCTTCGATCTGTCTAACAGCCGCCTGCAGCGGCCCTTCATTCAGCTCTCCAGCCACAGCAAAGTCTGAGCGCCCTGTCTGCAGCAGGTATACTGGCAGCAGCCCGTGATCAGACCCGATATCAGCCACGCGCGAATGCTGCGGTACCAGACCGGCTATGGTCTGCAGCCTTCTCGATAATTTCAACATGTCAGGCAACCCACGCAATCCAATGTTTTCTTAAGAAGAACAGCATCGTTCCTCCTAATCCGATTTTAACGATCAATTGTACTTGAATCCAGTCCTGCTCCGCCAGAATGATTGCAGCATGGACCTCCGGCATAAACCAGAGCAGTACGCCTGTCAGCAGCAGCACGGCGGAAGCCGGCTTGGACCAGCGGTGAACGAACCAGCTGAACCACCCGAAGACAAAAGCAACCGGCACCCAATACAGCTGAACCTCGTACCAGGCGGGATCGGCGGTATTTTTGGCCAGCAGCAGGGCGTAGACCAGGATCGCAGCAACCCAGCCGCCCAGATGGAGTAGCGGTATCCCCGCTCCCATGCCAAATATGATCCAGAAGACGGAGCAGCCCGCCAGAAAGGCGGCCGTCCAGCCCCAAGCCTGAATATCGTGAAGATGGAGCATATACAGGCCGATTCCAAGCTTGTACAAGATGCCGATTCCAATAATGGAGAGCCCGGCTGACTCATTTACAGCTCTCTTCCGCTGTCCGTATGACAGCAAAAAAGTGACCACAGTAAGCGACAATGCGGTTTGCAATAGAGGGTGAAAAGCGTTAAAATATAAAGCGACAAGACAAATCAAGGAAAATGCTCCAAAAGCAAGGAGCCAGTGTTTGCCGCTGGATTTCTGAACCGCCGTTGCCGCCTTTCCCGTCCACCCGGAGGGAGTTCTCTCCTGATCCTGCACTGCGTACAAATTCAGCAGAAAATCGCAGTATTGGTCAGGCAGCAGCTTGTTCCGCCGCCAATAGTCAATTTCTCTTATGATGACTGTCCGTCGTTCCTGATCCATCCCCACGCAACCCTTTCGGCCTCCCCTGGCCCATGATGGAAAAAAAAGACCTTACTGCACGAGCAGAAAGGTCACAAGTCAATTCTTACTCCAAGAAATCCTTCAGCCGCTTACTCCGGCTTGGATGCCGCAGCTTGCGCAGCGCCTTCGCCTCGATCTGGCGGATGCGTTCACGGGTTACCCCGAAAACCTTGCCAACTTCCTCGAGCGTACGCGTCCGGCCGTCGTCCAGACCGAAACGCAGCCTCAGTACATTCTCTTCACGCTCCGTAAGCGTATCAAGCACGTCCTCAAGCTGTTCTTTAAGAAGCTCATAAGCCGCAGCATCAGCTGGAGCCAAAGCTTCCTGATCCTCAATAAAGTCACCCAAATGCGAATCGTCCTCTTCACCAATTGGTGTCTCAAGGGATACCGGTTCCTGGGCAATCTTCATAATTTCCCGTACCTTGTCGGTACTAAGATCCATCTCAGCAGCTATCTCTTCCGGGGTAGGCTCTCGCCCAAGCTCCTGCAGCAGTTGCCGGGAGACCCGAATCAGCTTGTTGATCGTTTCCACCATATGAACCGGAATCCGGATCGTACGCGCCTGGTCCGCAATCGCACGCGTGATAGCTTGGCGGATCCACCAGGTAGCATACGTGCTGAACTTGTAGCCTTTCGTATGGTCGAATTTTTCGACAGCCTTGATCAGGCCCATATTGCCTTCCTGAATCAAATCCAGGAATAGCATGCCGCGTCCGACATAGCGCTTGGCAATACTAACGACAAGCCGCAGGTTCGCTTCTGCAAGGCGGCGTTTGGCTTCCTCATCGCCATTCTCGATCCGTTTGGCAAGCTCTACCTCATCATCGGCTGACAAGAGAGGAACACGTCCGATTTCCTTGAGGTACATTCTTACCGGATCGTTAATCTTAATGCCTGGCGGAAGAGCCAGATCGTCGTCAAAATTGAAATCGTCGTGCTCCCGCTCCTCATCGCTTCTTCCAAGCGGATGATCGTCGTTCTCATTGACAACTTCAATGCCCATGTCATCAAGCTGCTCGAAAAATTCATCCATCTGCTCTGGATCCTGATCGAACGGAGACATTTTCTCCATAATTTCTTTGTACGTCAGGGAAGACCGCTTCTTGCCTTGTTCAATCAGCTGTTCCTTGACCAGCTCCAGCTTCTGTTCCGCATCCAATTCCGTATGTTGATCGTTCGCCATATCCGACTCCCTCCTCCCTAGACACGGTCATCCTGTCTGCCTTTCAGCTGTCTCTCTAGGGCTATAATCTCACTTGCAATTACCGCGGCCCGCACAACGTCACCTGACCGTTCCGCGCGTATCCACTCTTCCCTCCGCTCATCCAGCTCTCGCAGCCTGGGCTGCTTGAGCACCTCCGTGACATAGGCTTCAAGAACCTCGTTGTCGTACGGCGGAATAATGTCCATGCTCAGGATAGAAGCTGCGGTCCGCTCCAGCCGTTCATCGCGGAGTGAAGCAACGAAACGGCTGACTTCCGGATCGTTTCCTTGCGAATAATAGGCATATAGGTAAGCAGCCAAAGCTGCATGATCCTCTACGTTAAAAGCGTCGCCAAGCTTGTCAAACACAAATTCCGCCGCCTCGGTGTCATGCATCATCCAGTAGAGCAGTCTGCGCTCAATCTGGTGGTGAACCGATACCGCCGGCATTGATTTGGGCGCACGGCGACTTTCATTCCTACCATTATTCCACGAATTATCGTTATTATCCCCGCCGCCGCGCACTTTTTGCCGGCTCAGCAAAATGTCGTGGCAGTCCTGCTTCAGCGTATCCAGTGAAATACCGAACTCGCCTGACAGCTCCCGCAGATAGAATTCACGCTCTGTGGCGGAATCCAGCTCTGCGATAATCCGCACTCCTTCAAGGACGTAGTTTTTACGACCCTCTTCTTCTAGGAGTTTATGGCTTTTTCTTAAAAATAGTAGTCTAAATTTCGTAACCGTCAGCGGACTGTCGATCACCTCACGAAGAAATGACTGGGGCCCGTACTCGGAAATGTATTCGTCAGGGTCCTTCCGGCCCGGAATCGCCGCCACCTTCACCTTCAGTCCGGCCTTCTCGAACATCGGAATCGTCTTCATGGCTGCCGCTTGTCCCGCATCATCCCCGTCATAGCAGACAATAACTTCATCGGCATTGCGGCGGATCCGCTCCACATGATCGTCAGTAAAAGCAGTACCCATACTGGCTACGCCGTTGCGGACGCCCGCACTCCAGGCTTTAATGACATCCATATAGCCTTCGAACAGAACAACAGTCCGGCTCTTGCGGATGGAAGGCCTTGCCTGATGCAGGTTATAGAGCGTGCTGCTCTTATGAAAGAGCATCGAATCCGACGAATTCAGATATTTCGGCTGCGCGTCACCGAGAACACGTCCGGCGAATGCAATCACCTTACCGTCCTTATCCCAGATCGGGAACATGATCCGGTCCCGGAACCTGTCCACATAGCCGCTGCCGTCCGACTTAGCCGAAACCAGCCCGCCTTTCTCCATCAGCGCGAGGTCATACCCTCTCTTCTGTAGGAAATTGACCAGCGTATCCCAGCGGTCCGGCGCGTACCCGAGCATGAACTGGTTAATCAGCTTATCGCTCATGCCACGATCGCGCAAATACTGGTTGGCCCCACGGCCAAACTCTGTATTCAACAGGAGGTAGTGGTAGAACTTGGCGGCGTATTCATGCGCCTCCAGCAGAATCTGCCTGTCCTTCTGTTCGGCTGTCTGTTCCCCAGTCTGCTGGGAAGGCTCCCAGGTTACCGGCACATGGGCTTCCTCGGCCATTACTCTGACGGCTTCAGGGAAGCTGTATCCCTCCATCTCCATCACAAAGTGGATCGCATTGCCCCCTTTACCGCATCCGTAGCAGTAGAAGATCTGCTTCTCCGGCGTTACGGTGAAGGACGGCGTTTTCTCTGAATGGAACGGACACAGTCCCTTCATATATTTCCCGTTCTTCGTGAGATGCACATGTCTGCCGACCGTCTCTACAATATCGTGATGCCTTAGAACAGCTTCGATCGCTTCCTCAGGAATTCTACCGACGGTCATTCAACATCACCTTCATCCTAATGACACGTATAACTATTCGCTATGGCTCCCTATTCTCCTGCAAATCTTCCAAAACTTTTGTCAGCTTTTGTTGAAATTGCCTCCGGTCATCGTCTGTCATCGCCTTCGGACCTCTGGTTCTTCCGCCGCCGCGCCTGATCTTGGCGTGATCGTGTCTGCGGGCCATCAGATAGTCAATCGTCTCATTCGTGTACTGCTCACCACGGTTCGACAGAACGGTTGCCCGCTTGCCAAGCGCCACCGCCGCAAGACCGAAATCCTGGGTGACAACTATATCTGCAGCGCTCACCAGGTTGGAGATGTACAGATCTACCGATTGGCTGCTGCGGTCCACCTGCTTGATTTCGACACCATCCGCCGCCTCCATCCGGTGATCATAGGATGCAACCAGCAGGACGGGGACCCGGAATGCCCTTGCCGTCTCGGCGATTTCACGCTTGACCGGACATGCATCGGCGTCAACCACGATACGAGGAGCCTGTTGTTCCAACTGTTATCACCGCAATTTCTGGAAAAGTACCGTACTATTATATACGATGGCTTTACAAAAAATCCTGCAAAACCGCGTACAAACATTCGCTTTTTTATCCGCGGACCGTCTCAAGGATCAGGCTCGCTGTTTCTTCTACCGCCTTATGGGATACATCGATGACAACACAGCCCAGCTGCTTCATGACCGATTCTGCATATTCCAGCTCGTATTCAATCCGGGTTGTCGTCGCATACGAAGCATTATCAGGCAGCCCAAGCGCCTTCAGCCGCTCCTTGCGGATAATATTAAGATAATGGGTCCCGATCGTCAGACCGACGATTTTGGATTTGGGCAGCTTGAACAGCTCGGGAGGAAGCTTGAGCTCCGGTACCAGCGGCACGTTAGCCACCTTGTAGGTCTTGTGCGCCAAGTACATAGAGAGCGGTGTCTTAGACGTCCGTGATACCCCGACAAGCACAATGTCTGCTTTCAGAATGCCCGTAGGATCTTTGGCGTCATCGTATTTCACGGCAAACTCCACGGCTTCCACCTTGCGGAAGTAGTCGGCGTCGAGCACATGGTTAAGACCAGGCTCCTGCCGGGACTTGCTGCCGGTCTGGCGTTCAAGGCTCTCAATCAGCGGACCAAGCAGATCAACGGCCTGCACGTTCATTTCCTCTGCGCGCATAGCCATATACTCACGCAGCCTCGGGATAACCAGCGTATAGAGAATAACGGCATTTTCGGAAAGGGCTCTTATTAGAACCCTCTCGATTGTGCCTTCATCCTGGACAAAAGGAGCCCGCCGGACATCCGCGTAAGCGGGGTGGAACTGCGCCACTGCCGCCCGGACGACTACCTCGCCGGTATCCCCTGCGGAGTCGGACACGACATAGATAATAATATCGGACCTGCCTGAACCGCCTTCAACTGGCATGCTCATGTTCGCATCTCCTCTCTGCCGCTGCTGTTTACCAGACGATCTTGGAGAAGTCAGCAAGCTGCCTGATATCATCCGCCAGCGCAGCAAGTGCCGCCAGCCTGTTATCCTTGATTGTGCTGTCTTCCACCATTACCATAACATGATCGAAATACCCGTTTATGGGTTCTTTTAATCCTGCAAGCCTTGCCAGAGCCTCCGCTGCATCCCCTGCTTCCAACGCCTCCAGATAGGCGGTATGGGTTGTTCGCCAGCTCTCGAACAGTGTGCGTTCCGCTTCATCGGTGAACAGCGACGGGTCCACAGTGCGGCTTTCCGCTTTTGCAGCAAGATTGCAGACGCGGTTGAAGGCATCGGTTGTTGCCTTGAAGTCCGGCATGCTCTGTCCGGATACAGCTGCCAGTACAGCGGAAGCTCTTGCAATGGTCAAAGAGAGATTCGCAAAGCCGGAAGCCATAACCGCATCAATGATGTCATAACGGATTCCCTGTTCACCGAGCACATTCTTGACCCGGAGACTGAAGAAATCCATCAAATCCTGACGAACCTCTGCCCGGTCACGCTTCATGCCGCGGGCTTCATGCACATTCAGCGCCAGATCGAACAGTCCGGCGAGCGTAAGTCCAAGCTTGTGCGACAGCATAATCTGGACAATGCCAGCCGCCTGGCGGCGAAGCGCATAAGGGTCCTGCGAGCCGGTTGGAATGATGCCGATGGAGAAGCAGCCCGCGATCGTATCCATCTTGTCGGCCAGAGCAACTACTGCGCCAACCAATGATCCCGGTGCACGGTCACCTGCAAACCGCGGCTGGTAATGCTCGAACAGCGCCCTGCTCACAGCTTCGCTCTCGCCGGCTTTGCGCGCATAATCCTCGCCCATAATGCCCTGAAGCTCAGGGAACTCGTAGACCATCTGAGTCACAAGATCGAATTTGCAAATTTCCGCCGCACGGCTGATATCACGGTGCGACTGCTCGTCTACTGCCAGACTTCCGGCAATCAGGTCAGCCAGGCTTCTGATCCTGCGAACCTTGTCCGCCAAACTGCCCAGTTCTTCGTGGTAAACGATATTCTCCAGCTTGGCATTCGCATCGGCAATCGCCAGCTTCTGATCCTCCGAATAGAAGAACTTTGCATCGGACAGACGGGCACGAAGCACCTTTTCATTGCCCTTCGCCACCTGCTCGATCGACGTGCGGTCGCCGTTGCGCACTGTGACAAAGTAAGGCAGCAGCTTCCCGTTCTTATCAAGCACCGGGAAGTAACGCTGGTGCTCGCGCATGGAGGTAATCAGCACTTCCTGCGGGATATTGAGGAACGAAGGATCAAAGGTGCCGAACAGTACGCTTGGATATTCTACAAGGAACAATACTTCCTCAAGCAGATCCTCCTTGACCGCAATATTCCAGCCCTTCTCCGCTGCCAGCTCCTCAATCTGCTTGACGATCAGGCCTTCGCGTTCCGCCAAGTCAGCAATGACATGCTGCTCGCGCAGCTTATCCAGATAAGCCGACGGCTGATCAATATCCGTATCGGTTCCCAGAAACCGGTGACCGCGCGATGTGCGGCCGCTGGCAACGTCCGCAATTTCGATCGGAATAATCTCGGTTCCATAGAGCGCAACCATCCAGCGGACCGGACGAACGAAGCGCATCTCATAGGCGCCCCAGCGCATGTTCTTCGGGAACACCATGCCGTTGATAATATCCGTTAACCCGGCAGGCAGCACCACGGAGGTCTCTATGCCAATACTGCTCTTATTCGCGTACACATATTCAACACCGCCAAGCTCCTTGAAGAAGAGCTGATCCGGCTCTACACCCTGACTGCGGGCAAAACCGAGGGCAGCCTTGCTCCACGCTCCCGTCTCATCCTGAGCGATCTTGCGGGAAGGCCCCTTTACTTCCTCGCTGACATCCGACTGCTTCTCAGCCGCAGCCCGTACCAGCACAGTCAGCCTGCGCGGTGTAGCGTATGCTTCAATGCCTTCATGAGCAATCCGGGCTTCTTCCAGCCACTTGCCTGTCTTTTCCTTCAGTTGGTTCAATGCGCCGCGCACAAACCGGGCAGGCACCTCTTCCAGTCCCAGCTCCAGCAGCAGGTCCTTAGCCATTGATTTCAGCCCCTTTCTTAAGCAGCGGGAATCCTAGCCGTTCCCGTTCCTCCAAATAAACAGCCGCGCATTTGCGGGCGAGGTTGCGGACACGCATGATGTAGCCGGTCCGCTCCGTTACGCTGATCGCGCCGCGCGCATCAAGCAGGTTGAAGGTATGCGAGCATTTCAGCACGTAGTCATAAGCCGGGAACACCAGGTTATGCTCCAGTGCTTTTCCCGCTTCCGCCTCGTACATCGCGAACAGGGAGAACAGCATCGATGCATCCGAAATTTCGAATGTATACTTGGAATGCTCGAACTCCGGCTGCAGGAACACATCGCCATAAGTGACGCCCTCGACCCATTCCAGGTCAAAGACATTTTCCTTGTCCTGTATGTAGGAGGCAAGGCGCTCCATTCCGTATGTGATCTCAACAGACACCGGGCTGGCATCAATGCCGCCCACCTGCTGGAAGTAAGTAAACTGCGTGATCTCCATCCCGTCAAGCCATACTTCCCAGCCAAGGCCCCAGGCGCCTAGCGTAGGCGATTCCCAGTTATCCTCGACGAACCGGATATCATGATGAGCCGGGTTAATTCCAAGCCGCTTCAGGCTCTCGAGATACAGCTCTTGAATGTTGTCCGGCGACGGCTTCAGAATGACCTGAAATTGATGATGCTGATACAGGCGGTTCGGGTTCTCTCCGTAACGTCCGTCTGCCGGCCGGCGGGACGGCTCCACATAAGCCACATTCCACGGCTCTGGACCAATGGAACGCAGGAACGTCATCGGGTTCATCGTGCCCGCGCCCTTCTCCACGTCATACGGCTGTACCAGAATACAGTTTTGCTCTGCCCAGAATTGCTGGAGCGTCAGAATCATTCCCTGAAAATTCATCACTTGCGCACCCCTTATCATAGAATTAGCAAACAGAAAGACCGGGAATAGGATGAGGAGCGTGAGCAGAAGGCCCTGCATGGACGCCAAAAAACTCCCGTCCCTACGCCTGTTCCCAGACGTAGGGACGGGAGCTATAATCCCGCGGTTCCACCCTACTTGGCTGCCGTTCACACGGTAAGCCCGCCTCTTGCCCTGCCAGCGTCCTCCGGAGCGCCCTTCACCAACGGCCGGCCGCAGGGCTTCCACTGTCCCCTGCTCGCTGACTGCCGCAATCGTCGGTTACTTTCTCCATCATCGTCCGATACTCATATTGCCCTATATTAGCGATAATTGACGGTTTTGTCAAATTGGGCTGGCAGGGTCGTCACCGGGCGGCCGCCGCCGCTGTGGTGCAGCTGCCTGCATACCAGCCAGTGAATCCAGGAATGCCCTGGACTTAAGCCGCAGTCCCATATGGTAATCCATCAGCGCCCGTACCGATTCTGTCAATTCCGCCTTGGTCTCCGTCTTGATCTGGATATTGCCAAGCCGCCGCATATCCATCGTCCCCAGCAGCCTGAGCAGCTTAATGGCGCCTTCACCCGGACGCAGAGCCGACGGGTCCGTATAACGGCACCGGGGACAGAGCAGTCCGCCCAGCCGGGGACTTAAGACAAACGGTCCTTCCTCCCGGCCGCAAGAAGCGCACGCATGCAAAACAGGCGCATAACCTGCCGCCTGCAAAATTTTCATTTCATACAGATGAATGGTCACCGCCGGGTCCTTGCCGTCCTCAAGCGCCTGAAAGCAGGCCTTCAGCTGTTCAAACAGAAAGCTGCCTGCCTCTTCATCCTGCAGTGCCCGGTCGGTCAGCTCAGCCGCATAGGAGGCATGGGCCATCAGATCCAGCTCCTCCCTCAGCCTGTGATGGGAGGTTATAATTTCTCCGCTGCTGAGTGTCCCCAGTCCGCTAGTCCTGAAGAATGCAAACTCCCCGTGGGTAAACAGCTGAGACAGCGAGCCGTAACGGCTCTTGAGCTTCTTGGCGCCGCGTATGAGCACGCCGACTTTTCCGTTCGTGTTGGTCAGCAGTGTAACGATTTTATTGCCTTCCCCATAATCCATTGAACGAATGATAATGCCCTCTACTCGGTAAAGCAACAGCCTCTCCCCCACCCGGAAGGGCGGAGCTTACTCCGCTTCCTCCCACTCTTCCAGCGAATCCATTGCTTCCTGCGGACCTCCGGTTTCATTCAGAGCCCGGACCTGGTCCACCTGTTTATACAGTAAGAACGCGTCCACATCTCCGGTTAACGTAAAATACGTCCAAGAAAAATCACGCATGCGATTCATCCTTTCTCCGTAAATGCTTGCAGTTCCGATACAGAGAATAGGTTGCGATGAATGCATCCTGAGTATCCTTGGTGTTTATATCCTGTTATAAAACAGGCGTCAACCGGGTATGGGCTTGCCTTGGCGCAGCTTCCCGCTGGACTTTCATTTCCCGCCTGCCCGGATTATTCGTTCCGGTAGCCGAGGTCCTTCAGCACGCGATCCTGGTTCCGCCAGTCTTTCTTAACCTTTACCCACAGCTCGAGGAACGTACGCGAGCCCAGCAGATTTTCGATATCCCGCCGCGCCAGCTTGCCAACCTCCTTCAGAACGGCACCCTGCTTGCCGATGACGATGCCCTTCTGCGAATCACGCTCCACGAAGATCACAGCGCCGATATAGACAACCCCGTTCTCCTGAACGCGCATGTCTTCAATAGTTACGGCAATGGAATGCGGCACTTCCTCCCGCGTCATATGAAGGATCTTCTCCCGGATCAGCTCGGCACAGACGAACTGCTCAGGATGGTCCGTTACCTGGTCAGCCGGATAATACTGCGGCCCTTCAGGCAAATATTTGGTTAGCGTATCAAGCAGCGTGTTTACGTTATTGCCCTGCAGTGCGGAGATCGGTACGATCTCTGTAAACTCCATCAGCTCCCGGTACTTATCAATAATCGGCAGCAGCGCCTCGGGATGAACCTTATCGATCTTGTTCAGCACCAGAATAACGGGCGCCTTGCAGTTCTTCAGCATCTCGATAATGTAACGGTCACCGCCCCCCAGTTCCTCGGACACGTCAGTCAGGAACAGGACCGCCTCCACCTCCCCCAGCGCACTCTGCGCAGACTGGTTCATGAAGTTGCCAAGCTTGGAGTTCGGCTTGTGGATTCCAGGTGTATCAAGGAAAATAATCTGTGCGCTGTCCGTCGTATAAACACCATGAATCTTGTTGCGTGTGGTCTGCGGCTTATCCGACATGATGGCGATCTTCTGGCCGATCAACCCGTTCATCAGCGTCGACTTGCCTACGTTGGGCCTGCCGACGATCGCCACAAAGCCCGAACGGAATTTACCCGGCTTGCCGCTGTTCTGGTTGGACATCTGGTAACCTCCTGTGTATCGTAATTCATCTTTGTTGATTCTGCTTATTTGTTCTCCGACTCGAGGGAAAAGGCGCCTGGGAGGAGTTCTGCAACCTTGGTTATTTCCCATGGTCCTTCCATGCTCCCCAATACTACCGGTGTATCCGGTCCCAGGAGCTCGGACATGACCTGACGGCAGACGCCGCAAGGCGAGACAGGACCCTTCGTATCCGCCACCACCGCCATCGCCTTGAAGCTTCGCGGCGCGTGTCCCTGGGCAATCGCGCTGAACATGGCCGTGCGCTCGGCGCAGTTGGACGGGCTGTAAGCGGCATTCTCTATATTGCAGCCGTAATGAATGTTGCCTTCCTGATCCAGCAGAGCGGCTCCTACACCAAAGCCAGAGTATGGAATATAGGCACGCTTTCTTGCTTCCTTCGCCGCTTCCAGCAGACGCCCCGCCAGTTCGTTGTCAATTGTGCTGCCTGTCATCAATATCCCTTCCCCTTCACTATGTAATCAGCCGCCAGAGATGCGGTATGAAAATAACCGCGCCTATGACGGCAGCAAACACGGCCGCCGCGAGAACCGCGCCGGCCGCTGTATCTTTCGCCGCTTTGGCAAGCGGATGTGGCTCCAGTGTGTTCAAGTCCACAGCTCGCTCAACGGCTGTGTTCATCAGCTCTGCCGTAACCACCATTCCCATGGCCAGCAGCAGCAGAGCCCACTCCAGCCTTGCAATGCCAAGCAGGGCTCCGAGCAGGGTTACACAGCCTGCCGCAGCAAGGTGAATACGCATGTTGGGCTCACGCCGCACAGCCGAGACAATTCCGCTTGCCGCATAGCCGAAGCTGCGAAGCAGCCGGGCGATCACCGGCTGAGCCCTGCCTGCTGCAGAATGGCCTCCTGCTTGGACGTCATCTGCTGCTCTTCTGCTTCAGTACCATGGTCATATCCGAGCAGATGCAGGAAACCGTGCACGAACAGAAACCCGATCTCACGCTCCAGCGAATGGCCATATTCCTCACTCTGTGCACGAGCGCGCTCCACCGAGATAATGATATCGCCAAGCATGCCGGAGAACGGATCCTCCTCGGATTCATCCTCCACCTCAAAGACAATCTCCGGTTCCTCTGCGCTGTCCTCCTGCATAGCGAAGGAGAGCACGTCGGTCGGCCGGTCAATTCCCCGGTAGTCCCGGTTGAGCCGGTGGATACCGGCGTCATCGGTGAAGAGCAGCGCAACCTCGCCCGCTTCTACCTTCTCCGCTTCTGCCGCAAGCTGGAGCAGCTGCTCCAGCCGGCTGACCAGCGCATCCGGTATCTCAATTATTTCCTGTTCGCTGCTCCATTCCAATTGCACACTCATCCCAGCCGCTCCTTTGGTTTCACGTCTTCCGGATATTCAATCCGTGAATGGAAAATGCCGACGACGGTTTCCTTCAGCGTCTGGGAAATGCTGTCCAGCTCCTTCATCGTCAAATCGCATTCGTTAAATTGATTGTCATCCAGACGGTTCTTGATAATTTTCTGTATCATAGTTTCGATCTGCTCCATCGTCGGATTGCGAAGGCTCCGCACTGCTGCTTCCACACAGTCCGCGATGCCGACAATTGCCGCTTCCTTGGACTGTGCCTTCGGCCCCGAATAACGGAAATCATCCTCCGTGAAATCCGGCTCTTCACCCTCCGCTTCTGCAAGCTTAACCGCCTTGTGATAAAAATATTTCAGGCAGGTCGTTCCATGATGCTGTTCGGCGATATCACGGATCGGCTTCGGAATGTTATGGGCCTTCAGCATGTCCACACCATCCCGGGCATGGGCGATTATGATCGACTTGCTGAGCTTCGGCTCGATCGAATCATGAGGATTCTCAATATTCGTCTGATTTTCAATGAAATAGCTAGGACGCTTCGTCTTCCCGATATCGTGATAGAAGGAGCCGACCCGGCACAGCAGGCCATTCGCTCCAATCGCTTCCGCCGCCGCTTCCGACAAGTTGCCGACCATAACGCTATGATGATAAGTGCCAGGTGTTTCAGTCAGCAGCTTGCGCAGCAGCGGGTGGTTAGGATTGGACAGCTCAACCAGCTTGAGAGCCGATAGAATGCCAAATGATATTTCGAAGAACGGCATCAGCCCTATCACGAGTACAGCAGTCAGCAGGCCGCTGGCAAAGGCAAAGCTTCCCGCATAGATCAGCTCGGTGCGCGGCAGTGCATCCCCGAACATCAGCAGTGTAAGCACGGAAACGGTGCCGAACAGGCTGACCATAATGCCCGCCTTCAGAATCGTAGAACGCTGGCTTGCCCTGTGCACCGCAAAAATAGCTGCAAAGGACACAACCGCTATCACAAATCCGTACCGGAAATCGAACAAATGATCATTATCCAGATTAAACATGATACTGCCAATAGTAGCGAACAAAAGCGAGCATACCATCGCCAGATGCGTGTCCAGCAGAAGCGCAATCAGGATTGCTCCGAGAGCTGCTGGCGCAAGGTAGCCAATGTAGGACAGTTCAATCGTCTGAATCATGGAGATGATCGACATCGTCAGCAGATTGAGCGCGAAGATCAGCCACAGCATAAGCAGCTGGGCGTTGTTATACTTACGGTCCGGTCCGCTGCTCAGAATACCCGACTGCTCCAGGTAGAAGTAGATAAGAAGCAGGAACAGCAGTGACAGCAGCAGCAGGCCCAAATGCGGCCAATAGTTCTTCGAGTCCTGCAGCAGGCCAAGCCCTTCGAGCCGCTCGTATACTTCCTCGGTAATCAGCTGGCCCCGCTTGACAACAACGTCGCCTTCCTTGATTACGACCGGCTGCGTGTCTTCTTTTGCCTGTACCCTGGCTTCTTCCGTCGCTTCCTTGTCATAAAATTTGTTCGGCATGATCGCGTAGCGCGCCAGCTCGGCGACAATTTCACGGCTTGTCCGATCGTTAAGCGCGCTTGTGTTCACAAGCTCCGCCACCTTGGCGCGCGCCGTCTCGGCATCCCGGAGCTGCTCGCTCATCAGCTTGCGGACGACATCAACGCCAACCGCCTCCATCTCTTCGATCTGTTTACTGGAGAGCAGCGGCAGCTTATAGTAGGTTTCCTCGGGAATCTGATACTGCTGGTCCTTGACGTTCTTCGCCATCTCTTCCAGCAGTGTGGCGCTGTACGTATCCGAGTTAAGATTGGTCCTTACGAAATTATTGACAAAAGAGACATACCGCTCTGGTATCTCTCTCCGGTAAATATCCACCTTATTCTGAAAGGTCACCTGATCTTCTGCATTGAGCTGCTCCACCCTGCCAAAGATCTGTTCGATCAGGCCTTCATTGCGAAGGGCAACAATCGAATACTTCGGTTCGACGTTCTCGGCTGCCCTTTCCTGGGCCTTAATGGTCGCTTTCTCGTCATTCCACTGTTTACGCGCAACAATTTCCCGGTCGCTTATCGTTCCCAGCTTGATATCATAGGTTCTCGGAATGAGATGCGGTGAAAGGCTGGCATAAAAGAGCAGCACGAACAGAAGCAGCAGCAGCCACCGGGCCCCGGCGCCGTGTTTCCATCCTGTCGACTTGGACGGCAGCGACACCGCCCGGTTCGTGGTCTGGTTCCGGCTCATGCAGTCTACATTCCTCTCTATTAATGATTTTCCGCGTCCCAGTCATAAGCCATGATAATCTTCTGCACAAGCGAATGACGGACAACATCAGATTCAGAGAAGGTAATAAAACCGATTTCCCCGATATTTTGCAAAATCCGGCGTGCTTCGATAAGTCCCGAGTTCTTCCCCCGCGGAAGGTCAATCTGTGTAACGTCCCCGGTTACGACCATCTTGGAACCAAAGCCAAGACGGGTCAAGAACATCTTCATCTGCTCCGGGGTCGTATTCTGCGCTTCATCCAATATGATGAATGAATCATCCAGTGTCCGGCCGCGCATGTAGGCAAGCGGCGCTACTTCAATGACGCCCCGCTCAAACGCTTTGGCGGATTGTTCGGGTCCAAGAACGTCATGCAGTGCATCGTAGAGCGGACGCAGGTACGGGTCTACCTTCTCCTGGAGATCTCCCGGCAGGAAGCCCAGACTCTCCCCTGCCTCAACGGCAGGCCTCGTCAGGATAATCCGTTTGACTGCGCCTTCTTTGAGAGCCACTACGGCCATGACAACAGCGAGATACGTCTTGCCCGTGCCTGCCGGTCCAATCCCGAAGACAATATCCTTCTTCCGGATCGTGGCTACATAGTGACGCTGTCCGATCGTCTTGACCTGAATAGGCTTTCCTTTATGAGTGGTGGTGATGACGGACTTAAACAGATCCAGAAGCTCCTCCGCCTTCATCTCCCGAGCAAGCTCAAGTGCATACATGATATCGCGCTCGGACGGCGTATAGCCTCCCCTTACCAACTGCAGCAGTACCTGGTACAGCTGCTCTAGTGAAGCAAGCTCGCTTGCGGTTCCGGTAATGACAATCTCGGCGTCCCGTGAACGAATTTCCGCATTCATCTCCGCTTCCACAAGCTTGAGATACTTGTCCTGCGGACCGAATACAGCCAGCCCTTCGGCAGCATTTTCCAGCGGAATTTTCACAACTCCCGTCGTTTCTTGCAAATCGTCATTCTCCTTGTATGTGGACTAAAGGCATTTCCGTCGTGATGGACTGCTCCACTTCGAAAAGCACTTTCATATAAACTTTACCATTCTCCGTCTTTTCATGCAAAAGGTTTTCGTCCCGTATAACAGCATCCTCGCCCGCTTTGGTCAAAATTTCGGCCCTGGCCTGCAGCAGTCCGTCAGCCCTGGCCTCCTCCTTGGTCACCGGCCGTTTTTCCAGCCTTGTCTCCATAATCGACTGCTTCATTCTGCCGAATGGTAAGGAAATCCCCCGCCATGCTGCCTGCTGCTCCTGCCTTACCTTCTCATATTGTCCGAATGGCGCCTTGCCGAAACCGCTGACCTGCAGCGCCCGCCCGCCGACAACCGCAAACCATTGAACCTTACGCTCCCCTGTATACACCTTGACAGTTCTTGTCAGCGGCGAGACGATGTTGTACTCATGCCAGACGAGTCCTTTGACCGTACCCTCCGCCACCACGGTCTCTTCCTTCTCCTCATCGCCAAGCAGTCCCGAAATCAGTACATCACCCTTCTTCACTCTGGTATTCTTCCTGACAACCGGCCGCCCCGTCTCTGCCATGATATGGGTAATCACGGCGTCCTCGGAAGCAATCAGATGCCTCGGGCTCATCAGCGGCTTAGCATCCGGGGCAGTGGTCTCCACAAGCTCAATCGTCACCTTCGTGCCGTGCTTCTGGACGCCGACCCATGCCGTACCTGGCAGCTTCGTAGCCAGTCTCTTCGAGACTTCATCAAATGGCTGAAGCCGGAACGACCACTGGAAGGGATAAATTCCTTCTTCTCTGGCAGCCCGCAGGACAAGATCAGCCGCAAGACGGTCATTGCCCTTCACTTCCACACGCCACACGAGTGACGACAGGAGATACATGCCGACGAAGAAGAGCAGCATGCCCGCCACGAAGAACTTCCGTCTCTCCAGCTTGGCGAGCATAAATGGAAGTCCGTGCCTTCCTGTTATACGGAGTCTGCAGCCTGTCCTCCTCAAATAAGGCCTGATCCGGAACAAATCCCGAAGGCGCAGGCCGCATACTGCCTCATCCAGGCTTGTCCGCCGCAGAGAAAGCAGCTGCAGCCCGTCCGCAGCCGCCGCATTCATCAAATTTTCCAACCCGTTCCCCTGAATCCGGACCGATACGACACCTCTCATCTTATCCAGCCATGACAATCTCATTGGCAAGACGCCTCCTACCCGTTGATCTGTACCTGCACGATAATGCCTTCTATAAACACTTCCTCCGTCCAGATGCCCCGGATCACCAGTTCCTGACCCATGACCTCCAGTTCGCCGGTAGGCAATGCCAGCCGAAGCTTTTCCGGGGAGAAATGAAGCACACCACGATGATTCTCTATGTAAAGCTGCCGATCGCCAATCATCGTCATACGCGGGAGATCGAAAACGACGTCCTGGGGCAGATCAAGCACTTCAGCGGTCCATTTTCGCAACTTTTGGCCAAATCGACGCATGGCGGATGCACTCCCTCCTCTGTACCTTACAACCTATGCGCCAGCCTTCCAATTTATGAAAATGTGCTGTGGATGACTTCGGGGCAAATAAAAAAGAAGGCTGCCAAAACCAGCAGATGCTGGCAGCAGCCTTCTTCTATTTACGGTGTTATTTGCGCCCATAGGGACGTTTCGCCCGGGGCGGGCCAAGCACCTCAGCCCAGATTACAGCACGGCGCAGCTCATCTGCATCCGTTCTAAGCACCTCTGACTGGTCGTCAGGACGGGCAGGTGAAGTACGGACCGTACGGACAGGTGCAGGACGGACTGGCCGCGCAGGCGCGGGAGTGCCTTCCCCGTACCAGCCCGGAGTGGAACCCTCTGCTGACAAGCTGCCGCCTGTACTGCCGAAGGGCGATCGCGAACCTTCTCTTGTAGGAATCGGTTCTGCGCCTTCCGGACGGAATTCACGCCTTACCTCCGCCGGCCGGCCGACGCTGCGGTTATCCGGATCCCGCTGCTGGTCCTGCTCGCTGCTCTGCTGCTGCATGGGACGCCCCTGTCCGCCGAAATCAGGCATCCGGCTGGGCGCCTTGGCTTTCTTACCGAGCAAGGATAGCAGGAAACCGCCGATAACCACGACGATAAATATGTTATCCAGCAAAAAATAGATCAGCCTCTCGATCATTCCATCACCTCCGTGTCCGCAATCGGCAAAAGAGCTGGTTAATGCCGGTTTGCAGGTTAGACACCGTCTTTATCGCCGCGGCCGGAATCCGAAGGCTTGCCGATGGAGCCGCGCATCTGCGTGTCCGCTTCAATGTTCTTGAGGTTCATATAGTCCATTACGCCAAGCTTGCCGTTGCGGAGTGCATCGGACATGGCGATTGGCACCTGCGACTCGGACTCAACGACGCGTGCACGCATCTCGACCACGCGCGCCTTCATCTCCTGCTCCAGCGCCACAGCCATTGCACGGCGTTCCTCCGCCTTGGCTTGGGCGATCTGCTTGTCAGCCTCCGCCTGCTCGGTCTGCAGCTGAGCACCGATGTTCTTGCCTACATCAACGTCCGCAATATCAATGGACAGGATCTCAAACGCCGTTCCGGCATCAAGACCTTTACCCAGCACTGTGCGGGAAATCAGATCAGGGTTTTCCAGCACATCCTTATGGGTATTGGCTGAACCAACCGTTGTTACGATACCTTCGCCGACACGGGCAATAATCGTTTCTTCGCCAGCGCCCCCGACGAGACGGTCAATGTTGGCACGCACCGTTACACGTGCTTTTACCCGGACCTCAATACCATCTCTTGCAACCGCTGCTACGACAGGCGTCTCGATGACACGCGGGTTAACACTCATCTGTACCGCTTGCAGAACGTCACGGCCGGCGAGATCGATCGCGGCGGCACGCTCAAATTCTAGCGGAATGTTGGCGCGCTGTGCGGCAATCAGGGCATTGACCACCCGGTCTACATTACCACCCGCCAGGAAGTGGCTCTCCAGCTGGTTAATCGATAAGCCGAGACCGGCTTTCGTTGCTTTGATCATCGGGTTGACGATCCGGGACGGAACAACACGCCGCAGGCGCATAGCCACCAGGGTGATGATGCTGATCCGCACACCGGAAGCCAGTGCCGAAATCCAGAGCATAACCGGGAAGAAGCTCAAGAATACAGCCAGGACGATGAAGGCGATAACGCCAATCACCAAATACATAATTGTTGGATCCAACTCGTTCATGTTTGTCTTACCTCCATTGTTAGGTTAAATGTGGCAGCTCCCCTATATTTCGCGGACAACCACCCTTGTTCCTTCTACCTGGGACACTCTGACCTTGGCACCGGATGCAATGAAGCCTCCTTCTGTTACGGCATCAATCCGCTCCTCACCGATCTGTATCGTGCCCGAAGGACGAAGCGGCGTCAGGGTAACTCCCTCTTGACCAAGCAGCATCGGCCTGGATGCAGTAGAAACATATCCTTCCTCTGTTGTCAGCCGGTCCCGCAGAATAAACCGGTTCCATACGCCTCTCCTCCGGAATATATAAACAACAACCGCAACAATAACAGATGCGCACAGGAAGGCTAGCAAGAGCGACATGACAGCCTGCTCAGAGTCATAGGCAGCAGTTGTAACGCCTCCGACAAGAGCCGCAATGCCGAGTGTGCCTAGTATCCCGAAGCTCGGAACGAAGATCTCAATGATCAGCAGCGCAACCCCGATAACGAACAGCACGACCGACTCCATGCCCGCAAAGCCTGCAACATAATGGCCGAAGAAGAACAGGCCAAAGCCTAGCAAGCCGATGATGCCCGGCACCCCGAACCCGGGTACAAGAAGTTCAATGGCAATACCGGCAATACCGGCAATCAACAGCAGGTTCTGCACCCATGGCTGAACCAGCCACCTCGCCATGCGTTCAACAAAGGTAGGGTTGACCTCCACGGCCGGACGGTCCTCAAGCTCTAGCCAGGCAAGCGTTTCGTCTACCGAATTGGCAATATGATCAGCATAACCAACCTTTACTGCTTCAGCGGCTGATATGCTGAGCACCTCTCCCTCACCCTTCACCTTATCCAGCTTCGGCAGCTCAACTCGCTGTCTTGGGTCCGTCATCGCTACGGCGATGTTAGGGTCACGCCCATTCAGCTCAGCCGCGCCGACCATACGGGACACCCAGTAGGATCTCACCTTGGCATCCTCAATCAATGTGCCCTGTGCATCGACAATTGCTGCCGCACCAATCGTACTGCTGGGCTGCATCACAATCATGTCTGCATTCAAGGCAATGAATGTGCCCGCAGACACGGCCTTTCCTTCAATAAACGCTGTCGTCGGAATGGGGCTTTCCCGGATCAGCTTGCCGATCTCATCGGCGCTGTCCACTCTGCCCCCGAGAGTATTGATAACGAGTATAATTCGTTCGGCATTGGCTTCTTCTGCTTCACCCAATGCTCTCTCCAGAAAGGATTGAAGGCCTGATTCCACAGTCTGCTTGACAGGCACTATATACACGGCCGTTCCCGCTGATGACGGCTTTGGCGGTGCTTCCGCCGCCGCTGCAGCAGTGGACAGCACGGCGCTGAATACGGCTGCCACCAGCCAGAGCACGGTCAGCATGGAGAATCGCCGAATGATTACAGCGTTCTGCATAATTTGACACCCCTCTCATGATATAGTCCTTATACGTCTTATTCTTTCCAGCGTTTCAATTTTTCAGGCAGCCCCTTCCTAATGACAATAACACAAACGGGAATCTAAGGCTCTATATGTATTATTCATCGGACAACAAAAAAACACCCTTATTAGGGTGCTTTCTTGACAGGGGAGCTGAAGACGCACTCCCTATTTCATACAAAAAGAATCGCTGTACCGGAGCAAGCGGCTCATTTTGCGCCAATCATTGCAGAAATTGCTGCACGAGCTGATTTACTAGTTTACCGTCAGCGCGGCCTTTTACCTTCGGCATTAAGGCTGCCATGACTTTTCCCATATCAGCTTTGGAAGAAGCACCGGTTTCCTGGATGGTCTGCTTTACAATCTCCTTGACTTCTTCTTCAGTCAGCTGCTCGGGAAGGTATTCACTAATAATATCTATTTCTGCGGCTACATGTTCCGCTAAATCATTGCGGCCCGCTTTTTCGAATTCTTGGAGGGAATCTTTACGTTGTTTGATTTCCCGACTTAGTATATCAAGCACTTCGTTATCATCCAGATCACGCTTAAGCTCAATCTCTTGATTCTTAATCGTGGAGCGGATCATCCGAATCGTGGAGAGTTTGAATTTATCCTTACTCTTCATCGCCTGCTTCATATCGTCGTTCAATCGTTCGGTAAGGTTCATTGTGGAAGGAT
Source organism: Paenibacillus sambharensis (assembly GCF_003233845.1). Taxonomy (GTDB): domain Bacteria; phylum Bacillota; class Bacilli; order Paenibacillales; family Paenibacillaceae; genus Paenibacillus_I; species Paenibacillus_I sambharensis. Next base: position 177,354 of record NZ_QKRB01000055.1, read on the forward strand.
CCTCCTAAAACTTTCTCTTACGCGCAGCCTCGGACTTCTTCTTGCGTTTGATGCTAGGCTTTTCATAATGCTTGCGTTTTTTGACCTCGGCCAAAACGCCGTCCTTAGCAATGGAACGCTTGAACCGACGAAGTGCAGCATCAATTGTCTCGTTTTTACGAACTTTCGTTTCAGACACCAGTTTTCCCTCCCTCCGAAACAGACCGTCCCAGAACAATAAACACGGTAATCAAACTTCATTATATGGTATAAGGAAACCCGGTGTCAACTCACACATTACCGATTAATGCGCCAAGCTTCTTGCCGCCAATCAGATGCACATGCAGATGGTAGACAACCTGGCCGCCATCGGCATTCACGTTGTTCACCAGCCGGTATCCCGACTCGTCCACTCCGAGCTCCTTCGCAATGTGGCGCGCAGCTGCAAAAATCTCGGCAACCAGCGGACCATCCTCAGCCTGCACGTCATTCATCGTGGCAATATGCTTCTTCGGGATGATCAGCACATGGACTGGTGCCGCCGGCTGGATATCGTGAAACGCAAGGACATGCTCATTCTCATAAACCTTCCGGGAAGGAATGCTTCCTTCAATGATTTTACAGAAGATACAATCCAACTTTCCATCTCCTCCTCTATATGAATGCTGCCATTATGTATGAGATTTATTCTGTGCTTCCATCATACCGAAAAAGGCGGGGCTCGTCCAATTTGCACAGGGGGTTAGCCTGGTGGATGCGGGACTGCAGCCGGAGCCGCTGGGGAGCACCGAAGCAGGCAGCGCTCCCCGGCTGCTGTAGGCTTTAGTAGTAAGGAAGAAGCGACAAGCCAAGCAGTGCCGCCAGCGGGAAGACCGTCCGCAGGAAGCGTCTGCGCGGATAGTACGGATACGGGTACAATGGCGGCTGGACAAACGGCGATCCCGGATAAGGCGTGCCGTATGGAGGAACAACACCCCCGTATGGGGCGTACGCACGCAGTACGTCGTGTCCGCCTCCACAGTGAGGCACCGCCAGGTAAACATGCGTTTCATCAATGTGCTCGATAAATCCGTCGCAGCATAGCCCATCTTTCGTGTGAGCGAGTACGTAACGGTGAATATGCGCTGTACACCATTTGTGCAGCTCCTGTTTTTCCATCATCCATTCCCTCCTGGAATCATCAGTCTGCTCTATCCTATTCAGCAATAGGCAAAAGGCTACCGCTGCGGTTGTTTTTTTATCATAAAATTTCCGCGGATGCCTGGTTTTCAGAATATCCTCCTATCGGATGAAGGAGGCGCAGCCTTGTTTGCAATCGTTCTCAATTTGATACATATATCAGACCAAATCGGCATGGATTCGACAACTTGGCCCCCTTATAATGGTTGTTAATAGGACCTATAAACAATTTTAATAGATGAGTTTGGGAATATATGATGACAACGACCGCATCGGGTAGAGCGGCTTACGCCGCAAAGGAGGAGCAGATATGAAGATAGCCGTGATCGGCGGAGGACTTGCAGGCTTGACCGCTGCCGCTTATTTGTCGGAGCAGCCTACTGTTACAGGTGTGCTGTTCGAACGCAGCCCCCAGCTAGGGGGACGCGCCTTTACCTATGAGAAAGCCGGCTTTACCTTGAACTACGGTGCTCACGCGGTATACGGTTTGGACCGCCATACGATTTCGGTTATGGAAAAGGAGCTGCAGCTTTCCTTTGGCAGCCGTCAGGTAGATAAGCGCAAGGTCATGTATGAGAAGCACGATCAGCTGTCTCCTGCTCCGCTCGACTTTGTTAATCTGATGAAAACCGATATACTCAGCCCCCGGCAGAAAATGCGGTTTGCGGCTGAAATTACAGCTATCATCACGAATATCCATCAGCTGAAGCACTATCCTACGCTTGGCCACTATCTCGCTGATTCAGAGGCAGATGAGAACGTGAAGGAGCTTTGGGAGCATCTTGTCTGCTCCAACTTCTTCATCACGCCGGAGGATGCACGCAAAGTGCCGGGTCACGTGATCAGCAAGTACTATCACAACCTCTTCCTGTCTCAGCGTCCGGTTAACTATATTCTCGGAAGCTGGGCTGTCATTACGAACCAGCTGAAATCCAAGATGGAACAATCAGGCCGGTGGGAGCTCGCCATGCAGGAGGGCGTCGACGGTATCCGTTACGAGGGCGGCCGGTATGTGCTGACGACCAAATTACGGGAAGAATCCTTTGATAACATTGTCTTTGCGATGCCTGTCCAGCAGATCATCAAGCTGCTTAACGATACGCCTTGGGAGCCGTTCATGACACCGTACGCGAACAACAAGGCCACGGAGGTCATGGTGTACGATGTGGGACTGAGCCAGGTCGTTGCCCGGCCGTTCAGCTACATCAGCGACATGAACAACAAGCTGTTCATTACCGACGTTTCCGCGACGGATCATACGCTTGTACCGGAAGGCGGACAGCTGCTGCAGGGGGTCGCGTATCTGAGCGACGATTTCGACACCGAGCAGGAGCGCAAGGCATATCTCGATGAACGGACCGCCCGGATGGAAGCGTTGTTTGACAAACACTATCCCGGCTGGCGGGATGCCATTGCCGTCAAGCGAGTCTCCAAGAAGGCGATGGTACAGAGTGTGAAAAATATTGCCGGCAACAAGCTTCTCCCCGTCCGGATTGAGAATATGCCCTTTTATTTCTGCGGTGACGGCTGTCAGGGCAAAGGCGAGCTGGCCGAGCGCGCTTTCTCTAGCGCCAGAGATGCCGCCGCCAAGCTTGCGTCAGCAGCACGTGCCGGGCTTCCCGAGCTTGTTGGCATCTAGTATGCGGGCGGGAGGCACCAGCATTGCGCAAGGAATTGCAGACCACCTGTGAAGCATAAAAAAGCTGCCATGCTGCGGAAAAATCCGCGGCATGGCAGCTTTTTTTTATGATCGGTATATTAATCCTCCGAGAGCAGCGGATCTGCGACACCTTCGAAGAGCACCTGCTCTTCCCTGTCCATTACAGCTGCCAGATCGTATGCTGCGTTAACCCAGTCACCGCCCGACAGAACCAGCTGCGCTTGCGCATCATTAATCGTATCGACCGTGAAGCGTTCGGCAATCTCTCTTAATGTGCTATACAGCTCCTCGATGGACTGCAGGTAACGGAGCTCCTCTTCTGTGAGCGGGCCCCCGTGCGTACCGATATGCTGAAGGGACGCTTCCACGTGGGAAATGAAGGTCAGCGCATTCCTTCTTTCGAAAGTGAGCGGTTCTTTGCCGTTGCGGCCGTCAGCTCCCCATACGAAGGCCTGCACCTGCTCCCCGTAACCTGTCCAGGAAACGATGCCTTGCTTGGCCGCAATGCGCTTGCCCATATCATCTCCGCTGTCCAGCAGCAGCCGGACATTGTCCAGTATACCGCCAAAATGCAGCTTCGTGTCCCATCCTGCCCGGATGATACGGCTGCCCTCCTCAACACGCTTCTCCTTGGTGCCGTGCAAATATTGTGAATAGAAAAAGACGTTGCCAATTAGACTGATCACAAGCAGCATCAGCGTAATGGGCGCAAATAAACTTCGTTTTCCGCTAGGGCTGTCCACTTCCGCCACTCCTTTCCTCCCAGCAGTGTATCATGTCCGTCACAGCGTTTCCAGCCGGACACGGCTGCCCGCACCCGCCGGGTCGGCGGCCGAAACGATCAGCCGTCTTGGCAGGCGGGCACGCAGCTCTGGCACATGGCTGATCACACCCACAGACAGCTTATCCGTATGCAGCTTCTCAAGCGCCGAGATCACGGTCTCAAGCAGCTCTGGATCAAGTGTGCCGAAGCCTTCATCAAGGAAGAAAAACTGCAGCGGATAGCGTCCCCGCAGCTGAATTTGGGCTGACAGGGCAAGGGCAAGCGCCAGAGAGGCGAGGAAGGTTTCGCCGCCTGAGAGCGTTCCTACAGGCCGGCGTATTCCGCCATTGGCATCATCGCGAATGACGAAGCCGCCGCCTGAATCCACCTCAAGCGCGTATCGCCGCTTCGTCAGAAAGCCCAGCCTCTCCGAGGCGGCCCGGCATACCTGAACAAGCTGCTCCTCCGCAACATACTCGACAAAGGCATTTCCGCGGAAGACAGACTGCAGACGGCTCAGCCGGCCGCTCAGCTCCGTGAGCTCCAGCCGCTTGTTCTCTAGTGCCTTCCAGCGCTCATGCTTCCGGGCCAGCTCCTCCACGCCGCGCTCGGCCTTCGCCTCCTGCTGGATGGCAGCCTCACACACAATCCGGGCGGCGGCAAGCTTGCCCTCGGCGGCCTGCCAGTGCTCCTCATCAACCGAACGGCCATCCAGCTTATCAGTGAGAAGAGCGATCTGGACCTTCAGCTCTCTTGCCTTCTCCTTGTAGGCTTCAAGCTCAGCCGCAAGCTTCTCCTTCATAGGAATGGATGGCAGCAGCTCCCTGACCTCTGCCAAATCTGCAAAGCCAGTCTTGGCCATCTGATCCTTCAAACGCTGAGCCGCCGATTGCCTTCTGCTGGCTGCCGACTTGAGCGCTTCCGCTGCGGAGCTGCGGAGCTCGGCTGCCTCCTGCAGCGCGGCAGCTGCAGCGTCATGGGCTTCACCCGAGGAACGAACACGGTCTTGCAAACCTGCCCTTTCCTGCTCTGTCTGCTCCAGCAGAAGCGATGCAGGCTGGCCAGCTGTCCACTCGTACAGACGGGCAGTCTGCTCTTGAAGCAGTCTCTCTCCACCTTCGAGGCGGGCTGCGGCTTCGACGGAGGCAAGCCTCGCATTCTGCAGCCCCTGCTCGCTTGCCTGCAGCAGCGCCCGCTTCTCTTCAATGAAAGCCACGCTTCTCTCGAGACCCTCCCTTGCGGACCGAGCTTCCTTATCCCTTCGTTCGCATTCTGCAATCCAGGCTCCCGCCGCTTCGGGCTTGACTTCCTGGAAATCGCCTTCCCATTCCGCCAGCAGCTGGCGGCAGCCCTCCGCCACCCTGCTGTGCCGTTCTTGAACAGCCGTGCGTGCTGCTGACTTTGCATCTCTGTCCGCTTGCGCAGACGTATACTGCTTCTCTGCTGCTGCAGAGCGCTCAATCAGCTGCTCGGCTTCCGTAGAAGCTGCCTGCCAGCTCTGCTCCAAGCCGGCAGCAGCAGCCTCTGCTGCTTCAATCGCCGCAGCAAGCACTGCCAGCTGAGATGCCCTGAAAGCAGCCAGCTCCTCTCCGTCAGGTTCGCTGCTCCAGTCATTCTCCAAAGCTGCAGCAGCTTCTGCTGCCGGGATGGCTTGGAAACGGTATGCATCCGGGATTGCGGCGGCCGTTGCAAGGCTTTTGGCCGGGTCGCGGGAAACCGAATCCGCCGCGGCACGTCTGATCCGCTCCAATGTCTGCCGTGCGGTCCCTCCAAGCGAAGATAACCGGAGCATCAGACTGCTGGCAGCTGTAGTCAGCCGCTCTCCTTCAGTGATCTGAACGCCCGTCTCCTCCAGTTCCCGGACAGTCCCGGCATCTTGACCTGCATGTGGAACGCCCGGGTGCTCTGTTGAACCGCACACCGGACAAGCCAAGCCATCCTGCAGCTCTTCTGCCAGCTTTACCGCAAGCTGCCTGCGTACAAGCTCCTTCTCATACTCCCGTGCCCGCTGAAGCAGTCCGGGCAGCTGATGGGAAGGCTTACGGGCAGCTTCCTCCAGCCGTTCAAGCTCTTCATAACGGGGCTGCAGCTCTGCCAAGAGCCCGGCTAGTGCAGCTGAAGATGCTTCCCATTTTCTCTTGCCCGCTTCGCAAGCAGCAGCACTTTCATTGAAGGCCCGGTCAGCAGCAGCGAGTTCCTGCCCCGCTTCCTTCAGCAGTCCATTCTGATATTCAAGCTGCTGAAGCCGGCGCGTCATGGACACCCACCTGGAGCGCTCCTGCTCCGAAAGGTCCAGCTTCTTCAGAATCTCTCTCAGTTCCTGCTGCCGTTCCTGTGCCCGGTTGACGATATCACGCGCCTTGGCGGCCTGCTCGGCAAAGTCCTGCATACTCTTCTCCGCTTCAGCAAACCTGCTGCGGTTGCCTTCAACCTGCTTGCGCAGCTCCTCTGTTTCCCGCTCTAGGCGCTGAGCCTGAGACAGCTGCTCCCGCCGCTGCGCCAGCAGCGGTTCAGCCTCTTCGGCCTCCTGACGAACAGCCTTCCATATGGCAGCAGCCGATTCTGCCGCCTGCTGCCTTTCCGCATGCAGGCGGAGAGCCGCTTCGTTGCGGCGCTCCATATCCGCACAGTCCTGCTCAGCGAGGTCCAGATCCTCGACGGCCGGCTGCAGGCGTTCTGCCTGTTCAAACAGCTTAACCCTAATCTCGAGCTCATTCATCCGGGAGGCATCAGCTTCCAGCAGCCTGATCTCCTGCTTCCTACCGGCCAGCTCGAGCTGGCGTTCCCGAATCTCACGCAGCTCCGCATGATCTGATTCCGCCTGAGCGAGCTCACTGCGGGCTGAGGCAGCAGCTTCCGAGGCTGCTGCCTTCAATGCCGCTGCCTCTGCCAGCGCCTCTTCAGAGGCATCTCCGAGTCCCTGCTGCTCGGCTGCCGTCTCACCCAGCGCCGATTCTGCTGCCTTCGCCCGCTGGCTCAGCCTTGCCGCCAAGCCGTCGCCATACCTCTCCAGGGAGAAGAGCCGCTGAAGCATTTGGCGCCTTTCCTTGCCTGTTAGCGACAGGAACTCCGAGAACTTGCCCTGGGGCAGCACTACCGCCCTGGTAAAGTCCTGCATCGTGAGGCCGATATGCTGCTCAACACAGCGGTTCACATCAGACAGCTTATCGGCCAGCACCGCATCTCCACCGGGTGTCATCTCCACGAAGCGGCAAACCGTATTATTAACCGACACGTCGCCGCCGCGTTTAAACTGCCGCTCCACCCGGTAGCGGCTTGAACCGCCTGCTCCTGACAGCTCGAAGGTGAAGGAAACAGCCAGTGTTTTTTCCGCCTGATTCATGATGCCCTGCGTACCGCCGTAAGCCCTCTCAACCTTGCCGTACAAGGCCAGTGTCATCGCGTCCAGTATGCTGGACTTGCCGCTTCCCGTCGGGCCGAAGATCCCAAAGACGCCTGCTTCACAGAGCCGGGCGAAGTCAATTTCCTGCTGCTCCCGGTAGCTTTGCAGCCCGCTTAATGTCAGCTTGATTGGTTTCATCTTCGGTCACACCCCTTCATTGGCAGCCGGCTCAAGCTCTGCTCCATCCCGTTCCTGCTCATCAATGAGCTCAAGGAAAAGCCGCACCGTCTCATCATCCGGCACTGCCCCGCCCGTCTGCCGGGTGAAGAACCGGCGGAACAGCTCTTCAACAGGCAGCTGCTCGCGTGCTGCCGCATCAGCCTCTACCGGCTTGTCCGCATCCGGATAAACAGGCCGTATGTGAATAATGCCGGCGTGCAGCTTGCGCAGCTGCTGAATCTGTTCCATTGTAATCAGCTCGTCCATTGTAATCTCCAGATCGATCCACGCCTTGGCATCCCGCTTCTCATCCAGCCAGCTGTGCACTTCCGCAATTCCGCCTTTGGCCTTCCAGGAGACAACCGGCCGGCCGCAGGACAGCAGCAGCTCTCGCGGCTCCACCTGCCGGCCGGGCTCCGCATCAAACAGCATGACCGATTTGGCCTGTCCTCCTTCAGAGAAGCTGTATGCCAGCGGCGACCCGCTGTAGCGGATGGTCTCCACGCCATGTACACGCTGGGGCCTGTGCAGATGGCCCAGGGCTACGTACTGGGCACCGATCCGAAAAGCGGACGGATCGACCGTATAGGCACCGCCGACCTGAATGGGACGCTCTGATTCGGTCTCCGCCCCTCCAAGCACGTAGACGTGGCTCATCGCCAGGTTCACCGTATCTGCCTTAAAGCCTGCCGCAAGTCCCTGCATCAGCCTGCTCACCCGTTCCGAGTACGCACTGCGCAGCTTGCCTTCGTCAGTATCCTCACTAAGAAGCTCTCTCAGGCGCGATTCAGACGGATACGGAAGAGCCGCAATAACCGCCTGCTCACCTGTGCGCGGTATTCCGATCTCCAGCGCCTGTCCGGTCGGAAGGCCTGCTAGATGAATGCCGCTCTGCCGGGCCAGCGGGGCTGCTGCTGAGATTCTTTCCGGCTGATCATGATTTCCTGCAATGACCGCAACCGCACGGCGGCCGCCATCTGCAAGCCGGGAGAGAGCCTCGAAATAAAGCTGCTCCGCGGCAGCTGGCGGGTTCACCGAGTCATAGACATCGCCTGCGACCAGAACCAGATCCACTTCCTCCCGGTTCACGATATCAGCCAGCTCATCTATGAATGCTGCCTGCTCTTCCAGACGGCTTCTCCCTTCCAGTGTCCGGCCGAAATGCCAGTCCGCCGTGTGCAATATACGCATTACCGTGCCCCCTTCATTATTCAGGCAGGTGTACGGACTCTCCCCCGTCAAAGAAAAAGACGTGTCGCTCCGTTACCCGCTTGCCAAGTATCCGGCCCACCGCTTCAGCGTACAGCTCCATCTGGAAACGATGCCGATTGGCCGCCTGTTCATAAGCTCCGTTTATGATCCGGTCCGTCTTATAGTCGAGCAGCACAAGCCCCTGCTCATCCTCGAATAAACAGTCCACCACACCCTGAATGAAGACCGGCTCCTCCGCTGATTTGCCGTCCAGGACAGCAGGGTGCACGACCTTGGCAGGCACAGTACAGCTGAACGGCAGCTCCCGCTTGATCCAGGAAGCCTTCATCATTCTCTGCCCCAGTTTGCTTGCATAGAAGGCGGCAATCGTATCCGCATCAACCGCCTCAGCCTGCGCGGGTCTCAGCAGCTGGCGCAGCACCATATCCGCGACCAGAGTCCGGATTGTATCCGCATCCTTGGGCCCTTCCAGCGGCAGGACCTGCATGACCAAGTGGCTGACGGTGCCGCGTTCCGCTGCGGTCAGCGTTCTGGCCTCCATGAAGCGGGGCCGGCGAAGCCGGAATGCTCCGGCAGGAGCCGGGAGTTCCGCCGCCCGCTGGGAATCCGGCAGCTGCCTGTCTTCAGAGAGCGTCTCCAGGCTTTCGGCATTCGCGGCATGCTGCGCTTCCGCTGTGAGCCGTTTCAGTTCAGTGACCGACGTCTTCGCCGCAATGGTTGTTGCCGACTCATAGGCGTACCGCCAGGACAGTCTTTCCTCGACAAGAGCAGCGTCTGCCGAGCTCTCGACCAGCCCTCCTCCCTGGAGCGCTTCAAGCCGTTCCTCCATCCATGCCGCTTCGGTCTCGTCCGGCTCTGCGGCAGCCGCTGCCGCTTCAAGTCCAAAGACGGCTGCCGGAGCGACACCGATACGCCAGCCTCTGACTTTAACCGAATCTCCGGCATCATCTGCTGCGAGCTCGGTATCCGCCGACGGTATTCCATGAGCGGCTGCAAGCGGCATAATCCAATCCAAATACCGCTTCGCAGCAGACAGCTCGTGGCTCGGAAGGCGGCCGCCTTCCGCTCCAGCCGCCGTACCCTGCCAGCGTTCCATCGCCCTGGCGGAATCCGCTACGCTGCCCAGCAGAATCATTTTCTCCTTCGGCCTTGTCATCGCCACATACAGGACACGCATCTCCTCAGCCAGCGTCTCCATGCGCATCCGTCTCTTAACCGCCATATGCGGCAGCGTCGGGTAGCTGATCCGCAGGTCTGTATCAATAAACTTGGGGCCAAAGCCAAGCTGCTTGTGGAGCAGAAAGGAACCGTTCAAGTCCTGCATGTTGAACATCTTCCCCAGCCCGGCTGCAAATACGACCGGAAACTCAAGCCCCTTGCTCTTGTGAATGGACATGATCCGAACGACATCCTCCTGTTCGCCAAGCGCCCTGGCCGTGCCGAGATCGCCTCCGCTGTCGCGCATACGGTCAATGAACCGCAGGAAGCGGAACAGCCCCCGGAAGGAAGTCGCCTCATACTGGCGGGCGCGATCATGCAGAGCGCGCAGATTCGCCTGGCGCTGCTGGCCTCCGGGCAGCCCTCCGACAAGATCGAAGAACCCGGTCTCCCGGTAAATACGCCAGAGCAGATCGGCAAGCGATCCCTGACGCGCTTCATTGCGCCATACTGCCAGCCGTTCCAAGAAAAGCATCAGCTTGTGATGCGTATCCTCCGGCAGCATCGACTGCTCGACCGCCCTGCAGACAGCTTCATAGTAAGGCCCCTTGCCCGCATGTATCCGGATTCGGGCAAGCTCCTCTGCCGTCAAACCGAATAACGGCGACCGCAGTGTGCCGGCCAGCGGTATGTCCTGGTACGGATTGTCAATGACCCGCAGCAGAGAAATCATAATTTCGACTTCTGTCGCTTCAAAATAGCCGCTGCTCAGCTCCGCATAAGCCGGAATCCCCTGTGCCTGCAGCTCTTCTACGAGCACCGGAGCCCAGCTCCGGGTTGCCCGCAGCAATATGACAATATCCCGCCACTGCAGCTTCCGGTGCACACCCTGCTTGCCGTCGAATACACGCAGCGGAGGCTCGCCCGCTGCCGGGTCACCGTCCATCAGCCTGCGGATACGGGAGGCAATCCAGCGGGCCTCCAGCTGTGCCGTCTGCATGTCCGCAACAGCCTCCGCAGCCTTCCTGTCCGTAAGATCCTCATCAGCGGCAGCTGCCTCAGCCTGCTCCTCCCCGTCCTGCGGCCTGCCTCTGTCAATAATGACACACTCCACTTCATAGGCGGGCGCCTCCTCGGGAGCCGGCTTTGGGTACGCCGCACCGCAGACAAGCTCGGCACTCTTGTCATAATCCATCTCCGCAACCGCTTCATGCATAATGGCCCTGAACACATCATTCACGCCATCGACGACCTGCGGGCGGCTCCGGAAGTTGCGCGCCAAATCAATGCGCAGGCCTGACGGGCTGCCCCCGTCAGGCTGGGCCGGTTGGTCTGTTGTCTCCTGCTGAATGGAGTCAGACAGGGACACAAACGATTTATACTTCGCCAGGAAGAGATTCGGTTCAGCTAGGCGGAACCGGTAGATGCTCTGTTTCACGTCGCCCACCATGAAGCGGTTGCCAAGACCTGGACGGGCAATCAGGGAAACGATCGCCTCCTGAACCATGTTCGTATCCTGGTACTCATCCAGCAGGATCTCATCAAACTGCTGCTGATACTCCAGCGCCGCAGGTGATGGAATCGCCTGCTCCGGCGTCGAATCCGGGTGCCTCAGAATCCGCAGGCAGTAATGCTCCAGATCGCCAAAATCAAGCAGGCCACGGCGGCGCTTGGCCGCCTCATAGCGCTCGGCAAACTCCGCTACTAGCAGGGCCAGCGCCTCCATCTGCGGAGCCAGGCGGCGCAGCTCATCCGCGAACGCTTCCGGCGACCGCCCGAACAGCTCATCCGCCAAGTCAGACACTACAGACTTGGCCTGCTCCCTCAGCTTCTTCGCGCGCTCTTGGAGCTCCTTGTCCAGATCGCTGCCCCGCACAGCCTTCAGCCTGCCGAATTCGGCGCCGCGAAAACGGTCATGCCAGGCGGTCCAGCCCCTATTCGCGACCACATCAAGCAACTCACGCACCAATGCCAAATCCTCATCGAACGTTGGCGCGTAAGCTGCCGGGCCGCCCGCCTGCTTCGCAACTGACAGGGCCTGCTCCAGCTGAGCTGCAGCCCCTTCCAGCGACATCAGCAGATCACTCTTCAGGCAATCCACCCAGACGCTTGCTTCCAGACTGCCTGCGTCCTCTACACGAAAGGAGGCTGCAGACTGCTGCAGCCAATGCTCAGGCCACGGGTGGCTGCGCGAGAAATCATAGAGCTGCTGAACAAGCCGGACCAGCGGCTCGTCCCCTCGCTCACCGCCAAACGCATCGGCCAGCCGCAGAAAGGCCCCGTCATCAGCGGCCCCTTCATATTTAGCTTCAAACAGCTCATCCAGCACTTCCATCCGCAGCAGCTCAGCCTCGGTCTCATTCGCAATCCGGAAGCCGGGATCAAGACCGATCAGCGGGTAGAAGCGGCGGATGACATCCTGACAGAAGGAATGCAGCGTTGTGATGGCTGCGCGGTTCATCAGCGCAAGCTGCCGCCTCATATGCTCGGACTCAGGCTGCAAATCCAGCGCTTTCTCCAGCGCAATGCGAATCCGCTCCTTCATCTCGGATGCCGCCGCCTTGGTGAAGGTTGCCACGAGCAGCCGGTCCACGTCCGTATCAGCCGATATTTTGCGGATAATCCGTTCCACCAGAACAGCTGTCTTCCCCGATCCCGCTGCGGCTGCTACAAGCACGTTCCGTCCGCTTGTCATCACCGCACGCCACTGGTCATCGGTCCAGGTGCTGCCTTCCGGCTTAGGCGGGATATATCCCGCCGCCGCTGTGATGTTATTGCTCGTTGTCACGGTTCTTCTCCCCCTTCCCCCTAACGGTCTCATTGCCACCGCCGCTGCTATCATCGAATGACTCATTCCATCCCTTAGAGCCGGAACCTCCCCTAACTTCAGCACCTTCCGCGCTTTCAGCGGCTCCCGCTTCAAGCAGCTGCCAAATTTGGTCCTTAGGCGGCTTGGACAGCTTCACGTACCGATTCCCCTCAAACAGCGGATCAAACTGGCATACCGGCTTATACGAACAGAACTGGCACGGCATCTTGGCCCCTATCCGGTAAGGAGCAATGGTAATCTCCCCATCCATGATCCGGCTGCCAATCCGCTTGATCGTCGTACGGACCGAGCCGCGAAGCACCTGCCACTGATCCCGTGATACCACGGAGGAGAAGCTGTAAAAGCCGCCGTCCTTCTTGAGAGCTGCAGGCAGCAGCTCCGAATGGCCGCTCTCCAGATCCCCGTCCATCAGCCGGACCGCATGCTCCTCCGCCAGCAGCAGCCCCTTCATCTTGAACCGCTTCAGCATGAGATCGCCGGCCTGCTTCTCACTGAGATTGTTGGTTGTGCCTAGAAGCGGGTTGTGAACGTGAAAATACAGTACGCCTGCAGGCAGCGCAGGCCTGCCCAGCCAGCCTTCCGCGTGGGTCAGCAGGACATCCAGGTAGGTCAGCATCTGCAGCGTGAGGCCGTGCACCACATCCTCCAGACGAAGCTGGGTTTCCGAGGACTTGTAATCCAGTACACGCAGCAGCAGGCCATCCTCGGTCTCAGCTGCATCCACGCGGTCAATACGACCAACTATCTCCATCGATCTTCCGCCCTTGAGCGGCAGCTGCAGCGAAGGCAGCTGTCCGCCGGGGCCGAAGCCGACCTCCAGTCCGACCGGCTTGAAGGCCGCCCTGCGGGCGTGCTCGCCGAGTACAATGGCCGCTTGAGCGACAATTTGCTTCAGCTTCTCGGAAATGTACTGATACCGGCTGCTGCTCAGCAAAATACTGGACTGCAGGCGCGGTGCCAGCTCGTCAACGACGCCGCCTGCTGCCTGACGGATTTGGCCGGGCGCCATCGAGCCGTAGCCGCTTCCAAGCGCCTGCGCAAGACGTGACAGCGCTGCATGAAACAGCTGTCCGATGTCCGGTGCCTCCAGACGGTACAGCCGCCTCTCCTGAAGCCTTAGCCCATGGCTGACGAAATGCTGAAACGGACAAGCCACGAAGCGCTCCATGCGGGAGACGCTCGCCTTCAGATGGTCGCCGTACAGCAGCCGGGCTGTTTCTCCGGTCAGGTAGGCCTCTTCGTTGTAGAAGGAAAGTGAGCCCGTCAGCAGCAGCAGCCTGTCATGCCACTGCGGCCGCTTGGCGTACCAGTTGTATATGTCCCACCAGAAATCCGCAATCTGTGCACCCTGCCGCCAGGCGCGAAGCTGGGTGATGAGATAGGACAGCGTGCGTTCCGGATGCCGGATAAACCCAAGCTGCTCTTCTTCCGGCATATCGGGTGACGGCTCACCGCCTTCTATTCGTTCCTTTATACCCGGAAACATCAGCTTAACATGCCGTATCACCTCGGACGGGAGCAGGCTCTTTCCTTCCTCATCCGAGAGCGCATAGCTGATCCACAGATGCCGGCATGGTGTGGTCAGAGCCACATAGATCAGGAATCTCTCATCAAGCAGCCTTCTTCTTACACTAGGCGCAACCCGGATGCCAGCGTCTGTCAGCCGCTCCCGCTCCTGCTCGGTCAGCAGGCCGTCCTCCTGAATCCGCATCGGCATCACGCCATCATTGGCGCCAAGCACATAACAAATGTGAACACTGGTTGACCGGGTGCGGTCCATGCTGCCGGCCAGCACCTGATCAACAGCCGGAGGCACGGACGCCAGCTTCAAGCTGTCCAGCCCGGTCTCCACCATGCCCGCAAACAGCTCCGGCGTTACAGACTCATCACCGGCGAGCTCTACAAGCTGGTCAAGCAAATCCATTACGCCATCCCAAAGCTGACGATGCTGCCTCGCCCGGCGAACCTCGCCTTTCTCAAGCGCCTCAGCGCTCCAAGCCTCCAGGCGGTCAGCCGCTCCCGCTTCATCGAGGAGCCGGTACAGCGCCGTACACATACCCTTGACGTCATGAGCCTTCTTCAGCCGATTCGCCAGCTTCTCCAGCGGCCGGACAATGGAGTCTCTCGACCTCAGCAGCTCGCCGAAGCGTTCCGGCTCCATTTCACGTGCCTGCTCGGGCTCATCCTCAAGCGCATCCTGCATCAGCGGCTTCCAGCTGTTGTCATCGAGCCAGCGCCAGCCGTCAATGCCAGCAGCAAGCACATAGTTCTCCAGCCGGTCGAGTGCCTCCCGGTCCACCCCATCCGTCTCGCCCAGCAGCATCTCGGTTTTCGCGCAGCGAAAAACAGCCTCATACCGCCAGCCTTCATTGACCGTCTCCAGAGCCGAACGGATCAGCTCCACAAGCGGGTGATGATTGACGCTCTGCTTCTGGTCCAGGAAGACCGGAATGCCGTAATCGCCAAACACAGCGGCTATGTAGTCGTTGTAATCGTCGGCTGTCCGCACCATAACGGCGATATCCCGCCAGCGGAGATCACCCTGCTGCACGCGCCGGACAATGTCCCTGGCGACCGCTTCCACTTCCGCTCGCCTGTGAACGGCAGCGTGTATCGAAATTCCGCAGCGCGGGTCTTCCGGCCGGCAGGCCGCTTCATCCGGTACAAGCAGCGGCATCCGGCTGCGGAAATGACGCTCCAGGTGGTCCAGCATCGGACTGTCCGCAAACCTGGGCAGCGGCTGCTCATTAAGCAGCACAGGCTGGAGCAGATCAACCCCAGCAGCCCTGGCCAGCTCAAAGAGCTGATTATAGGTTTCGGCTGTCGGATGGAACAGATCCAGCTCATGCGGCTTCTCGCCCGGCCCGTATGGCCTGTCCAGACAGAGAGCCACCGTTACATCTGCCGCACAGCTCATCATCACACCAAGCGCCTCGATCTCCTTCGGCGTAAAGCCGTGGAAGCCGTCTACCCATATCCGCGCCGAGCGCAGATACTCCACATGGGGAAAACCTGAGGCCAGCCATCCGAGACTGTCTTCCGCATCCATATACAAGCCCTGCAGCGCATCCTCCATCTCACGGAATACAAGCTGAACATCATGCAGCTTCCCTCCGAGCAGCGAGCCTTTTGCAGCCGGACTCTCAGCTTGGTCCAAGCCGTCCAGTGTGTCCGGTGTCACCCCATAGCGTTTAAATTCCGTCAAGAGCTCGTTCAGGCGCTCAATAAAGCCCTGCTGCTGGAGACCCGCAGAAAAAAGCTTGAGCTCCGGGCCAAGACGTTGTACGATTTTATATAGAAGCATGTTCTTGCCGTTATCGCTTATCGGTACGAGCGCAGTACCGCCCGTCTCCTGCATCACGCGAAATGCGAGGCGGCGGAAGCTCATGACCTGAGCCCTGATAGTCCCGGCCAGCCCCGGCGTGCGGGCAAGCGTATATTCCGTCTGAAAGGTTGCCTGTTCAGGCACCAGCATGATGAGCGGCGGTCCATCCGGCCCCAGCTCCAGCTCCCTGCGTATTTCGTTCAGACATAACTGTGTCTTGCCGGCACCCGACCGTCCCAGCACAAAGCGCAATGCCATCCGTATTTCCCTCCCGCTGCCTGTTGCTCGTCTATTTCTATTAAAAATCATTCTATCACACCAGGCTGCGGATTTCATGCCATTAAACAAACATCTGTTCGTTCTTCCATTTTGTAATATTTGGCTCTACGTGAATGTCTCCGCTCCACAGGGAGAACCTAGTAACAGCACCTAAGACAAGTCAGCGAAGGAGGAGCATCCATGAGATTTTCCATCATTCGAAGTGTAAGCGTTGTCCTTATTGCCTCTATTCTCTTCTCCATCCCAGCCCATCCGGAAGCCGCCACCGCGGGAGCTCAAACGGTGAGCGGGAGCGATAAGCCGCTTGTTGTTGCCCACCGCGGCGCTTCCCTGCATGCCCCCGAGAATACGATGGCAGCCTTCCACAAGGCTGTCGAAATGGGCGCTCATGTTATTGAGCTTGATGTACGTTTAACGAAGGACGGCATTCCCGTCGTCATCCACGATGCCAAGGTCAACCGTACCACCAGCGGCAAAGGCAAGGTTGCCGGATTAACCTTCAAGCAGCTGAGAGAGCTGGATGCCGGACTTTATTTCCATCCCTCCTTTGCCGGTGAACGCATTCCGTCACTTGCAGAGGTGCTCGATACCTTCAGTCCGGTAACTCGTCTGCTTATCGAGCTGAAAGATCCGAAGCAGTACCCAGGCATAGAGAAAGCTGTCGCCGGCATGCTGAAGGAACGAAGCTTGGACAATTCCGCGAGCAGCGGTATTGTCGTTCAATCCTTTGACCGGTCCTCCCTGCAAAAGCTTAAGGAGCTGCTGCCGCAGCTATCCATCGGCATTCTTGTAACAGGGGCTGGGAAGCTGAGGACCAGGGAGCTTAAGAAAATCGCACAGTATGCCGACTATATCAATCCCTCGCGAAAGGGCCTCAGCACCTGGACAATCCGGCTCATTCAGGCAAACGGTATGAAGGTATATGTGTGGGACATTCGCTCGGAACGGCAGGCAGCCGCCATGATTAAGGCAGGCGCAGACGGCATTATGACCAAGAATCCGGAATTTCTCCACAGCTTGAAAAATCGTCTCGCGAAATAATGTCCGCCAATTCACCGGGCATGAGAGGATGCCAATAGCAGCCTCACCCAATATTTACCTCCATCCAGTGGATACACAAGTCCTCTAATCGGGTATAGATACCTGTACACCGAAAGGAGGAAGAAGGCCATGGAATACCAAGAGCTCTATATCGAAGCCTTTGAGATGCCGGACATTGAGCCGCCAGTCCAGCCGGAGATCATCCCGCCGGATTCGCCTGACACGCCGGGCGTTCCCGGAACACCAGAGATTCAACCTGACAATCCGCCGGATATACAGCCAGAGCCTATTCCGGAAATCCAACCGGATATTACACCTGATGTTCCGCCCGTTATACAGCCCGAGATTGAGCCGGATCCTCATCCGGACCTGCCATAAGCGTGCGTAACGATTTACAGAAAACCTGCTAATAAACGGTTTCTTTTACTTTTTATAGATTGAAGAAGGGGCTGTTCCAAAGTCATATGACTTTTGGAACAGCCCCTTCTGGGTTTGCACAGAAGATTACGCACGGCTGCGAACTTCAAAGATCGCAAATTTCAGGTAATGGCCTTCATTAACGCCCAGCAGCTGCGGGTGGTCTTTACCGGCAGCGCGCCATTCGATCAAGCGAAGTGTCTTGCCCGCATCAACGGCAGCGTCGGCAATCGTCTCCAGAAACAGATCGGGACGCATATGATAGGAACAGCTTGCCGTGACCAGATATCCGCCTTCATTGACCAGCTTCATTCCCTGCAGGTTGATGTCCTTGTAGCCCCTGCATGCGCCGGATACCGCACTCTTGGATTTGGCAAAGGCAGGAGGGTCCAGAATGACGACATCCCATGTCCTGCCCTGTGCTGACAGCGGCTTGGACGTATCTACCTTCCGGCCCGTCTCGCCTGCTGCTGCCCGTTCTGTACGCTCGTCCAGCCCTTTGGCCTGGCTGCGCAGATAGTCAAATGCATCCGCCACAACAAACTCCACCCTGTCCTCAAAACCGTTGCGCTCAACATTGGAACGGGCCGTGGCGATTGCGTGCTCCGATACATCCAGACAAGTCACCCGCTTGGCACCGTACTTGCAGGCATGCAGGGTGAAGCTTCCGGTATGGGCGAAGCATTCCAGTACGGTTGCCCCGTCCCAATAAGGGAAGGTTACGACTTTCCCATTCGGATTAACAGGTACTAGCACCTCGCCGTCCTTACGGACAGAGCCCGCCGGCAGCGGGTCCGGCAGCTCTGCAGCCGGGCGCTGCTCCAGCCGGATGCCGCTGCGAGAGCCCCAGCCGCCCATCAGCGGAGCGATGGAGGCGCGATTTTCACGCTGGTCATAGAAGTACCCGGTCTTCTGCCCCCCGATAATATCCACTTCCATCGACAGACCGTTCTCCAGAATCTCAACATGGCGGGGGCATTCCCCATACAGCACCCCTGTACGCTCCTCAAGACCCTCGAGCGTTCGCACCGAAACATCGGAACGTTCATAGATTCCCTGCGGCTTAAAGACGCGTACCAGCGCCTCCACAATCTGCTCCCGTCTGATATCCATGCCAAGCGTAAGCAGCTGCACAACGAGCACATCACCGAACCGGTCCACCGTTAAGCCCGGCAGAAAATCCGCCTCCCCGTAAACGAGCCGGCAGTCGCGCGGATTGTTCAGGAACCGCTGGCGATGAGCCAGGCAGTCTTCAAAGCGGCGCACAAAAAAGTCGGTGTCCATCTCCTCCAGCTCTCCGAATGAAACGATTCGCACAGTTATCTGGGACTGCGGATTATAGTAACCGGCAGCCAGCTGCCTGTCCCTGTGGTCCTTAACCGCTACCAGATCCCCGGGCTTCGCCTCACCTTCGACCCGTTCAATTTCGTTCCCATAAATCCATGGATGTCCCTGCTCCAATCTCTTCTTCCTCTGCTTATGTAAACGAACTGCTGCCTGTAAAGCCATTCGCATCGTCTCCTGCTCTATTTGTTCGAATTGTTCCTGCTGCGCTGTGTCTGCATGCCTGTCATGCCTGTCTCCTTGCAAGCATAAAGTAGGGTAGAATCGCTTGAAAGGAGCACTGCGATGGTTCACGCTGTTATTCTGCCCATGCTGCTTGGCTTCTCCATCTTTATGGCCGGCATGAAGCTGATGGAGCTGGCTTTGCACCGCTGGGCGGGCCCTTATTTGAAAGCTGTGCTGGAACGCTCCACCCAAACCCCGCTGCACGGGCTTGTTACCGGCACGGCTACCACGGCTGTGCTGCAGAGCAGCACGGCTGTCACGGTCATTACGATAGGGCTTGTCAACGCCCGGCTCCTGACCTTTCCGCGCACACTTGGAATCGTGCTTGGCACCAATATTGGAACCTGCCTGACCACTGAGCTGATCGGATTAAACCTGAATCAGCTGGCCATTCCGCTTATGGCTCTCTCGTTTGCGGGCTGGGTGACCAGCGTGCTTATGTGGGAGTCTTCGCCGCTGCGGTCAGAGAGGCAGCCAGAGCCTGCTTGGCTCGTCCCGCTTCGCTACGGCTCGGTAGCCGTATTCGGATTTGCCCTTCTGATGCTGGGCATGACGGTCATGCAGTCGATCGCACCGGCTATTGAGAAGACAGCGCTGTTCACCTGGTTCATCGACAAATCCGCCAGCAGTCCGTTATGGGGGATTATTGCAGGCGCTGTTCTCTCAGCCGCCGTGCACAGCAGCGCAGCCGTGATCGCCATGATGATGGGTCTTGCCGCCTTCGGCGCACTGCCAGTTGAGCTTGGGAT
Organism: Paenibacillus sambharensis; assembly: GCF_003233845.1. Lineage (GTDB taxonomy): Bacteria > Bacillota > Bacilli > Paenibacillales > Paenibacillaceae > Paenibacillus_I > Paenibacillus_I sambharensis. The sequence goes on from NZ_QKRB01000055.1 coordinate 197,077, forward strand.
AGCTGCTGTTCTTGGCGCCAATATCGGAACCTGCTTTACCGCACTCCTGGCTTCGATCGGCGGTACTGCAGCCGGCCAATTCGTCGCCTGGTCCCATGTGGCCCTTAATGTAGGCGGAACTCTGCTGTTCCTTCCCCTTATCGGAGAGCTGGCTGCTGTATCATCGCTCATTACCGCTTCGCCCGGCAGCCAGGTTGCCCATGCCCAGACCATCTTTAACCTCGCCTGCTCACTGCTTGCCTTTCCGCTGTGCTACCTTCCCATCTGGAGATGGAAATCGTCTCCGCCCGGCAGCCCGCCTGCAGAACACAGAGCAGCATAGAAGGTAGGCTATCGGCTGCTTGAGCGGATAGAGGTGCTTGAGCTGGATCAATTGTTTTAGTTGTTTCTGCTCTTTGCCGCTGTACAGCCGGGCCCCGCTGCAGGATCTAAGTCCGCTGCCCGCTCAGCCTTCTACCGGAATGCCGAGCAGCTTCAAGGCACCGGCCAGTATACGGTCGTTGTTATCATAACCGGACTGCTTCTGCCTCCGCCAAGCTTCTTCGGGCGTAAACCAGTCGACTCCCCGGATTTCCTCTACCTGCGCCTGCAGCTTGCCGCCCACCGCTTCCACCAGGTAGTAGTGAACCTCCTTATTTACCATCCCTTTTGTTTCGTTATGGTATTTGTATTTAATCTGATCGACAGGCGCGACGATTCGCCCCTTTAGACCCGTTTCCTCAGCAATTTCACGCAGTGCGGTCTCTTCAACCGTTTCCCCCGGCTCCATCTTCCCCTTGGGAAGCGAGATTTTGCCATAACGGTCTTGGATTAACTGGATTTGCAGCCGGCCGCCGACTTTCCGGTAGACGACTCCTCCTGCGGATATTTCCTTCATGTCCCGCTTCCCCTCCTTCATGTCCCCTATGAATAGGCAGAAGGGATTCCCAGTACAGCTTGCGCCGCGTCCGGAAATCCCTGCTGTCTTCGGCTGCTTAACCTGCTGCCGTTGCCTGATGTACCGTGCTCGCAGCTGTGCTGACCAGCTCGCCTCTGCATTCGTTCACGCCTGCTTCCGTGATCCGGACGCGGCAGAGCTGCCCAACCAGCGACTCATCGCCCTCGAACACCACTTGTATATAGTTACCCGAGTACCCCATCACGAATCCGGTCCCCGGAGCACCCTTATAATCCCGTTCAGGTATCACATCCAGCGTCTGTCCGACAAACGGCTGGGCATAAGCAAGCTGCATCGACTCCGACAGATCAATCAGCCGGTGCACGCGCTCATTCTTCACTTCCTCATCCACCTGGTCTTCCATCCTCGCAGCCGGCGTACCGGTCCGCTTGGAATACGGGAAGACATGCATTTCCGCAAATTTCATCCGCTTCATAAAGTCGTAGCCGGCTTCAAACATCTCATCGGTCTCACCAGGGAAACCGACAATCACGTCGGTTGTGATCGCCACACCCGGCATCGCTTCATGGAGCAGCTCAATCTTACGCGCGAATTCTTCCGTCGTGTACTTGCGGCGCATCCGCTTCAAGACGGAATCGTCGCCCGCCTGCAGCGGGATATGCAGATGGCGGCACATCTTCGGAGAACGGTTCAGCACTTCGATAACCCGTTCATCAATCTGGCTCGCCTCGATCGAGCTGATGCGAATCCGCTCCAGCCCTTCCACCTTGTCCAGATCCCACAGCAGATCGGCCAGCTTGTAATTCTCCAGATCATCGCCGTAGCCGCCCGTATGAATACCCGTCAGTACAATCTCCTTGTAGCCTGCCGCTACAAGCTGTCTCGCCTGGGCGATTACACTCTTCGGGTCACGGCTTCTAGACAAGCCCCGGGACCAGGGAATGATGCAGAAGGTGCAGAAGTTGTTGCAGCCTTCCTGGATTTTCAGGAACGCACGTGTACGCTCCGCAAAATCCGGCACATCCAGCTCTTCAAATTCACGAGTCTTCATAATGTTGCGTACCGCATTAACCGGCTTGCGGTCTTCCTGAATCTGATGAATATAGGTCATCAGCTTGTCGCGGTCCTGTGTTCCGATTACCAGATCGACGCCTGGGATCGCCATGATCTCAGCGGGCGAGGTCTGAGCGTAGCAGCCCGTAACCGCAATCACCGCATCCGGATTCCGGCGGACCGCCCGGCGGATAATCTGCCTGCTCTTCTTGTCCCCTGTATTGGTTACCGTACAGGTATTAATCAGATATACATCAGCCGTCTTCGTCTCGAAGTCGACCTGCTCATAGCCTTCATTCTTAAACAGCTGCCATATGGCTTCCGTATCATAAAAGTTGACTTTACATCCCAAGGTGTAAAACGCTACCGATGGCATTGTAGTTCAACTGCCTCCCATCTCTCCGGATTCATACATCACACAAGTCAGCGCAACCATCGCTGCCGTCTCCGTCCGCAATATCCGCGGCCCAAGTCCGACAAGGCGGGCTCCGGCCGCTTCCGCTTCCTCAGCTTCACGCTCGGTAAAGCCGCCTTCCGGACCGACGACAATCAGCAGCCTGGGCTTTGCTCCGCCAGGGAACGCCAGCCCGGCGAGCAGCCCGCGCAGGCCGCTCGTTACAGAGCCGCCAGCCCGCTCATAGCAGAACAGGACAGCATCGTAGCCGGACATCCGATCGATCAGCTGCTTCCAGCTGCAGACCGGCTCGACATCCGGGATCATACTGCGGTGCGCCTGCTCGGCTGCTTCCTTGGCGATCTTGCGCCAGCGTTCCAGCCGCTTGCCTTCCTTCTTCGCATCATATTGGACGATCATCCGTTCGGACTCGAACGGCAGGAACGATACCGCTCCGATCTCCGTTCCCTTCTGGATGACCAGCTCCATCTTGTCTCCCTTAGGGAGGCTTTGGGCAATTGTAACCGACCAGACTGGCTCTCCTGTCACCGGCCGGATCTCCGCCACCTCGGCTTCAACCTGGTCGGGCGCAAGACGCCGCAGCACGGCAAGCGCCTCACGCCCTGCACCGTCACTGACTATAACCTCGTCGCCTTCCTTCATCCGCATAACGCGGACGATATGACGCGCATCGTCTCCAGCAAGCGTTACCTGCCGGTCCGTAAACGCCTCCGGCGCCACAAAATATCGCTGCATCTCGTTAACCAACCTTCATCATACACGTTTTGTAGGACTTTCGCCATAGTAATTCCCGGCTTGCGAGCCTTGCTGCTCCAGCCTTAGCGGTCAACAATCCTCTGGAAGCCAAACCAGTCGACCGGGCTGAATACCAGCTCATACAAGTCCTGGAACCAATAGATAATCGGCCTTGAAAGACCGAACAGCGGATCGAGCGTAACTTCCCGCAGAGAGGGGATAAACACAATCAGCAGGAAAATGAACATCCCCCAATGGGCGTTCTGATCCATCTTGATCCGGACCCTCTGCGGGGCCAAATCTTCAATAATCCGGTACCCGTCCAGCGGCGGCAGCGGAATCAGATTAAAGATAAAAAGCAGGACATTAATTAGGATCATATAATTCAGCAAATGAATAACCGCACTCTGCACCCCGTATGATACCGCATGCAGCAGCCCCGTCTCATTAAGCACATAAACAGCCAGAATGCTGACCGCTGCAATCAACAGATTGCTCAGCGGACCGACCGCGGAAACGATGATTCCCATCAGCCTTGGCGACTTGAACCGGCCCCGGTTGACCGGGACCGGCCTCGCCCATCCGAAGCCGGCAATCATGATCAGAATTGTACCCAGCACATCCAGATGCATGGCAGGGTTTAAGGTCACCCGGCCGGCATTATAAGCGGTGTGATCCCCAAACTTATAGGCGCTGTAGGCGTGAGCAAACTCATGCAGCGTGAATGCCACCACCAATGTAATCATAATGAAAGGAAAGTCCTCGATCGGATACCACAGCAGCTTCTGCAGAAAATCCATCAGCCCACCACTGGCTTCCTGGCCACGATCGCGGTCCACTTATCCTCGCGCTCACGGCTCTCGATCACAAATCCGGCGCTTTCCAGCGCTTCTGCCACGGCATCTTCCTTATTCTCGTAGATCCCGGATGCGATGTAGGTGCCGCCCGGCTTAAGCGCCTCGTACACATCGCCGATAAACAGCAGAATAATCTCCGCCAGAATATTGGCTACTACCAAATCTACCGGCACCTGAACATTCAGAGCCGTTCCACTGCCTGCCTCACTGCTGCGCAGCACGCCAAGCAGATCGCTTAAGTGCACCTGGACAGCCGCCTCGAGCCCATTAAGCCGGGTGTTTTCCTTCGCGCTGGATACAGCAACCGGATCAAGGTCCAGCGCTAATACACTGCTGGCTCCCAGCCGAACGGCACCGATTGCCAATATCCCCGAGCCCGTTCCAACGTCAATCACCTGTTCGCCGCCCTTGATAACCGAATCCAGCGTTCTCAGGCAGAGCGCGGTTGTCGGGTGGGTACCCGTACCAAACGCCATGCCGGGATCAAGCTCGATGATCCGCTCATCCGGTCCGGCTTCATATTCCTCCCAGGTAGGCTTGATCGTCAGGCGCTCTGATACCCGCAGCGGCTTGAAATACTGCTTCCAGGCATTCGCCCAGTCTTCTTCATCCACCAGAGCTTCCGCAAACGTATAGCTGCCCGGTTCGATATCATAGGAACGGAGCTCGTCAATCCGTGTTCTAAGCACGTTCTTGACATCCTCCATATCCGTTCCTTCCAGAAAATATCCCTTAATAACCGCATGGCCTTCCGGTATATCATTAAGCGGTACTTCATACCACTGCCCTAGCGACGTATCACGCGGTTTGTTAAGTGTCCCTGATTCCTCGACCGATACGCCATCGGCATCCATCTCATGCAAAAAATTCGTGATCATTTCGATAGACTCTTCTGTCGTCGAAATGGTAAGCTCATGCCATTTCACTCTAATTATCCTCCCCTGAACGGTAAACCTGCCAGCGTCTATTTTACACCAGAACCTCTTCCAGTACAAAAAATTGCCTCAATCAAAAAAGGGCATGCCCAAACCGCCACAGCTGTGGCAGTTTAAACATACCCTTCCCCTATCTGCTTCAGGATAAGGAATGTATCCCTGCGGTGCCCCCTGATTCACGGATCACCTGAACGGCGCGGTCCACGACCGCCTCGTCTAAGGTTGCCGTTAAGGAATGCCCGTCGCGGCCTGTCATAATGCCGGATGCCCGGAGGGCCATCAGCTTCAGCTCTGCCTCACGGACAGACTGCGCTCCCTCGAATGAAGCATTCACTTCGTAAGAGGTATCCATGCTGGTACCCCCGTCCTTAAGAACGCTCAGCCCGACGGTCCGCCGCTTCAGCCCGTGCCCGGGCCTCGCGGTCGTTCATGTCTGCCAGCTCTTCCGAATATTCTACATCCTCTGCTTTGGCTACAGGCAGCTTCCGGTTCATATAATCCGGCTTATTATCCGTCATGTAAGTCCCTCCTTCGTGTGACTTCAGCATCAGCTAATGCCGCGTCATACGAAGATAGGATGCGCCTCGCCCAACAAAATATACAGCAGGCTATTCGCCGCGGAATGCCTTCTTCATCCGTTCGAAGATGGATTCATGATGCTCTTCCTGAGCGGAGCCCGACGTACTTGGAGTTCCCATAGAGCCTGACAGCTGACGCAGCAGATCCTTCTGCTCATCCGACAGATTCGTTGGCGTTACGACGGTTACCTTGACATGCTGATCCCCTTGGCCGTAGCCGCGGAGGCGGGGCACGCCTTTGCCCTTCAGCCGGAAATAGGTTCCCGTCTGTGTGCCTGCCGGTATCTTCAGCTTGACCTTCTCAGTCAGCGTCGGGATCTCAACCTCATCACCAAGTGCAGCCTGTGCAAATGTCAGCGGAACCTCGCAATAGATATCATCGCCCTCGCGGTCGAAGAAGGAATGCGGTTTAACCCGAATGACAATGTACAGATCGCCCGGCGCACCGCCGCGGGCGCCTGCTTCCCCTTCACCGGATAAACGGATTTGGGCACCGTCATCCACACCAGCTGGAATCCGCACACTCAGCTTGCGCTGCTTCTTCACCTTGCCCGCGCCGCCGCAGCTTGTGCACTTGTCCTTGATCACGCGGCCGGAGCCGCCGCAGTTGGAGCAGGGTCTGCGGTTAACAATACGCCCGAACGGCGTGTTCTGAACAACCTCCTGCTGGCCTGCCCCGTGGCAGACCGAACAGGTTTCCGGCTTCGTTCCGGGCTTCGCGCCGGAGCCGTGGCAGGTATCACAGGTTTCTGTACGCGGGATGGTGATTTCCGTTTCCTTCCCGAACACCGCTTCCTTGAACTCAATCGTCATCGTGTACTGCAGATCGTTGCCGCGCTGCGGGGCATTCGGATCGCGCCGTCCCCCGCCGCCGCCGAAGAACATGTCGAATATATCGCCAAACCCGCCGAAGTCAGCTCCGCCCGCACCGCCGCCGAAGCCCTGGTTCGGGTCAACATGACCATAACGGTCATACGTCGCCCGCTTCTGGTCATCGCTCAACACGTCGTAAGCTTCCTTCACTTCCTTGAACTTCGCTTCCGCATCCGCCGCCTTGTTCACGTCCGGATGATACTGCCGGGCTAGCTTGCGGTACGACTTCTTGATATCGTCGCTCGAAGCATCCTTACCAAGCCCCAGCACTTCATAATAATCCCGTTTCTCCGCCACGTATTCACCCCCGCGATATTGCTGGCCGGCAGCTTAGTCCTGACACAAGCACAAAACGGCTCGCCCTCCATGAAGAAGAGCGCCACCGTTTCATATGCCGGCCGATATGCCATCCCCCGCCACCCGCATGCCCGAGACATGCGGCCGCTTAGGCAGGATTATTCCGATTTCTTGTTGTCGTCCACCACTTCGTAGTCAGCGTCCACTACGTTGTCCTTGCCCTTCGCTTCTCCGCCTGCATCCGCACCGCCGGAAGCCTGCTGATCAGCCGAAGCCTGCTCATACAGCTTGACAGACAGCTGCTGAACGATTTGGGTAAGCTCCTCGGTTGCCGCATTGATTTCTTCCAGGTTGTCGGTTTCCAGCGCCTTCTTCACTTTCTCCTTCGCTTCTTCCGCCTTCTGGATTTCTCCTGCGTCCACCTTGTCGCCAAGGTCCTTGATGGTCTTCTCAACGGTATAAACGAGCTGGTCCGCACCGTTCTTCGCTTCAACCAGGTCACGGCGCTTGCGGTCTTCTTCAGCATTCAGCTCGGCATCCTTCATCATCTTCTCGATCTCTTCATCGCTCAGGCCGCTGGAGGATGTGATGGTGATCTTCTGGGACTTGCCAGTGCCCTTGTCGAGCGCCGATACATTCACGATACCGTTGGCATCAAGGTCGAAGGTAACTTCGATTTGCGGTACGCCGCGCGGTGCCGGCGGGATATCGCCAAGCATGAAGCGTCCGAGCGACTTGTTGTCGCGGGCCATCGAGCGCTCGCCCTGCAGGACGTGAATTTCTACGCTTGGCTGGTTGTCCGCATAGGTCGAGAATACCTGGGACTTGCTTGTCGGGATCGTCGTGTTGCGGTCGATCATCTTCGTAAACACGCCGCCGGCTGTTTCGATACCGAGGGACAGCGGAGTAACGTCAAGCAGCACAACGTCCTTCACATCGCCAGTCAGTACACCCGCTTGAACCGCAGCGCCGAGCGCGACTACTTCATCCGGGTTTACACCCTTATGCGGGTCTTTACCGATCAGCTTCTTGACCGCTTCCTGTACAGCCGGGATTCGGGTAGAGCCGCCGACGAGCACAACCTTGTCAATGTCGCTTGTAGACAGACCTGAGTCGCTCAGTGCCTGACGGGTTGGGCCCATCGTGCGCTCAACAAGATCTGCCGAAAGCTCTTCAAACTTGGCACGGGACAGGTTCATCTCCAAATGCTGAGGAACGCCGTCTACCATCGTGATGAATGGCAGCGAGATCGTTGTCGTCAGTACGCCGGACAGCTCCTTCTTTGCCTTCTCAGCTGCATCCTTCAGGCGCTGTACAGCACCCTTGTCCTTGGACAGGTCTACGCCCTGCTCCTTCTTGAACTCGGATACCAGGTGATCAATAATGACTTGGTCAAAATCGTCACCGCCGAGACGATTGTCACCGCTCGTAGCTTTTACTTCGAAGAAGCCGTCGCCCAGCTCCAGAATCGATACGTCGAACGTACCGCCGCCAAGGTCATATACCAGAATGGTTTGGTCCTCGGACTTCTCCAGACCATAAGCAAGCGCCGCTGCTGTCGGCTCGTTGACGATCCGCAGCACTTCGAGGCCCGCGATCTTGCCCGCATCCTTCGTCGCTTGACGCTGGCTGTCGTTGAAGTAAGCCGGAACCGTGATAACAGCCTGTGTTACAGGCTGGCCGAGATAAGCTTCGGCATCGGATTTCAGCTTTTGCAAAATAATAGCGGAAATTTCCTGCGGCGTGAATTCTTTTCCGTCGATTGTTTCCTTGTGGCTCGTACCCATATGGCGCTTGATCGAAATGATCGTGCGGTCCGGGTTGGTGATCGCCTGGCGCTTAGCCGTTTCACCGACAATGCGCTCTCCGTCCTTCTTGAAGCCAACGACCGAAGGTGTTGTGCGGTTGCCTTCCGGATTCGGGATAACGACTGCCTCTCCGCCTTCCATAACGGCTACGCAGGAGTTGGTCGTACCAAGGTCAATACCGATAACTTTACTCATTATACAGCTTCCTCCTTTATTTCTTCTGATCCTATTTAAGTAAGCAGAGACATCTCATGTTCATAAGTAAAATCAGGCTCGCTTAAGCCGGCTTAATCAGCCGCTTACCTTAACCATTGCCGGACGCAGTACTTTCTCCTTGAGCATGTAGCCCTTCTGCAGCTCTTCAACGACAATGCCTTCCTCATGCTCGTCAGACTCGACCGTCATAACGGCTTGATGGAATTCAGGATTAAACGGCTGGCCGACCGATTCCATCGGACGCAGGCCTTCCTGCTCCAGAAGCTGTGCCATCTGGCGGAAGATCATGTCGACTCCCTTGGACAACGCTTCGAAGTCGCCGGTTTCCTTGGAGGCTCCTACAGCTCTCTCGAAATTGTCCATTACCGGCAGCAGCTGTCCAACCAGCTTCATTGAAGCATACTGAGCCAGCTCTTCCTTTTCCTTCTGCGTCCGTCTGCGGAAATTGTCAAAGTCCGCCTGCGTACGAAGAAGCCGCTGCTGATGTTCCTCTGCGAGCCGCTCCAGCTCCTGCTCACGGCTTGATGCCGATTCTTCCTGCCCGCCAGCTTCGCCACTGTCTTCGCTGCTGTCTATATCATCATTATGGTCCACGGCTGCTTCTTCCTGAACGTCAGCACCCTGGTTCAATGTATCTTCCTGTTCTTCCACAGTGTTCACCTTCTCTTGCTCTGCCACGTATCATTCACCTCCTTAAAATGCACTGCTTCGCATCTCACGCGTTGCGAGATGTTTATTTATACCATCTGCCAAGCAGAACCGCCATATCCTTCGACAGAACGTCCAGCAGGCTGATAACCTTGCCGTAATCCATCCGGGTTGGCCCCAGCAAGCCGATCGTTCCAAGCGATTTGCCGTCTATGGAATAACTTGCCGTGATCAGGCTGCAGGTGTGAATGGCATCATGATCATTCTCGCTGCCGATCCGCACCTGAATGCCCGACGGAAGTGACGTGAATGCCTTCATCAGAACCGGTGTCTCATCCAGCCAGTCCATGATCGTCTTCACCTTGTCTACATCCTTGAACTCCGGCTGAGTCAGCATGTTGGAAGCGCCGCTGAGGAACACACGATGCTCGCTCTCGGAGGAGAGCGCCTTGCCCAAGGAGTCCATGATCATCTCGCAATGATCCACATAACGGCCGAGCTCTTCGCCCACTTCACTGAACAGCTTGGACTGCAGCCGATGGAGCGGCACGCCTGCAAGCTTGGTATTCAGAATGTTGACAACCTTCTCGAGCTCCGACATATCAAAGTCAGGCGGGATCGATATGGTCCGGTTTTCCACATGCCCGGTATTCGTCACGATAATCGCGACCGCAGACGAATCATTAAGCGGGACAAGCTGGAATGCCCTCAGGGAATTGTCGAAGGTCTCAGGTCCGAGAACAATCGAGGTATAATTGGTCATATTGGACAGAATCATAGCAGCATGCTGTATGATCTGTTCCATCTGATTCATCTTCTTCGCAAAGAAGGAACGGACACGCAGAAGATCACCCTCATTAACCTCTTCCAGCTTAACCAGGTGATCGACATAATACCGATACCCCTTGGTCGACGGAATGCGGCCTGCCGATGTATGCGGCTGCTCCAAAAAACCGAGCTCTTCGAGGTCGGCCATCTCGTTGCGGATCGTCGCAGGACTGAAGCCTACGCCTCCCCGTTTCGATATGCTCCGTGATCCGACGGGCTCAGCCGAACGAATATAGTCGTCCACGATAGCATTCAGTATCATTCGTTGTCTTTCCGTCAACACCGCGAATCCCTCCCTGGCTCGTTCATTCTGTATAATTACTGCCTCATATAAGTGATTATTCAGCAGCTTCAGCCGCTGCACACCTGCCGTTAGCACTCGTTAGCAGTGAGTGCTAACCAATAATACAAAAATACCAAACCGCCTTGACGATTGTCAAGTCAGTTCAGTATTTTGAGCCCTATTTAGCATGGATATGCAATCGCCCGGCAGCAGAGCGGTTTTTTAATGATTTAGACGAATTAGTTCAAAATTTTAAGCACAGCGATTTCATCACAGCATTCCTGCTTGGGACAATTCACACAATCTGTCCATACCTTCTCAGGGAAAATATCCTTATCGACAATCTCGAAGCCATTCTTCTGGAAGAAGCGGGCTTCATAAGTCAAAGCCATCACCTTCGGGATTCGCTGTGACTTTGCTTCCTCAATGAGCCGGTCAACCAGCTTGCTTCCGATCCCAAGACCCTTGTAGCCATCCGACATACCCAGCGAGCGGATTTCGACCAGCTCTGAACCAAGTCGGCACAGTGAGCCGCAGCCGACGATCTCCTGCTCCACCTCGGCTACAACAAAGGTGTCGATCTGGCGGGAAAGCGTCTCCCTTGAGCGGGGCAGCATGATGCCCTTCCTCGCATAGCCTTCTATTAACAGATACAACGTATCCACATCTTCAATTGTCGCTCTTCTGCATACTGCTTCCATGATGTTCCCCCCTGGCATTCAACCGCCCGTGTCCCATAACATGAATAAATATACAACAGAGAGAATAAACACTCAAGAACTATTTCACAGGAAGCGATGCGATAAACGCGCCGAACACTTCATTGCCAAGCGGGATTCCCCGTTCACTCAGCCTATAGCTGCCTTCTTCAGCCGAATGCTCCAGCAATCCATTCTCGATAAGCGGCTTTAACACGGTGCCGAAGACAGAATCAATTGTCAGCCCGCCGAACTGCGCAGCGAAATCCTGATCCCGGACTCCACCCAGCATCCGAAGGCCGACCATCATGAAATCCTCCATCGCCTCATGCTCCGCAACGGCTTCCTCGCCAAGTCTCGGCAGCCTTGTGCGCGTCGCATCAATAAACGGCTGGACGCCCTTGATATTAACATGCCGGATACCATGCGCATACCCGTGTGCACCAGCGCCAAGACCATAGTATGGCTCATTGCGCCAATAGGTGATATTATGCCGGCTTTCGAAGCCGGGCAGCGCGAAGTTGCTTATCTCGTACTGTCTGCGTCCCGCGCCTCTCAGACGCTCCATAATGAGCTTGTACATGCCAAGCTCCTGCTCCTCGGAAGGCAGCGGAAGCTCGTTGCGCTCATAGAGGGCATGAAACAGCGTATTCTCCTCGACTTTAAGCCCGTATAACGAGTAGTGAGGCAGGTTCAGCGCCAGCGCGCGGGACACGCTGTCATCCATCTGCTCCATCGTCTGGCCAGGCAGACCGAACATCAAGTCGATGGACAAATTATCGAAGCCGGCCTGGCGAGCCAGTTCAATACTCCGGTAAACATCATCTATGTCGTGAATCCGGCCGATCCTCTCCAGCAGCACATTATCGAAGGACTGGACACCGAAGCTGATCCGGTTGACACCACCCGCCCGCATGACCTGGAGTTTATCCAGATCAGTCGTCCCCGGGTTGGCCTCCATGGAGAATTCCACCGATTCTGCTAGCGGAAAATAACGCGCTACGCCTGCAAGAAAACGTTCCATCTGCGGAGGTGTCAGAACGGTCGGTGTACCTCCGCCAACAAACACCGTCTTAATTTCGCCTGGAGGGAGGGCCTGCACCGTCCGCTCCATCTCGCGTTCGAGCGCCTCAAGGTATTCGTCCACCGGCTGTCCCTTCAGCACGAACGAATTGAAGTCGCAATAATGGCACTTGTTCGTACAGAAGGGGATATGAATATATAACGCTGCTGGTGTTGTATGAAGCATCCGGCAGTAACCTCCTCTAAACCAATTTGACCCGCAAACGCAGGAGTCCCGGACTTGAAGCGTCCGGGACGGCAAAAATATATATCATGCTCTGCTGCTGTTAGTCGTCGATCTTCAAGACAGCCATGAACGCTTCCTGAGGCACTTCTACACTGCCTACCTGCTTCATGCGCTTCTTGCCTTCCTTCTGCTTCTCGAGCAGCTTGCGCTTACGGCTGATGTCACCGCCGTAACACTTGGCAAGGACGTTCTTGCGCATAGCCTTAACGGTTTCACGCGCAATAACCTTCGTGCCGATGGATGCCTGAATCGGCACCTCAAACATCTGACGCGGAATCAGATCCTTCATCTTCTCGCAGACAACCCGGCCCCGCTGGTAAGCGCGGTCACGGTGAACGATAACCGAGAGGGCGTCCACCTGCTCGTTATTGAGCAGAATGTCCATCTTCACGAGGTTTGACTTGCGGTAGCCCGACAGCTCGTAATCAAAGGATGCGTATCCCTTCGTATTCGACTTCAGCTGATCGAAGAAGTCGTATACGATCTCCGAGAGCGGAATATCGTAAGTCAGCGTGACCCGGTTCGTATCCAGGTATTCCATGTTAATGAACTCGCCCCGCTTGCCCTGGCAGAGCTCCATGATTGCGCCGACATAGTCATTAGGCACGATGATCCCCGCCTTGACGTACGGCTCTTCCACGTAGTCGATCTTGCCAACCTCGGGATAGTTGGACGGGTTGTCAATTTGCAGCTCTTCGCCGTTCGTCAGCATAACCCGGTACACAACGCTCGGTGCGGTTGTGATAAGCGGAATATTGAACTCGCGCTCAATCCGCTCCTGAATAACATCCATATGAAGCAGGCCAAGGAATCCGCAGCGGAATCCGAATCCCAGGGCTGATGACGTCTCGGGTTCATAGCGCAGCGAAGCGTCATTAAGCTCCAGCTTTTCGAGAGCCTCCCGCAGATCGTTGTAATCCTGCGTTTCGATCGGGTACAGACCACAGAATACCATCGGGTTAATCTTACGGTAGCCCGGGAGCGGCTCCGGCGCCTGGCGCTTCGCCTCTGTGATCGTATCACCAACGCGCGTGTCCTTGACATTCTTGATCCCTGCCACCACGAAGCCTACATCGCCGATAGCAAGCTCGTCCACGATCGACATGCGCGGCTTGAACGCACCAACCTCAATCACTTCGAACTCAGCGCCGGTTGCCATAAAACGGATTTTCGTGCCGGCCTTGATGCTGCCGTCCACTACGCGCACATAGACGATAACCCCTTTGTACGGATCGTAATGGGAGTCGAAGATAAGTGCCTTAAGCGGCTGGTCCGGGTCACCCGTTGGGGCTGGCACCTTCTGCACAACCTGCTCCAAAATTTCCTTGATGCCGATCCCCGCCTTCGCCGAAGCCAGCACGGCATCGCTCGCATCAAGCCCGATCACATCTTCAACCTCCTGCTTCACACGCTCCGGTTCAGCGCTTGGCAGGTCAATCTTGTTGATGACAGGCAGAATTTCAAGATTGTTATCAAGTGCCAGGTAAACGTTGGCAAGTGTCTGCGCCTCGATTCCCTGGGCAGCATCGACGACAAGCAGCGCACCTTCGCAAGCAGCCAGACTCCGGGAAACCTCATACGTAAAGTCGACATGTCCCGGTGTATCGATCAGGTTCAATATATATTCCTCGCCGTCATCCGCCCGGTAGGACAGTCGAACAGCCTGCAGCTTGATTGTAATGCCGCGCTCTCTCTCCAGGTCCATCTGGTCGAGTACCTGTTCCTGCATTTCCCGGGACGTAAGCGCTCCGGTATACTCCAGGATCCGGTCTGCGAGCGTCGACTTGCCATGGTCGATGTGCGCGATTATGGAAAAGTTGCGAATTTTTTTTTGCCGATTGCGGACATCAGTCATTATGAATCCCCCACACCTCTTTAATGCTAACCATTCTTCCCATTATAACAGTAGAAGGCGGGGGCAGCAATCAGAGGGATGAAATTCACACCTGATGATGCCGCTGGCTTCCAAGACCCGGTCAAATATGCAGAATGCATCCGGCAGCTTTAGCCCGCAATGGCGTCAAAGAGCGAAACCACGAGCCTGATTCCCCCGCTGGACAAGCCCTGCAAAAATCCGGCCGCGCCCTCCGCCGCCTTATTAACGGAGGCTTCACCGGAAGGCGGCGAATAGCCTGCAAGCCCCTGCCCGGCAGCCCCTGGGAGCGCTTCGGCTGATTTCGCTGAGTTTCCGGCAGCCAGATCATTCTGCTCCACAGCCGGACCATTCTCCAGCGGAGCTGCCTCGGCTGGCGGCGGCTCCTTACTCAGCTGCACCTCCATCCCTTGCTGCTGGCTTGCATGATCAAGCGGGCCATAAATTCTGCCGATTCCGTCCGCCGACATTTCGAGCCCATACAGCAGAAGGATAACCAGCAGGGCGCCTGCCATTGCCCATTGGAAAGGTTTCCGTTTCATATCCGTCACTCCTCTATGATCAGTATATTTATGAGGCAACCGGCTTAGCCGCGCCCTGCTTGCCGTTAACCTTCTCATGCTCCCAATATATATCCGTTATGACCTTCGCGAGCGCATCAGCGGTTCGGTACGATTCCTGCAGAGTATTCTCGATCCCGCCAATCTCGATGATGACACTTTCGGTCGACAGGGACTGGTTGTATTCGCCGTTGCCGGTAGCGGCCGATTTGCCCCAGATGCCGCGCGAAATACCCGGATAAGCCTTCTCAAGCGCATTGTGTATTTTTGTAGCAAAGGCCTCATTCTCTTTCCATCTAGGATTGCGGTGTCCGATGATAAAATAAACCTGGGCATAGGACTTGCCGTTAATGGTCGCGGTAGTCACACTTCGCGGCTGGGAATCCCGGTGAATATCGAAGAAGAAGGATAAGTCCTCGTTCGAAGCCATCGCATCGGTTACCGTTTTACCGGAGTACTTATAGGACAGCTCCCACCTGTAGCCATCGATAGCTGTCGGGTAGTCGGTATCCGAATGCTCTGCGCCTACTCCGCGCCGCTCCAGCATCTTCGCCAGCCTCTTGCCGACAAGCGTAATGTTCTTGGTAGCCGAGCTTGGATCCTTCGCGCCCTCCTTAAGCTCAGGAAGCCAGGATTCCCGGCTGTGAGAATGATAGATGAATACAACCTTGCGCCCGCCTGTTGTCTGTCTGGCAGCCTCATCAGGCTGGGACTCCTCTGCCGGGTCAGCTTCGTGCCCGCCTTCTCCGCTCTCACGCGGCTCTGAGTTGCCGCTGCTCGGGGCATGTCCATCTTCATTCGGCTGCTCGGCTCCGCCCTCCGCGGCCCCTTCGGACGGGAGCGGCCTGTTATCCTCCGGACCTAGGGCAACATCGGTTCCCGTACCGCTGCGGAGCAGAAAAGCACTGTCATCCCGCAGGCCCGGCAGTTCGCCGGCGATCAGACTTTTCGGATCGGAAGGATTAATATCGGTAAGCAGTCTGACCAGGAAGGAAGCGGCCTGCTTGCCGCTGACCTCAGCAGCCGGTCCGGAAGATTCATAGGCTGGCAGCTCCATACTCAGCATATCCGAGAAGAGCGCGCTGGATACAGCTGCCGCAAAGCCCTTCATCGACGAAATCGGCGAGTCCGCAGACGACTTGTGGAATATTCCTGCCAGCCCGGCCGCTACAATCAGCATCATGGAACAGAGAGACAGCGCTGCGAAGGTGCGGCCCTTGACGAGCAGCCTGCGGACCGACTCGCTGCTTCGCGGTGCGTGCCACTGAACGGTTACACGTTTCATTCGTTATAGTCCTCCTCGTTCGGATCGCTTAGTGATCTACTACCAACCTATGAGATTAGGCAGATTCATAGAACCATTTACGAGAGGACAATCCGGATACAGCACAAAAAAGCCGCCCGGCCCGTTTAGGGGCTGGCGGCTGCTGTCCGCTGCGAGGAAGCTTGCAAATTTTTTCAGTGCGTATAGGCGGCAACGTTCGATTTATCAACCGCTTCGTGCAGGGCTGCGTTCAGGCCGCTTGCTATAATATTGGCAATGTCTTCAATGAACTGGTCAACTTCCTTCGGCGTCACGAGCAGATCGTGTCCGACAGGCTGCAGAACCTCCTTGACCAGCTGCAGTCTCTCCTGCTCGGGGAGGCTTGGCAGCATGCCAAGAATCGGGCCGGTGTTGCCCGTCTGTCTGCCGAAATGCTCGGACATCAGCTTAATGCAGTTGTTAACGATCGTTGAAGCATACACCACGGTAGGTACGCCGATTGCTATGACTGGCACTCCCAATATCTCTTTGGTCAGCCCGCGTCTCTTATTGCCAATACCCGAACCCGGGTGAATGCCTGTGTCCGCAATCTGGATGGTCGTATTTACCCGTTCGACCGCTTTAGAAGCGAGCGCATCGATCGCAATAATCAGATCGGGCTTCGTCCGCTCAACTATGCCCTGCACAATTTCACTGGATTCAATTCCGGTAATCCCCAGCACACCCGGTGCAACGGCGCTGACTGGACGATAGCCCGGTGCCACCTGATCAGGCATCAACTCAAAATAGTGCCGCGTCACCATCGTATTCTCTACAACCAGCGGACCAAGGGCGTCCGGTGTCACATTCCAGTTTCCAAGACCGACGATCAGCGTCCTTGCCTGCGCTGAAACGCCAATCCGGCTCATGAACGCCTCAAACTCCCTCGCAAAGCTTGTTGCCACATGATCCTGCAGCCCGGTGTCCTGACCGCGCAGCCCTGGCACCTCAAGAGTAACGTAATGACCAATCATTTTCCCGATTGCATTTGAAGCAGCTTCGTTCTCAACAATCATTCTCGTGATCGTAATTCCTTCTTCTTGGACGACCTCAGACAGCAGGCCGGGTACGGGCTGACCGCTCCCTGACTCGGCAAGCTCTTTAGCCTCCAATGCAAGGTCAGTCCGAATATTATAAGCCCCCAGGTCTAGTTCCAGCATAGCAAATCGTTCCCCCAATCAAGCTAGTTTTTGTTAGTATGTGTTCCGCTTACCGTTTTATGCATCAGCTATTGCTTTTTACTACTGCGCATGATAGAATATTTCAAGTTGTTGTCTCGAAGTCTATCCTTTATCGGGGGATCGTACATACGCTGGACAACCGCCGGTAAGGATTGATTGAGACTGGGTATTTCCGTATTACGGGAGGTGAACCACATGCCAAACATTAAATCCGCGATCAAACGCGTTAAAACAAGCGAGAAGCGCCGTGCGCTTAACGCATCCCAAAAATCCGCACTTCGTACAGCTGTTAAGAATGCTGACGTAGCAATCGCAGGCTCGGATGCTGACGCTGCAAAATCGGCTCTTGTCACGGCTTCGAAGAAGCTTGATAAAGCTGTATCCAAAGGTCTGATCCACAAAAATGCCGCTGCCCGCAAAAAATCCCGCCTGGCGAAAAAGCTGAACGCTCTTTCTGCGCAAGCTTAATCGAAAGACGAGAATAGATGCACAGCAAAAATAGAGGGGGAACCCTCTATTTTTTTGTCTCTGTATTATGCAGACAGCAGGAAGGCCGCTGCTCGGGAAATGACGAGCAGCGGCCTTATTTTTGAAAGAAATCAGGCACCGAGCGACAGCAGAAACAGCTCAAGCCCCAGCTCCTTATCCACTTGCCCCGTCTTCATGCGGTAGTCCAAATCAGCCAGCGCGGCCAGATGACGGCCCAGCCGTTCCGGCTTCCAGCTGCGCGCCTTCTCTGCCGCAAGCTTCACTGCGTAGGGATGCTGACCAATAATGGAAGCCATCTGCTGATGCGAATAGCTTCGGCCTTCAAGCTCCTTGATCTGCAGCATCATACGGAACTGCCGAACGACAAGCGCCGTTATCTTGATCGGCTCTTCCTTACGGATCAGCAGCTGTCTGTAGAGCTGCAAAGCCCGGTCAACGCGTGACCCGGACATAGCATCGATTAGGGCGAACACATCCTCTTCAAGCGACGGAGCCGTGAGCAGTTCAATATCCTCCTCACGGACGGTGCCTCCGGCACCTGCATGCAAGCACAGCTTGTCCGTTTCCTGCGCAAGCGCCTGAAGATTGGTCCCCACTCTAAGGACTAACCGGTCGGCCGCTGCCTCTGATATGGTCCTCCCCTGACTGGTAGCACGCCGGGTAATCCAGCGGATGAGCTCCGCTCCGTCCAGCTCCTGGAAAGCAATTACGCTGTCTCGTTCCTTGAGCAGCTTCACGACTTTACGCCGTTCATCAAGCTTGTCGCTATGTACCAGGAAGACGATAACCGTCGATTCTGTAGGCTGCTTTATGTATTCCAACAGGCGGTCGATGTCATGCTGGAGCTTCCCTTCCTTGGCACCAGCTGCAAATACCGTCTGGTCTCGGACCAGCACAAGCTTGCGGGCCACGAAGAAGGGCATCGTCTCCGCCTCAAGCATCATCTCATCCACCAGCGTTTCCGCAGTATCAAACTTCACAATACCGAGGTCGCGTTCCTCTTTATCCAGCAGCCTGTCCGACAAATAGGCAACGAACTCCTGCATCCGGTATCTGTCCTTGCCATACAGCACGTAAACCGGGCGAAACTGTCCGCTATTGATTTCTTTGGCGGCCGTACTGGGGTTCATATGCATTTCTCCTTCCCAACATCCTTACACCATTATGCGCAACAAAGGGATGATGCCGCAAGCGGCTTCATCCCTTTGTCCTTGATAATCTATATAAACATCAGCGATCCGGGTCCATGGTACCCGGTTACCGCGGATGGTCATAACGAAGATCAAGGCCCTTTCGGCTAATCTCTATACCGTATCATACGTCGAAATCAGAGAAAGTGTGCGGCTGCTGCCAGATCAAATTTTGGTTTCGGTACCAAGGTTGATGTCAACCCGGTAACGCTCCACCGTTCCGTCCTTAGTCAGCACCTCGTATTCAACCGAAGCGCTGTCCGCTGTCCAGCCGGTAATCGAGATGTCACCATTCTTCGTCCGGCTCTCAAACACGGTGCCTCCGGCCGTTTCTTCTACAACCATCAGCTTGCGGTCTGTTACAACCGCCCGGTAGACGCCATTAGGCGAAACCAGCTCATGCTTCAGTTTTGCATCAGAAGAGGGCTCAGAAGTGATTCCCATGTTGCTGTAGCTGCCTGTATTATCAGTATCTTCTGGCTCTGCAGTAGAATAGATCCCTTCTTCTTCCGCTGTGCCGCCCTCTGCCGTAATCCCCTTATTAGCCGGTGGGCTGCTTCCGTTTGCTTCTGTGCTGTTGCCGTTGTTAAGCGCCCCGGCGTCCTCTCGTTCGCTGCTATCAGCCACCGGCTGGTTGCTGCTGCCGGGAGGCGCAACCGCTGCGGGTTGATTGGTCCCGCCGGACGAGTCAGCACCAGCGGCATTCCCGGCTGAGGTGTTCGATTCTGCAGCAGAAGGCCTCTTCGCTGCGGAGCCGCTGCTCTCTGTTCTATCCTGCCGGGCTGCAGGACGCGGGTCTTCGCCGGGTGCGTCGCTCCCAGGGGAGGCCGGCGAGCTGCTGTTCTTGTCAGCGCCGCTTCGCAAGGCTGAACGTTCTTCAGCATCGCTTGAAGGCTCGTTATCCGAACCTGCCATACTGTCTGAAGTGTTCCCTGCGCCTGCATCGGCAGCACCCATTTGATTTTGCACCGAGTATGTCTCTGAAGAATTCGCAGCTTCATCACCCGCTCCACCGTCTGAGCTGCCGGACCGTGACTCAAGCATGAAGCTTTGTGTACCCTGGCCGAACGGCTGCGGTTCATAGGTGAACAGGAATAGCCCAATGACCAAGCCCGCTGCTGCCACACCGCTTAACCAGCGGACCGAGCGGCGTTCGAACCAGCTCGCTGACCGGCGTTCGACACGTGAGCGTCCGGAAGAGGATGAAGCCAAGGCTGCCGCCTGCTCAATCTCCAGATCGTCAGACGTTTGGGTGAGAAGCAGGTTCTCCTCACGCATTTGGTCAATCTGTTCGAGCTGAGGCAGAATCGCATCGACCAAGCTGTATCTGGGCTGCACTTTCGGCAGATTTTCTAATTCATCGGATAATCGGTTCAAGCGCTCCATCATGGCTTCGCATTCGGGGCAATGCCTGATATGCTCCGTCAAGTCGGCTGTTTCGCGCTCATCCAGATCGCCATCGAGCTGTCGCTGCATCAATTCCATCACCTCTTGACAAGTCATCCTCGGACACCACCTTTCTGATAATCTTGCAGTAAGCCCTGCAGCTGCTGCCTTGCCCGGAATAAATACGACTTGACGGTATTAAGCGGCAGATCAAGCGAGTCTGCTATCTCATTGTAAGAAAAATCCTGCAAGTACCGGAGAACAACGACAGCCCGGTGATGCTCAGGCAGCTTGTCAATTGCCTCACGTACATCTTTGGCCGCATATGCCGAGAGAACCTCCTCTTCGACATCCTGCTTTTCCCGGAAGACCAGCTCATGCTCCTCAATAGAAACCGTCGGTTTGCTTCTACGGAATTTATCGATGCAGATATTGGTCACGATGCGCTGAACCCATGTTTTGAACAGCGCCTTTTCCTCGTAGGAGTTGATCTTCGTATAAATGCGGATGAGCGCTTCTTGCGCAGCGTCCATCGCATCCTGCTCATTCCCTACAATGTAATAGGCCGTCCGGTAGACATGCGTTTCAATCTCGCGCAGCAGGGTAATTAAGGCGTCGCGATCGCCTAATTGAGCGGCTCTGATGAGACCAGGCTCCACCACGAAGGATCCCCCTCTCTTGCAACCTCTCAGACGGAAGTACCGGGTAAAAGGTTGCGGTAAACATTCTATGATTTTATAAAAATTTTAAGTATAAATGGCTGGCTCCCCAAGGCACGGATTCAAGACACCGTTTCAGCCTTCCTGCCTTCTGGAAACCAAATAAAACGGACAGCTGCCAGGCGGCCGTCCACCTCTCAGCATAACAGAAAAAAAGCCCAGCGTATATGGACACTGGACTAGCGGCAACAAGATTATTTTGTCATTTCGGGCGTTTCTAAAGCTGTCAGAGCCGCCGCTTCCAGGGCATTCCTGACTTCCATACTGTCTCTTGTAATCTTGTATTGAATTTCTCCCTGTTTATCCGTCCTGCGAAGCGCAGCACCGGCATTCCTCACACGCTGCAGCACATCCGGGTGAGGATGACCGTACAGGTTCTTCCGGCCAGCAGACACAACCGTCTCAACCGGCTGCCAGTAAGCCAGCCAGGAAGCGGAGCTCGAATGCCTGCTGCCATGATGGGACAGCTTCATAACATCGACTGATGTCCCCTTGGCCCCATACTCGTCCTTGGCTGACAGGGCTGGTCCTGCCGGGTGGCCCTGCTCGGCCGCAAGCATGGCTTCCTCGCTCACGCTTCCCGAATCGCCTGCAAACAGGAACGTCCGGTCATACAGCGTCCACAGGAGACTTACACTGAGCTCATTCTGATCCGGCGCCTCAGGCAGCGCTGCAGACATCCCGCTGCCGCTTGAAGGCGCTTCTGCCGATTCTTCCTGTACTTGCGGATAAGGCCAGAGAAAATGAAAGCTGCTGTATTGATCAGTACGGTACTCCGGCAGATCCCGGTGGGCAGCAATCACGGTAATATTCCTGCGGACGGCCGTCGCAAGCAGCTGGCTTGCATCTGGGGAGGACTTGACCGTACCGTTCCAGATGAGCATTCGTACCGGTATCGTGTCCAGCACCGCCTGAAGGCCGCCGATATGGTCGGTGTCCAAGTGAGATACAATGACGGCATCAAGTGTATGGACGCCCCGTTTCATCAATAACGGAACTACTGTGTCTTTCCCCACCTCATAAGGATCATGGCGCTCACGCCATTCCTCGCCCGGTTTCCGGAAGCTGACCGTACCGCCGCCGTCGATTAGATAGTGCTTGCCAGCAGGTGTGCGGATCAGCACGGCATCTCCCTGGCCCACGTCAAGGAAGGAAACAACGGCCGTCTGCTGGAAGCGGTCCGGCGTGTAAGCGTAGAGAGCCATACAGACAAGCAGCAGAACCGGCACCCAGGATGTCCCAAGACGGAAAGAAGAACGGTCCGCCTGATAGCTGATGCTCCGCCTTGCAAGCAGATTGAACAGCAGAAGAAGGACGGCATACCACAAGACAATCCACCAGGCCGGCGGCGATGGCCATATTAACCGGAACATCCTGCCCTTCTCCAGCAGGCTGCTAAGCGCATAAGTAGTATCGTTCGCCCACTCCGCAAGCCATGCTGCTGCTCTGCCTGCCGGAAACCAGGCAAACGACAGCAGCAGAGCTGCAGAGCCCAGCGGAAGCACCAGCATACTGATGAAGGGCACAAGCAGCATATTAGCCGGAAGGGAAAGCAAGTGAAACTGGTTGAAATAGTATATCGACAGCGGAAAGCTTACCGCCTGCGCAACCATGGACACGGCGGCCAGGTCCAACAAGGCTTTCCATTTGCCCCCTTTCGGCAGCAGGGCGCGAACCCGCGGCACGCCAAGTATAAGTCCGGCGGTGACCGTAAAGGACAGCTGGAAGCTGACCTCTGTCAAATAATAAGGATCCCAGACCAGCATAAGCAGAGCGGCGGCTGACAGCACATGCAGGCCATCCTTCAGCAGATGGTACTTGGCTGCCGCAAGCCCGATGACAGCCATAATGCCCGCTCTCATAACAGAGGGCGCCGCACCGGCCATAACGACATAGAGGGGAACAGCAGCTATGAGAAGCGTGTACATCGATTCCCTAGTTATTCTCAGCCGGCGCAGCACCCAGCCAAGACCCCCAATGAAGACGGCCACATGAAGACCTGATATCGCCAGAATATGCGTGAGCCCCAGCTCGGCGAATTGGCGGTAGCGATCCGGGTCAAGATCCTCCCTGATTCCGAGGACAAGCCCCTTCATATAACCCGACTGTTCCCCAGGAAACAGCCGTTCCATCCGGCTGCCGAGCCACTCCCTTGCCGCATCGGCGTGAGCCATAAGCGCTGCCGCGGAAAGCCGTTCACGGCCGGTAACGGTCACACCGGCCGCACCCTTCACCTGTACCAGCCAGTGAATCCGCTGGCTGTACAGATATCGGCGGTAATCGAATCCGCCGATATTGCTGGCCTGCGCCGGCCGCTCCAGCCGGCCGGCCAGGCTGACGCGGTCGCCGCGCTTCCAGCGGGCGGCGACCGCCAGGTCCGGCTCCTCGCTCAGCCGGACCGTCACCTGCATCCGCTCGCGGAGCCCGAGCGGAGCCTCACCCCCTACGCGGGCGGAGCGGACCGCCGCGCGAAAGGAAACGCGGTCGCCGTCGACCTTGACCGCGGAAACAATCGTTGCCTCCACCGCTGCTTCCGGTGGAGCTCCGGCCTCGGCCGCCTCTGTCCAGAGGCCGAGGCCGGTTGTGTTGCGGGCGTCGGCCCACAGACGCCCGCCCACAGCCAGCGCGAAGGCGGCGAAACACGCCGCCGCCAGCGCGCGCGGCAGCCTGCCGGCGGCCAGCAGCGCCAGCAGCCACAGCAGCAGCGCCGCACCGGCAAGCAGCATGCCGCGCATATCAAGGGCAGCGGCTGCCGAGCTGCCGCCGACATAACAGACCGTAAACCAGACAATCGGCCTTCGGTTAAACTCTGGCACAATCATCCCCCTCTCTTATTCACATGAATATCAGCCTGTAAAAAAACGCAAAAGAACCCCCTCGTAAACTACAAGGAGGTTCTTCCTCAACTTCTTATCCCGCTCTGTCTGATTCGCAGCAGCTTATCCTGCGGGGAGGCTGCGTTAAGGTGCAGTGATCCCCGCGGTCTGCTCCGGCGGCACATAGCCGGTCATATGACGGAAGGCGATGCCCTTCTGTTCCATCAGCCAGTTTACCTTATCGCTGTCCTTCGGATAAGCACGGTGGTATATAATTTCCTGAACGCCGCTGTTCGCCAGCATGTTGGCACAGGTCCAGCAGGGCTGGTCCGTTACATACACCGTAGAGCCTTCACGGTCAATCCGGTCCGTGAACAGAAGCAGGTTCTGTTCGGCATGGATCGTCCGGATGCACCGTTCCTTCTTGACCATCTGCTCAACACCATCGACAACGGCAAGCTCATACTGCTCGGCAATCATGCAGCCTGCCTCTGAGCAATCCGGCACACCCGACGGCGCCCCATTGTAGGCTGTTCCAAGCAGCTTCTTGCCCTGTACCAGAACAGCGCCGACATGGCGTCTCGGACATCTCGACCGGGTTGAAACCATATAGGCAATATCCATAAAATACGTGTCCCAATCCTTGCGGACATTGATTGTGCTTGACATCCCGCTTCTTCCTTTCCATTAAAGCCGGCCCGCTTCTGCTCCACGGCCAGATTTCAGACGGTTTATCGGGGACATACTCCGCTCCGCCTGTTGCGTTATGCAGCCATTATACCCGAACCGCTAACGGAATGCACAAGGCCTCCTGTGCCTTGACGGAGCAGCTGCACCTTGGAGCAGAAAGCGTTCCGCTTGTCCCGGCAGCCCTATGCCTGGCTGGCCTGAATCGCCTGCTCAAGGTCATGCAGAATATCCGCGATGCCCTCAGTGCCGATCGACAGGCGAAGCATGCCCGGCGATACGCCCGCAGCGACCTGTTCCTCTTCACCCAGCTGCTGGTGTGTGGTGCTGGCCGGATGTATAATAAGCGACTTGGAATCACCTACGTTAGCCAGGTGAGAGAACAGCTTTACCGAATGGATCAGCTTCTTGCCTGCTTCGAGTCCGCCCTTGATGCCGAAGGTCAGAATGGCGCCCTGGCCGGATGGCATATACTTCTGAGCCAGCTTGTAGGACGGATGGCTTTCCAGTCCCGCATAGTTAACCCACTCCACCGCTTCATGATTCTCCAGATACTGGGCCACCTGCAGAGCATTGCTGCTGTGCCGTTCCATCCGCAGATGAAGGGTCTCAAGCCCCTGCAGCAGCATGAAGGAGTTGAACGGCGACAGTGCCGCGCCCATGTCGCGCAGCAGCTGAACCCGCGCCTTAATAATGTAAGCTATCGGTCCAACCGCATCGGTGTAGACAACGCCGTGGTAGCTTGGATCAGGGGTCGTAAGCCCTTCGAACTTGCCGCTTGCTTTCCAGTCGAATTTGCCGCCGTCCACGATGACGCCGCCGATCGACGTGCCGTGCCCGCCGATGAATTTGGTCGCCGAGTGAACAACGATATCTGCCCCATGCTCGATTGGACGGCACAGGTAAGGACTTGGGAAGGTATTATCCACAATCAGCGGAATGCCGTGCTCATGGGCGATCGCTGCCACGGCGGCAATATCGAGCACATCCCCCTTCGGGTTGCCAACCGTCTCGGCATAGAGTGCTTTCGTCTTCTCGGTAATTGCCGCACGGAAGTTCTCCGGGTTCGACGGATCAACAAAATTCACCTTGATGCCAAGCTTAGGCAGTGTCATGGAGAACAGATTGTAGGTACCGCCATACAGGCTGGCAGCCGAGACAATCTCATCGCCTGCTCCGGCTATGTTCAAGATAGAATATGTAATGGCCGCTTGTCCGGAAGCAACCGCAAGTGCAGCAGGCGCTCCTTCCAGCTCCGCCACCCGCTTCTCAAATACATCTGTCGTAGGATTCATCAGGCGTGTATAGATGTTTCCGAACTCCTTCAACGCGAACAGATCGGCTGCGTGGTCGGTATCCTTGAAGCCGTATGAAGTAGTCTGATAGATCGGCACTGCACGGGATAAAGTTGTCGGGTCGATCTCCTGCCCGCCGTGAACGGCCAGCGTGTCCAAGCTTGGTTTGCGTTGTTCCTTCATGTCAACATCTCCTTTGTCAGTTCCTGATTAACGCTATCTCTATCATTCTCGCACAAGAAAAGCATGTCTACAACAATTATGTCATCTGTTGTCAGGTTTGGTCCTGTTTCAGCGGCAGCCGTCAGGGGACAGCAGTGACCAGCGGCCTCATCTTGGCCAGCATCTTGGGGCCGATTCCCTTCACCCGGGTGATTTCATCCACCGAACGATAAAAGCCGTTCTGCTGCCTGTCCTCCACGATAGCCTTCGCTTTGGCGGGGCCAATTCCGGGCAGCTCCTGCAATTGTTCGGCAGAGGCCCGGTTCAGGTCCAGCCTGTTATCCGCTGCCGCGGCTGCCGGGGGGCCGGTCGTTTGCGCCGGGCTAACGCCTGCTGCCCCCGCATCCTCAGCAATACCCCTATCGCCGCTGTTCGCCCCGTCCGCTCCACCGTTTGCTCCACTGCCTGCGTCACTGTCCGCTCCGCTGCTTGCACTACTGTTCGTTCCGTTCTTCGTTCCACGATTTGCTTCGCTGTTTGTCCCGCTGTCTTTGGCCCCGTCCGCTCCGCTGCTTGACCCGCTGCCGCTTCCGGGAGCTTCTCCACCGCTCCCATTGACAGCCTGCAGCGAGGCCTCTAACCGTTCGTTTACCGGCTCCCAAGGCGGAAGGTTGCGGGCGCTCTCCACAAGCAGCGCATTCCACAGCAGCACGCCCCCTATCAGGGCCAACCCGGCCGCAAGCAGCAGCCCGCCGCTCGATATCCGTCTCATCCTGCAGCCACCTCCTATCCAAATGAATCCCTAATTCTCATCAAGTCGACTTATAACGTTATCTAGTGCTTCCTATGTCAAAAAAGCAGGAATGCTGGACGAACAGCCGTTCATAGTGTAGTTAGAGCACCATACTACCCTTTATGAAAGGGAGAGATCCTGATGAAAGTGAGCTTTATCGGAACGGGCAGCATGGGCAGCATCCTGATTGACTCTTTCGTCCGCTCAGGCGCACTCGAGCCCTCGCAGATTGCCATCAGCAACAGAACCTTCGCCAAGGCCGAACAAATTGCGGTCCGGCATCCTGGCATGCGGGCCTATCCCGACAATGTCGACGCCATCTCGGGAAGCAATCTCATCTTCCTCTGCATCAAGCCGCTGGAATTCAAGAACGTCATAGACGAAATAAGGGCCAGCGTGCAGCCGGAACAGATGATCATTTCGATCACGAGTCCAGTGCTTCTGGCCCATCTGGAGGAATGGCTCCCCTGCAAGGTGGCAAAGGTCATTCCAAGTATTACGAATTTGTCGCTTAGCGGCGCTTCCCTATGCATGTACAGCGCACGCGTGCTGATGGAGGAACGGCAGATGCTTGAAGGCCTTCTCTCCCATATCAGTGAACCGATCCGGATTGATGAGAAATACACACGTATCGTCTCGGATCTCTCCAGCTGCGGCCCGGCATTTATGGCATTTCTGCTGCAGCAGTTCGTCGATGCCGCTGTGGAGGAAACCGGAATCGACCGCGATGAAGCGGTTCGACTGGCCAGCAACATGCTGCTCGGGACCGGTCAGCTCCTGACCGAAGGCGGAATGACGCCTGAAATGCTGCAGGAACGCGTCTCTGTTCCGGGCGGGATTACCGCCAAGGCGCTTACGATGCTGGGCAACGAGCTGGATGGCGTCTTTCAGCGGCTTATCAAGACCACTCATGCAAAATTCAGAGAAGATCTTGAGAAGGTTGACCAATCCTTTACCGTTATCAGGTAACTGTGCCTTGGCTCCGGCCCGGGCAGCCGTGCTGGATGCGGCAGCATTGCCATCCCGTTGCGATGCCCTGCCGCCGCCCCCAGCCCGCTTCATGCCGGAGCCTTAAGCGCACTTAACGTGCAGCTGCCGTATATTAATTTGCTACGATATTAACGAGCTTGCCCTTGACAGTGATGACTTTGCGGATGGTCTTGCCGGCGGTCGCCTCCTGCACTTTCGCGCTTTCCTTGGCAATGCGCTCCATCTCGGCTTCATCCGTATCAGCGGCGATCGCGATGCGGTCCATGATTTTACCGTTGACCTGGACCACAATCTCGACCTCCTGGTCCACTGTCCACTTCTCCTCAAAGGACGGCCAAGCCGCATAGGAGATCGTCCCCGAATGGCCGAGCTTCTCCCAGAGCTCTTCCGCAATATGCGGAGCAACCGGCGACAGCAGCTGCAGGAAATCCTCCAGCGCCTTGCGCGGCAGCTCTTCCGCCTTGTAGGCTTCGTTTACGAAGATCATCATCTGGCTGATTGCGGTGTTGAAGCGCAGATGCTCATAATCCTCCGTTACCTTCTTGATCGTCCGGTGCCAGGTCCGCTTGAACGCCTCACTGCCTTCCCCGTCCGTGATTCTGCTGTTCAGCTCGCCGTCTTCCCCAATGTACAGACGCCATACCCGGCTCAAGAAGCGGTAGGAGCCTTCCACGCCGTTCGTGTTCCACGGCTTAGTCGCCTCAAGAGGACCCATGAACATCTCGTACATGCGCAGCGTATCCGCGCCGTATTCATTTACGATATCATCCGGGTTGATAACGTTGCCGCGGGATTTACTCATCTTCTCGTTGTTCGTCCCAAGAATCATGCCCTGGTTAACAAGCTTGTGGAACGGCTCCTTCGTGGCAACCACGCCAAGATCGTACAGCACCTTATGCCAGAAACGGGCATAGAGCAGGTGAAGCACCGCATGCTCGGCACCGCCGATGTACAGGTCAACCGGCAGCCACTGCTTCTGCTTCTCCGGGGAACAAATTTCCTTATCGTTATGCGGATCAATGAACCGCAGGTAATACCAGCAGCTTCCCGCCCACTGCGGCATCGTATTCGTCTCCCGGCGCGCCTTCATGCCTGTTTCCGGATCGACTGTGTTCACCCAGTCCTCCGCGTTGGCAAGCGGCGACTCGCCTGTGCCGGACGGCTTGAATTCGTCCACCTCGGGCAGCAGGAGCGGCAGCTCAGATTCCGGCACCGGCTTCATCGTGCCGTCTTCCAGATGCAGGATTGGAATAGGCTCGCCCCAATAACGCTGGCGGCTGAACAGCCAGTCGCGCAGACGGTAAGTTACCTTGCCTTTGCCCTTGCCTTCCTGCTCCAGCCATTCGATTGCCTTCGCGATTGCCGCCTCATTCGTCAGGCCGTTCAAGAAGTCCGAGTTCACATGCGGACCGTCTCCGGCGTAAGCCTCCTTCGACAAATCGCCGCCTTCGACAACCTCAACAATCGGCAGCTCGAACTGCTTCGCGAATTCCCAGTCGCGCTGGTCATGACCCGGCACCGCCATGATGGCGCCGGTGCCGTAGCCAGCAAGCACATAATCGGCAATCCACACCGGAACCTTCGCGCCGCTGACCGGATTTATGGCGAAAGCACCAGTAAATACGCCCGTCTTGTCCTTGGCCAGGTCCGTCCGCTCCAGATCGCTCTTGCGGGCAGCCGTTTCCTGGTAAGCCTCTACAGCAGCGCGCTGCTGATTAGTTGTGATGCGTCCAACCAGCTCATGCTCAGGGGCCAGTACGCAGTATGTCGCGCCGAACAGCGTATCGGGTCTTGTCGTGAAGACGACGAGGCTGTCCTTGTCATGGCCTTCAATGGCAAACGTCACTTCGGCGCCCTTCGACTTGCCGATCCAGTTGCGCTGCATATCCTTGATGCTCTCCGACCAGTCGAGCTCCTCCAGATCCTCCAGCAGCCGCTCGGCGTACTCGGTAATCTTCAGCACCCATTGACGCATCGGACGGCGCACAACCGGATGGCCGCCGCGCTCGCTCTTGCCGTCAATGACCTCTTCATTCGCCAGCACCGTTCCCAGCGCTTCACACCAGTTCACCGGCACCTCTGCCACATAGGCAAGGCCCTTCTTGTACAGCTGGATAAAGATCCACTGCGTCCACTTGTAATATTCCGGATCCGTCGTGCTGATCTCGCGGTCCCAGTCATAGGAGAAGCCCAGCGACTTGATCTGGCGGCGGAAGTTATTGATATTGAAGACGGTAAAATCGCGCGGATGCTCGCCCGTATTGAGCGCATGCTGCTCGGCAGGCAGGCCGAACGCGTCCCAGCCCATCGGGTGCAGCACGTTGTAGCCGCGCATCCGCTTATAGCGGGATACGATATCCGTAGCCGTATAGCCTTCCGGATGGCCAACATGCAGACCCGCTCCTGAAGGGTACGGAAACATATCCAGCGCATAAAATTTTGGCTTCGCCGGGTCCTCGGTCGTCGCGAAGGTCTTGTTCTTATCCCAATACTGCTGCCATTTCGGCTCGATTACTAACGGATTGTAGCCTTGCCTCTGATTCTCACTCATTGGAATCATATGCCCCCTTATTATCAGCAAAAAAACCTCTCATCCATAGCGTAAACCGCTAGGGACGAGAGGTTGATTTTCCCGTGGTACCACCCTAGTTAGCAGATGCATGCTTTGCCCCTGCTCACTCGTTCGTCCTTATCGCGGACTAGACGGCACGGCTGTCTGCCGGTTTAACGGCAGTTCACCGATGCAGCTCAAAGGCGAGTTCGTCTCGCTACCGGTTCGGCTCGCACCTGCCGCCGACTCTCTGATCCGGATAACCGAAAGTACTGTTCCTTCTCTCAGCTCATATATAGATAAAAATGTTAGTTCGATTATAAAAAAGGCGAACCCTGCTGTCAAGCGCTGCGCGCTGTGGACCGGGCAGAGATTACTTATAAGCTACAAAAAACAGCCGCTCGCTCTTCTCATCCGGCGCGTTCCAGCTGAAGTCGGCATAGACCTCAATCCGCTCAAAGCCGGCCCGGCTCAAGGCTCCGCGCAGCCAAGCCTGCTCGTAGGCCCGCTGCACATGCGTCTCTTCAAACCGGATGTATCTCGCATCCCGAGCTGATCCCTCACGGGCAAAAATCGTCAGATGATGCTCAATCTCCAGCCGCTTCTGCTCAAGCTCGCTCGTCCAAATATAAGCGACATCCCGTTCGTCAAGCGTGAAGGGCTGCTCATCAGCGTACCGCTGAAGCGTGAGCGGCGTATGTACATCAAACAGGAACACACCGCCATCCTTCAAGCACTTGAAGGTGGCACGGAAAGCGGCCTCTACATCTTCTTCCTCAAGCAGGTAGTTGATGCAGTCGCAGAAGGATACAACCGTATCCACCGGATCCGGCAGCTCCCAACCCCGCATATCCTGCTGCAGCCAGCGGATGGATCCGGCATTCGAGCGAATCGCCTGCTGCGGCGACTCCTCCCACTTGCTCCGTGCAACCGTCAGCATGTCGGCTGACAAGTCGATGCCGTATACATGGAAGCCGGACCGGGCAAGCGGAATCGAGATACTGCCCGTCCCGCAGCCGAGATCCACAACCGTCTCCGGCATGCTTCCCCTCTGCCAGCACTCTCTGGCAAACCTCAGCCACTCCGGATACGGCATTTCCTCCATCAGCCGGTCATAAACCGACGCGAATTGCTTATATGCGCGCATAATGCCTCCATACCAACCGATTGTCACCGATCCTGCTGTGAGCGTCCGGTCCTCGTCATCCTATTGTTCGTCCCCTACTTCGGGCCTGCTGTCATTCAGATGCGTCCAGCTGCCCTTCTGCTGGATAAGCCCGTCTCGCATCAGCTTCCCCATCGCCCGCTTGAATGCGGATTTGCTGATGCCAAATTTCTGCTTGATAATGTCTGCCGGCGTTTCATCCGAGTAAGGCATGGCCCCGTTCGGGCGCTCACGCAAAAAAGCCAGGATCCGCTGCGAATCCTCAAGCCGGCCGACCTCTTTGCGCTGAAACATGGACAGATTAACGCGGCCATCCTCACGGATAAAGGTAATCCGGGCTTCAGCCTTCTCGCCCAGCCGAAGCGGATGCGGCCGTTCCGCTGCCGGAATCAGCCCATATACCCCAAACCCCGTGACGCCTCCTTCAACAATCACGAACGAGCCAATCTGCAGGGTCTTGGTCACCCAGCAGGTTACCCACTCGTTATGCCACGACGCCGGTGCGGGAAACACCAGCGGGGCCAGCTCTTCCTCGCCGGCTGTCTTGGCAACCAGCCGTCCGGCCTTGTCATGCGCCATTCGCACATACACCTCATCACCAACAACCGGTCTAAGCTCATGCGCCTCCGGCAGCTCGGCATTCGGCAGCAGCAGCTGCCTACCCAGCCCCATTTCAAGGAAGCACCCATAACGGGGATGGGTATCCGCAACTGCCAGACGGGCAACCTCGCCAAGCGTCAGATACGGCCTGCGCATCGTGGCAGCCAGCCGGTCTTCGGTGTCAAAATAGAGGAAGACCTCCACCTCATCACCCGGTTCAGGCCGCTCACCCAAAATTTCGTTATAGTGCAGCAGAACGTCCTGCTCCCCGTCGGTCAGGAAGAAGCCGTTAGGCGGAACTTCACGTGCAGTCTGCAGCCTTACGATTGTTCCCGCGGTCAGCGTCATGCAAATTCCACAACCTTGGCATCCGACCAGAGCCGTTCCAGATTGTAGTACTCACGCTCATCCCGATGGAAAATATGAACGACTACATCCCCCAGATCCAGCAGCACCCATCTTGCTGTATCGGTGCCTTCAATTCCTTTCACACGAGCACCCTTCTCCTCAGCCCGCTTCTTGATCTCCGTCGTGATGGACAGCACCTGCGTGTCCGAGTTACCATGGCAGATGACAAAATAGTCCGCTACCAGTGAAATCCCCTGCAGGCCAAGTGCTACGATCTTCTGAGCCTTCTTGTCTTCTGCCGCATCCACGACTACTTGCATCAATTCATTAGGTTGTATCGTCATAAATCAGCCTCCTCTTTAAGAGCCATTATCAGATCATTACGGGCAAGCACGGTCAGCGGAAAAATCCGTTTGCCTCTTTCGATAAGAAAGGAAAGCGTCGAATCAAATCCGGCGACAAGTGCCCTCTCTAAACTATCTTGGGCCATTTCACGAATCTTATCCACCCCGGGAAAATCACGTCCCGGCTCGATATAATCAGCCAGGCATACGACCTTGTCCAGCATGGTCATCTTCTCCCGGCCAGAGGTATGATACCGGATCGCATCAAGCACGAGCGGATCAGTAATACCGTAATCACGCTCAGCAACAACCGCTCCGACAAAGGCATGCCACAGCTCCTTGTCCTGTGACAGCAGCGGCTCAAGCTCCGGATTGCCGCGCATCACTTCTTCCATCTTGTCGGTACGCCAGTACTTGGCCACATCATGCAGGATAGCCGCCAGGTCTGCCTGTTCCTCACTGACTCCGTACCGCCTCGCAAGCTCGACTGCCGTCTGCATGACACCAAGCGTATGGTTCCAGCGTTTCTCCGGCATCTGGGCCCTGACTGACTCCATCAGTTGATTACGATCCATAAATATCATTCCTCATAATATATTCATACACAGAGTCCGGAACCAAGAATCGGATGGAACGGCCTTCCGCTCTGCGCAGCCGGACAGCTGTCGATGAGATTTCCATCTGGGGCATATCGGCAGTTTTGACCTTATCCCTCAATGGAGAGGGGAGCGCTGACAGATCTGCCGGATAGCCCGGCCGGCTGAAGCCGATGAAGTATTCCAGCCGTTCCGCTAGCTCCGCTACCCTGTGCCATTGTGCAAGATCGCCAATCCTGTCTCCGCCTATAATATAGGACAATAACGTGTCCGGGCACCGCTCCTGCAGAGCGGCTACCGTGTCCACCGAATACGAAACCCCTCCGCGTTCAAGCTCAATGTCCAGCACCCGGAAATTCGGGTGGCCTTCCGCCGCGAGCCGCACCATGTCGAGGCGCATGCGGTCTGAGGCATCTGGAGCACCGCTTTTGAGCGGCGGAGTTGCAGCCGGGACAAACCATATTTCATCCAGTCCGAATACATCTAACGCCGTCTCGGCGGCAAGCAGGTGTCCATTGTGGATCGGGTCGAACGTGCCGCCCATTATTCCGGCTCGAAGCATCAGCTTATTCGCCCTCCCTTATACCCTGGAGTGTTAAGGCAGCTCAATGGTTTTATTTTCTCTGGATTCCTTGTACAGCACGATTGTCTTGCCAATTACCTGGACAAGCTCTGCTCTGGCTCCTTCCGCCAGCTCAGCCCCGACTGCCTTGGGATCGTCGAAATTGTTGTTAAGCACCGATACTTTAATTAGCTCGCGAACCTCCAGCGCTTCCTCGATATGGCGGATCAGATTTTCATTCGTGCCGCCTTTACCGACCTGGAAGATCGGTGTCAAGTGATGAGCCATGGAACGCAAATAACGTTTTTGTTTACCTGTCAGCATGGATGTGTGCATCCTTCTTTCATCTAAGTTGTGGATTCGAGCGCTTCCAGAACGGCTTCCCGCATCGCTGCGATCGGCGCCGCCTTGCCCGTCCAATATTCGAACGCATAAGCGCCCTGATTGATAAACATGCCAAGACCGCCATGAATGCGGCAGCCTGCCTGCTCGGCCTCTTGCAGAAACCTGGTTTTCATTGGATTGTAAATAATTTCGCTAGCTACGGCATCCGGCCTGATCCATCCCGGCTGGACGTCCATCGGCACGCCTTCTGTTAGAGGCGCCATTCCAACGGAGGTGGTGTTGATAATGATATCCGCCTTGCGGCATACCGCTTCAGCCCCGTGCTGGCCGACGGCACGGATATCCGCCTCTGCGGCTGCTGAACCGGCCAGCTCCATGGCCCGCTCAACGGTGCGGTTGACGATCGTTATCGAAGCCGGCTGTTCCTTAAGCAGAGCATGCAAGATGCCGCGCGCAGCGCCCCCTGCTCCAAGCAGAACAATCCGCCTGCCGGCAAGCTCGGGTTCAGCCTCTTCCTTCAGCGACCGGACGTAGCCGATCCCATCTGTATTATATCCGGTAAGCCGGCCGTTATCGTTCACGATCGTATTGACGGCTCCGGCTGCCTTCGCGCTGTCGTCGATCGCATCGAGATGCTTCATGATCTCCACCTTGTGCGGAATCGTTACGTTGATTCCCCGGATTCCCATTGCCCGCACGCCCTGGATGAAGCCCGCAAGCTGCTCGGTCTTAACATGAAAGGCGGCATAAATGCCGTTTACCCCGGCCTCCCGGAAGGCACGGTTCATCATAATCGGCGATTTGGAATGCCTGATCGGATCGCCAATCACACCATATACCGTGGTATGGCTGTCCACCTTATTCCCCGTTAATGTCTGCTCCGCCATCAGCCTCTCCCCCTTGGCATTAAGCTAAGATAATGTTCCTGTCCGGTCCAACCCTAGCTATACGAGCGCATCGCGCAGCAGTACCTTGACGCCTTTGGGCGCATAAACATCGACCTCGGCCCCCTGGCTGCTGTTGGCATGAATCCAGCCGAGACCGGAGATGAAGATATCGGTGTCGCTTCCGCGCGGAATGCGCAGTGAATGCCTGGTCCAGGCCGGAATTTCATCCAGCTCAGCTAATGAAGGAGGAGCAAGCAGCTCTCCCTTATGCTCGGCATAAAGCTCATCCGCCCGCTCGAGCTTCGTCCGGTGCACCTTCATGGCTGGCGAGCTGTACACGGTGAACGATTGAGGTGCTCCCGCTACAAAATCGAACCGGGCGATGGCGCCAAAAAACAGAGACTGCCGCTCATTCAGCTGATAGACAAGCGGCTTCAGCGGTTTCTCGGGAAGCAGTGACTGCAGCACCCTTCTTGGCACCAGCTCCGTCAGCCTCGACGGGTAGACGATACCCGGTGTATCGATGATGGACTTGCCGTCCTCGAGCGGGATATGAACGGCATCCAGCGTTGTGCCTGGATACCTTGAGGTCGTAAGCTCCCGCTCCAGATCGCTGTAATCCCGGATCAGACGGTTGATAAGCGTCGACTTGCCGACATTCGTCGCACCGACAACATAGATATCGCGCCCATTCCTGAATTCATCCAAGGCCTCAAGCACATGATCAAATCCGCTGCCGCGCATAGCGCTGCAGAGAACGACATCTACGGTCCGCAATCCCGCTTCCTTCGCCTTCTGCTGAACCCAGTTGCGGATGCGGTTCAGATTAACCGACTTCGGCAGCAGGTCCGTCTTGTTCACGACGAGCAGCACAGGATTATTGCCGACAAACCGCTGCAGTCCCGAAATCAGGCTGCCTTCAAAATCAAATAAATCCACGATGTGTACAACCAGGCTCTTAGTCGCAGCGATACTGCCGAGCAGACGCAAAAATTCGTCCTGATCCACGGTAACTGACGAAGCGTCGTTGTAATTTTTGATCCGGAAGCAGCGCTGGCAAATAACGGGCTCCCTCTCAAGTGCCGCTTGCGGAATATAACCCGGCTTGTCCGCCGTTTCGGTCTGCAGCGCAATTCCGCAGCCTGCGCATGAATCCTTCTCCTGGTTAGCAGACGAATGAATGTCCGTCACTTCTTGTCCTCCTTGGGCCATAGTCCTTTCTTACGCAGCTTGGACAAGGCATACTTCTCAATCCTTCTGTTAATACGGGTCATAAACCCTTCGTCCTTGGGTGCGATCGGTGTGACCAGAATCGTATAGAGGCCCATTCGCTTGCCCCCCAGCACATCCGTCAGCATCTGGTCGCCGATAACCACCGTCTGCTCAGCGTTCAGCCCCAGGACGGTAAGTGCCTTGTGAAAGGCTCTGTTTGCCGGCTTTCTGGCCGCATGAATGAACGGAATGCCGATCGGCTGTGCAAACTTCGATACCCGGGTCTGATTATTATTGGAAACAATGACGACCTTGAAGCCCGCGGCCCTTACCCGGTCAAGCCACGCAACAAGCTCCGGAGTCGCAATCGGGTCCCTTGCTCCTACCAGCGTATTGTCCAAATCCGTAATAATACCCTTGACGCCATTCTTCTTCAGCACATCAAGATCGATATCATATATCGTATTTACCAGCATATGCGGTAAAAGCCATTCGAACATTCTGTCGACTCCTTCATTTTGCGCTGTTGTTACCTGCCGCTGTCATGTAAGCTTGGCAGGAAGAAACAGCCAATATGCTGCCATTATACGAAAAACTATATCATATTGGGAAGCCGTTGCAAAACGCTCAGCCAAAAATCATGACAGCTGCCGGTATGTTTGAAGCTTAACCTTACGGGCCGGCAAATATGCTGTCATTACGCAGAAGAAGAGCTGGTTATGCCGCCTAGACGGCATAATCAGCCCTTCCTTTCAACAGCTGTTACTGACGATGCTCATTACCTGCTGCTCTGTTCATCCAACAAGCTCCCTGGCTGCCCTCATCCGGGTTGCAGCACGTTCAGCCTCTTCACGGGATGACTCAGCGGCACTATATTTGGCCCTCTCGAACAAGGCCAGTATTTCACCGAGCTCACCGGCGAGCGAGCTTCTCTCCCGCGACCATCTGGCGAAGGACTCGCGCAGCGTCTCGTTATCACTGCGGTCAAGACCATGCTTGCGGCAGTAGCGGAGGAACCTCTCCATCTCGTAAACAATCAGCTGGTTCCCGGACAACGAGCGTACCCGGAACTGGTACAGCATGGCGGCAGCCTTGTGTCTGCCGAAGAAAGCCGCACAGCCTAATACAAGCGCCGCTCCAATCAGACCCCAGACGAGCGGAATTCCGCCGCCTTCTGTCTCTGTCTCCGCAGGAGCGACTGGTTCTGTCTCCTCAGGCTGCGTAATTTCTTCGGTGTCCGGCGCATCAGCGGGCAGACTGTATGGATAAGTAAAGCCTGCGGTCGGTTCAAACGGGACCCAGCCGTAACCTTCAAAGTAGACTTCAACCCAGGAATGCGCATCCGCATTCCTGACCGTATACGTCCCGCTGCCGCTCGGATTGTACTCCTGTGCGTATTCGGGGATGCCTGAGTAAAATTCTACCGGCATTGACCCTGGCGAGTAACCCTTGACCCACCTTGCCGGTATCCCGAGCGAGCGGGTCATGACAGCAAGTGCCGTAGAATAATAGTCACAGTATCCTTCTTTCACCTCGAAGAGGAATGCGTCCACAAAATCTTCACTTGTTCTGAGACTGGTATCCGGTGTGTTCGTGTACGGGAAATTGCCCTTTAGATAGCTTTCAAGCAGCTTGACCCGGTCATAATCATTATCCGCTTCGGCCGTAATCTCAAGCGCCAGCTCTTCAACCCTGCCAGGGATGCGCGGCAGCTGGGTATACTCTGACAGCAGGTTAAGATTTCGGACCTGCCCAGCTTTTTGGAGCTTCTCCTCATCCAGCACCGGCACCTCGGAGACCAGGCTGTAGGTATCCGGGTATGGCGTCCTGTCCGAACGCGGCCATCTGAGCTCGCCAGACTGGCTGAACCAGGCAAGCGAGTATGGAACACTGCCGTCCTCCCCGTCTATGGAACGAATCGAACGGACGGTTGCCGCTCCGAACAAGACCGGGAACCAATCCTCTCGAATCATGGTTACCGTCTGGGTAATCTCCTCGGTCTCCACCTTCAGGTTATCCAGCTGCGAAGGCAGCACTTCCTCTATTTCCAGTCCCGAAACGGCATGCTCATTGTTTTCCGCACTGCTTTCTTCCCACCCGGAGCCTGTATAATAGTTCTTCGATTCCCCGCGCCAGTAGCTTCGCTTCGTCGTCGTTACCGTCATGACTTCCGAATAATCAAATTCAAATCCCCCGCCAAGCTCGCCGTCCTCCCGGCTGTAGCCTGATCTGGTATCCTGGTTCCGCTGCACTGGCATCCTGGCGTCCAGCTTCTCACCGACGAACGAAGGCACCGCTTTCCCCCTCGACTCCATCCAAACAGTATAAGGGTCCTTCAGAATCGGCTGGATATTCGGCACAAATAAGCCAGAAGCCATTACGAGACCCAGCACAAATACGACCGAAACGATAAAGGTCAGCGGATACTCAAGCATATGCCGCCAGGATTCGGGATGCTTCTGCTGAAAACGGCTGTAATGCTCGGCCACAAACCAGGCCAGCCCCACGAAGATCGACCATGCAATCTCGTCCCACAGATAAATTGGTGTAAAGGAGTCTAGGACAGCCAGCGACAGCATGCAGGCGCCCACAAAGATCGTCACCTGCAGCCGGGTACGCGTAAACGCGCCGGCGAACAAGAACAATGCCAGGACAGGGACCGATATCCAGATGAACGGATCCAGCTGTCCGAATACATAGGTGAACCAGTAGCGCCATGCCTCCATGCCGTCACCTGCGGCAGGCATAGGCTGCCAGTGGAAGTCACTGTACCGGATATTTAAATAAAGCATAACGGCAATATGAAGAGGCAGCCTCAACCATCTAGGCCCCGGAATAAGCCACTCGATGATAACACCCGCGATCAGGATGCCGTGAACAATTGCATAGGTTTCATCCCACCAGTACTGCTCAAGGCTGTCGAACCACTGCCAAAGCAGAATAGCAGCAAACAAGTGCGCTAGCTTGCCGTATCCGTCCCGGAACAATGCCGACAATCGTAAAGCACGCATCATACCGCACCTCCTTCCAGAACAGCCGGGAGCTCCTGCAGCTGACGGATCTGATAGACCGGCCAGCCCCTGAGACGAAGCATCTGCTGCCACTCCTGCTGTCCCCTGCGGCTAACCGGGTCAGAGCCCCGGACATGAAGCATCACGGGTGTCATGCCCGTTCGGTCAAGCCACTGCATGGAGCGAATGGCTTCCTCGCCCTCTTGCGGGGTCACGAGTATAACGGATGAGCCGGACGGCAGCATGGCCGAAGCTTCACGGAGCGAGCGGTACAACCCCGCCTGACCGTCAGCCTGTACGATAACGAGATGATTCATGATCGCCTTGCGCTGATCGGTATTCGAACGCGGCTGATAACCATCAGCCGTCGCGCCAAGTGATACCAGCCCCATCGCGGTCTCGCGCCGCATACCGTACTCAAACAGCGAAGCCGCAGCCGATACCGCTAATTCAAACTGCTCCGCGCTGTTGTAAGCAGCTGCACAGCGATCGAGCACCACGACGGTGCGCGGTACCGATTCCCGCTCAAACTCCTTCGACTTCCATTCGCCTGTCTTTGCTGTAGCATTCCAGTGAACACGGGATAACCGGTCTCCGTAGTGATAGTCCCTCACTCCGTTCAGCTGCGTCGTTTCCTTCGCCGACCGGCTGACAGCAGCGTTGGCGTATGGTCCTCTAAGACCATAGCGCAGCAAGGACCAGTTCCGGATAGGGACGGTCTGGGGCAGCACGGTAAA
Organism: Paenibacillus sambharensis; assembly: GCF_003233845.1. Taxonomy (GTDB): domain Bacteria; phylum Bacillota; class Bacilli; order Paenibacillales; family Paenibacillaceae; genus Paenibacillus_I; species Paenibacillus_I sambharensis. The sequence continues at coordinate 237,310 of NZ_QKRB01000055.1, forward strand.
CGACAGCTCCGATTGGAAAGTCCCTTTATGCTCGAACAAGCCGAATATATCGCGCGTCACACATTCGGAGCTGGTAAAGGTATACCGTCCCCGCTGCAGCGGCGGTGTGGAGTAACGGACAGTCCCCATCCGCTTCATATCCGGGACAAAGGAAGATTCAAACTGCATGCTCTGGCCGTTCTGGCGCTGCAGTCTGTCATGCACAAGCACATAAGGGATCGGCCAGAAGCCCGGAATCCGGACAGCAAGCTTCACGTCCAGCCTGGTGCCCGAGGTGAGCACATTGTCGTTTGAGCCGCCAACCCCGCTGATCGAGCGGCTTCCCTTCACATGGGCTATGCCGCTGTATCTGCCAAGCACCAAATATAGAATGAGAACATTAACCATGCAAAAAATCATGAACGATGACTTGCCGCCCTGAAACAATAGATACAGCGAACAGCATACGTAGATAAGGGCCGTCAGGCGCCACCTCATCACCATGGTTCTGGCGGTGTCCATCCTTAACGCTCCAGCCGGACCGGTACGGTGGTCTGTTCAATTACTTGTCTAATGACATCCTCCTGGGTAACCCCGTTCATCCGGGCCTCCGTATGAAGAATGATCCGGTGACCCAGCACATGCCCAGCAAGCTCCTTCACGTCATCGGGAATTACATAGTCGCGCTGCTTGATAAATGCATGCGCCCTCACAGCCGCCATCAGCGAGATTGCGGCACGCGGGCTGGCGCCAAGATGTACACCCGGGTGTTCTCTCGTACCGCGAACCACACGCACCAGGTAGTCTCCAACCGCCTCATCCACATGAACACGCCTTACCTGTTCCTGGATGTGAACAATATCTGCCATAGAAGCGACCTGCGAGGCTTTGGCGGAAGCCTGATCCGCATAGCTGTTCATAATCATGCGGTGCTCGGTCTGCTCATCCGGATAACCAAGCGTCAGCTTCATCATGAATCTGTCCATCTGGGCCTCGGGCAGCATGTAGGTGCCCTCAAACTCAATCGGGTTCTGAGTGGCAATCAGGACGAACGGCTGCGGCAGCGGATGAGACGCGCCATCTACGGTAACATGACGTTCTTCCATTGCCTCAAGCAAAGCGGACTGCGTCTTAGTCGTTGCCCGGTTGATTTCGTCAGCGAGCAGAATGTTCGCCATAACCGGACCTGGCCGGAACACGAAGGTCTCTTCCTTCGGATGATAAATCGATACACCCGTAATATCGGTAGGGAGCAGATCGGGATTGCACTGAATACGCCGGAACTGGCCCCCCACGGCATTGGCAAGCGCTTTAACCAGCTGGGTCTTGCCCGTTCCGGGCACATCCTCCAGCAAAATATGCCCGCCGGCCAGCAAGGCGGTCAGCAGGCGTTCTATTTCTTCGGATTTTCCGAGGATACACTGTTCAAGACTGTCTTGAATTTGTTTACAGATCTGCATGTCACTGGTGCGTACGTCCATCGCTCAACCTCCCGGTAATATATAGATCGTTCATGGCGAGAATATAGTCAGCCTCTGTCCGAATCTCTTAACCGAAGCAGGGACAAACTGCCATTCTATTATATTTTACAGGAATCGAGGAGCACTGTACAATTAAACATCCTCTAAAAAAAACTGGAGGATCACACAGGATCCTCCAGTTACCCCTTCGGCCGCACAACGAGTGCCGCCAGGAATGAAAATATGATGGCGGATGAAATACCCGCGCTTGTCAGCTTGAACATGCCCGTAATAACGCCTACCGGCCCGATCGCATGCAGCTCGGTCAATGCCCCGTGTACGAGTGCGTTGCCGAAGCTTGTGATCGGAATGGTTGCTCCAGCACCGGCGAATTTGATCAGCGGCTCATACAGATTAAAGCCATCCAGTATTGCCCCGATCACAACAAGCGTTGACATCGTATGCGCCGGTGTAAGCTTCACCACATCAAACATCAGCTGACCGATTACGCAGATTCCTCCCCCGACAAGAAACGCCCAGAGAAACTGCATTCTTATTCCCCCTTCTCAATGGCGACAGCGTGAGCGATGCACGGAATGGTCTCCCCCTGTTGAAAGGACAAGGGCGACAGCAGGGCGCCGGTAGCCACAACCAGCACGCGGTTAAGTTCACCATTCTGGATCCGCTTGAGCAGATGGCCGTATGTGACGACAGCCGAGCAGCCGCAGCCGCTTCCTCCCGCTTGCACCCCCTGCTTCTCCAGGTCGTAGATCATCAGCCCGCAGTCGTTAAAGACTGTATCGTCCATCGGAACCTCGTTGCGCTGCAGCAGATCCTTCGCAATCTGGTGCCCGACCCGGGCCAGGTCCCCGGTGACAATCAGGTCGTAATCACCGGGAACGCGCCCGGTGTCATTGAAATGTGTCTGAATCGTATCAACGGCAGCCGGTGCCATTGCCGCCCCCATGTTAAACGGATCGGCAATGCCCAGATCGACGATCTTGCCGACTGTCGCACAGGTAACGACAGGACCGTCGCCTTCGGCTGCAAGCACCACTGCACCCGCGCCTGTGACGGTATATTGGGCGGTAGGCGGCTTCTGGGAACCGTATTCGGTCGGGTAGCGGAACTGCTTCTCCGCCGTACAGTTGTGGCTGCAGGTGCCCGCCAAGACACGCTGCGCCCCTCCCGAATTAACGATCATGGAAGCCAGGGCAAGCGACTCCATGGAGGTGGAGCAGGCGCCGAACACGCCCAGGTACGGAACTCCAAGCTCCCTGGCAGTGAAGCTGTTGCTTATAATCTGGTTAAGCAGATCCCCGCCGACAAAAAACTGCAGGTCCTGCTTCTCAATACGCGACTGCTTGACGGCAATATCAGCGGCCTGCTCCATCAGCATACGCTCCGCCTTCTCCCAGCTCTTCTGCTGCAGATCAAGCTCAGGATGGATCAGATCGAAATCCTCGGCGAGCGGCCCTTCCCCCTCATCAGGTCCGACTACGGCACCTGAACCGATGATGACAGGACGCTTGTCAAACCACCAGGTCTGCTTGCCTCTTAGCATTCTATTGCCCTCCCGTTCCGAGAATGACATGGGCAATGCCCACAAAGAATGCGGCCACCGCTCCATACACAATGACAGAACCCGCCAGCTTGAACATGTTGCCTCCTACGCCCAGCACAAGTCCCTCACTGCGATGCTCCAGCGCAGCGGAGCACATGGAGTTCGCAAAGCCCGTTACCGGCACCGCCGTCCCCGCGCCGGCCCACTGGGCCATTTTGTCGTAGACGCCCAGGCTGGTCAGCACAACCGAGATGAATATCATCGTTGCTACCGTCGGACCGCTGGCTTGTGTCGATGTCAGATGCAGCCATGCCATATATCCGTTCTGAACTGCTTGTCCGAGGACACAGATGAGTCCTCCCACCACAAACGCACGCAGGCAGTTCTTCAAAACCGAACGGCCCGGCTCGCGTGATTTGGCAAACGCCTTGTACTCCTTGGAGGACATCGTCATATTCTTGTATTTGCCTTTGTCCGCTGCTTTCCCGGCCAAGCCGCAGCACCTCCCTCTTTTCAAACATCCTTACGACTAACATTATTTGTTGCGGCACTGCATGTTATGCCATCCTCCACAAAAAGCGGCCTTCCGTCTCTGGAAGGCCGCCTTGGTTCACTATGCAGCAAGCAGCAGGATCAGGACAAGCAGCACAAAGAGCACCAGCACTGTCAGCACCCCGGCACCCGGCCGCTCGCTCCTCTCGCGGATCAGCATGGGCAATAACTCCCTTCCGGCTTCTCTGTTAGCATATGCTTGCATCGCTGCCCATGTCCGTGTCATTTTCGCATTCAGCTGCCATTCAGCAAGTATTCAGCCCGTTCTCAGCTTCGCCGATTATAATATAAGACACTAGAGAAGCATGAAGGGCAGGATGACATCGATGTTGAATGGCAAAGGGATGAAGATTTTACTGGTGGACGACGAACCGCATATCCTGCAGTTTCTGGAGATTGGACTTCTCAACGAAGGATTTACGGTGCAAACGGCTCCCGACGGGCTGACCGCTGTATCGGCGGCGGATGATTTTGCCCCGCATGTCATTGTGCTTGATGTCATGATGCCGGGCATGGACGGATTTGAGGTGTGCCGGCTGTTCAAGCAGAACGGCATAGAAGCAGCCATCATCATGCTGACAGCGAAGGATGAGGTGGATGACAGGGTCAAAGGCCTTCACCAGGGGGCTGACGATTACGTCATCAAGCCATTCAGCTTTGAGGAGCTGCTGGCCCGAATCTATGCACGCCTGCGGAACCAGTTTCCCGCCCAATTCGGCGAGGTGGCGGCAGGGCCGTTCCGGATCGATGACAGCCGCAAGGAAATCCGCTACAGGGACAGCATACTGGAGTTATCCCCTACGGAATACGAGCTGCTCAAATATTTGGTCACCAACCACGGCATTGTGCTTAGTAAATCAAGAATTCTGGATAAAGTATGGGGGTATCAGTTTGGAGGGGAGGAAAATATCGTCGAAGTGTACATCCGTTCGCTTCGGGAAAAGCTTAAAGACCGTGAGCACCGGCTCATCCGCACCCTCCGAGGGGCAGGCTACAGGGTGGATCTGCCATGAAGCTGCCTCCCGCTATGCTGAAGAGATGGCCGCGGCGGCTGTCTCCCCGGTCACTGCGCTCGCAGCTGCTGATACGGTCCTTGTTCATTCTGGGCATTCTTCTGCTGCTGATCGGCTCCTTCCAGTACGTCATTATGCAGCAGTCCCTGTACCGCAGTAAAGCTGAAACGATGGATGCGCAGCTGCGCTCGCTTCCCAAGGATCTGACAGCTAAGCCTGGTTCAGCAGGCCGGTACGACGGGGACAATGGCAAGGGAGCTAAGGACCGGATCTCAGGCAAGCCGCCAGACGGAGAGGCATTACCGCCTGAGCGGGGCGGAGGACGGCTGCTGGTCATTCCCGATATGTCGCTGGCTTCGGTCGATGCGTCAGGCAGCTACACGGAGCTGCTGGAGACTGCTGCCCTCCCGTCACCTGAGCTCGATGTCAAACAGCTTGCCGATATACGCGCGGAGGTGGATGGCCCAGGCGGCCGTGTCCGCTATCTCGTAGCTGAGGATACGGAGGGCACCGAACAGCTGCTCGTATTCCGCAATGGGGGCGGACCCGGCGGCGGCAGCGAGCTGCTGCAGATGGGCACTCCGACAAGCTCCCTGCGTTCTGTTCTGATGCAGCAGCTGCTCATCTTTGGCGGCCTGTCCGCCCTGGCGCTTGTGGGGGGACTCATGCTCTATGTTTCCGTCCTGCGCCGCACACTGGTTCCGCTGTCCAATATGGTCCAGACGGTAGAGCGTACGGATGCCGGCAACTTAACTGAGCGCTTCCCCGCTACCCAGGGACAGGAAGAGATCGACCTTCTGGCCAATTCGTTCAACGGCATGCTGGAGCGGCTGCAGGCTTCCTTCGCCGCTGAGGTGGAAGCGAAGGAGCAGATGCGGCGCTTCATAGCCGATGCTTCCCACGAGCTGCGCACGCCGCTCACTTCCATCCACGGCTTCCTGGAGGTGCTGCTGCGAGGCGCCGCTGAGCGCAAGGAGCAGCTATATCCGGCGCTAAGCAGCATGCAGGGTGAATCCCGGCGGATGAAGAAGCTCGTTGAGGATTTGCTCCTGCTGGCGAAGCTGGATCGCGCACCCGAGCTGCAGCTCAAGCCAACTTCACTGGCCGGAATGCTGCTTGATATGGAGCCGCAGCTGAAGGTGCTCGCAGCTGCCCGCTCCCTGGAACTGAATCTGCCAGAAGAAGACCCGGTATCCGCTCTTCTGGATGCCGACAAGATCAAGCAGGTCCTGCTGAACCTGTACCATAATGCGGTGCAGCATACCGATGCAGAGACAGGCAGAATATCCGTTAAGCTTAGCCGCGAGCAAGGGATGGCTGTTCTGGAAGTTGCGGACAATGGCAGCGGAATCGATCCGGTCCATCTTCCGCATTTGTTTGAGAGGTTCTACAGGAGCGACAGCTCCAGAACACGGAAGTACGGGGGCGCAGGGCTTGGGCTGGCTATTAGCAAATCCATCACAGAAGCGCATGGCGGCGGCATCGAAGCAGCCAGCAGTCCGGGCGCTGGCAGCACGTTCACCGTACGCCTCCCGATTCACGACAGATCCGAGTGAAAAAGACGGTGTTTTTGTGCTTTATGATATAAAAATGAGGGGCCCCCGGAAGTCAGTGAAAACTGACTTTCTGGACAGCCCCTTCGTTCTATGCGCTTTTATCCAAAAGCACACGCATCGGCACATTGTGGTAAAGCACCCATTCAGAATTCACTTGTTTTGCCCACAGCAACCTATACCACTAATCGAGCCCCTTAACCAGCCTCTTTTTCAATCGGGCAAATAACATAAGGGACTCAACAGGCCGCAGCATGAAGCGTTGGACCATCGCCACAAGAATTATACTTGACATCAGCAGAGTCCATTTTGATGGCACATGACTCAATTGGTTCGCATATGAAAATAAATTGAACCACGAATCGATTTCCATATTGACATTCCAATACATCCAATGGGCTATGCCCGCAACATACCCCACTTCCGGAGATCGAAACACCGCTCCGCCAAGCAAGGATAAGGCTCCCGAGAATAAGAGGCCAGGCATCGTGACATACAATAATGTAAAATATGAAAGAGATGAATCCGAGAAAAGATAACCATGTGGAGATAAATCCAGACGGAGAAGCAGCCACCCCACGAACAACATGGTGATCGAAAAAAGCATAAACCATAACCATCTGTACCAAAGCATCCAGCTCCCTCGAGTTCTTCGGGTGGCCAGCATTTCTGTCGCATGGGCGTAATGATCCACCCAGAATACGTCCGGCAGCAGAATAATGCCTACGAAGCAGGCATAAATTTCGTAGAGATTTAAAACATCCCTGCCAGTGGGAGCATAGAACAAGAAGGGGATCATGACGATAAAAGCAGCGCATAACAGCCATTTGATCGGCGAATAAACAATTTTAAATTGATACAGCATCAGCTTCAAGAAGATCACCTGCCTTTTCCCTTTAAGCCTTGTCTTAACCAGAGCTGTCCGGCCCACAACATCATCAGAAGTGTGGCACCAAGAACCAGGCTTTGATGCGGGATATACGCCAGCCAATCGGTAGATGAATGCTCGTCCAGACGAATCATATATCGTGCATATCCTAACGGATGGCTTTCATCCCTTCCAAATGCCGAAGCAGCAACATTGAAGAGAAGATACACGATAAAGATCGGCAAGGCCGCGATTTCATTGTGAAAGAGAAAGCCAAGCAGGATGATGAGAGCACCGGAAAACACAAAGGCAGGGAGTACATAGATAAGCAGTCCCAGAAACACGTCCATAAAATGATACGCATATTCATCCATTGTAAACTTGAGTCCAAGCCATATATTGGCCGCTGTACTTACGATCAGGGCTGGCAAGCACCAGGCCAGTACCGTTCCGATATATTTTCCCGTGATGTACTGAAAACCAGTGACCGGCTTTGCTCGAAGCCACTCGATGGCATGGTATCTTCGATCCTTGAAAAATAAAAGTAAAAAAGCGGGAATGGAAAGCGCCGACATGATGATTTGCAGCCGATCCGACCACAGGAGGGCAAACTCTCTACTGAAAGATTGTCGTTCATAATAATAACGAAAGAGGGGCGCTACCTCTTCAATATTACCTAACCGCACCCCTCTCTCTTCAATAAAAACGTTCCACTGATCAACAAAGGAAGGATATTGTTGTTCCACCAGCGCATGGGCTTGTTCCAAGGACAAGTTTTGAGCTTTGATCTGGCTGGCAAGGGCTTTGGCTGCTTGAACGTTTTCCGCAGAAAAATCTCCTTCCTTCAATTGTTCCATATGCAGCACGGCAGCGGACAACGTCTCAGCAGGTGAAACTTCTACACGGAGCAATTCCTGGTGGATTCCTTTAGAAAACAATTGCTGAATATCGTTATTGTCCTGGATCGGGTAATGCCGGAGATAGGGCGAAAATTCCGACCACATAAATAAAAAGAGAAGGATCATCCCCACGATGAAAAACTTGCTTTTGATCTGATAACGAAATTCAAACTGGGTTACTTTGAGCATTGTCTTCATTTCGTCAACCCGCCAATCATCCACATATAAGCATCTTCAGCGGTAGGAGCTACTGGAACACTGTGCGGCGGCGCCTCTTCTCCTAGTACGCGCAGCTTCATCGCATCTTCCATATAATGGCTTGACACCGTAATATATTCCGACAGAATCCTTTTGTAATCCATCGATAAGGGCAAGGAGCACTCCCAAACTACGCCGGACACGGCCTTGATCATGCCGGCAATTGTGCCTTGATACTTCAGCATGCCTTGGTCCAGGACGGCTACTTGCTTGCAGGATTGAGCGATATCTTCGATGATATGGGTGGATAAGATGACGGTTTTGTGACCCGCATATTCAGTAAGCATATTACGGATTGAAATCCTTTCCTCAGGGTCCACTCCTGTTGTAGGCTCGTCCACAATAAGAATGTCAGGCTCATGTACAATAGCCTGCGCAATGCCTAATCGACGCTTCATCCCACCGGATAATTCCCGAATCTTCTTTCGGGATTGAACGTCCAGATGGACTTTTTCAAGAGCTTCCCTAGTTTTTGCCTTCTTGGTCTCCCCCTTCATGCCGTGCAGCGTCGCTGCGTAATCAATGGCTTCCAACACCGACAGTTGGGGATAAAATCCAAATTCTTGTGGAAGATAGCCGATCGACTGCTGCAGCTGTTTCCGCGTTTTGGAATCCATTAACCGTCCATCCATATAGACTTTGCCGGAGCTAGCCTCCAGAATGCCCGAAATGATGCGCATCAAGGTGGTTTTTCCCGCGCCGTTTCTACCAATGAGTCCGCAAACACCGGGCTGAATCTCAAGCGACACCTCTTTCAACCCATAGCTTTTTTTCGAATATTGTTTACTAATTTGCTCCACTCGGATATGCATGATTTATCACCTCAATATTAGGCTGTTCTTTCAAACATGGCTCGGTATTTACTCTGTACAGCGATAAGAGAGTGATGATCACCTCTCTCAACTAGACTCCCGTTGTGCAATAAGAAGATCTCATGCGCATTTATCACCGTACGTAAACGGTGGGCAATAAGAATGACGATTTTATCTTGAATCAAGTTTCTTAAATTTTGAATGAGTTTCTCCTCGGTTACAGGGTCCAGCATTGAAGTGGCTTCATCTAAAATCAATACAGAAGTCTGTCTAAGCAAGGCCCTAGCTATGGACAATCGTTGGCGTTGACCTCCGGACAATCGGATGCCTTGCTCTCCAATAAAGGTTTCAAGCTGCTTTGGGAGAGCCATCACATCATCGTAAAGCTCCACTATCCTCAATACCTCCGCTACGTCGTTGTCCGTGACCGACGTGTTGCCTAAGGCTAAATTATTATAAATCGTATCATTTAATAGAAATGTATTTTGACTTACTACGGCCATTTGATCCCGCAGCGCATCGGTTGAAATCTGGTTGAGGGCAGTTCCATTGATGCGGATTTCTCCATTCATGTTCGTCCAGAGCTTGAGGAGCAAATAAGTCAAAGTTGACTTCCCAGAGCCGCTTTCGCCAACGAAGGCATAGACTCTTGGAGATTCCAATTGCAAGGAGACATCGGATAGTACGGTCTTATCTTCATATTGAAAAGAAACATCTTGAATATGTATTTCATGGATGCTATCAATAGATTGTAAGTTGGCATCTTTTTCTCCCCAGTGGGAAGGTGATTCTAGTATTTCATTAATTTTTTTCCAAGAAATTAAAGCTCCCGACAATCTCGTTTGAAACTGGGATGCTCGCATGATAGGGGAAATTAACCGTTGGGAATATACATTGAATGTGATTAATCCACCAATCGTTAACGTACCTCCGATGACTTTATATCCCCCATAACCAAGGATAAATAGGGTGATAAACATGCCGGAAAGTTGGAGAAAGCTGCCGCTATACGAATAAATGAGCTGTGTTTTGATCTGCTGATACGCATTCTGTTTTTCAAGGCTTGCATATTTATTATTAAACAAGCTTTTTGCACCGATGACGACGAAGTTCATTAAGTTGCTTGCAGCTTCTTGAATCAGGGAATAAAGTTCACCGCTGGCGGTTCTTAAATCACGAGTTTGAGCTTCAATCCAACGGTTAAATTTTTGTTGAACAAAGAAAATAATGAGTTGTAATACAATCAACCACATTAATAGCTCGGGTTGAAGCCATCCTAGAAAGATGAGCATACCAATCGATACGAGAATATCGGAAGCAAAGTTTACAAAGGAGTAGGTTGCCGTTTGTTGTATATTCTCGATATCTTCGAAAAGCGTTTTTAAAACATCGCCTGAAGACAAGTTGGTATAGTACTCCCCGTGCATTTTCTGTAACTGCTGCATGCAGCGTGAGCGGATTTCTACGACAAATGAACGGGCGAGCTTAGAAAAGACATAATCGGATAGAAGTTTTGTCAGGTTGTAGAGAATAGCTGCACTTAAAGCCAAGGCAATATAAATAAAAAGACTGGATCCATTCCCGGAGGGAATGGAGGTGTCTAACAATTTCATTATGAAGTAAGGGGTCGAAACACTAAAAAGACTGCTCATCAGAAGTAGAAATGATGCCGCTGCAAAAGATCCTTTGTGATTTGCAAAGTTACGGATGATCGCTTTAAGCATATGTTTTCGATTCATGATGATAAATCCTTTCAATATGACAGATAAAGTGACTAAAGCTTGAAAAATGACGAAATGTCCATTGCATATCGTTTGCTGGGATCCCGACAACGGATGCAATATCCCGAATAAAGTTGGGGAATTGATTTTGTGACAACCCGTTTTTGGACAATAAAAGGTGATGGTCTCCGGTCCGAGTATTACAATAGCAGGACACGATGTCCTTGATCCTGTTCAATACATTTATAGGTAAGGTATGACCGTAAACGGGCTGTGTAATTTCAAGGTTCGGGCTTCTCTGTAATTCTTCATCAAGCCAGCTGAATCTTTGAGCGGTTTGAGCTAACAAGCAACAAGGATCGATCTGCTGATTTTGATTTTGTTCCAGTAGAAGGCGGGCCAGATGTCCTGTGACGACAGCAGCAGCTTTACTGTTCCCCCCAAACAAGCTGTATACGGAAAAGTCTTGATGCGTCCATACAGGCGTCATATCTGCAGCCACTTGGATCGGCTTGCCTTGATCCACCCAGATCGTCTCAGACTCCGGCATCAATGTACCGTTTACACCGATAACAGTCGGTAGAGCTGCGGGATAACTCATCTCTGACCCGTTTTCAACAGAAGCTACCACCCATTTTCCTTGGTTAGAAATTCTTTGAAATAACTCTTTCAAACGGCTCGTGATATGAAAGGATCGGAAGCTGAAGCTCATATGCAGAATCGAAACATCCAAACTTAAGCATAATTCTAGTGCAGCCTCTAGGCTTTTGGAATCTCCTGTAAGATTTGGATCCAATATTTTTATACTTCCAAGACGTACATTAGTTGCTAAACGGCGAATCATATGAGCGCAGGCGCTGCCATGCCCAGTGAGATCCTGTGGATGCTTCGTCTCCCTTACTTCGTGAGTGTCAGGGTCATACTCGTAAGAGTGGGTTAATTCGTTAAAGAAGCGACGGTCAATTCCGGAATCCAGAATCATGACATCACACATCTTCCGTGTAACCTCCTCATAGGTAAAGGATGGTGTATTTCACACCATCCTTTAATGGTTTAGTATCAATAAGTCAATCAGGAATGATTACCACCAGCTCGTTGTCTTAGGTGTATACACATATATTGATAATATCCGCTGTGCTTAAACAATCTGATGTGGAAGTATTCAGTGCATCGACAATGCAGTGGGTACATTGAAGGTTGCATCTTTGGGTAAGTGAAAAACTCACTTCCCGCAAATGTGGGGAGTGGGGGATTTCCCAGTACCCAAGCTCGTCCAATTTAGCTAATAGACCATTAAAATATTGGCGATCCTGCGCTTCTTGAAAACGATTAAGAAGTTCATCTCGAGTCAAATGTTGTTCCAAAGCCACTTCCAGAATATCGAAGCATTCCTTCGAAATCTTTAACCATGCTCCGGTTTTCCGGTTCATAAGAATTACACGGTCGCCGTGAAAGAGGGTTCGACTAGAATCAGAAATTTTCATGCGAGGCACTCCTTTGTTTAGACTTGAATTCACTCAATAATATTGTAAATAAACGGATCGATAACAACATCAAGGAATTAAATCCACAATATTGCTCATCCCGTTTTAATACAAGATTACCTTTTTTGTGTTCACATTTTTTTCAAGAAGCTGTGAAAATAAAGTGGAAGTTAATGACTCTATGAGGTTTTTCATAGAAAGGCAGAGTCTAATTTCAGAACAACAAAATCTGCGCGACAATTCAACAGCCGCTGTACTCAGCCAGCTGGAGGAAGAAGAAAACCGTGCGGAGATGTAACGGTTACGAACCAAGCAAGGCAAACTTAGAACGCAAACAAAGGAAATCCTATCATCAGGAACATCGGTTATATAGCTGATATTCCTGATTTTTTTGTCTATAAAATAGAAATACTGTCGATTCGCAATAACATATTATTATTTATATTGACAATACTCACCTAGACCTTATGATAGATTATGAAAGGAGGTTGCCCAGATATTACTATAGTGATATTTTATTGGATTAATTAGTAGAGGAGGTGAATAATAACCAGCTGCTTTATTTCAGTTAGCAAGCACTCACGTCTGACTATCACGCTATTAAATGAGAAGGAGATAATAATATGAGCGTAATTAACAGAAAATTCAGAAAAGCATTGTCTGCTTTATTGGTTCTTTCCTTCCTGTCGTCACTGTTCGTTGGCATGGGTACGACCAGCGCTGCACCCATCCCGGGAACCATTACACTGACTGCAGACAACGAGTTCACACTTTATCATAACGGCAACCTCATCGGATCAGGAAATAATTGGTACAAAGCCTATTCGTTCAACCTGACCATTACTGAAGGAAAGAATGTCATTGCCGTAAGAGCCAAGGATGTCGGCTCTTATGCCGGTCTGCTGGCCGATATCACGTATCAGGACGAGAATCTTGTAACCGATTTCAACTGGAAGGCAAGCGGAACCTATGCCGCGGGCTGGGAAAAGACCACCTTCAACGATGATGCATGGAGCAAAGCCCAGGATAACGGCCGCTACGGTGTGACGCCATGGAACACCCAGGTCAGCGGCATGCCTGCCGACACGACGGCACGCTGGATTTGGAGCAGCAAATCCTACCAGACCCCTTACCCCGAATCATACTTCCGCCTCGAATTTACTGTGGGGGCTGACGGAGTCAGCGTCCTCGACCCTGTTGAGACAACCGGACAATTCGACAATGTTGAGTACCAGCTGAAGAGCAATACGCCTATGCCCGCTCTAATTAAGTCCAAGCTCAGCATTGCGGCAAATACCCTCGAAGCCGAAGCTGAGAGCGGCAGCTTCCGTCTTCTCTCCAATGAATACAATCAGCTTGTTCCGGGACTTAAGGCAGGACAAATCTATCTGGATTCTGCTACCGGCAAAGCGATTAAAATTACATCCCTCGTGCAAATGGATGCGACCTCCTATCTTGTGCATTGGGCAGCTCCGGCAGTTGAGGAGCTATTCGAATATTACGATATCCCCGCACAGGCGGTATCCTTCGAAGAACAGAATCTGATCATTCCAACAGATGCAGTAGCAATCGCAACCCGCGAAAGTGTGAAGGAAGCTCTGGACTTGAAAGGGACAGGCCTCACGCAAGAACATGAAGAAGCTCTGCCAGCCGCCCCTCGGGAAACCGCTCCCGAAGCGGATGCCATTAACGAAGCGGAAGCCAGGCTGAAAGCTAATCAGCAGCAGGAGGAAACCGATCTTCCGGCAGCACCTGATGCCGCGAACCAAGAAGCAGCCGCTGAGCCGGAAGCTGTAGTGGAGGACGAACCAGAGCAAGTGGAAGCCGTCTCTGAGGCTGCTCAGCCGCAAGCTGTTGAGCCGCAGGCTGCTGAACCGCAGGCTGCTGAGCCACAGGCTGTTGAGCCGCAGGCTGCTGAACCGCAGGCTGCTGAGCCACAGGTTGCTGAGCCACAGGTTGCTGAGCCACAGGTTGCCCAGCCGCAGGCCGCTGAGCCGCAGGCCGTGGCTCCCGAAATGGAAGCCGACCAACGTACAGCAGATGCTTCTGCTGCCGCAGCCGGCGATTTTACCAGCTGCCAGAAGACAGGAAAAGACTTCAAGTGTGAATTCAAGAAGGTTCTTATCAATCAGCAGGGCACGAACGGCAAGGTATATGTGGAAGCAGGCGGCTCTATCACCCTGCTGACACCCAAAATTACAGGCGTGTATAACCGGAAGAAATATGATCTGAAGTTTACAGCCGGGGAAAAAGCGAATGTGTACATTAAAGGCGAGGCTAAATTCAAGAAGGATATCAAGATCCCTCTCTTCGGGTTTGAAGCCGATGCAGGGGGACTAGGCAAGGCAAGCGTGGGCGTTTTCCTGGTTATCGGAGTTGACGGCAGTGTTACCTTCGAATTCCAGGTGAATCAAGGCTATACCGTGGAGGCCGGGGTACGCGGCAAGAACTTCCTGTATGTTCCAACCTCCGTCACCCCTTACAGCAATGTCGACCGCTACCTCACGACCACGTATAATATCGAGGGCCAAATCAAGGCCTCGGCTGGTGCGCAGGCAGAAGCTGGCCTGACAATTGCCAGGAAGAAAATTCTGGAGGTTACTGTATTTGCAGGCATTGTCGGCGAAGGCCAGTGGACGAGCGGAACCAATGTGCCGACCAAGATAACACTCAGCATTGATGCCGTCGTGAAGGCAAATGCCGCTGTACTCAAAAAAGATTACCAGCTCTTCTACATCTCCTGGCCGCTGGTACGCGTTGAGAAGGGACCTGCGCCTAATGCCAACCATGCAATCGGCGCTGCCGTATCAGCAGATTCAACCTTCCCGGGTTACTCGGTAGCCCGCATTAATGATGGCGACCGCAACACAGCGCTTGGCCAAAGCTACAGCTGGGCCAATAATCAAGGGGCTCCGCTCCCGCAGCATGTGTACATGAATTTCGGAGCAAACAAGACCATCAGCAAAGTTGATCTGTACACATCACAAGGCTATGTCATGGCCAACTATGATATCCAATACTGGAACGGCTCCAGCTGGGTAACTGTCGCTACGGTTACCGGCAACACATCAACCTACCGCTCCCATTCCTTTAATGCGGTCAGCACGTCCCAAATCCGGGTCGTATGCCGCAGAGGACCAAGCCACCAGACGAATTACGTGCGCATTAACGAGCTGGAAGTGTACTAAAATTAGCTGTATTTATCCGTTCACACAACCTCCTGATCGCCTAGGGCGATTCGGGAGGTTTTTTTGCCGCACACGACCCGCGGCCTGGCCGACCTGTACCACTGTAAGCACAGCAGCAGGATCAGGATGATGTGAATGCCATCTCCCCCGTAATACATCAGCAGACTCCCGGCCTCGGCTTGTGCGGCGGGTACGCCTGCAGGTGGATTCGCGTACAAATATTTTGCCAGAATACCATGTCCGGCCAGGGCCGTAACCATGACAACCGTCCGCAGAATATATCCCGTCCGATGAGGAGTCGGGTCAATATAAATCATCGAGGCTGTAAAGACATAGCCTGACAAGAAGATATGTACATGTACGATTAGATGCACAAGCAGGTAATCCTGCATAAGGGAATATATGGATGTACAGTATAGAAGCCAGAGTCCCCCAATATTCAGGATTGACGCAGTGACAGGGTGGGACAGAAATCTGAAATAAGAACCCTTCAGGATCCTTGATATGCGTCTTGAAGTTCCCGTATTGAACACTCTTAAGGCAAGGGTTAGCGGCGCACTCAGAACAAGCAGGAGCGGCGCGAGCATACCGAGAAGCAGATGGGCGGCCATATGTGCCTCGAAATTCCGGTGTGCCTGTTCAGCAAGCGGCCCGATAACGGCTGCAGCGGCAGCCAGGATACCCAGCAGCCACAGCGTGAAGCGGGACAGCGGCCAGGTACGTCCGTACCGGCGGGATGATAGTATCGCTGCGGCGGCATAGAGCAGGATAAGCAGCACAAAGGGGAGCGCAGAAGGTAAATATTCATGGGCTGCCATACGTTCTGAGCTATAGTGATTGGAATGATTCATCATCATTAGCCCTCCTCCCGCTTATGACTGCCTAGTCCGCCTGGATCGGAGCAGGAGGATACATCCCGCTGCAATCAGCAGAACGGCCGCAATGTTCCATACCCAGTCATAGATATGCACATTATCCACGTAACGGATTTGGTGGATGCGCATCAGCTTGTGCTGAATAATGCCATCGTACAGCTGAAAGAAGCCGCTGCCGAGCAGTACGGCTCCCCACCAGGCCTGCGGCTGCAAGGCCTCCCGACGGCGCAAATCAGCGAACAGGAACAAGCCTCCAATCGTAGCAAACCAGCTGAACGCATGAAAGAAGCCATCGGAGACAAGTCCTACCCCTGTTGTCGAACGGTCGTAGAAGTGATGCCAATGCAGCAGCTGATGAAAGACAGTTTCATCGAGAAACGCTACTAGGCCTATCCCGAACAACAAGCCGGAGACTATATTACGTCTACCATATTTGCTGCGGGCTGCAGTTTCAGTCATATAATCCCTCCATTCTCTCCTTGCCGGGTTCTCCAGCAGCTTCCCATATCGCAGTTCTATTGGATCCGTCTTATCTTTATACCCCGGTGCCGCCTTGTCCAATACACCCCGGCTGTACTTTAAACCGGACAGTGAATTGGTGTAACATGATAGAGGGTGACCATGTGGTTGCAGCTGTCTTACATACTACGATGAAGGATGGGATTGCTATGAAATACAGACGCGTAGGATCTAGCGGCATTAAGGTGAGCGAAATTGGTCTCGGAAGCTGGCTGACCTATGGAACAGCTGCCGAGCAGGAAGCTGCGGATGCGTGCATCCGCTCGGCCTTTGAGCACGGCATTAACTTCTTCGATACAGCCAACGCCTACAATACCGGAGCAGGCGAGGAAGCGATGGGCGCTGCGCTGCGGTCTTATGACAGGTCCAGCTATGTGCTCTCAACCAAGGTATTCTTCCCCATGGGCAGCGGACCGAATGACCGCGGCCTCTCACGCAAGCATATCATGGAGCAGTGTGAAGCAAGCCTAAGAAGGCTTGGCACAGACTATATCGACATTTATTACTGCCACCGCTATGATCATGAGACGCCACTGGAGGAGACCCTCCGGGCACTTGACGATCTGACAGCGCAGGGTAAAATTCTATACTCCGCCGTCAGTGAATGGAGCGCTGCCCAGATTGCGGATGCAGCTGGCATCAGCAAACGACTGAACCTGCGCCCGCTCATCTCCAACCAGCCTATCTACAACATGTTCGAACGCTATATCGAGCAGGAAGTGCTGCCAGTCAGTGAACGGGAAGGAATCGGTCAGATCGTCTTCTCGCCGCTGGCGCAGGGTATCCTGACCGGCAAATATAAGCCCGGGCAAGAGCTCCCCTCCGGAAGCCGCGCGGCTAATGACAGTGTAAACCAGGTCATCCGAAGCTATCTGCGCAATGACGTGCTGGAGTGCGTTCAGGAACTTGACTCTATTGCCAAAAAGCTTGGCATGAGCTTGTCACAGCTCTCGCTCGCCTGGGTGCTCCGCCAGCCTGGCGTCAGCTCGGCCTTGATCGGGGCCAGCCGGCCGGACCAGATTGAGGAGAATGTCAAGGCTGTTGAATTCACCCTTACGCAGGACAGCCTGGATGCGATTGAAGCTGTTCTGGAACGGGTTAAGGACTTTGCTCCGGCCAGATAAGCGGGGATGACGGAAGCGCCCGAAATTTTGCATAACGAAGAAGGCCTGCCGGTTATTGACGTTGGCAGGCCTTCTTCGGCATCTAAGAATGTTCTCAAATGCAGGATTCATCCAAACGAATGAACTCCTGGTCGTTTCTCCGTTTACCAAGGAAAGTTCCTTTATAGGTTATAGCCCTAGCTTATTTATTCATCTCTCGCCTGATACCGAAAATATGCAAAGTCGGCATAGCTCCCGCCAAACTGATTCATATCATGGGCTGCAATACCGATGAAATTGCCGGTAAATCCGCCGGACAGGAAGCCGACATGCTGTGGCCCGCCGAGGGCCAGCCACTCGCCCTCCGCCTGTGTACGGTAACAGAACTGCCCGTTCACCCCGTTGACATCTACTGCCAGAACTACCGGAACTCCTTCCGGTAGATCAACAAGGCAAGGGCTGGCCGTAAACTCGTCCCGCTCGCACCGCATCAGCCTCAGTACTCTGCCCCGTCCCTCTTCATGGCTGATATAGGCGTACCAGTAATTCTCCTCATTTAAGTAGAGCATAAGTCCGGCCATCTGCAAATATATCGACGGTTCATATTCGAGAGCGGTCTCTGCCCGGAACGACCTGCTCGTCTGCCGGAGCGCCGCAATATGGTGGCGGAACAAGCTCTGAACCGACTCCCCTGCCGTGATCCTCAAGTAACCAGGCCGCTGCGTTAGCGAGCACCAGCTCTCATCAGGCAGGATGCGGAGTGTGTTCCACTGCGGCTTCAGCCCCGGTCCGTCGAATTCATCGCTGAAGTCCAGGCTGCCTGTTCCCTTCAGCACTGCACCAGCAGGCATCGGCACCTCCGTCTGCGGAGAGCTTCCGCCAGCGGTAAGCCGAAGCCAGCCCTCTTCGTTCCAATAGACCTGCTGCAGTGCTGTCTCTCTGCCAAGAATGGCGTATTGGCCTTCAACCGGACGGGTGCACAGGTGTGCCATATACCATTCTCCCGCTGGTGTCTCAACCAAGCTGCCATGGCCGGCGCACTGCAGTGCCAGCTCCGGATTGTCGCGCGAGGTGAGCATCGGATTAAAAGGGTCAACCTCGTACTCACCAAGCAGCTCTCTTGACCGCGCCACCGTGACAGCATGGCCGCTGCCCGTTCCTCCCTCTGCCGTGATGAGGTAGTAATAGCCTCCCCGCTTATAGATATGCGGAGCTTCTGTCTTCTTAAGCGGCGTACAGTCGAACAGCTTGCGGGGCTTTCCCGTCAGCCGGCGCGCTGCCGGATCATACTCCTGAATGACAATTCCGCTTGATTTGTTGCCTTCTGTAATCCGGTAATCCCACAGGGCGTTAAGCAGCCACTTCCGCCCGTCATCGTCATGGAACAGGGACGGATCGAAGCCGCTGCTGTTCAGGTACACGGGCTCCGACCACGGACCATGAATGGACGGCGTGGTTATTAAATAGTTGTGGCAGTCCTTGAACGGCCGCTTCGTGCTCTTCACATCGGTATACAGGAGATAGAACAGCCCGTCATGCCAGCTGAGCTGCGGCGCCCAGATGCTGCAGTTTCTCGGATTGCCCCTTAAGTCCACCTGATCTGTCAAAATATCCGTACAGTACTCCCATTCCGCCAGGTTATCCGACTGGTACACCCGGATGCCGGGCAGCCACTCAAACGATGATACGGCAATATAGTAAGTGTCCCCCACCCTTATCATACAGGGATCAGGATTGAAGCCGGGCAGAACCGGGTTACGGATCACGCTTACTGCTTTGCTGCCAGCCACCATCTGCGCTCGCCTCCTTTAGCCTTCATTTGACCGCAGCGGTTAATGCTGCGGCGTGGTCATATCCTCCTGTGACGGCAAAACCGTGACCTGCTCCAGCAGCTGCTCGGTCTGCTTCGTATTTCTCGAGCTGCACTGCTCAAGCTCAATCCCTTCGCCATTCTCCACATAAAAGGCCGGCCCCTCGTGGTTCTCAATCGTCACGCCGCGGAACCGGATATCTCTCACATTGCCAAGGAAGAAGCCGCGGTTATTCATTTCTGCAAGGCCCGCCATCATAGCGGGATGTCCTGGAACCGCCTGCTCAGCCATGGAGATGTCAATGTTATCGAACGTAACCTCGGATACATACTGTTCAGCCAAGCCATAGATGAACCCTGCTGCCGCATGAACGCCCCGGGCCGTAATATTGGCAAAATGAATACGGCGGAACTGCGGCGTCTCCTCCGTTACCGGATAAGGATTTTTGTCCCAGACATATTTGTCCTTGCCGCGCGGTCCGCAGAAATAATAGAGATTCATGATGAACGGACAGATGACATCCTCCATGACGATATTGCTCACCCGGATGTCCTCGACGATGCCTCCCCGGCCGCGTCTGGACTTGAGGCGAATGCCCCGGTCCGTCTGCTTGAACACGCAGTTCGTAATGACGACATTGCGGACGCTGCCGCTCATCTCACTGCCGATCACGACCCCGCCGTGACCATGAACCATCGTACAGCCTGTTATGGTAATGTTCTCACAAGGCATCCGTTCCTTCGTATCCTCGGTACCGGATTTGATGGCAATGCAGTCATCCCCTACGTCAATATGACAGCTGCTGATGCGTACATTCGTGCAGGATTCGGGATTAATCCCGTCCGTATTCGGCGAAACCGCCGGATTCAGAATCGACAGATTGTCAATGGTAACATCCTGGCACAGCAGCGGATGAACCGTCCAGCTTGGCGAATTGGTCAGCGTAATATCGCGCAGCGTCACTCTTCGGCAGCTCTCCAGACTAATCAGCTTAGGGCGCGGATAGTGCAGCTCTTCCGGGCGGTTCCGCTGCTTATCCCACCACGCCTGCCCATTTCCCTCAAGCCTGCCTGAGCCTGTAATGGACACATTCTCCAGATCCTTTCCATAGATGCAGGAGACATGCACCTCACGCCTGACACCTTCCCAGCTTGAGCGCACAACAGGATAATCCTCCGGCTGGTCGCTGAACGAAAGCACTGCGCCGGAACTTAAGTGCAGCTCAATATTGCTCTTCAGAACAACCGCCCCTGTGCGGTAGACGCCAGCAGGAACATACACAGTACCGCCTCCGGCTGCCGCTGCGGCATCTATTGCAGCCGCAATCGCCCCCGTCGATAGACCTGGCGCATTCTTCCTTGCTCCATACTCCATGATATTAAAAAACATGATCCCTTCACCTCTCCCTTGGCAGCTGCGCAAACCTTGTATCAGCGCCGCTGCGCATATTCATATTCCGTGCAGGCGAGCAGGAAGGCGCCAAGCCCCTTCTGGTCGTTCGTAATGATCGGCTCGCTGATGTAATACGCATACGTGCCGTCACGCTGATCCTTTCCGCCTAAACCGGCTACCTGGCAGGTTTTGTTCAGGTTAACCCAGCCCTGCTTCGTTTCCAGTACAAACTCTGCAATTAGACCTGCATAAGCCCAATCAAGCGTGCTCTGCCACTCCCCGCCAAGCAGGCCGAGCCGCATGCCCTTGGCTATCGCATAGGTAATCATGCTGGTAGCGGAGGCTTCCAGATAATTGCCTTTGCGCCCTCCCTTGTCGACAACCTGATACCACACACCGCTGTCCCTGTCCTGGAAAACGCGGAGCGCAGTGAGCGTTTCGCTTAGGATTCGTGTCAGCTCAGCGTAGTCCTTATGTTCCGCGGGCAGAAGCTCAAGCACATCGGCAAGGGCCATCACGTACCAGCCCAGCGACCTGCCCCAGAAGTTTGGCGACAGGCCGGTCTCCGGATCACACCATGGCTGCACACGCTTCTCATCCCACGCATGATAGAGCAGTCCGGTTTCCTTGTCCTTCGTATGCTTCTCACACAGAATGAACTGCCTTGTCACATCATCTACGCGGCTGCCATCCTCGAAGGCCAGCGTATATTCCAGATAGAACGGAGCTCCCATATAGAGACCGTCCAGCCAGATCTGATAGGGATAAATCTGCTTATGCCAGAATGCTCCCTCCGATGTGCGGGGATGATGATCCAGCTGGCTCCGCAGCAAAGCAGCCGCCTGCTTGTATTTCGCTCCGCCGGTTTCCCGGTGAAGCCCGAACAGCAGCTTGCCGTTGTTCAGATGATCGATATTGTATTCAAGCGGGCTGTAGCCCCGCACCGATCCGTCTTCCCCGATGAAATAATCCATATTCTCCTGTATGTACTGCAAATACCGCTGGTCGCCAGTCAGTCCCGCCAGCCGTTCAAAGCCCTTCAGGATAACGCCGTAATCATAAGACCATTTGCCGTTGTAGCCCTTATCCTCATAAAGCTTCGGCGTACGCTCCATAATCGATTCCGCCGTTCTAACCGCCCATTTCACTTGTTCCATAGCCGTTCCTCCTGTAAGAACAACCATTCCGCCTGCCGCCTGGCAGCACGGAATGGCTGTAAGATTGCCGGCAAAACAGCCCCCGGCCATATTGCCTTCTTAGCCGTTTACCGCTTTGTAAGCTGCTTCATACTCAGCAATAATCTGGTCGCCGCCAGCCTTCCTCCAGCTGCTGACGGCTGCTTTGAAATCATCCAGCGTGATTTTCCCGAGAATATACTTGTAGGTAGCATCCGTAATTATCTTCTGCAGCTCGGAGCCCTGCGAGGAGAATGTCGGCGATTCCAGGGAGAACATGGGATTAAGCACCGCATACTCAGTATTCTCCTGTATCAGACGGTCCGCTTCGGCCTTCAGCGGGTTTGCATCGTGAATCTCATAACCCGGCTCCTTCGGGCGCGATCCGGCAAACGGCTGTACTTCCTGCTCCCACAGGCTGGTATCGGTAATCGTCGCTGCCTTCTGCTCGTCAGCTGTGTAATGGACGCCTTCAATTCCGTATGTCATAAGCGCGTAGACTTCCTCCGACATCAGGTCATTCACGAACTTCAGCACTCTCTTCAGCTCTTCCTCGTCCTTCACCTCGGATCTCGGGAAGGCGAGCAGGCCGCCGACGCCGTTGGTTGTCGACCAGATCGCCCGGTCGCTCTCATTGCCTGTGGATGTAATATCATTCACCAGAACGAGCTCCATATTGTCCTGAATGCCCTTGGCATCGTTCAGCAGGTTCTTGCTGTCAAAGAGCGCACCAACATAGATGCCGGCCTTGCCCTGCGAGAAATTCTGCTGCTGGTCGGTCTTTGCGGTAACAGCAAAGTCCTGGTTAATGTAACCGCCTTCATAAAGCTGTTTCATATAATCCATTGTCTTGATATAGCCTTCCGACTCAAACTCCGGGGTAACCTTGCCATCCTCACTGACACTCCATACGCTCGGCGTGCCAAAATAAGAGCTGAGCGTCTTGAATGCTCCGTATACAAGATCACTGCGGTCCACAAATCCGGTCGTATCCTTAACGCCATTGCCGTCAGGGTCCTGCTCGGTGAATGCTTTCGCAACCTGCATCAGTTCATCCGTTGTCTTCGGAACCTCAAGCCCCAGCTTGTCGAGCCAATCCTTGCGGATCACGACCCCATTGCGGGCCACCTGCTTCTGCATGGGTACGCCGTACAGCTTGCCGTCAATCGATGCTGATGTGCGCATCTCCGGCGAGATTGCCGCAAGGTTCGGGAATTCATCCAGATAAGGACCTACTTCCCAGAACATCCCTGCCTTCAAGGCATTGCGGACCGAGGAATTGTCCAGAATGGTCAGCGTTACAATATCAGCCAGCGAATCGGATGCAAGAGATGTATTCAAGCGCTCCTCCTTGGAGGCATCCGGTATCCAGGAGAATTCAATATTCGTATTTGTCGCCTCTTCAATTTTGTTCAGAATGGTATCGGTAGGAGGCGCAGGCGTATGCAAAATGTTCAGCCAGGTGATTGTCGCTTTGCCGTCTTTGCCGTCTGCGGCAGGAGCCTCTCCTGCGCTGCCTCCTGTTTGCGTGCCGCTGCATGCACTGAGCAGCAGACCGAAGCCTAGTGTTAACGCCATCATACGAATCGATTTTCGTTTCATATCCGTGTCCCCTTTTCCGCTAAAATAATGTATTGGCATCTGCACTGATCTGCGCTGCCATAGATTAATAGACCCCGTCCTCGCCAAATTTCTTGGCCAGCCTGTTGGCTGCCATAACGAGTATTAATCCTACCAGCCCCTTGAACAAGCCGACTGTTGTACTGAAGCTCAGCTGTCCGTTCTTCAAACCGGCTGTATAGATGTACGTATCGAAGATTTCCCCGACTTCACGGTTCAGCGAGTTAAGCAGCAGGTACATATGCTCGAAGCCAAGCTCCAGCGTGTTGCCGATCTTCAGGATCAGCAGCGTGATAATGACGGGCCGGATAGCCGGCAGGGTGACATGCCACATTTTCCGCAGACGGGTGGCCCCATCCATCTCCGCCGCTTCATAGAGCTGCGTATCGACAACCGTTATGGCCGCCAGATAGATGATCGTTGACCAGCCAACCTCTTTCCATATGATCTGTGCGATGTACATTGGGCGAAGCCATTCCGGTGAAGTGAGGAAGCTGATCTTCTGCAAGCCCATGGCCTCCAGAATCTGATTCACCACGCCGCCGTCCACATTAAGGAACACATACGAGATGGAAACGATAATGACCCAGGACATGAAATGCGGAATGTAGATCATCGTTTGAATCGAATTCTTGAACAGCTTGTGCCTGACTTCATTGAGCATGACGGCGAGGAGAATGGGCAGCGGGAAAAAGAAGACAATCTCCATCGCGAACAGCACCAGTGTATTGCGCAGCAGCATGACGAATGTCGGTTCGGTGAACAAGCGCTCAAAATGCTTGAACCCTACCCAAGGGCTCTCCGAGATCCCCAGAAACGGCTGATAATCCTGGAATGAAATAATCAGTCCGCCCATCGGAAAGTACTTGAAGATTACAAAGTAAATAAACCCCGGAAGAATCATTAAATACAGCAGCTTATGTTTCCTCAGGCTCTTGAACAGTTGAAGCGGCTCTCTCTTCTTCTTTTGTTTGACTTGCAACGGAATGAGTGGTGCTTCCGCAGTCTTCACGGGCTGTCGACCTCCTTGCTTGGCATCGTGGGTACAAGGCAAGGTTACCCGCTGATCCGCTATTACGTATATAATCATTTGCTATCGCCAGCTCTGATAACGCGGCGGGACAAGCGGCTCCATGTAGCTGCTGCTTATTATCCGGGATCAGGATTATTCTTCTCCAGCTGCGCTCCCGCCCGCCTGTTTGCCTGCTGCAGCAGGCCATAGGACATGATTATATACGGAATGCCATCCGCTTGCTAAGGTGATAATGTAAACGATTACTTTAGGAGGATATATGCCATGACAACATCCGTAATGAAGAAACCAACACTTGGAAGCCGGATCTTTGACATCATCAACTATACGCTGCTGCTCCTCATCTCACTCGCCTGCCTCCTGCCCTTCGTGAACGTGATCGCCAGCTCCTTCGCTTCCACGCAGGAGATCGTCGAGAAGAAGTTCATCCTGTTCCCGACAACCTTCTCCCTCGACGCTTACCGCTATATCTTCTCAACGCCAACCATCTTCAAGGGGCTTGGGGTCTCGATTGGCACGACGCTGGTCGGCACACTTGTCAGTATGGTGCTGACGGCACTGATGGCTTACGGCTTATCCCGCAGATATCTGTATGGAAGAAGCTTCATCAACTTCCTCGTCCTGTTCTCCATGCTGTTCAGCGGCGGCATGATCCCGACCTTCCTTGTCGTTAAGGCTGTCGGGCTGATCGATTCCTACTGGTCGCTGATTGTTCCGGTTGCCATCAATGCCTTTAACCTGATCATCATGCGGAACTTCTTCCAGGCCCTGCCGGACAGTCTGGAGGAATCAGCGAAGATAGACGGCGCTAACGATCTGGGGATTCTGTGGAAAATCATGCTCCCGCTCGCGCTGCCGTCCATCGCCACGCTGTCGCTGTTCTATGCCGTCACCTACTGGAACACGTATATGACAGCCATCCTGTACCTGACCGATTCGGCCAAATGGCCGCTGCAGGTGCTGCTCCGCCAAATTGTCATCGTCGCAAGCGGCATGGCCGCTGAGAACAACTCCGTTGATGTCGTGCCGCCGGCGCAGACGATCAAGATGGCGGTCATCGTTGTCGCTACGGTGCCGATGCTGATCGCCTATCCGTTCGTCCAGAAGCATTTTACGAAGGGTGCTCTGCTGGGTGCGGTCAAGGGCTGATCATCCCGGCGTCGTTCACACGGCCTTCATCTTCTTGCGGTATTCACCCGGCGTCACATATTCCTTCCTCCGGAAGGACCGGATGAAGTTCTGGGAATTCTGGTAGCGCAGCCGCTCTGCGATATCCTTGATCGTCATATCGGTCTCGATCAGCCATTTCTTGGCCATCTCAACCCGGTAGTTCAGCACGTAATCGCTGAATGTGACGCCGTATTCCTTCTTAAAGATGCTGCTCAGGTAGTTGGGACTGTAATGCAGGCGGTCACTGATTGAATCCAGTGACAGATCCTGATCATATTCGGTACGGACGATGGCTGCGATTTTATCCGCTATGGACCGGAACTGCTGGCTGGTGCGCTCTCTCATCGTCCGGACCATCGGCTGAATAACCTCTTCCACCAGCATCCGCTCGATCTCCTCGGGATTCCGGGTATTCAGCAGCCGGTGGTACAGGTCAGCGTTGTTCGGCGTCAGCAGCACCTCCGCTCCCATCAGCTGCTCCAGCTGGATCAGGTTGTTGACGAAGCGGATCAGATTTACCTCCAGGTTCATCGGGTGCCTGCTGTGCTTCATCATGTTGGCGAGCAGCGGGTACAGATAGCGCGATATCTCCTGCTCGTCTCCCAGCCTGATCGCATCGAACAGCTTCGCCTCCAGCTCAGCCGGATAATGCAGCAGCATCGGGCCCTGCATGTCGGTCGATATATCATCGAAGAATATGACCGATTCCTTGCCAAGCTTCAGCCTCTGGTGCAGGGCTTGCAGGCTCATTTCGCAGGCGTCCTTGCTGCTGAGAACATCGCCGTACAAGCTGCTGATGCCTGCGCTGACAGAGAACCCCCAGTTCTCACGGGTGGCCTTGATTACCGTCTTGGCATACTGCAGGATCTGCTTCTGCGCTTGGTCTGCGCTGTCCCTGCTGAAGATCAGAACGGTCGCCTGCGTCCGCTCATTCAGCACGACCGGAAGCATTCTGCCCTCTGGCGGCACAACCTCCTGCACCAGCTTGTTAACGGTAAGCAGCAGCACATCCTTATCCGAGGGCTGACTGTCTCCGTAGCTGTCCAGCTGGAACAGCATAACTGCGAACAGCGTATCTGCTCCTGCGGCATAGCCGAACCTCTCCATGCTCCGCTCCGCTTCTTCCCGGGCCAGCCGGTTATGAAGCAGATTGAGCATGAACTGGGTCTCCAGCTTCGGCTTTTCCAGCTCCATCAGGTTCTCCAGACTTTCCTTCTCCGTTACAATGGAATCAATCGACCGGATAATCCAGTCCACTTCATCCTTCTGCATCGGCTCGTCGCTTCCGGCCAGCCTGCTCTGAATTCGGCGGAACGGCTTGGCGAGGTGCATGGACAGGAAATAGGCCGCTACGACAATAAGCAGCATTATGACAATCCCCATAACGACCAGACCGATACGAGTCGCGGCTAATGCCCCGCTCACCTCCTGCTCATCCAGCAGCGTCACATAGGTCCAGTTGTTATAGGCTGATTTTGCATAGATAGCGGTTACCGGCCCAGCTTCCTCCCCCTGCAGCTCCAATTCGCCGGTTTGAGGCATGCCGGCTTCTGCAACCCGCTCTCTGATCTGGCGGATCTGGCCCTGGGAGAGCACGTCTTCGCCACTGTCAGCGGCATACAGCAGCTCCCCCCGCTTGTTCAGGATGAAGACGGAAGTGTCCGGCTTTGTGTGCAGCGTCCGATCCAGTGTCTGGCGTGATATATCCGACAGAGCCAGCGCTTTTTTCACTTTGGAGTACATAGGAAGCGCTTGCACAAAACGGATGCCGTGATCCGTTTTCACCCAGAACAGCCCCTCCTTGTCATCCTCTATGTAGCTGCGGTATATCTCTTTGCGGGCCTCTTCGGTCAGCCGGGACAGCGAACCGTTGCGGATGCTCCAGTTCTCCTCAAGGCTGATCAGGGAATACTGAATACCCTCCAGACTCATGCTGGCAATATAGTTCAACTGGGTATTAAGCTCCCTGTAAGCTTCGAAATCCTCCGCCGTCATCGGGCTCCCGATCACGTCGCTGAAGGATTTGGTGGTGCTGTAAGTGTTGAAAGCGTATTCAATTGACTGGATCTTCTGCTCCATCGTATTGCGGATCTGCGTAATCAGGCCCTGCTGGCTGGCGCTGATGCGTTCAACCACCGAACCGATCGTGGCATAGTAGATGTAGCTGCCGAAGCTGAACACAAGCACCATACTGAGCAGGAGAATGGGAATGAACATGTTGTAGAAGGTTTTGCTTTTCTTCATCATTTAACTCCCTGTGAATGTTTTTGTAAGACGCAGATTTAGTATAGCATCATCTGCCCTCTATCTACCAAAAATTTTACTCGTTTAGCAGGAGAATGGAAAGGGTAGCAGCATGCGACTGAAAAAGTCAGGCCGGCGGCCTTTTGGTTCGTCCGGTTTTCGGGTATCATCGGAAGGTGGAAGCTAAAGGGGAAGGATGAAGTGATTAACGTTGGACTGGAGCATCAAGCATTATGACGAGCTGACCAAATCGGAGCTGTACCGCATTCTGCAGGAGAGAACCCAAGTATTCGTGGTGGAACAGAACTGCCCTTATCAAGAGGTAGATGGAAAGGATCTCGCGTCCTATCATCTGTACCAGTCAGACGAAGCCGGGCGCATCATCGCCTATCTTCGCATCCTGCCGGCTGGCGTTTCGTATGCGGAAGCGTCACTCGGAAGAGTACTGGTCGCAGAGGATTACAGGAGGAAGGGGATTGCATCGGAGCTGGTCGGGAAGGCGCTGCATTATGTGCGGCATGAGCTGAATGAGCCGGCAGTTCGCATATCGGCGCAGGCACATCTGGAGGGCTTCTATCAGTCCTTCGGCTTCAAGACAACCTCCCAGCCTTACCTCGAAGACGGCATCCCGCATATTAATATGCTGGTGCAGTGGGGCTGAACGGGAGGCTGGCGGCCGGAAGGATGCTGGGGTCGGCGGGGCAGCATTCATCTTTTCCACTATCGCCGCCCCGCATTAATCTCTAACGAATCCTGGCAACCTTATTTCAGCTGTATGACCTCATTTCGATATTCTAACGAATCCTAGAAGCGCTATTTGGTGAAAAGAACCGTCTTGAGCTCATCTCAGGGCTAATAAGGCTGCTCACTTTCGTTAGACTTGAGAAATACGCAATATTGCTCCAATAGCGCTGCTCACTTTCGTTAGAGAATCAGGATGCTGTGCAGTAGCCTCAAACCGCACGCCTGCCGGGCACCAAGTATCATCATCCCGCCTGAATCCGCCATCCCCTCTACAACGTCTCATGAATTGCAAAAGCTGATTGCCTCGGGCCATACGGCCCAGCGTCTTCGACATCAGACCATACGGTCCAGCGCTACCGACATTCAGACCATACGGTCCAGCGCCTTCGACAGGAGGTTCCTCAAGGAGCCAAGCAGCTTGAACGGCTCAGCCGGACGAAGGATGAAATAGCTGCTGGCAGCTATAAACAGGGTACTTAGCATAAATAATGCCGTTTTGGACTGAGCTGCGTTGAAGCCATTAGCATACACAAACAGGTTAAGCACCGTGTCCAGCTCCATATTCACATTCCAGAACATCCAATACACCAGCCCAAGTAAATAACCCGCCTCCGGCGATCGTAAGAAGGCACCCGTCAGCACAGCCAGCGATCCTACGAACAGCATACCGGGCACCGCAACATACAGCAGCTTGACCAAGGGTATGCCTTCTTCGGAGAACCGGTAGCCGTGGGGCGACAAATTCAATCGGAGCAGAAGCCAGCCTAACAGCAGCATCGAGAGCAGGAACATAAACAGGACCATAAACCTGCATCCAACCAGCAGAAGCCCGCGGTGTCTCCGGGTGGCGAGCACTTCCGCTGCACGGGCGTAGTGATCCGCCCAATATACATCCGGCAGCAGAATAATTCCGGCGAATGGCAGGTAAATCTCGAACAATTTGAGCACGTCCCTGGCAGTAGGCGCATAAAACATAAAAGGGATACATGAGATAAAAGCGCCAGTCAGCAGCCATTTTACCGGTGAAAAGAGGATTTTCACTTGATACATAATAAACCTCATCGTTATAACCGCCCCTTCCCGTCAAAGCCCTGCTTGCCCCACATTCGCCCGGCTAACAGCACGATAGCTATAACGGCCAGCTGTAAGCCCTGCCTTGGAATGAACGCCATCCAGTCAGCAAAAGCAGCCCCGTCCAGCCGAATGAGAAACTTGATAGACCTAAGCGGATGCACAGGGTCAGCCGCAAATGCACCTGATGTAATATTGAACAGAAGGTATACGAGAAAGACCGGCAGAGCAGCCATCTCATTATGCAGTAGAAATCCCAGCACAATAATAACTGCTCCCGCAAGCATAAAAGCAGGCAATGCGAGTACAGCCATTCCCAAAAATAAAGCCCCAAAACGATAGGCGTATCCTTGTGCTGTGAACTGTGTGCCAAGCCACACGTTGACTGCCGAAGTTAGCACAATGGCTGGCAGCATCCATGCAAGCACCGTACCGCAGTACTTGCCGGTCACATATTTCAAGCCAGCGACAGGCTTTGCCCGCAGCCACTCGGTCGTATGAAACCGCCGGTCCTTGAAGAAGAGCATCAGGCACGCAGGAATGGACAGGAACGAGAGCATGATCTGGAGCCGGTCCACCCATAGAGCCTCGAATTCATTGCTGAACTAATGCTCACCGTAATAGCTCCGGAATACCGGCACGATCTCCTCCCCAGTCCCCAGACGGTGCCCTTGCTCCTCCACAAATATCTCCCACTGGGGAACAAAGGACGGGTACCGCTCTCTGATCAGCCTGTCCGCCTCCTGCAGGGAAAGGCCCTGGTTCTTCTCTTCGGCGGCCAGCTCTCTGGCAGCCAGGTCATTTTCTGCGGATAACGAATAGCTCTCCATGTGCTCTATGACAGCGGCCAGGGTTTGTTCCGGAGATACTTCTACGAACAGCATGTCGTTATGGACACCTGCTGTCCGCAGCTGCCTGATGTCTTCGTCGTCATCTATCGGAAGGTGCATGATATAAGGAGCAAACTCGTTCCACAGAAAGGCGAGCATAACAAGCATGCCCAAAATAAAAAACTTGCTCTTCACCTGATACAGAAATTCAAACCAGGCTACCTTGAACGCTGTCGTCATTGGGCTAACCCGCCAATCATCCAGATATAAGCATCCTCTGCGGTCGGGGGTACCTGAGTGCTCTCTACCGGCGGCTGCTTGCTGCCAAGCACCCGAAGCTTGATCCCGTCCTCCATATAGTGACTCGCAACCAGCATATATTCCGGCAGCAGACTTCTATAATCCTCGCCCAGCGGAAGCCTGCATTCCCATACGACGCCCGCAGCTTCACGGATCATGCTGCCGAGGTCGCCCTGATATTTGAGCAAGCCCCGGTCCAGTACAGCTACCTGCCTGGAGGACTGGGCAATATCTTCAATGATATGAGTCGATAAAATAACGGTCCTGCGGCCCGCATATTCTGCCAGCAAATTCCGGATGGATATCCGCTCCTCCGGATCCACCCCTGTTGTCGGTTCATCGACGATAAGCAGCTCCGGCTCGTGAATAATCGCCTGGGCAATGCCGAGCCGGCGCCTCATGCCGCCCGACAGCTCCCTTACTTTCTTCTCCGCGTGCCGGTCGAGATTCACATTCTCAAGCGCGGCCCTTATACCAGCACGCCTGCTTCTGCCGTTCACCCCGTGAAGTATAGCGATGTAATCCATCGTCTCCCTGACTGTCAAATTCGGGTAAAAGCCCACCTCCTGAGGAAGATAACCGATGAGACTCTGCAGCCGGGTGCGGTTCTTCGGGGTCATCAGCATCCCATCTACACTCACGCTGCCAGAGGATGCCTCCAGAATACCCGTCAGAATACGCATCAGGGTTGTCTTGCCCGCTCCATTACGGCCAAGCAGGCCGCATACGCCCTGCCCTATGTCCAGAGTAATGTTCTGCAGCGCATAGCTCTTCCTGTTATACTGCTTGCTGATCTGTTCAATTTGAATCTGCATAGGTTCACCTCATAGCACCTTATACTTTCCTTGTCACATCCCAATATTTTCTATTAATTGCGAGAAAATCCTTTATCGCCCGCTATCGTTCATACATCGTTCATGTCTGAGGGACTAACAATCAGAACCTACCTGCTGTCGTGAGAATGCTCACAGCTTCTAAATCCCGGCTCAAATGAATACCATACGAAACAAACCACTGCCAAGATCATATCCTGCAAGCTGTAATGCACACGAACAGCCGGGCGGATACCCGGCGTACAGAAGGAGGCGGCCCGTATTGCGTTTTAACCGGATTAGACGAAACGGCAAGCTGTATGTAAACCTGCTGCTTGGCATCACGCTGTGCATCGTATTATCCGTGCTCGCAAGCTCCTCGATTTATTACATGACCTTCACACAGATCCTACAGCATGAAGCGTACGAATCAGCTCTCGCTAACTTGAGGCAAACCGGGAGAACCGTCGCCAAAACAACGGAAAGCGCCCAGGCGGTGGCATTCCAGATTTACCGGAACAGTGCCATAGCGAAGCTTCTCTATTACAACGATCCCCATCCATTCGACACTCAGGCTGCGATGATTGATTTGAATAATTACCTGACCACCATGCCGTTCATCCATTCGATCTATGTGTACAATCCCGCCTCGCAGCGGTATTATATAGCGGGCCAGAGCGGACAGAAGGGAATAATTCAGGAAAATGAGCTCAAGGACCAGAGCATCGCCGATATCTTGGGCAGCTACGATCAATATAAGCCGTTCACCCCCATCCCGAGAATTATACCTTCCCCTGTTCAGCAGGAAGCAGATATCAGCGTCTATACCTATCTCTGCTACGAAGCGATTGGCTTCAACCGGGAGATTAACTCGGCCGTCATCGTGAATATAGCGGCTTCCTGGATTAATCAGGAGCTCATCAGCCAGCAGGACGAGAACAGTGTCACCCTGTTCGTTGATGACCGCCAGACGGTTCTGTCAGCGGATGATTTAAGTCAGGTGACCCTGCATACTGCGGACCTCCGCATGATCCAACAGCTCACTGCGAGCAAGGAATCCGGTTACCGGATTGCAGATTTCGGCCATAAGAAATCATTGATTACCTACACAGCGCCCGATCCGTATGATTGGCATTATGTACGTATCATTTCCTATAGTGATATCACGAAAAAAATGGGCAGCCTCCGTTTGAAAACGCTTACTACTGTAGGTGTCGTCTTGACTGTCGGGCTGCTGCTCGCGTGGCTTGTGTCCAGATTTCTCTACGCCCCCATTAACAAAATCGAAAAACAGATGAAAGACCTCGAAACAGAGAAGCGGAACAGCAGCTATACCGTCCGGCAAAACACGATGCGCAAACTGATTCAGATCCAAGGATTTGATCCAGCGGTCCAGGCTGCCAAGCTGAAGCGGCTTGGTATTGCCTTTGATCTCACGCTGCCCTACCGGCTGGCCTATCTGCTAATTGAATCCCCGATGAAACAGGATGTGAACAAGGACCTGCAAACCTACAAATTCGCTGTCATGAATATCGCAACAGAAATCTGCTCCAGGCAGTATTCGGTAGACTCCGTTGATCTTGATGAAGGCGGCATTCTAATGCTGATCAATACCGGCGAAGAAGCGCAAGCCCCTGCCGAATGGCATCAGTCAATGCTTCAGGATATTCAGAAGGCATGCATGGAATATCTCCGTGTTGAACTGACCATCACCATAACGCCAGTAACACTTGACCCGCATGAGCTTCACCGCATGTACAAGCTTGCCAGGGAAGCTTCAAGCCAGCGATTCTTCAGGGGCAGGGGAGCGATAATGGAGGCTGTCCCGCTTATCGCAGACCACAAGTATTTGTTCCCGCTGGGGAAGGAGAAGCGGTTAATTGAAGCCTTGACCACGGGGAAAACAGATGACGCCAAGGTGCTTCTCCAAGACATCATGCAGGAGACAGCGGCCTACTCTTATCCAGCTGCACGTGCTGCGGCTGCGCATCTGTCGGTAACGCTTGAGCACATGCTCACAGAGATTGAACGAAACGGCTCCCCGCAGCTTGGTCTGGGTACCGATCTGATTATCCCGAGAATTGAGCAGTTTGATACCCTGGCTGAGATGATTACAGCCTTCCACGGCCTCTTTGACCGCCTGAAGGTGAAGCTTGCGGACAGACGTAACGGTAAGCAGGGAGAGCTGGTCCGTAAAATTAATGACATCATCATGACTCGTTACAGCGATCCAAATCTCAGTCTGAACAGCATAGCGGATGAATTGAAGCTGTCCACCTGCCATGTCAGCCGCGTTTACCGCCAGCAGGCCTTCACCTCCATCGTCGACAGGATCAATTACGTCCGAATCGGGAAAGCCAAGGAGCTGCTGACGGACAGCGAGCTCCCGATTACGGATATAGCCGAGCGGACCGGCTACTCGAACAGCTCCTATTTTCACCGCATATTCAAGAAAATCAACGGCGTCACCCCCGCGGAATTCCGTAAGGCCGGCCGTTAGAATCTCTTCGTTATACAATCGAAGTGCGTGCTGTCTGTGTATAACCCAAACTAAATACGGGTGTCCCACTGTCATCCTTGATGACTAGTGGGACACCCCGCTGTCCTATAGGCGCTGCTGATCGTGTGGGAGGAGGCACTCAGCCTCCGTCACCCCCAGCTTACTGAATGCCCTTCTCGGTGAGATAGGCCAGCCACTGCTTCTTGTACGCCTCCTGAACTTTATCCAGCCCCGCCTGTCTGGCTTTGTCCATGAACGTCTTCAGCCCTGCTTCCACATCGGCAACCTGACCGGCCATCAGCGGGAACAGGTACTGCTTCTCCACCTGCTCGAGAGCTGCTCTCTCCGCCTGATACTCCGTATAATCCTCGGCGAACCCTGTGTATATATCCGGCTTCTGGATCTTATCCAGCTCGTCGAAAATCTTTTGTACACCCTCGTAGCTCGGTTCGAACAGCATAAACTCGGGGTTGCGCCACGCCCAGCCGTTCATCCCTTCACGCGGGAAGCCGTTGCTGTTCGCATCGCCCAGCATCTTGTAGTAGCCGTCCTCCACTGTATAGTTGACGCCCAGGGCGCCATACTGCGTCAGCAGATTATACCGTTTATCCGTCACCAGCTTCTCATAAAATGCAAGCGCGCGCTCCGCATTCCTGCTGCTCTTCGGGATCGCAAAGCCGTTATGAATCGGGTGAACAGGCGTTGCGTAGCCATTCGTCAGGCCATACGGCGTGTACCCCAGCTCCCAATCCGGGTGAAGCGATTTCATTCTGCTGGAGGTTTGGTTATAGCGCACGGGATTGTCGTTCAGCATGGCCGCCGCCGTGCCGTTCACCAGTTTATCCTGGCTCGATTCGGTTTCGTTGAGCTCGTTTTTGGAAAAATAGCCTTTGTCCGCCCAGCTCTTGTACGTCTTCAGATCCTCCAGATGCTCAGGCGAGCCCCAGTAGGACACTGGTTCACCCGGCTCGTCATAGGAAGCAAACACCCCGTACTGCATAGGGCCCACTGCTCTGCGCTTGATATCCAGGTAGGAATCCTGCAGGGCGGCATCCACAGCTGCCCCGATCGCCAGAGGCTGGAGCTTCGGCTCATGCTGCTTAATGCCCTCCAGATAGGCTTCAAACGTCGGAATATCCACGGGTACAGGCAGATCGTATTTCTCCCGCAGATCCTCCCGCCACACAAAACCGCCAGTCACATATTCCTTGTAGGTTGCAGGGACGGTGTAGATGCTGCCGTCAATGCGCACCGCATCCCACATCTCCTGCGGCACGAATGCCTGCAGCTCCGGCGCTGCCTTGGGCAGCAGATCATCGAGCGCCAGAAAGGCGCCTTTCTTCGCGTACTGCTGGTACTGTGTCCAATCCGCCGTAAAAATCAGGTCCACGGCCTGCCCTGTCGAGAGTAGCAGCTTATACTTCTGATCCCAGTCCGTCCAGGTTGTATAGTTGAACTTGACTGTCGCATTCAGGTCCTCCAGCGCCATCTTGTTAATCTGTTCCTGAATCTTGGGCAGATCCTTCGGCGCGTTGCCCAGCATGTAGAACTGCAGCTCCACCTTCTTCGAGGTATCGATTCCCGCCTGCTCGTTAGCTGCATCCGCTGCCGCCGGCGTATTAGCGGGTGTGCCGCTGCCTCCGTTATTGCCACTGTTTCCGCTGCCGCCATTCCCCCCGCCGCTGCAAGCCGTGAAGAGTGAGAGTGACATAACGGCCGTTAACATAAGGCTTATAGCTTTCTTCTTTGTGCCTGTCATATGAATCCTCCCTTGTCGATCAGTCTGTATGTCAGCTGGAGAATCAGTCCAGTTCTAACCTTTAACAGCACCTACGGTCAGGCCTTTGACAAAATACCGCTGGATAAACGGATACAGCAGCAGAATGGGCCCTGTCACGACAATGGCCATGGCCATTTTCATCGATTCGGAAGGCACTCCCTCGGACAAGGTCACCCCTGCGCCCGCTCCAATATTGGTCAGAAACGCCGAGGTATTGATGATGTTGTACAGATAGAACTGCAGCTGGTATTTGGTTACGTCGCTGATGAACAGGGCCGAGGAGAACCAGTCATTCCAGTAATGGAGCGCCAGGAACAGGCCGATGGTCGCCAGCCCCGGAACAGCAAGCGGCAGCACGATCCGGTAGTAGATGACAAAGTCGTTCGCCCCGTCGATCTTGGAAGACTCGATGACTTCATCGGGAACCGCCGAGTTAATAAAGCTGCGCATCAGAATAATCAGGAACGGTGTCATGAGGGATGGCCAGATCAAGGCATACATCGTATCGGTGAACTTCAGGTAGTTGGTAATCAGCATGTAGTAAGGAACGAGCCCGCCCCCGAACAGGGTAGTGAAGTAGATGAAGAAGGAGAAATAGTTGCGGTACTTGAAGTCCTTGCGCTGCAGCACATACCCGGCCATCGTCATCAGCAGCAGTCCGAGCGCGGTACCCGTGACCGTCACGAATATCGTGACGCCGTAAGCCTGCAGCACTTCACCCGGCACCTGGAAGATGATTCGGTAGCCCTCCCAGGAGAAGTCAGCCGGTATAATGCTGTAGCCCTCGGTCAGGATCGATTCATTGCTGGTAAGCGAGGCCGACACAATCAGCAGGAAGGGCAGCAGGCAGAGTATGCTGCCCGTAATGACAACGGCATAGGCGATCAGGCGGAACCAGATGGTCGAGCTGTCCTCCTTTATTTTCACAGGAACCCCCTCCTTTAGAACAATGCATACTCCTTATTGATTTTGCGGATGACTGCATTCACCACGATAATAAGCGTGAAGCCGAACAGCGACTGGTACACGCCAGCCGCGGTGGCCATGCCCATGTCAAACGTTACGCGCAGCGAGCGGTAAACATACGTATCAAGAATATCGGTCGTGCTGTACAGAAGCCCGTTGTTCCCCACCATCTGGTAGAACAGGTCAAACTGCCCCTTCATAATGCTGCCGAGCGCGAACAGCAGCAGGATCACGAAGGTATTCTTCAGCATCGGGACGGTGATATGCCAGGCCCTCTGGAAGCTGTTGGCACCGTCGATTTTGGCCGCTTCGTAATAATCTTCACTAATGCCCGTTATGGACGCCAGATAAATGACCATGCTGTAGCCGAAGTTCTTCCACAGGTAGAAGATGATGATGAAGAAAATCCACAGCTTCGGCTTGCTGTACACGTCCACCGGTTCAAAGCCGAGCTGCTGCAGCACGGTGTTCAGCACGCCCTGCTCGTAATTGAAGAGATTAAACACGATGACGCTCAGAATGACGAAGGATACGAAGTAGGGAAGGAACAGGATGGACTGTGAGATCTTCTTGAACCATCTGCCCTTCACCTCACTCAGCAGAACCGCCACCGTAATGGACAGCACATTCCCCAGTACAATGAAAGCCAGATTATACCCGACCGTATTCAAGGTCAGCTCCATCAGCTTGCCGGACTTCCATAGAAACTCAAAATTCTTGAATCCCACGAATTCCATATTGAACAGGCTGGTATTGAAATCGAACTGGACGAATCCGTAGTAAATCCCGATCATCGGCAGGTAGTTGTTGATGAAGAAGTAGAGAAGTGTAGGCAGAAGCATCAGGAACAGGATTCTGTTGGTGTACAGCTCATGCAGAATCCCTTGTTTCTTCATAGTTACGTCCCCCTTTATCTTGCAGGTTCTTGAAACCAACTATAGAAGACCGCAGCCGAGGCGAATAGTGAACATGCAGGTCAATCCTGACCAAATCGGTGTTATCTGCAGTGAACAATTCTGACTTTCATGTACAGGAGCAGCATCGTGCACAAGCACAAGCCCGCAACCCGGCTGACAAAAAAATAAGACCACCGTCCGCAGACAGTGATCTCATCTTAAAATTTCCGGTTATGAAGCTCTTCCTTAGCCCGTTCCTGGGTGAATATATCCTCTTTGGGCACCATGCGCTTGGGCAGCGTGCGTCCGGCCATGATTTCCTTCGTGGCCTGCATGACCTGCGGACCAAGCAGCGGGTTGCATTCGACGACGGCATTCAGCTTGCCTGCCGCTAATTTCTCTAAGGCTCTGCGCGTTCCATCCACAGAGATCACGATAATATCGGTTCCAGGCGCGAGGCCTGCCTCCTCAATCGCTTCAATAGCTCCAAGCGCCATGTCGTCATTATGAGCATAGAGGACATGTGGAGGTTCGCCTGGCGATTGCTTCAGAATCTGCTGCATCATCGCTTTCCCTTTTGCCTCCGTAAAATCAGCAAAAGCGCTGTACGTCACCGTAATATCGCTTCTGCTGCTGATCGTGTCGAGAAAGCCCTGCCCCCGCTGGATGGACGGGGTTGAGCCGACGGTGCCCTGGAGCTCAACGACCCGGATCGGGCCCGGGCGATTGGACACTTTGTCCAGCAGATATTTCCCGGCCTTGACCCCTTCCTCATAGAAGTCTGAGCCGATGGTGGTCACGAATAGGGATGGATCCCTTACATCAACCGAGCGGTCCACAATGATGACGGGAATTCCGGCCTGCGCAGCCTCCTCCAGGATCTCGTCCCAGCCCGTCTCGACGACAGGGGCAATCGCTATCACATCAACGTTCATCTCGATGAAAGAACGGATGACTTCAAACTGCTTTTCCTGGGATTGCTCCGCGTTCTTCATCATCAAGGTAATGCCGGACTCAACTGCAGCCTCCTCGATGGAAGCAGTGTTGGCCATCCTCCATGCACTTTCACTGCCGAGCTGCGAAAATCCCAGCGTAATCGGCGCTTCACTGCTCCTTGCGTGCGTGGATACCCATTCATCGAAGCCGGGCGCGGATGGTGCCAGCACCTCGTTCGGCGGCAGCTGCTGCTCCATATCGGATGTTAAGCAGCTTGGCAGAGCGAGAAGCACGATAACTGCGAATAGTCCGACAAGCACGTTCTTCATGGCTTACCCCCCATAGATGTGTAAGGGCAGCCATTACACGCAAGCAGTACTGCTTAAGCCGGCTGCCATGC
The DNA here is from genome assembly GCF_003233845.1 of Paenibacillus sambharensis. Taxonomy (GTDB): domain Bacteria; phylum Bacillota; class Bacilli; order Paenibacillales; family Paenibacillaceae; genus Paenibacillus_I; species Paenibacillus_I sambharensis. The sequence goes on from NZ_QKRB01000055.1 coordinate 276,838, forward strand.
CGATCATGTCAAGCGTCTCTCGCTCAGAACCCTTTGCAGTAAAATGAATACGAACAACAGCAGTCCGATGACAATCTTCGTCCACCAGGAGCTGAGCGTCCCTTCAAAACTGATTATAGTTTGGATAACCCCTTGAATCAATACGCCAATCACCGTACCGGCAATATAGCCGACTCCCCCGGTCAGCAGTGTTCCCCCTATGACGACAGCGGCGATCGTATCCAGCTCCAGGCCCACCGCATGCAGCCCATAGCCTGACAGCATATAGAACGTAAAGACGACGCCGGCCAGAGCGGAACAGAATCCGCTGAACGTATAGACTAGAATCTTCGTCCGGGCGACCGGCAGACCCATAAGAACAGCAGACTGCTCACTGCCCCCAATCGCATATACATTGCGCCCGGTGCGTGTATAGTGCGCCATATAGATGGCGAAGAGGACGACGGCAAGCGCAATGACGACACTGACGGAGATATAGCTTCCGCCCGGCAGGCTGATCTTCGTTTGAGCGGCCGAAGTATAGAATGCATTATCAATTGTGATGGTATTAATGCTGATTACATAACATAGACCTCTTGCCAGAAACATGCCTGCCAGTGTAACGATGAACGGCTGGATGTTGAAATAGTGAATAATGGCCCCCATAATCGAGCCAAATACGGCCCCCATAATAAGAACCAGCGGAATAACAACGGACGGCGGCCATCCCTGCTGCTGAACCAGCGCCGCACTGACCATTGTCGTCAAGGCGATGACCGAGCCTACTGACAGGTCAATCCCTCCTGAGACGATGACGAAGGTCATGCCTACCGCCGTTATAATCAGGAACGCATTATCAATGAACAAATTCAGCAGCACCTGGCTCGAGAAAAATCCCGTATACCGGAAGGACCCTGCCGCGAACATGGCCAGGAACAAGCCAAATGTCACGAGCACCGGGATATATTTGCGGTTAAGAAGCATGAGTGGCAACCTCCTGTTCGGCCGGGTATTTCCGCTTCTTCCAGCGGTGCATAATGGACTTGCGGAATGCCTCGGACTGAATCAGGCAAACGGCAAGCACGACGAAGGCCTTGACGACCAGCGTGATTTCGGGCGGGACGCCAATCATATAAATCGTGGTCGTGAGTGTCTGGATTATCAGAGCGCCCACAACGGTTCCCATTAAGTAAAACCGGCCTCCGTTCAGCGAGGTTCCGCCGATTACGACAGCGAGTATCGCATCCAGCTCATACCACAGTCCGGCATTATTCCCGTCCGCACTGGAAACATTGGAGGATAGGATGATGCCGGCTATACCCGCACACAGGCTGCAGAACATGTATACCGACAGGATAACCGTACCCGAGCGCAGACCAGCCAGCCGGCTGGCCCGTGGATTGCTGCCAACCGACTCGATGAACAAGCCCAGTGCAGTCTTCCTTGCCAGAAGCGCGGCGATGAGCAGCACCGCTCCTACAATAAAGATCGAGAACGGCAGTGACAGGAACGATCCCGCTCCGATGAACTGATACGGTGCGCTGGATACCGTGATAATCTGCCCGCTCGTGATAAGCTGCGCAATACCGCGGCCTGCAACCATTAGAATCAGGGTAGCAATAATAGGCTGTATCCTTGCGGCAGATACAAGCACTCCATTCCAGACGCCCAGCAGTACCGCAAGCAGCAGGCTGCTTGCAATTGCCGTCCAGATCACGCCCATTGCGCTCTGGTCAGAGGCTTGGCTTACGATGAGACAAGCGACCGCCCCGGATATAGCAACAACCGAGCCCACGGACAGATCAATGCCTTTGGTCGCTATAACCAGCGTCATGCCGATGGAGACCAGGATCAGCGGGGCGCCGAAGTTCAGGATATCGATCAGACTGCCATACAGATTGCCGTCACGGACAACAATCCTGAAGAAGTCTGGAGAGTACAGCAGGTTAAAGAGAAGGAGCGCCGCCAGCACGGACAGCGGCCAGAACAGATGGTGCTTGATCAGCTTGTTTGCCATAGTCAACCTCCTGCCATCGCTTGCATAATATCATGCTGGTTCATCTGCTCCCTGCCGAGCTCCTTCACCTTCACGCGGTCGCGAAGCACGGCGATCCGGTCGCTGACCCTTATCACTTCTTCTATTTCGGACGAAATGAAGAGCACGGCCATTCCCTGTCTCGACAGGGAAAGCACCAGCTTCTGAATTTCCGCCTTGGCGCCGATATCAATGCCGCGGGTCGGTTCATCCAGGATAAGCAGCTTAGGCTGAGTAAGAAGCCAGCGCGCGAGCAGCACCTTCTGCTGGTTGCCGCCGCTTAAATTTTTGATAATATGCTCCGGGTTCTTCGGGTTAATGTTCAGCAGTCTCATGTACTCATCCGCAATCTCGTCCTGCCGTCTTCTTGATATCGGCCTGAACCAGCCGCGCGATGCCTGCAGCGCCAGAATAATATTCTCGCGGATGGTCAGGTCATCGATGATGCCTTCAGACTTGCGGTTCTCGGAGCAGAATGCGATGCCTTGACTGATCGCGCTTCGCGGGGAGCTCACACCCTGCCCGGTATCTGCGACGACAAGCCTGCCCTTATCGGCACGGTCCGCGCCAAAGAATAGCCTGGCCGTCTCCGTACGGCCTGACCCAAGCAGCCCGGCAAGTCCAAGCACCTCTCCTTTGCGGATTTGCAAATCCAAAGGCTCGATTGCCCCCTTCCTTCCAAGTCCTTCGGAGCTTATCATGACACTGCCCGAAGCCTCTTTTGTCTCCTCAGACAGCGCCGGAAGCTCTTCGAGCAGATTTAACTCTTTGCCGATCATCTTGAGCACGAGCTCGAACCTTGGCAGCTCGGCTGCCATGTATTCGCCGATGTACTCGCCGCTGCGCAGTACGGTCAAGCGGTCGGACATTTCGTAGACCTGGTCAAGAAAATGGGTGACGAACAAGATCGCGAGCCCCTCGCTCTTCAGCTTCCGCATGATGCTGAACAGCTGCTGGACCTCGTTCCTGTCCAGGCTGGAGGTTGGTTCGTCCAGAATGAGAACCTTCGCGGAGATGCTCAGTGCCCGGGCGATCGCAACCAGCTGCTGAATCGCTACCGGATAATGGGACAGCGGCAGCGTCACATCGATCTGCAGGTTCAGCCGTTCCTTCAGCAGCGCTTCTGCGTCCTTGTTCATCTGCTTCCATATAATTCTCCCAAGCCTGCGGGGCTCCCGTCCAATATAGATGTTTTCGGCAACCGTCAGATTGGGGCACAGATTGACCTCTTGGTAGACCGTACTGATTCCCGCCTTCTGAGCTTCGAGCGGTCCGCTGATGGCGACCTCCCGGCCATCAAGCGAGATGGTGCCGCTATCAATTGAATAAACTCCTGTCAACACTTTGATCAAGGTTGACTTCCCCGCTCCATTCTCCCCCATCAGCGCGTGGACTTCACCAGGGAACAGCCGGAAGCGGACATCCGTTAAAGCCTTGACGCCGGGGAAACTCTTGGTAATCCCCTTCATTTCCAGAACCGGCTTGCGATTAGACACAGCCTTCCTCTCCTTTAAAGAAAGGAAAAAGCCACCCGGCGGCCTATGAACCGCGGTGGAGTGACTTCCCCCTCTCAATCCTGTAAATTTATTAGTATTCCCGCGTCGGCAGTGCCGCCTTTGCTTCCTCGGATGTGAAAGTCGTTTCATTCGTTACAATGCGGGGCTCAACCTCCTTGCCCTCCACAACAGCTTTAACAGCTTCCATCAGCTGCGGCCCAAGCAGAGGATTGCATTCCACGATAAAGTTGATCTTGCCGTCAGCGGCAGCCTGCATGCCATCCTTGACCGCGTCTACGGATATGATGACGATATCCTCGCCAGGTTTCAGTCCAGCCGCTTCGATGGCCTGAATCGCACCTAGCGCCATATCATCGTTATGCGCATAGAGAACGTCAATGTCCTTATGAGCCTTGAGGAATGCCTGCATGACTTCCTTGCCTTTTGCTCTGGTGAAATCGCCAGTCTGGGAAGCAATGACCTTCAGCTTGGGATTCTCGGCGATGATTTCCTCGAAGCCGGCCTTGCGGTCATTGGCCGGAGCGGAACCAGTGGTGCCCTGGAGCTCTACAATATTAATATCTTCTGCCGCATCCTTGTACTGCTCGACAAGCCAGCGGCCCGCTTTACGTCCTTCTTCTACGAAGTCCGATCCGATAAACGTGCGGTACAGCGATTTGTCAGCCGAATCGACAGCACGGTCAGTCAATATAACCGGGATTCCCGCATCCTTGGCTTCCTTCAGCACCGTGTCCCAGCCGGATTCAACAACCGGCGAGAATGCAATAACATCTACCTTCTGCTGGATGAACGAACGAATGGCTTTAATCTGATTTTCCTGCTTCTGCTGGGCATCCGAGAACTTGAGATCAATACCCGCATCCTTAGCGGATTCCTGAATGGATTTCGTATTGGCTGAACGCCAGCCGCTCTCCGCTCCCACCTGGGAGAAGCCCATCGTGATCGTGCCGCCCCCGGCTGCTCCTGTGTTCGCCGAGTCTTGACCGGCAGGCTTCTCCGAGCCTCCGTTATTTACGGCTGTCCCTCCATTTCCGCAAGCGCTTACAAGTAAGGCTGCAAGCGTTAAGGCAAATGCGGCTGCTGAAAATCTTTTTTTCATGCGTCTGTATCCTCCCCTTCTGGTTTCACCATTTCATCGGCGTGGTTTAACTATACAGCGGCTTGAAGGGTGATGAATATTGACGCATTTATTCATTGTTTAACATTTTTTGCGGGAATTACCCGCCATCCTGAGCGATGTTGTGTTTTTTTATGAAAACGTTTCATTTTTTTGTTTTCAATATAATTATCCGAATGGTCTGCTGTATAATATAGCTACCCATCCGTTAAGCTTACGAAAGGATCCCGCGATGAAGCTAATCTCCTATCTTTCTTCGAGCCTGCGTCTCAAGCTATTGGCCTTGTTTGTTATTCTGACGGCTGTGCCGCTGCTTATTGTCGGACTTGTCTCCTATCACAAATCCTATGTCACCGTCTCCGACCACAGCAAAGCCGCGACCTTGCTGGCAGCGGACCAGCTGGCACGCAATATCGACGTTATGATTGAAGATACCGAGCGTCTGCTGGAGCTTGGCAAGAGTCCGCAGGTCTTGAACTTTCTCTATTCGCAATCAGAAACCTATGAAGATGCAAAATCAATCCTGCAGACCATACAGCTATACCGTGATACATACAACAGCTCTGACCTTCTTAACATCACGATGGTGAACAGGTATGGCAAAGGAATTAGCGAGCGCAAGGGGGTCTTCCAGCTCGATTACAACCCGCTCCGCAATCTCCATTTCGTATATTTGACGCAGTACCCGGATGTCATATTACGGATACCGCCGGGGAACAGCACAGCCTATGACCGGCTTGACGGATTCGCCTATCCGGACCGGGATGTTATCTCGATTATCTCAACGGTCAAACAGAGAATTACGCATGAAGTAATCGGCTTTACTGTCATTGATATTGATGTATCGTCTATTGAGACGTTCAGGCAGCAGGCCAGTATTGGGCAGTCGGGAGTCTTCGATATTCTGACGCAGGATGGCACGCCGATCTTCAGCACCGGGAGTGTCGATTACGCCACGCTCGCTGGTCAGATGCGGCAGCAGAGAGACAGTTATATCCATTCGGTGAACGGAACGCCGCTTTTCGTTGCCTACTCTACGTCTGTCCGGACCGGCTGGAAGATTATTGGCGCCGCTCCCCTGGAGGAGATAGTAGCAGAAGCCAACAGTATCAGACGGCTTATAATTGTAAGCGTTTTATTAAGTGCTGTCTTTGCCATTACGCTCTATTATTTCCTGACACAGCGAATCACGCTCCCCCTTCAGATCCTGATGAACAAGATGCGCAAAGCGACGCAGGGCTACCTGGACACCAAAGTAAGCCTGAGCGGCAAAGACGAGATAGCGGATCTCGGCAGGAGCTTCAATATCATGCTGGATAATATCAAGACGCTGATGGAGAAGAGCATCCGTGAACAGGAGCACATCAAGAAGGCGGAGCTGCGGACACTTCAGGCGCAGATCAACCCGCATTTTCTATACAATACACTGGACTCCATCATCTGGATGGCGGAAGCGGAGAATAAGCAGAGCGTCATTCAGCTTGTGAAGGCCCTGTCGCGATTCTTCAGGCTCAGCCTTAATAAAGGCCGTGACTGGGTATCGATCCATACGGAGCTGGAGCATGCTCAGAGCTACCTCATTATCCAGCAAATGCGATACCGGGATATCCTCGAATATGAGATTCTTGTCGACCCGGAGCTTCGGGTCTATCCGATCCTGAAGATGACGCTGCAGCCGCTCGTTGAAAATGCCATCTATCATGGGGTCAAGAACAAGCGCGGCATGGGCAAGGTGACGATCCTGGGCCATCTGCAGGGCAGCGACCTTCTTCTGATCGTTGAAGACAATGGAGCCGGGATTCCAGCACGCAAGCTGGAGGAGCTTAGAGCTTCACTAGAACAGCCGCTCGGGACAGATGATGCGGAAGATGACAAGGAGGGCGGCTTCGGGCTGCTTAATGTCCATCATCGCATCCGGCTTTATTTCGGTCCATCCTATGGAATCGAGATCTCCAGCAAGGAAGGTATATCCACCCAAATCACAATTCGATTGCCCAAGCGATAAGGAGGCCTTAAGATCATGAAGAAGGTTATGCTCGTCGACGACGAAGTACTAGTCCGCGAGAACATTCGTAAATGTGTCGATTGGGACAAAGAGCAATTCATCTACTGCGGCGACGCTTCAGACGGAGAGGTTGCCCTGCCGCTTATTGAAGAATGGATGCCCGACATCCTGATTACCGATATTAAAATGCCGTTCATGGACGGACTGGAGCTCACTTCGGTGGTCCGCAGCCAGTTTCCCGAAATGAAGGTTATCATTATGAGCGGACATGATGAATTCGCATTTGCCCAGAACGCACTGCGGCTGGGCGTGGAAGACTACTGCCTAAAGCCCGTAAGCGCCGATGATCTCATTGCGATGCTTAACAAAATAAGCGATAAGATCGATAAGGAGTATGAACAAAAGCAGCAGTTCCAATATACAGAGGATAAATTGCTTGCCGACTTGTGCGGCGGCTTAATCGGTACGCCTGAGGCAATAGAGATTGCCGCAAGGCTGTCGGTTCCGATAACAGCCCGCTATTATGCCGTGATCGTTACCGATCTCCGGATCACCCAGGACGAACCGAATGCGCAGCCGGCCTTTGAGGAGCCGCTTCAAGCTGCCGTTCGAAGCTATCTGCAGGACAACCCGCAATTTCTGTTCTATACGAGAAGCCGGACAGAGCTGGTGTGCATCTTAAAGGGGAACTCGGAAGAAGCCGTCACGCGCGCAGCACAGGCAGCGGCTGAGGACATGCGGGCCATCGCGGAGAACGACTCCTGCTGCTGTCTGCATGTCGGAATCGGCAGCGTGCAGGAACGGCTGCAGGGCATCCACGTCTCATACCTGGAAGCCGATGAGGACAAGACGAATAACCGCTTAAGAAGCCGCTATTCTGATAAGCTGCAGAGCAGCCGATTCCTTCCGGAGCAGGTCCTGCTTGACCGGGAACAGTTCCTTGCGTTCGTCAAGCTTGGAACACCCGCCAATAAGGAGACCTTCCTGGAGCAATTCAGCTTGGACCTTGCGAAGATGAATTGGGAATCTTCATCATACGGCTGCTGCGTCTTGAACGATCTGACACTAGATGCGATTCGGACAGCGAAGCAAACCTTTCGTCCTGCCCAAGATACAGCCCCAATGATTACCCGCCTTCAAATCCGCCTGGGCGAGGTAACGTCATGGGAGAGCTGCAAGGCGTATTTGTCCGAGCTGCTCGATCATGTATGGAGGTGGCGCACCGAATCCTCCGGCAGATACAGCGAGATTATCGAAGGGGTCAGAGACTATATCCATAAGAATTATCATAATGACCAGCTTGGACTCAAGGACATGGCTGTGCATGTCCGGCTCAGCCCAAGCCATCTGAGCAAGATATACAGCCAGGAAACGGGCCAGACCCTGACCGAATACCTGACCCAGACCCGAATGAAGAAAGCGAAGGAGCTGCTGGCCGGCACAAGCAGTAAAACCTTTGAGATTGCTTATGAATCCGGGTACAGCGACCACCACTATTTCTCCAATCTGTTCAAGAAGCATACAGGCATGACGCCGACCGAATACCGCAAACAGCGGAATTGTCAGGGGATGACCGAATGATGATAAGCATGCGGCCTTCATGTCTGCTGCTGGCACTCCTGGTCATGGTCGTCTCCGGCTGTTCATCCGGGCTCGGCAATTACAGCGTAAGACAAGAGCCGGAGACGTCACCCCCGGCAGTGCTTCGGGCACCGTCCAAGACATTCGGCATTATCTATCCTATGGCTTATCCCGCTTATGAGAATCTGACAACCATCGCTGGTGAGTACGCTGCCAGGCACAACGTGAAGCTGGTTATTAAGGCGCCGGACACGCCGAGCATTGAACAGCAGATCCGTATTGTGGACACGATGATCAAGGATCAGGTTGATGGAATTGCCATTTCCCCCGTTGATTCCGATGCTCTCACACCTGTCATTAACAAGGCTGTGGAGGCGGGTATTCCGGTCGTCTGCTTCGAATCGGATGCGCCGGGCAGCCGCCGCCACGCTTTCGTAGGTGCTGACAATTATGCTGCCGGGCAGCAAATCGCAATATCGGTCAGCCGGCTGCTTGATAACAAGGGGATGATCCTTGTCGAGAATGGCATGTCGAGCACACTAGGCATAAACCAGAGACTCCAAGGCCTGATGGATTATCTCACCCGTAAAACCGAAATTGAAGTGCTGGAGGTCCAGTTCCATGAGGGAATTGAAGAAAAAGCCATGTCCGACATCGAGCAAATGATCGACAAGCACCCTCATTTCGATGCTATTGTCGGCCTGGATTTCATCTCCGGGACAGCTGGAACGCTGATCTGGAAGGCCAAAGGACTTAACCGGGACGCTGTATACCTTGGTCTGACTCCGATTACGAAGGAAGCTATGCAGGACGGCCATGTCACGAGTTTGATTTCGCAGAATGAGGATCTGTGGGGTGAATATCTAATCGAGGCTCTAATCGGTGCCAGCGAAGGGGAACATCTCCCCTCCTTTATGGATGCCGGCATTGTCGAGATTTTCCCTGAATAGGCGGTTTTGGGGCTCATTCAAAATAACACGCATTCGAATGGTACAAGCAGACATTCCATACAACAAATGGCGCCACAGGGATAAGACCCTATGGCGCCATTCTTACTGTCCAGCCTATGAGAATGTTATTCTTATTTCAGATGATCGACTGCTGCTCTCTCGATCGCAAGTCCGCTCTTGTAGCGCTCCATGAACATCTCGAAGCCTTCTACATCCTTTGGATCAGGAGAGATGGTTTCACCGCTCTGGCCCGCAAATACCTTCTCGTTCAAATACTCTTCCAGCGTCTGATTGTCCGACTTGTTGATCATATAGGATGCCAGCAGAGCAATCCCCCATGCACCGCCCTCTCCAGCCGTTTCCATAACGGAAACCGGAACATTAAGCGCAGCAGCCATGATGCGCTGTCCTACACCCTTCGTCTTGAACAAGCCGCCGTGGCCGAGAATCTCATCCAGCTTGACATTCTCCTGCTTGAGCAGAATATCCATGCCGATCTTCAGGGCGCCAAGTGCGGTGGACAGATGGACACGCATGAAATTCGGCAGGTTGAAATTGCTGTCGGAGGAACGCACAAACAGCGGACGTCCTTCTTCGAAATGGGTCATATGCTCGCCTGAGAGATAGCCGTATGCCAGCAGGCCGCCGCAATCCGGATCGCCCTGCAGCGCCAGGTTGTACAGCGTGCCGTACAGCGTGTTCATATCCACATTCAGGCCCATCGCCTTGCCAAATTCCTCGAACAGGCCAACCCATGCGTTCAGATCAGAGGAGCAGTTATTGGAATGTGCCATGGCTACCAGGTTGCCAGTAGGCGTTGTCACGAGGTCGATCTCGCCATAGGCCTTGGACAATTCCTTCTCGAGAACAACCATTGCAAATACGGAGGTGCCGGCCGAAACGTTACCGGTACGCTTCGCAACACTGTTCGTAGCAACCATGCCTGTTCCGGCATCGCCTTCCGGCGGGCAAAGCGGGATGCCGGCCTTCAGCTCTCCGGTTACGTCCAGCAGCTTGGCTCCCTCTTCCGTCAGGCTGCCAGCGTTTTCACCCGCGGACAGAACGGCAGGAAGAATATCCTCCAGCTTCCACGGGAGATTCTTCGAAGCAGTCAGCTCGTTGAACTGATTAATCATTGCAGCATTATAGGTTCTGGTATTAATGTCGATCGGGAATACGCCGGATGCTTCGCCAACGCCCAGCACCTTCTGGCCGGTCAGCTTCCAGTGTATGTATCCTGCCAGCGTCGTCTGGAAGCTGATATTCGCTACATGCTCTTCCCCGTTCAGGATCGCCTGGTAGAGATGCGCAATGCTCCAGCGCTGAGGGATATGGTAGTTGAACAGCTCTGTCAATGCTTCAGAAGCTTGCTCGGTGATGTTGTTTCTCCATGTACGGAAAGGAACCAGCAGTTCACCGGCCTTGTCAAAGGCCATATAGCCATGCATCATGCCGCTGAAGCCGATCGCTCCGATGGACTGAAGCGTTACGCCATACTGCTGTTTGACGTCGCTTGCCATCTTCTGATAGCTGTCCTGAATACCCTTCCAAATGTCTTCAAGGCTGTAGGTCCAGATATTGTTCACATAGCTGTTTTCCCAATCATGGCTGCCAGATGCGATTGCCGTGTGGTCTTCACCAATAAGAACCGCTTTGATCCGGGTAGAACCAAGTTCAATACCAAGTACCGTCTTACCGCTCTGGATGGCATCTTTCACATCAAAACTCATGCATGTTCCTCCATCGTATTCATGTAATAGTTTTCAAAACAATTAATAAATTAACCTAAATAGAACTTATAGAACTTATCATACCATAGAATAATTGGCAGGAGAATTGAAAAATATTCGTCCTTTTTGCACATTTATATTCCGGCTCTTCCACTGTCTATTATAACCTGATTCGCGCCCGTTACCAATTAAAGCGAATTCAATGTTCCCTTTCCGGTTGTTAGCACTAGTCGTTTGGTACCAGTTAGCCAGCAAGCAACGACAAATGACTACGCAGAAAGTACGATTTTTGTAAGCTGCAGCTCCTGTTCTATTGAGGCGTTCCGGTGTGCGTGTTAGACTATGATACGATGATACAAAATGGAGCAAGGGAGCTGAGAAAGAAGCACATCCGGAATGCTGCCGGCATTCCTGCCCATAGCGCGTAACCGCAGATACCGCAGCATCTGCATACATATTAATGAAAGCAGCAGGGTCTAACTGCCTGAAAGCACAATCAATCTGACGACAATATTCTATGTAGAGAGGAAGCTATCTGAACATGAAATTCAAACGAAACTTATCCATTGCCTTATCATTATCCATGCTTCTGGGTGCTTTCCCGGGGGATCCGGCAAAAGCGGCAGAAACGGCAGCTTCTTCATCACCGGTTGTCGCTCTGCCGGCTAAGCCGGCCTGGGGACATTTTGTCGATACCTACAAGAACAACATAACCGCCAACACCACAATCGAGTCCAACCCGGCCCTCGGCGTGCTGTCACCGTTCCTGAAGTTGTGGAAGCCCGGGGAAACGTGGGACAAAGGTGTTAAGCTGAACAGCGGCGTCCTGGACACCAACATTCAAAAAGCCCTGGACATTGCCGCCAAACGGACTCCGGCCGAAGAAGAAATGGCCTACTATGATGACCGCCGCAAACAGAATTACGGTATGGCAGAAGGTCTTGGCAAGCTGACCGATGTGTACCGGTCCAAAGCAGGCGTCACGACAACGATTCTTGACATCCCCGCCGATGCCGGGAAGGTTCTGTATAATGATGAAGGTGTGAACCCCGGTGACCCGAATTCCGAGCTGGGCAAAATGGTGACGCTGGTTTCAACACTGCAAGGCAAGTATTCATCTACAAGCCCAGCCAAAGCCTTCTACAGCTACCCAAAGCCGTTTCGCTGGACGAATACGGATATCGTTGTGCCTACACTGTTGTCTTCACTCAGCGAGAAGCCCGATAAAGACGGCGGCTTCCCTGGCGGCCGTCCGAACATCGCGTATCTCAGTGCCTTCGCGATGGCCTATGCCGTGCCTGAGCGTTACCAGGAACTGCTGACCAAGGCTTCTGAGATTGGCGAGAGCCGGATTATAGCCGGCGTGCATTCTCCGCTTGATATTATGGGCGGCAGAATGCTCGGCACAGCGTTGTCAGCGGCTACGCTTGCTGACCCGGCCAATGCATCGCTGAAGCAGGCGGCTTATGAGCAGGCCCGTACGAAGCTTCTGACAGAGACTGGAACAGCAGAAGACCGCTTCAGCGATTACAAGAAGAACAAAGCCCAATATATCGAACGCTTGACTTACGGTTTCGAACAGATTAATGCAACGGACAAGCCCATGGTTGTGCCAAAAGGCGCCGAAGTACTGCTGGAAACACGTCTGCCTTATCTAGACGCCCAGCAGCGCCGTGCCGTTCTGGCTACCACAGGCCTCCCTTCCGGCTACCCGGCCCTGGATGACCCGGAAGGCTGGGGACGCCTGAATCTCTTCGCAGCTGCAGACGGATACGGTGCATTCAACAGCGATGTTACGGTAACCATGAATGCCAGCAAAGGCAGCTTCCATGCGCTTGACCGCTGGCGCAATGATATCTCCGGTACCGGCAAGCTGATCAAGGAAGGCTCAGGCACACTCGCGCTGCAGGGCAGCAACACCTACTCCGGTGGCACCCTGATTAAGGCAGGCAAGCTTAAGGGCGAATCGGCGAAGGCCTTCGGGACCGGCAATGTGACCCTCCAGGGCGGTACCCTGATCGAGCAGACTGCCGGGAAGCTCTCGATCGGCGGCAGCTTCCTGCAGTCAGAAGGCACTACGCTTGAGCTGAACGTTGCCAGTGCCGATGATGTCCTGGAAGTCAGGGGCGCGGTCAAGGCAAACGGCAAGCTGCGTGTGAATTTTACAGATAACTATGTACCTGCTGCAGGCAGCACCATTACAATCATGACTCACGGCAAAGACCGCAGGACGGGTCAATTCACTGCCGTTACGACGACAGGCCTGCCGAATACGTACAAAGTGAAAGTCAGCTACCAGTCTGACCGCATCCAGCTGATGATTAGCGGAACAAACAGCAGCAGTCCAGCTCCATCCACTCCTGCTGAGAATGACAAGCCAAGCGCAGACGTTCTGCAGAAGGCCAGCATCTCGTTAGCCGCGACGGCAGGCGCGAACGGTGCAGCAGCTGCCGAGCTGCAAGCTTCCCAGCTGAGTGATCTGCTGAGCAAGGTTGACTCCCTGACCGGAGCAAACAGAACGGCGGAAATAAAAATCGAGGCCGCTTCCGCGGCCAGCTCTGTCGAACTGACGCTTACCAAGGATGCGGTCAGCAAGCTGGCAGGCAGCAATGCGGCACATACAGTGATCGCAGCCCAACTGGGCAGTATAACGCTGAGCAAGACTGTATTGAACAACCTGGAGAATACTGCAGGTGATACAGTCCGTCTAAAGATCGCTTCTGCAAGCACGGCTGCTTATCCATCGGAAGCCAAGAGCCTGGTTGGCACAAGACCTGCACTGGAATTTACAGTCCATTCAGGAGCCGATGCCATTGCCAGCTTCGGCGGCAGCGGCATCAAGCTCGGTATCCCGTACCAGCCTGTACAGGGCGAAGACAGCAGCGCACTGGTCATCAGCTATGTTGATTCGAACGGCAAGCTTCACATCATTCCGCAATCGGATTTCAGCCTGCGGGATGGACAGCTGTATGTAGTGACCAGCCACTTAAGCACTTATGCTGTCAGCTATAACAAAGCCAGCTTCAGCGACACATCCGCTCACTGGGCTGCAAGCAATATCATTTACCTGGCTGCTCGCGGTATCGTATCCGGCTCCGGTGACGGCAAGTTCTCCCCGAACGCAAATATCACGCGGGCTGAATTTGCCAAGATGCTGGCGGGTCTCGTTAGCGCCGATATATCGAAGTATTCCTCCTCAGCATTTACGGATGTCAAAGCCGGCGACTGGTTCATGCCTTATGTCGCGTGGGCCGCGGAGAACGAAATCGTCAAAGGCGGCGCGAACAACCAGTTCCGCCCGTATGACCGGATCAGCCGCGAGGAAATGTGCGTCATGCTGGCACGCTTGGCCGCGCTTACCGGCTACACCCTGCCTGCTGGCGAAGGCTCCGCAGCATTTGCTGATCAGCAGCGCATCAGCGCATGGGCAGAGGATGCAGTCCGTGACCTCAACGCAGCTGGAATTATCTCGGGCAAAGGCAATCAGCAGTTCGATCCTCAGGGCGGTGCTACGAGAGCCGAAGCCGCGAAGATGCTGACCGTGCTTCTCCAAGGCATGCTTAAGTAGCATACAAACCTGCGTAATCCGCAAGCAAAAAACCTTCATTAATCACCCTGGATACTAATCAGGGAATTAATGAAGGTTTTCTTTCTTAGCCGGTTATGCTTCAGGTATACTCCGGTACCACTCGTTGGCTTCCTCCAGCACCTCTTCGCCTCCAGCTCTCATAAACTCCTTAACGAAGACATCGAAGTAGCCAATCGGCTTATCCCCCGTAATGATGGAGATGTAGGCTTTGTTTCGGAGCTTGATCAGCCTGGGGCTGTTCTGGATCAAGGAAGGTACGGATACCTTCAATGCATTGTATATACCATGCTCATCAAGCCCAAGTGTTGAGGCCCACTGCTCTCTCCGGGCATCAGGCATGCCGGGAACAAGCATGCCGATATTGGCGCCGATCCGATTCGTGTAGTTGACCTGCTTATCGTAAGGCGGTAGTGTGACAACGTCATCCTCGGACTGTCCCGCCCACTCCCAGTGCTTCCCCTTAACACCGTATCTCATCGTCATTCTCTCTTCCAGATCAGGGTTCGCGCTGACATAATCAAGAATTTCCAGTATTTTGGCCATCTTCCCGGGCTCATCTGCTGCATTCGCGCCAATCGCGGTAAAGCTCATCAGCCTGTCATAAGCCTTCGAGCCGCTCTTCCCCTCCGGTCCGGTTACCGGCTTGCCAAAGACAATCCTTGCCTGGTCATTCTTCTTGAACAGCTCCATAGCATTGAAGGACGCTTCCACCGGAACCTCTGCGCCCTTCTCATTGTAGACCTTATAATCGCCGGCCTGCACCCAATGATAATAATTGCCCATAGAGGTCATGCCGATCCGGCCATTAATAAAGGCATGAGACAGATGCTTGTAGCCTCCCTTGTTCTCACCTGTCACAAATTCAGGATCTATTACGCCATCTCTGTACCACTTCTGCAAATAGCGAAGCGCCTTCTTCATCTCCGGCTCCAGCGCCCCGATGACAAGTCCGCTGCCCTTCTCCGCAAAATACAGCTGCTCGGTGAAAACCATCTGCCCGAACGCTCCAAATACGACATTCATCCCCTCGATCGACAGGCCATAGGTATCATGCTTACCGTTCCCGTCCGGATCGCCGTTGGTAAAGGCGTACATCACCTTCTCTAACTCTTCCAGCGTTGCGGGAGGCTGCAGACCAAGACGGTCCAGCCAGTCCTCCCTGTAAACGACAGGAACCCGGTACCTGTTCGTCTGATTCACAACCGGAATCCCGTATTGACGGCCCTCAATTCTCCCATAATCCATATACCCCGGCGCATGGATCATAATGGAGCGGGTCAGATTAGGCGCATATGCCTCCAGCATACCGTCCGGTATTTCGGCCAGCACATTCTGGTTCCGGTATTTCAAGAGATCATACGACTGCCTGATCCGGAATAGATCCGGAATTTCTCCCTGAGCCAGCTTGAGGTCAAGAAGCGCTTCGTAATTATTATTTTCAAGATTCCAGATTTCCAGATCAACATTAAACTTCTCTTCAATATAGTGAAGCATCTCGGCATTCCCCGGTACTGCCTCATTGAGGTGCATCGTCCAAGTAATGGTATACCGCTTATCCTGCGTGGGCGCCTCGGCATCCTGAGACACTCCGCCAGATGAGCTAATCTCCCCGGCGGTTCCGCACGCACTAAGTGTGATCAGCAACACAAGAAGAAGAGAAAGCCGGCGACTGCCATAATTGTTCATAACCATAACCTTTCCTCGAGCATATTCATTCAGCCCTGCTTCAGCATGGTGCGGACATAGTTTTTCGGCGTACATCCGTTGAGCTCCTTAAACTTCTTGATGAAGTAAGCGGTTGTCGCATACCCGACACTGCCCGCGATCTGCTCGATTGTCAGGCTGTTATTGTTCATAAGCTCCACCGCTTTCTCCATCCGCTTCTGCGTCACAAATTCCGTATAGCTGATCCCTGTCTCTTCCTTGAAGATCTTGCTCAGGTATTTTGGGCTTATATATACCTTAGCCGCGACCGCTTCCAGAGACAGATCTTCCGCCAGATGCGAGCAGACATATGCTTTCACATCTTCTATGCTGTCCGCAGCCCGCTCGTCACTGCGCTTGTCCATGTGGCTGAAGCATTCGGTAACAGACTGAAGGAGCCATTCGCGGAAGCCATTAATATCATAGACCGAGCTGTACTGCTTATATAAGTCGATCTTGAACTGGCCGGACTGCTTAAACTTCACCTTCTTCAGAAAATCGGAGTAAATCGATACCATGTTCATGAAGACAAACTGGCAGTGGTCCGCCGAATACAAGCCTTGTCTCATTTCTCCCAATATATTGTCGGTTGCCCCCGCAACGCCATCCAGACTTCTGGCCTGCAGCTTCTCCTTAAACTTCGCCAGTAAGGACGGTGGCAGCTCCTGGCTGCTGTGTTCCCTGTTCAGCAGGCTGAATTCCTGAAGAATCGAAGCTTCAGGCAAGATAAAGCCATATTTGATCAGGGTTTGTGCAGCCGCGAAGCTTCTATGTACCTCTATGTATTCCTGCACCCACATGCCGATCCCGACTTTGAAATCCAGGGCAAAATGAGTCTTCACCTCCGATAAAGCCAGATTGGCTATAGCCGCCAGGAGGGAATCATCGGGACGGTTCGCACATACGATGACGACAATTTTGCGGTCCGGCAGCTCCTCTGCGATCAAGTGCGTATCCTCAAAGCCCGATGCCTCAAGCAGATTGATCAGCTTGTAAACAGCATACTGATTCGTCTTGGAATCAAGCTCCTTAAAGGCCTTGCTGACCGGATCGATCACCAGGCAGCAGTGATGAGTGTAGTCCAATGGCAAGTCCAGCGACAGCATCTGCTCTTCCAATTCTTCTGCGCTGTAGCCATTGCGGAGCATATTAAGCACCACATTATGCTTGATGACCGGTTTATTGGCCTGAAGTGTCTCCTCCAGGCTGCTTACCTTGTTCGTCAGCTGGTGGATAGCCGTGTCGATCAGCTTGTATTCATTGTTGTGCCTGGCTTCGGAAGGGAAGTCGAACAATCCTTTAATCTTGTTCATCAACCGTTTAACCGGGTGATAGCTGACTACGGTGAAGACGCCGGAAAGCCCGATGCCAATGAGGATTGCGATCAGGCAGATGAGCAAGATCACCTTCTGCAGGTCAAGCGATTTTTGATAGAAGTTATTTTCCCGGACGACATTATAAATTTTCCATCCATTAGATTGAAGCTTATGATCGGAAACGACATAGGAAGTGCTGTCGATGCTCACGTTAAAGCTCTGGGCCGCCGCCTCTGAAGCAAGGATTGCGTTCGTATAAGCCGGCTGCGAGGATTTGGTCCCCAGCATGGATTTGTCCGCAGCCGAAATAATGACCCCGCTTGCATCAATCAGGTAGGTGCTTCCATAGTCAGCAGGGATCATTCGCTCAATTATGGTGCTGAGGGCCGACTCCTTCAGATCGATCCCAATCATCAGGTCACATGCTTCGCCTGTTGAATTAAAGGGATAGCTGTGGACATAGGTAATCAGCGGCAGCTTCCTGTTATTGCTGGATTCGCTTGTATAGATATCCTTCGGCACCATACGCGGTCCCGTCCACAAGTAGCTCGTATCGGCTAGGCGCATGCTGTCAATCCAGTCGAATGTTCGCCGTGCTTCACTGCCTGCATGGACCTCAACCTGCAGACCGTATAGAGAGGAAATCAGTGCTTGTGATTGCGGATCGTACAAATGAATGGCATGGATAAGATCGGAATTGTTGATGACTTCCTGCTTAAGCGTCTCCTGCAAATCTATGATGCTACTGGATTCTCCCCCGAGCGAACCTTTCTTAAAAGGGTCTGCGCTTGTCATCTTATGAAGCGTAATATCCAAATAGATCTTATTAACCCGGTCAAAGACAGCAGATTCAATCGTTTGGGCTGCATTCCTGAGCATCATCTGGTTCTTGCTTCGGATTTCTTCGTTGTAGTTCCTGGGCACATAGATATAGAAGATCGAACAGAGCAAGAGGACGATGACGAGAACAATTGTTATATACGAAATCGCGAGGCTCGTAAAAACAGAATTTATTTTCTTCATTGCGCTCCCCCTCCTTCCAATTTCCCATTATACAGCACGAAATGGACGAGTTTACGGCCTTAACCAAAACTTAACACCCGCCCTGGAAAAAAATGACTCATACTTATCTCCCCTCATTTTCCCGGTCCAGATACATGGACAATCGGTATCCGGGGGAAAGCTGGATTTTCTGTAGCAAGGGTATAGCGTACGATTTTTATATCATGCGGAAATTGTTGTATTGAGGCGTCTTCCTGCCCGATGTTACGCTTCTAGTCGTAGTCAAATCCGGTATGAAGAAGGTGAGGAGAACAAATGAAGAAACGTAGGAAACTGCTGATGACCATGCTGGCTGTTACGCTCCTGATTCCATTCGGGGTCGCAGGCAGCTTCGCAAAATCAGCAAGTGCAGCAGCAGGCAGCTTCGATGTATTGTCCTATAACATAGGAGGGCTGCCGGCATTCCTGTCAAGCAGCGCGGATCCGGAGAAATACACGCCACTGATTGGCGCCAAGCTTGCTCCCTACGAGATTGTCAATGTGCAGGAGGACTTCAATTATCACGCTGCGTTGTACGCCAATGACAACCATCCCTACCGCACACCTACCTCTGGCGGCGCAGGAATCGGCAGCGGTCTGAACACGCTGTCCAACTATCCGATCCATGACCTGAAGAGAGTAACGTGGAACAAAAGGTATGGCTTGATTAACAATGGCGCAGATGAACTGACACCTAAGGGATTTACCTACGTGCAAGTCAAAGTCGCAGATGGGGTATATATTGACGTCTACAATCTTCATGCCGACGCGAATGTTGATGAGAAGTCGAACGAGGCCAGACGTGATAATCTAAGCCAGCTGGCAGCCTACATCGAAGCGAATTCCCAAGGCCATGCGGTCATCGTATTCGGGGATACCAACTGCAGATACACCAGATCGGAGGATAATCTGAAGAGCCTGTTCGTTGACCGGCTTGGGATGAAGGACGCCTGGATCGAGAAGATCAGAGGCGGCAGCTACCCGTCTATGGGAGCTCCTGCACTGGTCGGCACACCGGGAGATACGAGTCCGAACAACGAGATTGTAGACAAGATTTTCTACAGAAGCGGCGCTGGTGTATCCCTTCAGGCGAACTCTTACAAGGTAGAGAACACTTACTTTACCGACTCCACAGGCCATCAGCTCTCTGACCACTATGCGATCACCTCCAACTTCTCTTATGCCAACACCACTGGCCTGTCTTACAGCGACCTTGCAGGCGGAGACGGGGGCACGGCCTTCAACTTTCTGGGGAATTCCGCACCGGCGACAGCAAGACCAGTGTCTGTCACGCTAAGAGGCGCAAGCCGGCTTGATGCCGTGTCTATGACCTATGCGAACGGGACGGCACTGGCAAGCGGCGGAACCGGCGGTACCGAGGCAGCCCTTACCCTTGGAAGCGGCGAATACTTCACCAGTGCGCTCGTTTACCAGAATACGTACAACGGCAGCAGCAGAATCTTCTACCTGGAATTGACTACGAACCAGGGCCGCAAGGTCTCTGCCGGTACGAAGAGCGGTACCGCAACAACACTGACTGCACCAGCGGGCAGCTATATAACAGGCTTCTTCGGACGTGCAGGCACGAACATTGACAAGCTTGGACTTGTCTACAAGAAGCTGTAATTTGATTAATCTGCAGCATTCAATCCATTCTGATTTAACTAACAGAGAGGAAGCTATTCAACCATGAAATTCAAGAAGAATTTATCGATTGCATTATCCCTATCCTTACTCCTTGGTACGGTTCCCGTCCAATACTCCAGTTCGGCAGCAGCCGAACCAAATAATGCTGTAGCCTCCGCAACATCGGCTGTCTACCTGCCGCAAGAACCGATGTGGGGACACTTCGTTGACACTTACAAAAACAATCAGCCGGTTAACATGTCCGTCTACTCCAACCCGGCGATCGGGGTGCTGTCCGGATTCCACGAGCTGTGGACGCCTGGCGATTCCTGGGATAACGGAACCAAGCTGAACAGCGAGGTGCTGGACTACAACATTCAGTATGTAGTGGATCTGTCCAAAACCCGTACGGCTGAAGATGAAGAAAGAGCCTATTACGATGACCGGAGAAATCAGACCTACGGAGCGACTGAAGGTCTTGGTGCTCTCGCGGACGTATACCGCTCGCTGTCGGGAACGGCCACCACAATCACCGACATTCCTGCAGACGCTACTTCGGTGAAGTACAGTGACAACAACCCGAACGGCAATAAAGGCGGCGACTCGAACTCCGAGCTTGGCAAGATGGTCGACCTGATCGGAAAGGTGCGCGGCAACTATGCCTCTACGAGCCAGGCCAAAAAC
Organism: Paenibacillus sambharensis; assembly: GCF_003233845.1. Classification (GTDB taxonomy): domain Bacteria; phylum Bacillota; class Bacilli; order Paenibacillales; family Paenibacillaceae; genus Paenibacillus_I; species Paenibacillus_I sambharensis. The sequence continues at coordinate 297,712 of NZ_QKRB01000055.1, forward strand.
TACTACCAGTACATGCGTCCTTGGCGCTGGGCCGGTGAAGAGATCATCACACCAACTCTCTATCCTGTCAGAAGTATGACACCTGAATCAGACGGCGGCTTCCCGAGCGGACACACGAACGCTTCGTACCTGGCCTCCCTGGCGCTGGCTTACGCAGTGCCTGAGCGATTCCAGGAAATGATGACCCGCGCTTCCGAGATGGGCAACAGCCGGATTGTAGCCGGCATGCACTCTCCGCTGGATGTTATCGGCGGCCGTGTCATGGCAACAGCCCTGGCTGCAGCGGCTCTGAACGATCCGGAGAATGCCGAGCTTAAACAGGCAGCCTACGAGCAGGCCCATAACGTCCTGCTGAAGCAGACTGGTTCGGCTGAAGACCGGTTCAGCGATTATGAGAAGAATAAAGCACAATACATGGAACGTCTGACTTACGGATTTGAGCAGATCAACCCGACGAACAAGCCGATGGTTGTGCCTAAGGGTGCAGAGGTACTGATCGAAACCCGCCTTCCTTACCTGAACGGTGAGCAGCGCCGCGCGGTACTGGCTACGACCGGCCTGCCTTCCGGCTATCCGGTGCTGGATGACCCAGAAGGCTGGGGACGCCTGAACCTGTTCGCAGCTGCGGCCGGCTACGGCGCATTCAACAGCGATGTTGTAGTAACAATGGACGCTGACCAAGGCGGCTTCCATGCGCTTGACCGCTGGCGCAACGATATCTCCGGTACAGGCAAGCTGACCAAAGAAGGCACGGGCACGCTTGTCCTTCAGGGCAGCAACACGTACGCTGGCGGCACAGTGGTTAACGGCGGCAAGCTGCAGGGCGAATCCGCTGCGGCTTTCGGTACCGGTGATGTTGCCGTAGGCGCTGGTACACTTGTTGAAGAAGTGGACGGCAAGATTGGCATCGGCGGCAATTACACGCAAGCTGCTGAAGGCACGCTTGAGCTGAACGTTGGCAGTGCGGCCGATGTGCTTGAAGTGAAGGGTGCCGTTCAGGCCGGCGGCAAGCTGCTTGTGAATTTCACCGACAGCTATGTGCCTGCAAGCGGCAGTGTCATTACGCTTATCACGCATGGCAAGGACCAGCGGACCGGCCAATTCGCTTCCGTCGAAACGACAGGCCTGCCTGGAGACTACAAGGTTCAGGTGAACTACCTG